>NZ_AP024202.1:1269722-2539444 GCF_021654855.1 Thiomicrorhabdus immobilis
TCGAGTGAAATTTTACAAACCGCTTGACCCAATCGCAATAAGTATTCTCAGTTGAATAAGCATATCCTTCACGACGTAATTGACTACGCATTTCTTCTAGTAATGAAGTTCTGTTTGATGTAGTATTCATTGCATTGATATTTATATCGTATTGAATAGATTTATCGATAATACATGATAATCTGTCAAAACAATAGAGACAGATATTTCACTAAAGTTGCCTGAATATCTTTCTAATAAACAATATTAAGGCATATTTGCCTTATACTAAATGTTAGTTTTGGAGTAGTAAATTGAAGAAGCAGGTTATTACAAAAGCAACAGACAGGTGGCTGGGGATTTTATTTTGGAGTCACTAAAGAGCAAGCCGAAGAAATCCTAGATGCACCTGATGGAGCTGTAGTTAAGCTTAATGGAGATAGCGAGACTTTAACTGTCGGCAACCCAAGCATGGGGCATTGGAAAAAACAGGGCGCAGGTGCAACATATGAAGAGCTGGTTGCTTCAGACGTCAGAAAGAAACTCGACAAGCTCATTGAAGAAGACGAATGGGAGTACGAGGAATAAAACTAACAAGTCAATCAACTTCGCGCCTTTGGCGCCGGACAGCTTACACTGCGCTTCGCTACGTTCCAGCTGCCGGTTATTGAAGCGTTGTGTGTAAACTTGGAGAGCTATTTGGATAATCTAGAATCGTTTAAGTTTTTTCATGGAAAAGCAACGAAGCTTCTCAATAGCACTTTTGCTAAAGAAATGTCTAAACCCACAAGTGTCAAAATAATCTGGGGTGAAAATGGACATGTATTATTAGACAAGGGTCCAAATCAAGAGCATATCGATGCATATCTTCTAACATTCAGATTTTTTATTCAAAATAATGAATTCATTTCTTTTAACCAAATGAGTTTCAGCTTTCGAGAAAAAATAAATGACAATGAACTTTTAAATAAATTTGAAGAAGCTAGGTCTGCACTCAATGGTTTCCTTGATAGAAAATCAAACATCAATATAAATCGTTCGTTAACTCATCGTGAAATAATGGAGACTTTTATTTACGGGAATTTAAGTCACGCAAATAAAAGGCGAGTTGAATATGATTCATGGATGCAGGATGAATTAATCCGTGAACTTATGAGAAATGAGTTTAGAACCATTATCGGCAAAGTTTTAATTGTTATTAAACGGGTAGATACATTATGTTTGGAGGCCATTGCGAAATATGACAACACATAACAATTCACTCAACCTGACCGCGCTCACGCGCGGCCGGTTAGCTTAAACGTTAAGTGTAAGGAGCACAGATGAACACTAGAGTTCCAATTCCAACAGACAATATATACAAATTTTATGCGTTATTTGGTTTGGCGTTGCTGTTCGCATGCATGGTCGCTTTTGTCTCTACTTATAACACTCATCTAGACAGAACATTTGCTGTACATGAAGAGCTTGAAATACTAAAAAAGCTTAAAAAACCAACTGTTGACCAACAAGTAAGAATAGAAATACTTGAGCGAAAAGCTGAAATAGACCCAGAAAACAAAAAATTCTATATGTCCATAATAAATGGTGGCGTCGGAGTATCTATTGCAATCATTTCTTTTGGTTTTTTCATGTGGCAATTTAAAGTCCAACCAAAGCAAGATGAACTAATAGAAAAACAACTAAAAAAAATTGACTTAGAAATAAAGGCACTTAACAAGCAAATTAACAACACGCCTTACAGGCGTCGGACGCACTAACGTGCGCCGGTTATTTGGGCGTTAAGCGAATAAATTGAGAATATACCAATGGACATTTTCACTAGATTTAATAAAAAGAATATTCAAGACCGTCAAATAGACACTTTAATTGGTTTAAGTAAAGGGCTTATTGCTGATGGTAAAGTTGACCAAACTGAAGCAGAGTTTCTTATGGGCTGGCTTGTCCAGAATAGACAGTCTAGTGAAAACCCTATAATTGTTAACCTTTTAGAAAAAGTTGGCTCTATGCTCAAGGATGGAGTTTTGGATTCAGAAGAATCCGCTGAGCTTATGAATATCCTGAACACAGTATCAGGAGAAAGTTCTGAAATAGGTGAATTAGCAAAAACATCATCCCTGCCAATAAACGAACCAATGCCTCCAATAGTATTTGAAAACAAATCTTTTTTATTCACTGGTACTTGTGCCTTTGGCAATCGCAAGCAATGCCAGTCGGCGACCGAAAGTTTAGGCGGCGTCAATGCAAAAAGTGTTACCAAAACTCTTGATTACTTAGTGCTTGGAACTTATGTGACAGATAGTTGGGCACATGAGACCTTTGGAAGGAAAATTGAAAAAGCTATGGAATACCGTAATTCAGGCATCCAATTAATCATCATCACGGAAGAGCATTGGGCAAATGAAGGCAAATTCGCTTAACAATACACTCAACCTGACCGCGCTAACGCGCGACCGGTTAGCTTAAACGTTAGAAGCCCGCTCAGCATCATCTAAACATGGAGAGTAAAATTGGATTCCTACTATGAATTAGCCTATGCATTAGAATCAAAATCGATATGTATGTTTGTAGGGACGGGGTTTTCTATGCATTTAACCGATTTGAAAGCACCGTCATGGTTAAGTCTGTTGCAAAAATGTGCGAAAAAAATTGAAAATGGTGACGAACTTATTGAGCAGTTATTTCCCGACAATAAGCCAGTGATGCCGCTAGAGGAATGCGCTAGCATAATACAAGTAAGGATGCAGTCTGAAGGCAAGTGCCTACACACGGAAATAGCAAAGATTATTCGCAAATTAAAATTAGGAAAAAGTTCGGACAAGGTAAAAAAGTTCGTTGAAGAATTTTCTGATTTGAAATTCATAACGACTAATTACGATGAGTTGATCGAAAAGGGGCTGCTAGAAGATAAAGAATCAACATCATACTCTATCGGTTATCCAGTAAATAGACAGCCTAAGGGTGTTCAGATATATCATGTGCATGGTTCAGTTAAACACCCAAAGAAAATGGTTGTTACAGCTGATGATTACTTTCGTTTTATAAATCGACCGGATTATTTTTCGAAGAAAATTCAGACTCTGATTGAGGAAAATACTACGATAATAATTGGTTACTCCCTCGGAGATATCAATTTTAGAGCCATTTTGAATAACCAAAGATCTAATCGAATTCACGATATAAACAGGCAAAACTTATTCTTTTTATCGCGGAGTGAGGTAGATCAAAATGTTAAAGACTATTACGATAGAAGCTATGGTCTGCGGGTTATAGATAATACCGAAATCGATGATTTTATATCTAAAATTCTAAGCAAACATAGTAGTATTAAAGACCGTGTAGCAAAGTCTAGAAACCTATTAATGCCAGTGCTTGAAGGCACAAAGAAGTTCACCGATGCTTATTTAAAGAAAAGCGATTCATTCTTCGAGATTGTTGCAACATTATCCTCAAATGGAATTTTAATATCTCATCCTGATGTTGTGAGGTTCCTGAAAGATGTTCTGAAGAGAAAAGATAATTTTACTTCTGAAAATGGTGCTTGGAATCAATACGTACATTTGGCTAAGTGGCTGATTCATTTAGGTTCAATTATGGACATAAAGGACACTTCACTAGAAGAAGTCTACTTATCTGCTGTGAGCACATCTTTTGGAAATATGTCAAAAAAACAAATATTCGGTCGTTCATGGCACGCTTTTACCGCTTGGAAAGAAAGTTGGTACAGTCTTACCTACGACAATAGGCAAATGATAATTGAATATTTCAAAGATAATGAAATCTCGGGTGACGGTGAGGAAGTGATCAGCCAATGAGGGGGTTCTAACAAAGCACTGCTGTCGGACAAATTTTCCGCTGCGCTTCAAATTTGCCGCAGAGCGCGGCGTTAGGTGTCAATAATAAATAATTGATTAAAAGGGTACTTTCCAATGAAAAAAACTATCGTTACTTCATTACTAATTATATTTATTTCAAGCCTTGCCTATGGGCACTCTGGACGCACCAATTCAGAAGGATGCCACAATGATACTAAGAACGGTACTTATCACTGCCATTAACTTTACGCGAGTGCTTAGTCTTTGTTCTATGGTGTACCTAAACAAGAAATCAATTTCTAATAAAGCAAAACTAGCACACCTAGCAATACACTCAACCCGACCGCGCTAAAGCCCAGCCGCTTAGCTTAAATGTTTAGTCACAAAAAGATATTCCCATAAATAAGTGAAATGGTGATTTGAAGCACAAGGTATTCTTTAAGCATTTAGATGATTCAGTAGGTGCTGAAGACATAAAAAGAACTAGAAAGCTTGGCATTCTGCTCCTGTGTAACGTTTGAATTGGTGTCAAAAATGATGACGTCACACCATGTAAAAAGCTGTAGTTTCATTGATGAAATATGGCAAACTATATTTTAGTGTTTGGTTTTAACAATGTTGTTTTGCTAAAACATTATTTACGATTTCATCGTTTTTCGAGGCTTGTATGTTTACATCCTTAACACCTAGTATCATCGCTTTTAGTGTGGCTGCATTGGTCATCATCATCGCAGGCACCCAGCTGGCTCGATTGGCTGATAGGCTGGCCGACCAGACAGGTTTGGGTGAGGCACTCTTTGGCGTTTTACTGTTGGCTGGTGTGACTTCTTTGCCTGACTTTGCCGCGACCTTGAGTGCTGCGGTGGATTCACGTCCTGATTTGGCAATGAGTAATGTCATGGGTAGTATGGCTGTTAACTTGGTTTTTCTTGGTGTGGCGGATATTGTTTACCGCAAAGCGAATTTGGAGCATGCGGCGGCATCTTCCGTTAACCTCATGCTGGCGGGACTGCTGATTGTATTATTGACTTTACCGTTGCTTGCCGTCTTTACACCATCCATTACCCTGCTGAATGTACACCCAATCACCCCCGTGATTGTGGCAGCTTATCTATTTGGTTTGCACTTAGTGCTTCGTACTCAAACCCGACCTATGTGGTTTCCTAGGCAGACCAATCAGACCGTTTCGGATGAGCCTGACAAACATCATCATGGGAGTTTGACGACAGTATGGTTGGGTTTTATCAGTATGGCTATTTTGACTGGTGCGGCAGGTTGGGTCCTGATGGAAGCGGCAAAAGAGATTGCTGATGATACCGGGATGTCCGATACCATTGTAGGGGGCTTGTTGACTGCTCTAGCTACCTCTACACCGGAATTGGTGACGACTATAGCAGCAATACGGATTGGAGCCTTAACCCTTGCTGTAAGCAATATTTTTGGTACTAACTGTTTTAATATGTTGGTTGTCGCCGCGGCTGATGCTGGTTACTCTGAAGGCTCAATCTATCATGATATGGCGCCTGTTCAAATGACATGGGGATTGGTGAGTATTTTGATGGCGGCCATTCTGCTTTTGGGAATGGTACGACGAGAGACCTATGGCATTGGCCGAATCGGTTTTGAAAGTGCTTTAATCCTAGCTGTCTACACCATTGCTCTCGGTTTGGTGATGGTAGGTAGCTGATAGGTAAGCAACAAGACTGAAAACTTAATCAAATCAATGTGTTCCGTATCATTAAGCTGGCTGTTTACTTCAGGGTTGTGTTTAATGATTTCTATATGCTTGAGGAGTTGAAAATGAACAGAAGTCTTGAACAGCGAACACTTGCTTTGATAGCAGGCATTAGCTACTTGATTATTTTCTTTGCCGCTATCTATGCAAACTTCTTTGTGATTGCGTCTTTGATTGATGCGCCTCTATCGACCATTCGGCAAAATCCTATTTTGGTACGCTCGGGCATTTTAGCATTTTTGATAACGGTGGTTTTCGATGTGCTTATCGCGTGGGCTCTTTATGAGTTATACAAACAACATGTTTTGTCTCTTTTGAGTATGCTGTTTAGGATGATGCACGCAGCCATTATGGGAGTTGCCATCTTTGCGCTTGCAACGATCTTCACTTCAACTACGAATGATACGATTCTAAGGCAAGTTGATGTTTTCAATACGGTTTGGCTTATCGGGCTGTTCTTTTTTGGTATTCATCTTATGCTGTTGGGCAATATCATCGGTAAGCCTAAAATCATAGCTTTCTTGCTTGTCATTGCGGGTTTCATGTATATGCTGGATACCGCTGCACATTTTATGCTGCCAAATTATCAGATATATGCTTCAGTTTTCTTGGCTTTGGTCGCAATCCCAAGTATTTTGGGAGAGATGTCATTTGCTATTTGGCTCCTTGCGAAAGGCGGCAAGCAATAGTCACAAAGGTTTGGAAAATAATTGAATTAGAGTCTATTTAGGCAGGTTATATGGGTGATTCATCACTACTGGTTTGGGGATTGTTTTTTAGCTCGATAGGGCTGGGATTCTTTCTGTATGGGAAAAAGCAAAAATACCCAGTACCTTTTTTGGCGGGAATCATTCTTCTAGTTTTGCCTTTTTTTGTGAACAATCTATATGTACTTGTCATTACAGGCTCGGTTTTGGTTTTATTGCCTTTTTTATTGAAAATATAAACTGACCAGGCCTGGTCAGTTTTCAAATCACAGCTTTTCTACCGTTCCAAAATCCGCTGTTGTAATCATTATGGGTTGGTCAAATACCGAATCCAATATAAAACTCGCCATATCTTCTGCAGACGTCAGTTCTGTCGGGTTTTCGCCAGGGAAGAGTCTGCCGCGTGATTCGGTGGCAAAGGTTTCTAATTTGGCGATGTAGCAATGTGAACTTGTTTGTTTGGTTTCGGCGGCAACGGTTTTGATCAATTGTTCCAAGCCGGCTTTAGCCACCCCGTAAGCCCCATAATAGGCTGGATGTTCGGTAATGTTGTTATCCGTAATAGCAATGATTTTCCCTTCATTTGAAAGGGATAGTAGCGGTAGGGTTTGTTGGATAAGGTGAAAATTTGCATTTAAATTGGTATGCAACACTTCATACCATTGCATGTAGTCAAAGTGTTCAATGGGGGTAAAGGCAGGCAGGATCGCGGCATTCAAAAACACTCCATCAATCTGGCCGTATTCATTGGCTAGGTTCTCTGTAAGGGCTTTATAGTCATCGATATTGGCACCCAGTAAATCCATTGGATAGAGTGCGACTAAATTGATATCAAATTCAGATTGTGCAATTTCATCGTAAAAGGCATTAAGGCGCTTTAATTCTTTATCTAAAAGAATGACTTGATGATTTAATTTAATTAGTTGTCGTGCTAATGCGTTGCCTAGGCCTTGAGCCGCACCCGTAATTAAATAAGTTTGCATAGTTTATCTCTTTTTATCAATCGGTTAGTTGGGTTGTTTATTAAACTTTTTAAAGTGTTAATTTATAAAGATTCAATGAATTCGGTGACTTCGTACGGGGTATGGAAGAAAAAGTCCGCAGGCCAGTCTTTTGCCGTCGCTTCGGTAGGCAGATAGCCATACATGGCCGCAGCGGTTTTCATACCGGAATTAATACCGGCTTCGATATCTCTTGGGTGGTCACCGATATAGATACACTCTTCAGGTTTTACACCACATTGCTCGGCCGCTAAAAACATCGGCTCTGGGTTGGGCTTTCTTACTGTTAAGGTGTCGCCGCAAACGATACTTAACGGTTCGCTAGCAAAACGGTAGTTTTTCAATAGCTCTTCGGTCAGATAGGTCGGTTTGTTGGTGACAATGCCCCACGGAATATTCTTCTGGGCAAGCAGCTCAATACCGGCATTTAAACCTGGAAACACTTGAGTATGATGATTGATGCTGTCCATATAATGCGCTAAAAACGTTTGACGACGTGTTTCTAACGCTTCACCTTCAAAGCCCGGAAAGGCGAGTTGCGTCATCGCTAATCCACCTTTAGATACCGTATTGCGAATATCCTGATAATTAAGAACCGGTTGGTCGAATTCTAAGCAAGTTAATTTCAATGCGTGGGCAAAGTCGTAGGAGGTATCTAAAAGAGTGCCGTCTAAATCAAATAGAACACATTTTATGGACATAAGTTTCTCTAGTAATTGGTAATGGTTTGCTTTTGTTGTATGGATAATTGGAGTTACAGCGCTTTTTGATAAGCCAACAGATAATTCACACTTAAATCATCGTTCAGCCCATAGCGATTCAGTAGCGGGTTGAATTCAATGCCTGCGGCATCTCTTAAATATAAATCTGCCTGACGTGCCATGGCATCCATTTCCGCAGGGGTGATGAATTTTTCGTGGGTATGTGTGCCTTTAGGCACCAAGTTTAAAACTTGCTCGGCGGCAAAGATAGCCAACAGATAAGATTTGTAATTGCGGTTTAAGGTTGAGAAAAACACCCAGCCACCAGGTTTAACACATTGCGCCGCGGCTTGAATGATTGAAGCCGGGTCTGGAACATGCTCCAGCATTTCCATGCAGGTGACGATATCGAATTGCTCAGTGTTCTCATTGGCAAAATCTTCGGCCGCGATTAACTGGTAATTGACCTTGACGCCAGAATCCAGGCCGTGCAGTTTGGCAACCGTTAACACCTCATTGGCTAAATCAATCCCGGTGACATCCGCACCGTTAACCGCAAGCGATTCAGAAAGGATGCCGCCACCGCAGCCAATATCGACAATCTTTTGGTTCTCAATCGGGTGGTGTTTTTGAATGAATTCTAGACGAAATGGATTGATTTTATGTAAAGCACCGAATTCACCTTCTAAATCCCACCATGTATTGGAAAGACGGTTGAAATTGTCTAATTCATTTTGATCGGCATTATTCGTTTGGGTGCTTTCTACGGCCATAATTTGCTCTTAATCTACTCAAGTTTTCGTAAAAAATAAGGTTTAACCGAAAATTATACGAGATTATCTATTTTTAATGCGTTTTTAATCGGTCTAAAATTGATAAAAAGCGTTATTTTCAATTTAAATGGCCTTCAGGCGGTTTTTTGCTATTCTCGATAGGGGGAAAGGTTTGAGATTATGTTGGCGTTAAGCGGGTTATTTGCTATATAATTGCTGTTTTATAGATTTTACTCAAAAAGATGGATGTTCGATGTCAGAGTTTGCACGTGAAATTATTCCAATAGCTTTAGAAGATGAGATGGAGCAATCCTATTTAAGTTATGCGATGAGCGTAATTGTAGGGCGAGCTTTACCGGATGTAAGGGATGGTTTAAAACCGGTTCACCGTCGTGTTTTATATGCGATGAATGAATTAAGTAACGATTTTAATAAACCGTATAAGAAATCGGCACGTATTGTCGGTGATGTAATCGGTAAATATCACCCGCATGGCGATACCGCGGTTTACGACACAATCGTTCGTATGGCCCAGCCTTTCTCGTTACGTTATATGTTGGTTGATGGTCAAGGTAACTTCGGTTCGGTAGATGGTGACTCTCCGGCGGCCATGCGTTATACGGAAATCCGTATGTCTAAAATCGCACACCAGCTGTTAGCGGATTTGGAAAAAGAAACGGTTAATTTCTCAGAAAACTACGATGGCTCTGAATCAGAACCAAACGTATTGCCGACACGAATTCCCAATCTTCTAGTGAACGGTTCTTCGGGGATTGCGGTAGGTATGGCAACCAATATTCCGCCACATAATTTAACTGAAACGGTTAATGCATGCTTGGCCTTTATTGATAATCCTGATATTGATATCGATGGTTTGATGGAACACATTCCTGGTCCAGATTTCCCTACACACGGTTTAATCAACGGTACTTCTGGAATTCGCGAAGCTTATGAAACAGGTCGTGGACGCGTTAAGATTCGTTCTAAAACGTGTGTTGAAACCGATAAGTCCGGTAAATCGCAAATCATTGTCAACGAACTGCCTTATCAGGTTAACAAGGCCAAGCTGATTGAGCGTATTGCTGAATTGGTCAAAGAGAAGAAGATTGAAGGCATTACCGGTCTTCGTGACGAGTCGGATAAAGACGGTATGCGTATCGTCATTGAATTGCGTCGTGGTGAAGTGCCTGAGGTAATCATCAATAACCTTTACAAGCAAACGTCGATGCAAACGGTGTTTGGTGTGAATATGGTGGCGCTGATTGATGGTCAGCCTAAGCTGTTAAACCTTAAACAGGTGGTTGAAGCCTTTGTTAAACACCGTCGCGAAGTTGTGACTCGCCGCACTATCTTTGATTTACGTAAAGCGCGTGAAAAAGCACATATCTTAGAAGGTCTTGCGGTTGCTCTGAATAACATCGATGAGATGATCGAGTTAATCAAAGCCTCTCCAAGTCCTGCGGTTGCCAAAGAACGTATGCTTGAAAAAGCTTGGGCGATTGGCAGTGTGGTGGATCTGCTGGAAAACGTAGAGATGAAAGATGTTCGTCCCGAAGATCTTCCTGAAGGTTTCGGTGCAGAAGGCGCTTTTTATAAATTGTCGCCTGCGCAAGCGCAAGCCATTCTTGAAATGCGCCTACACCGTCTAACCGGTTTAGAGCAAGACAAAATCATTGAAGAGTACAAAGGGTTAATTCTTAAAATTGCCGAATTCTTAGAGATTTTAAGAAATCCAGATCGTTTGACTGAAGTGGTCAAAGAAGAGTTGGTTGAAGTGGTTGAAAACTTCGGTGACGCCCGTCGTACTGAAATTGATTACAGCTACCAAGATTTAGATGCAGAAGATTTAATTGCGGTTGAAGACCGTATTGTGACCTTGTCGCAAGACGGTTATATCAAAACACAGCCGCTAAGCGACTATCGTGCGCAAAAACGTGGTGGACGTGGTAAGTCGGCAACGGCAATGAAAGAAGAGGATGAAGTAGGGCAACTGTTTGTTGCGAGTACGCATGATATGTTGTTGTGCTTCTCTAACAAAGGTAAGTTGTACTGGCAGAAAACTTGGCAGTTACCTTTAGCCAGTCGTGGTAGCCGTGGTAAGCCAATTGTCAACGTCCTACCTTTAGAAGCGAATGAGCACATTACTTCAGTATTGCCGGTCAATGAGTTTGATGATCGTGTGGTCTTCATGGCAACTCGTAACTCGATTGTTAAGCGTGTTGCGTTAAAAGATTTCTCGCGTCCTCGTGCCAACGGTATTATCGCCGTTGATTTATTGGATGACGACGAATTGGTGGGTACCGCTTTAACGGATGGCGAACAAGAAGTGATGTTGTTCAGCAATATCGGTAAGGCGATTCGCTTCAAAGAGAGCGATGTGCGTGTAATGGGTCGTACCGCTCGTGGGGTGCGTGGTATGAAGTTGGCGGGTGATGCAAAAGTCATCAGTATGCAAATTGCCAAACCTGGCACGTTGATTCTTACTGCCACCGAGCACGGTTTTGGTAAGTGCACGCCGGTTGAAGATTACTCAACCATCAATCGTGGCGGTCAAGGGGTTATCTCGATTAAGACGACCGATCGTAATGGTCCAGTGGTTTCTGCGGTTTCGGTCAATACCGATCAAGAAATCGTACTGATTACCAATAAGGCGACTTTGGTGAGAACTCGTGTTGCTGAGATTTCGGTAGTGGGTCGTAACACTCAAGGCGTTAAGCTGATTAATGTTGGTAAAGGTGAACAGGTTGTTGGTTTAGCGGTGGTTGATATCGAAGAGGACGAAGAAGTTCAAATCGATTCAGTGGATGAAAATGCCGTAATGGATTTGCCTGCGACCGAAGTGGTAGCAGATGACAATTCACCAGCAGAAAATTCTGAAGACTCGACCGAAGAGTAATTGGATTTAATCGATAAAAAGAACAACCGCTGCAATTAACGGTGTGTTCTCTATATGGATACCCTCTTAATTTAAGACGGTATCCTTTTGATATTTAAGGATATAGAAAATGGCGAGAGCATTTAATTTTAGTGCTGGTCCGGCGATGCTTCCAGAAGCGGTCATGCGTAGAGCGGAATCTGAATTTTTAGATTGGCAGAATACTGGCATGTCGGTTATGGAGATGAGTCATCGTAGTAAAGAATATATGGCGGTAGCGCATCAGATGGAAGCCGATCTACGTGAAGTGATGGCGATTCCTGATAACTACAAGGTACTGTTTGTGCATGGTGGTGCCTCATTACAGTTTGCCGCGATTCCAATGAACTTGGCGGAACAAAATGATACGGTTGATTACATCAATACCGGTGTTTGGTCAACCAAGGCGATTAAAGAAGCGTCTCGTTTTGCCAAAGTTAACGTGGTTGCTGGCGGTGATGAAGAAAACCCAACTGAAATTCCGGCCATCAGTGACTGGAAGTTCTCTGCCGATGCGAAGTATATTCATATTTGTTCAAACGAAACCATTACCGGTTTAGAGTTTCAGGAAGAGCAATTAGAGGTGGTGTTTGCCCAAGGTAAACCGGTGATTGCCGATATGTCTTCAAATATTATGTGTCGTGAGATTGATGTGAGCAAATACGCCATGATTTATGCGGGCGCTCAAAAGAATATTGGTCCGGCAGGTTTGGCGATAGTGATTGTGCGTGAGGATCTGTTAGGTAATGCACGTTCAGATACTCCAACACTGATGAACTGGGATGTTTACGCCAATAACGAATCCATGTTCAATACCCCTGCAACCTACGCTTGGTATTTAGCAGGCTTGGTATTTGATTGGATCAAAACCACCGGTGGTGTTAAACACATTGCTGAAGTGAATAAGCGCAAAGCGGCTAAGCTTTATGATTACATTGATGCTTCTGGTTTTTACAGCAACAGCATTAAGCTTGAACAGCGTTCTGTGATGAACGTGACCTTCAGTCTTAAAGATAGCGACTTGGATGCGGCTTTTTTAGAGCAATCAAAAGCAGCAGGCCTGCTAAGTTTGAAAGGTCATAAAGCATTTGGCGGCATGAGAGCGAGTATTTATAATGCCATGCCTGAAGAAGGTGTGGATGCGTTAATCGGCTTTATGCAAAAATTTGCAACTGAAAACGCGTAATCAACCATATTCAGCGATTTGAAATTAAACGGGCTTTTAAATGACAACTGAACAGGCACAACTGACAGAAATTCGTAATAAAATTGATGCGATTGATGAGCAAATTCAACTCTTGATTGGACAAAGAGCGGAATGCGCTCAGAAAGTAGCTGATATTAAAACCCAGGGTGGTAATGTCGATGCGGTTTTTTACCGCCCCGAACGTGAAGCCCAGGTTTTAAGAGCGGTGAAAGAGCGTAATAAAAGCTTATTGCCCGATGTTGAAATGGCGAAGCTTTTCAGGGAGATCATGTCGGCCTGCTTGGCACTTGAACAACCTGTTTCAGTAGCTTATTTGGGGCCAGAAGGTAGTTATTCGCACGCCAGCGTGATTAAGCAGTTTGGCTCTTCCGCACAAGCGGTAGCGGTTTCAACCATTGAAGAGGTCTTTGCAACGGTTGAAAAAGGTGAGGCTAACTACGGGATTGTTCCGGTAGAGAATTCATCGGAAGGTGTGGTTAAGTCGTCTCAAAATGAACTAATCAAAACCAAGCTTAAAATCTCTGGTGAGGTGGAGTTGCCAATTCATCACTGTTTGATGTCTAAATCGGTTTCGCATGAGAGTATTAAAAAAGTCGTTGCCCATCAACAAGCTTTGGGGCAGTGTGAAGCCTGGCTTAAGAACAATTTGCCTTGGGCTGAGATCGAAGCGGTAGAGTCGAATGCTTTGGCCGCTAAAATGGCACAAGCGGACGAAACTTTGGCGGCAATCGCCTCTGAACAAGCGGCCCAGTTGTATCAGTTGATTATTCTTGATGCCAATATCGAGGACTACAAAGACAACACCACTAAGTTTTGGGTGATTGGCAAAGAAGATACACAACCTAGTGGCGAAGACAAAACCGCGTTGATTATTTCTATTCACAACAAAGCGGGCGCCTTATTGGATATTTTAAGCTGTTTCAGCAAGCGCAATATCAATATGACACGTATTGTTTCGCGCTTATCAACCGATAAAACTTGGGATTATCTGTTCTTTATTGATGTTCTCGGGCACAAAGACGATGCAAACTTAAAAGAAGCTTTAGAAGAAGTTCAGTCCAAGGCGGCTTTTTATAAGTTATTAGGTTCTTTTCCGGTCTCTCCGTTGTAGTCTTTATGAGTAATTTATATTCATTACTCTCTTAACTAAAGTATTTATATGAAATCAAAAAATCCGCTGTTTTGTGATCAGGTTCAACCTCAGGTTTTAGGGATTCACCCTTATATTCCTGGTAAACCGGTCAGTGAATTGCAACGTGAATTAGGTCTGCAAAACATTACTAAACTGGCTTCTAATGAAAATCCGTTAGGTGCGAGTCCAAAGGTCATTGAGGCGATACAGGCTGAGTTGGTTGATATTGCCCGTTATCCTGATGGCAGTGCTTACGCTTTAAAGCACACTTTAGCTGAGTTCTTAGGTGTGCAGGCTAGTCAGCTGGTCATTGGTAATGGCTCGAATGAAGTGCTTGAATTGGTGGCGCGCGTTTTTGCCGGGCCAGAAGATGAAATCATCTATTCGCAATATGCTTTTGCGGTTTATCCTATTTCTGCCCAAGTAGTTGGTGCAACCGGTGTAGAAGTTCCGGCTAAAGATTGGGGGCATGATTTATCGGCCATGTTGGCGGCTGTTACCGACAAAACCAAGGTTATTTATTTAGCTAACCCTAATAATCCAACAGGTACGTTTTTTAGCAAACAAGCGTGGCAAGCTTTTATTGAAAAGGTTCCGCAAAATATCATTGTGGTTTTGGATGAGGCGTATGTTGAATATGCGCAATCTTTTTTAGATGCGGATGTTTTCTTTAATGGTGTTGATTACATTGATGACTACCCAAACCTACTGGTTTCACGTACTTTTTCTAAAGCTTATGGTCTAGCCTCTTTGCGAATTGGTTATATGGTGGGAAACCCAGAAACCATTCAGTATATCAACCAAGTACGTGAGCCTTTCAATGTGAATCATTATGCGCAAGTGGCCGCGCAATATGCGCTGGCAGACCAAGATTTTGTGAACGAGGCGGTGTTGGTGAACCAACAAGGTATGCGTCAAGTGATTGAGGTTTTGGAAGAGCTTGATATTCAATACATTCCTTCAATTGGGAATTTTGTGTGCATCGATTTGGGTGAAGCCGCTTTGGAATACAATCAGAAATTACTGAAAGAAGGTGTGATTGTGCGACCAGTGGCCAATTACGGTATGACAAATTATTTACGTATCTCGATTGGTACTCAGGTCGAAAACCAATACTTTATCGATGCTTTAAAAAAGGTGTATCAGCCATAATGAGTGCAATATTAAATAAGGTCACCATTATCGGGGTTGGTTTGATTGGCGGTTCGTTTGCAAAAGGAATCAAGCAAGCAGGCCTGGTAGAAGAGGTGATTGGGTTTGGTCATAACGATGCCAATTTGCAATTGGCTGTTGAATTAGGGGTAATCGATTCCTTCACCACCGATATGGCTGAGGCAGTTGATGGCAGTGATTTGGTGTTTCTGGCCGTGCCTTTAGGGGCGATGAAAACCGTACTTGCGGAGATGAAGCCATATCTGTCGTCTAAAACGATTATTACCGATGGCGGTAGCGCAAAAAGCAGTGTCATACTCTCGGCTCAAGAGGTATTTGGCGAACTTCCCGAAAACTTTGTTCCAGGGCATCCGATTGCGGGTAAAGAGAAAAGCGGGGTCGCGGCTGCGGATGAGGCTTTATATGTCAATCATCGTGTAATCCTTACGCCAACAGAAAAAACGGCGCTATCGGCTTTAGCGGTTGTTAAGCAGCTTTGGTTGGCTTTAGGTGCTAATGTTGAGGTGATGAATGCCCAACAGCATGATGAAATTTTTGCAGCGACCAGCCATTTGCCGCACTTATTGGCGTTTGCCTTAGTGGATATGTTGAATGAGCATGAAGAATTGGGCGATGTATTTAAGTATACGGCTGGCGGTTTTAGGGATTTTACCCGTATCGCTTCGAGTGATGCGGTTATGTGGCGTGATATTGTCATGTATAATTCAACCGCCATTGCAAAATGGCTAAAATATTACGGGCAGGCCATTACCGAGTTAACCGAATTAGTTGAGAATAAAGATGCCCAGGCTTTATACACTTTATTTGATGAAGCAAAAAAAGCGCGCGATAAACATATTGTGCAAAAGTAATTCTCCAAGACAAATATATTCAGAATCAAACACGTAATCTAAAAAACGAAAGAACAGTAAATTATGTCAAATGTAAAATTCAAAGTACAACCTGGTGGCACAATAAAAGGGCGTATTCGTGTGCCTGGCGACAAATCCATCTCTCACAGAAGCATTATGTTGGGTGCTTTAGCCGAGGGAACAACAACGGTAACCGGTTTTTTAGAAGGTGCTGATGCGTTGGCGACCCTGCAAGCGTTTCGTGAGATGGGGGTTGAGATCGAAGGCCCAAATAACGGTAATGTGACTATTCATGGCGTGGGTTTACGCGGCCTTAAAAAACCGAATAAACCGATGGATATGGGGAATTCAGGTACCTCTACACGTTTATTAGCGGGCATTTTGGCAGGGCAAAATTTTGATTGCGAGTTGATTGGCGATGCGTCACTTTCTAAACGACCAATGAAACGTGTTACTGATCCATTAAGATTAATGGGTGCAGAGATCGAAACTTCAGAAGGCGGTACTTTGCCAATGATAATCAAAGGTACCGGTAAAGCTCTCAAGGCCATCGACTACACCTTGCCGATGGCGAGTGCCCAGGTTAAGTCTTGTGTATTGTTGGCAGGTTTGTTTGCCGAAGGTCAAACTTGTGCGCTGGAGCCAGCTCCAACACGCGACCATACCGAGCGTATGCTGAACGGCTTTGGTTATGAGGTGCAGTCTGAGAAGTTGGACAATCAGCGAATGAAAGCTTGTTTGAAAGGTGGAGGCAAGTTAACTGCTCGCCATATAGATGTACCTTCGGACATCTCTTCGGCCGCTTTCTTCATGGCGGCTGCAGCAGTTTCTAAAGGCTCAGACCTGGTTATCGAACACGTTGGCATGAATCCGACTCGTGTCGGGATTGTCGATATATTAAAGTTGATGGGTGCGGACATTCAGCTGGAAAACTTCCATGAAGTGGGCGGCGAGCCCGTTGCTGATGTGCACATTCGTTATGCACCTCTTAAAGGGATTCACATTCCAGAAGAGTTAGTTGCTTTGGCGATTGACGAGTTTCCGGTTCTATTTGTTGTGGCGGCCACTGCCGAAGGTCAGACAGTGTTAACCGGAGCGGAAGAGTTACGTGTCAAAGAATCGGACAGAATCCAGGTTATGGCGGATGCTTTAATTGCGGTCGGTGTGGATGCTCAGCCTACACCAGACGGTATGATTATCAATGGTGGTGTTCAGCAACCGCAAAATGCAGAGATTCAAAGTCATCATGATCACCGTATCTCAATGGCAATGACGATTGCTGGCTTAAATGCGGTTTCTGAAATTGTGATAGACGATTGCGCCAATGTTAATACTTCATTCCCGATTTTTGTTGATTTAATCAATCAAGTAGGCATGACGGTTGACGTCATTGAGGAAGCTTAACATGTCAAACGTACCTGTAATTACCATTGATGGTCCTAGTGGTGTAGGTAAAGGCACTTTAGCGCAGTACTTAACATGTAAAACCGGGTTTCATTTATTGGACAGCGGGGCAATTTACCGTGCTTTAGCGTTTGGCGCGGTTAAAAACGCTATCGCTTTGGATGATGTACCAGGCCTGGTTAAACTTGCTGAGACGCTTCCAGTAGAATTTAAAGCAACCAGTATTCTTTATGAGGGTGAAGATGTCACCTCAAAAGTCAGAACGGAAGAGGTAGCGGGAGTGGCTTCAACCGTAGCGGTAATTCCTGAAGTTCGCGCCGCATTATTGCAGCGCCAAAAGGATTTTGCTGAGCTACCAGGCCTGGTAGCGGATGGTCGCGATATGGGCACCGTTGTCTTTCCAGCTTCGCCTGTTAAACTCTATTTAACTGCTTCAGCCGAAGTACGTGCAGAAAGACGTGTTAAACAGTTGAAAAACCAAGGAATTGATGCTAACATTGCCCAGATAACTCAAGACATCAAAGAAAGGGATGAGCGAGATACCGGTCGAAAGACGGCTCCTCTTAGACCTGCAGAGGATGCGATTGTGATAGATACTTCGGATTTAGATATTCAAGAAGTCTGTCGAAAAGCAGAATCTTTGTTGTGGGAAAGAGGTTTAATGAAATAAATCTTAACCCTGAATGAGTTATAAAAATCTTTTATAGTTAATTGATTTTTAAAAGTTTTTCTAAATCCCTGGTCTTTTTTGAGTCCGGGGATTTGTATTTTCTGCTGGCTATGGGAAGCGAGCAATTATTAACTGACCCGTCTATTTACTTAAACCCCATTTGCGGTAAGTAAGCGGTATGAAAAAATTGGTAATACTATCCATGAGTGAATTATCTTTCGCTGAATTATTTGAAGAATCATTTCAAGAAAAATTTAACACAGGCTCTCTAATCATCGGTACCGTTGTTGGTATTGATAAAGAAACTGTTCTTGTAGACGCTGGCATGAAGTCTGAGTCTGCTATTCCTAAGTCTCAATTCCTAGACGCAAACGGTGAACTTGAAGTTGCTGTTGGTGATGAAGTTGAAGTTTACCTAGAATCATTGGAAGATGGTTTGGGTGAAACTCGTTTATCACGTGAAAAAGCGAAGCGTGCTAAGACTTGGGATCGCCTAGAAACAGCTATGGAAGAGGGTGAAGTTGTTATCGGTCTTGTTACTGGTAAAGTTAAAGGTGGTCTTACTGTTGACGTTGAAGGCGTTCGTGGTTTCCTACCTGGTTCACTTGTGGATATCCGTCCAATTCGCGACTTCGGTTTCCTAGAAGGGAAAGAAGTAGAAATGAAACTTGTTAAGCTTGATCGTAAGCGTAACAACGTGGTTGTTTCTCGTCGTGCAGTTATCGAACAAGAAAGCTCAGCTGAGCGTGAAGCCATTCTTGCTAACATGGAAGAAGGTTCTTCACTTAAAGGTATCGTTAAGAACCTTACTGACTACGGTGCATTCATCGATCTTGGTGGTGTTGATGGTCTTCTACACATCACTGATATGGCTTGGCGTCGTGTTAACCACCCATCTGAAATCGTACAAGTTGGTGATGAAATTGATGTTAAGGTTCTTAAGTTCGACAAAGAACGTAACCGTGTATCTCTAGGTCTTAAGCAGCTTGAAGAAGATCCTTGGGCAGATATGGTTTCTCGTTACCCAATGGGTTCTGAAGTGGCTGGTAAAGTGGCTAACATCACTGATTACGGTGCTTTCATCGAAATCGAAGATGGTATTGAAGGTTTGGTTCACACTTCTGAATTGGATTGGACTAACCGTAACATCCACCCATCTAAAGTGGTTCACCTAGGTCAAGAAGTACGCGTTAAGATCCTTGATGTTGATCAAGAGCGTCGTCGTATCTCTCTATCTATCAAACAGTGTACTGTTAACCCATGGGAAGGTTTCTCAGCAACTCACGCTAAGGGTGACAAAATCTCTGGTAGCATCAAGTCTATCACTGATTTCGG
The DNA here is from genome assembly GCF_021654855.1 of Thiomicrorhabdus immobilis. Lineage (NCBI taxonomy): Bacteria > Pseudomonadati > Pseudomonadota > Gammaproteobacteria > Thiotrichales > Piscirickettsiaceae > Thiomicrorhabdus > Thiomicrorhabdus immobilis. Next base: position 1,289,120 of record NZ_AP024202.1, read on the forward strand.
TATCTTCATCGGTTTAGAAGGCGGTATTGATGGTCTTGTTCACCTAACTGATATCTCTTGGAATCAGCCTGGTGAAGAAGCTATCCGTGACTTCAAAAAAGGTGACGAGCTAGAAACGGTTATTCTTTCTATCGATCCAGATCGTGAGCGTATCTCTCTAGGTCTTAAGCAGTTAGAGCAAGACCCATTCGGTCAGTTCGTTGCAGACAACGGTAAAGGTGCTATTGTTACTGGTACTGTTAAATCTGTTGACGAAAAAGGTGCGGTTATCGATGTAGCTCCAGAAGTTGAAGGTTACCTTCGCGCTTCTGAGTTGATGGAAGATACTCGTGATGCTTCAAGCGTTCTTAAAGAAGGTGACGAAGTTTCTGCACGTATCACTAACATTGATCGCAAAAACCGTTCTTTATCTTTATCTGTTAAAGCTAAAGAAGCTGCTGAAGAAGCAGAAGCAATCAAAGGGTATTCAGAGCAGCAAGCTGTTGCTGGTACTACTTTAGGTGACCTTTTCAAGGACAAAATGTAATTTAAATTACATTTAGCGTCTTTCTAAAAGGGTAGCCTGTTGAATCGAACAGGCTACACCTTGGTCTCTCTAATGTCTCTTTACATTAGATTTATTGAAACTCTCTACCCAGAGAGATAAATAAGAGCAATACAAAATGACCAAGTCAGAACTTATTGAACTCATTGCAAGAAAACAAACTCAATTTGCCCAAAAGGATGTTGAGATTGCGGTGAACCAAATCGTTGATTCTATGATTGATACTTTGTCGCAAGGTGAGCGTATTGAAATACGTGGCTTTGGAAGTTTCAGTCTACATCATAGAAAGGCAAGAGTAGGTCGTAACCCTAAAACTGGGGAAACGGTTGAATTGGATGATAAGCGTGTTCCACACTTTAAGCCTGGTAAGGCTTTAAGGGAACGTGTCGACGAATCCAAAGAGCATACTGATATCTTGCAATAACAGTTAAAAGGGGTGAGTTTTCTCACCCCTTTTTTTATTTATTCCTCTATAATCTCTCTATAACTTCTTTGTAGAGATTCTTACATGTTAAAACTTATCTCGCTTCTGTTTATCATTGCATTTCTGATAATCGGTGTTGTTTTGGGGGTATTAAATCCTGTATCTGTAGAATTAAATCTGCTCATTGTCACCTTTAATTTACCGTTAAGTGTCATTATGGCCGCTTTGTTCATAATAGGTTTAACTGTGGGTGCGGCAATTATTTCAATGCAAGTTATTCGTTTACGCTGGATCGTTAGACAAAAAACAAAGCAAAACTTAAAACTTTCCGACCAAATCATTCAATTAAAAAAAGCCAATGTTCAGGTGAAAGAGACTTTAAATAGAGAGTCTAACGCATTGGTACAATTAGAAAACCAGAGTTAAATATGAGTTCAAATAATCTTCCTGTTTCTTTAGACCCTAAAGTATTAGTCGCTTTAGATTTTGCTAATGCCGATGCGGCGCTCCAGTTTGTGAAAACTTTGGATAAATCAGCTTGTCGCTTAAAGGTGGGTAAAGAGTTATTTGCGGTAGCGGGGCCTGAATTTGTCAAAGCCTTAATCGAGCAAGGCTTCGATGTTTTTCTGGATTTGAAATATCATGATATTCCCAATACAGTGGCGAAAGCGGTGCAAGCTGCCGCCCGCATGGGGGTTTGGATGGTGAATGTCCATGCGCTGGGTGGCCGCAAAATGATGCAGGCCGCAAAAGATGCATTGGATGAACTAACTGATGTAGAAAGAAAGCCATTGCTTATTGCGGTGACGATTTTGACCAGCATGGAGCAGCAAGATTTAGCTGAGATTGGCTTGCAAGGCTCACCACAAGACAATGTCTTGCGTTTAGCTAAATTGGCTGAAGACTCGGGGTTGGACGGGGTTGTCTGTTCTGCTCAAGAGGCACAGCCTTTACGTCAGATTGTGAGTGAACAATTTTGCCTGGTAACGCCTGGGATTCGTCCGGCCGGTAGTGCGGTGAACGATCAAAAACGGATTATGACGCCTGCAGAGGCTATGGCTGCAGGGTCCAGTTATTTAGTGGTAGGGCGCCCGATCACTCAGTCAGACTCGCCTTTAGAAGTGTTGAAGCAAATTAATGAGAGTCTGAATTAAGCCTTCAGACAAGTCTATCAAGCTATCCGTTTAAGCTAACTTGTTTAGATTCGGTTACCACTCTAAATAATCTTAGCTGTAGTTTTTTGGAATGCATTTAAAAAACCACGGCAAAACAAACACTTTCATGTAATTCTTATTTGTATTAATCGGAAAAGTCGTTTATAATTCGCGCCTTTCAGGCACATGTCTGAATAAATCCTTGTCTCACTGCTTATTTATATATGTCAGGAGACTGTTTTATCATCCATAAGGAGAAAATGAATGCGTCATTATGAAGTCGTATTTCTAGTGCACCCTGATCAATCTGAACAGGTTCCTGCAATGCTAGAACGTTACCGTGCCCTTATCGAACAGTCTGGTGGTCAAATTCACCGTTTAGAAGACTGGGGTCGCCGTCAACTTGCTTACCTTATCAATAAGGTACACAAAGCTCATTACATCATGCTTAACATTGAGTGTACTCAAGAAGCACTTGATGAACTTGAAAATGCTTTCTACTACAACGATGCTGTTTTACGTAGCATGTTCACTAAGCAGAAAACTGCAATTACTGAACCTTCAGTAATGGTAGCTAAGAAAGATGATCGTTCTGATAAGCGTCGCGATACTCGCGAAGATAAGGAGTAAGACATGGCTAGAGGATTTGGTAGAAAAAAATTCTGTCGTTTTACCGCTGACGGCGTTAAACAAATTGATTACAAAGACTTAGATACTTTGAAAGCATATATTACTGAAACAGGTAAAATTGTTCCTAGTCGTATTACTGGAACAAGCGCTAAGTATCAGCGTCAATTAGCAACTGCAATCAAACGTGCGCGTTACATTGCATTATTGCCATACACTGATCAACACAAATAATTGATTTGTGGTAGATAAGAGATAACAGGAACGCAATGCTAGGAATAGCCAACTACTCAATGAAAGGCCCAATGCAGGCCATTATTGCAGTCGTTTTATTTTCAGCGTTAAGTGTTTTTTTAGCACCATTCGGAATACTGGTTGGTGCGATTATCGCCTTGGTTACTTTAAGAATTTCAGTAACAGAAGGCTTTAAAACCCTAATTTGGGGTGTGGTTAGCAATGTCGCTCTGACGATTTTGATTTCAGGAAATTATTTTCCTGCAATGATTTCGATTATTGAGTACATGCTTCCGATTTGGTTATTGGCGGTTGTCTTAAGACAAACCAATTCTTTAGCCTTAGCACTCCAGTTAGCTATGGTGATTACTGGTTTGAGTGTTGTCCTATTCCATATGGCAGTACCCAATCCAGTGGATTGGTGGGTCGCACTATTTAACCAATATGTTGCGCCACTATTTGAAGCTTCACAAATACCTTTTGATGCTAAGTTAATCCCTAATTTAGCAGAAATGGTAACGATGCTAATCGCTATCTTTATGATTATTCTATGGTTCTCCATTTTAATCATTGCTAGATGGTGGCAGAGTGAGCTTTATAATCCAGGTCAGTTTAAAATTGACTTTTACCAAATATCGTTACCTAAATCGACTGCTTATACAGCGATTGTTTTAGCGATTCTTGGTCTAGTTAGTGGCGCTGAGGCAGGTTTGGTTTATGACTTGTCAGGTATCATCATCGCCGGTTTGATGTTTCAAGGCATAGCCATTGCACATCATACGGTGGCGACTAAAGAGCTTAATAAAGCTTGGTTGGTTGGGTTATATATATTGTTATTCTTATTTCCACAAGCTATGTTGATTTTAGCAACCATCGGTTTGGTAGACACTTGGGTCGACTTTAGAAACCGATGGGAAAATGAAGAACTATAGAGGTTTAAGCTATGAATGTTATTCTGCTTGAAAAAGTACAAAATCTAGGATCTTTAGGTGATCAAGTTTCAGTTAAATCTGGTTATGCTCGTAACTTTTTGATTCCTCAAGGTAAAGCAAAAGCAGCAACTAAAGAAAACGTTGCAGAATTTGAAGCTATGCGCGCTGAGCTTGAAAAAGCGGCAGCAGCTGAATTAGCAGTTGCACAAGGTGTTTACGAAAACCTAAACGGTCAAGTAGTAACTATCGAGTCAGTTGCTGGTGATGAAGGTAAATTATTCGGTTCTATTGGTACTCAAGACATCGCTGATGCGCTTAAGGCTTCAGGATTTGAAGTTGAGCGTCGCGACGTTCGTATGCCTGAAGGTGCTCTACGTCACGTAGGTACTTATGAAATTGATGTTCAATTACACTCAGATGTAGTTGCTTCAATCACAGTAGAAATCAAAGCGTCTGCAGAGTAATCTCTACGCTTTATCTGCTTAAAAAGCGGGGCGCATTCCTTAGAATGCCTCCGCTTTTTTTATGTCCCGAATATTTGTTTTCTTCTCGATAAAAAAACATCGATTGTCTTTTGTATTACTAACCAGAAGTTATAATAGTCTCTTTAAATTCCAAAATAGACTTAATGACGCTAACTATGGCTAAAAGTAATTCTTCAAATAATACTGTCGACGAACTCTTTAAAGTTCCCCCTCATTCAATTGAAGCTGAGCAATCTGTACTCGGTGGTTTAATGCTCTCTAATGATGTGCTCGATGACGTCGTTGTTATTGTTAATGCCGGTGATTTTTACACTAAACAGCATCAGGTCATCTTTGAGGCTATTTTTGAATTAAGCCGTAACAACAAACCTTTCGATCTTATCTCAGTGGTCGCTTATTTAAGCAATGTCGGCTTGCTGGATACCGCAGGTGACAAAAGTTATTTAGCGGAACTGGTTAAAAACACACCCGGTTCAGCCAACATCCTTTATTACTCGCAATTGGTTCGTGATAAGTCCATCTTAAGAAAATTAATCCAGGCCAGTAATGAAGTCGCTGAAACCGCTTATTTCCCAAAAGGTAAGGATATTCGTGATGTGTTGGATATCGCGGAAGCCAAAATCATGGGGATCGCGGAGCATGGTGAAGGTAAAGAGCGTCTGTATAAATCAATGGATGTTTTACTGGAATCGGCAATCAATAAGATTGATGAGTTATTTAACTCTGAGGGTACGATTACCGGTCAGGAGACCCACCTCACCAAATTCGATGAATTAACCGCAGGTTTACAAAAGGGCGATTTGATTATCGTCGCCGGCCGTCCTTCGATGGGTAAAACCACCTTCTCGATGAATATGGCGGAGAATATCGCCACCAAAAATGGCACCCCGGTTGCCGTATTCAGTATGGAGATGCCGGGTGAGTCCTTGGCTATGCGTATGATCAGTTCGATTGGGCGTATTGACGCTGGTCGCATGCGAACAGGAAAACTCGCCCAGGATGATTGGCCTAAACTTAACAAGGCGATTAACATCCTCTCTCAAGCTAAAGTTTATATTGATGATACACCAGCTTTAATGATTACCGAATTAAGAGCCCGTGCGCGTCGTATTGATAAAGATGTGCGTGACTTACAACGTAAAGAAGCCACCGAAGCGGGTTTGGAAGATCCGGAAAAAGCCGTTACCGGTTTGGGCTTGGTTGTGGTGGATTATCTTCAACTGATGCGTGGTTCCGCCAACTCAGAAAACCGTGTAAACGAAATTTCTGAAATCTCTCGAGGTTTGAAAGCACTCGCTAAAGAATTAAATATCCCCGTCATCGCTTTATCGCAGTTGAACCGAAGTTTGGAGCAGCGCCCGAATAAGCGCCCGGTTATGTCCGACTTACGTGAATCAGGTGCGATCGAGCAGGATGCCGATTTAATCATCTTTATCTACCGAGATGAAGTGTACAACCCGGATACTGAAGATAAAGGGATGGCTGAAATCATTTTAGGTAAACACCGTAATGGTTCTTTAGGAACGGTGCCTCTAACCTTTATCGGTCAATACACCCGTTTTGAAAACCATGCGGCATTTGATATCCCTGATGAGTCTTACTAGAGATGTGTAATTTATGATGTATCGTCCAGCTAAGGCTTACCTGTGTTTGTCGGCTTTAAAAAACAACCTGAAATCGGTTCAAGCTATGGCTCCTGATAGTAAAGTGTTAGCGGTTATCAAAGCCAATGGCTATGGTCATGGAATAGAACGGGTTGCCCATCAGCTAAGTGGTGCGGACGCCTTTGGAGTGGCTTCAATTGATGAGGCTATGTTGTTGCGTCAAAAGGGGTTTCTACATCGTATCCTTCTGTTAGAAGGTTTGTTTTCAGAAGCGGAAATTCCAGTTGTGATCCAGAACCGTCTTGACTTAGTCGTGCATTCCCAACACCAGTTGAATTGGCTATTGAATAGTAAGATTAGCAGTCAAATCAGTGTCTGGGTTAAGGTGGATACCGGTATGCATCGTCTAGGCTTTGAGCCAAAAGAGTTGCCATCGGTCATTTCAAGATTACAAAATTCCGCCAATGAATTTTGCATTCATATCATGTCGCACTTTTCTTCCGCTGACGAAAAATCAGCCAGTGCAGAACTGTTCACCCAACAGCAGATTGATACGTTTGAGGATTGTACGGCCGCTTTTACATTCAATAGAAGCCTAGCCAATTCAGCAGGAATCATGCGTTATCCACTGAGTCATTATGAGTGGGTTCGCCCAGGCATTACTCTATATGGCGCAGGGGATATACCTGGTTTTGAAAACCACGGTGAAGCAGTTATGCAGCTAGAGTCGGAAATCATCTCCATAAAGAACATTCCAGCAGGTGAGTCCGTAGGATATGCCAATACGTGGACCGCACAACGACCCAGTACCATTGGGGTAATCGCGATTGGTTATGGTGATGGCTATCCTCGTCACGCCCCTTCAGGAACACCCGTACTGATTAATGGTCAACGTGTGCCACTGGTTGGCAGGGTGTCGATGGATATGATTACCGTAGATTTGACCGATCTAGCCGTCCAGCCCCAAATAGGGGATTGTGCCGTGCTTTGGGGTAAAGAGTTATCCGTTGATGAGATTGCCCGTTTTTCCGGCACTATTGGCTATGAGTTGCTGTGCGGAATAACCAAGCGAGTACCGATGATAGAGGTTCAGTAATGCCTGATAAGTATCTGAAGATAGAATCTAACCAGCAACTGTTCAACGGTTTTTTTCAAGTTAACCTGCTTAAGTTCAGCCATAGTCTGTACCAAGGCGGTAGCAGTCCAATTGTCAATCGTGAGGTTTTCAAACGGGGTGAGGCTGTCGTGGTTCTACTGTATGACCTAGTACGACAACAGATTGTTTTAGTTGAGCAGTGCCGTGCTGGTGCGGTGGAAAAAGCGTTGCACAATCAAGATTTCAACCAGGCCTGGTTGCTTGAACCGGTCGCGGGCATGATTGACCAAGGTGAAACTAAAGAGCAGGCATGTGTTCGCGAGTGCCTAGAGGAAACCGGTATCGCTATTTCAGACATCGAATATATCAGTGAATTTTATCCTAGTCCTGGTGCTTGTGACGAGGTGCTGTATTTATTTGCCAGCAATATCGATAGCTCTTTGGTCGATACCCATGCTGGTCTGGCAAGTGAAGACGAGGATATTCGGGTGGTGCTGTTACCCTTTAGTGAGGCTAAACAACAATTGGCACAAGGTAAGTTTAATGTGGCAACCACCTATATCGCACTTCAATGGTTGATTTATCAAAAGTTACCAGGCCTGGCCACTTTATAAAACCGTATCTAGTTGTTTAAATCCCGTGATTTAATCAATGTAGCCCTAATTTAATGTCTTAAGAGAAAATTATGCTTTGTCTTTTTAGAAATACCAAACTTCACCCTCAACTCAATCGTTTGGTTGTGTTGATTAGTTTATTCGCTGTGGTCGCCTGGCTATATTTCACCTTTATCGAAAAGAGCTTGATGCAGAAATTATTTGAAGGGCAAGCGTTAATTGTCGACTTGGTTTTTGGTTTACCGTTGGTTCTCGCTTTGGCGGTAGTAGTGTATGCAACCGTTTTCTGGACACTGAAGCTTATTATCATCATTACCATGCCGAGCGCAATCATTCATATAGACCCTGAAGATACAAAAACGGCCTTGATGGAAGATGACCTTGCGGAGCTGGAAAATCAGCACGGCAAAGCGTATTGGCAACAGTCCGATGCGGAGTACCAACAAACCGGTCATGCTGAAAACAATGAAAATCAGATAGCCGCCAAACGCAACCAAGACACCAAATAGCCATGGGTTTAAGTTATTTATGAGAGTTTCTTGGAGTGCTTTCAAAGGTGAATCGAATCAATTAATCAAGCTTGCGTTACCCATCTTGCTCGCCCAACTCGCTTTAACCGGTTTAGGTGTGGTCGATACCATTATGTCCGGTCGTGTGGGCACCAATGATTTAGCCGCCGTAGGGTTGGGCACCAATATTATGCTACCGGTGTTTATGTTCGCGACCGGTGTGCTGTTGGCGATTACCCCTATCGTTTCCAAAGCGAAAGGCCAAAACAACTTGGCCAATATGCAACTCTATTTCTACCAGGGTTTATGGCTGGCTTTGCCTTTGGGGTTGCTTTCATTGGTCATTTTGATGAATTTAAATTGGTTGCTGGACTTACTCTCGTTAAACCCATCGGTTTACCAACTGACTGAAGAATATCTGTTTTATATCGCATTTGGCATGCCGGGAGTGGCGTTATATCAAGCCTTAAGGTTCTTTTGGGAAGGGTTAGGTAAAACCTTGCCAACGATGTGGATCAGTTTTTTTGCGTTGTTTTTGAATATTCCTTTGAATGCCATTTTCATCTATGGCTTTGGGCCTATCGACGCGATGGGAGCTGCAGGTTGTGGGGTGGCGAGTACCATTGTCATGTGGTCCATGCTTATTGTGGCGATGGTCTATATCATGAAAAGTTCATCTGTAAAACCCTACATTAAAAATGCCAAAAGCTTGGCTTTAGATTGGCACAACGGCGTTAAACCTATTTTGGCTTTGGGTTTACCGAATTCATTCGCGTTGTTGTTTGAAGTCAGTTTGTTCAGCTTTATCGCACTTTTTATTGCGCCTTTAGGCGCGACTGTTATTGCCGCACATCAAATTGCAATCAACTTCACCTCTTTGGCTTTTATGGTTCCTTTAAGTTTTGCGATGGCGCTTACCGTTAGAGTGGGTTATGGCTTTGGAGAATCCAAAAAGAATAAAGTTCAAACCACGTTATTTACCGGTTTTTTATGGGCACTAGTGATTGGTGTATTGCTGGCATTGGTTAGTTTCATTTTCAGAGTTGAGATTGTTGAGATTTACACGCTAGATAAACAGGTACTGGCACTGGCGACAATCCTGCTATTGTTTGCCGCCATGTATCAAGTGTTTGATGCCATACAAGTATGTGCAGCCGGCGCATTAAGAGGGTTTCACGATACCAAAGTCACGATGTGGGTCACATTGTTCAGTTATTGGGGGGTTGGCTTAGGTTTGGGTTATATCTTCACCTTTACCGATTGGTTTGTTCCAGCTTTAGGTGTGCAAGGATTTTGGTTGGGTATTGTGCTGGGACTCACTTTGGCGGCTATATTATTGTCAATACGTTTAAGGGTTGTTTATCGTGCCAATTTCAAATAATCAAAGCCATTTGCCCGACAAATCGATGGAGTGTGTTTGCGGCAGTCAAAAATCCTACGCTGAATGTTGTATGCCATTCCATCATGGCATAGCCAAACCCGAGACCGCTGAACAACTGATGCGCTCACGTTTTAGTGCCTTTGAATTGCTTTTGGAAGAATACTTGATGGATTCTTGGGATAAAGTGACCAGGCCTGGCCATATTGATTTTACCCCTGGATTGCATTGGACCAAATTAGTCATTAATGGTCGAAAGCAAGGGCGTAAAAAAGATCAACAAGGTTGGGTCACTTTTGTGGCTTATTATCAACTAGGTTCAGAGCAAGGCCATCTACACGAGAAAAGTTTTTTTACACGAAATGAACAAGGCGAGTGGCAATATGTCGATGGAGAAATTAAAAACTAATTGAAACATGGTACTTTAGTCTTTGAATTAGCCAGACAGGCTTGCTAACGATTTGAATTATTCATCTTTGTTTTTAAAAAACTTATAAAGTAACCACATTGAGATGCCGACAACCACTATGCTTACGGTTACAAGCCCAAAAGTAATTAACAGTGCGGAACCGATGCTTTCCATATCAGGCATATTTATAACTCCAAAGGTATGTTTCAGTATCTTTTTCTAGCAAAGCATTTTACAATAATTTTTAATTTCAGCTTAGGTAAATCACTTAAATATTATGTCGCTTACTATTTCAGAATTAGAATCAGAAAGAGCCAGAATCCTTGAAGAAATCGAATCTAAAGCTAGCAAGATTTCTCAAAACAACCCTTCACAAGAAAACTCCCTATCTTTAAATGATTGGTTAAATGCCGCAGAGGAAGTTATGCCAGAAAACCCAAAACTTAAGCAAAAGTCTAACTACAGCAACAAGTTACTATCCAGTCCTAATTCAAATAATAAGGCCTCGTTCTTTGGCGTTATTATTATGCTTTCTCTATTTTTAACCATTTTGGGTGTGATTTATATTGCTTATACCAGTATCCATAAGGAATTACAGGCTGCCATCATCGCAAAAGAAGAGAATATGGCGCAAATCAAACTACTGCAAAGCGATATGGAAAACTTGAGTGAGGTAGTGGCGTCTGGTGGAAAATCTGAATTATTTTCCCAGCTAGAGAATAAGGTAATTACCCTAGAGAACAAGGTTGCCGAACTTAACCAAATGCTATCCAGCCAAGATAAGGTGTCTACGGCGGCTCTTTCTGTTACAAATGCCGAGAGTCAAGATTCTGATTCTGCAACAGTGCCATCGGTAGTGACTGCAGTAAGCTCTAGCACGGAGAGAAACACCTTAGTGACAGAATCTATTTTGGACGAAAAATTAAAGAGTTATACCGATCAGTTAGAATCAAAAATCGATAAAAAATTGGAAGTGATTCTGAATCATTTAAGGCAGGGTGGCGATGCTAACTTATTGCCTAATTTAAAATCTGCTGAAGCAAATTCTAGCCAGGCTGATTCAACCGTGCAAGCATCGGAAATTGAAACACCTACGGTCAATACGGTTGAAACCCCGGTTGTTGAAGAGCCGCTTGTAAAGTTGGTTGCGCCTGTTAGCAAGCCTTTGGCTCCTAAAGCGCCCGATGCCCCTTTAATCAGTAGTTCTCAAGAAGTGAATTGGTTATTGGAACAGCCTAAAATGCATTATATTTTACAGTTGGCGAGTATGCCTGATGCGGATTCCCTTAAAAAGATTGCCGCTAAGAATCAGCTAAAAGATGCGAAGATTTTGCCGCAAACACGTAACAACGTTACTAACTACGTTCTGGTCACAGGTTCGTTTGCCAATAGAGATGCAGCAGATGCCTTGGCAAAAGAGATCAAGTCCAGTACCGGAATCACGCCATGGGTTCGTAAGGTTCGCGATTTATCCTCAAGAGTCCAATAAACGTAACGTCCAATATCTTATAGGGTCAAGCCTGTCTCTGGCCAGGCCCTTATTTACATCCTCTGAAGATTCACTCCAACCCAGAAAATACGCCATTCACTACATATGGGTACCTATATCAAAGCGAATTTAGGCGTTTAACCTTTTCAAGCCGGTAATACGTTTGCAAACTTGGGTCAACCCCGATTAACTGGAAGGTTGACCACAAACCTAACCCCTTGAAACGCTTGGTTTTGGTAGCTGTTAACATTCTCAGCGTAAACACTTCCTTTATGAAAGTCGGCAATCAACTTAACAATATACAAGCCTAGCCCGAGATGGGTTTGCTCATCCTGATTTAAAGTTCTAATCGAAGTCATTCCGTCAAACACTTGTTTTTCATAGCCGTCAGGAAGTAGGGGGCCTGAATTCATCACCGAAATCTGCACATTGTCACCTAAAAGCCTACAGTGAATGGTGATAGGGGTTTTATCATCTGAAAAGTCTGCAGCATTACTTAAGAGTTTGTCCATCAATTGCTCAATCATGAAACCATCACCACAGACTTGAATATCATCTGGAATATTGCAGTTATATTCCAAATTCCAATCGGTGTGTAAAGTTTCGGTGTTTTGCAAATAGTGTTTCAGCATTATCCCGATTGGAAAGTTTTCTGGCGCTTGGCTTTGCAGACTGTCTTCTATACTTGTGGCTTCTGAAAGTGAACTTATGATTTGCTTTAACTGAGCTAAAGCATGTTGTGCATAGCCCAGTTGAGGGTTATCGCTTTTTTGTTCCAATAACGACAGCGCCATTGAAAGACGGTTTAGGGGGTTATGGATTTCATGACGTAGGGTTTTTGGTAGCTGTTTTAAATAGCGTTCATAGGCACCCAACTGCTTTAACATTTCATAAATATGATGTCTTAAATCCGATAGCTCATCGTGATAGATTCGTGCGCTTCTATCAGGAAATGAGAGTTCGGTAATGCGTCCTTGACTATTGAAAGTGCGTTTTACATCATTGTCTAAGCGAATGATTCTATTGGATAAAGAGGCGGTATGGATTAATGCACCTATGATGACAATCAGAAAGATGAAGGCACCGATTCCAATCAGTCTGTAGAAGTAGTTTAAGTTATGACTGAACAATGTTTCCATACGCTGTTCTAAAACGATGGCACCAATAATCTTACCTTTGATAATCAACGGCGTGGATGACATGAGTGAAATAGGTTGTTTATTTTGATCCATACGGTATTGCTGATGTGTCTTACCTTGCAAAGCCGTGGTGATCAGATTGTGTTCCGGTGTCGCGCTTTGTGGGTAAGGGTAAGGCAAGGAGTAGGGCAGAAATGCAGCCAGTGTTTTAATCAGGATTTTGCCTGAAGTGGTAAATAGGTCGACCGGCTTCGGAACTTCTTGATTAGGCAGTTGTCCGACTACATAGGTCGTTTGGCGGCTTTCATTCACCACCCACAAAACAGAATTGGTCAAATTCAAATGTGCCAAACGAGTCGGCATGCCCGACTGTATTTGCAGTGCCCAAAGATCGGTTCTGTTCTCAAGGATCAACGCAAGGTTTTCTACGGTCTGCTCTTGAACAATCGCCTGATTATTCAACATGATACGGTGTAAATCTATCGCAAAACGATAAGCCAGAAAAGGTAGGATTGTTAATAATAACAATAAGATAAAGAAACGGGTTCTAATGGATAGCCTTAGGCCATTATGAGCAGTCAGCATCGGTTTGTATCCTAAAATGATTAGGGTTTATCTTGCCAACTATAACCACGTCCATATTCATTGTGAATTAAATTGAAGTCAGGGGTAATTTTCTTAAACGCATTACGAATTCTACAAATATGAGTATTGATTGTATTACGCTCAACCACACCTTGAGTAGAAGATTGCAACGCATCATAGGAAATAACGCTACTTTCTCCTGCAGTAGCAAACTGCTTTAACATTTCAAACTCTGTTGCCGTTAAGTCCAATGGCTTATTGTGCCAGTAAGCTTTAAATTGTTCTGGAGCAAGTTCAAGATTGGGGATTTTCGATTTTTCATCATTGGCGTTATTTGATTTAGGAGCGCCGGTAATACGAAGAAGGTTTTTAACCTTCACAATAAGTACATTTAAACTAATCGGTTTTGGAAGGTAATCGATTGCACCCAAAGCATGGCCGGTATAAATATCAAATTCTGATTGGCGTTCTGACAGGAAGATAATCGGGATAGGTTGGTTGTAACTCAGTAAGTGTTTCGCCAAATCAAAACCACCATCGACTTCAGAGCCTAAAATAATATCCGAAATGACTAAATCAGGTAAAGACTCCGCAAATGACTTTTCTGCATCCGCACGGTTAGTAAAAGGGGTGATGGTAAAGCCTTGCTGTTTAAGCGCTTCAACTAAACTATTGAGCTGTAGTTCATCATCTTCAATAACGGCGATTTTATAATCGGTATTTTGCATATCTTTATCCTGATTTAAGGTCTAAGCATAGTAAACGATATTATCGAATATATTGGAAGTCCAAAACTTGCATGTTCATAATGATTCCAGCATCTTGGATCGGCAATACAATCGCATCTTCACCCGAATCGTTATGGTGAGAGTGCCACCATCCCGGAGGGGTGATAAAAGCAGAACCTGGAGTCCACATCGCTTTGATTGGGTTAATGATTTCCCCGTTTTCGTCAACCTCTTTACCGATTAAAGTATAGGTATCAGGCCCCGCATTCACACAGAAGTCCAATGCGATGGAGTTATGGCGATGAGGTTTTTGAACCACACCTGCCGGCAATACATTATAAAGCGCCCACAAAGTATGGGTTAATGTCATGGTTTGCGGAAAATGCGGGTTCGACAGCAAGAAACCTGTGCGGTTGCGGCCTTCAGCTACTTTACGGACAGCTTCCAATTCACTGCATAAACGTTCTTTGGTATATAAAACAGGCTGAAAGCGTTCACTTGATGGTTTGACACCAAGATAGTTAAGAAGAGGGGCATCATTTACCCAATAGATAGCCGTATCTTCAGTTGCGGTATGTAAAGCATCCGGAACACCTGGTAAAGTAAATAAGTCACCCGCTTTCCATTCGATTGTGCCGTGCTTCATCTGCGTGCGTCCAGAACCACGGATTACATAGAACATCTGAGAAGTTACCGATGCATCGGTTTTAATGGTATCTCCAGCTGAAATCTTAATGTAACTGGCCATTAAGTTTGGCGAAGTTGCAAGGTAAGAGGTTTCCAACTGCTTTGAAAGATCAAATGGAATGATTCGTGTTTCGCCACCTTGGTGTAAAGCACTTGGGTAATCAATAACATCAATTTTAGGCATAGGCGGGTTTACCGCAGACATATACTCTTTAACTTCTGCCTGGTGTTCCCATTGCTGCTGTGCTGCTTCTTGAATTTGTTCTACATTTAGTCTATTCATGGTTTTTGTTCAACATCATTAAATTAATTATTGGGCTATTATAAAAGCACCTTAACCAAATTACTATTTTTCTAAGTAATCAATAAGCTAAGTGACCGCTAATTCTATACTGTGTACCAATATGAAAAAACCACTATTTTTATAACGTATATAGTGGTTTTAAGAGATATGGTCATTATTTGAAAGGGATTAAAACTTAAATTTATTCAGTTTTTTTCGCTCACTTGAGGATGGGATTTTCAGGGCTTCTCGGTATTTCGCAATCGTCCTGCGAGCAACCACAATGTCCTTATCCTCTAAAAGACTCATTAGCTTACTGTCACTTAATGGCTTTTTAGGGTCTTCTGCGTCTATCAACTCTTTGATATGAGCCTTGATTGCGATGGCAGATTGATCCGCACTTCCATATTGACTAACCCCTGTAGAAAAGAAGTACTTCAGTTCAAAAGTTCCACGAGGTGTCTGAATGTATTTTTGGTTAGTCGCTCGTGAGATGGTTGATTCATGTAAATCTAAATAGTCAGCGACTTCCCTTAAAACCAATGGTTGCATAGCATGTTCTCCTTCTTCAAAAAAGCGCTCTTGTTTTTCAACAATAAACTTGCCCACTCTCAAAAGTGTTTCACCACGGCTATGGATACTTTTAATCAAACCTTTTGCTTCCAGCAATTGTTCTTTAATCTGCTTAGATTGCTCGTCGTTTTTTAAGCTGCTCGCCAAGTCAATGTAAGCGGTATTGATAGACAGGCGAGGGAAGGCATTGCTGTTTAACTCAACCAGCCAACCATCTTTGACTCTACGCAATCTCAGGTCAGGCACAATCACTTCTGACTGTGTGCTGGAGTAGTCACGCCCAGGTCTTGGGTTTAAAGATTGAATCAGCCTAATTAACTGGGTTAGTTCGTCATCATCTAAGCCATATAGTTTCTTGATTCTTTTGGAATCGTGGAATGATAGCCAATCGAAATTCTCGGTAATTAACTGGATGGCCGTCATGACATAAGGTGTTTTAGGTTGGTTGGCTAATTGCAATAGCAAGCTTTCCTGGACGGTTCTCGCACCAACCCCCGTCGGTTCAAACTGCTGGATAACTTTGAGTACCGCTTCAACTTCAGGAACTGAAACGATTACATCAGGTTCATTGTTGGCAATTGAATCCTTTATATCTTCCAAAGAGCTGGATAAGTAACCCTCTTCATTGATGTCATCGATGATATATGAAGCGATGACCGATTCATTTTCATCCCAAGGATAAATATCGGACTGCCAATAAAGGTGGTCATGTAACGACTCTTCCGAAGCGGTATAGGTTTCCGCACTGGTATATTCTTCCGCGGATTGATTCGAAGCTGGGGTATGGTCTGTGTAGACTTCTTCCCAATCATAATCAATCTCTAAATCATCTTTAATCGTGTCGGATTGATTAATGTCTAAAGGGGTTTCACTATCCGTAGCGTTAGCTATTTCTGTCTTTTCATCGGAAGAGGGGTCATTAGCCGCTTCAAGATTATCCTTTTCATCGTCATCTTGATCAAACTCTTCATTAACTTCAAGCATGAAATTGGTTTCAAGAGTAGCTTCAATGGTTTGTTGAACTTCAAGTGCAGAGTACTGCAATATTTTAATCGACTGTTGTAATTGTGGGGTGAGCTTAAGCTGCTGTCCCATGTTAATTTGTAAGCCGGGCATCAGTGCCATATTGAAGAGAACTCCTGGGAAAATAGAATAGTAATAGTGAATATTATAGATATAATAATCAAAATAGTTATAAAACGTAAGCTAAAAACCATACTTAAAGCATGAAATTAATCGCTGATAACGGTATGATTGCTAAAATTTACGTAATTTTGTAAGAGCATGTTTATAAAAGAATGAGCCTGAATCCTTGGTGATTCACGGTTTATCAAAAAGTTTAGAGGATACACAATGTCAATAAAAGAAGACGCCCACGCGATAATTGATCAGTTGAATGATGATGCTAACTGGAATGACCTTGTTAAAGCGTTATACCTTAATAAAAAGATTACACTTGGTATGACTGATTTGGAAGTCGTGCAAGATACATTAAGTGAATCGGATGTTAACGGTATTATCGGGCGCTTACAATCAGCGAGCACTCAACCTGATGATATGCGTAATACCAGAACCTATAAGCCGGGTGATGCAGCAACACTGGGTATGGTTGCTGGTGTAGTGGCGATTTTATTTAGCTTTGTGTTTCCACCGATTGCATGGGTGGCGGCACCTATTGCGATTGTAGCCGGTGCGATTGGTCTTAAAAACAAGGAAGATAAGGCTTGGGTGCCTATTTTATTGGCACTGATTTCAATTGTTCCTATGATTAGCATTTTAGCGGATCACGTTGGTTTGAGTTAAGGGTAAGACCATTTGTTTACAATGACTGTATAAAACCATACAACTAAATCACGAAACAAATAAAAAATAAATGCCGAGAAAAGACAAGCGAATAAGTTTGTAATTTCTCGGTTTTTTTGTATCTAAAATTTACAACCAGTCGTATAAAAGCCGTGTCCTGAAAAATTCTGTTGGACTCGAAATCCATACACGCAAATATGAGTCTCTGATATGAGCTTCTGAAATTTAATAAAACCGTACAAGCCGTGAAAGGGTTTAAATCGTCCTTAATTGATTTACATATTATTTTCAAAGACTTATCAATAATGCGAAATCAAAGTCATTCAAATACGTTAATTCGAAGTTTTTTAATCATTATGTTTTGATTGTTTAAGTTCAAGTTTTGAGTAGAGCTAAAACACAGCAATGTAATAAAACGTTCTAAATCAATAATATAGTTGTAACTAGAGACTAAACCCCTCTTTTTAATTTCTTAATCATTGTTCGTATAATATATATTATGTTAAATTGAATAATGCATAAAAATACAATTAATTGATAAACTCCCCCTATTTTGTAGATTTCAGAATTAAATGGATTTTAAAGTAAAGATTTAGAAGATTTACAGATGTTGTGTCTAGCACCTATTGAATCAATATTCATTGACCAACAATAAACTAGCTATTTTGATTTCTGCATCTTATGGATAAATTCAAATACGATGCATTTTTTAAAATTGAGCTAAGCAATTTCGTACAAGAAATATAAATACCATTTTTGTTAATATGTATTTTATTAATCCTATATAGCTAAAATCCACTGACAGACCCAAATGCATTGAATTATTAAATGAACCATCGACTTGTTCGAATCAAAATAACCAGGCCTGGTCACTTTGATTCAACCGTGAAAATGTAGAGTTGTTCTACGGTTAGATGATTTCCAGTACATTTTCTGGTGGCCTTCCCATAATGGCTTTGTTGCCGACTCTAACAATGGGTCTTTCAATCAGTTTTGGATTTTCGACTAAAATAGCGAGCCATTCATCATCAGAACGCTTATCTTGTTTTGTTAAACCTAGTTCGGTAAACAAATCCTCTCCGGTTCTGACAATCTCTAAGGGCGTTACTTTCATCAACTCACACAACTCGGCTAGCTCTTGTTTATTTGGCGGATTTTCAAGGTAACGTATTTCATCCACTTGATAACCATTTTCATTGAGTATTTGTAAAGTATTACGGCTTTTAGAGCATCGAGGGTTATGATAAATAACAGCTGATTTCACCATGATCAGTCCTCAGATTGATTACTAGATTCCGTTTCCAAACGGGTGTTAAGCGCTGTTTCCACCGCTTCAATTCGCGATTTACAAAGCTGATAGGCTCTTGTAGCATCATCAACCATTGGGACAAGTTCATCAATATCGACCTCGCCACTATTGGCAAGTTTTTGGGCAATTTCTTGTAGTTTTTGATAATTTTCTTTAAAACTCTCTGCTGTTTGAGCCATGTTGTTTTATTCCTTTAGGTTCAATTTGTTACAAGCAATAGATTAGCCGAATTACAAGACCCGACTCCTCTAATGCGTTTTGATTTTCTGGTTTTTTTCGATTTTGGCTTCAATCATCCCATCGCTGAACTCAAGCTCGACGGTCTCTTGTTCAAGTGCCTGTTTCGCCGTCGTAATCGGTTTGCCATCGGCATCTTTGACAATGCTAAACCCCCTGTTTAACTGGGATTTTGGCCCGGAACTTAAAATAAACGCAATCCATTGAATTATCTGCTGTTTTTGAGTGCTCAAAGAACGTTTGGCCTCAAGATTAATTGTCTCTTTTAACCGCCCTACTTCTTTTTCAACCAAATTCACCTTACTCTTAACTTCAGCGTTAATGCTGTGGTAGATTGCATCGATATCCTGAGTGACTCTCGAAATTTTAGACTCGCTGAGACGGCTTATTTCATAATGAATCGGCTCTACTTTTTTTTGCCAGCGGTAGACACAACCTAAACTATTCTGAGTGATTTCATGGTTTAGCTTATTGATTTTATGGTGTAAATTCTGCACTAGAATTCGACTGGACTGTTCAATATGTGTCCAGTTTATTTGAGCATTTTTTGCTTGCTGAACGATTTGGGTTTTAATAAAACCAATCACCTTACTTGGTGTATCAAAGCGGCTATGGGCCACCTCATCCAATATGGTGTTATCGCGTTCATGACCGATACCCGAAAATACAGGAAGTTCTAATAAGCATAGGGTTTCTGCAATAGACTCGATATTAAGCATATTCAAATCCAGCTTTGCGCCTCCACCGCGAATGATCACTAACGCATCAAAGGGTTTGGTTTGATGAAGAGACTTGACCGCAGCAATCGCTTCCAGCATTTCACCCTCTACCGCATCCCCTTGAAAGCTACTGTAAAAATAAGTGAACTCACAGAGTTTAAATTTCTGTAATTGATCGGCGTCCGCTCTAAAGTCCCCCAATCCTGCAGCTTGAGGTGGAGCAATCACCGCTATCCTGAAATAGTCTGCCGGCAATTGGTGGCCTTTATTTTGTTGGTAGATACCCTTTTGCATCAGGTTTTTTCTGATTTGATTGAGTCGTTGCTCAAGCTCACCTAAAGTGTAGCTTGGATCTAAATCCTGGATAACCAGTGAGAAACCATATTGCTCATGAAAACTGACTTCTGCAAGCAGCAACACTTTTTGCCCAATCGCCAATTCAGAACCCGTTTCAAGGCTGAAACGCTCCAATAACCGTCCAGCCTGGCTTTGCCAGATCATCGCGCGACAGTTCGCAATGGCCTGACCGCTATCATTGGTTTCGGTTAACTCTAAATAGACATGTCCACGACGAGTATTGATATTGGCGATTTCAGCGACAACCCAAACCCCACCTCGAAAACCTTGTCTGAGAACCGTTTGAACTTTATTGAGGACAATAGAAAGTTTGGTTCCTTTCTGCTCTTCAGTGGCATTGGAAGGACTCGCAAAACCAGTTTGCTCAAAGTTCAATGACAGTGTTGAATTATCAATACTGTCGGCTGAAACATTGTGATCAAGCGGATTGGTACTTGGTAACCATTTTTTAAAGCCATCTAAACTATCATTTAACGCTTCTGGCACATACCAGCGTTTGCTGACCGCATCCCAGCGTGCACCCAGTGCCTTGGCTTGATCCTTCTCTCTAAAAGGGACTTCTAAAAATATCATGCACGATCTTCCATGCGCTGTATTTCTTGATTGACCATTTGATAGGCTTCCTCAACCACATTGACTCCAGCACAGGTTTTAAAGGCATTTTCCGACAGATGTCTACGCCAAATGCGCCCACCAGGTAAACCATGAAACAACCCTAACATGTGACGGGTAATCTGAATAAGTTTTCCACCATCCGTCAGATGCTGTTCTATATAAGGATACATTTTTTCAAGAACCTGCTCTCTAGTAATGATAGGAGCGTTTTTTGCATAATATAAACGGTCTACCTCAGCAAGCATATAGGGCTGTTCATAGGCTGCTCTACCAAGCATTACACCATCCACTGCAGAAAGGTCTTGGTAAGATGAGTAATGCGCCAAAGCATCCGAATGAGTTTTCAAACCGCCATTGATTGCGATATCCAATTCAGGGAACTCTTGCTTAAGTCTATGCACCCAGTCGTATTTCAACGGGGGGATTTCGCGATTTTCTTTTGGTGACAAACCTTGCAACCAGGCTTTACGAGCATGAACAATCAAGCCGTCCACACCCGCTTCAACCAGGCCTGCTACAAATTGATGTAAAATTTCAAACTCTTCTTGGTCATCAATCCCGATTCGGGTTTTCACGGTAACCGGAATATCAACCTTGGCTTTCATTGCCGAAACATTTTCAGCCACCAACTCGGGATGACCAAGTAGACAAGCGCCAATCATATTGTTTTGTACACGATCGCTTGGACAACCGACATTCAAATTGATTTCGGAATACCCCCACTCTTCACCTAAAGCGGCACAGGTTGCCAAATCCTTTGAATCGCTACCACCAAGCTGTAAAACCACTGGTGCCTCACAATCATTATGGCCTAAAAAACGCGGTAAATTGTCACCGTAGATAATCGCACCCGTAGTAACCATTTCACTATATAACCAGGCCTGCTCAGTTAACTGGCGATGAAAATAACGGCAATGCTTGTCAGTCCAATCCAACATGGGCGCAACGGAAAATCCAACCGCACTGTTGTTATGACTCAGGTTTTTCGATAGCGCTCGCTCTGGAATGATTGAATGTGTTTTGTCTGTCAAAATGAACTCAACTCAAATGAATTTGGTTTAAAAAAATTGAGAGTATTATCGCATTGCATAGCATGAGAAACCAGGCCATTTAGCCACACTTGTTTAGCAATAAAATCTTTTAGTGAAAATAGCGGTCTATAGGGTTAAAAACTCGTTAAAATAATTTCCTACAAAAATAACATAAGAATACTGGCACACCAATGAATCCTATCCAGACACTTTATGATGAAGTATTCAAAGATTTTACCTTAACAGAAGTTCAACATGACCGTTGCATGCAAGCTTGTGGAATGGCTCTTGAAGCGGATAACCTGCCTGAAAAAGGCCGAGTACGCGGTTACGCTGTCGCACAAATACTGGCCTCTCTCAAGCTGGATGAGGAGACCCTGATAGCTGCTTTAGTCAGCGATGCCAATCTTGAAGCCATCTATCCGATTGAGAACATCGTTGAGCAGTTTGGTAAAGCCACCGCTAAATTGGTTGAAGGGATACGAAAGCTTAATAAGTTTAAAGATTTTGATATCGAACGTAAGTCGGATGATGTACAGAATGAGCGCTTAAGACAAATGTTGCTCGCCATGACGTCTGATATCAGAATCATGATAATGAAACTGGCTTACCGTGTAGCACGTCTTAGAGACCTTAAACACGAGAGTGAAGAGGTGCGCCATCAGATTGCCGCCGAAACCGAGCTGATATTCTCACCGTTGGCGAATCGTTTGGGGATTGCCCAACTTAAATGGGAATTGGAAGACCTCTCTTTTCGCTACCTTCACCCGGAAGAATATAAGAACATCGCAAGTCAGTTACAGTCCAAACGTTCAGAACGTGAAAACTACATAAAGATTGTTCTGGATACGCTTGATGAAATGCTTAAGCAACATCATATCAATGCCAAAATCTCCGGCAGACCCAAGCATATTTACAGCATCTGGAAGAAGATGAAACGCAAAGTGCTGCCAATTGAAGAGCTGTATGATCTGCGTGCCGTGCGTATCTAC
Source organism: Thiomicrorhabdus immobilis (assembly GCF_021654855.1). NCBI lineage: Bacteria > Pseudomonadati > Pseudomonadota > Gammaproteobacteria > Thiotrichales > Piscirickettsiaceae > Thiomicrorhabdus > Thiomicrorhabdus immobilis. Next base: position 1,311,677 of record NZ_AP024202.1, read on the forward strand.
GTTGACAATATTCAGATGTGTTATGAAACATTAGGGCTTATCCATAGTCGCTGGAACTATGTGCGCCATGAATTTGACGACTATATAGCCACTCCCAAAGAAAACGGCTACCAATCGATCCATACAGTCATTATCGGCCCGGAAGGAAAAACTGTTGAGATTCAGATTCGCACCCTTGAAATGCATCACAATGCAGAATACGGTGTCGCTGCTCACTGGCGTTATAAAGAAGGTGGAAAAAGCACCTTTGACGAGAACCTGGAGCGGAGCATTGCCAATGTAAGACAGTTGCTGGAAAACTCGGATGATCCCGATATTTTCAAAGAGATCAGCACCGAGCTCCAGAGTAAACATATTTACATCATGACTCCGCAAAATGAGATCATCACTCTCAGACAAGGGGCTACCCCGCTCGACTTTGCCTATCAAATCCATACCGAGTTAGGCCATCGTTGTCGAGGTGCCAAAGTCAATGGACGAATTCAACCGTTGAGTTATGTTTTGAATACCGGTGATAAGGTTGAGGTTTTAACCATCAAAAATGGTGAACCAAGTCGTAACTGGCTGAACCCTAACCTCGGCTACCTAACAAGCTCTAGTGCGAGAAACAAAGTTAGAAACTGGTTTAATAAACAGAATAAAGCCGAGAACATCACAACCGGTGAATCTTTATTTAACCGAGAAGTTAAGCGTTTACATGCGGAAACGGTCTCAAGCAAAAAAGTAGCGGAACGTTTCAAGCTGGAATCGGTTGAAACTCTATTTGAGGATATTGGTAAGGGACGAATCAATGAACGTCAACTTACCAATGCAATACAATCTGAGCTACGACCAGAAAGAACTCAAAACAGACAGCAGCGTATCTTCAGTTTCGAACAGTCGGCTGAAAAAATTGAGCAAGCTCGGGCTTATGTCATTGGTGCGGTACATTTGACCACCAATCTGGCGCCTTGTTGTGAGCCTAGACCGTATGACGATATTGTCGGCTTTGTTACCCGTGGGCGCGGGATTACCGTGCATAAGCATGATTGTCCCAATATCCTAAACTTATCGCATGATGATCAGCGTCGGATTATTGAGGTTTCTTGGGATAAAAACCAGGCTGAACAGCCATGCTTTACGGCGGATCTTCAGGTTATCGCTTTTGACCGTAAAGGCTTGTTAAGGGATGTTATGGCAACCCTGACGGATTTGGATATCAACTTGATTGCTTCGCAAACCAAAACCAATACCCAAGAAAACAGCGTTTTGATGAATCTGACCCTGGAGTTGGATTACTCAACCAACCTGGGTGACTTGTTGGATCATATTGAGATCATTCCAAACGTCGAATCGGTATCCATTAAAACGGACTGATTATTCTTCCGTAAAATTTATCACCAGGCCTGGTAAGTTTGTCTCCGATTTAAGGCAGCGAACAGGCCGCCTTCCTCTATATATGCCTAATACACACACCTCTAAACAGCCCCTATTTTCTATCTTAAAAGCAAGTCATTCTGGATATTGTTTGTTTTTTAGTTAGACAGCTATGTGTAAATTGATTTACCAGGAAAGAGATTGAGTGAACTACTTTAGTCATCGAAATTGACTGGCCTGAATATGGAATAAGCTAGCTGGTTTAGAAAACGCTAGGCAATAAAAAACCCGCTAACGATTACTCATTAGCGGGTTTATTTATATGGCGTCCCGTAGGGGAGTCGAACCCCTGTTACAGCCGTGAAAGGGCCGTGTCCTAGGCCTCTAGACGAACGGGACAGATTGTTGTTAAATTTAGTAACTTGAAAACAAGTTGTAAACTTAACGAGTTCTAACACTCTCCAAAGAGAGAATTAAAGTCTGTTGATGATTGTTATGGCCTAGGTCATCAACACACTCGAAATTGGAGCGGGAAACGAGGATCGAACTCGCGACCCCAACCTTGGCAAGGTTGTGCTCTACCGCTGAGCTATTCCCGCATAGTGGCGTCCCGTAGGGGAGTCGAACCCCTGTTACAGCCGTGAAAGGGCCGTGTCCTAGGCCTCTAGACGAACGGGACACTATATGTGATAAAACCAGGTTTTATCGATTGCCATCAGATAAAGATACTCGGCCTAGTGAGTTCCTGATGGACTATAATTATCAACTTGGTGGAGCTAAGCGGGATCGAACCGCTGACCTCAACACTGCCAGTGTTGCGCTCTCCCAGCTGAGCTATAGCCCCTCGAGCTGATGGGTGCGTATTATATAGAGTTGCACCCTTTCGTCAAGTATAAATTGTAAAAAAAATGACACTTTTTTTAAATAAAATCACTTAATGAATTGAATGCGCACTAAGTGATTGTTTGTTGGTAACAATTTAAGACGCCACAAAATCCAACGAATCAAAAAATACAAAAAAGCCGCTCAAGATTTTTGTCTTGAACGGCTCTGTAAATCAAAAAAGAAAATCAAATACAATTCTTAAAATTCTGGATTGAACTCGATTCTTTTAATTTTCATGAAGAATACTATTGTGACTCTTTACGTTTCTCAATAAAGTCTAACGCCATATTCAGACGCATCATACAACGCTCTTTACCAATCAGCTCTGCCGTTGCATCAATGGCCGGTGATTGACCACCACCAGTAATCGCAACACGCAATGGCATCCCTACCTTACCCATCCCTACTTCAAGTGCTTCAGCGGTGGCGTTGATCTCATTATGAATTGCCTCAGCGTTCCATTCTTGCAACGCACTCAATTTTTCTAAAACCAGGCGCAATGCCTCTTCAGCAACGGGACGGAGATGTTTTTTGGCCGCATCAGCTTCAAACTCTTCAAAGTCACGGTAGAAGTAAACCGAACCTTGAGCCATCTCAACCAACGTTTTCGCTCTGTCACGTAATAGATTAGCCACATCGGATAACGCTGGCCCTTGAGTTAAATCACAACCTAACTGCGCTACAAAAGGCGACAGGTGAGTTGCCAAATGCTCTGCGGGTGCGTTTTTTATGTGCTGTTCATTAATCCATGTCAATTTCGCGGTATCGAAGGTTGATGGAGAGCTGTTAACGGAATCTAAATCGAAGTACTTCACCATCTCATCAATCGAGAAAACTTCTTGATCACCATAAGACCATCCTAAACGAACAAGATAGTTCAATAGCGCCTCAGGCAGAAAGCCCTGCTCTTTATACTGAAGAACACTCACAGCCCCGTGACGTTTGGATAAACGGCTACCATCTTCACCCAACACCATTGGAATGTGTGCGAATTTAGGAACTTCTGCGCCAATGGCCTTATACAAGTTGATTTGACGCGGTGTATTGTTTAGGTGGTCATCACCACGGATAACATGGGTCATTCCCATATCCCAGTCATCGACTACCACGGTAAAATTATAGGTTGGAGTGCCGTCTGGACGTGCGATGATTAAATCATCCAGCTCTTTGTTATTGATAACAACCTGTCCTTTGACGAGGTCGTCAATCACAACATCACCATCAATTGGGTTTTTGAAACGGATAACGGGGTCAATGCCTGTGGGCGGTTCTCCAGTAAAATCACGATAGCGACCATCATAACGAGGTTTCTCTCCCGCCGCTTTTTGAGCTTCACGCATAACATCCAACTCTTCGGGAGTGGCATAGCAATAATAAGCCAGGCCTTTATCAAACAGTTGCTGAATCACCTCTTTATAGCGTTCAAAGCGATGAGTTTGATAGATCGGTCCGTGATCGTAGTCCAGTCCTAGCCAGCTCATGCCTTCTAAAATCGCATTAACAGACTCTTCAGTTGAGCGTTCCAAGTCAGTATCTTCAATACGTAGCGTAAATTCACCACCTTGTTTTTTGGCATAAAGCCATGAATAAAGGGCTGTTCTAACGCCACCGATATGTAAATAACCGGTTGGACTTGGTGCAAATCGAGTACGAATCACTGGTAGACTCCAAAAATTTAGATAATCAAAAAAAGCACATTATAAACGCTGAGAGAGTAGCGAGAAATTGAAAATTGAGATATCTATAAAATTAGTTATGGAGAGGCTGTAAATAGCTTTTATAGCAGAGGAAATAACCGGCAGGAATCAATAGTTAGTATCGGAACGTATAAAAACCAAAACTTCCTTAAAAAGCCAATAACTCAATAATAAAATCAGGCTTAATAAACCAACAAAGACAACGGCACTAAATATCGCAAGGTAAATGTTTTCAAGAGCCTGCGCCAGATACTGAGAGGCCAGCCCATAAGCGGCCAATGGATAGACATATGACCACCCCGCCATACTTAAGCCACCGCCAACAAAGAACCGATAATTAACCAGCCAAATCAGCAGCATGACTGAAGCGAAACCATAGCTCAACCAGCTAAGGATACCCACTGAATCTAGGGTGATAATGCCATTGGCAATATAGGCATCAGAAATGAATAGTGATGCGACACACCCTAAAGAAGGAGGTGCCAGAAAGATAAACAGACTAGGTCTCAACGGGGCTTGCAATGCTTGGCTAAAAATCAAGCGGTAAAAAAGCGAGGTTGAAAAAACGATCCAAAGAAACAACGCAACAGCAAAAAAGAAGTGGCTAACCTCATAAATCCACGTATTTTGTTGGGTGCCAAATGAACCCATCAAGGCAATGACGATAATAAAGTTGGCGGAGAGTAATATGAACCAAGTCGGTTTGTGATGGTTGAGCTGAAGATTATCATCAAACAACCAGCCGTTGAGCAAGAACAAGTTAAGCATGAAATGCGCGCTGGCAACGAAAACAATGGCATAAAACAATCCGGACAACCAGGCCGGGTCAAGCAGATAATAACCATCTAAAACCTGGTAAAGACTCATTAAAAAAAGAATGGTTGTCAAACTAACGGCTGGCAGGAATGAGCGTCTAAAAGGATCGTACCACTCCTTAATCAGGTTATTCCTATACCCAGATCGGATTAAATGCCAAACATAATGTGTTGAAACAATAAAGAAAACCACCCAGCCGTAGATTAATATCGCAATTGAAATATCCATCTCCAGATTAAACAGCTCCATAAGGTGGCGGGCGTTCAAGCCTGCTCCAATCAACCCCATGGGCATGCCAAAATATAGAATACTGGGTAAATAATTTAAGCGCAAAATCTAAACCTAAGTAAGTGAATAGGATTTTTATAAAGGTTTAATTATATTAATCCTTATTAATAATAGTGAGTATTTTGAGTATAAATCTCATTCATCTTGGTAAAAAGCTTATCAATTGCGTTTAAAGCGGAAATCTGTCTTATAATGCTTAACAAAATCAGAATATAAATTACGAATTCTTAGAGTGTGTATATGTCTAATCATCAGTTAAATAGCCGAATTGCTTATTTTCCTATCAACCTTTTTGGAGCGGTAATGGGATTAAGCGGTTTGACTCTCGGATTGCAGTCAGCGCATGAACAACTGGGAATATCCATCACCTTTTTTTACAGCTTGGCCTTAATAACCACAAGCCTTTTCCTCGTTTTTTCAACAATCTACTCGATTAAGTTATTAAAGCATTCAAACCACGTTATTGCCGAATTTAACCACCCGGTGTTACTGCACTTTTTTCCCACCTTCAGCATTAGCTTACTTTTGCTTAGTTTGATTTTTAAAGATATCGCGTTTGATTTAGCTCAAATCATGTGGGGAGTTGGCAGCATCATTCAATTTTCTTTATTGATTTATATCTTAAGTAACTGGATACACCATGAAAAATGGCAGATCACCGATATGAACCCGGCTTGGTTCATTCCAGTGGTTGGCGCAATTGTCGTTCCACTTGGTGCGGTACATTTTGCCAATGTTGAATTGGGTTGGTTCTTTTTTAGTATCGGCTTGGTTTTTTGGATCATCTTAAGTAGCATTGTAATGTACCGCCTGTTTTTCCATCCACCCATGTTAAAACTACTTGAGCCGACCCTGTTTATCTTAATTGCTCCACCCTCTGTAGGATTCATCTCTTATATGAGTCTACAAGGCATGGCCGGTGTTGATGAGTTTGCCCGAATCCTGTATTACATCGGGCTCTTCATGACCCTGCTTTTACTGAGCCAAGTCGCACGTTTCATCAGGATTCCTTTTTCATTGGCATGGTGGGCGTATACTTTCCCTTTAGCGGCAATCTCTTTGGCAAGTTTCGTGATGTACCAACAATTAGGTCTGATTCTATATAGTTATATAGCCAGTTTTTTACTGGCAATCTTGTCAGCCCTGATTTTGCATTTAACCTTAAAAACGCTAATTGCGATTAAAAATAAAAAACTTTGCATGCCGCCACCTGCAAAACCTGCCGATTAACGTAATAGAGTAATATTCAAACTCAACTTTAGAGCGCCATAGACCAATTATGATTCATTACCGTATTTCTGCATTTGACCCAAAAGCCCACTACTTGAAAGTGAGTGTGCACATTGCCCAACCTGTCCAACCAGTTCAATATCTTCGTTTACCCAACTGGATTCCTGGCAGTTATCTGATTCGTGACTTTGCTAAAAACATCACCGAATTGAATGTGACAAACAATTCGGGTAAAACGATTCATCTAGATACGATAGATAAATCAAACTGGTCTTTTAAAAGTGATGAAGCGGTCATTATTAGCTATTACGTATACGCCTGGGATCTTTCGGTTCGAGGTGCTCACTTTGATCAAACTCACGCATTCTTCAATGGCACATCCGCCTTTTTGGAAGTCGTTGGCCTGGAACATCAAGCTTGCCAAGTTACCATTGAACAATCCAATATCAGTCATAAAAACCATTGGAAAGTAGCGACCGGCCTACCCAAGATTGATACAGATAAACAAGGTTTTGGCCTCTATCAAGCGGATAATTACAATGCCTTGATTGATTACCCCGTTGAAATGGGTGCTTTTACAGAGATTCATTTTTCCGCCTGCGGTGTACCTCATACAATGGTCATTACCGGGGTATTCGATTGTGATGAATCCCGTTTAAAAGAGGATTTGATTAAAATCTGTGAAACTGAAATCAACCTGTTTGGCAGACCTGCTCCGGTAGAGGAATATCTATTTCAAGTAATGGTTACCGGGAGTGACTATGGCGGTTTGGAGCATCGCAATTCAACCGCGTTAATTTGTAGCCGGGACGACCTACCCTACAAAGGCATGCAAAAAGCAACCGATGGGTATTTGCAGTTTTTGGAACTATGCAGCCATGAATATTTCCATACCTGGAACGTTAAACGTATTCAACCCAAGGTTTACCAAGACAGTGATTTACAAACCCCGGTTTACACCAATCAATTATGGTGGTTCGAAGGCGTCACATCTTATTACGACAGCTTGATTTTGCATCGAGCAGGCTTGGTAGATACCCCAACGTATCTACAACTTTTAGCCAAGCAAATGACACGTGTTTATCGCATGCCGGGACGATTCAAACAGTCAGTTTCCGAGTCGAGTTGGTTAACCTGGACCAAGTTTTACCAACAAGATGAAAATGCGCCTAACGCCATCATCAGCTATTACACTAAAGGCAGCTTGATTGCTTTAGCCCTAGATTTAACGATTCGCAAAGCAACCCAAGGTAAAAAATCCTTGGATGACATACTCCTCTATCTTTGGGAGCAGTTCGGTAAAACTCAAATTGGCATTGAGGACGGGCAAATCGAGGCGATTTGCTCACAAGTCAGCGGCGTCGATTTAAGTCAATTTTTTGAAGACTATTTATTTGGCACCAAAGACATTCCTTTCGCCGAACTTTTTGCCGAATTTGGTTATCATTTTGGTTTGCGTGCCCAATCAGGTCTGGATGACCTAGGAGGTGACCAAGGGGGGGATTTAGTCAATGACGCAGCAAATGAGTCTGTAGATTCGGCTTTGCCCAATCATTTGGGTGCGAATATCAGCGCGACCCCGCAAGCTAGCTTGAAGATCACTCATGTCTGGCATAACCAACCCGCTTATCAAGCAGGCTTAGCTTCTGGTGATGAAATCATCGCTCTGAATGGTTTACGTATTGCTTCCAAAGCGCAACTAGATAATCTTTTAAAGCGTCACGACAACAATCAACCACTGAGCTGTCATTACTTTAGAAGAGATGAATTAAGAAGCACGACAATCAAGCTTGAAGCACCGTTGAAAGATAGAGTGTTTATTAGACAGGTTCCTGATGCATCCTCCAATATTAAGTGGCTATCCTAAAACCAAACCTAAGCCCATGACTTTAAAGCGATTTAATATTGACTGCGTCTACTTAACATTACGTTTTTCATTTTGCAAAAGATATAAAGAATATGCCCGAGAATAAAGAAATTTTAGAACGCCTGAACCAGCTAGAGATGAATCAAGCCTTTCATGACGATAACATCGAAGCTTTAGAGCGAACTGTTGCGATTCAACATCAAGAGATACAGTTATTAGAAAAGAAACTAATGCTGTTATCTGACTATATTAAAACCCTTAAGCAAGATGCCATTAAAGATCCGAAAGATGAGGTTCCACCTCCGCATTATTAATTTATTTGCGGGTCTGAAACAGTTGTGAATATTCTCTTTTCACCACAAATGAAGGTTAAGTTTATAATTCAAGAAGTATTTTATAAATTGGTGCTAGAATTGATGTTATGAAAAAAATTATATTGTTAGTTTTAGTCTTATTCGCTTGGAAACATTTTTACTATATTGAAAATGCTCCCAAAGTCGGTGCTGGCGTTATGGCCGGTGGCTATCCGTATCAGGATGCGACCTCGATAACCTCTTTTCGTCATGGTGACTTTACCTATTCACCCTTAAGCTCATTTTCTGCAGAAGCCAGAGTTTTGGCCGCTTCAAAATTTTATTTCGACCAAAAGGCCCGTTTATCGCCCATGACTGTCGTTATTGGTTGGGGGGTTATGTCTGATGAGTCTGTATATGATCAGCTGGATATCTGGCTAGACAACCGAACCTATAAATGGCAAGGAGATGATTTACCAGTTGCCAAATATGAAATAGAAAACAATACCGCCAGTCTGCATCTCATTCCTGATAACGATTCCATTGCAGACAATATAGCTAAAATTCGCAATGGTGACTTAATTGAAATCACGGGGTTTGTCGTGAATGTTAAGAAAAGTTCTGGATGGAAATGGTTAACCTCAACTTCAAAGAATAAAAATGATGAGGAAGATGGAAAAATCATTTATGTTAAAACGCTAAAACTAATAAACCCTTATGAAAGGATTTATTAGTCACTTTAGAGGTTGAAGAAAGCAGCTCAAAAATTGGGCGTATTTTTGTTGAGTTTATAACACGCCAACAGAAAAGTCGTTAGCGTCTTCTTTTATTAAACCCATCACTCAAATCATGAATGGTTCGCTTTGAAGACGGTTTTCTGGCAATCGGTTTAGCATTTGAATTCATACGTTTCTGCTTTTTCTGCCCGACCTGGCTATCCGGACGTAAATCCGGGCGCGCTTCTTCTTTTAAATCTACTGATTTCAGCAATTGATTGACCTGCTTCCAGCTCAACTCTTCCGTTTTACCTTTACGCAGGTTTCGTGGAATGGTGAATTGACCATAGCGTACACGATGCAGGCGACTTACTTGAACACCAACCGCTTCCCAAATGCGACGAACCTCACGATAACGCCCCTCTTTGATGGTCACACGATACCATTTATTGATCGATTCCCCATCGACAGAGGTTCTCATTTTAGAAACTTTATTAAAACGGGCAGGTCCATCATCTAGCTGAACGCCTTTAACCACTTGCTTTAACGCTTCGTCGCTGATTTCACCGAACACACGCACCGTGTATTCACGCTCAACCTCATAAGATGGATGCATCATTCGATTGGCCAGCTCACCATTATTGGTCAATATCAATAAACCACTGGTGTTTAAATCCAAACGGCCTATACTGATCCAGCGGCCATTGATGATACGTGGTAACTGGCTGAAAATAGTCTCGCGCCCTTTATCATCACTACGTGTGCAAAGAAGGCCTTCTGGCTTGTTGTATAAAATCACCTGTGTAGGTTGTTTTTGCAGACGAGTCTCTTTAACCGCTTGCTCACGGACTTTGATTTTATCTTCAGCCGTTGCTCTATCACCCAGTTTAGCGGTACGACCATTAATCTTCACATGGCCTTCGCTGATCAAGGTTTCAACAGAACGTCTTGAACCAAAACCAGCACGCGCTAGAATTTTTTGAAGTTTTTCATCTGTTGGTTGATTCATATATATCTCTTTATTCAGATTGATTTCTGTTGCTATTGGAATTTTAGCAATTGTTATTTTGGCAGTTATTATTCATTATGTCCGATGACTTGCCGCCACCTTGTTTTCGGCTCTTTTATCATGTTTTATTGTAAACCAACAAGGTTGAAAATTATGTCTTTAAAAATGGTATAAGGCCCCATCAACATCGGCATCAAGATACCCAAAAGCATCAAGCCTAAAATAATAAAAAATCCATAAGGAGCGATTTGATTAAATTGCCAGGCCTGCTTTTTGGGTAAAAAAGCCGATAATACACGGCTACCATCAAGCGGTGGAATTGGGATTAAGTTCAAAACCAATAAAATCAGGTTGATACTCACACCGGCAAATCCACTGTAGATCAAGAATAAACCAATATCTGGATTGCTTGTTTGTAAGATCAAGCCAATTTTAGCGATTAACGCCCAGATAAATGCCATGATTAAATTTGCAGTCGGCCCTGCGATAGCGACCCAAGCCATGTCACCACGCGGGTTTTTAAAGTTGCGTGCGTCAACCGGTACCGCTTTGGCCCAACCGAAAATGAAACCACCAAAATAGAGCAATAACAACGGTACGACAATCGTCCCGATTGGATCGATATGCTTAATCGGGTTGAGTGTCAACCGCCCCAGCATCTTGGCGGTTTGGTCGCCTAACTTAGAAGCCGCCCAACCATGAGCGACTTCATGCAAAGTAATGGCGAAAATCACGGGTAAAGCCCATACAGCTATTTTTTGCATAATGGTTAATTCATTCACGCAAAAAACTCTCCTTGTCCTTGGCGCACTAAAACCGGTTCTTCTTCGGTAAAATCAATAATCGTAGTGGGTTCGAAACCACTGAAACCACCATCAAGTACCGCATCCAGGCAATGTCCGTACTCTTCTTGAATCGTCCAACCATCGGTCATCGGTGAAGATTCTCCAGGTTGGATTAAAGTGGCTGTAAGCAAAGGCTTGTCAAAATAACTCAAAAGCGCATTGGTCACCACATTCGGTGTCACTCGTAAACCAATGGTTTTACGTTTTGGAGCCTGTAGACGTTTAGGCACTTCACGACTTGCCGGCAGTAAGAAGGTGTAAGGCCCTGGCAGATGATTTTTTAGATAACGGAATTGGGTATTACCAACCTTAGCATATTCGGATAGATTGCTTAAATCACGACACATGAGGGTTAGTTCGTGTTTGTCGTCTAATCGTCTGATTTGGCGAATACGATCTGCCCCATCTTTAATATCCAGCAAACAGCCCAATGCATAACCCGATTCTGTCGGGTAAGCTATCACCCCACCTTTTTTAAGTATTTCAACCACTTGCTCCAACATCCTCGGTTGAGGGTTATCTGGATGAACACTAATATATTTACAACTTGAAGCCACAATCTACCCTGAAAAAGTAAGTAAAAAACAATCGGTAATTATACGCTATTTATTAAGCCCTTATGAAAGGTAAATAGACAACAAGTTAGGAATAATCCATTACCAATCCAGACTAAAACTTATATGTGTGCGGCTTAAGCCTGTTTAAGCGGATTTTTAAATAGTTCCCAAACAGGCCTAACGGTTTGTGGCATTGGCGCTAACCAGCCTAGACCGCGCCAGCTATGTTCTGGGCGGTGAAAATCTGACCCCATCGATGCGTATAATTCATTTTTTACCGCTCTTTGCGCCATGCCATTGATGTCGGCACAATGCCTAGGCTGATTAACAACCTCTATCGCTTGTCCTCCAGCTTGTTTGAAGTCCGAAATCAGTCGGTTCAATTTATTACTGGTGAATTTGTAGATTGCCGGATGTGCAATTACCGCAATCCCATTTGCTTGGGTAATCCAGTTCACGACGGTCGATAACTCTGGCCATGTCACGCCGACATGCCCGACCTTTCCTTTTTTGAGATAGCGATCAAAGGCTTGTTGTCCGTTTTTAACCAAACCCTCTTGTTGCAACAGTTGTGAAAAATGACCACGTCCTACCACACCATGCCCCACCAAATTCCAAAGCTTTTCTTCAATTGAATCTATTTTTATATGTGGTTTGTCAGCCAGTCTTTCAAGCATGCTATTGGCACGAGCCAGTCTTAACTCCCTAATACTGGCCAGGCCTGCTTGAAGTACAGGATTTTCGATATCAAAATCCAAGCCGACAATATGAATGGTATGGCCATTCCATGTGCAGGATGCCTCTACACCGCTAATGAGTTGGATGTTATTTTCAGTAGCATAGTCCAGTGCTTGTTCATAACCCGCTGTGGTATCGTGGTCGGTTATTGCAAGGGTGGTTACTTCATGTTTTAAAGCTAAGTCGATGATTTCCTTAGGTGATAAACCGCCATCTGATGCAGTAGTGTGACAATGAAAATCAACTTTCATAATTTGAGCCTTTTAATCCTTAGCAATCCCATATAGAATCCCTTTAAATTAACATAAAAAAACGTTTGGCTACATGAAATTATTATTTGATCTTTTTCCCGTTGTACTCTTTTTTATCGCTTACAAGATGTATGACATCTACACCGCAACAGCGGTGATTATCGTCGCTTCGATTGCTCAGGTGGCCTATTTTTACCTCAAACATAAACGTGTTGAGAAAATGCACGTGATTACCCTGGTTTTAATTCTTGTATTAGGTGGGCTAACCCTTGTTTTACAAGATGAAGATTTCATCAAGTGGAAACCAACCATTGTCAACTGGGGCTTTGCGCTGGTCTTCTTGGGAAGCCATTACATTGGCCAAAAACCGATTGTAGAAAGGATGATGAGCCAGGCGATTAGTTTGCCAGAAGCGATTTGGCTAAGACTGAGTTGGTTATGGATTGTGTTTTTTATCGTTTCCGGTATTACCAACCTTTATGTCGCCTTCAATTACGACACTGACACTTGGGTCAACTTTAAACTTTTTGGTTTAATGGGGATGACTTTGGTGTTTATCATCATTCAAGGTTTATACATTAGCCAATACATACAAGAATCCGATTCAGAAGCTGAAGCCAATGCTCTGCAAGAAGGCCATACAGAAGATCAGCTTATTGAAAATCTTAGCCACAACCAAGCAGAAAACAAAAAGGACTGACCGATGTTATATTCCATTTTTGCCTACGACAATGAAAACAGCTTGCCATTACGTGCCCAAGCACGTCCAGCTCATATTGCACGTTTAAAAGAACTTCATGAGAATAATCGTTTGGTCTTAGCTGGCCCAAATCCTGCGATTGACAGCCTTGAACCAGGTGAAGCGGGTTTCACAGGTAGCTTAATTGTCGCTGACTTCCCTTCTTTACAAGATGCTGAAGAGTGGGCTAAGGCTGACCCTTATGTAGCCGCTGGGGTCTATAAAGAGGTACAAATCAAACCGTTTAAACAAGTTTTACCACCCGTTGAAGAGTGATATTCGCCAACCGATATTTGTAAGCCACCATAGAAGAGAAAACATCATGTCCAATCTTGCTTATTTAATTCCGAAACGTAATCAAAAATTGCAGTTACAAGCCGCTGACCCTATCGAAATGATAGATATCGATTTTGTCACAATTCCTGTTTTAGGTTGGACTTCAGCCGGTGAACCCATCCAGATGGAAATGGAATACGATACGGTATCCGTTCCATCCAGCATGGTGAAGAAAGAGACTTTCGCTCTAAGGGTAAAAGGTAACTCAATGATTGAAGAGAATATCGAAGATGGCGATATTGTTATCATTGAACGTCGCTCATCCGCTGAGAATGGTGAATCGGTTGTGGTACGTATCAACAATGAAGAAGTCACCATGAAAAAACTCTACATTGAGAAAAGTGGCGTAAGGTTACAACCTGCTAATGCGGATATGGAGCCAATCATTCTTAAGAACGAAGATATTGAAATCTTAGGAATTGTGACCGGTATTCTGCGTCAGCCTTGAAATATCAATAAATCAAACCTAGGCCAATAATTAAGCTAATAATTAAGCCAATACTTCGGCTTAGAGTTTGATCAATTCAACCCCTTGTCACAGTGTGTAGATAAATCATGAATCCAGCCAGCATACAACTCCTAATCACCGGGGGCACTCTCGATAAAGACTACCAAACCACTTCAGGAGAGTTAATCTTCAAGCAAACCCATCTTAATGAGCTGCTTCGCGAGGCGAATACAACACTTACCATAGAGCCTCAAGTCCTGATGCTCAAGGATAGCTTGGAGATGACGGACAATGACCGCGAGATAATCTACCTGGCCTGCTTAAATACAAAAAACAATCAGATTGTCATTACCCACGGCACAGATACCATGCGTGAAACCGCTGTATACTTATCAAAGCATGCCGGATTGACGGAAAAAACCATTGTGCTGACCGGGGCTATGCGCCCTTTTAAGCTGGGGCACTCCGATGCAAGTTTCAATGTCGCCGCGGCTTTAATGGCGGTTCAATTAGCACCTAACGGGGTTTATATCACGATGAATGGTCAGTTATTTCATGCGGATAAGGTCCATAAAAACCGACAACTCGGCCAGTTTGAGGCCGTATAATTCAATAAATGACATAACAGGTGAAAACAGGTTGTCATTGCCGACTTGAAACCCTTATTCACCGCCTATATTGATTAATCACAAATATCCACCTCAAAAATTAAGAGAGTCTAAATGGCTGTTGTTCTAGCTTATATTACAGTGGTTCTGATTTGGACAACAACCCCTTTGGCCATTGTTTGGAGCGGTGAAACCGATTGGTTTTTTGGCGTTGCCTCACGCACCGCCTTAGGTGCACTGCTTATCTTGCCATTTTACTATTGGTTTAAAAAAGACAGTTTTAGGTACGATTTTTCTGCTTTGCGTATCTATTTCTTCGCGGCCATGCCCATTTTTGGCGGCATGACCTTGATGTACTGGGCTGGTCAATATCTACCTTCGGGTTGGCTTGCCATCATCTTTGCGATGACACCGGTCACTACAGGGCTGTTCGCTTATTTTCTACTTCCCAACCAGTCTCTGACAGTACGGAAAATCATTGCCATCATCCTCTCTCTTACAGGCCTGCTGAGTATCTTCATACCTAATTTAGACACCGACTTAATTGAATTCCAATTAATGGCAATCATAGCTGCTATCTTATCGGTAAGCTTTCACTCTTTAGGCAGTGTTTTGGTTAAGCGCTGTGGAACCAGCTTGCCATCGTTACATGTGGTTGTTGGCGCATTATGGTTCAGTGTTTTAGGACATCTATTAATCGCACCAACCACCCTCGTTCATTGGCCAGAATTAATGCCCCGTGAAGTTTATGCGATTTTATATGCCGCCTCAGTGGGCTCGGTAATCGGTTTTCTACTCTATTTTTATTTGGTAAAAAACGTCGATGCGATGAAGGTGGCTTTAATCCCCGTCATCACCCCGGTGTTTGCACTTTTATTCGGTCATTTCTTGAATGATGAAAACTTGACCTGGACCACCTGGTTTGGAACAGGCTTAGTGATATTAGGATTAATCCTATTCGAGTGGCGTTTTAAAACCAAAGTGAAACAGGTAAATTAGTGGCATTAACAATACGTTAAACAAAGAACATTTAACAAATTCAAAAGCTTTTAAGTGGAAGATCAAGCCATCTGGCAAAAGAAATTCAAACAAGGGAAATCAAAAGCTACCAGGCCTGGTAGCTTTTTTGGTCAGACTAAATCAAATTATATTGATTGCATATCAAAACGTTACCACTCCAAACCTTTAAGATACTTAAATAGTTCTCTAGCAGATTTAGGTGGTTTGGACTGCTCTTGCTCTTTTTGAGCGTTACGAATCCACTGGCGAATCTGTTGACGGTCGGCATGAGGATAGATTTCCAAGAAATCATGAAGTGCCGAATCTCCTTCGGCAATCAAACGATCACGCCATTTTTCTAATTTATGAAAATGCGCGTTCTGCTGTTTTTTCTTGGCTTCTATTTCAGCAAGCTTGGCTTTGATTTCCATTAACAGAGGTTCGTCTTGTCTTAAATAACGGCCAATATATAATTTTTGGCGTTTCAAAGCGGGACCTTTATCCATTCGTTTAAGCAATAAAACCGCATCTTGCAAAGTCGCAGGGAGCTGCAATTTTTTAATTTGGGTCTCCGTCATCTCTGCAAGTTGCTCACCCAGGTCGGTTACCGCTTGCGCCGCCTTTTTAATGTCAGTACGGCTTTCAAACTCTTCTTGTTCCCAATCAGGTATCTCTTTTTTGGCTTGTACTCGGCCAACATTACGTGGTCTAACCATTCATCTCTCCCATCATTTCTATCCATTCTGCCTCAGTTAAAACAGAAATGCCAAGTTGTTCTGCTTTGGTTAATTTGGAACCCGCTTTTTCACCGGCTATCACGTAGTCGGTTTTAGCGGAAACACTACCGGTGACTTTGGCACCCATAGCTTCTAATTTTTGTTTTGCATCGGTGCGTGATAACTGCTGTAAAGAGCCTGTCAACACCACCACTTTATTGGCAAAAACAGAATCTTCAACCACCGCCTTTTGCTCTGGAGTCGGCCAATGAATACCCGCCTCAAGCAAACCTTTAATCACTTCTTGATTATGAGGTTGCTGAAAGAAGGTCACAATATGCTCGGCAACAATCTCACCCACATCAGCAACTTCTAACAATTGTTCTTTATCGGCTTGCTGAATCGCATCCAAGCTTAAAAAGTGGTGGGCTAAATTTTTAGCGGTCACTTCACCCACTTCAGGAATACCCAAAGCAAACACAAACCGTGCTAAAGTGGTTTGTTTCGATGATTCAATCGCATCAATCACCTTCTGGGCTGACTTGCTCGCCATACGTTCCATTGCCGCCAAGGTTTCAACCTCCAAGCGATATAGGTCATCAGGGTGCTTCACAATTTCCAATGCGCCCAACTGCTCAATAAGTTTATCACCTAATCCAACAATATCCATCGCTTTACGTGATACAAAATGTTGCAAAGCGCGTTTACGTTGTGCGGGACAATAAAGCCCTCCAGTGCAACGGTATACCGCCTTATCAGTCTCTTTAACCACCTCAGAACCACATTCAGGGCAAAAATGCGGCATGACAAATTGCCTAACATCGGCAGGACGCTGTGCCAAAACCGGACCAACCACTTCAGGTATAACATCCCCCGCTCGTCTAACAATAACCATATCGCCAATACGAACGTCCTTACGCTCGATTTCATCCTGGTTATGTAAAGTGGCATTAGAAACAACCACCCCTCCAACAGCTACCGGTTCAAGCCTGGCAACAGGGGTTAACGCCCCGGTTCTCCCCACCTGGATTTCAATATCCAACAATCGGGTCCAAACCTCTTCTGCTGGGAACTTCCTGGCGATTGCCCAGCGTGGTGCTTTGGCGGTAAACCCTAATCTTTGGTGGGTGTTTAAAGCATTTACCTTATAGACAATGCCATCAATCTCGTAAGGCATCGAGGCTCTTTTTTCAATCAACATTTCATAGTATTCGGACATACCTTGAGCGCCCTTGACCACTTGAGCATCCGGGTTTGTTGGTAAGCCCCAGGTTTTGAAACAAGCGATAGCGGCATCATAGGTATCCGGAAGTTGCCAATCATCACTGATTTGTCCCCAACCATAAAGATATAAGCTGAGCTTCCTTTGCGCTGCAATTTTCGGGTCTAGCTGGCGTAAAGTGCCCGCAGCTGCATTTCTAGGATTGGCAAAAGGTTTTTCTCCTCGAGTGATATACTCTGAATTGAGTTGGTTAAAGACTTTTTTAGACATAAAGACTTCACCTCGCACTTCTAGAATCTCTGGCCAACCATCACCAAGCAAATGTAAAGGTACCGAATGTATGGTACGAATGTTATGGGTCACATCCTCACCAACCAAACCATCCCCACGTGTGGTTGCTTGAATAAGCTGGCCTTTTTCGTAACGAATATTGATTGCCAAGCCATCCATTTTAGGTTCGGCAGAAAACTCAATCTCGCCCTGTGCGTTCAAACGCTCTTTAACACGACGTTGAAAATCCATTAAATCTTCTTGAGAAAACGCGTTATCTAGAGAGAACATCGGTACGGCATGGGTGACCGACTCAAAATGCGATAAAGGCTTATCACCAACACGCTGTGTAGGTGAATCTGGTGTGATCCATTCAGGATGATGTTTTTCAATCTCTACAAGCTGCCGGTACAGCTCATCATATTGAGCATCACTTATTAACGGATTATCCAAGACATAATAGGCGTAATTGAGTTCGGCAATACGTTGTTTTAATTCGTTTAAATGGACTTGGGTAATCGTAGACATTAAGGTGCTTTATTGTGTGATTGAGAAGTAGGGAAAGAAATAATTCAAATAAGACACTCTGCTGGCGAACTCCCATAGAGCCGTCTTATTTTAAGTAAAACTAGAAACGTTTATGCAATCGGTTCAGACTCATAATCTAAAGCCGCATCACGCATGGATTGTAAATCAGACTCTTTAATCAAATGGCGTTCCATATTGTATAAACGCCCATTTAAACGCTGAGAAATCTTACGAGCCATAATGATTAAATCATGCATCGCCGCAGGCGCTCTGACCGTCGTTGGTAGTTCCAAAATCAAAGCAACACCAGGCGTTGCATAGGCATCCAAATTCTCTACAGGGAATGTCCCTGGTTCAAGCATATTGGCTACTTTAATGAATGGATTGCCCATATTGTCGTTTTTAACAAAAATCGCCTGATCTGAATAGGTTAACCCCACCCCTAATAAGGCTTGATTCACGGCTCGCATCGGAAACTCTTGACCAGTGGTCAAAACCATAATCACATAAACTTCAGGCTCTTTATTAGTAGAAGCCATTTTCTTTTTGGTTTTCAATTCCTCTTCAGGAATACCAAAAGAAGGCTTTACATAGTCCGCAGGCACGGCATTTTCGTCTATTTCACCGGTCATACCTGGATCATCTACGACTAAGACATGATGCTTACCGCCAGTTGGATTTGAGTTTTCATCCGTACTGCCCACTATCGGTTGTCCACTAACCGTCGTAACTTCATTTGGCATTTCACTTGAAGCTGCTGTCTGTTCTGACTCCACTACTGAAGTGGTTTGTGGCGGCAAGTCGAACTCTTCTCCAAAAGAGAGCACTCCTTGGTTATGGTTGATATCGGTTTCGGCTTCAAGATGATAGGTTGACAATGGTGCATGAACAGTTTGTTGCTGTACTGCTTCATGTTTAAGCTCGGTATTGGAAAAACCTTTGCTCTGGGTAATACGCTTTTCAGTCGCATCCGACAACGGGATATGAGGATTCCCTAAATTCTTAAGGGCTTCAGCGGCTTTTTCAGAATGATGATTGGATTGCTGATTATGATCTTTATCTTGAGTAGAGACTGCAGATGAATGGCTATTCGCCTCAACTTTGTCTTGATGAGTATGAGAGTGAGATTTAGAGTTCTTTTTTATCGCATTTTGACGACTACGACTTAAAAAATACAAGCCAGCAATGACAACAACTGCAAAAATTAACAGTACTTGTTGTAATTCATTCATTTAAGACAACTCCAAAAATTTCAAACCTATTCTATAAACTCTTTAACTGGTTAAGTTAAACCAAGGTAAGCCCAAGGTGAATCAACTTAAGCCAATTTAAGCCAACTTAAATAATAAAGACAAATTTATGTGCTTCAGCTTATTCTGCACTCACTCAATAGTGATGTGTTTAGGTGGATGAAATATTTCTATTTTTATAAAAATCGTTAAAAATAAATGGCTTAGTAAACACTCTGTCCAGATCTAAATCACTGCCCATTATTATTGTGATTTACACTTGGGTAAAACAGAATAAAAACAGACTTAAAACAAAACCAAGCCGATATGAAATCAATTCATAATTGTACCTTTTTTAGAGAGCTATTTTCCAATGAATTGAGATAAAAATAATCGGTTTCACTGAGTTTAATAAAGCTTGATATCATCAAGTGCACCAAGACAATCGGCTATAACGGCCAACGCCAATCTATCCAGTCCAAATATTTTATTCGTATAATAGGGATTTGACCCAAACATTACATTGATGACCAACGATATCAAAAGGTACTTCCATAGATGAACCCTCAAGACAAACCGCCTATTTTGGAGCCATCGCAACCGTCGTTGTCAGATAAGAAAGTCATCTTGGGAATCGATATCGGTACCTCTGGCGTTCGTGCTTGCATCGTTGAAAAAAACTACCCATCTTCCGATTCAAGTGAAAACATGTTATTTGAAGCGCACATTGAGATGCCGGTTGCAGAAATCCGTTCAACTAACGGTTTAAACACCCTCGAAATCTCTCAGAATCCGCAAATTTGGATAGACACCCTAGAAAGCTTACTTAAAAAAATCGGTCACAACTTCCCAATCAAACAAATAACGCATTTGGTATTGGATGCGACCTCTTCAACCGTTCTATTAGTGGACCAAAGCGGCCATGCTTACACTGACGCATTGATGTATAACGATGCCCAATCCGTTTTGCCCGCTAAGGTCATTGCCGGACTCATTGAACAATCCGCTGAATTTTCAGGTGCACAAGGTGCTTCAAGCACACTTGCTAAAGTGGCTACCCTGCTTGAACAGAATCCAAACCTCAGCAAACCGATTATTTGCCACCAAATCGACTTTATAAACCATTATCTATCCGGTGCATTGAACATCACGGATGAAAACAATGCCTTAAAGCTTGGCTATAATTCAATCCACCAGGCCTGGCCGAATTGGATTGAAAAGTATCTGAAAACCTTGAACTCGACCATACAACTCCCGCAAGTGGTCAAACCAGGCAGTTTTATAGCCATGATTGCACCTCATATTGCCGAACGATTCGGTTTCAGAAAAAACCTCAAAGTAATGGCTGGTACCACCGATAGCATTGCCGGTTTTTTAGCTTCAGGGGCATCGCAGATTGGCGATGCGGTATCTTCCTTAGGCTCGACACTTGCGATAAAAGCCATCTCAGACAAACCGCTGTTTGATAAACGTTTTGGTTTATACAGTCACCGTTTAGGCAATAACTGGTTGGTTGGTGGTGCCTCCAATTCAGGTGGACGGGTTTTATTAAACCATTACAATCTAGCGGATTTGGTTCATATCGTCAAAAGCATCAATAACAAAGACATTGAGGACTTTTTGAAAACCCCAAGGCAAAATTACTACCCACTTAGCCAAGCAGGAGAACGCTTTCCGATAGCGGATGCCAACCTCCCCCCCAAAATGCCAAAGTCACCGCAATGTGCGGTTGCCGACATTGATGGCAATCAGCAATGTTTGCAAGCACACCAAACCTTTTTATTGAATGTATTGACTGGAATGACCGAAATTGAACGCTTGGCTTATCATAAGCTGGTAGAACTCCATCTGCCGCCAGTCAAAAAGATTTTTAGTGTGGGCGGAGGAACCCAAAACCATGTTTGGATGCAGTTACGTGAAAAACTGATAGATGCCCAATTTTTGCACCCTGAACACCAACAAGCCGCCTATGGTGTGACTAAACTGATTGATTGAATCGATAAAACTGACAAGCAAAGCGGATGATATTTACCTTCAATTAGTGTATCTTTTGCAAACTTTCAAATTCAAACCGCTATTAGAACCAATAAGGACAACATCATGGGAACTGAAATTCAAACACCAGGACAATTAATTGAAGCCCTTAACCGAGGGCCGGTTGCGTTTACGACAGTGATGCAAGTCATCGATGATAATTATGAATTCACACCAACAGAGTTTCGTAATGGCAATACCGTTAACCAAGAAAACACCAATAACGGCTCTTGCAAGGTATTCTCGTTTGCGCAAACGCATGACTTGTCGCAACAAGCGACTTTAAATGCCTTTGGTGATTATTATATGGTTGATGTATTACAACATCCAAACAATGATGACCACCAAAACATTCGTAATTTCATCGAATTCGGCTGGGATGGAATCGATTTTACTCAGCAAGCTTTAATTGCTAAATGACCTTATTGCCTGATTTGTTACATGGCCTAATCACCAGGCCTGGTAATATAAAAAAACCGCCGATGAAATAAATTCACAGGCGGTTTTTTAATACCTAATCAACAGCTTGAAATCAAAACCTTAAGCCAAAACTAAAAAGTTTGGACAGATTAAGCCATTAACAATGGTTAAGCGGCATGAACTTTTTTAACCAAATCCAAACTCAGGAAAGCATGCCCATGAGCGTCACCTGCCAACACCGTAAATGGATTGGATTCTTCACCCATTTGATCTAACACTAAATCGGCCGCGCTAAAGTCATCTTCCTTAGTGTATTCATTAATGGTAATGATAGTCTTTAAATTGGCCGCTACTGAAGACTGGATGCCATTCGAAGAATCTTCAAACGCAATTGCATCGGCAGGCGTTAAATTCATTTGCTCTAAAGCCCAGTCATAAATATCGGGAGCCGGTTTCTTGGCTGGCACAATATCACCGGCAGCAATGACTTCAAACCAACTTTCTGAATCTGCACCCAAAGTGTTCTCAAGTAAAGCCGTTACGTTTTCTGGTGTAGTAGTAGTAACCACAGCCATACGCATGTTTGCAGCTCTAGCTTCATTGATTAAATTTTCAACACCTGGACGCAATGGAATTTTACCTTCCGCCATCAATTGAGTATAGAACTTAGTCTTAGCCGCATGCAATCCCTTGACAAAATCATCAAAGTTTTCAGGCTTTTCAAAAGTCGTATTGAATTTTTCTAAATAAAAACGAATGCGCTCTTTACCACCGGTAACCGCTAATAACTCACCATACAGCGCTTCATCCCAGTTCCAATCCAACCCCGCTTCTTCAAAAGCCATGTTAAATGCTGGGCGGTGTCCATCACGTTCGGTATCCGCTAAGGTACCGTCAACGTCAAATAATAATGCTTGTAATGTAGCCATGATTCACTCTCTTCTATAATATAAATTTGCTAGCCTTAAATGCTTGAGCTTAACCGATGGGTTAAAATTGCAGGCATTGTAAAGGTGGCTTAACTAAACTGAGGACAGATTCTGCTTGATTCATGGCGCAATTTCAAGTCAAATCAGTTATAACAACTATAACAATCATTAAAGTTTTCTTATATTGGTTGACTAAAATTTGCTTGTTGAAAGAGTTTAAAACTGATATAAAACACGGTTAAAGAAAACGGCACTTTTCAAAACACTACAAAAAATATTTTCGGTGTCGTAGATATAGGAGAGAGAAAATGGAAAACAATATCGACTTTATTGAAAACTATCCGGCTTATCAGCCTAAAGAAGGCGAAGAGTATATGAGCCCTCAAATGCTTGAGCATTTCAAAGGTAAATTGCTGGCATGGAAAACTCAATTAATTGAAGAAGCAAACAGCACAGTATCTCACCTTAAAAAAGATTCTGACACCCCTGCTGACCCGAATGATAGAGCGTCTCAAGAGGAAGAGTTTGCTTTAGAGCTTCGTACGCGTGATCGTGAGCGTAAACTTATTGCAAAAATCGATAAATCCTTAAGAGACATCGAATCTGGTGAATACGGTTACTGCAAAATGAGTGGCGAAGAGATTGGCTTAGGACGAATGGAAGCTCGTCCAACCGCTGACCTGACCGTTGAGATGAAGCGCAAACAAGAAATTCGTGAAAAACAAGGTGTCGCTTAACCTCAAATGACAGATTACGATTTAAGCCTATGTTTTTGTAAGCTTAAATCTTTTAAATAAAGCATTATTAACCTGTTATGGTCGATATTAAATGGGCAATTTTATTGCCCATTATTTTTATCACCCCTTGTTGAATCATCTTTGTACAATCACTGCCAAATAAGAAAGTAAGGTTAAATCTTTTGAGTTGATTTTTCTTAACTTTATTTTCTGAGCCTTATTTTATTAGTCTTATACAAAGGTTCCATAAAAAGAGTTCATTGTATTGAATACAGCTGACCTTATTGACACCCTGCTCAATCCAGAAACCTACCCTCATCCTGTTGAAGTTATCACAACGATTGAAACCCATATTTCTATTGTGTTTTTAACCGGACAATACGCCTATAAATTAAAAAAACCGGTTGATTTCGGGTTTTTGAACTTCTCCACCATTGAGCGTCGCAAACAATTTTGTAAGCTTGAACTCTCTTTAAACCGACGGACTGCTCCACAACTCTATCTAGGAGTAGATAAAATTGTTAAACAGGCTAACGGTTACACCATCTTACCGATTGAAGAAAACAGCGATTGCCTATTTCCAGCCACAAATGATACAGACCGTAACGCTATTGACTACCTAGTCAAAATGAAGCAATTCAACCCCAATAATGTATTGGGTCGTCTGCTGAATGACGGCTGTTTGGATGACCAGATGATTTCTGCTTTGACCCAGCAGATTGCTCGATTTCACAAATCCGCGCAAGCGGTTGAGTTATCTGAAGAATATGGCGACCCGCTTATTCAATTACAGCCGATGTTGGATAATTTTCCTTCTTTGCAGGCATATTTCAAAGAAGATGGAATCGAACAACAATTAGCAGCGTTGCAGAATTGGACAAACCAACAATTTGCAATCCATCAAAACCAACTCAAAGAACGTAAACAACAAGGCTTTGTTAGAGCGTGTCATGGAGATCTACACCTCGATAACATCACCTTGATCGACAATCAGCCGGTGTTGTTTGATGGTATTGAATTCAATGAATACTTTCGTTGGATAGACGTGATTAGCGATTTGGCCTTTCTGTTAATCGACCTTGATTATAGAAAACAATATGCAACCAGTTACAAGATTCTCTCCCAATACCTCAGTCAAACACTTGACTATAATGGATTGTTTTTATTGAATTTTTACCGAGTGTATCGCACCATGGTAAGAGCTAAAATCACCGCTTTGCGGGCAGAGCAGCTTCCTGCAAAAAGCTTAGAACAAAAGCATATAGAGCAAACCGCACTAAACTACATTCAACAAGCGACTGCCTATACCGTGATTCCAAAAACAGCTAAGTGTATTTTATTACAGGGTGTTTCGGGTTCTGGTAAAAGCCATTTTGCAAACCAACTATTAGAAGGGCTTGACGGATTTAATGCCATTATCTTGAGTTCGGACCGGATTCGTAAAACCATCTTTGGAATTGACCCCCAAGAACGTGTGGCGGGCCCAGAACAAAAACGACTCTACTCTGCTGAAATGAATCAGAAGACTTACCAAGCATTGGCGGATTACAGCGCCATCTGCTTACAACTTGGATTTAATGTCATACTGGATGCCACCTTCTTAAAATACTCTCATCGTCAAGCCATCTATCAGGTGGCTGAGTCATTGTCTGCAGAGAGCTATTTATTTTCCCTTAAAACTACCAGCGAAACGGCCGAGCAATCTATTCAGTTACGACAACAACTCAATAACAACCCTTCCGATGCCAGTGCTGAGGTGATGTACAATCAACTCAAACATATCGAACTCCCTTTACGTCATGAGAATGCTTTACAGCTTAAAGTCAAAGATATGCGCCGTGTTTTTCCAAAAGATTCTATTCAAGAATTCTTGAAATTGCCGATATATTAGATAACTCAATATTTGTTTTCTTGCCCAGCTTTGGAAAAACCTATGCGACAGCTAACTCGTTTTAACCGCCCACTAATTGCTTTTTTAAGCATCATACTATCGACACAAGCCTTTGCAGAGTCTGGCGAAAATGCTCAAACAGCGAATTCGACCAAGCCGCTCAAAGAGGTCAAGTTTTTAGGTCTTAAGCTCATTGATGCCAATTTAAATACGGTCCGCACCCATCTATGGGATATTGGCGGTTTCAAACAAGCCAGCACCACCATTAGACAACGCAATATAGACAAGTTTTTCCCTAAATCATCTATCAGAGACAGTTATTACGTGACCTTTCATTACAATCATGCCGGTGATGTTGTTTCAGTAAAACGACTTTACCGCCCCTACTCGATTGAAAACAGCAATAAAAGAACGGATATACAAACCAAAGACGTTGCTCTAAAATTAATCAAAGACCTAGGCCAACCCAGCGAAAGCATTCGCAAAGGATGGGGAGGAACACTCTCTTATCAAAGCTATATTTGGCAAGATGAAACCATGCAGATTACCGTCGACCGTGAAGGCGGCGAACGTTTGGGGAATGTTTATATTGAATACCGCCTTAAAACACACGACCGCTATGCGGTTGATAAGGACGTCAAAACTTAAAATAACTGCTTCCCAAATTCACCAGGCCTGGTGGTATTTTGAAGCTCAATTACCGATGAAAAGATTATGGATATAACAAAGACATCATTTACAGCTAGCACGATTGCAACCAATGGAATCAAGCAAGGGTTTGAGCAATTGGCACAAACGAGCCAATCGATTAATCGTAGCTTACCTAATTATCAAATTGAACAGCCAGATAATACTAACGCGATCAATTACGAGGCGTTGAATATGGTAGCTTCTGAATCTCTTGAAACCAATATCATCGATCTCAAGACCTCTGAAAACCAGATTAAAAGTCTTGCAAAAGTCATTGAAGTTGAAAACAAACTGTTTGATGAATCGATGGGGAAAATCTTTGACGGTTGGGCTTGACGACAACGGCAAGTGCTTTTCGAACAAGCCCGCTAACTGGATTGCTATGCGATTGGTGTGCATTCAATCAAGACACCTTAATCATGACCTATCTTAAGATAATCTTTTAATGGCAACCTTGGGAAATCCCCCGCTTTTTAAAGTACTGCTGATGGTATTCTTCCGCCCGCCAAAACTTGGCCATAGGCTCCAAAGTGGTCACAATTGGCTGACTAAAACCAGCTTGTTGCTGACTCATCACCAACTCCGCTAAATCCTTTTCAGCTTGGTTGTCATAAAAAATCACCGAACGATATTGTGTTCCTCGGTCAGGCCCTTGTTGGTTCAAGGTAGTTGGGTTATGCATCGCAAAAAAGTGATTGAGCAAGATTTGTCTCGTCGTCTTTTGATTATCGAAATGCATTAAAACCACTTCAGCATGCATAGTCTCTTTGCGGCAAACCTCCTCATAAGTCGGTGAATCGGTATGACCGCCGGCATAACCCACCGCCGTGTCAATGACACCCTGTTGTTGGGAAAAATCCAGCTCAACACCCCAGAAGCACCCTGCTCCGATCATTAAGGTTTCAATACTCATGATGGCTCCATAATTGTAATTTGAAAATTGATATTCAGCACCCTTTGACAAAAGATTGTATATCTTCCCAGGCCTGTGGCATATGTATGAATCGATGGTCTCCTCCAGAAAAAATCACCGATTTGAAGCGGGAACCACTACCCTGGTTTTCTTTTTGCCCATATTGTTGTAATGCCAAGTCGACATCAACCACTTCATCATCGGTATCCAAGAGCATCAATGCAGCAATATCCTGATTGAGTTCTTTAACCGCATAAATTTGTAATGCGTTGATGTACTCTTCATCAATACAGAAGGATTCACCCGTAGCCGGATTGGTATGACAACCTAAACTTTGTTTAAAAATGGGTGTCGGATTCAAGGCAGGATTGATCATAATATAAGGAATATGATATTTCTGGCCGAAATACTGGGCATAAAACCCTCCCATAGAGGATCCTAACAAAATGATATTGTTCGATTTCTGCTGTGCATTCAACAAACAACGTTCGATTTCTGTCACACTGGCCTCAGGTGATTTTATGGGATAGGTCGGTGTGTAAATCTCGCTGAAAACCGGTGTATTGCCAAGTAAATGCTCTTGCTGCACTTTCGCTTTTAACCACTGACCCTTTTCGCTGTTACCGCTACTTAAAAACCCATGTAGATAGACTCCAATACAGTCCTGCATTCTGTTAAAATCCTCGTATGATAAAACACCCTAAAATCGTTCACCGAACCCCTTCACAAGAAGTTTATGACACCGCTAAACAACTAGGATTAAGCGACTTTCAAGCACGCTTAGTTGCCAATAGAACGGATCAAACCGAGCAACTGGATGAAATTGTTTTTCCAAAATTAAAACACATACAGCATCCCTCTGCCTTAAAAAATATTGAAGAGGCGGCACAAATCATTGTCAAAGCCATTCAGTCAGATGGTGCGATAGTACTCGCGACCGATTATGACACTGATGGTGTGACCTCTGCCTGGGTTGCGACAACCGCGTTATGTGATTATTTCAATGTTGCAAAATCCCGCATTGTCCATGTAATTGGTGACCGTAAAACCGGTTACGGCATTACCGATGATGTGGTCAAGCGTATTTTGTCAATCGAGCAACCCATCGATTTGGTTATCTCCGCAGACCAAGGCTCAAGTGATGAAGATCGGATTGCCGTTTTAAAATCGCATGGCATCGATGTTTGTGTCACCGACCACCACCAAATCCCGGTAAGTGGAGTACCTCAAAGTGCCATCTGCACGGTCAACCCACAACAATCCGGCTGTGAATACGATAAGACCATTGCCGGTTGTTTTGTCATTTTCCTGGTCATGACCCAAGTCCGCCAAACTTTAATCAAACAAGGCCTACTAGAAAAAGACAGCCCGTCTTTAAAGTATTTGGCTTTAAATGTCGCTTTAGGCACGGTGGCGGACAGTGTGAGCCTGAAAAGCCCGAATAACCGCGCCATTGTGTATGCCGGTTTACAATTGATCAACCTGTTCCAATCCCCAGCTTGGCAAGCTTTACGTCAACTGAATGACAACCAAGGGATGCCATTTGATGCAGAATTTCTGGGCTTTCAAGTTGCCACCAGAATCAATGCCGCAAGTCGTGTAAGTGATGTCACCACCGCCTTTAAGTTTCTAACCGCTGGCAATGTCAATGACGCCATGAGCTATTTACAACAGCTTGATGAAGACAATCAAAACCGCCGCGCCCAACAAGAGATCATGCTTCAGCAGGCACACCAGCAAGCTCAACAGAGATATACCGACACGACCTATTCCATGACTTTGAAACTCAATGGCAATGCCGGGATCCAAGGAATCATCGCTTCTCGAATTGGTGAACAATATGGTGTTCCAACGGTAGCGATGACCGATTTGGAGGACGGCACCTTAGCGGGTAGTGCCCGCGGCATCGTGCCGGACATTGATTTACGCGAAGCTTTTCAGTGGATGTCTGAACAAAAAAACGACTTATTCCTATCCATGGGTGGCCATAAAGGTGCGGCAGGCTGCATGATACCGCTTGAGTTTTATGATGAATTTAGCCATTTATTTGAGCAAGCGATTCAATTACAACTCGGTGACAGCGCCCCTGTGCCAATAATTGAAACCGATGGTGAATTAGATGACTGGTTACTCACTCCTAATCTCATTGACGAAATCAATGCCCTTGAACCCTTTGGAAGAGAATGGCCTAAGCCAATGTTTTCTGGTGAATTTACCATTGTGCAGATTAGAGAAGTTGGCCAACAAAAAACGCATTTATCCTGTAAATTAAAAACTCCTAGCGGTACGGTATTTCAAGCGATTTACTTTAACGCAAAGCAAAGTGAAAACGACCCTACGCCGTTTGTTACTGGCGAAGTGGTGGTTTGTGCCTATCAACCTGCTTTAAACAACTTTGCCGGCAGAACATCGTTGCAATTACGCATCAGCGCAATGACGAGCATCGAGTAGTTTACGATTTATAGACACTTAATTTTAAATCACCAGGGCCTGGTGGCTTTTTAAAAACCGATGGCAAGAGATAAAAAAAACCGGATTGAACAGTTAAGTTCATCCGGTTTTTTATTGCAAATGATTTTAAAATTTAGAGAAGATTAGATTAACTCAAAAAACCTAAAATCTCTTTTTCAATATCGGTTTTATCGATTACTGTCGCTTGCGAAATAGGCTTATCAAACAGTTCGGCAATCTGTACTGGCATGGCTACCTGCGCCTTGTCGGCAATCATTTTCAGCGCATCGATATCCTTCTCGACCTTTTCACCGGTTAATGCGTAAGAGACAATCGGTGAGAACTTGGTCCACTCAGCCGTTGCATAAGCAATGGTTTTGATAGACTTATCTTTACGACAGGTATCATAAGCCTTAAAGCAAGTTGCGGTATGCGGACACATCAGATAACCAACCGAGAATGCCTGCTTAATATAGTTTAAGCCCTCTTCATCGGTACAGAAGTCTGCCGCGAAAATAGACTGCACTTCTGCCAACTCTGCTGCGGTCAATTTGTAGAATTTGTCATTATCCAATTGCAACATCAACTCTTTAGTACGCTCAGCACCAAACAGATCAAATAAAATTCGCTCGATATTTGAAGACTTCAAAATATCCATTGCCGGAGAAGTGGTCGGGATGACCGAAGCACCACGTAAATCGTACTCTCCAGTGGTGATGAACTTAGTCAACACATTATTGTTGTTTGAGGCGATATGGATTTGCTTGACCGGCAAGCCCATTTTATAAGCATAGTAACCGCCTAAGGCATTACCAAAGTTTCCGCTTGGTACGTTTAGGTAAACTTCATCACCCAACTCAATCGCACCTTGACGGACCAATTCTAAATAGCTGTAAACGTGATAGATTGTTTGGAAGATAATGCGGCCAAAATTCACCGAGTTGGCGGCTGACAAAGAGATTTTATGTTCTTTTAAAGACGCTTCAAAAGCCGGAGACGTTAACAACATTTTCAATGCAGATTGTGCATCGTCAAAATCGCCATGAATCCCGATTACTTTCAGGTTAGGCGCATCTTCAGTCACCATCTGCAAGCGCTGAACATCCGAAGTACCGCCATCAGGATATAAACATGCCACTTGCACATTCTTACGGTTCTTAAAGGTTTCCAATGCCGCCGGACCGGTGTCACCACTGGTCGCCGCTAAGATAAGGTATTTTTCATCACGCTGTTCCGCAATCGCCGATAAAACCGAGCCGAATGGTTGTAATGCCATGTCTTTAAAGGCACGAGTTGGCCCATGATATAGCTCACTGACATATAGATCGTCATACACTTTGACTACCGGCACAGGGTTTTTAGGATCATCAAACTTATCGTAAAGATTTAAAGCCTCATCAATCACCGCCTCATCGATATCGACGTCAAATAGCGCTAAAATCGATTTAGCAACGGTTTTATAATCGGAATCAATATGAGATTTAATGAAACCCGCATCAAATACAGGAAGACTCTCTGGAGAGTAAATCCCTCCAAAAGAAGACATTGGACTTAAAATTGCCTGAGCAAAGGTAATTGAAGCAGGTCTTTGACCATCATTACCACGAGTTTCAATAAAATTCATAACAAACCTATTTGATTGATTTTAATAATTTAATTAGCGCGAATTATACAGAAATATCCGCTGGTTTTTGGTAGATTCTGATTAAATACACACTGGAAAATGCAATATTCTTCCGCTTACAGCGTCAAAGTTAAAGGCTGTTCAGCGGTTTTTTAAAACGCCAAAACCGGTTCAGATGTGACGGTTTTAAATGGGCACGATATTCTTGACCCAAATCCAACAGCAATGAATCGATCTCATCCCTTTTGAGCGCTTGCAGCAATGGTGCAAACCAATTTTCTTCCAACTGCTGTAAAAGCGTAAGCCACTCATCCAACTGCAGATTATCCAACTTATCCGCAACACTATCCAAGCAGATAAAATGTTTATCTATTTCTCCATTGCCAGGGTCGGAAAAACCTGCAATCTGATTTAACCAGGCCTGGTAGCTTTCCGGTTCGGCACAATAATGGGATTGCGTTAAGTTAGCCATGCCCTGCAAGTATGCATGATTTGAATGAATGGACGCATCGGTTCTGATTAGCAGTTTATCAGCCTCTATTTTTCCCTCACCCCAAACCCAGACACTGTTGATTTCCGGCCAGCCTTGTTCTCTACGGGCTTCATTGACCGGATGGGTATAAAACAGCATTTGCGTTTCATTTAAAAGTTGACGCCAATACTGCGCGGCATTGCCTTTGGGGTAAAACGCATTAACCGATTGATAAGCCAGTTTTTCAATATCGGTCGTTTGAATATCAACCGGTTGTACAATCGATAGATACCAGTGCTGGCTACTCGCCCAAATTAGCTCAACCTTGTCTTCTGCAAAATGTGCATTAAATTTTTGCAAGAGAGCTTTTGATTCTTGCTCTGTAATCTGCAAAGCTTTGCCAGGAACCAAGACCAAGGTATCCCTGTCAGGAATCATTTGCACC
Organism: Thiomicrorhabdus immobilis; assembly: GCF_021654855.1. Taxonomy (NCBI): domain Bacteria; kingdom Pseudomonadati; phylum Pseudomonadota; class Gammaproteobacteria; order Thiotrichales; family Piscirickettsiaceae; genus Thiomicrorhabdus; species Thiomicrorhabdus immobilis. Next base: position 1,343,926 of record NZ_AP024202.1, read on the forward strand.
GGGTCAACACTAAGCCAGAAATGATTGGGATTGAACTCATCGAGTTCCGCACTGGCCTTGGTTACAGCAATTGGCAAGCAACCAGGTTGATGAAACAAAAAACTGGCTTGCTCATAAAAACTTTGTGGCTTGACGGCGAACTTATCCGCTTTAGCCAGCAATGTCTGCAGTGCCGGCAGCTTTAGGTCTTTTAAAGAGGCTTGTGCCTCTTTAACCCTCAAAGCATCGAGTAAACCTGGTATCCATAAAGTAACCGCTTGTGACAAAACATCAACTCCCGCGCCTTACATCATATAAGCGCTAATCCAATAAAAAAGCCGGGCAAGCCCGACTTTATCAACATACTAATTCAGCTAACTTGCTAATCCTTGGCATTAATCTATTGAAATTAATCTATTGAAATTAATTCAAGAAAATGAACTTGTGAAAATCAATCGATCAAAACCAACTTACACAATTAACCCAAGGTTTCGATACGAATACGCATGATATCACCATCAATCGCATCTAACTCGGCGAGTGAAGCCAAAGCCTGGTTGATGCTCGACTCTTTAACCTTATTGGTGATTAACACTAATTTCGCATCGTCCGCTTTTTCACTAGAAGGTTCTTGATGCACATTCTCGATACTGATATCTGATTCCGCAAATACCGCTGAAACTTTTGACAATACGCCCTTTTGATCTTTGACTAAGCAGCGAATGTAGTAACAGCATTCGATTTCATCAATAGAGACGACTGGCGCTGACTCAAGTTGATCCGCAGCAAAACCAAGAGCCGGTACTTGATCGGCTTTCGGCTGGTCTTTCCAACGGATGATGTCGATAATATCCGCCACAACCGAACTGGCCGTTGGGCCAGCACCGGCACCTGGACCGTAATACATGGTTGGCCCAACGTGATTTCCTTTTGCCATAACCGCATTCATGACACCATTCACATTGGCGATCAAAACCTCTTTTGGCACCAAAGTTGGGTGTACACGTAATGAATAACCATTTTCGGCACGACTTGCGACGCCAAGATGTTTGATTTCATAACCCAGTTGTTGTGCAAAACGGATATCGTCTGCAGACACCTTACTGATTCCTTCGGTATATACTTTGTTGAATTGCAATTCGATACCAAAGGCAATCGAAGCTAAAATCGTCAATTTATGAGCGGCATCAATCCCTTCAACATCAAAAGTTGGATCGGCTTCTGCATAACCTAACTCTTGAGCGACTTTTAATACCTTGGCAAAATCAGCTCCCGGCTTTTTCATCTCAGTCAGAATGTAGTTACCAGTACCATTGATGATACCCGCAACCCATTCAATCTTATTGGCAGCAAGCCCTTCACGCATCGCCTTGATAACAGGAATCCCGCCCGCAACAGCGGCCTCGTAGCTGACAATCACATTATTTTCTCTTGCCAGTGCAAACAGACTATTACCATGCTCTGCTATTAACGCTTTATTAGCCGTTACAATGTGTTTACCATTTTTAATGGCGGTTTCAAGCAGTTCCTTTGCAAGCCCTGTACCCCCCATTAATTCAACCACGATATCCACTTCTGGATGATTGACAACATCAAACGTATTGTCCGTTAATGCAATACCGGCTGTATCTACACTTCGTGGGCGATTCAAATCCCTTACAGCAATGATGACAATCTCAATCGACTGGCCTAAGCGACGCTGGATTTCTGGCATGGTGTTTTGCAGAATATCAACCGTTCCACCACCTACAGTTCCTAATCCTAACAGCCCAACTTTGATTGTTTTCATTCTTTTTTCCTATTATTGCTTTAATTCTAATTTGTAATGAGATTTAGTCTTGCTTGATCAAACCGTCTTTGCGGAACATATCACGAATACCACGAATGGCTTGACGAGTACGATGTTCGTTTTCAATCAAACCAAAACGCACATGGTCATCTCCATAATCACCAAAACCAATACCTGGTGACACGGCCACTTTCGCTTCCGTCAATAGCTTTTTAGAGAATTCGATTGAACCCATCGCCTTGTACTCTTCAGGAATCGGCGCCCAGACAAACATGGTCGCTTTAGGTGGCTCTACCGGCCAACCAATCGAATTCAAGCCCTGGCACAACACATCACGACGTGCTTTATACATGTCCGAGATTTCTTGCACACACTCTTGCGGGCCTTCAAGAGCGGTGATCGCCGCAACTTGAATAGGCGTGAAGGTTCCGTAATCCAAATACGACTTCATACGCTTCAAGGCATTCACCAAGGTTGGATTCCCCACCATGAAGCCAACACGCCAACCTGGCATATTGTAACTTTTCGATAAGGTATAGAATTCAACTGCAATCTCTTTAGCGCCCTCTACCTGCATGATCGATGGAGCAACATAACCGTCAAAAGCGATATCGGCATAAGCTAAATCGTGAATGACCCAAATCTTATGTTCTTTGGCAATCGCAACGACTTTTTCAAAAAACTCTAAATCAACCGTTTGGGTTGTTGGGTTACCAGGAAAGTTTAAAACCAGCATTTTAGGCTTTGGCCAAGACTCTTTGATCGCTTTTTCCAACTCTTCAAAAAAGTCGACATCCGGCGTTAATTTCACGTGACGGATATCCGCACCGGCAATCACGAAACCATATGGATGAATCGGATAAGCCGGGTTAGGAACTAGAACCGTATCACCTTTATCGACTGTAGCCAAAGCTAAGTGAGCCAGACCTTCTTTAGAGCCGATAGTGACAACGGCCTCGGTCTCATAGTCCAACTCAACATCAAACTTGGTTTTATACCAGTTACAAATAGCTTTACGTAAACGGGGAATCCCTTGAGATACAGAGTAACGGTGAGTCCCTTCTCTCTGCACTACTTCAATAAGTTTATCAACGATATGCTTGGGTGTGTCCTGGTCAGGATTTCCCATACCGAAATCGATAATATCTTCACCTCTGCGGCGTGCTTCTGCTTTAAGCTCACCAACAATATTAAAAACATAAGGAGGAAGTCTGTTTATTCTTTGAAAATCGTCTGCCACGAAAGTATGCCTTCTATCAAGGGTCTCAGTTTCGGAAGCTATTGATTTTTAAGCTGTAAATCGGCTTTAAAAGGTATCAAATAGCGCATATCTTTATGTTGCTGAGAGGGAAAATAAATAAAGGAATAATGATACAGCATCCAGTTTTTTCGTCAATTGAAAATAACGTCTAAATCACCATTTTTAGGGAATTTGCACACATTCGAACAGCACTCAAAAGCTGCCGCATTCTACAAAATCCTGCCGAGATTCAACCTGATTTACTCAATCAATGCATTTTCAACTCAAAATAAGCTTACAATTCACTATAATCAATCGGCCAAAAATGAATGGCAAACCGATTAGACTCAAGCTTAAACACGATTAAAAACAGAGAATTCACCATGAAATTTACCGAACATCGCGACTCAAATGTATATGCTGTAAAAAAGTATCAACCTGGCATGGTAAAGGTAAACAACCTCGAATTTAACTCCAGCTGTTATATCACTCAAAAAAGCTATAAAGATGACTGGCAGTGCCCAGCCATATCAGCATTGAATACGGATTTGATGGATGAACTTTTGGCCGAAAAACCCGAAGTGATTATTTTAGGGACAGGTGAAACCCAGACTTTTCCTGAACCGTTGTTTTTCGCTTACTGCGCCGCACAAGGTGTGGGTTTGGAAGTTATGGCAAATGACGCTGCCTGCAGAACTTACAACGTCTTAACTACCGAAGACAGGGATATTGTTTTAGCTTTGATCATGGATGCTGAAGCAGACTGATTCTCTGCAAATAAAAAAGCGACCAGGCCTGGTCGCTTTCAATTTTAAAAGAACTGACTTGTAGAATAACAAACCACCCCTTATTCAAAAAACTACTTGTACTTCAAGACCTTCTTGATATCGACTTTACGACCTTGATAACGCGCTTCTAAATAAAGTTTAGGACGTTTTGTATTCCCGGTTGCTCCCATCAGAGCAACCTCCTGACCAGATTCGACATAATCCCCTTCTTTCACAAGCAATGCGCTGTTATGGGCGTAAATAGACATGTAATCATTATCATGCTTAATCACCAGCATCCAACCATAATTGATAATACCATTCCCTGAATAAACGACCTTACCAGGAGCAACCGCCTTGATTTTTTGACCTGGCACACCGTAAATTTCTAAAATGGACAGACCGGCGTTATCTCTTAAATATTTATAGGCCAAACCTTTGTGCATTGGCCAAATCCAGGAACGGTTCTTATTAGACGAGGTTTTTTTTGCTGTTTGAGGTTCATTACGAACTATCGCGGTAGCCGTGGTTTCTTTCTCCACAACCTTAGGTCTTGAAGAGGGGCTTTCCTTAACGATTACGGATTTGGGTGTAAGTGCCTCATTAAGCTGTTTGCTCTTTTCAATCTCTTTTGAAGAATGTGTATCAGCACTTACTACTGCTGTCTCTGCTGGTACACCCTCTTCATTAATCGGCAAAACAAGCTCTTGATTTACATAGATAATATAAGGCGGAAGTAACTCATTGTTTTTTGCGATAGCGGCAATAGTGGAATCGCATTTAACAGCGATACCGCTCAAAGTATCACCTGAAACAACTCGATATGGTGAATGGCAAGAGTGTGTATTTTGCAACCTCTGGGTCTGTTTTTCACCCGCCGTTGAATGCCTTGGCTCATATTTCGTAGGTGAGGAACAAGATGCCATCATTAAGCTCGCTGTCAATAAAGTGGTGAGTTTTAAAACAGGTTGCTTATATAAATTCATAGTCTTGTGATTCTTTTATTAATTGTATTAGTGGTTAGAGAGCATTTTAAAGCCGATATAAATCAGGACTAATACTACTAAGCCCCAACCAATCCAGTCAACCCATTTCCTGACGGTTGTTTCCATTTTTTCACCGCCCCAACGCATCAATCCGGCAACCAAGAAAAACCTAGCCCCCCTACCAATAAAAGAAGCGATAACAAATGGCACAAAAGCCATTGCACTGGCACCAGCAGTGATGGTGAATAGTTTATAGGGAACAGGACTGAAACCGGCGATGAACACGATCCATACCCCATACTCTGAAAACCACTGATTGATTTGGATGATTTTATCTTGATACCCTAAGGCTTCAATAGATGGCATCAATAAATCCATCGCCCAGTAACCGATGGCATAACCGAGAACGCCGCCTAAGATGGAAAAGATGGTGGTTAACCAGGCATAATAGAATGCTTTTTGAGGTTGAGCCAAACTCATTGGCATCAACATGACATCCGGTGGAATTGGAAAAAACGATGACTCTGCAAAACTTAATCCACCTAGATAAATAGGGGCTTTTTCATGCTTAGACCATTGCAAAGCTTTATCGTACAATGTTGTAAAAATCTTCAAGCCTCAATTCCCTCTTTCATCGGTACAAACATGACCTCTCCTAAACAGGTTTCAATTATCCCGTTCGGCGTTTTTTCAAATCCATAAAGCAACTGTTTCGTTTCACCAATCGGCATAACCAAGCGACCCCCCATCTTTAACTGGTTAATCAATTCTTGAGGAAGCTCCGCTGGAGAAGCAGCCGAAATAATGGCATCAAATGGCGCTTTATCAGGCCAACCCCAATGACCATCGCTTAATGAGAATTGAATATTATCCAACTCTAAAGTCTGCAAAACCCCCATGGCGCGTTCAGACAAGGGTTGAATACGTTCAACACTAAAAACCTCATCCACCAGCAAAGACAAAATAGCGGTTTGATAACCCGAACCTGTTCCAATCTCAAGCACTCGATTGATTGGCTGAGAGGTATCCAATAACCACTGAGTCATCTTGGCAACCACCCAAGGCTGGGAGATGGTTTGGCCATAGCCTATCGGCAAAGCGGTATCTTCATAAGATCGCGAAGCCATCGCTTCATCCAAAAACAGATGTCGTGGCACAATACGCATCACTTCAAGCACATTCGAGCTACTCACCCCTTTCTCAACCAGCCGATCGACCAATCGATTGCGAGTTCTTTGTGAAGTCATGCCCAAACCTTGGTGTTTTTCAAAAGCGGCATTAGGATATTGCATATAGTCGTTTCATATTTATTAGCGTTATTGATTAAGATAAGGCCGAGTAAAAGTAAAGTGAATTAATTACCCATTGATCCAAATCCAGGTTTAGGTATCGTTTAAATTGCCAAGCCCCTTTCCCACTCTTGTAAAGTAGCCATCATCTCATAATGGGTTAAGTCTATTTTTAACGGTGTAATTGAAGCATACCCTTGCTCAACCGCATAAAAGTCCGTCCCTTCACCGGCTTCTGCCGCCTCACCTGCTGGCCCTATCCAATAAATCGGCAATCCCCTTGGGTCATTTTGCTTGACCACCGGTTCGGAGATGTGACGGCGTCCTAAACGAGTCACCTTGATGCCTTTCAATTCGGCAGGAGGTACATCAGGCACATTGATATTGATAATGGTATCTTTTGAAAGTGCTAAAGAGGGTAAATCATTCAAAAACGTCAATAATACGTTGGCGGCGGTTTCAAAAAATTGATCGCCACAGAGGGAGATTGCAATTGAAGGTTTACCTAAAAAACGCCCTTCGGTGGCCGCGGCGACTGTCCCGGAATAAAGCACGTCATCCCCCATATTGGCTCCCGCATTAATCCCAGAAAGCACAATATCCGGTTGATAATCCAAACCACCATTCATCCCCAAATGAACACAGTCGGTCGGAGTACCGTTCACACTGTAAACATGACAACGTGGGTCATCACTGAGATTGGTATGCAGGTTCATTCGTAAAGGTTCAAGCAAAGTTAAGGAGTTACTCGCTGCACTACGGTTACGTTCTGGTGCCATGATATCTAAACGGGAAAATTCAATATTTTCACGCAGGCTTTGAAACACCGTTTGAATGCCTGGTGCAAAATAACCGTCATCGTTAGAGAGCAAAATTTTCATTCTGAAAATACCTTAAAAATATATATTTACCTGGTTTACAAAATACGGCCTTAAGCAAACTAGAGAAAAAATGAAATCTGGATTTAAAAAGCGAAACACTATATTTGCCTATCCTAAAAATTGTTTTTCTCTATAATTAATAGCTAATTGACCACACGGATTATATAGTTACAAACATGCCAACAGAAGATAAATCGCTATTTCTTGAAGCAATGCAAGGTGTTACCCCTTTGAACACGACTGAAAAGCGTGCCGAATACAACCCCAAGAAGGTTAACCAAGCACAAAAAGAAGTGTTAAAAAAGGTCAAACGTAAAGCCCAAAAGCAGTTGAACAGAGCGTCTGCTATAGCCAGCAATAAAGAATTACATATTGCCAAAGTTGGCGCTTTTGAAAAATTGCTGTACCACCAGAAAGGCATACGTTTACAGGAATTATCTAAACTTAAAAAAGGTGATTTCAGCGTTCAAGCGATATTGGACCTGCATGGACTCACCCAAGACAATGCCGAACAGAAGACCATTGAATTTGTTAGTCAGTGCTACCAAGACAAATATCGTTTCATCCGCATCATCCACGGCAAAGGTTATAACTCAGAGGACGAATTTCCTGTTTTGAAGAATTTAGTCAATCAGTTATTAAGACAAATTGATGGCGTAATTGCTTTTAGCAGCACACCTGAAAAAGATGGCGGTTCAGGCGCCGTCAATATCTTTTTAAGAGCCCACTAAACAAAAAAACAAGCTAAAATCCTATAACCACATATCAAACAACAACCAATAAAATCAACCACTTAGAAAGAAATATTGAAACCATTCAAAAGAGACTTGCTTTAAAATGGTTTTATTGCCCCGCTTGCTCCGAAATTGCACTATCTTCCGTCTTATGTAGAGATGACTCCTCTGACTTCAACTCAATCACCTGTACAAACACCTCATCCTTTTTGACCATACCTAAATTTTGCCTAGCCAGGGTTTCAATTGCCGATGGATTCGTTTGCAAGGATTTGATTTCTTCAGCTAATCTGGCATTAACCAGACGCTGCTCTTCGAGTGAAGTTTCAAGGGTTTTCAGCTGTTCCTGTAACGAAAAAAGCTCGCCAAGCCCTCCTTCGGAGGACAATAAGCGAGCTTGTAAAATCACAATCAGGACAGCTAATGCAAGATAAAGCTTTTTCACATTGCCAGGCCTGGTAACTTGTAATTACTTAAGGTTATAGAATGCATCTTTACCTGGGTAAATAGCCTCATCACCTAAAGCTTCTTCAATACGAATCAGCTGGTTGTATTTTGCGATACGATCTGTACGAGACAATGAACCCGTTTTAATCTGGCCACAACCTGTCGCTACCGCGATATCAGCGATTACCGTATCTTCTGTCTCACCTGAACGGTGAGAAACCACAGCGGTATAACCTGCTTTCTTAGCCATTGCAATAGCTTCAAAAGTCTCTGTCAAAGTACCGATTTGGTTGATTTTGATAAGAATAGAATTAGCGATTCCTTTCTCAATCCCTTCAGCCAAGATTTTAGGGTTGGTTACGAATAAGTCATCACCAACAATCTGTAGACGGTGACCATCTTTTTCAGTCTGGTACTTGAATCCATCCCAATCAGACTCATCCAAACCATCTTCGATTGAGATGATTGGGTATTTAGTCACCCAGCTAGACAACAAATCCACCATCTCTTTTGAAGTCAGAACTTTGTTTTCCGAACCTAAAGTGTACATACCGTCTTTATATAGTTCAGATGAAGCCGCATCCATTGCAATCATAATGTCTTCACCCGCTTTATAACCAGCGATTTCGATTGCTTCTAAAATAACAGTGATTGCTTCCTCGTTAGACTTAAGGTCTGGAGCAAATCCACCTTCATCACCAACTGCAGTGTTATAGCCTTTGTCGTGCAATACTTTTTTAAGTGCGTGGAAAACTTCAGCACCGTAACGAATCGCTTCAGACATGGTCGGCGCACCAACAGGCATAATCATGAATTCCTGGAAATCCACAGAGTTGTCAGCGTGCTCACCACCATTGATGATGTTCATCATTGGCACAGGCATCTTATAAGTATCTGTTTTTAGGTAAGCGTATAAAGGTAACCCTTTAGACTTAGCGGCAGCTTGAGCAGTCGCAATTGAAACCGCAAGGATGGCGTTTGCACCTAAACGTGCCTTATTGTGAGTACCATCAAGTTCAATCATGATGTTATCAATTGCAGCCTGGTCTGTTGCATCTTTCCCAACTAAAGCCGCTTTAATCTCAGTGTTGATATTGTTAACTGCCGTCAACACACCTTTGCCACCAAATTTAGACTTATCGCCATCACGCAATTCGATTGCTTCACGAGAACCGGTAGAAGCTCCTGATGGTGAAATACCTCGCCCCATCGATCCGTCTTCTAAAATGACGTCTGCTTCAACAGTTGGGTTACCACGAGAATCAATTACTTGACGTGCTTTAATATCTTTAATTAATGACATTCTTTTTGCCTTCCTACTTCTTTTAAAATTGTTTTAATCTTGATTATTTTATACAGCTATTATGACGTTCAAATGACAAACTTGCATCTAAACCGTTTAATTACCTAGTAAGCTATTTTCAATAAAACCTTGTTTTTTAACGACATCATCTAACATCTTCAACGTTTCCAACAACGGTTTTAAGTTACCTAGTGGCCACATATTAGGGCCATCGCTCAATGCTTTTTCAGGATCAGGATGCGTTTCCATAAACACGCCAGATACACCGGCTGCAATGGCCGCTCTGGCTAAAACTGGAACCATTTCACGCTGCCCACCCGATGTCGTACCTTGGCCGCCTGGCTGCTGTACAGAGTGAGTTGCATCAAACACAACAGGACAACCTGTTGAGCGCATAGAAGCCAATCCTCTCATATCAGAAACCAAGGTGTTGTAACCGAAAGAGGTACCACGGTCACACACCATGATATTCTCATTACCGACTTCATGCGCTTTTGCAACAACCTGATCCATATCCCAAGGCGCTTGAAACTGCCCTTTTTTGATATTGACAGGAATACCTTGACGACATACATTTTGAATAAAATTCGTTTGGCGTACCAGGAATGCTGGCGTCTGCATCACATCAACCACTGAAGCGACTTCTTCCAAAGGGGTGTCTTCATGCACATCGGTCAAAACCGGCACACCGATTTCATCTTTTACTTTTTGCAGAATACGAAGCCCTTCCTCGACACCCAAACCTCTAAAGCTTTTGGTCGAAGAACGATTGGCTTTATCGTATGAGGATTTGTAAATAAACGGAATTCCTAGCGAATCAGTAATCTCTTTCAGTTGTCCGGCAGTATCAATAGCCAACTGTTCAGACTCGATAACACAAGGTCCCGCGATAAGGAAAAAAGGTTGGTCGATACCAACATCAAAGCCGCATAATTTCATTTTTTAACCTTTTGCTTTGTAGGCATTAGCCGCTTCTACAAACGCCGTAAATAGAGGATGTCCGTTTCTTGGAGTCGATGTGAACTCTGGATGGAACTGGCAAGCCACAAACCATGGATGGTCAGCAACCTCAACCGTTTCAACCAGGTTACCATCTTCAGAACGCCCGGAAATAACCAGCCCAGCCGCTTCAAGCTTAGCCACATAACCGTCGTTCACTTCATAACGGTGACGGTGACGCTCACGAATCACATCGGAGCCATAGACTTCACGCAACTTAGAACCGGCCTTAAGCACACAGTTTTGTCCACCTAGACGCATGGTTCCACCTAAATCGGCATCTTCGGTACGCTCAACAACATGACCATTCTCATCCGTCCACTCAGTAATCAAAGCGACAACAGGATGCGGAGTATTAGGATTAAGTTCGCTGCTATGCGCGTCTTTCAATCCAGCGACATTACGAGCATACTCAACCACGGCCATTTGCATACCCAGGCAAATACCTAAATAAGGGATTTTATTTTCACGTGCGTGCTGAATGGCTAAAATCTTACCCTCAACACCACGTTCACCAAAACCGCCTGGTACTAAAATTGCATCTTTATCTTTTAAAGCACCTAAACCTTCTGTCTCTAAAGATTCAGAATCGATGTAGTCGATATTTACACGGGTATTGGTATGGATACCCGCATGGATTAAGGATTCGATAAGTGACTTATACGCCTCGGTCAGATCGACATATTTACCAACCATGGCGATTTCAACGGTTTTAGACGGATTAAGCTGTGCTTGAACCACGTCATCCCAATCTGATAAATCAGCCGGCTTGGCATCAATCCCCAAACGCTTGACAACAAGGTCATCCAACCCCTGTTCATGTAGCATACGAGGCACCGCATAGATGGTGTTCGCATCTAATGAGCTGATAACCGCTTTTTCTTCAACATTGGTAAATAAGGCAATCTTGCGTTTTTCACTCTCTTCAAGCGCCATTTCAGAACGGCAAATAAGTACGTCTGGCTGAATCCCGATTGAACGTAACTCTTTCACAGAGTGTTGAGTCGGCTTGGTTTTAACTTCACCAGCAACCGCGATATACGGTAACAAAGTCAAATGCATAAATAATGCTCTATCACGCCCGACTTCGATACTTAATTGACGAATCGCTTCCAAGAAAGGGAGAGATTCGATATCACCTACCGTTCCACCGACTTCAACCAGCGCCACATCAAAACCTTTAGCCGCACTCAAAATACGCTTTTTGATTTCATCCGTAATATGAGGGATAACCTGAACGGTTCCACCTAAATAATCTCCACGGCGTTCATTACGGATAACCGTCTCATAAACCTGACCAGTAGAGAAACTATTACGGCGGGTGAAATGGCGCTGAACAAAGCGCTCATAGTGACCTAAATCTAAATCGGTTTCGGCACCATCGTCCGTGACAAAAACTTCACCGTGTTGAAGCGGACTCATAGTCCCTGGATCAACGTTAATATACGGATCCATCTTAAGCATGCTCACCTTTAGGCCACGAGCTTCTAACAATGCACCCAAAGATGCCGCTGCAATGCCCTTTCCTAAAGAAGAAACTACACCACCTGTTACAAATATAAATTTAGTCATCAACACACACTTTTTAGAAGTTTTGAAATTACGATTGAGGGTAATCAGAATGGAAGGGAATTATAGCTTATAGCAGTACTTTCAGCAATGAATTAATTTAACTATAAAAGACTTAGTTGAGGTTATTTAAGCTAAAAAATGCAAAAAATAAACACAAAATTATTTTGAATAAAAATCGTTGCCTTGATTTATAAAATCCCCATCAATTTCATGCGCTGCCAATAGCTCAACCCCACTTGCTCTGTTTTATCTAACACAGCATCCTTTTGCAAAGATTCAAGTTTCAATCCACCTGCATCACCATCAGCACATCGTTCACAACCCAACACAAAAACCGTTTTATCAGCCAACTCAATCACAGGCCAAAACTCACGCTCCCAAACGGGGATATCATTGGATTGAAAAAACTTTTTCAATTGCTTCCTATTGACCTGGTCATCAGCTTTGATTGAGCGCAACTTTACTTTAGAAAAAGAACATAAACCACTGTTTTTGAAAACAAATAACTCGCTATAAGCTTCAACCACATCTTGTCTTTCGCTATCAACATCCGCAACCCCCTCTAACCCAATAGAGGCCAATTCACACTCTTTTTCAAATGGTTTTGGCATGTTAGCCAGATAGTACAACCTAGTTTTATACAACCTCAACTCACCTTTACTGAGCTGATAACCATAATTCTGATTCTGACTGCTTGTGAAATTGAGGAAGGCATCTAAAATCCACTCATAGTGCGCCGAATTTAAAACAACACCCGGCCAGTATCTCTTTAACCAAAAACGAATGATATTTTTTTGTTCAACCCATTCAAGCTCCTCAATATCGACCAATTCAATAAAACAGCTCGAGAACTTAAGCTGTTTTAACGAGTTACCAGCCAATTTATCAAGCAACTTTGAGGCCTCTTGCATATGTATTGCGGTACTGGCAAGCGTTGACTGCGCTATAGGCCAAGTCGATTCAATTTCCGGTAATAGTTTATGGCGAACATAGTTGCGCCTAAAACGTATTTCGGCATTACTCTCATCAACCACATGCCTCAACTGATAATATTCAGCATAATCTTGCAAGCAACGATAGGGTATATTCAATAAAGGCCGAATATGCTGATATTTAAAAACATCTCCAGATTGCACCATTTTTACCTTGGGCATGGCCGCCAAACCATTGACCCCACTGCCTCTAAACAGGTTAAGTAAAAACGTTTCCGCCTGATCTCTTTGATGATGACCGGTAAGCAGATATGAATCCGGCTTACTCGCTTTTTTAATGATACTTTCAAAAGCTTGGTAACGTAGCTTTCGCGCCTTAGACTCTAACCCTTCCCGACTATAACTACCCAATTCGATATCGATAGAGATAAATTCCACTTGCAATGAAGAACAGACCTCTCGGCAGTGTTCTCGCCACGCCAAAGAATCTTTTTGAATACCATGATTAACATAAATGGCGGTTAATGAAACATAACCATGTTTGGCTTGCCTCTGACCAGCTAAAGCATGCAGTAACACACTGGAATCCAAGCCGCCACTAAAAGCTAAATAGAGTTGTGAATCAGGATTGATACTGGATAAAAAGCATTGAACCGCTTCCTGAACAGGAGCGTTTTTATTAGAAAAGATAAAGGAATCACCCATAAACACCTCTAAGAAAAGAGGTGTTTAACAGAGCGAGAATTAAGCTGATTCAAAATTCCCATAACCCATATATCGTTGATATCTTGTTGCTACCAACTCTTCGATAGGTTTGGCCTTCAATGCGTTCAACTGAGCGATTAACGCATTTTTCACACTCTGAGCAGACGCTTCATGATCTCGATGAGCTCCACCCAATGGTTCTGGAATGATTTCATCAACCAATCCTAATGATTTCAAACGTGTTGCAGTAATCCCTAACGCTTCAGCCGCATCGGGTGCATTCGCTGCATTTTTCCATAGAATGGAAGCACAACCTTCTGGAGAAATAACAGAATAAGTGCTGTATTGCATCATCATGGTCACATCACCGACACCAATCGCCAAAGCCCCACCAGAACCACCTTCACCAATCACGGTACAAATAATAGGCGTTTTCAACTCAGACATCTCGATTAAGTTTCTCGCAATCGCTTCACTTTGACCACGTTCTTCTGCGTTGATACCTGGATACGCACCTGGGGTATCGATAAACGTAACAACAGGAATATGGAAACGCTCAGCCATTTTCATCAAACGTAACGCTTTACGATACCCCTCAGGACGTGGCATACCAAAGTTACGACGAATCTTCTCTTTGGTGTCACGGCCTTTTTCTTGAGCGATAACCATAACTGATTGACCATTTAATCGAGCAATACCTGCAACAATCGCTTCATCATCGGCAAAAGCACGATCACCATGCAACTCTTTGAAATCCGTAAAAATCGATTTAATATAGTCCAATGCATAAGGGCGTTGTGGATGACGTGACACCTTAGCGATTTGAACATCACTCAATTTTTTGAAAATTGACTCAGTTAAATTTTTACTCTTTGCTTCTAAAGCTGAGATTTCCTGTAATAAATTCATATCTGCGCCATCTAAATGGCGAAGTTCATCAATCTTGGCTTCTAATTCGGCAATAGGCTGTTCAAAATCTAAAAAATCAAGTTTCATATTATTTTTTGTCCGTCTTATAAATAGAGGGTTATGCAATTCAGAGCATTTTACCAAAGTTGCATACTTAATTGCATATGTACATCGGTATTTTGCCAATAAATTTTAAATCTCTGCCGATATCAAATTAATGACAATATCGGCATTAATCCTTGAAGAGCACTTGCGTTTATTAAAATTCCCTTTAGAATCCTCTACTTCCAAATTTCAGGCTCCGTTTAAGAGTTACCAAAAACAATACACTTAGGACTACATCATGCTTCCCAAAACGTTTACCAAAACCTCTACAACCACAACTTTAATCGCATTATCACTGGTATCAGTCAATGCTTTTTCTGCAACGAACACCTCAAAGAATGGATTGTCTGGAACAGGTGAACTGGGCTTTAGCGATAGTACTGGTAATACCGTAAACACCTCTTTATACGGTGCTTTAAAGTTAAATTACACCCAAAAGAACTATATAATCAAATCCGCAATTGAAGCCGATTACAAATCAGAAAACGGCACTCAAACTCAAGAACGCTATATTGTCAATATCCAAGGAAACCGTTATTACTCGGAAGACAAATCTTACTATAGCTTTGTTGGTGCACGATTTGAAAAGAACAAATTCGCTGATATTGAATTAGACAGCACTTTCTCTCTAGGTCTGGGTAAAACTCTTTATAAAACCGAACAGACCAATCTGAATGGTGAAGTCGGCTTAGGTTATCAAAACACCGACTATGTAACTAAAGGTGCTGATTCAGACTCACAAGTAGTCGGCATTGCTAAACTAGACTTCAGCCACCAAATCAACCAACAAGTTGCGTTCACGCAAGATTTATCGGTTAGCGCCGGGGAAAAACAAACTAAATTTGAGAGCAATACCGGCTTTAAAATAAAAGTGGCGGAAAAGATGAACTTAAAAGCGTCTTATAAATATCGTCACAATGATAGCCCGGCTCCAGGAACCAAGAAAACGGATACACAAACGGTCTTGACTTTAATCTACGATTTTTAAATAAACCAAAACCGCAAACAACGTCATCATGGATGATTAAACAAAAAAAGCTCGCGAATCACATTCAGCGAGCTTTTTTTATTTTCAAGGCTATGAACAATAAATCCCCTGGCCTACCCAGTTTAAATTACGACAAGGCAAACCCTGCTGACTTAACTTGATTCGCCTGTTCGTAAATATCCAACAATGCTTGATGCCTTTGACTATTGGTGAAAATATCCAACCCTAAATCCTGGCCATCGAACAATAGATCCCCCTCAATATGCAACCAGGCCTGGTCATTTAACGCATCACCAAACAAGAGCTTGGTTGCATCTTTATCAACACAGTCTTCAACCATCATCTCTAAACAATACTTTAAGGCGTTATATTTAACCAACCATTTGCTATTTGGATTAACAAAATAGATGGCATCCTGAATCGCTTCAAAAGCACTGTCGTAATCTTTATCGGCCAACAATGCCCAAAATTTTAACTCGACGATTTTAAGTTCTGCCCAGAACGTTCCCGGATCAGGCATCAAGCCGATTAGGGAAGCGACCCCTTGATGGTCACTAAAACCTAAATCATCAATTAGATTGACTAAACCGGAATAGTCTTGAGAGTTTGGCAAATCGATAAGCGCTTCTCTTAATAAACGCCCTATATTTTGGTTACTGTCAATTAACTCTTCTGTTGGATAGATTTCAGACATGCCTGGCACAATAATCCTGCAGGCTTCAAAACCACAGTGATTGTAATTCGCCACAAAAACTTGCGTCTCTTGCTGTACGACCAAATCGCATAACTTATCCCATTGAGTTTGGGTATCTCCTGAAAAATCCCAATTCACAAATTCAAAATCATAATTTTGAGAGATGAAGTTTGCATGAATCAAACCGCTTGAATCGATGAAATGATTTTCAATATTCTCATCTTCCGCTACCGCATAAGCATCAAACACGGGTAATTGGAAACCGTCCAGATTCTCCAAATGTCTACCCTGTAGAGATTCCGTTAATGTCCTCTCCAAAGCCACTTCAAAAATAGGGTGTGAACCGAACGATGCAAAACACGTTCCCGTCTTCTGCTCAAATAGCGTGACATTGATGACTGGGAAATGCCCACCCAATGAAGCATCTCGCATTGAAACCTCGATACCGGCGGCTTTTAACGCTTCAACCGCTTCAATAATCGCTGGAAACGCCTCAACCACTTCATAAGGGATTTCCGGCAAACATAAGTTCTCACGTAAAATCTTATTCTTAACCCAGCGTTCAAAAATCTCGGACAAACCTTGAACCTGCGCTTCTAAAGCGGTATTACCAGCCGAAAGACCATTACTCGCATAGAGGTTGCTAAGCAAATTCATCGGGAAATAAACAACCTCTTGAGTCTCATTGTTTTTTAATGGAATCGCTTTAACGGTATCTTCTGAATCATTAAAGCTGAGCAGTTCATTGAAACCAAGCTCATCGGTGCTGTTATAAAACGACCATAATTCAGACGTTAAACATTCATTGATAGTCTGTTCGGTAAAATGCTTTTCATCAGGATAATATAACCAGGCCTGGTCGGTTTTCTTAACGCTTAACCAGTAATCTGAAAAGAAATAGTTGGTAGATAAACGCTCCAAATATTCACCTAAAGCACTTGCCAAAGTCGATTTACGACTGGTTCCCTTTCCATTGGTAAATAGTCCCGGGCAACGCTTATCATTAATATGTAAAGAAAAAACGTTATTTACAGGGTTTAACCAAGAAGCCTCATCAATCTCAAAATCCATTTTTCTCAAGGTAGATTGCATACGTGCTATGGAGTCTTCTAAACAGGCATCCTTGCCTTTTATATAGGTTAATTCACTCATTTTCTTCAACTTTATCCAAAGGGTTAAAAGGGGGTGTTTTTAAATTTTTCTTATTATCAGTAAGATTTTAATTGGCATCTATATATTTAATACCGAGAATCTAAATAATCTTTAAAATAGAACGAACTACACGTGGTTTTGTGTACTTCAATAATAATTTATTTAGCAGGGCAAAACTTATGAAAAATGTAAATTCCATATCTAATAAATCTGCTTTAAAACTACAAGTAATTGGTAGTCTAAGCATTGCATTGTTTTCAAGCAACAGCTTTGCAGAAGAACCTCATCCGGGCAAAGTATTGCTTGATGCGGCTAACTGCATGAAATGTCACTCATCCAAGCCATATAATCCGCAAAAAACAACCTCTTACCCAAAACTGGTAGCTGCCGTGTCGTTTTGTAATGAAAATTTGAATACAGGCATGTTCGAAGATGAAGTTGAGCAAGTGGCGGACTATCTAAACCAAACTTATTACCACCACCCAAAAGATTAGCTTTAGATTGGCTTTGCAATTAGCTTATTCAAAGCTATTTTTTAAAGCTACTTTCTAGCAAACACTTCAATATACTTTCTAAGCTGCGCCAAATCTTCTGGGGCAGCTTGATCAATCCCCTCCTGATGAAGCTGTGATTTTGCATCATCCACAACCTTATCAATCGCTTCAATCAAAAAGTATTGTCGGGTACTTTTTGCTATTTGTTTCCAATCACGCTGCTTACTAAACCAGGTACGCTTTAAGATTGCATCTGCATCAAACAACTCTTGTACCCTGGCTAAGGTTTTAACCATCGGTGCAATGCTTTCAAATGCTTGCAATGGACGACCATAATCACCATAGAAACTCATTCGGTCTAAACGCGCCAACTCAAAAGCGGGAACCATATCTTGCAAACCATTCAACTTTGCTTGTTTTTCCGCTTCTTGGATACGCTCCGCGTTCAACATCGGCGCATCTGATTTCCAGCGACCAAAAACAATATAAAGATTGTTTCTTTCAATAAAGTACGACTTACCATAACCCAATTCTAAAGCATCTTTGTGCGAGACCAAATAGTCTAATTTTTGTGATTCGAGTTTAGTGGTATCTGTCCAAAGCTCCCAAACCTGAGCCATATCATCACCGCTTGTAGTTGTTTCATGTTTCACCATAGGCACACAAGAAACGCCATAATCATGGCCTTCAACATAGTCCAAAACCGAAATTTTGTAATCACCATTGGGCATAACCTTGTTGACCTTACCCACAATAAAAGCGTCATCTTTAATATTGGGTGCGGGATAAGCAACAAATATAGTATCCCCCACGGAGAAGCTCGGAGTGGGTTCAACAGCATTCGCTTTGCCTAACATAAGACAAACAACAAGTAAGCTTCCCAAAATTGCTAGCTGTTTATATACATGTTTCATTTTCAAGCCTTTTTAAAGTTTAACTGCCAAAACATCACATTTAGCATGATTGATAACCGAGTTAGCTGTAGAACCAATAAGGGCCTTAAGCCCGGAGGCACCGTGAGTTCCCATGACAATGAGATCGCTTTGCCTTTGTTCCGCATACTTAACAATATCACTGCTCGGCAACCCTTCTATGGTTCGATAATCTGAGATATCAAATTGTTGCGCCAACGATTGTAATTTTTTATTAGATACCTCTATCAGAGTCCTACCTATCTCTTCATCCCAAATTCCTGGCATACCCATTACAGCGATGTCTTCCAAAATCGGATAAGTCGGTATTTCCACCACATGAATCAATTCAATATCCGCACCACATCGGTTTGCCATATTTTTTGCTTTGAGAACCGCTTTGTGGCTATTTTCAGAAAAATCTACCGCCACTAAGATCTTTTTATACATTTCAAGATTATCGACTTCGGTATTCATAATTTTGATCTCCCAGAGTTCACTTCAATTTTGGGCAAATACGTTATTCACAATAACTGTGGATAAGCTTGTGTGTAATAAAAAATTAACTTTAAAAAACCTTTTAAAGTCTTATAGTTCGCCATTCATGCTTAAAATTTAGGCAGTATTTTGTTATCAAAACAACAATCATATTTAAAGCCGTTTTGGTAATTTTTTATGCCGTTTTAAGCAATTATTTAACTTGCTTTTTCAACTTACGTTCTTCAATAGTGTCTGCGATATGATTACGTAAATATAATGGATTAGGGATAGATTTTTCTAGAGACATCGCGGCTTGTCTATCTCTTAACGCCAACCTGGCAATCGAAACGGCATTAGGGAGTGTAGCATGCCACTCTGTAAACAATGCTTTAAGCTGTGGATACTCGGTCTCGATATCCCCTACCCCTATTACACCATTCACCCCTAACCATTCTTGTACTTTATCGGGTGAAATTAATATTGGTTCTCTTGCGGTTATTTTCTCTGTTTCAGCACAATACTCACCAACCATTAAGTAAACTTCATTCATACGCGCATCAAGTAAAGCCGCCCATTCAACATCAACATTGGGTTTTTCACTATGAAACACCTCTTCAGCCATCGCCAATAATGAAGAAACAGCGACCACAGGCTTGTTCCAACCTAAAGCCAACCCTTGTATCACTCCAGAAGCTATCCGTATTCCGGTAAAAGCCCCCGGCCCCTCTCCATAAGCAAGTAAATCAACCGCACTTGAATCAATTCCAGCTTCAAGCAACACCTCATCAACCATCGCTAATACTCTATGCGCATGCTTTTGCGGCAGGATTTCATGACGTGAGTAGGTTTTATCCTTATATATCAGGGCGACAGAACAAGCGGCTGTTGATGTTTCAATAGCGAGTACATTCGGCATAGTAGTTTGTGGCATCGTTAAGGCAACCCTTTATTTTCTATGTTTAACTATATTATTAATTAGATTGAAGAATTCATTATCGAATTTTTTTCATACAAACAGCATAAAAAGTTACTTCAATCTTTCGATTGCTTGACTGGCGTCATACACCCAAGGGAAATCCGGCAAGCTCTGTCTAATGGTATTGCCGTAACCTTTAGTTGATAAACGAGGGTCACACAACATTAAAACACCGCTATCACTGACATCACGAATCAAACGTCCAGACCCCTGCTTCATGGCAATGACCGCTTCGGGCAATTGAAAATGCGCAAAACCATTTAGTCCCTTCTCTTTCAGGTAAGCTTCCCTGGCTTGCACAATGGGATCATCCGGCGGTGCAAAAGGAATACGGTCAATGATAACGAGTTTTAAATCATCCCCTTTAACATCGACCCCTTCCCAAAAACTACTGGTTCCGAGCAGGATGGCACTATCAGAGTCTTTAAATCGCTGTAACAAGGTGAGTTTGGGTAAATCCCCTTGCACCAGAAGCTGTCCATCCCAATGACGTTCCAATATCGCCTTAGCCTCCTGCATTGCCTTATGGCTGGTGAAGAGCATGAAAGCATGTCCATTACTCGCTTTCAGCAATGGCCAAGCCGCCCTCAGCAAGACTTTAATGTATTCACTGCTTCTTGGTTCAGGCAATCCGATGGGATGATAGACCACACCTTGTTTTTGGTAGTCAAACGGGCTTTTCCAACAAGATGTTTTCGCATTATCCAGCCCAAGACGTTTAGCGAAATAATCAAAATTATTTCTTACACTCAAGGTTGCCGAAGTGAATAACCATGCACCGCCGATTTCTTCTCTTTGGCGACTGAATGGTCCTGCGACACTTAGCGGTGTCAGGTTAAATTTAAAACGTGCTTGCGAAGATTCAATCCAGCGAATTTTGTTTTCCGATTGACTTGTCAACCAATCATTAAACTGGGTCAATAACTCCTGACTACGTTTATGAACCGCAGTCAGTTGCTTTCCCCTCTCGACCACGACTTTAAGTTCACCAATAACCAGGGTTAACACATCGATGAATCGCTTGATGGCGACTTGAAAAACCTTCTCATCCTGAAGTTGATTCCAGGTCCAACGTTTTTCCCACTTGCCCAATGCCTCATTGATTAGCTTTACCTGCTCTTCCAGCATGCTAGCCAAATCACTAATCTTTTTGGTTTCTGGCGCTTCGACCTTTTGAGCTTGCTTAATATCCCTAACCAGCTCTTCTAACTGCACACGGGAGATAGAGAAGCCTAGAAACTGCGCAGCAATATCGGGCAATTGATGGGCTTCATCGAAAATATAGATATCGGCATCGGGAAGGATCTCTCCATAACCCTGTTCGCGTAACGATAAATCAGCACAGAAAAGGTGATGATTAACCACCAACACTTGAGATTCGAGCGCTTTTTGCTTGACGATAGGATAAAAACATCCGGAATCTTGATGGCATTCCGTTGCTTGGCAAAACTCCATGCGAGCACAAACCTTACGCCAAATAGGATCCGATTCTGGAACCAATTCCAATTCCGCCTTATCACCACTAAGGGTTTTGTTGTCAACCCAATCCCGAATTTGTGATAGTTTTTTCCAATCCAGTTTACTATGTTGCTCTACCGTTTCGGTAACTTCCAAACGCTGGGGGCAGACATAATTATCACGCCCTTTGAGCAGGCGTGCCTTGCCAGCAATTTCACAGGCTTTGAAGAGTATCGGCAAATCTTTTTGCACCAGCTGTTCTTGAAGAGTCTTGGTTGCCGTGGAGACAATGACTTTTTTACCTGACAATAAGGCTGGAACTAGATAGGCGAATGTTTTACCCGTACCGGTTCCCGCCTCTGCCAGAAGAGTTTCATCCTCTTCGATTAAAGCCATGACTTCGTTAGCCATATCGATCTGTGCTTGTCTAGGAGCGTAACCTTCCACCAGTTTTGATAAGGTACCTTCACTACCTAATACACAATCAATGGTTAGATTCGATGCGGTCTTGTTCTTATCGGTAGATGGCTTCATATTTTGACGAGTATACAATTGGTAAAAAGAGTTGAATAAAAGCCAAATTATACGCTAAACAACACTATATACAGTAGCGTGAGTCGCATTTATGCGGTAATAAACACAAAATAATCGAAATATGAATGTTTTTTAATAGTTTGCTAGACAACGCCAAATTATGTCGTTATAATCCGCGACTTCAAATTTGAACTTAAGTCGAATTGGTTTTGAATATTCGGCAAATTTAAAATGGATATATCTGATGAAAATTTTATCTTCTTTAAAATCAGCTAAAACACGTCATAAAGACTGTCAAGTTGTTAAACGTCGTGGAAAAGTTTACGTAATTTGTAAAACTAACCCTAAATTCAAAGCGCGTCAGCGTTAATATTTAGGTTCCATTACAAGAAAAGGCGCACTGATCATGCGCCTTTTTTTATGCCTGGCTATTTGTATTTATATCTCACCATTGCCATTCATAAAATGAACTCCAGTTTGACTTTTGAGCCCACTCAAAAGCCACCAGAACGATGTTTTAATACATCATTGACTCAACCAGTCAATAAAGTCCGTTTCTACTTTCATAATCGTTTCCACAATCAAATCGGTATCCACCTTCCCGATAAAGTAATTGGCCCCCATGGCAATCACTTCTCTACTGTTGTTTTCACTTGTCATCGAAGTATGCACAATCACTGGCATAGGTTTGCTTCTAGGGTTTTCCCTTAATTCACGAATAACCGTATGTCCGGACGCGACAGGCATCTCTAAATCGGTAAACACCATAGAAATATCGTTTAATGACTCTTTTTTATCGATGTAGTCCAACAAGAGTCTTCCATTATCAAAACAGATGTATTTCAAACCTAATTGATCGAACACCATGCCCATATACTTTTGAATTGACTTGCTATCTTCCGCAAATAGAATGGTTTTATCGTAGATTTCTTGCCTAAAGTCATGCTCGACTTTACTGACATCCTTAGCAGAAGCGAAGATTTTTTCTGCCATGGTAGGCATGGCTTCAATCAACAATTTCTCTATATCCAAAATAAAACACAAGGTATCACTGTTTTGTAGATAGGTATGGTTAACGATTTGATTAGTATTGACGTTGACATTGTAATTACCCGCCGGATGAATATCAGACCAGTTTTTCTCTTCAACACCGTGGATATGCGAAACACGTAAACCTACAAAGTTATGACTGAAATCGGAAACGATGATAATAGACTTTTCTCGCTCCTCTTCGGTCATCTCAAACCCCATCCATTTAGGTAGGTTAATGACTGGCAAGTAAACACCACGTAACTCGATCATACCCTCAATCAATGGGTTTGCATCAGGCATCTCTGATACGTCATAAGCTCTAGCCTCAAGAACTTCTCGCACCTTGAAAACATTCATTCCATAGTATGGTGGTTGATAATTTTCTTTAGGAAATTGAACCTGAAAAATCATCAGACTCATCTGATTGTTTTTACTTAATTGGGCGGTCTTTTCAACCTGCTCTAAAGTTGTCGACATAGCAATCGCCTTATTTGAGTTAAGCTAAGAATATGCAATCTAGAAATGTAATATTCATTATTTTCATCTTATACAATTGAATTCTAGAACATCATTTGTATAGTTACCAGGCCTGGTAATTTTATAAATCCCATTAACACAGTTCTTTAACTGGTTTGAATGACTTTCTATAACCAGGAATCATGCCAAATTGTTTTAAAGCCGTTAAATGTTTGGCTGTAGGATAACCTTTATGTTGATCAAAACCGTATTTTGGATATTTTTCATGTAATTCCAACATCTGCCTATCTCGATAGACCTTGGCTAAAATAGAAGCAGCACTGATTTCCATGACCTTGTCATCCCCTTTGACAACCGACTGGCAGGAATGAGCAATCTTTGGGCAACGATTGCCATCAACATAAACTTGCGAAATGGCCAAACCTTGTTCAACAAGCCCAGACACCGCTCGTTGCATAGCCAACATGGTTGCATGCAGTATATTCAACTCATCAATTTCTTCTGGAGTTGCTACCGCAATGGAATAACCGACAGCTTCCTGTTTAATTAATTCAGCCAAAGCATCGCGTTTTTTTTCACTGAGTTTTTTGGAATCTCTTAATGGTAGTTCGCAACCAATCGGCAAGATGACGGCACAGGCGACAACATCACCAATCAAAGGGCCGCGCCCTACTTCATCAACCCCAACCGTCGTACCACTTAAACTTTGGAAATCGTGGTTTGTCGAATTCTCAAACAGGTTTTGTTGCATACTATTTTTTCATCCATTCTTCAATGGCATCAGCGGCCAACTCAGAAGCATTTTGCTTAAGTTGGTGGTATTGATGACGAAACGCATCGACCTGACGCTCCCTAAGTTGAGTATCCACAACCAAACGCCCCATATTAAAGGCAATTTTATCCGCAGTCGCATTCTCTTGAATCAATTCAGTCACCAACGGTTTGTTTGCCAGAATATTCGGCAAGCCTATCCATTGAGTGGTGGCTAAACGCTTCATTAACCAATAAGAAATCGGGTGCACGGCAATCGCCAACACGAGTGGTTTTTTCATCAATGCACACTCTAAGGTGGCGGTTCCCGAGGTAACCAAAGCCTGATCACAGGCTTCCAATACATCACGAGATTGACCAAGGAAAAGCTTGATTTTTAAACCCTTTCCAAAAGAGTTGATGGATTGTTGCACACGTTCGAGCGCCTTTTGATGAACACAAGGAATAGCGAATTGCATGGCTGGATAAATAATCGCCAATTTCTTTGCCGCTTGTATATAGACATCCGACATTCTCTCGATTTCACTCATTCGTGAACCTGGAAGGATGGCGGTAATGGAGTCGTCAACCGAAAACCCCAACCGTTGTTTTGCGACACTGGTATTGGGTTCTTCTGGAAATTGGTTGGCAATCGGATGCCCAACAAACTTAACCGGAATGCCATAACGATGGTAATAATCAGGTTCAAACGGAAACAACACCAAGACACCATCCACAGCCTGTTTGATTTTGGCTAAACGTTTCTCACGCCATGCCCAGACCGAAGGGCCTACATAATGAATCGCGGTAATGTTTTTGGACTTTAAAACAGACTCAACTTTGAAATTGAAATCTGGGGCGTCAATGCCGATAAAAACGTTAGGCTGAAGCTCGATCAGACGCTTAATCAGGTTTTTTCTGATCTTAAGAAGAGACGGTAAGTGTTTGATAACTTCAAAAAACCCCATAACCGAAAGCGCTTCCATCGGAAACCAACTTTCAAAACCTTCAGCTATCATCTTAGGCCCGCCGATACCAACAAAACGAGCGTTGGGATAACGTCGTTTCAAGCTACGAACCAAGTCGGCACCCAAAGTATCACCCGAAGATTCACCTGCTACCATTGCGAAAACAGGTGACATTAGTAATGGAGTTTGTGGATTATCTAACGATGCCACGTTGAGATTTTTTTAGAAATACATTAAGAGAATCCAAGGTACCTTTGTCATCATTGATGAGCTCTAACTCATGTAAAGCTTCCTCTAAACGGTTCCCGGTTCTATATAAAATTCGGTAGGCTTTTTTGACCAATGAAAGTTGGTCCTTATCAAAACCACGACGTTTCAGACCTTCGAGATTGATGCCACGCGGACCAGCTAGATTACCTGAGACAACCACAAAATTCGGTACATCTTGGTTGATCACACTTCCCATGCCACAAAAGCTATGCTCACCGATATGGCAAAACTGGTGTACCAAGGTATAACCACCCAAAATCGCCCAATCATGAACAACAACATGACCCGCTAAAGCCGCCGCATTGGCGAAAATACAGTGACTACCGATGATACAATCATGGGCGATATGGACACCAGCCATCACCCAGTTATCATCACCGATAACTGTCTTGCCAATATCCTGAACGGTACCACGATTGATGGTAACGTTCTCTCTAAAGGTATTATTATTGCCGATTTCTACCGTAGTCGCTTCACCTGCATACTTTTTATCTTGGGGAGCCGCGATGGATACAAATGAAAAGAAATGGTTATTCTCTCCAATAACCACATCACCTTCGATGACCACATGAGAATCTAAAACAGATCCTGAGCCAATACGAACATTACCCTCAATGACACAGAAAGGTCCGATTGTTACATCAGCCGCAATCTGAGCTTTAGGATCTACAATAGCGCTTGGATGAATCAAAATTAAACCTTTCTTTCAGCACACATTAAGTCTGCAGAGGCGATCAATTTGCCGTCAACAGAAGTGGTACATTCAAATTTCCAAATACCGCGCTTATTCCCCAATGCTTTGACTTCAAAATCCAAACGGTCACCAGGAATAGCCGGTTGTCTGAAACGGCAATTGTCTACCGCCGCTAAGTAATACATCGATGAACCATCCGGTTTTTCCGCTTGTGAACGGAAAGCAAGGATACCGGTACACTGAGCCATGGCTTCGATAATCATAACGCCCGGCATAATCGGATTATTCGGGAAATGTCCAGTGAACTGCGGTTCGTTAAATGTTACATTTTTAAACGCCGTTAGTCTTTTACCCGCTTCAAAATCCGTCACTCTATCAACCAATAGAAATGGGTAACGATGCGGTAGATATTCAAATATTTCTTTAACTTCCATTGTTTTAGTCCAGTAACATTAATTTTAAATTTTTAATTCGAGAGTATATCAATCTGCTTTTGCAGTGCTTTGACTTGTTTGGCCAATTTATCTAATTGGCGAACCCTAACACTGTTTTTTTGCCAATCCGATGCCTTAATCGCGGGAAATCCGGCATAAGCCCCCGATTCGGTAATATCGTGGGTAACCCCTGCTTTGGCTAAAAAATGGACATTATCGGTTATTTCGATATGCCCCGCAAAACCAACCTGTCCGGCAACCGTACAATTTTTACCCAGAACCGTACTACCTGCAAAACCAGCTTGCCCCGCAATTGCCGAGCCTGATCCGATTTTGACATTATGGGCTAAATGTACTTGGTTATCGATAATACAGTTGTCTTCGATGATGGTGTCTTCGATAGCCCCTCTATCAACCGTAACATTATTTCCGATTGAGACATTATTTCCGATAATAACGCGGCCGACTTGAGGGATTTTAAACCACTGCCCTTGATTGTTAGCCCAACCAAAACCATCCCCACCAATAACGGCACCCGCTTCGATGATGACATTATCTCCAAGTGAACAGTGATGGCAAATCGTCGCATTAGAGCCAATACGGCACTGTTTACCTAGGGTTGTAAATTCCTCGATGACACAGCCTGCCGCCAAGTAACTACCACTCTCAATCTTAACCCCTTGTTGAACGACAACATTTTCGCCGATATATACGTCATCACCCACTATGGCATCTTGGTGAACGACTGCGCTAGGGTGTATAAAATTGGAGGCCGGCTTAAGAGGGTTTAACAACTGGGCAACAAGTGCATAAACGTAATAAGGATTATCCACCAATAGATGGGCTACATGGGTAGCATCAACCATCTTTTTATTAAGTATGACCAGGCCTGCCTGGGTTGTTTGAAGATAATCTAGATATTTTTTATCTGTTAAAAAAGAGACCTGGTCAGCTCGAGCGTTATCCAAACCAGAAACTTGATTAATCTCTATGGAATCATCACCCACAAAATCATAATCAACCCCATTCTCAGCTAGAAAAGCCAGTATTTTATGAAGCTGCACTCAGAACCCCAGGCTATTTATTAAATTCAGAACGCTGTTTAGTGCTGACTGTTTTTAAATGATTTAAAACATCGTTGGTGATATCGATTCTTTCATTGGTATAGGCAATACCTTCATATAAAATCAGATCAAACCCTTCTTTCTTACCAATGGTCTTGATTGCTTCATTAACGACATTCTGCAATTTTGCCAGTTCTTCATTTCTTCTTAGGTTAAGCAACTCTTGAACATCATTGCGACGACGCTGAATTTCACGTGTCAGCATAGAAATCTCACGTTCCTTAGTGACTTTTTGAGCATCACTCATAACGCTTTTATTTTTTTGGTAATCAGCCTGCTGTTTCTCCAACTTTCCAGCCAAACTTTTAAGCTCTGCCTGCTGTGGTGAAAACTCCTTTTCTAACGATGCTGTTGCTGATTTTGCTTGTGGCGCTTGTTCAAGTAACAAAGCAACATTCACCACTCCTAACTTAACACCTGTATCGGCTAAAGATACCGTTGAAACTGCCATCATAAAAACAGCAAAAGTCAGTTTTAAAAATTTCTGCATTGAGTCCATCCATCCGTTTTTTAATTTTTTATATGCATCCTGGAATTCTACCTTAAATAAAATCCCGATGTATACAAAGACGATGATAAATTCATCTTATCGCCATGCTCTTTGGCATCGTTTATTCAATACTTAAAAACCACCACCCAGCGTAAACTGGAAGGTTTGTAGTTTATCAACCGATGACGTATAAGAAATAGGCTGGGCGATACTGAAGGAAAGCGGTCCAACCGGAGTAATCCAAGAAACCCCCAGCCCCGTTGATGAGCGTAACTCACCCACTTCCAAATTATCCAAGCTATCAAATACGTTACCGAAATCAAAGAACCAACTCATTCGCACATTACTTGAGTCTTCAATAAAGGGAACCGGGAAAACCAACGCGGCGGTACCGGTTAATTTAACACTACCCCCCTTAGGTCTATCCGAACCATCCTTTGCTAGGTCATAGGTTTCACCCAATGAGTTAGGTTCAAAACCTCGAACCGAGCCGATACCACCTGCATAGAACTTCTCGAAAAACGGTAATTCAGCTGTATCGCCATAACCATCACCAAACGCCAAACCAGTCTTCAACTGTAGGGTGAAGTTTTTACTCAATGGCTGGAACCAGCTCTCGTTTGCATACAGTTTATAGTAAGTCATATCGGATGTTGAAGGCACAACGGCTTCAAGAGACAAAGAGGTTTTCTGACCAGCGGATGGGAAATAGAACGCATTGGTCGTATTGTGACTCCAGCCGATTGACGCAATCAGTGAATTGGTCGATTTTCCATTCAAATCAACATAATCACTACAAAAACTAAAAGTATCTGAGCAAACTAAATCCTGTGAATCCAACTTCAAACCATACGTCAAGGAGTCATTTTCACTTAAAGGATAACCCAAGGTCAGTCTTAACCCCATGTTATTGGTTGTATAATCCGCAATATCCAACTCGTTGGCATCAATTTCACTGTAATAGAAACCAACACCCAGGCTCACACCATCATCGGTAAAATAAGGATTGGTGACCCCGATATCGGCCGATTTTTTTGCCGCACTGGTCGCCACGTTAAAATTCAATTTGTGGCCACTACCGATAAAGTTACGCTCGGAAACACCCAAATTGAAACTGACGCCGTCCAACTGGGAATAACCGATACCTGCTGAAAAAGAACCGGTTGGCTGCTCTTCGACCTTAACAACCAAGTCAATCTGGTCTTCAGATACTCGTTTCGTTTCGATATCGGTACTCTTAAAGAATCCGACACGCTGCAAACGCTCTTTTGATTGACGAACCATTTTTAATGAATAAGGCGCACTTTCATATTGGCGCAACTCTCGACGAATGACATGGTCACGTGTACGGGTGTTTCCTTCGACTTCAACACGTCTAATGTAGACACGTTTTTTAGGCTCTACCTTAAAAGCTAAAGAAACCGTATTATTCTCTTTATTCAATACCGTTTCTGGTACCACTTCGGCAAACGCATAACCTTCCTCACTTAGGCGGTCACGTATTGCATTCACTGATTCAATCACCTTACTGCGAGAGAACACATCACCTGGGTTGACCTTGGTTAAGGATTTCAGCTCTTTTTCTTCAACAATCAGCTCGCCAACATAGGCAATATCGGCAATCGTATAATTGGGGCCTTCAGACATGTTAATGGTGGTAAAGACCTTGGTCTTATCCGCTGAAATACTGACTTGTGATGAGCGTATCTTAAACTCCGCAAACCCCCTATCAAGATAGTAGGATTTTATCGTTTCAATATCTCCTTCCATCTTAGGTTTGGAATATTTATCGCCACTGCCAAATGCGACATTCTCCGTCATTTGCATTTGCGATTTAAGGCGTTGGTCAGAATAAATCTTATTGCCGACCAAGTTAATGCGACCAATGGTAGCCGGCTCACCTTCTTTGATATCGATCTTCAGCTCTACACGATTTCGAGGCAACTCGGTTGTGACAATATCGATTACCGCGGCGTAGTAACCTTGGTTCTGATAACGACGTTTCAAATCAACAACAACGTGATCCATTTGCACTTGATTATAGATACGACCTTTTTTAATCCCTAAACCATCCAAGGCGGTTTTAAGCACATCGGTTTCAATCAAAGAGTTACCAACGATTTTAATCTCGGAAATAGATGGGCGTTCCACCACCTTGATAACCAAGGTCCCGTCATCACGTTTATAAAACGACACATCCTGAAAAAATCCTGTCTTATATAAACGCTGGATGCTTTCTTGAATTTGGTCACGGTTTAATTCTTTACCTGGTGATACCGTCAAGTAACTATTGATTGTTTCAAAACCAATCTTATTAGCACCTTCTACTTCAACGTTTTTAACGGTAAAAGCATAAGCTAGACTCGGGGTGAACAATACAGAAGCGATTGCTGCCGACAAAATAGTATTCGTAGATTTTTTTTGAAACATATTAACCATGAGATATTCTTATTACATCATTAAATAAGGCCACAAACGTCAAGCTGACGATAAACATCAACCCAACCGTCTGTCCAACCACCATTACTCGCTCACTCACCGGTGAACCCTTAATCATTTCGATGAGGTAGTAGACTAAATGCCCCCCATCCAAAACTGGAATTGGTAATAGATTTAAAATACCAATACTTAAACTCAATAACCCTACCAAACTTAAAAAAGCCACCAAACCAGTTTGAATTGCCTGCCCTGAAAACTGAGCGATACTGATTGGTCCCGATAGATTCTTGGTGCTGACCTCGCCTATTATCATGCGCTTAATCATCACGACACTCATAATAAACAGATCCACACTGCGCTGATAAGCCTTCTCAACCGCATTTAAAAAACCATATTGGATATTCACGGAATATGGTTTAAACGTCTGCTCATCAATCAAAACCCCCACTCCCATCTTGCCGATAGGCGGGCTGTTTTCTTGCTCGGCTTTCTCAAGCTGCACAAGTGTATCAAAAACAGCTTGGTTGCGTTCAAAGACAACCTGGATAGAAGCCCCAGGATTTGCCTGCACTACTTTAACAAAGTCTTGCCAGGACTGAATAGGCTTTTCATTGATTGTTAGGATTTTATCCCCGTTAAGCATACCTGCTTTATCAGCCGGACCCTTCTCGATGACCTCACCGATTACAGCCGGAATTAATGGCTTTGCTGGCACAAACCCCAAACGTTCCAACCAATTCTGTTCGGGCTGGTTAATATCAATCGAAGAGAGTGACACCCCATCAACCTTGATATCTCGACCACCATCAACTTGCTGAAAACTAAAACTGACACGCTGCTCGCCATTAGCCAAAGACTGCAACAACTGTTGATGCACCGTTTGCCAACTATAAACATCTACATCATTAACCTTACTGACCACCCAGGCCTGTTGGCTTTCAAAATCAACAATGTTTTGCTGTGCAAGCGCATGCTGTAACGGAGAACCGGCTATAACACTGTTTGAAATCGGTTTCATTCCGCTTACGCCGACCATATACATGGCCGTAAACGCAAACAGGGCAAAAACCAAGTTCACAAGCGGTCCGGCAGCCACAACGGCAAAACGTTTGTAAACCGATTGACGGTTAAATGCCCTATCGACATCTTCTGGCGCAACATAATCTTCCCGTTCGTCAGCGAACTTCACATAGCCGCCTAACGGGATTTGGGCAATCACGAATTCTGTTTCTTGGCCTTTACGACTATAGATAGGCTTACCAAAACCGATTGAAAACTTAAGCACTTTGATATTGAACCAGCGTGCGACTTGATAGTGCCCCCATTCATGGATAGTGACAATCAAGCCCATGACCACTACGAATCCGAGTAACGACCAAACCACACTCATCGATCATAAACTCCAACAGCTATCACTTGAAACTGTAAACAACCATGTTCTAACATCAACACTACACAGCCACACTATAGTGCCAAGCTAGATACAGCATTGGCACAGCAATCAACAAACTGTCAATCCGGTCCAATATACCACCATGCCCAGGTAGGATATTGCCACTGTCTTTTAACCCGACCTGACGTTTTAAAACACTTTCAAACAGGTCGCCAAAAACCGAAAACAGGGCAATCAACGTTAATAGAAGCCCTAAAAAGACCATTGGGATTTTCAATGTTGGCTGAAGGCTATACAGAACGATCAAGGAGATTATCAATGTCAATAAACCGCCTCCGACAACCCCTTCCCAAGTTTTACCAGGGCTGACATGAACTGCCAATTTAGTTTTACCGAAACGTTTACCGCTGAAAAAAGCTCCGGTATCAATCGACCAAACAAGCAACAGGCTCAATAATAGAATCAAAGGTCCAAATTCGCCCCTAAATTGCGCCATAGCAACAACAAACAACACAATCGACAAAATCCCGGTAAGCAATGTAAACCCAACAGAGCTACCTTGCGATAGACCTTTAGCCAATTGGTAACGACTGACAACCGAAATCAAAATTAACGATTCCAACAGCGTTAATATAGCGATATTCTGCATAATCAAATGGTCAACCGCATAATTCGCACCAACCACAACAACCAAGGCATAGGTTAAACGTAATGCAGGTATTTTAATTTGAGCAAAAGCACTCCATTCCCAAGCCGCAATAAAACCGATAAATAACAACACACCCTTCCAGACACTGTCCGTTGAATAGAATAGCGCCCAAATGGAAAGCGCAACTAAAACCAGTGCGGTAATCACTCTTTGTTTTAACATTATTTATTTACCTGCTCGCTTGTTTGGCCAAATCTACGCTCACGTTTAGAAAAAGATTCGATGGCCATATCAAGTTGTTTTTCGTCAAAATCAGGCCAAAGCGCGTCTGTAAAATAGAGTTCCGCGTAGGCCATTTGCCAAATTAAAAAGTTACTGATTCGCTGTTCACCACCGGTGCGAATCAACAGATCTGGCTCCGGTAAATCAGCTAAGGCGACAAAATGAGTTAAATCATTTTCACTTAGGTCATGGATTGTTTGAGCTGGGTTGGCAAGTTGCCACTGCTTGACAGCTTCAACGATATCGGCACGACCACCATAATTGGCAGCGATACTTAAGACCAGGCCTGTATTGTTTTGAGTCATCTGTTCCGCTAATACAATGTGCTGTTGGATTTCTTCACTAAAAGCGGAACGATCACCAATAATGCGTAATTGCACATTATTTTCCGAGAGTTTTTTAACCTCTTTTTGCAATGCTTTTAGAAACAATCCCATCAGTTTGTTTACTTCATCCTTAGGGCGTTTCCAGTTTTCGGTACTAAAGGCAAACAAGGTCAAAGCTTCGATCCCGATTTCAGAACTATAAGAAACAATGCGTTTAACCGCATTCAAACCCTTTTGATGCCCGACAAAACGGGGTAAAAGGCGTTTTTTTGCCCAGCGTCCATTACCATCCATGATAATGGCAATATGTTTAGGCAAATGCGGGTTTTTAACGATTTCTGACAAAACAACTCCAAGAAACAAATAAAAAACGGCCCTAGAGTCGTTCCATTACTCTAAGGCCGTTCCATGTAAGCAATTACAAAATTGACGATTACAATAAAACCCGTCAATTATGCCGCAAATGCGTATAAATATCGACTTAATTTTGCTTTTATACTTCCATCAAACTCGCTTCTTTTTCCGCCAGCAACGCATCGACTTTTTTAACCGCATCATCGGTTAACTTCTGAACCTGGTCCTCTGAACGGCGAGCTTCGTCCTCTGTGATCTCTTTATCTTTCAATAAATCCTTAACATCACCATTGGCATCACGACGAACATTACGGATGGCTACTCTTGCATTTTCAGCTTCTTGACGAGCAACCTTAGTTAAATCACGACGACGCTCTTCTGTCAAAGCTGGCATTGGAATGCGCATCATATTGCCATTAGTCACCGGGTTTACACCCAGGTCAGACATCATAATCGCTTTTTCAACCAAGGAAACCATCGGCTGCTCCCAAGGCTGAACCGTCAAAGTACGCGCATCTTCAACATTGATATTTGCCACCTGACTTATCGGAACCTGTGAACCATAATAATCCACCGTTACCGCATCTAGAATACTAGGGTGAGCACGACCGGTACGAATTTTCGCAAAGTTAGCCTCTAAGTTTTCAATAGACTTTTGCATTCTCGATTTAGCATCATTTTGAATTTCTGTTAGCATAATTTTATTCTCCTGCACTTACCAAGGTGCCTTCATCTTCACCTTGAACAATTCTAATTACCGCATCATCCTTAAACATATCAAAAACGCGGATAGGCATCTGATGGTCACGACATAAAACAAACGCCGTCATATCCATCACCTGTAGATTTTTCTGAATGACATCATCATAACTCAAAGTTTGATAACGTGTCGCTTTAGGATCTTTAACCGGATCAGCCGTATAGATACCATCAACCTTAGTCGCCTTTAAAACGATATCGGCATCAATTTCAATACCACGTAATGCCGCAGCGGTATCAGTAGTAAAAAACGGACTACCCGTACCCGCGGCGAACACTAACACCTCACCGTCCGCCAGCTGTTTTTTTACAACATTTGCATTAAAACCTGAAGAGACCCCTTCAATACTCATCGCTGAAAGCACCTGAGACTTCATCCCCATGCTCTCGATGACATCCCTTAAAGCCAAAGCATTAATCACGGTTGCCATCATACCCATATGGTCACCGGTAGTACGCTGAATACCAGAACCTTGAATTTGAGCACCACGAAAAATATTTCCACCACCAACGACGATACCAACCTCAACACCTAAATCACGCAATGATTTAACTTGCGCCACAACACTTCTTAATGTGCCGGCGTCCAAGCCAAAATCACCCTCACCCATTAAAGCTTCACCACTAAACTTTAACAATATACGTTTATATTTAAGTGCCATGTCCCATCCTCTAAGTTCTTATCCAAAGCGTTTTATAAGTACCTGCATCAACCATTGATAAACCAATCAATTCAAAAACTTATAAAAAACTTTACAACGTATTTATTCAATAAATAACACATACAAAAAAGCCATAGCGACCTCACTTTTCAGTAAGAATCCGCTATGGCTTCATCAATCCAACTGAATTAACCAGTTACAGCTTTAGCTGCCAAAGCAACTTCATCTGCAAAGTTAGTTTGTTCAATCTCAATCCCTTCACCCACTTCTAAACGAATGAAAGTTCCAACTGTCGCACCATTAGACTTCAATAGGTTTTCAACAGTTTGATCTGGGTCTTTAACAAAAGACTGACCTAGAAGCGTAATCTCACCAACGAATTTACGCATACGGCCCTCAATCATTTTTTCAATGATTTCCATTGGCTTACCAGAAGTTTGCGCTTGTTCGATTTGGAACGCACGCTCTTTCTCAACCACTTCAGGATCTAGATCTTCAGAAGATACTGCAGAAGGCTTAGCCGCTGCAACATGCATTGCGACATCACGTGCTAGAGCTTCATCACCACCTTCTAGACTGACAACCACACCGATTTTTTCACCGTGCTTGTATTGACCAATCTGACCAGTAGTTTCGATTAACTCAAGACGACGAACACCCATGTTTTCGCCGATTTTAGCAATCATTTCGCGACGTCTTTCATCAACTGTCTTTCCAGAAGCCATTGCCATACCCATAACCGCGTCAATATCAGTTGTGTTGTTAGCTAGTGCGATCTGTGCGATTTCATCTGCAAACTCATTAAACTCTTCGCCTTTAGCAACAAAGTCCGTTTCACAGTTAACTTCAGCAATCGCCGCTTTTTTCTTATCATCAGAAAGTGCAATCGCAACTACACCTTCAGCTGCAACACGACCTGCTTTCTTGTCTGCACCAGCCATACCCTTCTTACGAAGAAATTCAATTGCCGCATCCATATCACCGTCAGTTTCTGACAATGCTTTTTTACAATCCATCATACCTGCGCTTGTAATTTCACGCAGTTCTTTAACCATTGCTGCTGTAATAGCCATTTTTTAAATCCTTATTTAAAGAAAATTTAATTAAATTTGGCCTGGTAAACAAAGCTACCAGGCCTGGTTTCTTACGTAATTAAATTATTGAGCTGCGTTCTCTTCAGCTTCAACAAAATCATCACCTTCAACTGCAGTCGTGATGGTAGCTTTACCTTCATTGATTGCATCTGCAGCAGCAGAAAGATATAGAGAGATTGCACGGATTGCATCATCGTTACCAGGGATAACATAATCAACACCACGTGGATCGTTGTTAGTATCAACAACACCAATAACCGGAATACCTAGGTTTTGTGCTTCTTGGATAGCAATTTTTTCATTACCAGTATCGATAATGAAAATTGCATCAGGCATAGCGCGCATATCTTTAATACCACCTAAAGAAAGCTCCAATTTTGTTTTTTGACGACTTAAAGTCAAAGCTTCTCTTTTAGTGATCTTTTCAAAAGTACCATCTTGTTCCATTGTTTCAAGTTCTTTTAGACGCTTGATAGACTGCTTGATAGTTTTGAAGTTAGTCAACATACCACCTAACCAACGGTAATCAACATAAGGCATTCCACAACGCTGTGCTTCTTGAGCCACTAGCTCACGTGCCGCCTTTTTAGTACCAACAAATAAAACCTTACCTTTATTTGCAGCGATTCCGCCCATCATGTTTAACGCGTCGTTAAACATTGGTAAAGTTTTTTCTAAGTTAACGATATGAATATTGTTACGTGCACCAAAGATGTACTCAGACATCTTAGGGTTCCAATAACGTGTCTGGTGACCGAAATGAACACCAGCTTCTAGCATTTGACGCATGGTTACTTTTGCCATGATTTTTCTCCAATATAGTTTGGGTTAAGCCTCCGTCCACCCCATAAAACGAACTAAAATAGCTTTAACTAAAGAAAGTTATTTAGCACCCCGTTTTATGTGTCGGTAAACGTGCGGATTTTCTGTTAAAATTCCTCTCATTCGAAAGGCGCGGCATTTATACCATATCCAAGCCAAATTAACAATTTAAATTCATTAATTCCTTAACTATTTACACCTTGTTTATAGAACAAACAAATAGCAATCTAAATTAAAAGTATTAGTGAATTCACAAACAATAAAGAATCGTTTCCATGACCATAAAAATCAAAACTGCTGAAGAAATTCAAAAACTGCGTATTGCTGGAAAATTAGCCGCCGATGTATTAGAAATGATTGAGCCATATGTGGTAGCCGGCGTTTCAACAGGTGAACTCAACTCAATCATGCACAAATATATGACAGAGGTTCAAAACACCATACCAGCAACCTTGAATTACCACGGTTTCCCGGCATCGAGCTGCATCTCAATCAACCAGGTAGTCTGCCACGGCATTCCTGATGACAATAAAACCCTCAAAAAAGGTGACATTGTGAATGTCGATGTCACGGTGATTAAAGACGGTTACCACGGCGATACCAGCCGCATGTTCGAAATCGGCGAAGTTAAACCTTTCGCCAGCCGTCTATGCCAAGTTGCCCATGAATGTCTATGGTTAGGTATCGAACAAGTCAAACCCAATGCCACCTTATATGATGTTGCTTTTGCGATTCAACAACATGCCGAAAAAAACAATTACTCGGTAGTGCGTGAATACTGTGGACATGGTATCGGCGCTGACTTTCATGAGGAACCACAGGTATTGCACTATGCCTCACCTGAACTCAAGGAAATTGTGTTAAAGCCCGGCATGGTATTCACCATCGAACCCATGATCAACCAAGGTAAAGCGCCGGTTAAACTCCTTGGCGACAACTGGACCGTTGTCACCAAAGACAGAAAACTATCCGCCCAGTGGGAGCACACACTAGCGGTGACCGAAAACGGTTATGAAATATTCACCTTAAGAACGGATGAACAACCTGTTTTACCATAGTAAACTCATTTAGCTCAGTTAAACTAAACAGATTCTAAGCAATCATTCACCAATCGAGTTCAGATCATGACGGATAACGCCAGCATACCCAGCTTTATACAATCGCTATTGAATGAGGAAATCCCTCTTTTTGAAAAGATAAAGCTCGGTAGAGAGGTGTTATCCCGTTTCAGCAACTACCAATTCGACCAGTTTGAAAAAGGTGCCGCTGTTTCTGAGCTGATAAAAGAAAGATCCACATTCATTGACCAATTTCTAAAGAAAATCTGGCAAACCTTAATTCCTGAAAACGCCGGCACCTTGATTGCAGTTGGTGGTTATGGACG
Source organism: Thiomicrorhabdus immobilis (assembly GCF_021654855.1). Classification (NCBI taxonomy): domain Bacteria; kingdom Pseudomonadati; phylum Pseudomonadota; class Gammaproteobacteria; order Thiotrichales; family Piscirickettsiaceae; genus Thiomicrorhabdus; species Thiomicrorhabdus immobilis. The sequence goes on from NZ_AP024202.1 coordinate 1,382,653, forward strand.
CGGAGAGCTTCACCCCTATTCAGATATAGACATTCTCATTTTGTGTGACGAAGTCAAACAAAACCAGGAGGAGCTTAGCCGTTTCATTACCTTTTTATGGGATTTAGGCTTTGATGTAGGACACGCTATCCGTACCATAGAGGATTGTAAGGTAGCAGGCTTAGAGGATGTTTCTACAGCAACCAATCTACTTGAATCACGCTGGTTGACTGGGGATTACGAACGTTTTCAAAAACTGCAAAAAATCTGGAACGACACGCCCATCTTCTGGGAACGTAAAGAATTTTTCAAAGCCAAGGTTAAGGAACAAAAAAAGCGTCATCAACGCTTTAATGACACCATCTACCAGCTTGAACCCAATATCAAGGAAAGCCCTGGTGGACTGCGCGACATTCAAACGATTTACTGGGTGGCAAAACGCCACTTCAACGCCAACTCAATCAATGAACTGGTACAGAGAAACTTTTTAACCACCGAAGAGTTCCTCGAAATCGAAGCCGCCTATAAATTCCTAAACCGTGTTCGATTCGCATTACAGCACAGTAAAAGACGCCGAGAAGATCGATTGCAATTCGATTCTCAACAGTCTATCGCCGAGAGCTTCGGTTACAGCAACAATGATGAAAAGATGGCTGTCGAGCAGTTTATGAGCAGCTATTATCGCAATGTGCATAATGTCGTAAAGTTGAATGAAATATTGTTACAGCATTTCCGTGAAGTTCTGTTTGATGATGAAAACACGGAAATCAAACCGATAAATACCCACTTCAATATTGTTAACAACTATCTAGACATTGCCCATCCCAAAGTCTTTTTAAAGAACCCTACCGCTTTACTAGAGTCATTCATCATATTAGAAACACTTCCCGAACTTGAAGGCTTGCGCTCCAACGCCATCCGCTCGATACGCGACCACCTCTATTTGATCGATGACAATTTCCGTAAAGACCCCATAAACAAAGCGTTGTTCATGGAGATTTTCAGGCAGCCCAGCGGGGTCAATGCCGCCGTGAAACGTATGCATAAATACGGGGTTTTGAGTGAATACTTACCGGTATTTAAAAAAATCACCGGTTTGATGCAGTTCAATATCTTCCATGCCTATACGGTAGATGACCACACCATTTTAGTCATCCGCAATTTAAGACGCTTTTTTGTTGACAAATTCACCTACGAATTTCCAACGGCTCATCAAATAGCCAAAAACCTTTGCAAACCTGAAATTTTATTTTTAGCCGGATTGTTTCACGATATCGCCAAAGGCCGTAACGGTGCACACGAAGTTTTAGGGGCCATAGATGCATTAGAGTTTGCCGAAACCCATAACCTTTCTAAAAAAGATGGCGAGATGATCAGTTGGTTGGTGCGCTATCATCTAGACTTCTCCAGTATTGCCCAAAAGAAAGACTTATCGGATCCTGCCGTGATTCAACATTTTTCCAAACTTGTTGGAGACCAAGAGCATTTAGACTACCTTTACCTGCTGACGGTAGCCGATGTCTGCTCTACCTCCGCCGATGTCTGGAACGATTGGAAAAACTCCTTGTTTTTAGAGCTGTATGACGAAACCTCAAAAGCGCTCGCCTTAAGTATCAATACACCTAAAGACCGACAGAAGAAAGCTTTGCAAACCCAAGAAAAATCAAGAGAAATCCTTGCCAAGCGCGGTATCGCATCCGTCGAATTCAACAACCTCTGGAAAAGCTTTGCCAACAGTGATTTCTTTAGTAAACAGAACCCGAACGAAGTCGCCCGCATCACCAAACTCCTCTATCAATGCAATCACGAAGAAAGCCATATTTTCTTAGAAGAACAATCTCAACGTGGTGCCTCGGAACTGATTATCTACATGCCGGATAGAGACTACCTGTTTGCCTATATCGCCAATGCATTGGACTCTTTAGGTACCGACGTGGTGGAGGCTCGAATTTTCAGTAGCACCGACCATATGACGTTGGTGATGATCTACTTCCTGAATAGAGATACCCACGACTACTTGGATAAAAGCCGCCATTTCGAGGTGATTGATAAGATTAGAACCCAACTTACTCGAGATGAAATTGAACCACTAGATACAACTAGCATGCTGAAAAATCGTCGCACCAGGCACTTTGATACCCCAACCGAGATACTGTTCACTCAAATCAATGATTCATTGACTGAACTGAGCATCACCACTAAAGACTCACCAGGCCTGCTCGCTCGAATTGGCTGTGCCTTAAAGACTGAAAACATTCGCTTACACGATGCCAAAATCCATACGGTCGGTGAAAAAGCGGAAGACGTGTTTTTAATCAGCAACACCCAAAACCAAGGAATAAAGAGCAAGGAACGTCAAACCAAGTTAACCGAAGCGCTACTTGAAATGATTGAACGTGAATAGAAAACCGAAGCCAACTGACCAGGCCTGGTCAATTGAATTTTAAAACCTAAATTTTTGACAGAAAATCAAGCCGTCGCATACTCAAACAATTCAAAAGCATTATCATCCAAGTCTTTGCAAAACAACGCCTTTCTACCCGACTGACTCAAAGTGAAAGCCCACTGCATAGCCGTCAGCTTTTCCACAAATTCCGCTATGGAATCCACACGTAATGCAAAATGGAAATCACGTCCGCCATGCTCTGGTCGCTGGGTTGATTCATTGGGGTTATCCAATTGCATGATATGCAAGCTCTGCCCGGCATGTAAATCGACCCAATAACCTGGAAAACCTAGGTTAGGTCGTTCCAATAGCTCAACCCCCAACAAGGATTGATAAAAACCCAAAGAAGCTTCAGCATCCTTGACAATAATACTGACATGATCCAATCCAATAACTTTTGCCACAAAAACCTCTTAAATCAATTTATTTAGCCGGTGAACAGTCGTTACATCAACCATAAATGAACAACACTAACAATCCAATTAGCGCATTATAGCAAAAGCCGAGAAGGACAAATGTGATTGAAAGGATTAAGAGACGTGTTACAGATAGTTTAGGAATTAGGAATCCGTTACTCAGCCAGAACAGCCGAGTAACGATCATTTTCAAATAAAGAGATTATTTGAAAACATGCTGACCAATTAGTCGTTACTAAATCAGTCGTTGCTATGTAGTGTGCTGTTTAGCCCACTCCATAAGGTACCGTCAGTCATGATTGCTTCAACCGCACCGGTTTGGCTATGACGACGGAACAGCAGTTTTGACTGGCCAGAAAGTTCACGGGCAGAAACGATTGAACCATCAGGCATTTTCACTTTAGTACCTGCCGTGATATACAAACCAGATTCAACAATACAGTCATCACCCAAAGAGATACCAAGACCCGCATTGGCACCCAATAGGTTTCTTTGCCCCATAGAGATGACCTGCTTACCACCACCGGAAAGTGTTCCCATAATGGAAGCGCCACCACCAATATCAGAGTTATCCCCGACAACCACACCGGCACTGATACGACCTTCAACCATAGAGTTACCTAAAGTACCCGCATTGAAGTTTACAAAACCTTCATGCATAACCGTTGTACCTGGAGCAAGGTGTGCTCCTAAACGAATACGATCCGCATTACCGATACGAACACCTTCAGGAATCACATAATCCGTCATACGAGGGAACTTATCGATAGACGTTACGTTCAATTGATGTGCTTCACCGGCAATCGCTTCACGCAAATTTTCAACTTCTGATGGCAAAACAGGGCCGGCACTTGTCCAAGCTACGTTGGTCAATAGACCAAAAACACCATCTAGATTGATTCCGTGAGGTTTAACGGCACATTCAGACAATAAGTGAAGACGAAGATAGGCGTCTTCAGCTGACTTTGGTGCATCGTCAACCGAAGCAATCTCTACCGTTACAAAATCACTTTTAATCAAACCCGCCTTTAAAGCCAAACAGTTACGGGCGATCTCTTTATTAGAACGGGGAAACCATACATCCAAAGTTACGCCAGTTTTAGAATCGCTATAACGGTGTCCAATTCGCTTGATTGTCATAATGCTATCTCTCAATAATTGTTAAAAATAAATAAACAGATAAGTATACCTTCTCTGCAAGACAACGGACACTTTATTAAGGCAAAATTAAGACAAAAACAGAAAATTTAACCTGGCTAAATCCCCTAACTTTACTCTAAACACACTAAAATAGTGCGTTATATTTTATAATTACGCAAACACAACTATCCGAGAGTTACTCCATGAAGATGTACGGCATTCCAAATTGCGATACGGTTCGCAAAGCACAAAAATTTCTAGACAATGAAAAAATCAGCTATCAATTTCACGACTTCAAAAAACAAGGGCTCAGCTTAGCAACCATTCAAAACTGGCTGGAGTCACAGCCGATAGAAGTCTTGGTCAACAAACGTAGCACCAGCTGGAAACTCTTGACTGAAGAGCAAAAAGAAAAACTGATGTCAAAAGAGGATTTAACGGTATTAACTGAAATGCCAACTCTGATCAAGCGCCCGGTATTAGAGACAAACTCGGGGATTTTAGTGGGCTTTAAAGCCGAAGAGTACCAAAAGCTTAATGGATAAAACTGATTTTTATTCCCGCGCTTTCCAAAGCCGATTCACTCAAAATCAATTTGCCTATTTATCACTTCTCAAATAGGCATTTAAAGCCTAAAATGGGCTTTCAAACATAGAACTAAAGATACTAAACATGACAGAAACCATCCAGCTAGCCCAAAAACTCATTCAAATAGATTCGGTAACTCCAAACGATAAAGGCTGCCAAAAGATCATCGCCGACTATCTTAGCCCGCTTGATTTCAAAATCGAAAACTTGAAATTTGGAGATGTCGATAATCTATGGGCTCGCCGTGGAACTGAGTCGCCATGTTTTGCCTTTGCCGGTCACACGGACGTTGTTCCAACCGGCCCAGAAACTGCCTGGACACACCCGCCCTTCTCTGCGCATATTGAAGGCGACATGATGTTTGGGCGCGGTACCGCCGATATGAAAAGCTCAATCGCATGTTTTATGGTCGCCAGTAAACGTTTTGTGCACAACTACCCAAACCACAAAGGTTCTATCGCGTATTTGATTACCAGTGATGAAGAAGGGCCCGCGGTTGATGGAACCGTTAAAGTGGTGGAAACCTTGGAAGCGCGTAATGAAAAGATTGATTACTGCCTAGTCGGCGAACCATCCAGCAGTAAGAAACTGTGCGACTCGATTAAAAACGGTCGCCGTGGCTCTTTAAGTGGTCATTTGACCGTTAAAGGTATTCAAGGGCATATTGCTTACCCTGAACTTGCCGACAACCCGATTCACAATGTCGCTCCTGCCTTGGAGCAACTGGTGCAGGTTCAATGGGATCACGGCAATGAATACTTTCCACCGACCTCTTTCCAGATTTCCAATATCAACGGCGGAACCGGAGCGACCAATGTGATTCCTGGTGACGTGGTCATCCAATTCAATTTCCGTTTCTCGACCGAACACTCTCCCGAATCTTTACAGGAAAGTGTTCACGCGATATTAGACCATCACAACCTGGAATACACACTTGACTGGAACCTATCTGGACTACCATTCATCACTCCTGCGGAAGGCGAGTTGATTCAAGCGATTAGCAAAGCCTCAAAAGCGCAGTTAGGTTATGAACCAGAGCTTTCCACCGGCGGCGGCACATCAGACGGACGTTTTATTGCTCCGACCGGTGCCCAAGTCATTGAACTTGGCCCGCTTAATGCAACCATTCATAAAATTGACGAACAAGTGAGTGTCAGCGATTTAAACCAATTGACCGAACTTTATTACCAGACTTTAGTGAATTTATTGGCTGAATGATGTTTATGACAATTAATGCTTAATTTGGTTTTAGCATGCATGATCAACGCTGCCTGTTAACACCAAACATTCATAAAAAGAGCTTACTATGACGGAATCAGAACTTCCAACCTCCATTCAGTTTCTTCTGATCGCTATACAACTTGTGGCTTTAGGGGTGTTTCTCTACTTTGTGATACCGCTTGTTAAGAGTGAGGATTGGAAGGCAAAGTTTATCGATAATAAAACCGCTCGCTCGATCCTTATCGTATTTATTCTCATTCTTAGCTTTGTGTGGGGTTTAGGGGCTTTTTTCGATGCATTTTTTCCCGTTGAAGAACTCAAATAAAAAGCGACCAGGCCTGGTCAGACTTTCAACCCTAAAAGACATCGCAAAATACCTATTCAATATCCCTTATTTTTTATAAGTATTGTTACCCTATTGACTGTAAAGTTTTTATAGATGGTTTAGAATGGATTCAACTATTATCAATTGCCACTAGGATCTACCATGAATATTGCAAAAACGATTTCAGAAACCATTTTAGGACAAGATGTCACGGTTGAAGAGTGTGAAACCCTTTCTGCTGCGGTGACCAAACGTAACTTAACGGCCGGTGAGGTTTTATTTGAACCGGGAACTAAAGATGAAACCTTATACCTATTGATTAGCGGTAAACTTGAAGTCATCAAGGTACTTGGTAATAACAAAACCATCCATATCGACACCCTTAAGGAAGGTGCCATGACCGGTGAATTAAGTTTTATAGATGGCAACACCCATACCATGCGTTTAGTGGCCAAAAAAGACTCTGAAGTCTTGATGCTGCACAAAGACGCCTTTGAATCCTTAGTGGAGAAAGAGCCAATGCTGACTTACCATGTGATGCGTTCGATCCTGCGTTATTCTCATGTGATGCAACGTAAGATCAACACTAAGTATTTAGAGATGCATCGCATGGTACAAAATCAATATACCGCTGAATATTGATTGCCACGAAAACGCACACTAGAGTTAATACCCTAGTAATAAAAAAGGAGGCACAAGCCTCCTTTTTTATCGAATCTAAAACACCTTAGACAATGGCGATTATCAACGCCCCCTATTCCAAATATAAACTACATAAACCGCCAAAGAGACAATCACCATTGGCCAGAGATTCTCTTCTGAAACGAGGTTTGAAGCAAACACCACAATAATCGCAACCGGTGTAATCCATTTCAAAACCACTAAGAAAAGTTTCATCATCCCAGCTGTTAAGGATAACTCTTGCTGACGGGTTTCATCTTTAAAGACCCAAGCGACAAACACCGCCATTAACAGCCCGCCTAAAGGCAACATAATATTAGCGGTGATAAAATCGATTGAATCAAAGAAAGTCCTATCCGCCAAGAAGTGAACATCAGCCCATTCATTGAAAGAAAGAACCGTTCCGATACCGATAAACCAAATTAAACCGCCCAATATCCAAGCCGCCTTGGTACGCTTGATCCCCCAGTTTTGATCAAACCAGCTCACTGCGGGTTCAATCAAGGAAATTGAAGAACTGAAAGCCGCCATAATCACCAAGGCAAAAAACAAAGTCCCAAAAAACCATCCCCCGGTCATTTCACCAAATGCGACTGGTAAGGTTTGAAACAGTAATCCTGGCCCTGCTCCCGGCTCTAAACCATTGGCAAATACAATTGAGAAGATGACCAGGCCTGCCAATAAAGCCACCGCGGTATCGGCAAAAGCGATCCACAACCCCGCTTTGACAATAGAATAGTCTTTTTGCAGATAAGAGCCATAAACCATCATGGTTCCCAAACCGATACTTAAGGTAAAAAAGGCATGGCCCATGGCAATCAAGACCGCTTGCCAAGTCAATTTGGAAAAGTCTGGTGCAAACAAAAAGTTAAAACTTTGAGCAAATGCCCCTGTGGTGGTGGCATACCCCAATAAAACCAATAAAATCAAAAATAGACCGGGCATCATAAAGTTAATGGCTTTTTCAATTCCGCTCTTAACCCCTTTAGAGACCACAATCACCGTAAACAAACTCACCAGCGTATGCCAAAAAAGCAGTTCGAAAGGGTTGGCCAACAAATGACTAAAATGCTCACCGACACCTTTGGCATCAATACCAATGAACCCGCCTTGTAGACTTTCTACAAAATAGGCAACCGCCCAACCTGCAATCACGGTGTAAAAAGAGAGGATTAAAGCACCTGCCAAAACGCCATTGAAACCCAATAAAGTCCATAAACGACTGGCACCATTCTCTCTAGCGATATTCGCCATGGCTTGTACTGGGTTGGCTTTTCCTGAACGTCCCATAGCCAATTCTGAAAACAGCACTGGAATACCAATCAACAAAATACACGCCAAGTAAACAAGTACAAACGCGCCGCCGCCATTTTCTCCAGTTATGTAAGGAAATTTCCATAAATTACCCAAACCAACAGCGGAACCGACAGCGGCCATAATAAAAACCGTTTGAGACGACCAATAATCTTTAGAAAGTTTTAACTGGCTCATTCATCTTCCTTTATAATAATCTCAATTTAAAACTCATTATACACAAGACTGATATGCACATTCAGGCCAACCACTCCCTACTGCCCTACAACACTTTTAACATTAATGTTAAATCGCAATACTATATAGAAATCAGTAAACAAAGCGATATTCTCACCCTAAGAAGCGACCTTAAAATGGCCTCTTTGCCTTGGCGCATTATTGGCGATGGCAGCAATATCCTGTTTACCCAAGATATTGAAGGGGTGGTTGTTCGCTGCACCTATGACAAACTCAAGATCGTTAAAGAGGATGATGAGAATGTTTGGTTATCCGTCGGCGCGGGAATGAAGTGGCATGATTTAGTGACCTATACCGTGAAGCACGATTGGTGGGGATTGGAGAATCTAGCGCTTATTCCTGGTACCGTAGGTGCTGCTCCGGTGCAAAACATCGGTGCTTACGGTTCAGAAGCCCGTGACACCATCACCCGTGTGCAAACCTTGAATATCTATGATGGTCAACGAATCGAGTATCGTAATGCCGATTGCAAATTCGGCTATCGAACCAGCATATTCAAACAAGAATTCGTCAATAAACTGCTGGTACACCGTGTGACCTTTCGCTTAAGAAAGCTGCGTTTCGGTAAAGCCAATTTAGTTTATGAGCCGCTTAAAAATGCCTTGAGTGATTATTCCAAAGAGAGTCTGACACCACAAATGGTTTATGATGCGGTCGTCACCATTCGACAAAACCGCTTGCCCAATCCAGAACGTCAAGGTAATGCGGGAAGTTTCTTCAAAAACCCAATAATCGACCCCGATTATTTTGAAACCCTTTTGGCTCAGTATCCAGACATTCCTCACCATAAAACCTTGGACGGTAACTATAAAATCCCAGCCGCATGGTTAATCGAGCAGACGGGATGGAAAGGCCGCTCACATGGTCACTCTGCCGTTTCCGCTAAACACGCCTTAGTTCTAGTGAACCTCGGTGGTGCCAAGGGTTCCGACATTGTCGAACTTTATCAGCTCGTTCAGGAAGATGTGAACCATAAATTCGGTATTTATTTAGAGCCCGAAGTCATTGTTATGTAAAACAATACCTTGCATTTTTTTAACCGGGAAAAATCTTCGCTAACGATTTCGTCAATTTAAAGATTTACTCCCTGAATAGCTTGGCGATGAACACTTACACATCTTTGGTCGGAATATTCGCTTCAATCATGCTTTCGATGTCTGAGTTTTGAATATGTAATGTACGGGTTGGGAACGCCATTTCCGCACCATGTGCTTCAACGATATCATTAACCTTCAATAAAACGTCTTGTTTGATTTCGTGAAACTCAATCCAATTGGTGGTTTTGGTGAACGTATAGATAAAGAAATCCAACGACGAAGCGCCAAAACCGTTGAAATTTACAATCAAGGTTTGTGTATTATCAATATCATCATGTTCTTTAAGCATCTCTTTAACTGCCGTTATGATTGCCCGCATCTTACTGGCATCCGCATAACGGATCCCCATGGTCTCTTTTATCCTGCGATTGGTCATGCGAGATGGGTTTTCAATGGCAATATTGGCAAAGATACCATTTGGCACATACAACGGACGTTTATCGAACGTACGGATAGTGGTTCTGCGCCAGCCGATTTCCTCTACGGTTCCTTCAATCTCTTTATCAGGAGAGCGAATCCACTCACCGACCGTAAACGGCTTATCCATATAGAGCATCAAACCACCAAATAGATTGCTTAACAGGTCTTTGGCAGCAAAACCGATGGCTATACCACCTACCCCACCAAAAGCCAGCAATCCGGTCAAACTCACACCAAACGCGTTTAAGAAGAATAGCCCCGTTAAGATGAACACCAACAAACGGATGATTTTTGCAAAGGCTTCTACCGTGACCTCATCCAAACGCTCGTCGCCTCGTGCCAACTCTTTTAAATGAAACTCCAGACGTTGCACTAGACGAATCGCAAACCAACCAAAAGAGAGGGTTAATATCGTCTCTTTAAAAGACAAAATATAGGGCACTAAATTGGTATAAACCTCAAAATGGTTGATGCTGGTTGTCAACATCAAGACCAGCCCCGTCACCCAGATGAAGAAAGAAGCCGGCGATCTAGCGGCATCCACAAAACTGTCTACCCAAACATGTTCGGTTTTTAATAGACGATAGTGAACAATCCGCAAAACATAACGCTGTACGACATCCAAAATCATGGTGACGGTTAGAATCGATAAAAGCAATAACAGCCAAACCTGTCCACCAAAAAGTATCACTAAATCCGTCCAGACTTGTGTTAACCATTCCATTTAAATTAAATCCTGTTGATCTTGTTGTTGATTGATTCTATCGACGACAGAAACCGCCGCTTGCCACAAAGGGTCATACTGTAACTTGGAATATTCGAATTTGCCGTGTGCATGCAAACGGATCAAACGTGCATGCGACAAGGTATTTGAGTGCCAATGCACTTTACTGAGCACCTCATCCGCCGCAACAGGGTCATTACAGACCAGCACCAAATCGCAACCCGCTTGCAAGGCGTTGGCCACTCTTTCAGGAGCACTGCCAAATTCCGTAGCCGCTTTCATACTCATATCATCACTGATGATAGCGCCTTCAAAATGGCACTGTTGACGCAACACTTTTTGCAACCAAAACTCAGAAAAGCCCGCCGGATTTTTATCGACCTTAGGGTAAATCACATGGGCGGGCATCACCGCATCGACACCATTCTCTATCAAACGAAGAAACGGCTGTATATCGTGTTGCTGAATTTCAGCTAAAGAGCGGTTATCAACCGCCACTTCTAAATGGGTATCCGCCTCAATAAAACCATGCCCAGGAAAATGTTTGGCCACCGATGCCATACCCGCTTTACGCATGCCGTTCATCAAGTGAAACGCTAAATGACCTACCGCAATCGGATTGGCATGAAACGCTCTGTCACCAATCACTTTGCTACCGCCATAATCCAAGTCCAAGACTGGCGCAAAACTAAAATCCACGCCCACCGAGAGAAGCTCCGCCGCCAGCAACCATCCAAATTTTTCGGCCGTTTCAAAACTCTGCTTCTGGTCTTTCTCATACAGTTCGCCCAACACACGCATTGGAGGTATATGGGTAAAACCGCTTCTAAAGCGCTGTACACGCCCACCTTCATGATCCACTCCAATCAACAGCTTTGGATGGCGTAAATCGTGAATCTCCTGGGTCAAGCTTTTGATTTGTTCAGGCGATTCAAAATTCCGGCTGAAAAGTATCACCCCTGCAACCATAGGGTCCATTAAACGTTCAATTTCGTGAGCTTGAAGTCGTACGCCTTCAATGTCCACCATAACACTACCTAATGACATGGATTTACCCGCTACGTGTTGCATTGTTACCCTTTAATCCTGTATCTGAAACTGTATTAAAATAAATGAAGCATATCATACCCAAAAACTGGATTGTAAACACAAGCTTAACCCTACTGTAATATTCATTGATTACCATTGTGAGAAAAATAGAAGGAAAAATGAATGGCTAAACTGATTGGCATTGCAACACATCAAGACTCTAGAGGTGAAATCCACACTCACAATGAGATTCAAATCTCCCTGGAAACCGGATTGGAAAAAGACTACCAAGGTAAGAAAAACCCTAATACGAGTGTAACCCTACTTTCTAAAAAAAGCTGGGAGCTTGCTTGTGCACAAGCAGGTAAAGAGCTTAATTGGACCGAACGCCGTGCCAATTTATTAATCGATGATATCGAATTCTCAGACTTGATGGTTGGTCAGCAGATTCAGATTGGCAATGTCTTGCTAGAAATCACCAAAGAAACCGACCCTTGTAGCCGCATGGATGAACTGCAACCTGGCTTGAAAGAGGCATTATCCCCAGATTGGCGTGGAGGAGCGCGTTGCAAGGTTTTGCGTAAAGGTGAAGTCACCATCGGTGACAAGGTGACCATCCTAAAGCGCTTTTAAACAGCTAGTACTCTTATCTCACTATCTGAATATCTAAATAAGTCCAAAAGACAAGTTGAATTTATTGTTCTCAAACAATTGTCTTTAAAAGCGACAAAAAACGACCAGGCCTGGTCATTCCATCTTAGCGTTTTTTATGTAAAAATTATTTAACCGAACGGGTTCTTACATCTAAGTAATCGCGCCATTGGTCACCAATCAGGTTGACCGCCAAAACCACCATCATCAAAGCTAATCCGGGCGCCAGCACCAAATGAGGTGCCACCAATAGATAACGGGTTCCCTCCTTAATCATACTGCCCCATGACGCTTCAGGCGGCTGCACACCCAAACCTAAAAACGACAATCCCGCTTCGGAAATCACCGCACCGGCAATCCCAAATGTCGCTTCAACCCCCAAGGGGGCAAGAATCAATGGTAAAACATGACGGTACAGCATGATTGGCGTCGGAACCGCTAAAGCCCTTGCTGCCAAAATGTGTTCACGGTGGCGAATACTCATGGTTTGGGCTCTTGATAAGCGAGCATAGCCAACCCAGCCAACAACCACTAAGGCGAACACCACGTTCTCAATCCCAGGGCCAAGAATCGCTGCCAGGGCAATCGCCAACAACAAACCGGGAAAAGCCAAGAATACATCAATCACCTTGGTAATGACGCGGTCAACCCAACCCCCTAGATAACCGCTCAACACACCGATGGTGGTACCGATAATGGCCGAGAAAAACACCACCCCTAGCGCCACAAATAACGAGGTTTGCGCCCCTAAAGCGACACGTTGCAAAACAGGACGCCCCAACTCGTCGGAACCTAACCAGGCCTGCTGATTGGGTGCGGATAAAAAGGCATTTAAATCAACGAAATTAGCATCATCGCCAATCAAAAAGCCCAATATAGCCAAAGCCAACCAGGCAAAGACAATCACATAACTCACGACTCTCAACATTAACTCGCCACCCTGATTCTTGGATCCAGCCAAGCATAAACCAGCTCTGTAAGACCGTTGATGGTGATGTAGGCAACACTGATGACCAAGATACAACCTTGCACCACCGGATAATCACGACGTTGGATAGACTCCACCAACAATTGCCCCAAGCCTGGCCAATCGAAAACCACCTCGGTGATTACCGCGCCACCCAATAAGGTGCCAAGCTGTAAACCTAAAATGGTGACTACCGGCAGCAATGCATTCAATAGAGCGTGCTTTCCGTATACGATAGAAGACGGCAACCCTTTGGCTTGTGCGGTACGAATATAATCTTCGTGCATCACCTCTAACAAGGAGGCGCGTAACATTCTGGCCAAGATAGCCGCCAAGGCCGTTCCCAAGGTGATAGACGGCAAAACCCAAGCAAAAGGTTGTTCCACACCACTTACCGGTAGCCACGACAGGCCCAATGAAAACACCAAAATCAACATTGGCCCAAGCCAAAAATTAGGAATTGACACACCTATCAAAGAAACGGTCATCGAGAGATGGTCCGGCCATTTACCGGCACGTAATGCCGCCCAAAGCCCAAGCGGAAAAGCGATCAACACCGCCACCAACAAGGCCATGACCGCCAACTGCAATGTCATTGGAAACCGCTCGGAAATCAGTTCGGCTACGGGTTGTTGAAAAAACAGCGATTGCCCTAAGTCAAACTGCAACAGGCCTGTTAGGTATTGGATATATTGTGTCCAAATCGGCAAATGCAAGCCCAGCTGTTGGCGTAAGGCGTTCTCATCTGTCGGGCTAGCCCAATCGCCTAACATCACCGCAACCGGATCCCCTGGGACTAAATGAATCAAAAAGAACACAAGAGTCCCGACAATCCAGGAAACGAATAACACCGAACCAATCAAACGAAGCATATAAGCGATCAAGCGACAATCTCCACTGGCGTCTGGATATCGATCAAATCGAACAGCTCGATAATATCCTGGTTACGCATACGGATACAGCCATGTGAAACAGGTTGCCCCATAGGCTCTCTGTCGGGGGTACCGTGAATATAGATATAGCGTTGCATGGTATCCACTGAACCCAATCGGTTAATGCCTTTTTCAGTGCCGGATAACCAAAGGATACGGCTTAAAATCCAATCTCTATCTGGAAATTGTTGTGCCAACTCAGCCGAATAAATTTCACCGGTAGCTCTTCTAGCCACAAACACCGAGTTAATCGGCTGGTTTCTCCCTATCATGGCTCGCACGATGTGTTTACCTAAAGGGGTTTGTCCAGAATCTTTCTGACAACCAATGCCATTAAAAGCGGTGCTGACCGGATAGGTTTTGGATAAAACCCTATTCTCAAAAAGCGTGAGGGATTGGTCTGAAATTGATATGCGGATTGAATACGACAAAAATGATCACTGAACTAAATTAAAAAACAGCCATTATTCTACCCTTGATTCACCAAGCATTAAATGGATTACGAAAAATAAAACAACATGGGTGATATATTTTAAGATTGTAGACGGAAAACCAAAATATCGACACATAACAACATCTTAGCTTGATAGAAGGTACGCAAAGTCCTATATAATCGGCAATGTCATAAATAAGTCTGTTTCAAATCCATAAAAATTTTCATAGAGTAAATCATTAAATCTCACCCTAGAGGGTGATTTGCATAACCAAGCTATATCCCTAAACTAGAATTAAATCGACAAACTACTGCTTACACAGATTAGTTTTCGAATTTAAACAATTATTTGTTGCGCCAAACTTGTTGTGAAGCAAGGACGGAAAGCCAAGGGTCTTATTGATATCAAGCTTATAAGATAGCCGGTTGCCAAATAATGAATGGTCTAATAGTTCGCTCTAATAGGTCACTCCATTATTGTCCCTTCTCACATTTTTGTGCCTTCAATATCTCAATATCGAACAAAGATAAGATATTAAAGGAAATAAAAATGAAAAATTCAATATTCAAAACAGCCTTAGTTACTTTTGCCATTTTAGCCGTAAGCAGTCCATATGCGGTTGCCGGTAAATGGAATCAACAAAGCTCAACATCAACCGACACTCAAACAGCAACCACCTCTTCCTTAACCAGTTTTGAAAGCGACAGCTTAAAGTTCATGCGTGAAGAAGAAAAACTAGCACGAGATGTCTACCTAAGTTTATATGACGTTTGGGGTATGCCTATTTTTCAAAACATAGCCGATTCAGAACAGAAACATACCGATAGTGTTGCCAGTTTGTTAACTAAATATGGTATTGAAGACCCTGTTAAGTCGGATGCGATTGGAGAGTACACAGACCCAGCTTTTACCGAACTTTATCACGCATTGGTTGACTATGGTTCATACAGTTATGAACAAGCATTGAAAGTGGGAACGGAAATTGAAGAACTTGATATTGCTGACTTAAACAACCAACTGAATATCGTGAAAAAATCCGACATCCAGAATGTTTACAGCAACTTACTGAAAGGTTCTAGAAATCACTTAAGAAGTTTCTACAGCCTTGTTGTTGACGGTGGATTCGAATACACACCGACACACATCAGCCAAGAAGAGTTTGATGCGATTGTATACTCTGAAAGCGAGACCGGAAACATTAACGATACAACCAGCACTTCAACGTCCACAACCTCGGGTGGAAAAGGAAGACGTTAAAAAAACCGAAGCATAAAAACTGAAGCATAGGGACAAAAGCGCTCTCTCCTCTGCACGACTCAAAACGTCTCTACCTGAAATGCTTTGAAGTTTGTTTGATACGGCCTTTATGGTTACAAAACCATAAAGGCCGTATTTTTAGAACCACTAATCCTCTTTCTCGCCATTCGAAATCAAGTCACACTTTGTGACAATCAAGCAAGCCATCCAAACGTCCATCCGAGTAGAGAACATTTCCGCTTACGCCCTTTCTCGCCACCGCATACTGGTCTTCGTACCACAAAGGCATCGTCGCTAAGGTTTTTTGCAAATGACGCTGCAAGGTTTGGTAGAGCTCGGCTTGTTTTGCCAATTCTTGGGTTTTACCGGCTGAACGAATCAACGCATCCGCTTCAGCATCACGGTAACGTCCCCGATTCGCTCCACTGGGGGGAATCGCTTCAGAATCGAATACATACTGGAAAATATCCGGGCTCTTTATGCCGACCCACGCCAAGCTATAAAGCTGAAATCGGCCTTTTTTAATATCGCTGTAAAAGGTTCCCCAGTCATAACTTTGTATATTGAGGTGAATCCCCACTTGTTTTAATTGCGATTGATAAATCGTCGCCAATCGTATACGCGTGGGATCATTGGAGGTTTTATAACTCAAGCTGATAATCGGTTCATTCTGTTCATTAAAAGTGACCAGGCCTGCTGGTAAAGAAGAGAAATCGAGCTCTTTTAATAAGGATTTCGCCTTCTGAGGGTTGTACTCATAAGCGGGCATATCCTCTACACCACACCAATGCTCCGGAACCAGCAAACCACCGGCTAGACGGGCATGGCCGGAAAACATCGCATCCACAATAGCTTGCCTATCAATACCGTGGGCGATGGCCTGGCGCAATTCGGGCTGTGCGAGTAACGGGTCTTCAAAGTTGAAACCGATATAACCCAAATTGGTTCCTTTATGCCAAGTTACCGCTAATTCAGGTTGTTTTAAACAGTACTGCACCAATTCTGGCGAAAGGTCGTTTTGAATAATATCCAATTCCCCTTTCTTAAGCTTCAAGACCCTGACCGTAGCGTCTTTAACCGGAATAAACACCAGTTGGATGTGATCATTACGACGTTGAATCACCAGCTTCTGTTCCGATAATGACACGAACTCACATGCACCGGAACCGACCGGTTTCTCATGGAATGGATGCTGTTGCTCAAGCAGATTTTTAGGCAGGATTCCAATCACCAAACGCCCTACAAACAAAGCATCGGCTTTCTCTAACACAAACTCTACTTGCTTAGGGTTCAACACCTTAATTGAAGTGATGCCTTTCAAAGAGCCTCTATGAGCAGAGCCAAAATCCGGGTCGAGAATACTTTGATAGGTCGCGGCCACATCTTCCGCAGTCAGGGGCTGGCCATTATGAAACACCGATATTTCTTGCAAAGTGAATACATAACGGGTATCGGAAACTTGTTGCCAAGAAGCCAAGTCTGGAACCGCTTCAAAACGCTCATTAAAATCAATTAACTGGCGATAGAGTAAACGGTTGATACGACTGGAAAGTGCATCCGTAGCTTTGCGAGGGTCTAACATTCTAGGTCGTGCAGTAATACCGACTAGGATTTGAGAAGATTGTGCCTGAGAGTGGCAACCAACCAGGCCTGCTAAACCAAGAGAACTGGTCGCCACTAAGGAGTTTTTAACAAACTGGCGACGATTAATATTCAAATAACGCTACTCCGCTTGATTTTGAATGAAGAGGAGTCAAAAACTTAACTGATGGCATAAAAATCAACGCTATTTTTGCACCGTTTGCAATAAAGGCTCAAAGACCTGAAGGTCTTCGACCGTTAAATTACCCAAGCTCGCCTCAAGTTTTAAACGGTTAATCACTTGATTGTGTAAAGCTTCGATCAAGTTCTTATGTGCGTTTGTTTGATTGGTTCTGGCCGTTAAGACTTCAAGCAGGCTTTTCAAACCGACCTTATAACCTTCTTCGGCTGATTCCAAAAATGCATCGTTAGATTTGACCGCCTCTTTAAGGGCTAAAATCAACTGTTCTCCACGTTCAATATTGAGTACTTGGGTTCTGACACTCAAACGCGCACTTTCTTGCGCATCCCTTAACGATTGCTGAGCAGCAACCGACTTGAATTTAGCCGCTTTGACTTCAGAGTTTGTGCCTCCACCAGAATACAAAGGCATAGAAACGGTTACCCCAACCGAAGTCTTGTTGCTATCATTGAACTGAGCCGCATAGGCGGAATGGTAATCGGAGTAGGCACTATCGCTATATTTTGCTTGTAAAGCCACTGTTGGCCAATACCCACTGCGTTGCACTTCAATCTCTTCACTTGCAGTGGCCAGTTGGGCTTGAGCTTGTTGAACACTTAGGTTTTGCATCTCAGCTTGTTTTTCTAACGCGTTTAAAGCCAAAGAGATTTTCGGCAGGGCTACCGTTGGTAATAACGCTTTTAAGCCACTGTTTTTTAACTGCGACATCGATTGACCGGTAATTTTCGCCAAAGCTTCTAGAGCGACATCTAGATTATTTTCGGCATTGATGGTCTCAGACTTTGACAAGTCATAACTCGACTTAGCCTGTAATACATCTACCCGACTCGATAAACCAAGTTCTTCTGACGCTTGTGCGGTCTGATATTGGGTATAGTCTGCCGCTTCTTTAGTTTTCGACAACTCCAAACTGGTTTGCGCCAATAAGACATCAAAATAGCTTTGAGACACTCTTAAAATCAGATCTTGTTCCGCATTTTTAAAGGTGGCTAAGGCGGCATCAGAAACATATTTGGCTTGTTCATAACGTGCCCAGCTGCTGTGTTGGTACAGCGACTGATTCAGAGTCAAAGATAAATCACGGGCATTGACATCAGCAGAATCAATACTGCTATCGGTTACAAAATAACTACCATCCGCCTGGATTTGAGGCAGTAATGCCGCACGAGCACTTTCAACACCTTGAGAATCCGCTTTATAAAGAGAATCCGCTTGCGCTAATTTGGCATCATGGTTCAAAGCCATTTGGTAAACATCGGTCAAGCCTAAAGCCGTTGCAAAAGCAGATGGACTGCTTAGCGCTAACATAGAAGCGACTAATATGCTTTTACGGAATGATGGCCCAAGCGGTTTGGTTAATGATTTCATTACACGATGTTTATTACTGTTTTTCATTTTCTGTCCAACTGTTAAAGGGGTGTTTACTTAAACTGATATTGTAAAAACGTACTTCTTCGGTGACTTCTCTTCCCGCCCAGGAAGGGATTTCAAACTCTTCGTCTTCACTTTGCATTTCCACTTCAGCGATAACCAAACCTTGATTATCACCAAAAAACTCATCAATTTCCCAAATATGAGTATCTACCTTCACTAAATAACGGTCTTTTTCTATGACCGGTCCGGTAGCCAAGGTAGCTAAAATCTTACGACCCTCCTCTAACGGAATCTCATACTCATATTCGTCTCGACTTAATCCGATCTCTAAACTTTTAATGTTCATATTGGCTTTATCACCTTCAATACGAACCCTGACGGAGCTTTTGGCGTTTTTATCTGATATATCGTTAAGATACCCTTGAGCGAAATGGGTTTTCTGATGCGCTAATGCTTTCCATTCTTGATTCTTTAATAAGAACTTACGTTCTATTTCTCGTGCCATGCTGTTCCTAAAACTTACTGAATAATGATATGAGACTCGGATTTCGAGCTATGGATTATACACACCTGTTGATAGGTAGCGGTCACCTCGGTCACAAATAATACACACAATCACCGCATTCTCAACTTCCTCAGCCACCTTCAAAGCCGCGGCAACCGCACCGCCGGAAGAAACCCCTCCAAAAATTCCCTCTTCCACAGCTAAACGACGCATGGTATCTTCAGCCAACTGCTGTGACATATCGATGGTTCGGTCTACCCGAGTAGCTTCATAAATTTTAGGCATATATTCGGCAGGCCAACGACGTATCCCGGGAATGGCGGCACCGTCTTCTGGCTGAACCCCGACAATCTGCACCTCAGCACTCTGTTCTTTTAAATACATCGACGTGCCCATGATTGTGCCAGTCGTTCCCATTGCACTCACAAAGTGAGTTATGGTGCCTTCGGTATCATGCCAGATTTCTGGCCCCGTCGTATGGTAGTGAGCCAAAGGGTTATCAGGGTTAGAAAATTGGTCTAAAACAATGCCTTCGCCGTTTTTAGCCATTTTGTCGGCGAGATCACGTGCACCTTCCATCCCTTGTTCTTTGGAAACCTCAATCAACTCTGCGCCATAGGCTGCCATCGAAGCCTTACGCTCCATGCTCATATTATTCGGCATAATCAATTTCATTTTATAACCCATCATGGCTGCAGCCATCGCTAACGCGATACCGGTATTGCCGCTAGTTGCTTCAATTAAAGTATCTCCTGGTGCAATCTCACCTCTCAGCTCAGCTTGCTTAATCATATTAATGGCTGGTCTATCTTTTACAGAGCCGGCTGGGTTATTGCCTTCCAATTTCGCTAAAACCACACTATTGGTCTTAGGATTCACCATTCGTTGAAGTTTTACTAAAGGCGTATTTCCAACAAAATCCATTAATGTTTTATATTGCATTGCTTTTCCTAATGTATTGTTTTTTTTGTAGTTAATGCATATCAGACTAATTAAACATAAATCCAGCACAAGTTTAATGAATCTGGTTAATCCATAACCCCACGGCCATTAACACCGGGGTGAAAACATTGATTATGACATTCATTGCCAAAGCGGGCATCAAACTTTTTGGATTATCATAATGCCTTAAAGCAATCTGTACCATAGGAATGGCGAGTACAAACATAACGGCAGCCAATAAAATTTCTACTGGCAGACCAAACCAATACACAGTGATTAAAAGGCTTAAAAAAGCCAATAACTCAAAACCTGCAAAAACATAGATACTCGGGCGCACACCGAGTTTCATTAAAATATTATAGCGACCTACTTTTTTATCCGCCTGCAGATCAGGTAACTGATTCAACAATAAGAGATTGTTGACTAAAAAGAATGGCACCATGGAAAGTGACAACACCAACCAACTTAACTGGCCGGTTAATACAAAATAACTTCCCAGCACCATTAAAGGGCCAAAAGCCAGGCCTGGTGAAATTAAACAGAACCATGGCGACTTGGTGATTTTTGAAGTATATAAAATGACGATTGATAACCCGACCACACCTATCGGTAAAATTTGCCAGCCTTTCAAAAAGAGAAAAGCGATTCCCAACCCAATCAGCAATAAAACACTCACCCTAAAGGTATTTAGAACAGCATTGGCGGCATTTGGATTTAACTGCAAGGCACCGCTTCCACCGCTAAATGGAGTTTTAGCGGTCATAAAATCCAACCCTGACAAATTATCCTGGTATTCATTCAACAAATTAACCGCTATATGGGCTAAAAGCGCTCCCAACATAGTCATAGCCAACCACCACCATGACCAGTCAAACCCTTGATAATTAGCGGTTGATGCCGCTAAAACAACCACAGAAAAACTCAACAGCAAAAATTTCGGCCTAGCGGCCATAAAAACCGTTTTTATCTTTTGCAATACAAATATCCCTTAAGCCTTTCTAATGGCATCAAGTTTGCTTTTTTGACTTAATGATACTCGGTGGTACTCGCTAAACAACCAGCCAAGCTAGTAATGCCAAACCGTAATAATGAAATCTAAGCTGGCTTGAACCACATTGAAATTGATTGCTTAATATAAAGCAATTTAACTCAATTAGTGAAAAATTTATAAGCAACTAAGTCTTAAATCGCATTTACCATGTAATAAGTACCCATTGTTTTTATATGGGATAATGAAATAATGATTAAAATTGACATACCTAGCCAACCGCAAATTCAAAGGATGAAAATATGCTTGCTAATTCCTCTTTAAACACCAAAGTAATACTTTCCGCCTCCATTATTGGTTCTTTAGCAGCATTGGTGATTGGTATTGTCATCTACAACACCTCAATCGTTCCAATCCAACAGAAAGAAAAAACACGCGTCATCAAACAGATGACCACTTACATCAATGACCAGATAAACCTGAAGATTCAGGCAGGCATATTGGGTTCGACCTCTCTATCGATTCAAAAGTCTCTAGCGGATGCTTTAGAAGTTGAAGAAAGAGCCGAAGTTGTGCCACTACTGGCCAGTATTCGTGACCGTTTTAAAAACCAAACCAACTACAAAAACATTCAAACCCAGTTAATTACCGCTGACGGACGCTCACTGGTGAAATCATGGGACACGGATAGTTATGGGCAAGACCTTTCTAGTAACCCTTTGATTAAAAGTGCCAAAAAAGATAAACAAGCATTCGGTTCTTTAGCGATTGGAGCTCGTGGTGTATCAGTCATCGCCATTTCACCGGTTATAAAAGAAGGTGAGATGTTAGGTATGGTTGCGATGATTCAAGGACTGGCTTCGGTTAGAAAGGCTTTTACCAAAGATCTAAACGGCCAGTGGCTATTATTGGTTGACCGTGATTATATTAAACAGCGTTACGGCAGCATGCCGATTATTGAAAAAAATACCCCTTTTACGGATAAATATATTGTCGCCAACGACAAATGGTTCCCTAAAGAAGTGATCGATTTTGCTAAATCTGCATTCCAACCCATCGATGGCACTAATGAGTCGGTCTATAGCCACGCCGATAAAATGCTGATTGACATCCCTGCATTGGACGAAGAAAACAAGGTGTTTGGACGTCATATCTTCATGATTGATAAAGCGGATTACGAAGCACCTATCGACGCTGCTGTTTCTGCTGCAAAAATTTCACTCGCCGGTATCGTGCTTGCCATCCTACTGGTCACCATTTCGATTGTTATCGTGGTTGGGCGCTTAGTCATCAAACCTCTTACAAAGGTTCAACAGAATACCGATAAAATCCTAAATTCAGGCGATTTCAGCATTCGAAATGAAGTCAATGCAAATGATGAGGTCGGTAAAACTTCAGCGGCAATCAATCAGCTTTTAGAACAGATTGGTAAGGCGCTTAACGAGGCGAACCATACCGTGCACGCGATTTCACAAGGTGATTTTTCAAGTCGGATTTCTAGCGACTACCAAGGTGATTTAGAAACTCTGAAAAACGGAATCAACTCAAGCACCGAGACAATCTCATCGGTTATGGAGAACTTATCTAATGCCATGGTTGCCATGCGTGATGGCAACTACAACACCCAAATTCAAATGGGCGATTCAAAGGGTCGTTACCGTGACATGTTGCAAAATGCCCAACAGGCATTCAATGAAACCAATTTGGTTATCAGCGAAATCAATTCGGTAATGATGGCGATGCAGCAAGGTAACTTCAATGAACGTGTAAACATTGAAGCTAAGGGTGATTTGAACACCTTGAAAACCCATATTAATGAATCGATGCAAAGTTTGAATTCGGCCATTAATGACATTGTAAAAGTTGTTACGGCAATGAGTGCGGGGGATTTGACGCAAAACATTACCAATCAGTATCAAGGAGATCTTCTACAGCTGAAAGAAGCGACCAATCAATCTATCAGCACCCTTTCAGCCATCGTTTCTGAAGCGATTCAAGCCGGCATTGTCGTTAACAATGAGGCCAACAGCTTGTCATCAGACTCGGAAGTCTTAAGTGAGAAAGTGCAACAACAGGCCGCTGCCATCGAAGAAACTTCTGCCACTATGGAAGAGATGAACGCCGCTGTGCAAAATAACACGCAAAATGCTATTCAAGCTTCTGAAGTCGTTGAAAAAGTTCAAGGTGAATCTGAACAAGCCAGTGAAGTCATGAATCGCACTATTGAAGCGATGAACAGTATTCAGGATTCAAGTAATGAAATTGCCGACATTGTGACCTTAATCGATAGCATCGCTTTCCAAACCAATCTACTTGCCCTAAACGCCGCTGTTGAAGCGGCCAGAGCGGGAGAACATGGTAGAGGCTTTGCCGTGGTTGCCGGTGAAGTGCGTGCTCTAGCACAAAAATCAGCGGATGCGGCTAAAGACATCAAGACCCTGATTGATTCGAGTGTTCATAGAATCGACCAAGGCACGAAACTTGCCAGCGAATCCGGAGACGTGTTACGCGAGATTACACAATCGATTAATGATGTTTCAGTAATGATTCATCAAATCAATTCCGCCTCTCAGGAACAGGCGGAAGGGGTTTCTCAAGTCTATCAAGCGATTAGTGATATCGACTCGGCAACCCAGTCAAATGCCAGTTTAGTGGATAAGACATCCAGTTCTGCTAACAACATGAAACAGCAGGCTAGCGATTTAAATAGAAGCATGTCTTTCTTTAAAACCAACAATGTGAATAGTAACTATATAGCCCCTAAATCGACACATTCACCAAGCAGTAGTTTATCGACTGATAAAAGTGTAAAAAAAGAGAGTTTACCAGCACCTAGCCGTGTAGAAAGCCAGACAACACCTAAAACGGCTTCTGTCACTAAACCTGTCGCTTCACAAAGTCAGGACAGCGACGAATGGTCTGAGTTTTAAACAACTTTCCAATCAGGATAGAAGATTAAAACCCAGCTTCTCAATAAAAAAACAGCTAGCGAAATGACCTTATAAAAATCAGATATTTTGATTAGAGGGTATATTGCTAGTGATTTTGTTTAGCAATACTAAAAGGCCTGACTTCGGTACTCCACCGAAGTCAGGCCTTTTTACTTTTATCTAGGATAGATGTTTGGGGGATGTTGGATTGTAGGATATTGGGTTATGCTCAATTTTCCAAATAACCTTCTAATCGTTTAAACCAGCCCGCCAACCACCTTGTTTCATCCCTTTCTGGCGGAGCTAAACGTGCCCTTAAAGCCAAACGTGATTTAGCCGACAACACAAATTCACTCAACAACGTATCAGTTGAAATTGAATCAAATTGTTCGTCCTTTATCTGCATGGCATCCAGCACGGAAAACAAGCCCCAACCTTGCCCTTGATAGTTTTCTTGCTGACTGCCAAACCCTTTAAAATTGACATAATCAATCAAGGCAAAACGCCCTTGTTTAGTTTCTGCCAGGCGCCCTACCAGCTTAGTGTAATATTCTTGTTTATTTACTCTATAAGGCTGCAACAACGCTTTGGCAAAACGTTTTTGAAAGCGTTGGACAATAAACTCGGCCTGATAAGCTTGTGTGTCTAACAACCAATCTCTTAAAGCCTTTAATTCCATAGATGACCAGGCCTGGTCAAACTGTTTTTTGCTTTGCCAAGGCGCATTGAAAGGCTCGAGTTGTTGTAAAAAAAACGGGGCTTTTTGGTAATGGTTCACGTAATTCACCATTTCGGGAAAGGTTTCATCAAAGGTTTGGGCAACACCTGTTGGATACCAAATGAAATGGCCGATCCCAAAAGAGGGAAAATCCTCACCGTTGCCCCAATAGGTTAGATATTCCGGTTTGGAGGCACACTCGTTTTGAAATATCCTGTTGCCGATCCATAAGGTTTCCTGTGGACTGAGTTGACCAATGGAAACCGTTGTCGTTTCTTTGGCATAAACCGTTGTGGAAACCATAACGAAAGCACCAAGAATAAAACGCAAACTGTATCTGAAAAAGACGTTGAAAACCGTAAAAACCAGCTTGTTCGAACAACGTGGATTCAACGTTACCAGGCCTGGCAGCGTTGAATGAAGGTGAAATAAATCATGATTCAAACGCATCAAACAAACACGAATCAATCAACTAACAGGGTCGATAAATAGCCGTCCATGTGCTTGAGCATGCCTTTATACATCGTTGGCAACCCAGGTACCACAGATTGTTCAACACAATCCAAAGCCAATAAGTTCTGCGACCACGTTGATAGTTTTGGTGTAGCTTCCAATAAATCGATAGCGGTTAGATTCTTAATAAACTCCATACGCATAAACATTGGCGCATAAGCGGCATCAATCATATTGAATTCAGAACCGTTAAAAAACGCCTTACCCGAGTGAACCGCTTCCAACTGTTGCAACTTCCCCAACACCACGGCTCGCTTTTCATTGGAGATGGCTTCGTCCTTACTGGTCACCATAGCATGCAGAGCCATTAGAATATCGCCACCGAAACTAATCCAGGCGCGGTTTTTAGCTTTAACCAAGGGGTCGCTGGGCTGAAGCGATGGCGGGGTAATTTCATCCACATATTCTTGAATAACCGAAGATTCAAAAAGCACATCGTCCCCTACCTTAAGGACTGGCACTTGTCCTAGAGGGGATATTTCCTTAAACCATTGTGGAGGATTATTGAGGTCGATATAAGTGATATCAAAATCTATGTTTTTTCTCTTCAATACAATTACCGCACGTTGCACAAACGGACATAATTTAAAACTGATCAACTCCAACCTGTGAAACATAACACCACCTTGCAATAAACATTAACACTAAGTTGATTACCATAATACCGATTCGCATCCGAGGGGTAAACACAAAACCCACATCAACCGCTTATATAGATACTATAAATCGGTATAATTAATCAGATACGATATTACAAAATAGTAGGTATTTATGTTTTTTCCCTATATAAAAGATATTGCTTCTACAGAGATCACCACTCTTTCAATCAACCATACGATTGGTGAAGCGATTCAAACCATGATTAAAAGTGACCATAGAAGCATCGTCATAATTGATGGGCATTTTAATCATATATTACTGGCACAAGACATCCTTACCTTAAACAGCGATGAGTTGGATTTAGATTTACCGATATCGGAAGCGGTCATTCACCGTTTACCTAAAATCAACCAAGAAAAAAACATTCTCGATGCCATCCATTATCTACAAGAGCCGATTGAATATATCGCCACCACCGATGATGAGGGAAATTTAGTCGGCTTATTAAGCCACTCGGATCTAATCAACTCAACCGATCCGGAAATTTTGATGGAGAGTTACACAATTGGTGATGTGGTTAAAAGCCAGAAAAACGATATTTGGGTAAAATCGACAGATTCAACAGAGTTTGTACTGAAGAAAATGAAACAATCTGATAAAGATTGCGCCACCGTCATTGAAGATGGAATCCCGGTTGGGGTTTTTACTATAAAAGATGTTTTAAGGCTTTATCGTGACCATAATGATATCCAGCTCCCCATCTCAAACTACATGACCCAACCTGTTGAGGTTTTAACGGCCAGCTCATCCGTGAAACAAGCGATTGAGTTCATTAAATCCAAGCCGTTCAAACGCTTGATTGTAGTTAATTTAGAGCAGCAGATGATAGGGATGATACTACAAAAAGAGCTGATTTCCCTTGCTTACAATAACTGGTCATCAATCATGAAGCAGCATCAACAAGAGTTGTTTGAGATAAACCACCTACTGTCTGAACAAGCAGACCGTTATAAACATCTTGCCGCTTTTGACCCTTTAACCAAACTGTACAATCGTTATAAGTTCATCGAACTTTATGCAACCGAATCGCTTGCCATGCAGCAACGACAACATGCCATGTCCATCATTATGATTGATATCGATTACTTCAAAAAGATAAACGATGAATATGGCCATAATACGGGTGATGATGTGTTGAGAATAACGGCTGAAACCCTGAAAAAACCGATACGTAATGTGGATATTGTTTGTCGTTGGGGTGGCGAGGAATTTATTGTTTTACTGCCGACAGTGGATGAACAACAGGCCATGTTGATAGCTGAAAAATTACGCCTGGCGATTGAACAGGAAACCTTTCCTCAAGGGTTAAGGGTGACTGCAAGCCTCGGTGTTTGTGAAGCGCAAGATGATGAAGGCCTTGAAGAGGTGGTGTCGCGTGCTGATTACGCACTTTATCAAGCTAAAAAACAAGGCCGAAACAGAAGTGTACTATTTAAACAGTAAACCAATCGCTACTACTGATTAAATTTTATCGTTTTTGACTAGTTGGGTGAACTTTTCATAAAGCGAATCCTTATCTTCAACTCGGTCAGGATCCGTGATGATGCAGTCTAATGGACACACACTGATACAGGTCGGTTGGTCATAAAAACCAACACACTCTGTACACAGGTCGGGGTTAATCTCATAGATTTTATCCCCCATGTAGATTGCCTTGTTCGGGCATTCCGGCTCGCACATATCGCAATTGATACAGCCTTTAATGATCTTCAAAGCCATCGATAAAACCTACGCTTTTGCAGCCGCCGCACGATTAACGGCGTCTATCGCTTCTTGCTCTTGTTTCACCTTTTTGGCAGCGGCATCACGCTTGACATCACCACCCCAAGACTCATTACGCATCACTAAACAGAACTTAAGAACAGATTCATCCAAGTCTTTGAACGGATTAGGGATTCTCACCAACCAACCTGAACCTTTCGCGCAATCCACCACTTCATCATGATGGGTTTGCATGTGATCCAACACCATGGAAACATTACCCGCCGGGCTCATGATTTCAATTGAATCCCCCACGCAGAATTTGTTTTTCACATCGACTTCCAAGAAAGATTTACCATCACGTTCAACCACATCAACCACTTCACCGACAAAACGCTGACGCTCTGATTTAGAAACCCCGTATTCATAGTTTTGATATTCAGAGTGCACATGGCGACGCAGGAAACCTTCGGTGTATCCACGACTGGCAAGGCTCTCTAAATCGGTCAATAAAGTTTGGTCGAACTCTTTACCTGCAAGTGCATCATCGATGGCTTTACGATAAACCTGTGCGGTTCGAGCAACATAATAGTGTGACTTAGTACGCCCTTCGATTTTCAACGAATGCACACCCATATCAACCAATTCAGGAATCAACTCGACGGCACGAAGGTCTTTTGAGTTCATGATATAGGTG
Organism: Thiomicrorhabdus immobilis; assembly: GCF_021654855.1. Classification (NCBI taxonomy): domain Bacteria; kingdom Pseudomonadati; phylum Pseudomonadota; class Gammaproteobacteria; order Thiotrichales; family Piscirickettsiaceae; genus Thiomicrorhabdus; species Thiomicrorhabdus immobilis. The sequence goes on from NZ_AP024202.1 coordinate 1,411,322, forward strand.
CCGTGCTCATCTTCAAATGCAGGCATCAACTCACCAGGACGCCCTTCTTCTTCTAACAACATGGCCACTTCTGTGGTTTCACCCAAGCCTAAAGTTGGTTCTGGAGAGTAGCTTGTCACTTCCGGAGCCGCACGTTCAGTACTACCGGTCAAGTCGGTGATATTAGCGACTTCAATACGAGGTGTGCCGACCACATCGCCGGTTTCATCTTCCTTAGCTTCATAGGTGTTGTAGTTCCAACGACATGCATTGGTACAAGTCCCTTGGTTGGCATCACGTTTATTGATATAACCTGACAGCAGACAACGCCCGGAATAGGCGATACATAAAGCGCCATGGACAAACACTTCCAGTTCCATCTCGGGCACTTTTTCACGGATTTCACGAATTTCGGCAATCGACAGTTCACGTGACAACACCACACGACGCACCCCGTTTTGATACCAAAACTTGACAGTCGCCCAGTTAACTGCGTTCGACTGCACCGATAGGTGAATCTCTTGCTCCGGGAATTTCTCATGCACCATGGCAATCAAACCTGGGTCAGACATAATTAACGCATCCGGTTTCATCGCAATAACCGGCTCGATGTCTTTCATGTAGGTATTGACTTTGGAGTTATGTGCCGCGATGTTACTCACTACATAAAACTTTTTACCGAGTTCATGGGCGCGTGCAATCCCTTTCGCCAAATTCTCTTCATCAAACTCATTATTTCTTACACGCAAGCTGTAACGAGGCTGCCCGGCATAGACCGCATCGGCACCGTATGCAAACGCATACTCCATGTTTTTCATTGTGCCGGCAGGCGATAAAAGTTCTGATACAACGGGTGTATTAAGGTTGTCTGCTTTCAAGGCAAATCTCCTAAAATAATGATTTTGATTAAGTGAGGCGGTATTCTATACCAAATGAGATAAATTTTCTTGCCAAAACAACCATTTATCTTCTACGGTTATTGTTGCATTCGCTGGACTGGTTGAGGGTAGAACAATATAAGTAATCTCCTGCGGAATCCGTTGCCTCTTCAAGACATGGCGTTTAAACAATTGCTCGGCTTTTTTGCCATTAAAACAGATGGTCTTAATGGTTGGGTTTTCTGACAAAAGTGATTCAAAATCATTTGCTTGCGGTTCTTTAATATCACTGTCTAAACTTCCTTGACGCTGACAACTCTGCAACACATCCCATAGCACCAGGCCGGCCTGTTTTATTAAACGCTCTTTTTCTTGCTGGGTATTGATTGGTCGCTGAGTCAGCGAATGCATGATTGGCCAAAAGGCGTTTCTAGGATGAGCATAGTAAAACGCCTGATTCAATGATTCTACACTGGGCATGGTACCTAAAATCATCCAGTGAGGGTTTTGAGCTGAGATATACTCAAAACCCTGACAAAAATTTGGTTCTCTATTCATAGTCACTATTTTCACACCGTGTAGACAGCTTCAATAACCGGGTAAAACGCAAAAAACAAAGTATTCTGCAAAACCACCCAAATTCTTAAATCATTTATAAAACAAGTTGTTATATCAAAACATTTAATATTAAAATCAACAATTATTAGTATATTTCATTATTAATAGTGGGTTATTATGTAAAACAACTTAGCTGAGTTTAAAATCAACCATGCCGCTGTGGGTACCGTGATGACGTTAAACAAAAATTTAGTGTTGGTTATATTAATTTTAATACAGCTGACCTTTCCCAATTTGATTCAAGCCAATGAAAAAATCGCCATAGGGATTTTAGCTTTTCGTCCTAAACCTCTGGTTGAAGCTCAATGGCAACCTCTTGCGGATTACCTCAACCGTACAATTCAAGGTGTCGATTTTAAAATCGTTCCCTATAACTATACTGAACTCGAACATGCTATTGAAAATAAAAGCATCGATTTTGTTTTCACCAACTCCTCGCATTTCGTCCAATTGGCACATAAAACCGTACTCTCTTCACCATTAGCCACACTCATCAATAAAAAAAGCGGACAACCCATTCGAAGTTTTGCCGGTACCATCCTCGTGAAAAAGGACAACCGAGAGATCAAAGAACTCAAAGACTTGATCGGCATGGTCATCGCCACCCCGTCAATCAAATCTTTTGGGGGATATAAAATGCAAGCCTATGAACTTCAACAAGCGGGTATAAGGGTTCCAGATCAAATCACCATCAAACAAACAAAAATGCCCCATGATAAAGCGGTTTTTGCGGTTATTTCCGGTGAAGCGGATGCGGCCTTTGTTCGCAGCGGAGTACTGGAAAGCCTTGAAAAACAAGGTCTAATAAAACCTGACCAGGTTCGGGTTCTAAATCAGCAACATGTCAAAGACTTCCCTTTTTTAACCTCGACTCGACTTTATCCCGAATGGCCTTTTGCGTCAATGCCGCATGTTGGTGAAACATTGGCAGGTCAAGTGGCTGGAGCACTGCTTACTCTGCCACATGATGGCGAAGTTTCTCAATCAATCAATATTTATGGGTTTAGGGTACCGGCTGATTATGAACCGGTACGTGAAGTGTTGCGTTCATTGAAAGTCTACCCTTTTAATAAATCTCCAGAGATCACTTTCTATGATTTATGGAAACAACACCAACCTGAGCTTATCGCTTTAAGTTTATTAATCATAACTGTTTTGATTTTAACCATTTTGCTTCTCATATTTTATCGCCGATTGAAAGCAACCAATATAGAGTTAAAAAACAATAATGAATCCTTAAGGATTGCCGCGGTCGCTTTTGATACCCAAGAATCCATTTTCATTACCGACCGGGATGAAAAAATAATCAGAGTCAATAATGCCTTTACTCAAATTACCGGTTTTTCCCCAAAAGAGGTTAGCGCAAAAACCCCACGCATTCTTAAGTCAGGGAAACATGACCCACAATTTTATAAAGCGTTATGGGAAGAGCTTTTAAATAACGGGTTTTGGCAGGGAGAAATCTGGAATAAACGTAAAAATGGAGAGATTTTTCCAGTAGGTCAAACCATTACCGCAATAAAAGATGAGCAAGGCAAAATCACCCATTTCTTATCGACTTTCAATGACATCACCAAAGCAAAAGCGAATGAAGAACGTATCAATAAATTGGCGTTTTACGACCCGTTAACTTCTTTAGCGAATCGCCGTTTATTAAATGACCATCTTCAGCAGGCGCAAGCCCACAGCGACCGCAATAAAGATTATTTTGCCCTCTTGTTTATCGATTTAGACCGCTTCAAAACCTTAAATGATACCTTAGGTCATGACATCGGAGACTTACTACTCATTGAAGTCGGTAAACGTTTACTCGACTCGGTACGTGAAATAGATACCGTCTCTAGAACCGGTGGCGATGAGTTTATTATTTTATTGGAACAACTCGGCAAAACGGATAACAGTGCGGCAAAACAAGCCAAGAAAATCGCTGACAAGATATTGCAGCAACTTGCCATTCCCTATTCCATCAAAGGCCTGGAGCAGAAGATCAGCGCAAGTATCGGCATCAGTATCTACACCGATCACCAAGAAACCATCGATGAGATGATGGTACGTTCCGATTTAGCGATGTATCAAGCTAAGTCAGATGGCCGAAATACCGTCAGGTTTTTTGATCCGAGCATGCAACAATCCATTCAAGCTCGCACCCAGATGGAAACCGAATTGCGCCATGCCATTCAAAAAAATGAATTTATCCTACACTACCAACCCAAAGTAGACATCGATGGCAATATACTGGGCTATGAAGCCTTAATCCGCTGGCAGCATCCAGAAAAAGGACTGTTACTTCCTGGTGAATTCATTAGTTATGCTGAAGACAGTGGATTGATTATCGAAATCGGTACCTGGGTTATCCATAAGGCATGTCTACAGCTAGCACAATGGAGTACCGTAGAAAAAACCCGACATCTTACCCTTGCCGTCAATATCAATGAACAACAGATTGCACGTGATGATTTTGTGGAAATCATATCCCAAGCACTTGAGCAAACCTTATGCCCTCCTCACCGCTTACAATTAGAGATAACCGAAAGCTTATTAATGAAAGAAATGGAGCAAAACATCGACAAAATCAACCAACTTAAGGAGAAAGGCGTTACCTTCGCGATTGATGATTTTGGAACGGGATACTCTTCACTTAACTATCTAAAAAAACTTCCAATCGATTGGCTCAAGATTGACCGGTCATTTGTCAGCGACATGTTACATGATCGGCACGATGAAGCGATTGTTAAAACCATCTTGGCGTTATCAAACACCCTTCATTTAACCACCATTGCCGAAGGTGTGGAAACCCCCGCTCAAGCGGAGCATTTAATTGAATTAGGCTGTCCTATTTTACAAGGCTATTTGTTCAGCGAACCCAAACCGATTGAAGAGCTGGACATTTAATTCTGTTCAAGAAACCTCTAAACCCATAAAAAAAGCGCTAACCCTGATATGGATTAACGCCTTAGATTGAACCTGACACAAAGTCTTAACTAGAGAGAAGGCAAAACCATAACCTCGCTAATCATCAGCCTAACTCTATATAAGAACTCTCTTGCTCGACAAACTCGTCAACGGGTTTGGCCCATAGATCGTATTCATCCGCACCGATAATTTCTACTGTGACAAACTCACCTGGCTGAAGATGAAAGGCATCATCGATAAAGACCATACCATCAATTTCAGGGGCATCCGCCATAGAACGTGCTACGGCACCCTTATCGTCAATTTCATCTACCAATACCTTCATGATTTTGCCCACTTTGGCCTGCATTTTTTCAGCACTGATACGTTGCTGAAGTTGCATAAAACGGTCAAAGCGCTCCTGCTTAACCTCATCAGGAACCTGCTCAGCGATTTCATTAGCGGTAGCTCCTTCAACAGGAGAATACTGGAAACACCCAACACGGTCTAACTGAGCCGCTTCCAAGAAATCCAACAAGTCTTGAAACTCTTCTTCCGTTTCCCCCGGGAAACCGACAATAAAGGTTGAACGAATGGTTAAATCAGGAACCGCTTCACGCCATTTATTAATACGCTCCAAGGTTTTTTCAACATTGCCTGGGCGCTTCATGGCTTTTAAAACCCGCGGATTGGCATGCTGCAGAGGCATATCCAGATAAGGCAAAATTTTCCCTTCCGCCATCAAAGGGATCACCTCTTCGACATTTGGGTAGGGATAGACATAATGCAAACGCACCCAAAACTCATCCACTCCGCCCATTTCTCCTAAAGCTTCCGCCAACCCCACCATTGAAGTTTTAGTTGGTCGTCCTTCGGCAAATTCGGTTTTGTACTTTACGTCTACACCGTAAGCGGCGGTATCCTGCGATACCACCAATAACTCTTTAACACCCGCTTCTTTTAGACGTTTGGCTTCATTAATCACATCCGCCACTGGGCGGCTTACCAAGTCACCACGCATCGAAGGAATAATGCAGAAAGTACAACGGTGATTACACCCTTCCGATATTTTCAAATACGCAAAATGTTTGGGGGTAAGCTTAATCCCTTGAGGTGGAACCAAATCAATGAACGGGTTATGTTTTGGAGGGGCTATGACATTATGTACCGCCGTTAACACCTCTTCATAAGCCGCAGGGCCTGAAACCGCTAAGACCTTGGGATGTACCTCGGTGATTTGGTCCGCTCTAGCACCTAAACAACCTGTCACAATCACCTTACCATTCTCTTCTAAGGCTTCGCCAATCGTATCTAAGGATTCCTGCACCGCACTGTCAATAAAACCACAAGTATTCACAATCACCGTATCAGCATCTTCATAACTGTTTGTCAGCTGATAACCTTCCGTTCTCAACTGAGTCAAAATGCGTTCACTATCAACGGTTGCTTTAGGGCATCCTAAACTGATAACACCGACGGTAGGCTGCTGTTTAGACATAACTATTATTCTCCAATTAATTTGCAGGCTATTTTAACGTATTAACAAAACGCTAACCTACAAAATAGAGCATCGATTTAAGAATACTACGTTGACAACAAGCGTTAGCAAAACAACAGCGAAACACTAATTTCAAAAGAACGGTGGAAAAATCCTGAAATATCCAATACCGTTATAGCAATACAGGTGGATTAATCAGGCCTGCTTGTTTTGTTTTAATTTGTTTTCAATCCAATCCAATTCCCTCAATCTTCAGACCCTATCTTTTTACAAAGTGAAAAACCACCCATTTATGATACAGGTAATGCAAATCATTATCATTTATATTTGACTTTAGTGAATTTTTCCTTATCATTCAATCTAAATGCAAATTATTAACATTTAGATTTACAAATAAACAAGGAAAACAACGTGAATAACAAAACATTGCTTTTAGCCTCCACACTAGCATCTATGACTCTTTCATCAACCTATGCAACGATGGCCTTTGCCGGAGAAAACTTACTTGGCTACACTAAGGGTTCAGAGCCCTTACCTAAGGGGGCATTGGAGTTTTATCAGATATTCACCCAACGAAGCGATAAAGGTCAAGGTAGCTACTCCGCCCTAGATAGCATCACTGAGTTGGAATATGGTGTCAGCAATCGATTCACCGTTTCCGGAGCCCTGATTGGTCGCTCGGTTGACACCAAGGGATTGATTATCGGTGGTTATCTGCCACAAGAAAAAACTCAAGGCCTAACCCTATCTGGTTTTGAAGCAACGGCCAAATACGCCTTTTTAACGCCCGCTTTAAATGATATTGGGCTGTCAACCAGTGTGGGCATTGAATATGACACCATCGACAAACACTCAGGCCAGGATAAAGAGACCATTTCGATCAACTTAGGGCTTCAGGCACAAAAGTATTTCATGGATGGGCAAATGGTTTGGTTGGGTAACCTTGACATGGAAACCACCCATGCAACCAGAGCCAAAATTGATGGAATTAATGATGAAGAAGAATGGCCAACCAACCCTGAAATGGAAATTGGCTTAGGGATGAGCACAGGTCTATCTTACCGTTTTGCCTCTAACTGGTCATTTGGTGCGGAAGCCTTGTATGAAATGGAATATGAAACTGAAGTCGGTCTAGAGCGCTGGTCGCTGTTTGCAGGTCCGTCCATCCACTATGGCGATAAACATTTCTGGTCAACCTTGACGTTTCTATCGCAAATTTCTGGAGGGGGGGAAACTTACGAAAACCAGTCAGACACCAATCTTCACCTGATTGAAAAAACGAAACAAGAGATAAAATTTAAGATTGGTTATAACTTTTAACTCTAATCCACGCTCCTAAAAACCCGCCCTTTTTATCAAGGGCTTTTCAATATATAGAAAATGGATCTTGAAAATGAAATCAATAGCTCCGCTATTTTTATTGCCTGTTGCCGCAATCACTTGTCCCGCCTATGGCATTCAGTACCTCAGTGTGCAACAAGCTCAGACCGCTCTTTATCCGCAAGCCAACCAGTTTACCGAAAACTTCATCGAATTGACTGCAACACAAAAAGAGCAGATTGAATCGATCAGTGATGTTCGCCAAAGATGGAAACAACAAAAAACCTGGAAAGCTTATAAAGGTGACGAGTTTTTGGGTTGGTTTATCGTAGACAAAGTGATTGGCAAACATGAATTCATCACCTATGCGGCGGCCATTTCAGCCCAAGGCGAAATCTTAAACATCGAGATAATGGATTACCGTGAAACCTATGGTGGCGAAGTCAATGAAGCCAGCTGGAAGTCGCATTTCAAAGGGGTAGATAAAAACAGCCCGTTAGAGTTGGAGCAAGACATACCGAATATTAGCGGTGCCACCCTGTCTTGCCGTAACGTTACCAATGGGGTAAAACGCCTACTTGCTTTATATGAAGTGGCTCTAAAACCATGAAAACCACCAATTACATTAAACGTATGAAACCCCTATTGGGCACCTTTGTAGAGGTGGGGATACTTGACTCGGAGACGAAGGATATCCATCAACAGAACCGCTATTTTGAGGTCGCATTCAAAGCGCTTCAGACCATTGCGAGCCAAATGAGCTTTCACCATGAAGACAGTGCCCTGTCTCAATTGAATAAATCACCACGAAGATGGGTTTCCTTACCAAAAGAAACCCTTAAGGTATTGGCTTTGGCCAAACAATTGGGAGAACAATCCGCCGAACTGTTTAACTGCACGGTGGGCGGCCATTTGGTACAAAACCAGAAATTACCCGATCACTTCCCACATCGGTTCAATTTGTCGGGTTCATCCATGGATATTGAAATCAAACAGAACCAAGCTCGACTGATCACCCCGGTATTAATCACCCTGGACGGTATCGCTAAAGGGTATGCCATTGACTTCGCATTGGAAAAACTCCAGTCTCTTGGGGTGCAGTCGGCCTGGATTAATGCTGGCGGAGATATCAAAGTGATTGGCGAAATAAAACTACCTATCCATCGTCGAAAAGTCTCGCAAACAAACTCGCTTGAGCCGCTAACCGAATTGACAAATTGTGCCTTGGCAACTTCTCAGATTAGCCGCGACCTAAGTGTTACGCTTCCAAGCCAAATTGTCGATACACAAGGAATCGAGGCGCAAGAAGGCTTGATCAGTGTCGCCACCAGCCAAGCTTGGCTAGCCGATGGCTTAACCAAAGTATTGGCACTGCTACCTGAAAATGAAAGACAGCAGATGGCTCATCAATTTTCTGCCGAATACTTCTGCTCGAAAGCAAGTTGAACAGGACGATTGCAAGCCGATTAAATTAAACAAAAATACACCAAAGATTTCCAGAGATTTTATGAACGGTTACCCTAAATTTTTTCTGCCATCCTTAATGGCAACCACAACGCTACTCTTCATCAGCGGCTTATTATTACTGCCATCGTTAATCATCTTTCGTTTGCAATGGGACATCGATTGGCTCATGGAGCTGCCTTTAAGCAGTGGCGACCTACGGCTTTGGACAACCGCAATACATGTTGTATTTGGCTGGTTAATGGTCTGGTTCATTGGAAGTTTATGGACGATTCACATTCGCAACCACTGGCGCAGAAAAGAGAACATCACAAGCGGACTGGTTTTCATGCTGTTTTGGGCGCTGATTATTTTCAGCAGTCTGTTTATTTACTACTCATCTAACGAGACGTTATCTGAATACAGCAGTTTAGTGCACAGCGTTTTGGGCATGCTTGTTCCACTTGGGTTATTCATACATCGTTATCACGGTAAAAAAAGCAGCAAACCGATTCCATGATTTTTCGACAAAAAAAAAGCTACCAGGCCTGGTAGCTTTCAAATTGAAATGATTTGGAACCGTTTGAAAATTGTTAAAACGGCTTAACCACCACCAATATGAGAATGACGGTGACTAACAATAGCGGAATCTCATTTGCCCAACGGTAGTAAACACCACTGTGGTCTAAATGCCCTTGCTGCATCTCCTGCATACGTTTTTTGGTCCACATATGGTAAGCCAGCATGAGAATCACAAAGACAATCTTGGCGTGTAGCCATCCCATGCCTTCGGCCAGAGGAAAATACGCCAACCACAACCAAATACCGGTACCCACCGCCAACATCATCATAATGGTCATAAAACCATAGAGTTTTTTCGCCATGATCGCTAAACGAGCAACGTCTTGACCGGCCTCTTTACCCTCAACAAAATGCACAAAAATTCTAGGCAGATAAAAAATCCCCGCCATCCAAGACATCATAAATAAAATATGAAAGGTTTTAAGCCATAACATGGGTATTTCTCCAAGGGTGATTTAATTTTTAGTATCATACCTGTTTTTTAAAAAACTAATAGTTGAGTCGTCATGAAAATCGAAAACAATAAAGTGGTACAAATCAAATACGTTCTTACCGATGCCGAAGGGAATCAGCTTGATGCTTCGGGTGACGAACCTTTAGCTTACCTACATGGTAACCATAATTTGATTCCTGGTTTAGAGGCCGAACTTACCGATAAACAAGCGGGTGATAAATTCACAGCAACCATTCCGGCTGAAGAGGCTTATGGTCCTGTCCAAGAACACCTTGTCCAATCTGGTGTGCCTATCGATATGTTTCAAGGCGTTGAATCTTTGGAAGTGGGCATGCGTTTTGAGGCCCAATCCGAACAAGGTTTCCACTCGGTGGTGATCACTGAAGTAAACGAAGAAACCGTTACGGTTGATGGCAACCATGAAATGGCTGGTATGGATTTAACCTTTGAGATTGAAGTGGTGGATGTACGTGATGCGACTGAAGAAGAGATTGCACACGGCCATGCACATGGCGTTGGCGGTCACCACCACTAAGCCCTTTTGAAAGACACCAGATAAGGCAGAATCAATTAGGCTACAAACCGTGCACAAAGTTCGCTGACACGTTATCATAGTCGGAACTTTTTAAATTATCTGCCATATGAATGGTGTTGAAAAGAGACCTTTTAGACTTAACGGATTTACCAGGAAATACAGAGATGAATATTCAAAAAGACAAAGTCGCCCTAATCGAATACACCTTAACGAATGAACATGGTGAGCAAATTGATGCTTCCAACGGCAATCCGCTTGCCTATTTACATGGTCATCACAATTTGATTCCTGGCCTTGAAGCTGAGCTAGAGGGTAAAAAAGTCGGTGACAAATTCACCACGACCATCGCCGCTGATCAAGCGTACGGTGAACGTGTCGATGCTTTGGTGCAAACCGTGCCTCAATCGATGTTTCAAGGCGTTGAAGAGTTGGAAATCGGTATGCGTTTTGAAGCTCAGTCAGAACAAGGTATGCACTCGGTTGAAATCACCCATATTGAAGACGACCAAATCACCGTTGATGGCAACCACCCGCTTGCAGGTCAGGCATTGACCTTTGAAGTTGAAGTCGTGGGTTTACGCGAATCGACTCCTGAAGAGCTTGAACATGGTCATGCACATGGCGAAGGTGGACATCACCACTAACATATTCGGTTATAACCGTTTCATAGCACTAAGCCCCGCCTCTCTGGGGCTTTTTCATACTTAGATTTCGATAGAACAGCCAGTTGCACCTAAAAAATACATCGCCAAGAATCCTCTTATCAGCTAACCCATACCGTATAAGCCGCAAACCGTTTCTAGCCCGATGCACACAAGCCCACTCTTTCTTATAGACAACTATTAAATACCTTTATTTTCAATCCCCCGCAAGCCGAGTAAAATCACCTCCTACCTTTACTTTACTTGAAAGAGCGGAAATTTGATTATGGAGAATCAGACCCTTGCCAAATTAGGCAATATTAATGAACCTTATCTTGGTAAGACACTAAAAGAATTGGATGCCCTCTCTTTTGCAGATAAGTTAATGACCATAACCCTGCCTTACCCGGCCAAAGGCAACGAAGCGGCAATTTCTCAAGCTATCCGCCAAATAATTGGCGAGGACTCTCATTCACAAATCGCATTTGAATATCAGATACGCCCTTCGGCAAGAGTTTCTGCAGAACAACCAGGCCTGGCCAATATCAAAAACATTATTGCGGTCTCTTCTGCAAAAGGGGGGGTCGGTAAATCCACGGTTACCGCCAACCTGGCTTTGGCCTTACAAGCCGAAGGGGCAAAAGTAGGTGTGTTAGACGCCGATTTATATGGTCCAAGCCAAGCTAAAATGTTTGGTATCGATGATTTACGCCCTGAAATCAACGGTGACAAAATCAAACCGATTAAAGCCCACGGAATCGAAATCGCCACCATCGCCAACCATATCACTCGTGAATACACTCCGCTGATTTGGCGTGGAGCGCAGTTGGATTCGGCGTTAAAAACCCTTTTGTTTAACACGGAATGGCCAGAACTGGATTATCTGGTGATTGACATGCCTCCAGGAACAGGAGATGTTCAACTGACCATTTCCCAGCAGATTCCAGTATCCGGTGCGGTGGTGGTCTCCACTCCGCAGGAGATTGCATTGCTGGATGCCAAAAAAGGGCTAAAGATGTTCCACCAGGTGGACGTTCCAGTATTGGGAGTGGTTGAAAACATGAATATGTTCATTTGTCCTAAATGCGGTCATGAAGAACATATCTTCGGTCATGATGGTGCGCAACTGATGTCTTTGCAATACATGGTCAACTTCTTAGGTTCTTTGCCGTTAGACAAACGTATTCAGGAGGAGACCGACAGCGGTAAACCGACTGTCATGGCTGAGCCGGAATCTAAGATTGCCCTTAACTTTAGAGAAATTGCACGCAAGGTGGCTTCGGCTCTATATATACAAGACAGTCAAGCTCCGGTGGTTCCGCAGACGGAAGAGCAGCTTAAAGCTCAGTCATCCAATCAAAAAACCATCCAATGGAATATTTAAGGTCATCTTTGATGTCACATAAAAAAGCGCCTTAACCGTGTAGTCGGTCAAGGCGCTTAACGACTCGATGTTTGTCATGCATACTTTGGCATCAAGAGACTTTTCAAAACAACCCAAAATCAACCCAAAATCCACTTACAGCCATTTCGATAAAAAACCTCGCCTATCCAATACTTCATTTTCATCAACCGCAATACCATCTTCGGTATTGTCTTTGGCTTGTTGTTCGGCTAATTGCCTAGCCGCCAATTCCTGCTCGACTTTTTCATAATGCGCTTTTCTGAAAGCTATCACCTCCGACCAAGCGGCAAAGGCTTTTTCATTATCCGCATACTTATCCATGATTTGCACCAAAGGCTGTAATAGATAATGGCCTAATTCAACGTGATAATTCAAATAGCCCTTTTGCTCAGCCCCGCCAATTTCAAACGTCTTTAAAGGCCCAATCACCATATAATCTTGATCAAGCCTTGCTTGAGCTTGCCACTCTTCCTCAATTTGCAAATCTTCCGTTAATTCAGCTAGAACCGGTACATAGAGATTGCACAACATCCAAGGTGTAAGTAAGAACCCGGTAATCCATCCATCCACAAATTTCACGCCACGTAACTCAACCTCAAGATTGTGATTGACCCCCATCCACTCATCCTCAAAATTTTTATGATAAGTGTTTTTGAAGGTGTCGATAATCAAGTCATGCGCCTCTTGTAAGGTTTTGGCTTGAATGAATTGCCAATCAGACTGACCAGGCCTGGTTGGTTGGTTGATTTCGCTTTTTTGGCTTGAATTTGACATCATTTCATCTCAAACAAGGCTTCTAAACGTTTGGCGTAGTCGCGATAGAAACTCAAATCAGCGTGAATGCGCACAGCCTTGGCAAACTTGGGAACCCAGCCATGTAAATGCTCTAGAATTTCTACCAGAAAGGCTTGCTGCTCGTTGTAATTCTCTAACACAAAGGCTAAAAACTCTAATTCGGAACCCAAATAATCTGCGGGTAACTCCGCATCAGGCTTGTATTGAACTTTATTGTATAAAGTCTGAATCGAAAACGTGCTGTCCCCGATCATGCGCCCTTCTGCCCATACCGATTCAAACGGCGCACATTCGGTTTTTGGGTGTCCGGACACAAACAAACGGGTATGCTCCATCTGCCATCTCTCCAATGGCGTTGAGGCAACCTCTTCAACCGCCTCTTTTGAGAGCCAATCCAGTTGAGGTGCAAGCTCTTGAATCGCTTCCATCGATTCTTCACATGGCTCGCCTAATAAACCGGCTAAAACAATCAATTCTTGGATTTTCTCTGACATATACTTTCCTTAGTTTTTGAGTCAACCGAACTCAATTCGGTTGATTCTTAAAACCTCATTCTAAATGCATAAAAGCACCCAACTTGAGTGCTTTTAGATAATTAAGGGTAAAGCGAATTTAGTTTAGCTTAAATTAAACTCACTTAACTTCATTTTGGATATGGCAGTTCCCAGATTCCGGCCAATAACATGTAATGACGAAGGATATACCCCCCAATCAAAACCAAGATAGCGGAAACAATGACCAAGAATCCATTGGTCGGTAACTTATGCGTTACCATGGCCAGGTTGATGATGAAAGGCAACAGTAAACCACCCACTACAAAACCATATAGCCAAACGGGATCACTCCATAGTAAATCATGAGATGCCTGAGCGTTTAATGAACCATTGAATAGGTAGAAGAAGAAACCCAAAACAATGATTAACTCAATACCAATCAACCAGGTATCGATCAATTCAAAACGGTGACGCAGTTCATGATCATTTTCTCGCACCACAACATATTGCAATACCAGCAAAGTCGCTAACGCGGTCGATACCGCCGACACGGTAAACAAAACTGGAATACCAGGGTTATGCCATAAGGCAACGGCTGGGAAAGACTGTAACAGCATACCCGTATAAACCGCCGTGAACACTGACATGAATACCGTACCCCAAGCCATTGGGCCAGCGTATTTGCTACCAAACCATTTAAAGAACTTCAGTAACTGACACCAGCCTAAAAATTTTGGTGTAGGAATATGCGGCAAAGTGTAAATAAGTCCCCAAACCATACCAAATATAATCGACCAGGTACCCCAGGCAATCCAGGAATCGGGCTTGTTAAACACTCCCAACAATACGTGCCAAACCGCCAGATGGTCTAACAGGTGATAGAACAACATGGCCGAACCGACCGACAACATCGCAAAACCTGTCAGGTTACCCCAAATCATCAGTAAGGTGTTATCCTGCCCAAAGGCTTTAACACGATGGATAATGGTTGAAATAGCCATTACCATCGCCCCCATCCCCCCTAAAAAGAGATAAACGGCAACTAACCAGTTCCATTGCTCTTGTCCGAAATAGAACATAATTTACGCCTCCTCTCTCAATAAGTCTGTTATTTGCGCATTTGGTGTGTTCGCAAATGGGCTATTGGCGTCAAAAGCCGCATGATGCTCGGTGTGTCCGTGCATATCCTCATTCTGTTTACGTTCGAATGTTGTGCCGTTTTCACCCCCCATCGGATGCAAACCACCTTCTGATTTTTGGCCATTGAAGGTGCCACGTTCAAAATGCACCGTCTGCTTTTTAACCGGAATATAGTAAACATTGGGTTTTGTGCCTAAATGGGCCATTAAGGGTTCTGCAATTCCAGAGTTGATGATTTGCGTCACCGGATCGTTTGGATTATCCAAGTCAGCAAACTGACGAGCATTCCCCACACAGGTTTCCACACAAGCCGGTAAACGGTTGTCTTCAACTCGGTCACGACAGAAGTTACATTTATCGACCCCTGGACGTGTTTTTTTCAGGGTTTCTTCACCAAATACCGCTTTCTTCTCGGTATTGTCATCGTAATCCAATGCATAACGGGCATCGTATGGGCAAGCCAAGGTACAGGCTTGACAGCCCATACACATATCGTCATCGACATCGACAATCCCGTTATCCATCTTGTAAGTCGCACCCGTTGGGCAAACCGTTACACAAGGAGGGTTATCGCAGTGGTTACATAAGCGCGGGAAGAAAACTCGCATGGCATCTTCATCGCTCTTACCCTTAGAAATATCATGTACCTGAGTACGCCATTTATCAGACCAGAACGGCGTTTGGTTTTCTACCGCACACGCCGCCATACAAGCGTTACAGCCAGTACAAGTGTTTAGGTCAATTAACATTGCATAATGAGCCATCCGTGACCTCCTTTAAACTTTTTCAACTTTGATAGTGAATTCTTGCGAACGGAAACCGGCCACCACTGGATCGACCTTGTAACCAATCACTTTATTGATTGCACTACCAAAACCAACTGCTCGGCTTAAGGCCGCGTTTTCCGTTCCGAAAGAGGAATACATAAAGACCGACTCTGGCTGAACTTGGTTGGTCACATAGGCTTTACCATCGACATTCAAGCTTTCATCTTCCAGGTTGGTGATTTTAATTTTGTCACCGGTTTTGATATTCAACTTATCCGCACGGGTTGGGTTAATCCAAATACCGGTGTAAATGTCTTCTTTGAATGTATTGATGGCCGACAATACCGGGTTGTTGGCGTTGGTAGAGCCATGCGAAACCGTCGGTGACTTACCATAAGTGAAGTAGAATTCACCGTCACCCAACATGCGGTCTTGTAAGACTTTCTCACCCAAAATCCCCGATGGGAAATGGGTGGCCAACACACCAAAGTTAGGCGCACGGGTTGTGCTGTTACCACGTATCATTTCAAATAAGCCTGAATAGAACTCGATACGTCCAGACTTGGTTGGTACGGGCATTTTTTGAGGCATGGCCGCTTCTTCAAGCAGTTCATCCATGGTTTTGATGTAATAAACCCCTTTTTCACGCAACACTTTCTCAAAAGTTTCCGGCGTTTCACCCACTTCATGTGCCGCATGTTCCATGCTCACACGGCGGTAAGCCGCCGCGATAGGTGCTGCTGTGCCCTTAGCTTGTTCTTCGGCCACATACTTTTTGGCTTTTTCGGCTGACAGGCCTGCTAGGTTATCGATGGTTTGATAATAGGCTTCAACCCCAGCTTTACCTGAAATGATTTCTGTCATTTTGAACATCACATCGGTCACTTCTTGGGTATCGTATAAAGGGTCAATCGCTTTGAAACGAGTGGTCAAACCTAAATCTTGGTTCACCCCGTTGCCGTAAACACCCGGTTCGTCACGCTCTAGATAAGTCGAGTTTGGAAGAATGACATCGGCATAAGCGGTGGTATCAGAAGGTAAAACATCCATACAGACCACACAACTGACGTTTTCATGGTTTAGCATCTCTTTCCAGTAAGAGTCCGGGAAATAGTGATGTACCGGGTTAGCGCCATTGATGAAGAATGCTTTGGTGAGGTATTTTTCACCCTTGTACTCCACCTCACCACGAACCGATTCAAACAGACCGGTATCGGCCATGACCGGTAAAGAGACCCAAGGTTTACCCGCGGCCTTTTGCTGTTCTGCAAACGCATACGCCCACGCCGGCTTACCATGATTGAAGTTTTTAGGGTTACTGAAGACATCGACCACCATCTCGGCGAATGGCATACCTGCCGTAGTGGCTAACGGATGAAGTTGTTTCTCACCTTTCATACGGGCTTCATGTGTGGTGTGCACTTTGTGACGTACTTCAGCGGCGTTAATCCAACCGCCTTTGCTGTCAATCCCGCCAATCAAGGCCTGCAACATCGCTTGAGTGCGGCGCAACATCTGCACGTTGTTATAACGTGCACCCATCCAGCCTGGATCGATAATCGCCGGTTTGATATGTGAGTACTCATAAGCGATACGCACGATATCTTCAGCTGGAATCGTGGTGGTTTTAGCCGCAAACTCAGGCGTGACATGTTTGATTTCATCCAACTGGGCTTCAAAAACCGTTTGCACCGCCTTACCTTTGACCATCACCCCTTCAGGTAATCTCAAGGCGGGAATGATACGCTGACCGTTAATGTCCAATTCATTGGCGTTGTCGTGCGATTTCACTTTTTGAACCGAAGCCGTGACTTCATCATAAACCGAGAAATTGCCGTTTTCATCGCGAATAATTTGCCATTCACCCTCCGCGTCTTTTTCAATCAAGAACGGTAAGTTGGTGTGTTTAGTACAGAACGATTTGTCATAGTAATCTTTAGACATGATTTCATTCATCATCGCCATGGCAAAATCTAAATCGGTACCCGGACGAATGCGCACCCACTCATCGGCCTTGGCCGCGGTTTCCGATAAACGCGGGTCTAACACCACAATTTTAGCACCGCGCTGAATCCCTTCGGCCGCACGTACCACACGAGCTGTTGAAACAGCCCCCATGGAACCGTTATTGGCGATATACATGATGTAACGTGCATTATCAAAATCAGGTAGGATTTCATCGTGGATATTGAAGTTACCGGTTACCGCATCGGTTCCTAAGTGACCGGTCGTCACACAATGCTGCATCGGGGATGCCACAATGTTTGGAATTTGGTTAGCCATGGAGAAAGCTACCGCCCAGTTCATATAGAACACACAGTTGGTCCAGCCGCCTACCGTGGTCCACTCCCAAGGCTTGACCTCTTTGGTGTTCTTGGCGATGTATTCGTACACCTCTTCCCAAGTTGCTTTACGGAAAGCCATCTCACCACGCTTAGAGCCTTCAACACGAATCATCGGTGTCTTGAGACGGTCGGTATCGTAAGTTTGGAATAAACCGGATTGACCACGCGCACAAGCACGACCTCGGTTTAGGGTTGAGTGCGGGTTACCCTCCAACTTAACAATGCGACTGGTTTCACCATCTGTTAAGGAGCGAATCTCGATATTACACAAAGAAGAACAAAAGTTGCAGATCGTATAATCTAATTTTTCTTTCATCTGTTTGCGCTTGCTGTCCGCAAACATCAAATCATCCCACGAAGGTAGATGTGCTGAAGCGATTTTAGAACCTGATAAAGCGCCGATTGCTGTTGTTGCAGCAGCACCTTGGATGAAGGTTCTTCGAGTGAGTTTTGGAAATGACCATGCCATAAAACTTTTCCCTGTTTTTGACTAATAATATGCATTTTGACGTTGTCGAGTATAAGCAGGTGCTTATGACAATTAAAATCACTTATATTAATAAGGGAAAATAAATTTTATGTATAAATAAACCCAGTAAATAA
The DNA here is from genome assembly GCF_021654855.1 of Thiomicrorhabdus immobilis. Lineage (NCBI taxonomy): Bacteria > Pseudomonadati > Pseudomonadota > Gammaproteobacteria > Thiotrichales > Piscirickettsiaceae > Thiomicrorhabdus > Thiomicrorhabdus immobilis. Next base: position 1,429,711 of record NZ_AP024202.1, read on the forward strand.
CTGGGTTTTTAATGATAACCCTATGGAATAAGGGTTTCGCAGCTAAAAAAAAACCCAAGATAGAATCTTGGGTTTTCTATTCAAGCTTTATTTAAAAAGTATTTAAACAAAAACTTGATTGAAAGTAATATTGGAAACTAACCTTTCCAAGTGTTTTCGATAGAGGACTGTCCTTTAAATGGCATGATCCACATCTGATAAAGTGACGTGAATAACATGATTGCTGCCGCCACACTGTAACCAAAACCACCAATAATCACAAAGTAAGCAAAGTTGGGGTTCATTTTGGTTAACCACCAAGAAGCGATATCGACAATTAAGAAAGCGAACGGTATAAAAATAATCACCGCTTTAATCCAAGGTCTAAAACCAACCGCCATAGAGAAGATTAAACCGACAAAGAAGAAGATAAATGAGATACCGAACAAGTGGATATGAGAAACACGCGTTAATGAGCCGATTTCAGCACCATGGTCTACTGCAGCAATCTCTTTAATGACATCGTATTTGGTGACATTCGGTAACGTTGGAATATTGACATGACACATGGCACATTTTGCATCAACAATCGGTTTGATTGTTGAGTTCCAGGTTGCTTCATCTGCACCTTCTCGAGCCCACTTAATCATGGTTAAGTTCTCTTCAGGTGTCGCTTTATCCTTCATGGAGCCATGTAATTTACTTTCAAGTTTAGAACCATTACGGTTACCGTAGTAACTGTAAACGATGTCATCTACCGATAAACCAAACTTTCCGTCAGCCATACCGTGAGTCAACATGATTTGGGCTCCCGCCATCATCAATCCCAAACCTACTACAAAAATATACCCTGTAAAAAGAGCCTTCACTGACAAGGACAAGCCAGGTAGGTTCAACCAAGAACTTTCTTTCATATTAACTCCATTAAATTGGTATGGTTATTAAGTCAGCACTTATGATAAGTCCAAGGTATCGGGTTTTCATAAGCAATTTTTTCTATTCTTTTCTAATAAAATTATTAATGAAGAGATAAAGACTTATTCCGCTAGTCTGAAAGCTTCCAGTCACTTTCACCAACTAAACCTTTTTATTAATAATAAAAACTACTTATACCAATAGGATAAATCCACTATTTTTGGAGAGAAATCAACGGCGGGAACCGATCCAACAATCCGAAGATGTAAAGAGAACTAGGGTTTATCGATAATATAATCTTCGTAATCAAGTCCTGGACAATCCACCACCACGGGAATGGCACTCAATCCGACCCCCGCCTTTTTCATCGAATTCGCCGTACCGGAAACCAGTGGATGCCAGTCAGCCAATCCTTGACCTCTATAAATCATACGATAAGCACAAGTGTCGGGTAGCCAATCAAACTCCGCCACCCGCTCCAAAGTGAGCTGCACACATGTGGGTACATTGACGGAACGGTTTTCATAATCTTTACAAGCCCCTGTCTCCTTATCTGAATAAGGGCAAACGACCGAGGTATAGACAATTTCATCCGTTTCATCATCTTGCAATTTGGTCAAGCAACAAAGCCCACAGCCATCACACAGCGACTCCCACTCCGATTGTGTCATCTCATCCAAGGTTTTCGTTTCCCAAAAAGGTTTTTGCTTGCTGTTCATAATGCTCTCTGATCGTTATCGGTATTGTGTATTTATCTTATTTGAAATAAGTCCAAGGGGTTTGCCACGCCTTCAACAATTTTTGGCAGTCGGCCTGTAAAAAACGCTGTCCTTCATCCGGCTGGCAGATAAACTCATAAGGCGTCTGCTGTAGTTCAAAACGTATGGCATACGCATGTAGATAGCCTCTATCTTCGAGTTTAGCCCGGTTTGCATCGCCATAACGTGCGTCGCCGCAAATAGGCGCTGAAAGGCTTTTCATGGCGACACGTAATTGATGGGTTTTACCCGTTTTTGGTTTTAAAAGGAACAGGCGTTCCCCCGGATGAATCAATGCGCTGATAAATTGCGTCACCGCCGGATTGGTTTGGGTTTTGGTTAACATCCAAGACCCACGGCGTGCCGCAACCATGTCCCCTTTAATCCAACCTTGTTTCTTTTTAGGTTTTTGATCCGATATCGCAATGTAAAATTTTTCGACCAAATGGTTTTCAAACATTCGTTGAAACCGTTGCGCCGTCGGCTTATTTAAAGCCAATATCAATAAACCGGATGTCATCTTGTCCAGACGATGTACCGGATAGATTTCTGATAAATTCAACTGCTGTTGAACCAACACGACCAGGCCTGGTAGCTCTTCGCTATGGAAATTCACACCGGCAGGCTTATTCACCACGATAAAGTCGTTATTTTGATAAAGGATTGAAATCACGTGTTTTGGGTATCACTCATTGTCGTTAATGTAAACTCAGCCGTTTGTAGGGTTTGTCCATTAATAATTAATTCGATCTTGTGCAGGCCTGGTAAGTAGTTGCGAGTGCTGATTGGCTTGAAGTTATGCTGTAAATGAAACGTACGATATTCCGTTTGATAGTCAGATTCAGCAAGTTTGAAAACTTTTCGATACGGTACTTGCGACTTTCTTAAAAACCATAATGCATATTCTAACCGCAACAAACCCATCGGTTTGTTGGATGTTAGATTAAATTGCCCATGTAACTTCTCACCAATGGCCACCTTGGTATCCAACTGCCAGTCACTTAACCTTAAGTGGCTGACGTCACCATAACCCATCAACATCAAAGCCCGACTGTCACCTTGTTTCAGCAGGGTTCTTAAACCATGTTTAATGATCCACTGTGTTTCTGTACAAGCATTGAGCATCCAGGTTTCCGCTAAATCTAAAACCCATTCACGCTGAGTTTTACTTAAATCATTGATTAAATTGGCTACACTTTTTTGCACATAACGACTTGAATCGGATTTTAGATTTTCGAGGATCGGCCTAACCCAATCCGGATTTTTCGCAATCCACGGTAGATGTGTCGCCCAAGGCAACCTCGGCCGCACTCCTTCACTGGCAAGGCGCCTTAAATGCGCATCATCACTTTTAGACCAAATTAATAATTGTTGTTTACTCTGTTCCGGATATTGATTGATAAACACCCTTATCGCATATTCGGCCGTACTGTTTTGGGTAAACAACGCCAAAGCCTGCATAGAAGCCTCAAACTCATCTAAACCATAGAGTTCAACAAAATCCGCAAAAATAAAATGGAACAGACCGGAGAATTCAACCGAAACCATCTGTAATAACGACAAAGACTCCCTGTAGGAAGAATTTAAGGAGCGGTTTAACTGCTTAGAGAGTTTTCTAACCCGTTGCTTTAAACCAAGTTCAGGCCAACTACCATCCAATATCGCGTTTTCAAATTCATTGGCATCGAACTCCGGTTTCAATTGCTTGACCAGGCCTGTCAATTTTTTGATTTTTACTACATCGATTTCATTTTTCAACAATTCTGCCATATAAATTATCTTTTATTTTCAAACAGTTAACATTTAAAAAAGTTATTAAACCTAAAACTGGCACAGCCCTTGATATAGGAGGTATTGTAAAAGCAAAAAATATCGTAAAACTGTCGATTAATTGACACTTTTACAGATAAAGAATAAAAGGAAACTCACCATGTCGACCATGAATACCACACAAAAAATTCAAACTTGTTTAGAGTTTATCGATCAGCGTTTAGAAACCACTTCTGAACAGACGATTCAAATTGCTGAAATGATTATTGCCGATATCAAACATTTAACCGAGGGTTACCAAGCGGCCATTGAGAGCGGTAATCTACAAAGTCATTCAGAATTGGTTAGAGCCACACAGATGAACTGGGTCAATCAATTACATGACATCATTCTGGAACAGACCAACCGCGATTTGAACGGTCAGGTGATTATCGCATTACAAAAATTTGTAAATAGTTTGAATGAAAACCAACTCAAACACTACCCTTTTGAACTACCTAGTGCGGTAGCCAGCAAGCAACCACATGAACATGACTATTTAACACAAGACGAAATCGATATCTTGATGGGTCAGCAAAACCTATTTAACGATATGGTTACTCACTGAACAACCTAACGTATCATTGCCGTGATAAAGTCCGCTTGGAGGTTTTTACCATCAAGCGGACTTTTTTATTGGCGCGAATAGATAGCCTCTATATAGCATCCCAATAAGGTTTACCCGAAAAATACTCCACCAAAAAGTCGATAAACCCACGTGCACTCTGTGATAAAAAACGGTTCTGCGGATAAATCGCATAGCCATTTAAAGTCGGTAACTTATAATCGGGCATGACTCTAATCAACTCGCCTGATTGCAGTTCTCGCCAGCAGACAAACGTGGGGATGACCACCAAACCGTGTCCACCCATCGCCAACATTTTCAAAAAGTCACCATTATTGGATTGCAAACGTCCTTTGATGGCTAGGGTCTCTTCAGCGCCTTGTTTATCGATTAACGTGAACGTTTCAGCGCTTTCCGCAGAGTAACGTAAAAAGGTTCGTTGACTCAATTCCTTAACCGAATTCGGTTCCCCCTGGATCTCAAGGTATTCTGGACTGGCACAAATCACCAGCTCTATCGGCAATATCTTTCTCGCTTGTATCGAAGAGTCATGTAACACCCCGATTCTAAAAGCGATATCAACCCCTTCTTCCACCAAGTTGATCTCCTTATCGGATAAATCGACTTTGATTTTCAGCTTAGGATGTTTTTTCATAAAAGCATCGATGACCGGAGTCATATGCAATAACCCGAAAGAGAGCGGTAAAGCCAGATTCAACTGGCCTTCGAAATGTTCACTCGACTTTACCACGACATTATCCAGCTCTTTAACCGAATCCACCACACCTAAAGCCCTCTCATAGTAGAGTTTACCCGCTTCGGTCAGATTAAAGCGCCGAGTCGTTCGATGAATCAACTTCGTTTGTAGACGACTTTCCAATTCAGTTAAACGTCGACTTACTGCGGATTTAGCGATATTGAGCTGTTCAGCGGCACGGCTAATGCCGCCAGATTCGACAACTCGTAAAAAAACCTGGATGTCCTCTAATTGTCCCATGATTACCTCGAGTGAAAACAAACGCGTAGTGTTGCCAAAAAAAGAACACTTAATTGAAATTTTGCCAGTTTATTCTCAATAAAACAACAGTTATGCTATATCTAAATCCATACAGACCTAGTCATGCAATAGACAAGGCTATTCAAGAGGATAAAACCATGCGACAAACCTATCGAACCGTTATCGGTAAAACAAGAGGAATGCCTGCTTCCGATGGCGCCGGAGTCCGTCTAACCCGAATTATCGGCAGCCCGGAACTGAACTACCTAGACCCTTTTTTAATGCTTGATTACTTTGAATCGACAGACCCGAACGACTACATTGCCGGCTTTCCCCCTCACCCTCATAGAGGATTTGAAACCGTGACCTATTTACTGGCGGGTAAGATGCGCCATAAAGATAACAAGGGGCATGAAGGCGTGATTGAAACGGGCGGCGTGCAATGGATGACCGCCGGCAAAGGCATTATCCACTCTGAAATGCCCGAGCAGGAAGATGGCTTATTGATGGGTTTCCAACTCTGGGTTAACTTGCCCTCTTACGCCAAAATGGTCGATGCCAGCTACCAAGAGTTCACGCCTGAGAAAATCGCCGTTGAACAGCGCGATGGGGGGACCGATAAAGCCACAACCATCAAAGTGATCACCGGCAAAACCTCTTCAGGTACAATTGGCCCAGTCAAAAATGATTACATTCAGCCGTTAATGATAGACGTACAACTACCTAAAGGTGCCGAGTTCACAGAAAGCTTAGATTTCAATGCCAATGCTTTCATTTATCTCATTTCCGGTTCACTCAAGGTGCACAATGCAATCCCAGGGGTTGAGCAGATTCAAGCCAAGGAACTGGCTGTGTTAAGTGAAGGCGAGAATGTCCACTTGAGTGCCACCGCAGACGACACCCGGTTTTTACTGGTCGCCGCCAACCCGATCAATGAGCCGATTGCCAAAGGCGGCCCTTTTGTGATGAACACCCAAGCAGAGATTAAACAAGCCATCAGCGATTATAATAACGGCCTGTTTTAATGCTATGATTGGAAAACCGTTGTTTTAAACCAAGATAGAACGACCAGGCCTGGTAAAAACCACTAAACGACCAGGCCTGGTTGATTTGATTACAGAGATAACGATTAACGCTAAAACCCAATGCCAAGCAAGAAAACTTATGCCAAGCCAGCAATATCAAATCAAGATTCATTCGCGGATTTCTGAAATCCCAGCAGATCAATGGAATGCTTTAGTCGAGAATGACCACCCATTCATTAAATACGCTTTTTTGCACGCCTTGGAAGAGCACCATTGTGTGAGTGAAGATTATGGCTGGATTCCGCATCATATCGCTATCTACAACAGTCAAAACCGATTGGTGGCAGGCATGCCACTGTATGAAAAACACAATAACTACGGCGAATTTGTATTCGACCAGGCCTGGGAACAAGCGTGGAACCAGATTGGCTTACCCTATTATCCCAAATTGGTTTCTGCTACCCCTTACACCCCGGTTTTAGGACAACGATTGTTAATCGACAGCCAATTACCGGCTGAACAACAAAACCAACTGTTAACCCTATTGTTCGACAGTATGACCGGGTTTTGTGAACAACAGAATATGAGTGGTGCCCATATTTTGTTTGCCAAACCGGAACAGCAAGCGTGGTTGGCCAAACAGGAGAATCCAAACAGCTACATTCGGCATGATTGTCAATTCCATTGGCACAACCGAAACTACCGCCATTTTGATGATTTTTTAGCGCAACTCAAACCGAAAAAACGCAAAAACATCCGTCAAGAACGCAAAGCCATTCAACAGACAGGCATCCGCTACCGTGTATTAGATGGGCATCAGGCCACTGAAAAAGATTGGCAGGACTTTGACTTCTTTTACCAAAAGACCTTCATTGAAAAATGGAGCACCCCAACCCTCAATCTGGAATTTTTTAAGAAAATTGGTGATTCCCTGGCCGACAATATCGTTTTGGTATTGGCTGATCATCAAAACGAATGTATCGCCGGCGCATTGATGTTTAAATCCGACACCCACTTATACGGTAGACATTGGGGGGCGGCACATGAGGTCAAACACCTGCATTTTGAAGTCTGTTTTTACCAAGGTATTGAATATGCCATAGAACATGGCTTAAAAGTTTTTGAACCTGGCGCGGGAGGTGAACACAAAATTGCCCGAGGCTTTAGTCCGGTTGCGATGCAATCCACCCACTGGTTAACGGTAAACCCATTTGAGCAAGGGATCAGCCGCTTTATTGAGCACGAAAAACAGGCGATTGAAGATTATATGCAAGAGTGCCGACAACACTCACCATATCAATCCGATTAAGGAATTGGATTAAGGAATTGGACTAAGCAACCAGATTAAGCAATCCAATCAAATCCGAGCCTACAATCTTTATGCGAGACAACCTTTGTCTGATAGGACATTACCAGGCCTGGCAGGATTTAAACACTCATCAAATCAACGGCTTGATTATGTATGTTTCGTATGAATGAAAAGCAATCTCAAACGCTAAACCATCATTATCATTAAACAACAACATACCCTTTCAAAACAATTATTTATTAAACAATGTTAATGTAGATTAAAATTAAAAAACCAAACGATCCTCTAGCTTTTCCAAGGCTTTTAAAACACAAGCCTCATCCTTTTCACCACCCGGTGCACCGCTCACACCAATCGCACCGATTCTCGCGCCACCGCTGACAATCGGCACACCACCCACCATCATCAAAACGCCATCTACGTGGTTCAATTCCGGACGGATATCCCCTCTTTTAGCTCTGAAATCACCCGATTTCAAACCCGACATAATGGTCGCATTCGCTTTTTCTTCGGCGATCTGCAGGGTGAATTTAGAGGCGAAATCATCACGTAAGGCAACACGCTGGTTACCATGCTTATCAACCACCACGGCACTTACCGAAAAACCTTGCTGACGGCAGGCCATAACCGCTTCGCTGGCTAAGTCTCGTGCTAGTTCCATACCGATGTTTTTCTCTTCCAACACATCCTCGGCATAAATCTCCGTCACCGGGAAAAGCAGGCTCAAGCCCAGAATAAAACCGGCTGTATAAGACGTTTTGTTTTTAATGCTATCCGCTAGACACTGCATGGCAACACTCCTAAAAACGATTCATTATTTAAAGCTTTGATTATTCAAAGATGGGCTATTTAACGCAATCATAAATGGCAAACTCCATTCTGCCATCTTGCAAAGGTGAAATGGCTACAATGGTGTCGCCACGCATATTCACGGCCTCATTTTTTGCCAATAAGATCAAATCTTTTTTGATAGCCGCCGTATCTCTATCGTAAAGCCCCACATGACTCAATACAGAAGACGTTGTGGTACCGAGTTTAGTACACCCCGTCACATCCTTCTCTTCAAGTAAAGCGACGTTAAACGCGCCTGGTAGAGGTTGAATCCAACTACAAGCGGACAGTAAGAAAACCGAAGATAAGCCCATGCCGAGCAATAAGATTTTTTTCATGTTGATATCCATTATTGAAATAGTAACAACACTATAAACCAAAGTTTTATTTGCTTAAAGCGAAACAAGAATTTAACTTAAGCTTATAAATAGACCCACACCACAAAGTCGATTGATATGCATGCCAGGCAACCCTTATTTCAATTTCTTGTCGGCATTCACTTTGGTATAAAAGGCTAGGGATAAAATAATCAAAGCGATACCAATAATCAAATACAGCGCGTAAAGCATCTGTGATGCATCATGCAAAGCCATCTTGAAGACCACCATCAACGCTTCAATGGATAAGGCGATAATAATCGCCGTTAAAAACTTGGATAACAGCCTTGCCTCGTCTTTTTTATCCGAATAAGCCTTATAAACCACCTCTCTTTCCAATAGGGTCTTGGCTAAATCAAATATCGCCAAGCCCATTGTCAAAGCGATAATCGGTTTAAAGACACTTTCCAGGGTATATTCCGAAGGGTTGACCAATTGTAAAAAGTAGTCGTAAAACGCATAACCAATCGACATAACCGAAAAGAACATCAAAGACACACCAATACCGAAATAGAACGCCTTGGTAACAAAGTTGAAAGTAGGATGGCGTTCTACCAGGCCAAAACGGGATAACAGGCTGCTTAAATTGAAGTCAAAAAAGAAGTTTTGATTATTGGTAAACACCATCATGGTGATACAGGATTCACCGGTTGCCGAACTCATATAAGGCGCACTGATAAACACCCCCTCCTCTTTTTTAACCATTTGGGTAGCTAAATAACTGCGGTTTTTACCTCTTGCCGTAGTCAGAAGTTTATGTCTAAAGATATTCGGGGATGTCTGTTTGAACTTGTCATCACTGACATAAATCAGCTCTAAACTGGGGAATATTCCAAAAAAACTTTTAATCGTGCTCACATCGCTTGTCATATATTGTGCGTTGTTGCGCAACGTCTCAAACAGGAACTTTTCAATTCCCGATTTATGTTCGTTATAGATACTGATAAACTCTTGCATGGTAATTCTCCTTAATTACCGTCTTTATAGCGACCAAAACGCCAAAATCATATTCATTTTAAAATTCAATCAGTTAACCGAATAACATCTTATTTGAGGGAAATCCCCGTCGTCTGCATATCGAAAAAGGTGCTAATTTGGTGCAACTCAAGCCATCTAATAGCTCTGTCTATCACCGCATTGCGGCTCGCTCTTTCGAAAACATCCGAGTACCTCACCAGGCCTGGTAAGTCTTGTTGAATCCATGCTGAAGAGTTCGCTTTTTATTTTTATCTTTGCGATAAACGCAACACAGTTTTCATCAACTAAACGTGATGCATCTTATTCGGCCGTGTTACTATTTTTATGTTGAAAAAAAGCCCAACAGAGTTGTTGCTTTGTCGGTCAAATAAAAAAAATCACGAGGTTCTCATGAAAGACCAGATGCAAAACCAGGCGAAAAGCCAGTACCCAAGCCTATTCACCCCCATAAAACTCGGAGCCATCGAATGCCCAAACCGTATTTTCATGGCGCCGCTTACCCGTGCCCGCGCAGGTGAAATCCATCAACCCAATGAATTGATGGCGCAATACTATGCACAACGTGCCAGCGCTGGCTTATTAATTGCCGAAGCGACTATGGCGATGGAGGGGTGTAGCTCCTTCTGGAAGGAGCCAGGCATCTACTCTCAAGCGCAAATCGATGGCTGGAAAAAAGTCACCGATGCGGTACACGAAAAAGGCGGTCGAATCTTCCTGCAGATTTGGCATGGTGGCCGTACCTGTCACCCGGCACTCAACCAAGGTAAAACACCGGTGGCTCCTAGTGCCATCGCCGCTGAAGCTGAAGTACATACCCCAGAAGGAAAGCTGCCTTACAGCGTGCCCCACGCACTGACTTTGGAAGAGATTCCAACGGTTATCCAGGGTTTCAAACAAGCGGCGATCAATGCCAAAGCCGCCGGATTCGACGGCGTTGAAGTGCATGGTGCCAATGGTTATTTAATAGACCAATTCTTGCGTGACGGAAGCAACCACAGAACCGATAGCTACGGAGGCTCCATTGAAAATCGTGCCCGTTTCTTGTTAGAAGTGTTACAGACAACCATTGATGTTTGGGGCAGTGATCGTGTAGGGTTGAGAATTTCACCCCTCAACAGTTACAACGACATGCGAGACAGCAATCCAATCGCCCTAACGGAATGGTTATGTAACAAACTCAATGATTACAACCTGGCTTATCTACATATCATGCGAAGCGACTTTTTTGGCCTTCAAAAAGAGGAAGTTCTCGAGGTATGTGAAAAAAATTATCAAGGCAACCTAATTAGCAATATGGGATACGATGCCGATGAAGCCGAAGCCGCCATTGCCAACAGCAACATTGATGCGATTGCCTTTGGGGTAAGCTTTTTGGCCAATCCTGATTTGCCAGAACGTATTCAAGCCGGCGTAGCCTTGAACGAGGCTGATCCAGACACCTTCTACACGGAAGGGCCTGAGGGTTATACCGACTACCCATTCATGAATCAGGCATAATCCAGTTCATTAGAAATCAACGCAAATTACCAGTCCAACTTAGCTGGCCTGGTAATTTGTTTGGTTTGCTATACAATTTCAGCTATCAGAGATTCATAGAGCAAGCCCAACATGCAGATACAACCGCCTTATAACAAACCTTTTTCACAATCCAGTGAAGAAAACAAAGACGTTATCCTGAAGATTATCGCCCCGCTTCTGGCTGATAGACAAACCCTATTGGAAATTGCCAGTGGTACCGGGCAGCATGCGGTATTTTTTGCGGAACAAATGCCGCAATTGACTTGGCAAACCTCCGACTTGCTTGAGTCCCATTCGGGCATAAAACAATGGCTTAATGACGCGAACTTGCCCAATGTGCTCCCTCCCTTTCAACTGAATGTTTCAGAAGATACCTGGCCTAACACTCGATATGACGCCGTTTTCAGTGCCAATAGTTTTCACATTATGGGCGAACACAATGTGGAGGATTTCTTTAAAAACGTCTCCAAAGTTCTGAATGACAATGCTCTCGTCCTGATTTACGGCCCTTTCAACTACAACGGCCAATTCACCAGTGACAGTAACGCCAACTTTGATATTTGGCTCAAAAACCGCAACCCTCAAAGTGGTATTAAAGATTTTGAATGGTGTGACGCTTTAGCCAATAAAGCGGGATTAACCCTGCTTGACGACTTTGAAATGCCGATGAACAACCGAATTTTAGTTTGGAAAAAATCAAAAAAGAGACTCCCTCAACGTGAAATTGAAAAAATGAACCGGATTATCAATGAGGCAAATAAAAGGGGAATATCAGTGTCTGAACTGGCTGATGAAGTTTTTAGAGAGATGTTCGAATAACATCATAAATCAATCTTCGATTGATAAAAACACCTGATGTTGCTCATATCAGGTGTTTAAAGCCATCAAGAAGGTAATTGCGGTTTTATAGCGTCCAGATTCAAAATACGTGTTGACGGCAAATAGATCAAACAGGGAGATTCTTATAACTTTCTTTAAGACGGATATATAACTCATCACCCGAAAAGTCAGTCATCTCGGCAATGATTTCAAACATCACCACATTATCCTCTTTGCCATGCCACTCTTTAATGTAAGTCCCCTCTTTATATCCGTGGTCTTGGCGGAATTGATTCAACACATTCTTGGCCATGTAGATTTGATACAGCTGTGTAAAGCTCAAGTCGGCCATGCTGCATGAATCGACAAAAGCCTTTGTCAAACGCTCTAAATAGCCCTCAGAAACCTCACCAGCTTCTAACGCGGTGGCCAGCATCTTTTCATGCACTTCTACTTGTTCAATCACCGACAAAGAAGCGGTATTTTGAGCTGGGTTCCCTTTTGAGGATAACACCTGCGCCAGGATGGTTGCGGCTCTCTCCAACTCAAAATGCTCAAGTACCAGGCTCTGCAGAAAATGCCAAATATCCACCAGCTCAACCCGCACGTTTTCCATATCGGTTTTTGCATCCACTGCCTTCCAGTGCTTCCAAGGGTAGCTGTCAATCAACTCTGCAGTCTCCATGACGATACAGCGACGCCAATTGATTGGTTTACCCAACACAGTCACACCTGAACGCCAATCCACGCCATTGGTGGCCTCATTTAAGGTATTTTGCATAGTGAGCATTTCATTGATTGAGTCTACGATTTGTGGGTTTTGCATAAAATTCCTGAGTATCTAGTTAACTGGCACACTTAAAATTTTAAGTGTGCTTCAGTGTGGTAATTCACCTTTGAGTGGATCAAATCGCATTAGGCTCTTAAGGGTTTTACATTCAGTAAAGAGACAAAAAGCGAGATGACAATCGTTCCAAACACAAAACAAAACATGCCTTGTGCGGTGGTTAACCACCAAGTAAAGAGGTTATCGGGTGTGAATGCGCCGGACATGGTAAATTGCACATTCAAGGAATGCACTAGGCCAGCCACTGGCCAAGCATTCTGCAAATAGTCAGGCGCATCGTTGAACACGCCGTTCATCTGATACAAGCCAGCAAACAGAAACATCGCGGTTAAAAAATTGACCATCGCCAATACGATGACTCGACCCGTGGCTGAGACCATCGAACCTTCGGTGATTTTACAAATGCCAAACAGTATCACCCCCAACTCTTTATTGACGATTCCAAAGATTCGCACCATCATCAACAGCATTATCCATTGCGGCCAATGAATCGATGGAAACAAGACGGTTGCCACCGTCACCACCACGGACAATCCCAACCAACCCACGATATAAAACTCAGACAAGAACAGACGTTTATCGCGGATTTTTTGCCATGCGTCAGATTCGGCAACAAACTCACTCTCTCGGCGTTTGTAATAGCTATCCAACCAAAAGTACGGTGAAAATGAATAGAAGAAACGAATCAGCTGCTTTACGAATTCTGCGGTATTTAACATCAAATTGACCTTTAAGAACTTTAGATTAATGAGTGATTAAAATGTGATACGTTGCGAGGCCACTAATAATGGCAAGGATAAAAATTCCTGTTGAACCTGCGATGCAGTCAACCCATGACCGATGATATAAGCATTGGCCTTAAGAACGTCTTTTAATTCAGCAAAACTGGCATGCCAGGTATTGGGCTTCAGCCTTGCATCGAAAATACAGACCTGGGCTTGTTGTATAAAATCATATAGACCGCTATCCACACAACTGTCTCCGGTGTAACCCAAGCGCGCTTGACCTTGCTGGTCGCGTAATACAAAACCATAACTCAGTTCAGAATGAAACCCCGGATAAAATTCAATCGTAAGACCATGACTTAATTCAACACTTTGGAAAGGTTCGATTTCAGGCCAATCCGCCAACTCTTCAACGGAAAGTTGTTGTAAGTGTTCCGCCATACGATAGGTTTGCAATCGCCTAGAAACCTCTTTAGCGGCAAAGACTTGCATCTTGTTACCACGGGCTTGCTCAACCCGCAACACCACAGGTAAATCACCAGAGTGATCAGAATGGTTATGGGTGATGATGACATTACGCGGAAATTGCGAAAACTGCGGAAATTGTGTAACCACTTCTCGTCCAACCCCCAGCCCCAAATCTACCAGGCAAAAAGGTGTTCCCTGATGTAACAACATAAAACTGCTACTGGCCAAGCCATCATAAATAGCCGACGCTCCACCACCGGTTCCCAATACCACTAATTCAAATTGACTGTCTTGCAAAAGGCTCTCTCTAAGTTAAAGAAAATATTAAATTTCAATGCAATTCTACTCGATTAATACCGCTCGGTCTTAAGTAATCCCCCCCATATCCATATAAAAATACTTAAAGAAATGTCCTTTTCGGCCGAAACAGAACTCAGGAATATCTAAATTATAAATAAACGGAACTTTTTTAACATGCCACTCATTATAAATACCAATGTACAATCCTTGAGTGCAATCAATGTGTTGAATCAGACTCAATCCGGCCTAAATCAAAGTATGCAAACCCTAAAGCACAGGTCTGAGAATTAATGCAAGCAGGGATGACGCTGCTGGGTCAAACATCATTTCAGGCCTGACCCGAATGGTGATGGGGAATCAACAAGCTCAAGTCAATACACTGCATGGTGTTTCCGTCGCCCAAACCATGGATGGCAGTGTTCAAGAAGTTAACACCCTCTACCAACGTATGCGAGAACTTGGCATTCAGTCGCTCAACGGCACCTACAGCAATGACGATCGTGAACAGATGGATTTAGAGTTCCAAGCACTCTATAAAGAGATTGGTCGAATTGGCAACAGCGTGACGTTCAATGGGCATAATCTACTCAATACCGATGGTGAAATAGGCATTCAAGTTGATTTTGAAGTTAGTCAAGGCAATAAAGTGCCGGTTAAAACCATCAATATCGGTAACTTAGACGCCCTATCAAGCAATCCGACACCGACTAGCTTTGCCAAAAGCCAAATCAATCAACCAACCGGCTTTGATGGGATAATCAACGTTCTCGGGATTCCATTAGGTGACAGTGTCAATATATCTTTGGCAGGTGAAACCTTAAACATCAGTTACGATATTGCCAATGGTTTATTGGCTCCCAATACCGCAACCGCCAACAATGGTGCTGGGTTTAATAGTGTCCTTGCCAACTGGGTCAATACCAACTCCGCATTACAAACCGCTGGTTACAGCGCTGCTTTCAATAGTGGTGATGGTTCGATTGTACTCAGTAATAGTAATGGCGATGTCTCCACTGGCGCGATGAGTTTTAGTGCGATTGATGGCCCATTGGGTGCACCGTTTAGTATTTCACAAACCTCAATTCCCGCTGGCACACCACCACCGGAACCTGAACCACCCGGTTCAGCAATGGATATCCGTACCCAAGCGAGTGCCACGACTTCAATCGATACCATCGATCGGCGTTTAGGGGTTTTGACCGACTTCTTAACTGAAACCGGTAGCACACTTAACCGCTTGCAGCAGGTTCACCATAGCTTACAAAGCAAAATCGAAATCGACAAAGGAGTTCGCTCAATAATACAGGATGCCGACTATGCCAAAACCGTGGCAACCTATACTAAAGAGCTGATCTTAAATCAATCCGCGACAGCGATGTTGGCTCAATCCAAAAACGTTCCACTCAACATAATCAATAACCTACTTAGATGATTGCCCAATGATGATTTATCAAGACCTTGATTCATAATCATCCTCCCCAAAAATCCGATTAAAATGCCAACAAAATAACAACCCTTTTCTATTTTGTTCGATACATTTTGTTCAATGCATTAGGGGCCGAGTTATAAATGACAAAAACACCACCCTATTTTCAGTTCCCGATTTTAATTTACACAAATTAAATCAATAGCGCGTATAGTAAATGCTTTGCCGTAGCGATTTTTAACCAGGTTTGTTGCGTTCTTTTCCCAAATAGAGGTTTAAATGCCAACACCGCGTATCCGCTACCAAACCATTGAATTCGATAACCAAGATATTCATTTACGTTGTCTTAGAGATAAACAGCAATTTTCTGACCCTTTAGGTGAAGCCCACTCTTTGGGTATCTCTTCCGCACAATGGTCACTATTCGGTGTGGTATGGGAATCCAGTCAAATCCTTGCCAATAAAATGCAAGACTTTGATATCAAAGGTAAACGAATCTTGGAACTCGGCTGCGGTATCGGTTTATCCAGTATATTGCTCAACACCCGCAATGCCGACATCACCGCAACAGACTACCACCCTCAAGCCGGTAACTTTTTAGCTAAAAACGTAACATTGAATAATGGTAAAGAGATTCCATTTTTACGAACCGACTGGAAAGACGAACATTTAGGTCTAGGGAAATTCGATTTGATTATTGGTTCTGATTTATTGTACGAAAGAAATCATATTGACCTATTATCTAAATTCATCAATCAACACGCCAATCCAAAGTGTGAAATCATCTTAGTTGATCCAGGTCGTGGCAACCACAGTCGTTTTAGTAAAAAAATGGTTGAATTCGGTTATAAACACAGCCAATACAAACCCGATATTTCCGATGAATCCATACCGTTCAATGGCTTTATTTTGAGTTATAAACGAGATTGAAAACAAAACTACCAGGCCTGGTCATTTCAGGTCATGTAGTTATAAAATCTATCGTTACAAAACCTATGGTTACAAAAATACCGATACCAACCTAACAAACACCACCAGTCATACCGTTTCGGTGTCAATGGCTTCATAACCGCTATACTGACTTTGAAAATGGGTTTTGCCATTTTTTAAAAAGTCATCGAAAGACCACTTTTTGTTATCTAACACATCGATAAACTCAGTGCGAATCACATAAGTCTCAGCCATTAAGGTAGAACCATTTTCAAGCTGCACTGCAACCCACTGCCGCTGATACTGTTCACCCTCAAAAACATCTAACCGCCGCCAAGCTTGTGATGAAACATCCAAATACAGGACTCCTTCAACTGTATCCTCGGTACTGGCGAGGATTCCAGGATAATACTCACCTTGTATACATCTGCGGCTAAAACCGGTTATTTGGCCTGGCACGGAGTGGAAGCTATCGCCACAGACTTCTTGCATAATCTCTTGGCACATTAAGGTGCCATAGGTAAAACAGTGATTCATAGGCGATTTGCAGGTAATGCGACCTTTTACCCTCATAATTCCTTGAACGAAATAAACCCTTCAATGGAGATTTTTAACCTAGTAACGCCTGTTATTCATAAACTTGGCAATAAGCGTTCATCTTTTAGAAAAATCTATCTCATTAAAAGGCAGCGGCTTACTGAAAAAGTAACCTTGGATATAGTGACAGTTATTTTGTTTTAAAAACTCGAGTTGCTCTTGGGTTTCGACCCCTTCGGCAAGTATTTCCAAGCCGAAATTTTGCGCCAAACCGATTACCGTCTGAGTAATCATCTCATCATCTTTATTACCTGGCACTCCTTTGATGAAAGACTGGTCAATTTTCAGTTTATCAATAGGCATGTGTTTAAGTCGTGACAAGGAGGAATACCCTGTCCCAAAATCATCAATCGAAAGTCGGATACCCAAGGCTTTAAATTCATGTAGCACCGAAATATAACGGTCTTCCTGCATAATGGTACTTTCTGTTATTTCAAGTTCCAAATAACGTGCATCCAACCCAGAAAAATTCAGCGCATCCCTCACCGTCCTAACAATATTTTTATCAGAGAGCTGTCTTCCTGAGATATTGACCGCTATATGCGATAACTCAATACCTTCAGAAAGCCAGGTTTTCATTTGTAGGCATGCCTTTTTCAATATCCAGGCTCCTAAAGGCACAATCAATCCAGTGTCTTCCGTCAAAGGAATGAACCGGTTTGGCGCAACCAGCCCGGTATCCGGACTCAACCAGCGTACCAGGGCTTCGGTACCGACTATTTTGCCTGTTAGGCTGTTTACCTGCGGCTGATAATAGAGGACAAACTCCTCATTCTCTAATGCCTTGCGTAAGGCACTATTCAAATACATCAATTCAAAGTTGGCGGTTGCCATCTCTTCCGAGAAGAACTCGTAGTTATTTCGGCCTTGTTCCTTGGCTCGGTATAATGCCGTATCCGCTTTCTTCAATAAATCGACCGATTGTGTGCCATCATCGGGACTTATTGCGATACCGATACTTGTCGTTACTCTGAAGTTATGAATATCGATACTCAATGGGGCGGAAAGGCGTTCTAATATACTTTGGGCGATTTGCGTTATGACAGGTATATTTTTAATGTCTTCCAAGATAACGACAAATTCATCGCCACTCACCCTGGCAACCGTATCCTGTTTACGTGTGGTTTGCTTTAACCGACTTGCGACCTCAATTAACAACTGATCGCCAACCGGGTGACCAAAACTATCATTAATCTCTTTGAAACGATCCAAATCTATAAATAAAATCGCCGTACTGGTATGAGAACGGTTGCTACGCTCTAAAGAGTGGGACAAACGCTCCTCCAACAACAAACGGTTGGGCAGTTTCGTCAAGGCATCATGATGAGCCATAAACCTTAACTCTTCTTCGGTTTTTTTGATGGAACTGATATCGGTAAACACCGCTACATAGTTAAGCACTTCACCTTTTGAGTTTTTGATGCTACTCACCGCCAGCCATTCATGATAGAAAGAACCGTCCTTACGGCGATTCAGCACCTCTCCTTGCCATTGACCTTTTAGGGAGAGTTCTTGCCACATCTGTTGGTAAAAACTAGAATCATGCAGACCCGATTGCAATAAATTCGGCGTTTGGCCTATCACCTCATCTAACGAATAACCGGTAATCCTGGTAAATGCCGCATTCACATTGAGTATTTTATTCGCCGTATCCGTTATCAAGATCCCTTCGGCGAGGTTGTCGAATATCGAGGCGTACTGCTGAAGCTGAGCCTCTTTTTGTTGCTGTTCGGTAATATCCTGAACCGTACCGAAAAAGTAAACGGGTTCACCTTGTTGATTGAATTCCGCTTCAACAGCCACGTTCACCCAGCGAATATCGCCATTGGGGTGCACTAAGCGGTACTGAAAAAATCCCAACTCCTCATTGGGTTTTAAATCCAATAAGTTCTGCATGTATTGATCATGGCTTTCCCTGTCGGCGGGGTGAAGCCAGGAGATGAGAGTTGGGTAATCTAAGAAATCCTTAACCGGTTGTCCGAAAATACGAAACAACTCCTCTGACCAAACAATCTTTTGGGTACTGACCTCGTAGGACCAGTTGCCTAATTTTGCGATTTTTTGTGCTCGGGTTAAATCTTGAGAGGTATGTTGCAGATGGTTTTCAGCCATCTTTTGAGCGGTAATATCCTGGACGGTCCCAATGGTCTTGATTGGTAATCCGGTTTCGTCAAAAGAGGTTTCACCACGCTCTTTTACATACTTGATGCTGCCATTATTCAACAATAAACGGTGTGTGAGTTCATAGATAGACCCCGTTGAGATCGCATTTTGATACTCTTGCTCCACACTCGCCCTATCATCAGGATGAACAAGGTCAAGAAAATTCTCGAACGATGGTTTGAAATGCTTTTGGTCACAATTGAAAATATTGAACACTTCTTTTGACCAATACAGCTCTTGCGTTCTATGGTTGAACTCCCAACTGCCAATTTTGGCGATACGTTGTGTCTCACTCAAGAGTCGCTGTAATTGGTTGGCACGTCTTTCTCGTTCCAGTTCTTTCTCAAGAACATTCACCGTCAAATTTTTTTTCTGTAATTGCTGCTGTAAAAACTCTATCTGGCTACTACGTAGACTTTCTACCACCTCATGCCTACTTAACAGACCAACCGCGTTTTTGGTATGGTCAACCACCACTAAACGGCGCACCTGTTTTTGGTCCATTTGTTTGATGGCATCAGACACCGAAGCGTTGACAAAAATAGTGCTGACTGGTGAACTCATCACCTCTTTTAGCGGACTTGAGAAAACCTCATCATAATGCTCATCAAGGTTAACCACATCGCGCTCGGTATAGATTCCGATAGGAATTCCGTTTTCTTGGATGACAACACTGGATATCTGCTGTTCCGACATCAAATTAATGGCATCAATCACGGTATCATCGGGCTCAAGCATCAGTACCCTAGCGTTCATCAGGCTTCCGACTTCCTTAAATTGGATGAGATATTCGGTACCAATATTTTTTAGGAAGTCACTTTCACTGATAATGCCGGCTAGTTTGCCGAGTTCATCGACAATAACCAAATGACGTAAACCGCGGTTTGACAACAACTCATAAGCTTCTAGATAACTCATGTCTTGAGTGACACAAAACAAATGTGACGACATTTGCGACTCGACGCTAATCTGTTGTAAATTCGGTTTTTGCTGAACTAAAAGAATGGCATCCCGTTCGGTGAAAATGCCGATTGGCTTTTCATTTTCGACAATAACGATAGAGCTGATTCTGTTCTTTTGCATCAGATGCATCACATCCGCCATACAGGTGTCTTTCGCAACCGTTGTGACTTGAGAAGTCATGATTTGACTAACAGCTAACGCCGACATAAATTTCCTTCCTTGTTTGGCAACCCTGCTTACAGAATAGTGTTCATAACAATCACCACCTATCGCAAAGTACTTTAACAATCAAAACACGCTACAATCCATCTTGAATCCAATTTGCTGAAATCATTCTAAATCATTCTAAATTATAACGATTTATAACAAAATCATACTCTTTAATACTTAAACCTACCAGGCCTGATCAATGTGACATGAATCAAAATTCACTCTAACACCAACAATTCAACGTTTCTTGTGGGGATTATTCAGGAGACACTTTTTTCTTATTACTGCTATCCAAATCTAGCTGGGCATGCAACTCTTCAAGGTTTTTCTGGTAGGTAATGACAATCACCTCATCCCCCTCTTCAATCTCTTCAGCTTCTTGAGGAATAATCAGTTTTTCATTTCGGTAGATGCAAATTATCCGACTGGATTTAGGTAGTTCTAATTCGTTAATTGCTCCAGCATGCTGTTGCCGCGCAACAAATGAAATGGTGGATGCATCGTAACGAAACATGGTAGAGAGTTCAAACGAGTCACGACCTTCAAACATGTCGGCCAAGTGGCGACTAATCGTACGTGAAGGAATTATGGTGGCTTCTAGTCCCAGCTCTATGCAGATATGTTCATAACTCGGGTCTTCAATTTTGGTCACCACTTTGTCAAACCCTAATGAACGGCCAACCAAGCTGGCAATAATATTTGTCTGATCATGACCTGTCAGACAGAAAAGCATATCATCTTCTTGCGGATTGGTTTCCCGTAAAATTGACGGTTTACTGCCATCTCCGTGTAGGAAACCGCAGTCGAATTCAGTGGTTAACGTATCGATTTTTTCTTTATCTCGTTCAATAATAATCACTTCATGGTTTCGTGCTAGCAGAGATTTTGCCGTCATGATGGCCGTCGGGCTTGCCCCAACAAAAATTGCTTTCATACTAATTCCTTACGTTTACCAATCCAATTTGGAAGATACAAGACGACGAGCAAAGCAATAATTTCCAGTCGTCCAAACAACATATCCAGAGATAAAACCAACTTCAATACCTCTGGCATGTCCGCGGAGGTGATACCCGAACTTAACCCCACCGTGGCCGTGGCCGATACTACTTCAAACAAAGCATCCATGGGCGGGTAGCCATACAGCAAAAAAAACAACCAAGAAACCACAATGACACCGATGAACAACAAGACTAGCATAAGCACACGCTGTATATCTGAACTTTCCAGTAACTTGCCACCTAACCTAGGCTCGTTTACCGCATGCGTCGGCATCGTTGTCCGTTGCAACATAACTTGAATGAGTCTAAATAAAATCACTAAACGTAATAGTTTTATGCCACCGGATGTAGAGCCCACACTACCACCAACTAACATGGAGATAATCATGCCCAATTTGGCGCTATCGTCGATTGTGCTTAGATCTAGAGTACTAAAACCGGTTGTGGTTTGTGCGGAAATCCCAAGAAAAAAAGCATGGCCTAATGCCTCTTGTGCATCCATCCCCGAACGCATATAAAAAGAAAAAAAGAGTAGAGAAGTTATCAAAAAAATCGCTATAACCAGCGCCAGTAACTCTGTATCTTGAATACCTTTTCGCCAGTTTTTGGAAAAAATCACCGCATAGAGCAACAAAGGTAAAGCGCCACACAAACTTATGCCAATAATTGTGAACCGAATAGACCAACTGTCAACACTTTGCAAACTCATGTCAAAAGAAGAAAAGCCACCGGTTGATACCGCTGCCAGCACATGGTTGATTGCCAATAAGAAATTACCCGATAGCATCCAAACAACCATAATACCGACTACTGTCATTACACCATAAATCGCCAATACACGGCGTGCATGGCTACGGGTGGTGGTTGCTAAGGATTCACCACCCAAAGGCTCACTAAGGCTGCGGTTAACAATCTGATTGCCCATCATAATAGCAACAGACAACACCACAATTCCCAAGCCGCCATACCATTGCATCCAAGCACGAGCAAATAAAAAGGTTTCCGGCCTGTTTGCCAAATCAGTGGTCATAGACAAACCGGTGGTTGTAATGGCCGATACCGCCTCAAATAATGCATCGGAAAAGGATAAACCGCTGCCCATAAAAGCAAAGGTCATCAACAAGGGTGAACCGATAAAAGCCAACGCAACAATGGTTAGCGCCTCATTTTGTTGAATTTGCCTAGGTTCTTCAATAGTGCGTGAAAGCCCCCAAAAAATAATGAGTACCGCAATAACAATCAAGTAACGTAATGTAATTTGGTAATCTTGAAAAAGCACTGAAGCAATGAGCGGTGCAAGCGTCAGTAACGCCAACATAAACGCCAGTAAACCAAGGTATTTCAATAATACCGGCATACGAACGGCATAGCTCATTTTAGATGAAAGCATAGATAGCTAGACTCGGCATCAATGGATTATCTTGATTTTCTCTTTAGGCTTTTTTAAGTATGCGAATCAAATACAATAAAATAACCGCACCAATAACGGCCATAATGATAGAACCTACAAATCCACCGCTTGTGATACCCAGCAAACCGAACAAAAAACCACCCAAAACTGCACCAAAAACACCGACAATCATATTGCCGATAACACCAAATCCACCACCCTTGGTTAAGTTACCAGCAATCCAACCGACTAACGCACCTACAGCTAAAAAGATTATTAAACTTATGATATCCATGTTTCCTCCAGTTTTAATTTTTAATGGTAAGGTATAAACCTACAAAAAAACTAACCGCACCAACAAGGTATAAAGTCATTACTTTATCCGTATCGGAACCGGTAATGGCTTGTGTTATTTCTGATTCGACTGAACCCGATAATTGAACTCCCCATAACCCAAGACCAACACCTATAACCAACAAAGCAATCCCTATAATTTTCATCCTATCCTCCTAGTTTCATATCGTAGTTCACTCTATGTTCACTACAGAATAACTTTTAAGATTCCCCTTACGGGGTCATTTACTTAAACCATATCATCAAGATGATATTAGTTCTGATTTGTATATAGAGCAATCTCTTCTTAGCTGAAATAAACATCCAATGAGTATTTAACAACCCAGCGGCGGCTGATTTTTGATAAAAAACCCGCTTAAAAACCGGACTTTTTGGGTTAGTTCTTTTAAAGAAATAAAACCGACCAGGCCTGGTAAATTTACAATGGTTTTCTCCCTCACTTAAGAATACATTTAAATATTAGAAAAACATTTAATATTGGCTGGAATCCTATTTTGGAAAATGACCTTATTTGGCTTTAGCTTTATACATATCAACATCGGCTGTAGTAAGTAAACGGTCGATTGTTGTGCCATCTTCAGGATAGATTGCAACACCGATACTACAACTGATTGCAAGCTTTTCACCATTGAAAATGAACGCTTCATTTAAGGCCTTGGCGATGTTTTTAATGATTATCGAGACATCATTCTTGTTGGAGATGTCTTCCAATAACAGGACAAACTCATCACCACCAATTCTGGAGACCATATCTGAATGACGAATGGACTGTTTAAGACGGGAAGCGGTTTCAATCAAAACATAATCGCCGCATGTATGGCCTTTGGTATCGTTGATAACCTTAAAATCGTCCAAGTCAATGAAAAGTAATGCGAAGTGACTTCCAGCCCTTTCTGATTCTGGAATCAAACTTTCAAGACGCTCAAGCAAAAGAAAACGATTGGGAACTTTTGTAAGGTAATCGTAATGAGCCAACTGTTCCAGCCGCTCGGTTTCCTTTACACGTTCAGTGATATCCCGGTTGATTCCTAATGCACCTATCATCCGTTCATTTTCATCATAAATGGGTACACACATCGATTCGATCCAACCAATATCACCATTTTTATGCAACATCCTGATTTCACCGGACCATTTTCCAAATTCCTCAACCGCCGAGATAACTTCAGAGGTAATACGTTCAGAATCTTCGGGAACATGTAAAATGCTAACGAGTTGACCAATCGCCTCATCTTTAGAGTAACCATACAGGGCTTCAGAACCTTTATTCCAGTCGGTAATAATGCCTTGTAAATCCGTTACTACCACAGCATCGAACAGGTAGTCAAAAGCCTTAGCGCGTTGTTCAAGTATACCTAAACTCATAATATTGCAACCATCAGAATATATTCATCATTGTTAATAAAACCCTGTTCTTCGAGTCCATTTTCCAGGCACCATAAAATTTAAAACGCT
Source organism: Thiomicrorhabdus immobilis (assembly GCF_021654855.1). Classification (NCBI taxonomy): domain Bacteria; kingdom Pseudomonadati; phylum Pseudomonadota; class Gammaproteobacteria; order Thiotrichales; family Piscirickettsiaceae; genus Thiomicrorhabdus; species Thiomicrorhabdus immobilis. The sequence continues at coordinate 1,454,417 of NZ_AP024202.1, forward strand.
GACCACTCACCTTTAAAAATTTCGGGTATTTCATAAGAATAAACCTAATATACGCTATAACCGGTCAGATTAAACAATAAAACGGCTGTTAACCGAAATCCTAAACAGGTTTCTATCAACATGACCAGGCCTGGTGAATTGAATGTTTTTCAAACTATTTATTTTCATTTTCTTATGTAGAACACCATCCTTGAACCGGTCACTTATTGATGCATCTATTTAACCATTGAATCTAGAATCCCTTTGATGTTCGGGTCATCCCATTCAATCGCCGCATTCACCGAATAACGCAATTGACCTTGTGCATCAATAATGAAAGAGCTCGGAAAAGAAAAAATCTCATATTGGTCGGAGACCTTGCCGTCTAAATCGATGAGCACAGGAAAATCCACCTGCACTTTTTTTAAAAATGCGGCGATGGTTTCCGGGCTTTCTTTGAAGTTCACAGACACAATTTCAAACTGATTCGCATCGAACGATTCTGCAAGACGGTTCATAGAGGGAATTTCTTTGACACAAGGTGTACACCAACTCGCCCAAAAATTCAGTAATATCACCTTGCCCTGTTTCTCTTGTAAATTAATCGACTTGCCCGCAATATCGGTCAATTCAAAAATGGGCGCTGGGCGTTTATCAATCGGAACCAACCCTTTTACACTGACGGTTGCCTGTTTACTTACCAAAAATTCAACAGGCTTAAAAGTCGTTTTTTCTGAAACCTGCCCCGCTTTCAACCAAAGTTCAAACTGTTCTGCAATCTTGTCACCTGCCTGCTTCTCTAACTCGGTCGGTTCGCGCCTTAAAAAATACCCATCTCTAGCATTTGCTACAGAAACGATGGCCACTTGGCTCTGTGAATTTTGCAAAGCGTCAATCATCTCGGGTAATTTCCACTTATAAGTCCCTTCGGTGGGTTGTACGATGGTAATCGGCAAACTGCTTGCCGAAACGATAGGAAACAATTTCGGTGCATCTCCGGCTTTTTGCGGCGCATCAAACACATTGGGGAAAAACACCAACACTTGCTTAAGCGCACCAACCCCATTTTTTGGGTTATGATCAAGCTGCCATAAACGGCTACCACGCAACAACACCAAACTCATGCGCCCCGAGCTAATCGCTACAAACATTCTGCCTTGTTGATTGCTTTTTCGAGCCACATATTCATTTGCCTTTTGCAATACTGCCGCAACACCTTCACCCGTTAGACCACGAATATTGATTGGTGTACGTTCAATAAAATAAGACTCCAATAAATCGACTTGCCAAAATTCATAGCCTAAATCATTGAATTGGGAAATGAGTTGTTTATAGGGTGTTCGGCTGGCATAGCCTTCGGTAAACCAAATCAATAGCGGCTTTTCAGGTTCAGCAAAAGTCGCTGGATAGACGGTAACCGAGACCTCATCTCCCGAATCGAGAGATAAATTAAAACCCTCACTTGCCTGTACGGAAGAAAGGCAGAAAAAAATCCCAATAAAACCAAACCAAATACGCACAAATAAACCCTTTAAGTAAAGAGAAACAACAATCATATTATCGTTAAAGATTCTATCTTGAAAGCGGTATTTTTAACGCACAGAATCACACGCTCTAACCCCTTGCCTCCCTAAATAAAAACCCCGTTTAACAAAATAATAGCTAAACGAGTTATTTTGGCGGGTTCTTTGGGGCAGTTACGACAGCCCTCAAAGTGCGATAAAAGCCTGGTTACTTTTTAATTAAGGTCAGAAGTACCGTTTTTTAATGGCCTGATTATGGCTGGACGGTGGTCAGTCCAAGCGCATTCCAAGCTTGCATACCACCGCGATACCAATGAATTTTATGCGCAGGATACCCCATATTGACCAAAGCTTTAATATTGGTTGGAGACTGGCCACACCAAGGCCCGTTACAAAAAAACACCAACGTTTTGGCTGATCCGAAATCCCAAATATTATCGCTCACAGAGGCACCGAATTGTAGCGTTAGAATTCCTTCCACCTCAAGCGGCTCATAAGTTGAAGATTGTGGAAACAGCTTTGTCCAAGGGATATTTATCGCGCTGGGAATAGTCCCTTTCTCCACCCAATCAGATGTACGTGAATCAATAATCAAAATAGGTTCACCTGCGGCCTTGCGCTTGAGAAAATCCAACATCTCCAATTCACCAATGGTTTTCACGCCCGGCAATAAATCCATCGGTTGAATACAGAACGGCGGGCAAGCACGGGAGGTTAAAGCGAAATCCTCAGCAATGGTATTGGCTTGGTCTTGATTGCGCTCGATAGTAACGGTTTTACCATTGTGCTTAACGGTAATCCCAGTCAAATCATCGGTGATTTTCACTTTCAGGTCATTTTTGGAATTTTCTGCAGACCAGGCTTGAACTGAGAAAAACATTAACACGGTGGTACATATCAATATGATTTTATGAGTCATTTTATTCTCCTTAATGAGATTGGTTTGACTATAAGTTCAATAGTGATATTAACAGAGCTGGATGAAAAACCAAATTCCTGACACTCAGTAAAAAAGTCAACCACCCGCTGTTACCGAGAAAATCAGGTTAGGTATTCGATTCTTGGTAAAGTTGGTGTGACATTAATCGGCAACATCATTAACACCATACAAACACAAGAAAAAACCCACCTAGCTGAATGCCGAGCAGGTTCCATACAAAAGATTAACTTCCAGGCCTGGTAGGTTTGAAAATCAATTAGGTTTGTCCAATTAAATCTGTTCAATTGATTTGACCTATTGATTTCTATTGGATATTCAAGCCTCGGAGTTAAGCTCGCTGTAACAGACTACCTGGTTCCGACCTTTGTGCTTCGCGGCATATAAAGCTTGATCCGATTGAGCTAAAACATCTTCCAAAGTAAAGGTTTCTGGATCGGCTTCAATTACACCAAAACTAGCACTACTGGTAATGATTTGTCCTTCGTAGTCCACCTGAACGGTCATAAATGCCTGACGAATTTTTTCCGCTAACAACCTAGCTCCTTGCTCGTCTGTCCGGGCTAGAATGAGGGCAAATTCTTCGCCGCCAAGTCTTCCCGTCAAATCCGAACTACGAACCAGCGATGAAATCGTTTGGGCAAAAGTTGCAAGCACTTTATCTCCAGCCGAGTGACCATAGGTATCGTTAATGGATTTAAAGTGGTCTATATCCATCATAATCATACTCAAACGATCACCACTACGTACGGCTTCATTGAAGAGATGATTGCCAATTTCAAAAAAGGCACGCCGTGTATTCAAGTTGGTCAACATATCTGTAGAAGCGAGTAATTCAGCCTCATCTTTAGCCTTTTCAAGCTGCTGCGTGCGAACTTTGACCATTTGATCGAGCTCGGCATTAAGTGTCACCAACGCTTGTCGTTTAGCATTTAGCTCTGCAATCATTTGGTTATAACTGTCTTTTAGAACCTGTATTTCATTTTTATCGGACCAGGGCAGTTCTAAAGTAATGGGTTTAGGTTCGTTTATATCTTGATTCTTGATTTTATCGGTAAACTCATTCAGAGGTTTTCCCAAATAGCGCTTGATAAAATAAAAGATGATCAACCAAAGTGCAAAGGTTTTGACAACCGAGTTAATCAGAATCAAAAAGAAACCGTATTTCACCCGTTCAAAAACCAGACGTTCATTAGAATAGAGAGTCACTTGCCCCAAATATTGCGGATCTTTGAACGCGGGCCCGTTATAAGTGATTGGAAAAGTGTGGCCGAAGAGCGATGATGAGCCCAACCCGGTCTCAGTTGGTTGTGAAATCCTTCCTTGACTGTCATAAAATAGTGGACGTGATTCATTGTCCAATACCGCACCGATTTTATAATCCATTTTGTGATCGGCAGATTTCACTTCAACTCCGACCACAATCGGGATGTTGTAGACACCTTTTAGAATGGATTCAAGCAATTCTTGATTATAAGTCCAGACAGAGTCGCTGATCCCCTGGCTAAAAGTAGCCGGCAATAACTGGATTTCTTCATAGAAGATTTTTTTAGTGTTTTCGTACTCTTTATAAAGCTGAATGGTCGTAACCAATAGCGTCACAATAAAATAAAAACCGAAAATAACCACCAATAAATGTAGTGCAATGGAGTGGCGAAATTGGAACATAATCGTCTAACTAACGCTTAAGGTTGCCAATCTTGTATACCATAAGCCGACAAGATTTTTTGCAACTGACCACTTTGACGCATCTTTTCAATTTCCTCTTCTAAAATCTGGGCATAATGCTTAGATTTTGGAAGCGCTGGCGAGAATCCTGAGTAAACATTAATCACGGCGGAAGTCGAGCCAGAGACCACAACCTGATCGGCATGTCCCATCTGCTGTATTTTGTATTCCAGAACCATTTTATCGTCAATAACCGCAGTCAAACGTCCCGACAATAACATCTGCAGCAGTCTTTCCAGAGGCTTTTCGCCGGTAATTTCCAAAACGTTGCTCGGGTGTTGATTAATATAATCCATGACCACAGGATCGACATAGTCATAACCTTTAATCACACCAATCATTTTAGCTTTCTTAAGAGAGTCTAGCCCTTGATAACGCCAAACATTGTCTTTACGACTAAAAAAAGTACTATTGCTTATTCCTTGAACCGCATTAGAAAAGACAAAATCGGGCGCTTCCTCTCTAAAACAAGCCATCGTAGCATCCAATTTGCCTTCTCTGACCAGTTCCAAACCTCTGGAATAGGAAACCTCTACAAACTCAACTTGATGCCCCCTATTCTGCATGGCGGCGACCAAAAGATCGCCCATATAACCGACTTTGCCATCATTCTGGGCGGCAATACAGTCGTAAGGACACCATTCATCCGTTGCGATTCTTAAGGTATCCGCCATGCTTTGTTGCGGCACAAATAAAATCAAACTGAAAATAAAGGTTATAAGGTGTAATTTGAACATTCTCTGCAAGGTAGCAATCTGGCTCATCATCGCCTCTTTAATGTATTTAATTTAAAAAAATTATTCATCCTATCCTAAACAACACTTAGTTACAAACAAACTGAATCACGCCGAGAAAAGAATACATGAGTTCGTAGAACAATAGGTTAGAGCAATGAAGTCGAATCGAAAATCAACCATCTCTAACCCTATTGATTTGTTATCCACCATAAAGTGTTCTAAGTGTCCCTTTTCCAAAATTCTACCCCTCTTGCAAGAGGAAAATAAAGGAAAGTTCACCCTGGTCTATACATTTGTACATTTTGAATTCATAGAAAACAACCAGGCCTGGTTACTTTAAATAAGTTAAGCCCAACAAACCCGACCAGTCTGGTTTTTGGAAGCTTATTTTGGAAGCGAAAAACGATACCCGCGTCGTGGCACGGTTTCGATTGAATCAATGCCGAGCCGTTTATCGATTTTTTGGCGTATCTGGTTTATCGCCGCCTCAATCACATTGGGGGTCACCAGCTCGGGTTCTTCCCAAATGGCATCCAGAATCTGTTCCTTAGAGACGATCTGTTCTGGTCGCTGCACCAGGTAACACAATACTTCCAACGGCTTACCGGCCAATTCTGCTGTATTGCCGTTATAACGGACTTGTGCCTGCTCTATATCAATCTCTAAACCCGCGTAATTTAAAAATTGGTTGCCAATACCTAACCGTTGCAAAGAGTGTTTGATCCTTGCCATCAAGACATCTTCATTAAATGGAATACGCAGGTAATCATCCGCGCCTTGCTCAAGCGCGGCTATTTCGATTTGGCTATCATCGGTTGCCGCCATGACAATCACTGGGCTTGGTTTGCGGTGGTTCTGTGTCATCTCAAGTAGACCGTCATCTTTGGCAAACTGCCACTGCGCAAGAATCAAATCGTAACGTCTTATATCTAAGTAATAGGCCGCATCTTCAGCGTTAGACACCAAATCATACACATAACCTTCTGAATTCAATCGGTTACCCAGTTGATTGGCCAATTCACCCTCTTCAATCACAACCAGCATTCTCATCATGTTGTCCCATATCCCCATCGTTCAATATCTTCTTCAAAAATCTATCTGTCTAGAATCTTACCAAGCTTGCAAATAAAGTTGTGTAATTATGCTTAGTATTCATTAAAATAACAGCCCATCTTATGCCGCTAGGAAAAAACCTTGCAAGAATTCCTCAATCTACTCACTGCCGACCTTGTTAATTTGATTTTCCTGATTATCGCCATGATTCTCATGGTGCTTACTTTCAAACTAAAGGACTGTATTTTTAGAAACAAGTTCATCGCCTTTTATAAATATGATTTTTTAACCAATTTAGAACTCAGACAAGATTTAGACCAAAAAATCAGCAGCTTATTTAACACTCAAACACCTTTCTTTTTCACGCTCATTGACATCAACAATCTGCATATCATCAATAAAACGCAGGGTTACCGAGCAGGCGATAAAGTCATACAAGAGGTCGCAAACGAACTCAAACTGCTGATGAAAAAGCAAAAGACCAGTCATATCTACAGAATTGGCGGTGATGAGTTTGTTATTATCTCCACCCAGGACATTTCAAATGCTTTAAACCCACTTAAAAAAGCCTCTTTTTGTAGTACCTTCTATAACAATGATAAAACCTACAACGACTTATTTGATGAAGCCGATAACCAGCTCATGCAAATCAAGCAGAAAAAGATTCAACAAGGCGAGTTCCTAGACAGACGTAAGTCTTACCGTTGATGTTGGAAATTGAGAGTTTATAGAGATTGATTTGAATATGAAAAACCCGCTAAAAAGCGGGTTCTTTGTTTTGCTGAAGTTACCAGGCCTGGTTGATTATCTTTATAAAGCGTTAAACTTAAGCCTGTAATAGAAGTCCGATAACAAGATAAACCAAAAAAGCCAAACCGCCGCCGTAGACGATTAACCAAGCAATACTACCAAACCATAATGCAAGTTTTGAAGGCGGCTTAGCGTTTTGGCTTGAAATGCTTTTTGCCAACTCTAAAAAGTCTGTTTTTTGCGAATTCAATTTATCAATCGATTCATGACTGCTATATTCATCTTGCATATCTGACGTTAGAACCGATTATTACAAAAAAGGCTCTGCCCTCTTTTCTTGACCATCTTACTCAAACGTGAAATTGTCTTTGCCTTTATTTTTCGATTTATACAAAGCTCTATCCGCACGTTGAATGATTGAATCTACATCATCGGATTCCTTATACACAGCACCACCAATACTCAAGGTTAAAAGCCCAACCTTTTCAAATTCATGTTGTTTTATATTCTTCTGAAGGGTGTTTACCAAGTGCAAAATGGTCTCTCTGGAAGCTTTAGGCACAATAATCAAAAACTCATCCCCTCCCCATCTACCCGCAATATCGGTTTGACGGATGGACTGTTTCAAAACATCGGCAAATTCCACCAAGACTTTATCACCAATAACGTGACCTAAAGAGTCATTAATAGTCTTAAAATTATCGACATCCATTAAAATCAAACCAAAGCAATTACCATAACGTTTAGCAAAATTAATCTCATTAGTTAACTCATCATCTAACTTATGGCGATTGTAAAGCTTAGTCAATTTATCGTAGATTGAAATCTTCTCCATTTTTTGGAGCGCTTCTTCCAGCTCTTTAGTTCTGGCCTTGACTTTTTCTTCAAGCCTTTCATTAGCCAGCTTCAATTGCTCTTCTATACGTTTAAGTCGGGTAAACTCACGCGAAATACCAAAAACACGTTGCTCACCAGTTTGTTCATCAATAATCGGAAGAAGCATGGTTTCCCAATAGCGAACTCCACCAGAGTCATCAAGAACATGACTTTCCTCATAATGAACAGCAGCGTTATTTTGTAAACAATCGTTATACCGTTGCGCAATTTTTTGAAAGGCCTCTGCGGGAAGTAGCGCTTTTAGAGAGGAGCCCGACGCCTGTTCAGGAGTGAATTGAAAAAGCTTTACCAAAGCAGGATTGGTACGTTCGGTAATAAAGTCCCCATCCTCTGTTTTCAAGACGATGAAAAGGTTGTCTTCCGAATTATTCCAAACGGCTTTAAAAAACCTAAGTTCATCTTCACATGAAACCGTCTTATGTTCGTTAACCTGCTTTATCATTAATCCGCTTTTTTATAAATGTTTTTTAACCAATACCAACTGGTTTAAATAGTCATAAATGACAATCAAAGAAACTACATGATAAAACAAAACAACCTAGTTAAGAAATGATTTTACAATCAGGAAATAATAGGTAGCATCCCCTTTACTTTAAAGACAACCAGGCCTGCTAGGTTTTGAAAGAATGGTTAGCTTAGGTTAGGGTAGATGAATTCAATTGCAAATTAAAAAAGCCGAGTTACCTCAAAAAGATATGAAGTGACCCCAAAAAGTTGGACATTTTAGTTAAGCGGCACTTAAGGCCTGATTTCGATATTCTATCGGAGTCAGGCCTTTTAGTTTCACCTTGATTCGTTTTGTATTGTAATACTCAATATAATCTTTAATCTCTTCCATCAGATGCTCAGCACTATTGAATTTCTTGCGATGGTACATCTCTGTTTTTAAAATCCCAAAAAAGTTCTCAGCAACTGCATTATCTAAGCAGTTCCCTTTTCTTGACATACTCTGAGTTAATCCATTTTCTTTCAGTAGCTTCTGTACATCACTATGCTGATACTGCCAGCCTTGATCACTGTGGAATATGGGTTTGACTTTGCCTGTTAACTTATTGATTGCTTCTTTAAGCATGTCGGTCACCAGTGGTAGCCGTGCACTCTTAGCCACTCGATAACTAATCACTTCTTGGTTAAACAGGTCAATCACCGGGGATAAGTAAACTCGCTGTTCTCCGACTTTAAACTCCGTGACATCGGTGACCCATTTTTTATCCGGTGCATCAACATGGAAGTTTCTTTGAAGCACATTCTCGGCAATTCGGCCTACTTGACCTCTATAGGATCGGTAACGCTTTGGCCTGACGAATGACTTCAAGTTCAGTTCTTGCATTAAACGTTGAACGGCCTTCTTGTTTAAAAAGTGACCTAAGCGTCTTAACGCATAGGTCATGCGTCGATACCCATAACGACCTTTATGTTCATTAAAGAGTTGTTGAATCGCTCTTTTAACGTCCGCATAACGATCAGGCAGCGCACTGCGCGCCTGATGGTAATAAAACACACTTCGTGCAAGCCCTGCGGCCTTGAGAAGATGTTTAAGTGGATAGAACTTTCTAAGCTTATCTATGAGCCCTGCTTTTTCTTGCTTTGGCGTTCTTTTTCCTGAAGCAGGGCATCGAGCTTTTTTAAATAGGCATTCTCCGCTCGACGGTATTCGAGTTCTTCTCGTAACTCTTCTAGGCTCATTTGTTCGGTTGGTTTAATGGTTTCTTGCTTTTGGTTTTTTTTCATTTTTCTACCCTGCTTTTTAGGTTGTAAGCCTGAAAGGCCGAACCGTTCGAATTGAGTGAGCCAAGTAGAAATCGTACCCGCAGAACTCATGTTATAGACAATACTGGTATAACTAATAGACCAGTGATTTTCACGCATGTGTTTTAGGATACGATATTTGTCTTCAAAAGAGTATGGTGTGTTACGTTTGATAAACGCATTTTGACCATGGAAACGATAGACTTGTGTCCAGTAACGGATATAGCGATCTGGAATACCGAGTCGCTTGGAAATGGACAGACTGGATTCATGAGAAAGGCATTGCTTAGCAATCGCCAGTTTAAATTCTCGATTGTATTTGGACATGAAAAACCCCCAAAGTTGGTGTCCAACATTTGGGGGTCACTTCAATAACCCGGCTTTTTATAAGCATTATTCAAATAAGCAACTAAGCAGTTGCTATTGGCAATACAATTTGACTAATCAATGTAATTGGAGCCAGCAAAAGCAATGCACCAATAATGCCATATTTAATCCATGAAGCCGCTTTAATTTTGTTTTGATTTTTATCAGACATTTTTTTCACCCGTTTTTATTTCGGGCAGAATCTTATAATATTTTCTTATCCAACTTAATCATAATAATTTATGGCCGAACAAAAATAACCAATACCTTGATTGTCGACTTTTATTCCCTTAAAGTAAAAAACAATCAACATATCACCCCGTTTTACCTGCTTCCCTAACCGACAGGGTACATAAAACCACACCGATATGCACCGCTGGAAGTTCAGGATGTTTTCTTTTACTTAACGTCAATTATCATCTTCGTCTCTTGGATTTACCTCGTCCTCGGCGATGATGCTTGGGTTTGGCATTTGGCTCAAAACTTCCGTACTCGGAATCATCAAACACACTTGCTGGCGCTTTCTCGGTCGGCATAAATCCACGCAGAATCTTGCGCTCAAACTGCATCCCAATAAACTCCTCAATAGACTTCAACTGTTTATATTCATCCTCACTCACCAATGAAACCGCTAAACCAAAAGTGCCAGCACGACCGGTACGACCAATGCGATGCACATAGTCTTCTGCCACGTAAGGCAAGTCAAAATTCACCACGCAAGGCAGTTGGCTTACATCAATCCCTCGGGCGGCAATATCCGTGGCGACCAAGGCCACCACCTTACCATTTCTAAAATTCTCCAAGGCCTCGGTACGCGCGTGCTGGCTTCTATCGGCATGGATGGATGCGGCACGAATACCCACTTTTTCCAGCTCGCTGACCAAACTATCCGCCCCTCTCTTAGTACGACTAAAGACCAACACTTGATGCCATTTATTCCTTTTAATCAATTCAATCAACAGCTCGCTCTTACGATCCTTGTCAACGGGATGAATGACCTGTTTGATCGAAGCCGCGGTAGTATTGGCGGCAGCCACTTCAATCAAAAACGGGTTATTGAACATGCCTTCCGCAAGTGACTTGACGGCTTCAGAAAAGGTCGCTGAAAACATCAAGGTTTGGCGTTTTTCCGGCAGCAACCTTTGGATATGACGGATATCGTCGATAAACCCCATATCCAACATGCGATCCGCCTCATCCAAAACCAATATCTCAAGCTGATCAAAGTTAATCGCCCCTTGGTTATAAAGATCAAGTAAACGACCCGGTGTGCCAACCAGCACATCTAAACCGGCCTGCAACTCAGCAATCTGCGGCTCAATCCTCACCCCGCCAAACACCGCAGCACAGCGAATATTCAGATGGCAGCTATAGTTCTGAACACTTTCGGTCACCTGGGCAGCCAACTCACGGGTTGGCGTAATCACCAACGCACGCACCTGCAAACTCTGAGGACGAGCGCCGCCCGACAATCGCTGCACCATAGGCAAGGTAAAGCTCGCCGTTTTGCCCGTACCGGTATGCGCCGCCGCCATCACATCACGCCCACTCAACACCGCAGGAATCGCTTCAAGTTGTATCGCCGTTGGCGTGGTATAACCTTGTTCGGCAATCGCTTGCAATAGCTCATCACACAAGCATAAAGAGGCAAATGACATAAAAAACATTCCTTGGAATTGTTACTAGAAAATAGATAAAAAAAGATGAGAATAAAGGAAAATAAAAAAGTGTAGAGTCCCGTTTTCTAATGAAAATCTTATTTTCTTAACGGACCAAGAAGGTGCTTTAAACCATTGTGATCTAACTCCTGCATTAGAGCCAACAACTGCCCTAAATTACCCGAAGGAAAGCCTTCACGCGCAAACCAGTTAAGGTAATTTCCTGGCAAATCAGCAATAATCCAACCCTTATATTTTCCATAAGGCATCGTGACTTCTGTAAGTTTTTTTAAGTTCTCTGGATTCATAAGTTAACGTATAGAGATAAGCATTTATTTAAGCATTTTGACCTTTAGTATACAGATGCATCTTACAGTAGAGTTTAAGGGTAGCGTAACCAATAATCCAATTAACCAAAAGTGAATATCACTCTTTGGTTTCAAACCTACCAGGCCTGGTAACTTTTAATTGGAGTCAGAGTAAAGTAATTTTAAATTAAAACTGTATTTTCAACAGGTTATGGATTTAATTTTACTCTGATCCCTTTAATTTTAAGAACCGCTATTCTAGACCTTTACATTTTCTGGAGTCAGTACATCTAGCCCTGTTTTTTCACGAATATCTTCATGTAGCGATTCCTCTTTCAGCTCTTCTTTAAAAGTTAACTTTGAGCCTACCCATCGATCCATAAGTTTCGCTGCAACTAGATCACCCGTGACGTTAATCGCAGTACGGCTCATATCAAGAATTCGATCTACACCCATAATTAGAGCAATACCTGCTGGTGGTATCCCAACCGAGTTAAGAACCATTGCCAACACAACTATTCCAACCCCTGGTGTGGCAGGAGCACCGATAGAAGCGCCGACTGATGTCAATATAATCAACACCATTCCACTGAGCCCAATTTCAATGCCAAACACTTGAGCCAGAAACAATGCCGCAACACCTTGATAAAGAGCTGTACCATTCATATTAATTGTAGCCCCCAAAGGAATCACAAACTGAGAAACCGATGGCCGGACATGTAATTTTTCTTCTGCCGTTTTAATTGAAAGCGGCATTACCGCAGCAGAACTGGATGTTGAAAAAGCTAACAACATCACATCTCGTATAGAGCGAATAAAACTCAACGGATGCTCTCTAGCAATAAAAAATATCATAATTAAATAGGTAATAAACAATATGAATAACGCAAGTAATACCGTCCCAACATAAACGGCCATCCCCAACAACGCATCCATACCTAATTTTGCAGTTAATTGTGCTAATAAACCAAAAACCGCAATAGGCGCCAGAACCATAGCCCAGCGCACAACGGTCATACAGACTTCTTGCAAAGAGCCCAATAAGTCAAGCATCGGCTTTGCTTGTGCTGGTGCCATCATGACTAATGCAACCCCTACAACCATTGCAAAAATAACCACCTGCAACATATTGCTTTCAACCATAGAATTTAAAGGATTTGAAGGCAAAAGAGAGACTACCTTTTGCGGTAATTCTGAAATATTAATACCCTGAGAAGAGGCTTGCTCTACCACTACAGGCGCAATGGACATATTTGCTTGCAATAACTCGCTATCAATATAAGTACCAGGTTTTATAATCGAAGCTACAGTCAGACCAATAATAATTGCCAGTGCCGTCGTAGCGACAAAAAACATGACAACACGCAATCCCATACGGCGAAGTTGTTCAAGATCCTCTGTGGCAGCTAACCCTCGTATAATAGATGCAAAAATGAGTGGTATCACAATCATCTGAATCAATGCTAAAAATAATTTACCAGGAAAAGCCAACCAATCTCCCACCAAGGTTGCAATAGCAGGCTCAATCAATCCAACCGAAGGACCAATTATAACTCCTGTAACAATACCTAAAATCATTCCAATCAAAACCTTGAGCCATAAACGACCACGCACCATAGATTGAAGATAGCTTGTCAGATACTTTAGAGAGCGAGGATATAATGAATCCATCGAATAAGTTTGTTTGGTACTTTCTTTCATGACTTAACCCTACATTAGTCAAAACTAATCATAATTAAACATAATTCCAGAAAAAAACATAGAAAAATCATTAAGCTTAATAAAGGCCTTAATAGAAATGAAATAACTTTAAATAAATAAAAGAGGGGGTCAGAGCCAATTATTACGACCACGCTGAACAACATGGTTAGGTACATCTGGCAAAAAGAAGCGCTATTTTCTAAGCATAAAAACAACTTAACAATACATTTTCAAATAAAAAAGTTATTCAACATTAAAGGACACTGACCTTTTAATTTCTCTAACCATAATTATTCAGAACAGCCCTTTTCAGGGCTAAAACAGCCTAGCGTTGTGATGCTTTGATATACTCACGAGCGCGCTCAACTTTATCGATACAATTTGGATATTTGCCGAATTGTTGTTGAATTTTTGCTGCACCTAACAAACTTGCAGCCTTGGTGTATTCGACCGTTCCATCGAAACCATTAGTCTTAGCATAATCGAGTTCTTTATAGGCAATATTCAAACCGTTTTCACACTGCATCGCTAACGAAGTATTAGGGGTACCAGCACAACCGACCATTAAGAACGTAAACAAACTGACTATCAGCATTTTTGTGCGCATATTAACTACCTCGACTTAATATTGATAAATTTTTAATGTAAATCACTTTAATCCTAACCCACTCACGCAAAACATACAATTAGTCTTTTATGATTACAAAGTACGGTAAGTTTTACACTGAAAAACATACTAAACCTTGTTATCTCACATGTATGAAATCCAAACCCAGACTACGATGATTGTTTCTTTCTCTGAATATTGGCCATGATTTACTTACCTTCTCCCTGAGTCAGCTTTTGATAAATTCCCAAACCAACCACTACCAAAACAGCAGCAATTAATAAGAATGTTGGGTAGATCAACTGGCTCACATCTTTTTTCCCTGCATCAAAAATAAAGACCAATGCTTCCAAACTGACCGCAATAGCAATGATGACAAGAAACTTTAATAACGTCATCCTCTGTTTTGCTGGTGATTTCGTCCCACCACTGCTAAAAACTTCTTCTTCGAGCAAGAATTTAGAAACATCAAAAACCGCCATTCCAATCACGATCAAACCGATGGCATCGAGAAGTGATTTTACCAGCAAGGTTTTTTCATGTAATGAAATCCAAACCTCCCATAATGCTGCGGCCATCATGGTTAAACTGATAATACCCAAACTAAAACTGATAAGACCATACACAATCCGCCCCACACAATCAGAGTAATTTTTTACTTTATTCATCAACCCCTCTCTTTTTAGGTTTAAATTGCTGTCTCAGACTAATCACGATAGCTAATCATCAATCATGTCAAATCCATTGACTAAATAGAAGCATACTTGATATTAACATGGAACTTGAATAATACGTTAGTCCCTAATTTTTCAATAAGTTACATACGGACTCTACATAAAAATAAAAGGGGGCAGAGCTAATTAATGTTAGTAATTCTAATCAGAAACTTTGCCCCCCCCCCTAAACACTGCCCGTAAATTCATATTTCTTATTAACATAGGGGGGACATAAAAACGCCCGATATACTACATGACTTGGCTAACACCTCGTTCATCTTTAGCCGTCATTAACAAGTGAATATGATTCGTCATCAGAACATAGCTATGCAAAAAAACATCATATTTCGATAAAACTTCACGTAATTTTTCTAAATAGAATAAGTAATCGGTGGATTCAAAAAAGACAGGCTCACGACTACGACGACCACGCTGAACAACATGGTTAGGTACATCTGGTAAAAAGAAGCGAGATTTTCTAAGCATAAGAACACCTTAAAAAGGAATATTCAAATAAACACGTTATTCATATTAAAGGACTCTCCCCCCCCCTTTAATTAGAACAAACTCAATCAGATATAATCAAATTGAAATTCCAGGCTCAGTAGCCGCAGCTTTATCCCACATAACATCGCAGCCTTGCTCAGCAGCGGCCTTTAATAATTCAATTAAAGGCATAGCTCGACTTTGCTGACTGACACTCTGATCATCCCAAGCATTTTTCTCGGTCTCGGTGCTTGTACCAGCTTCCGTTTTAATTGCATTGGTTAAACGATCAAGCACAGCGGGAACATCCTCAGCAAGGATTGCACCGGGTATTGTTTCACTGTGTCCCATCTTTTTCAGCATGAGTTTTGCAACGTCACCAAACATGGTTATACCTGCATGAGCTTCCGTTTTAAAAGTAACTAGCATTGATTTTCTCCTTGTCCAATTCTAATAATTAAGAACAGAGTAAACTTAAATAACCCTAAAGCTATTCAATCATCATACACTCAAAGGACGTAATAAAATTATTAAAAAAACACATAAAATAGGCTTAATTAAAACTACCAGGCCTGGTAGGTTTTAAAAGAAGAGTTACTTTTTCTTTAGCAAACTCAAGACACAAAAAAACCGCCAAAAGGCGGTTTCATCAGATTAAGAATAAAGTTTTAGACACAACCCAAATTACTTACATTAGTAAAAAGAAAAATTTCTGAGAAAAAAAGCCCAAATTCAAGGCTATGAAATGTGAGGCTACAATGAGTAGCTGACCATTTCAATAACGAAGAAGTTGGGCTTTTTAGCCAGAAATTTACTTTTTACGCTTAGGTGGCATTAAGTCGGTAATTGTCCCTTCCGCCATCTCTGCCGCAAAACAAAGCGTTTCACTTAGCGTAGGATGCGGATGAATCGTCAATCCGATATCTTGCATATCCGCACCCATCTCAATCGCCAACATCGCTTCTGCAATCAGTTCACCGGCGTTTGGCCCGACCATTCCACATCCTAGTAAACGGTGTGTTTTGGCACAGAACATCGCTTTGGTTAGCCCTTCGTCACGTCCTAGACTTAAGCTACGACCTGAAGCCGCCCAAGGGAATGCGCCTTTTTCGTACTCAATGCCTTCGGCTTTAAGCTCTTCTTCGGTTTTACCTGCCCAGGCAACCTCTGGATCGGTATAGGCAACCGATGGAATAGACATTGGGGTAAATGCGCTTGGCATGCCGTTAATGACTTCTGCCGCGACTTTACCTTCGTGTACCGCTTTGTGCGCCAACATTGGCTGACCAACGATGTCACCGATAGCATAGATATTAGAAACATTGGTTTCTTGGCGTTCGTTGACTTCAATGAAGCCCCAATCGTTGACCGCCACACCAGCTTTTTCGGCATCAATCAATTTACCGTTGGCGGCACGACCCACTGCAACTAAAACACGGTCGAATAGATCCGTTTCTGGGCAATCTTTACCTTCAAACGTGACCAATAAACCTTCTGGTTTGGCTTCAACGTTAGTAACTTTTGATTTTAAGAAAACGTTTTCATACTTTTTCTTGATTTTCTTCAACAGTGGCTTAGTGATGTCTTTATCCGCACCTGGAATAATGGTATCACCTAGTTCAACCACAGTGATTTTTGAGCCTAAAGAGTCATAAACCTGCGCCATTTCTAAACCGATGATTCCGCCACCAATAACCAATAGACGTTCTGGAATTTCTTCTAAAGCCAAGGCATCGGTTGAGTCCATGACACGTGGATCATCATGTGGAATGAACGGTAATTTGATAACACGTGAACCTGCGGCGATAATCGCTTTTTCAAACGCAATGGTCTTTATAGAGCCATCGTCAGCTTCTACAGAAACCGTATTACCTGAAGTGAATTTACCGTAACCAGTGACCACTTCGACTTTACGTGCTTTGGCCAGGCCTGATAAACCACCCGTTAATTTGTTGATCACACCGTCTTTAAAAGCACGAATCTTATCAATATCGATTTGTGGCTCGGCAAAAGTGATTCCGTGAGCGCCCATCTCTTTGGTTTCGTTTAACACCACCGACATGTGCAATAACGCTTTAGACGGAATACAACCTACGTTTAGGCACACTCCACCGATATTGCTGTAACGCTCAACCATGGCGACCTTTTTACCCAGGTCAGCCGCACGGAATGCCGCGGTGTAACCACCAGGGCCTGAACCTAGAACCAAGACTTCACATTGGATGTCGGCTGGCGGTAAATCGCTTGCCGATACAGCCTGCGGTGCTGGTGTTTCAGTTTTTGGTGCTTCTACTTCAGCAGGTGCAACACTCTCTTCTACGTTCGCTAAAACGGTATCGTGAGCGGCAATTTCCATTGTGCCTAAAATAGAACCTTCTTTGACCTTATCGCCCACTGTGGCTGAGAAAGAGACAATCTTTCCAGCAAACGGTGCAGGGATTTCCATAGTGGCTTTATCTGATTCCAATGTCACTAAAGAGTCATCTTGCGCGACCTCTTCACCAGCGGCAACCAATACTTCGATAATATCGACTTCAGCGAAATCGCCGATGTCTGGAACTACGATGTCAATAATCTTACTCATCTTAAGCTCCTATTAAAGAATCAACTGACGTAAGTCAGATAGGTAGTTGCCAACCGTGGTGGTGAAACGTACACCTTCTGCCCCATCAATGGCACGGTGGTCGTAAGACACACTGAACGGCATGATTAGACGCGGAATGAATTCCGAACCATTCCAAACCGGCTGCATTTTGGCTTTAGACAGACCCATAATCGCCACTTCTGGCGCGTTTACGATTGGCGTGAACTGCGTGCCACCGATACCACCTAAACTCGAGATGGTGAAAGTGCCACCCGCCATATCGGCAGGCCCTAACTTACCATCACGCGCTTTAGCGGAGATTTCCATTAGGTCGCGAGAAAGCTCATAAATGCCTTTCTTATCCACGTCTTTGACCACTGGTACCATTAGGCCATTTGGTGTGTCTACCGCGATACCGATATTGTAGTAGCCTTTTTTGATGATGGATTGACCATCCGCAGACAATGACGCGTTGAAACTTGGGAAGTCTTGTAAAGCCTTAACCACCGCTTTCATAACAAATACCAGCGGCGTTAATTTGATGCCCTGCTTCTCAGCCGCGGCTTTTTGGTCTTTACGGAACTGATCCATCTCGGTGATGTCACTTTCGTCAAACTGGGTAACGTGAGGAACATTCAACCAACTGGCGTGTAGGAACTTGCCGGAAATTTTCTTGATTCTGCCTAGCTCTTCAGTAGTGGTTTCACCAAACTTGCTAAAGTCCACTTCTGGAATTGGAGGAATACCCGTGCCACTCATAGCGGCTTGTCCAGGAGCGGCAGTAGCACCTGTCATCACCGCTTTAATGGCCGCTTCAACGTCGGTCTGCAGAATACGCCCTTTAGGACCATTACCGCTCACATTCGTTAAATCGACCCCTAACTTACGGGCAAACGCACGCACCGATGGTGAGGCGTGTGATTTAGCACCCATGTCTTGTGCGTTAACCGGTATGTTTGCCGCAGCCGCCACAATCGGAGAGGTTTCAACAGAAGCATGGTTTGTTGCTGGTGCTTGAGGAGCAGAAGCGCTTTCAACTTTTGGCGCAGGTGCCGCTTCGGCAACCGGTGCTGGTTGAGATTTTTCTTCTGCTGGAGCAGATGCATCATCCGCAACTTCGATATCTAGAACGTAATCGCCTTCCGATACACTTGCACCCATTTCAACGGCGATTTTAGTCACGATTCCGGCAACCGGAGATGGAATCTCCATGGTCGCTTTGTCCGATTCCAATGTTAATAAAGAGTCATCCACTGCGACGGTATCGCCAACAGAGACTAAGATTTCAATGATTTCAACTGCATCGAAATCACCAATATCAGGAATAGTAATTTGCTGTATAGCCATTTCAAAGTTTCCTTTGTATAGAGGAATTAACCTCTCGAATTCTGTTTAGAGGGTATTCTGTTTTCTGTTTGAATACCCTAATGAAAAAGCCGTTAGACCATTTTATGAGGACTAACAACTTGTAACATCACGCGTGTACTGGGTAGGTTTTTTCGCTATCAATACCATATTTTTCAATGGCTTGCTGAACGACGTCTGCCTTGATTGTACCCGCGTCGGCTAAAGCTTTTAGCGCTTCAACCACAACATATTCGCTGTTTACTTCAAAGAATTTACGTAGCTGTTCACGTGTATCCGAACGACCGAATCCGTCCGTACCTAATACATAGTATTCACCTGGAACGTATTGACGAATACGCTCTGGGTAATCACGGATGTAGTCAGTCGCAACAATAAACGGCCCTTCGGCACCTTGAAGTTTTTCAGTTACAAAAGGTACTTTTGGTGTTTCAGTTGGGTGCATGGTATTCCAACGTGTGGTTTCAATACCATCGCGACGTAGCAAGTTGAAACTTGGTACACCCCAAATGTCAGCCGCCACATCCCAGTCGTTTTCAAGCATTTCAGCGGCCTTGATCACTTCACGGAAGATGGTTCCTGATCCCATTAACTGAACACGGTTTTTGTGTTTCGCTTCAGAATCTTTAAGCTTGTACAGACCTTTCAGAATATCGTCTTCTGAACCTTCTGGCATGGCCGGGTGAGTATAGTTTTCGTTCATCGCAGTGATGTAATAGAAAACGTCCTCTTTTTCATTAAACATACGTTTAATACCGTCACGAATAATCACCGCCATTTCAAAGGCAAACGTTGGATCGTAGGTCATACAGTTAGGCACGTGGTCATACTGAATCAAGTTATGACCATCCTGGTGTTGAAGACCTTCACCTTCTAAAGTTGTACGGCCTGCCGTACCACCAATCAAGAAACCACGTGCACGCGAATCACCCGCAGCCCAAGCCAAATCACCAATTCGCTGGAAACCGAACATCGAGTAGTAGATGTAGAAAGGAATCATGCTTACACCATAGTTGGCATACGCCGTAGAAGCCGCAATCCAGTTTGCCATCGCGCCCGCTTCGTTGATACCCTCTTCAAATACCTGACCGTTTGAAGACTCTTTGTACCACATCAACTGGTCGTTATCCATCGGCTCATAAAGCTGACCGGCTGGATCATAGATACCCACTTGACGGAATAGACCTTCCATACCGAAAGTACGCGCCTCATCCGGAATGATTGGCACAACACGCGGCCCGATTGTCTTATCACGCAACAGGATAGACACTAAACGCACAAACGCCATAGTGGTCGACATTTCACGGTCGCCGGTACCATCGGTCAACATTTTGAAGGTTTCTAAATCAGGAACCGGTAACGGCTCTGCGTTATCTTGGCGTGCTGGTAAAGAACCACCTAAGGCTTCACGACGCTCTCTCATGTACTTCATTACGTCAGAATCTTCATCTGGCACGTAGAACGGTACTTGCTTCTCTAAATCATCATCTGAGAACGGAATCGCAAAACGGTCACGGAAGTACTTATAGCCTTCGTAATCCAGTTTTTTCTGTTGGTGGGCGGTGTTAGCCGATTCACCGTAAGGCCCCATTCCGTAACCTTTAACCGTTTTAGCCAGGATAACACTTGGCTGACCTTTGGTTTCTTCGGCACGTTTATAGGCGTTGTAAATCTTACGAGGCGAGTGTCCACCACGAGAAAGTTTAAAAATTTGGTCATCGGTCATATCTGCAACCAATGCAGCGGTTTCAGGGTATTTACCAAAGAAGTGTTCACGTACGAAAGCACCATCTTTGGCTTTGTAAGCCTGGTACTCACCATCAACCACTTCACCCATACGCTCAATCAGCTTACCGGTAGTGTCTTTTTGTAATAGACGATCCCAACCTGAACCCCAAATGACTTTAGTAACTGCCCAACCAGCACCACGGAACACACCTTCAAGCTCTTGAATGATGCTGTCATTACCACGAACCGGACCATCTAAACGCTGTAAGTTACAGTTGATCACAAACACCAAGTTATCCAATTTTTCGCGTTTGGCCAACTGTAGAGCACCACGTGATTCTGGCTCATCCATCTCACCATCACCTAGGAACGCCCAAACCTTACGGCCGGCAGTCTTGGCTAACCCTCGAGCTTCCATGTACTTCATGAAACGTGCTTGGTAGATGGCCATTAAAGGCCCTAGACCCATAGATACCGTTGGGAACTGCCAGTAGTCACTCATCAACCAAGGATGAGGGTAAGAAGAAAGACCGTTACCACCGACTTCTTGACGGTAGTTTCTTAACTGCTCTTCCGTTAAACGGCCTTCCATAAATGAACGGGCATACATTCCAGGAGCCGTGTGCCCCTGGAAGAAAATCATATCAGCGCCTAATTCGTGCTTAGGACCTTTGAAGAAGTGGTTCATCCCTACTTCATATAAAGTACAGCTTGATGCATAAGAGGCTATGTGGCCACCTACACTGGTGTTTTTGTTTGCACCCGAAACGATTGCCATTGCGTTCCAACGCAACATGGCACGAATCTTCTGCTCTAAATAGGTATTACCAGGGTAGTGAGCCTGCTCTTCTTCAGCAATGGTATTGCAGTAAGGAGTATTGGCTGCATAAGGAATATCAATTCCGTGAACACGCGCTTTTTCAATTAAAGTCGCAATAATGTGCTGTGCTTTATCAGACCCTTCATAAGAGACAATGGCTTCTAATGCATCTAGCCATTCTTGGGTTCCTTGTGGATCTTGGTCGACGAAATTTTCGCTCATATTGTGATTTCCTCATGGGTTGGATCAATTTTCTTTAGGTGCTGGGTAAGCCTAAAGGGTTCGGTACAAGTAGGTCTTACCTGTACCGCCAACATTTGTTTACTCTGGGTTCCAGCTACTTAGTATTTCCAAAGCATTCTCTTTTTATGCGTTACGCATGAACGAGCGCAATTTAGACTCAAAAAGAGACAATAAAATTCTGTGAATAATAACATTTTTTGATTAAAAATACATTCTAACCAGGCCTGGTTAAAGCTTTGCAAGGCAAAATCAAAGATAAGCCATTGAAAGCTAATCATTTATGGCCATTCGTATTTTTATCCAAAACCTCAAAAAAGCCATTTCAACAGCTGGTTCAAGCAATCTGAACATCCTAAAAGACATCTAAATCCAAATCGTAAGCCGATGTATTTCAGACATAAAAAAACCCATGTTTTAAATGGGTTTTCAAAGCTTTAATCTCTTTTGATAAGAAGTCCGTCATGTATTGACGATTAACAGCAAAACTACCAACAAACCAAGCTTAGGCTCGGTTCAACCAAAAGGTATTAATAGATTCTTCCAGTTCGGTCAATGCTTGGTGATAAACCGCTTGTTTAAAACTCACCACCTCTTGAACCGGACGCCAATAGTCAACCCAATCCCAATCTTCAAATTCAGGCGTTTCATGCTGATTGAGATTAATGCTCGATGCATCACTCTCCAATCCCAGCATAAACCAGATCTGTTTTTGACCGACACAAATCGGCTGGCTATAGTGGCGGATAAGGTGTTTCGGCAAATCGTAACTGATCCAATCTTGCGTACGCCCTAATACCCGGACATCGGAGGGCTCTAACCCCACCTCTTCTTTTAACTCTCTAAAAACGGCTTGCTGTGGTGTTTCATTATCGCGAATACCGCCCTGGGGAAACTGCCAAGCATCTTGTTGAATGCGCTTTCCCCAAAACAACTTACCCTCTTTATTGACGATAATGATACCGACATTCGGCCGATATCCATCTGAATCTATCATGTGAACCTTGTACTAAATTTTTTGATTAGCCTAATAGTGCCTAAAATTTGTGGTTTTTTCAATCTATAAAGAAGGCTTTATTAATATTTAATTACAAATTGTGAATTTCAATTCTCGTTTTAAGCGCTTCTTTCTTGTTTGCGAACCCGGTTTGGATTAGGATTACCCGCTTAAGCGAAACCACAGATTATTCATAAAAACAGAATTGAGATTAAAAGATTATGGCACTAGCAATTTTTGATTTAGACAACACCCTGATTGGCGGTGATAGCGATTTCCTTTGGGGGGAATTTCTAGTGCAAAACGGCTATGTGAATGCCGAACACTTCTCTGAACAAAACGCCCAATTTTATGAGGATTACAAACGCGGCAATCTCGATATCATGGCCTATCAACGTTTTGCTTTGAAGCCGCTCAGCAAACAGAGCATGCAAACCCTGGCGGTTTGGCACAACCAATTCATGCAAACCTTTATCGAACCGATTGTTTTACCTAAAGCGCTAGCCTTGGTTGAGGAACACAAGGCCAAAGGCGACCGAGTCATGATTATCACCGCCACCAATACTTTTGTGACCCGCCCGATTGGCATGCGTTACGGAATTACTGAACTATTGGGTACTGAAGGTGAAATCAAAAACAATCGTTATACCGGTGAAGTGGCGGGAATCCCGACTTTTCAATCTGGCAAAGTGACCCGTCTGAATGAATGGTTACAGCAAGAACACGAAACCCTCGAAGGCAGTTATTTCTATTCAGATTCTTTTAACGATTTGCCGCTGCTTGAAATAGTAGACAATCCGGTCGTAGTAGATGGCGATGACAAACTGCTCGCCATCGCCAAAGAGAAAAACTGGCCAAGTATTTCATTACGTTGATTCTTTAGTAATTTAAAACAACCAGGCCTTTATACCTTTTTCAGACAGTAGCAAGATTTAAAAATCAGCCTGTAATTTTCTTAACTTCTGAAAAAGCAAAAAGCCGTTTATATCTCAATGGATATAAACGGCTTTTTATTGGAAAATCCGAAGCTTTTGAATTATAAATCCATCTCTTCTTTGATTTGCTCAACCCAGTCATCCACACGACTTGCAGTCATTTCTGGTTGTTGATCTTCGTCAATACCTAGACCGACAAAGAACTCTTCATCTTCGGTCACCGCTTTTGACTCATCGAACTCAAAACCATCGGTTGAAGTATAACCCGCTGGGGTTGCGCCGTTCTCAATAGCGATGTCGTGCATCAGACCCATCGCATCTAAAAAGTATTCAGAGTAATCGGCTTGGTCACCCAAACCAAAACAAGCTACAGTCTTACCGGTAAAGTCGATACCTTTGAAGTCATCCCAAAAGTCATCCCAGCTACTTTGAAGCTCACCGTAATACCAAGTCGGCTGGCCTAAAATAATCTTGTCGTATTTTGCAAAATCATCTGCACTGGCAGAAGCGATATCATAAACATCGACGATATCCGCGCCGATTTTGTCTTTTATCATATCTGCCACACGTTCTGTATTACCTGTATCCGTTCCGTAGAATAGGCCAACTTTGCTCATTTTATTACCCTTTTGAAAACCTAAATAATTTTAGTAGAATTTGTTTTTAGTAACTATTACATAACTTGTTTACTTTTTGAACACGTCAAATCAAGTTTTGAGTGCTTAAATGTCAAAATAGCATTTACTTGTGCTTAATAATAATTACTTATGACTTGTGTTTTGAATAATAGCACAGTTTAATAATTTGAGAATTTACTTATTTTTATACCGAAACATGAAAAAAACTAATCCAATCGACTGTTTTAAATGCAAACACTTCTTTGTCACTTGGGATACAAACGCTCCCCGTGGCTGCAGGGCATTCGGATTCAAAACCCGACGCATGCCAAGCGACATCGTATTTGAAACCTCGGGTGACGAGTGTCTGAAATTTACCCCTAAAGACACGCCTAAAACAGAAACCAAAAAAACAGGTTGGATTGCCTAACATTTCGCCCGGTCAACTTCATAACGCACCCAATTAGTGCACTGTTTAAGTGCATCATCTAGCAACACCGTTCTAGAACTAAAAATCGCATACAATTTCATTCTCCACTACCATTGAAAAGCATTTGAATTTTAAGGCATATTTCTTAATAAGAAACAGTTGGAATACTGTTTGCTTTAAAGGCTTCATTAAAATCATTTTATGGAAAAAGTAACTCGGATATGTCTACACAAAATAAGTTAAAAGAATATAACGCATTCATTCAATACCTTCCTGAAGTAAAAGCGTATATTGCCGAATTGGAGCATCAAGACTTATGGTGGTCGACAGTTGGAATGGTTGGCAAAATCAACAATGAAAACATTGATAGCCAATTACTTGAATCTATAGTGGAAACCCAAAAGGAGTTTCAAAACCTACGTGACATCATGATTGAAGAACTGATTGGTCGCTACTTGAACCAAGCCAATAGCGAAATCATGCTCAAAGCGCAAACAACCATCGATATTTTAATCCGCAACCTGTTTGAACGAACGGCGGATGTAGGATTTTTAGCCACTGACGATGATATCGTCGAGTATATGGCGAATACGGACTCCTCCCCTTCAGACGCAGCATTTATTGACCAGCGCATTCAAGAGTATGTGGCTAAGTACAGCGTTTATAACGATATTTTATTAGTCACCCCTACTGGCGACATTAAAGCTAAATTAAACAAGTCAAACCCGGTTGAACACAGTTTAGACCCGCTCATCAACCACACCCTAAAGACAAACGATGATTATGTGGAGATATATCGATATTCAGACCTTTTTCCAAACCAACCTGTAAGCCTCATTTATGCCAAGAAAATCACCCAGGTAAGTGAATCTGGTGGCACGAAAGACGTTGGTGTCTTATGTTTAAGTTTTAGTTTTGAGGATGAAATGCAAGGCATATTCAACACCTTAAACATCAATAGTGAGCATGGACTGATGCTTTTGAATCAGAACGCCGAAATCATTGCCTCAAATAGCCCTAAAAAACACCCCGTAGGTCAAAGAATCCGTGCGTTGAGCGATACCACAAAACCTGAAAAAAACGGTAACAACCTACGTTTTTCCATAAAGACGACCGGCTATCAAGAGTTCTACGGATTACCTTGGCAAGGATATGTGGATATCGATGTCAACCAGGCCTTCGCAAAACGCACCACCAATGATTTAGGGGTCAAGATTCCCAAAGAATCGCCTTTGTATCTACATGCGTTAGAAGAGGTCAATATCAAGGTAAGCACGCTATTATTAACCGTGATTCTTAACGGTAAAATAATGTCGCTTAAGCGCAAGGTACAATCCTTCTTACCCATTTTGGACCGTTTCCAAATCATCAGCTTGGAGATTCAAGAGATCTTCTCTCGCTTTATCCACCACATTCACCAGGTTTTGGTGGATACCATCCAATCAAAGGTTGCCTTTAGCGCCACCCTAGCGGTTGAAATCATGGATAGAAACCTTTACGAACGAGCCAACGACTGTCGATGGTGGGCATTGAACAGCAGCTTTAGAAAAATACTGTCTGACAAACATAATAACGGCTCTATCAGCCATACTCAAAGCCAAAAACTGACGGATATACTTGAATACATCAACAGCCTATATACGGTGTACACCAATATTATCTTATACGATGCCAATGGCGAGATTCTCGCTGTTTCCAACAAAGCCGAAAGCGATTTGGTCGGTACGCTATTGCCGCGCAGAAACGATACCACCCGCTGCTTATCGTTACATGACACCCAAAGCTATATTGTGTCAGACTTTCATAAAACCGAACTTTACGGTAATGACTATAGCTATATTTATCATGCGGTGGTTAAAGACTGGGAAAACATGGAGAAAAACGTCGGCGGTATCGCTCTGGTATTTGACTCCACCCCAGAGTTCAAGGCCATGTTAGATGATACCGAACCTAAATACTTGAACGACTCAATCAACAAAACCACTTTCAGCGCTTTTGTTGACCGCGATGGACAGGTCATCTCCAGCACGAGCCAGGAATTTGCCATCAATGACATTATCGACATTCCCAAAGAGGTGTTACTTGCCCCGAACGGTCAAAATGACTGCTTTGCTTGGAAATGGAACAACACCACCTACTTGGTAGGCTACAAGGTCAGTAGCGGTTATCGGGAGTACAAAAATGGCGATGGTTATACCAACGATGTGATCGCCTTAGTTTTCACCGGCATCTAAACATTGTTGGGTTAACCGTTTTTGAAACCACCGCTTGGATAGATTGAATTTGCCTACGCCTCGGTTTCTGTCAAACGATTCAAAGAACTCCATAAAAAATAGTCTCCTGGATCGGTTTTTCTGCCGGGAGCGATATCACTGTGACCGACCACTTTCCGATCTTTTAAAGATGGATAAGCCTGCCAAAGCGCTTTTATG
The DNA here is from genome assembly GCF_021654855.1 of Thiomicrorhabdus immobilis. Lineage (NCBI taxonomy): Bacteria > Pseudomonadati > Pseudomonadota > Gammaproteobacteria > Thiotrichales > Piscirickettsiaceae > Thiomicrorhabdus > Thiomicrorhabdus immobilis. The sequence continues at coordinate 1,481,760 of NZ_AP024202.1, forward strand.
AGACCGGCCAAGGCATGGTATTGGGAAGCGGTGTAACAAGTTGAATCGGTTCCTTCAAGCTCAATCCCGATTGAAAAATCATTGCAACGCTCACGGCCTTCATACTCAGAAAGCCCGGCATGCCATGCTCGCTTATGGAATGGAACATACTGAATGATTTGTCCATCGCGTCTAATCAAGGCATGAGCAGAAACGGTCAAATGCTGAATCGTTTGATAATAAGGGTGTTCTTTTGGATTCAGCGTATTGGTAAACAATTGGGTTATCCCCTCGCCTCCAAACTGGTTTGGCGGTAAGCTAATACCATGAACAACCACCAGGCCTGGTAACTCATCATTTGGACGCAAGTCTTGATTGGGACTTTCAATAAATTGTCCGCCCTCAATTAAGCCTGTTTGATTATCCACCCTTAATTTGAGGGTCTGGAATGAGTTAAGCGAGTTGTTTTGCATTTTTATACCGTTTTATGAAGCGATTGAACTGATTTCATAGTGAATTTGGGGATTGGTTTCGTACTGAAAAACTATTTGGGTATAATACCCTCCATTAATCAAATTACGCAATTTAATGCGTAACTTCACCCTAAATAGACCAAAACCATTATGAATGATATCAACTACTTTGAAAACATTGAAACGACTGTAGCCAACGCCCTTGACGAAGACATAAAAACCGGGGACTTAACAGCCGGTTTGATTCCTGAAAACATACAAGCCACCGCCAATATTTATTGTCGTGAAAAAGCGGTAATATGTGGACGACCTTGGTTTGATGAGGTTTTAAGGCAAGTGGATGAAAATGCTCACGTAGAATGGTTATGCGAAGAAGGCGAAACCGTTGAAAAAGATCAGCTTATTTGCATCATCACCGGTTCGGCACGCAATATTTTAACCGCAGAACGCACCGCCTTGAATTTCTTACAAACCCTTTCTGGCACAGCGACAACCACCTCAGAATATGTGAAGCCGTTGCAAGGTAGCAAAACCAAGCTGCTTGATACCCGTAAAACTTTGCCTGGCTTAAGATTGGCGCAAAAATATGCGGTAGCCTGTGGTGGCGGTCAAAACCACCGTATCGGATTGTATGATGCTATCCTTCTTAAAGAAAACCACATCATGTCTGCTGGCGGAATTGCTGAAGCGATTGGCATAGCCAAGTTTCAACATCCAGGAAAAACCGTAGAAGTGGAAACCGAAAACCTGGAAGAAGTACAAGAAGCGTTAATGGGTGGCGCGGATATCATCATGCTGGATAACTTCACCTTAGAGATGATGTACGAGGCGGTCGATATCGTCAATGGTAAAGCGAAGTTAGAGGTTTCAGGTAATGTCGAAATCGGCGATTTGGAAAATTTGGCGAAAACCCAGGTAGACTTTATCTCTACAGGCGCAATCACCAAACACTTGCGCTCGATAGATTTATCGATGCGTTTTAAAATGAAAAAAGCCTAAAACCTTATTTGAAACAGTTAGACAGAGTTCAACCTTTTAATTTTCCATGAGATACCCATTGTGACCGAACACATATTACTGCATGTTGTTTTACTGCTAACCATTGCCGTCATCACGGTATCTCTGTCTAGAAGATTGCACTTCCCGCCCATTCTTGGCTATATCATTGTCGGTATAATCGTTGGTCCGAACGGTTTCGGCTGGATTCAAAAAGAAGAAAACATCGAACTGCTAGCTGAGTTTGGCATTGTTTTTCTGTTATTCGCAATTGGTTTAGAGTTCTCTTTTTCGCAAATGTATGCCATGCGCAAACAGGTATTCGGTCTGGGCACGGCTCAGGTTTTCACCACCGCCGGGGTAATCTACCTAATCGGCACTTTAGCAGGCCTGGATACCAATACAACAATCGTCATTGCCGGTGCTTTTGCTCTATCCTCAACGGCGATAGTCATCAAGCAGCTCACCGAGCAATCTGAAATCCAATCAAGACATGGGCGCTCGGCAGTCGGCATCTTGATCTTTCAAGACATCATGGCCATCCCTTTATTGATTTTGATTCCGACTTTGGCGTTAAGTGGCGGTGATGATGGCGTACTGACCTGGGCGTTGACCATGGCCTTTTTAAAGGGTGTTTTAGTCGTCGTGATTATGCACCTGATTGGTAAGTACCTTTTAAGACCTCTTTTTCATGAAGTCGCATCCGCTAAATCACAAGAACTCTTCACCCTGACCGTCTTAACGGTAGCGTTGAGTGCCGCCGCATTTACAGAAGGAATGGGACTATCCATGACCTTAGGTGCTTTCTTAGCGGGTATGATGTTGAGTGAAACCGAATACCGCCACCAAATCGAATCGGATATTCGCCCTTTCCAAGACATTCTGTTAGGACTGTTTTTTGTAACGGTTGGTATGCTCATCTCGATTGAGATTCTAGCCAGTCACTTCTGGATGGTCATCGCGGTCACCCTAGCCATTTTCATTATCAAAGGTGCCATACTCTATTTAGTCTCCAGACTATTCAAGAAAGAAGGCGGGGTTTCTCTACGCATCGCCCTCTCGCTCTCCCAAGTAGGGGAATTCGGGCTGGTGTTGATGACCCTGGCCTTCACCTACAAATTGCTACCCGAAGAGATTGGCAATATCCTACTGACAGCAGCGGTGTTAAGCATGTCGATTGCGCCGTTCTTAGTGAAATTCAACGGCAAAATCGCCAAAAGACTGCACAAGTCCTCTTACACAATGAGTCATCACGAAATCGAAAACACCATCGCAGAAGACAACAAGCACATTCAAGATCACGTCATTCTCTGTGGTTTTGGGCGTGTAGGTCAGACCGTGAGTCGTTTTTTACACAACTCAAACAATCGTTTTATCGCTTTGGATATGGATATCAAACGTGTTCACGAAGCTCGTGCTGCAGGGGAAAGTGTATATTATGGAGACGCCTCTAAAGAAAACATTTTAAATGCGGCCTCCTTAAGTAAAGCCAAATCGGTGATCATCACCTTCAGTGACTTCCATGCCTCAATGAAAATTCTGAAAACGGTTCGTAGACTTGATCCCAACATCCCTATTTTGGTGAGAACGTTGGATGATCAGCATGTTAACGAGCTCACTGAAGCGGGTGCCAATGAAGTGGTACCGGATACCTTCGAATCCAGCATCATGCTGGCATCGCATCTGTTATTGATGATTGGCGAACCACCTAGCCAAGTATTAAAACAGACCCGAAACATCCGTAAGAACCGCTACAAGACCTTGGAGAACTTCTATCCAGGGGAAGATGATAACCCGTTAGAACAACACCAGGTTATGAAAGGGATCATTCATACGGTATTGATTGAAGGCTCGATGTTTTCGGTTGGCAAAACCTTGAAGGAATTGAAGCTTACCGACTTTAATGTCCACGTGGAGGCGATAAAACGCGGGCATATTCGTGGCGAAAGGCCATCCGTAGAGACCGCTTTAAGACTAGACGATCATTTGGTATTGAGCGGTTTACCAGAAGATATTGAACGCGCGGATAAGTTTCTTAAAACGGGCAGGCAAAATTAAAAAAGCACCTTAAAAGTCTAGGTGCTTCTCTAAAAACGTTTATGGTAGTGAAATAGCCATGAATCGAACCATCAAGTGCCTATTTACAAGGCTTCTAGCAATACTTTTGACAAAGCCCTTTCAATACCAGGTCGGTTAAACTCACCATACCGACGATTTTTCGGTTCTCCATCACAGGGGCACGAGATAAACCCAGACGTTTAAAAAGTCGAGCACAATAACGAATATCCATTTCCGGGTCGACACTCACCACGGGCTTGGTCATGATTTCATAGACATTCACCCGCTCTGGTGAACGGTCTTTCCCCAGTACTTCGGTGGCAATATCATTCAACAAGACAATGCCATATTCATCATTTTCATCACGACGCTGCACGATAATCGATTTATTCTGTTTATGCTCCATCGTCCTTAAAACATCCGAAACAGTCATCATGCCGTCAACCACGTCAACATCCACCTTCATGACGTCCTTGACTTTAATTACCTCTGAACTCATATCTCATCCTCTACTAATTCAGTCAACTTTTGCACCTGATGGCCAAGCCCTACAGCATCTTCAACATCGACTTGAATGGCGATACCCGTGCCAGGCGAATCATCAAACTCACCCACTTCGGCAATCCGTTCCAAAATCTTTCGGCTAAGATGTTCTTCGACCAAAAACAGCGCAACTTCACGTTGAGTTTCCAAACTCAAACCAAAAAAAGTAACCGGTGAATCCAAACCTTCACCACGAGCATTACTAATCACCGTTGCCCCTGTTGCCCCGGCATCTCTGGCACCAGCCATAACCGCTTCTATTTTTGAGTCTTCCACAAACGCGATAATCAGTTTAAATTTCATCTCTCTTCCTCCGAGTGATTGAAAGCCTATAAGGGATATTCCGTTTAAAAATAAGTCATTCTTTGGACTGGCTGCCAGCCAAAAGTTGTTGCTGTGTTCGTTGCTGTTTTATTGCCCGATATTCGGCTATTTGCGCATAAGCCATGACCGACATGATTGGGAACAAGCTCGCAAACGCAATCAGACCAAAACCATCAATCAGAGCACTTCTTCCCGGCACTGTTTCAGCCAATCCCAGGCCAAGCGCAGCAACCAACGGTACCGTTACGGTCGAGGTGGTCACCCCGCCAGAGTCATAGGCTAAGGGCACTATCATGCGCGGTGCATAAAAAGTTTGGATTACCACCACAATATACCCTGCAATAATAAACCAATGTATAGGGTAACCGGTAACAATTCTAAAGGTACCCAATGAAATCCCTAGCGCCACACCTAAAGCGACCGCAATACGTAACCCCCAAGTACCGATGGCACCCCCGGAAACCTCTTGAGCTTTAAGGGCAACGGCTAACAATGAAGGCTCGGCGATGGTGGTACTAAAACCTATAGCAAAGGCGAAAATATACACCCAATAATAATCTTGCCAACTGAACACAAAACCTTCTACCAGGGTTTTACCAAAAATGAACTCCGGATTGGTGAGCTGCTCAGCCATTAATCGTCCAATTGGAAACAGGGTTTGCTCCAAGCCTTGTAAAAAGAAGGCTAGGCCAACCAACACAAATACAAACCCGGTCGCCACTTTCTTCAGATTAGGAATCTTTTGCTTTAACACCAACACCTGAAAACCGAGCAAGATGCCTAGAATCGGCAGAACATCAAAAACGGTATCAAACAGAATGCTGATAAAACGCGCTACATAGAGTAATAAGGTTTCCAATCAGTTCACCATACCTAAATAGCCATTCCATAGGCCATAACAAAAATCATCGGTGTCAAGGAAGCAAAGGCAATCAGACCAAAGCCGTCTATCATCGGGTTACGCCCTTTGATGGAGGATGCCAACCCAACCCCTAATGCCGTCACTAAGGGCACGGTGATTGTTGAGGTCGTCACTCCACCTGAGTCGTAAGCGATACCGATAATCTCTTCTGGAGCGAAGCTGGTCATAATCACGACCAGGATATAACCACCGATAATAAACCAATGGATTGGCCAGCCTTTTAAAATCCTCAAAACGCCTAAGACTATCGCAAAGCCGACCGATAACGCCACGGTTAGGCGTAAACCATCCGCATAACCTTGTTTGGCGGCGGTAGCATTGGCTATGACCCCACCGGTTGCAGCTACTTTAGCGGCTTCATCAGCCACCGCTATCAGAGCGGGTTCTGCCACTGTCGTACCAAACCCCAATGCAAAAGCAAACAACAGCAACCATAAGACCGAGCCCTTTTTTGCGAAGGCATAAGCCATGGTTTCGCCAATGGGGAAAAGCCCCATTTCCAGACCGTAGACAAAAAAGGTCAACCCCAACACCACAAAAAAGGTACCGAACAATAGGTCAAGCATATTGGGTAAAGGTTGTTGCAGTACAAGCAACTGAAAGAAAGCGATAACGACAATAATCGGTAATAGATCTCGTAGCGATGAGACCATAGAGTGAAAGAGTGCAATCAAGGATTTTTGCATTTGCTCAAAAGCTACCGAAGTTGGGAAGAATGAATTTAATTAGAGTTGAATTTAACTAAAAACCATACAAAAAGTATATAGAAAACCCTTCATCGCTTTGATGAGAAAGCTTGTAAATTGAATAAAACTTAACTGAAAACAACTTCAGTTCTCAATCCAGATCATCGAGGCCATACGCCCTGTTTTACCGTCTCTTCGATAAGAGAAAAACTCCGTTTGATTTTCAAAGGAACACAGCTGGCTAGCGTAGATTTGCGACACGCCTAAATTTTGCATTTCGAATCTTACCAGGCCTGGTAAGTCTGCCAAGTATTTGGCTTTTTGCTGCGGCTCAGCATGGAAAAAACGTTTATTTTCAATATTTTGATTGACAAAGGCATCATAAACATCTTGCCCTACTTCAAACTGTCTGACCGAAATGGCCGGGCCAATCCACGCCATCAACTCACTAGACTGCACGGGCATGGCTTGAATGGTCTTGCTCACTATCTTATCCGCCAACCCTTTCCAACCCGCATGAATGGCGGCGACACAACTACCCTGTTTATCGGTTAACAAAATCGGCAAGCAATCTGCGGTCATGACCACTGAAACTACGTTTACGGATTGAGTCCAGCTGGCATCGGCAATGGGCGGCTCGTCAAAAACGGTGGTTGAGGAGAGCGGCAAAGCGATATCGGTATGCTGTTGATTGAGCCAAATTGGCTCACTCGGAAGATTAGCTTGCCGTTTGATTATGGCGCGGTTCTGCAACACATGCTGAAGATCGTCTTCAACATGGGTCGCCATATTCAGAGAATCGAATGGCGGCTGGCTGACACCGCCTTGTCTTGTAGTGCATAAAGCTTGGATATTATCGGGTTTTGGCCAATTTGGGGTGATAAACAAAACAGAAACCTTTCATGTTCAAGCGTGTTTTTTAACAATGCTTTGTAACAAGCTTGTTAGATGCATTGTTAAGCGTCATTAATCCGGGATGTCTTCATCGGTTACCCACTCCACTTCAACCCCATAATCGTAATCAAAGTCATCGTAACCTAATTGAGCATTTTCATACTCTTCCATATCTTCACGCAACACATCGACCAGCTCGAACAGGTCATCTGGCATCGGTGCCTTCCATTTCATGGTTTTACCGGTCACAGGATGGGTTAAGCTTAGAGCACCCGCATGCAGGGCTTGGCGATGGAAACCACGCAAGAAATGCACAAACTCCTCATTCATGCGTTTTGGGATTCTAAAACGTGAACCGTAAACGGGATCACCGACCAACGGAAACCCTAAATAGGCCATATGCACACGAATCTGATGGGTACGTCCGGTTTCCAGTTTAACGCGGATACGGGTATGCTCTCGGAAGTGTTCCAATACACGATAGTGTGATATCGCTTCTTTACCCCCCATCGCACGCACAGCCATCTTTTTTCTGTCCGCAGGACTGCGACCGATTGGTTTATCGATTGTTCCGCCGCGAGCCATCTTACCGACAACCACCGCGTCATAAATACGCTCCACCGCATGACGCTGCAACTGCTCCACCAAGCTGGTTTGCGCAGGAACGGTTTTGGCAACCACCATCAAACCTGAAGTATCTTTATCCAGACGATGCACAATCCCCGCTCTAGGGACTTCTCGCAGAGCAGGATTATAGAACAATAAGGCATTCATCAAAGTTCCGTCTGGATTTCCTGCACCTGGATGAACCACCAGGCCTGGTGGTTTATTAATCACCATAATCGCATCGTCTTCGTAAACGATTTCCAGATCGATGTCTTGCGCCGGAATTTCCGTGGCATTTTCAAGTTCCACCAATAGCTCAACCTTTTCTCCACCCAATACCGATTGGCGCGGCTTTTTCCAAACCTCGCCATCGACCTTTAAATTACCGTCTTTAATCCATTGCTGGATACGGTTACGAGAATAGTCTGAAAATAACGGGCAGATAGCAACATCCAGGCGTTCACCTAAAGCGTCATGCGGGATGGTTGCGGTAAGAATTTGTTGACTCAAAAGATAACCTTTTTTAACTAAGTGGCTTTACGAATTTAATCCATAAACAAACCGAAGTTGTTTGATGGCTTTTTATGCAAAGGCAGTCATTGAATATTCAATATTTGTGATACAATCGTTTGCAATTTATTAAACGTATATTGTACCTAAGAGTACCAAATAAACATGAAAAAAACGCTACTATCCTTAATGTTAGTTTCAGGCCTTGCTTTACAAGGCTGTTCAACACTTAATGGCTTGATTGAAAAGCCGGATGAAGATAAAACAGTAGAAGAGTTTTACACCGATGCCACCGATGCTTTTAAAGACCAGCAGTGGGACACCGCGATTGAAAACTACGAAAAACTCAAAGCTTACTTCCCTTATGGCCGTTACGCGGAACAAACACACCTGGAGTTGGCTTACGCCTATTACAAGTACGACGAACCTGAGTCAGCCATCATTGAACTGGATGAATTCATACGCCTGTTCCCGAAACACAAGCAGTTGGCTTATGCCTACTACTTAAAAGGCTTAGCTGCGGACTCGGTTATTCGCAGTTGGTTGGATAACTATATCACCGACCCTGCTACCCGAGACGTAAAATCGGCCAAACGTGCTTACGGTTACTACAGTGAGCTGTTAAACCAGTTCCCTGACAGTAAATATGCGGTTGCGGCCAGCAAACGATTGGTCATCTTGCGTAACCAGATGGCTAGACACGAGCTTAAGGTAGCCAAGTTCTACTTTAATAAAGAAGCTTATTTAGCCTCGGCTAACCGTGCAAAATACATTTTAGAAAACTATCCGCAAGCCTCTTCTACCGTTAAAGCACTTAAGATGCTGAAAGAGTCTTACACTAAACTGGGTATGACCGAAGCCGCAGAGAATGCCGATAAAGTGTATGAGTTGAATAAAAATGCCACCCAAGAAGCGACCGATGTCTCTTTTGGCGCCCAAGCTAAAAAAGCAGAGACTTCTGACCCTAAGGCGAAAAAAGATGACTCTTGGTGGTCAAGCGTCACCAGTATGTTTGATGGGATTTTCGACTAACCTTTAGACTAACCTCTAAAATTTTATCCCCTCTGACAAAAAAGCCGATTTACCAGGCCTGGTAAATCGGCTTTTTTATTGCTTCCACAAACAGGTTATTGTCGTTTTTGATCAGTATTGAGAAATGCCGTCGATCAGCATTCCGAATAGTGACTCGTTATCGGATAACGTCTATCTCGTCCAAAGGCACGCTGGGTAATCTTAATCCCAGGAGCCGATTGACGGCGTTTATATTCGCTACGGTCGATTAGACGAATCACCTTATGAACCTCTTCGGCATCAAAACCGAGTTCGACAATCTCTTGTGGTGTTCTGTCCAGTTTAACGTAATGTTTGATGATAGCATCCAACACATCATAATCAGGCAAACTATCTTGATCTACCTGGTCAGGCCTTAGCTCCGCCGAAGGTGGACGAGTGATGACTCGCTCGGGAATGCATTCAGAAATCGAGTTACGGTATTGTGCCAAACGATATACCAACGTTTTAGGGATATCTTTCAATGGCGAAAAGCCGCCGACCATATCACCATACAAAGTGGAATAACCTACCGCCACTTCACTCTTATTGCTGGTCGCTAACACCATTCTACCGCCCTTGTTTGACAGAGCCATCAACAAGGTTCCTCGGATACGGGCCTGTAGGTTCTCTTCGGTTAAGTCGGTGTTGGTACCTTCGAAGCTACTGGCCAAAGCCGCTTCAAATGCGGCATACATGCTCTCAATCGGAATCGATTGATACTGGACACCCATGGTCATAGCCTGCTTGGCGGCATCTTCCTTACTGATTTCAGCGGTATAGCGAAACGGCATCATCACCGCCTCAACCTTATCCGCACCTAGAGCATCGACCGCGATGGCCAAGGTCAAAGCGGAATCGATTCCACCCGATAACCCTAAAATCACCCCAGGAAAGCCATTCTTTTCAACGTAGTCTTTCACCCCCATCTTCAATGCTTGGTAAATTCTGGCTTCACCTTCATATAGTGGCGCTTTAGCACCGTCAAGCATAATCAAAGAATCGGCTTGTTTAACCAACTGCACAGCGGTTAAATCGGTTTTAAACTCTGGGGCTTGCACACAGACCTCACCATCGGCACTTATCGCAAAAGAGCCGCCATCAAATACTAAATCGTCCTGCCCTCCAACTTGGTTGACATAGACAATCGGCAATTTGATTTCGTCAACACGGCGTTGCAAGGTAGCGATACGATCCTGATGCTTCTCTTCAGAGAAAGGCGAGGCATTCAGATTGAGAATAACCTCCGCACCGGCTTCTTTGGCTTGCGTACTGGGGGTGATTTTCCAGATATCTTCGCAAATCAAAATCCCGAATTTGATTCCTTTGAACTCCACCACACAAGGCTGATGGCCGGCAGTGAAATAACGCTGCTCGTCAAATACGCTGTAGTTCGGCAAATTCTGTTTGATGTAACTGGCTTGAATCATCCCATCCTCTATCCAAGCCGCCATATTGAAGCGTTCGCCAAGCTCATCCATCATGGGATAACCGACCACACAAACAATATCAGTAACCGCTTCACAAATCTGGCTTAACGCCTGATTCACTTGAGGATACAAACCTTCACGCAACAATAGGTCTTCTGGAGGGTAACCGGTAATGGTCATTTCCGGAAAGACGATGATATCCGCCTGCAAGGTTTGCTTTGCTCGTTGGGCGGCTTCAATAATTAATTCCACATTGGCGCGAATATCACCCACAATCGGATCAATCTGCCCCATAACGACGGTTACATTTTGTGTCATTGCGTGTCTCTCTTTAATCAACGAGGAGTTTTGAACACCTAAAAGACCTTGAAAATAGCCATTCTCAAGACTTATGAGACATTCATTTCAGGTGTTCATCAATTTGATTTAAGCATTTTAAACAGGCCTGGTACAGTTGATTTGTCAACAAGCCTCTAAAAATGCTCAATAGAATGATTTGAATTAAGTTCGTTTAAACAATCCAACGATAGTCATCGTAGTAATCGTTCAAACCAGTGTTTGAATAAATCCGAGCAAGTCAAATCAGCCCAACTGAGCCTTCATCGCTTCTCCCAAATCGGCAGGCGAACGAACCACGGTGACTCCGGCTTCTTCCAAAGCCGCAAACTTAGCTTCCGCCGTTCCCTTACCGCCACTGACAATGGCTCCGGCATGCCCCATACGTTTACCGGCTGGAGCGGTAACACCCGCTATATAAGCCACTACCGGTTTGGTCACATACGCTTTAATGAATTCAGCCGCATCTTCTTCTGCCTGACCACCGATTTCGCCCACCATGATAATCCCTTCGGTCTGAGGGTCTTCTTGGAACAAGGTTAAACAATCGATAAAGTTCATCCCTTGGATCGGGTCACCACCAATTCCTACACAGGTTGATTGGCCCAAGCCATTTTGCGTGGTTTGATGTACCGCTTCATAGGTTAAAGTTCCCGAGCGTGACACGATGCCGATTTTACCTGGTAGATGTATATGTCCCGGCATAATCCCGATTTTACAACCGTTGCCGTCATTGCCTGGGGTAATTAATCCTGGGCAGTTTGGACCAATCAAATAGGCATCCGACTTTTCTAGAACCGCACGCACTTTCAACATATCCGCAACCGGAATCCCTTCGGTAATACAGGTAATCACCTTGATGCCTGCGGCAATCGCTTCGATGATTGAATCCGCAGCAAAAGCAGGTGGAACATAAATCATAGAAGCTTCCGCTCCAGCCTCGGCAACCGCTTCAGCTACGGTATTGAAGACCGGCAGACCTAAATGGGTTTGCCCGCCTTTCCCCGGTGTGACCCCACCCACCATATTGGTTCCATAAGCAATCGCCTGCTCAGAGTGAAAGGTGCCTTGTTTTCCAGTAAAGCCTTGGCAGATAACCTTGGTATTGCTATCGATTAAAATACTCATCTATTATGCTCCTGCCACTTCAACTACTTTACGCGCCGCATCCGCTAAACCATCTGCGGTAATGATGCTTAAACCACTGTTTGCCAAAATTTGTTTACCCAGTTCAACGTTAGTACCTTCTAAACGCACTACCACCGGAATATTCAAGCCCACTTCTTGTACCGCCTGAATGATCCCTTCGGCAATCAAGTCACAACGTACGATTCCCCCAAAGATATTCACTAAAATCGATTTCACCTCTGAAGAAGATAAAATCAATTTAAAGGCTTCCGCCACACGTTCAGGGGTTGCACCACCGCCTACATCCAGGAAGTTAGCCGGGTTACCGCCGTTTAATTTAATTAAATCCATGGTCGCCATCGCCAAACCGGCACCATTGACCATACAACCGATATCACCGTCTAACGCGATATAGTTCAGTTGATGTTCGGAAGCTTTAGCTTCACGCTCGTCTTCTTGAGAGAAATCACGCAATTCAACCAGGCCTGGTTGTCTGTATAGCGCGTTTGAATCGATATTCACCTTGGCGTCTAAAGCGATTAGCTGATTATCCGCTGTTCTGACCAAAGGGTTAATCTCAACCTGAGAAACATCCTTATCTAGAGCCAGCTTATAGAAACGACTCATGAGTTGGCCGATTTGTTTGAATGCATCGCCAGTCAACCCTAGAGCAAAACCGACTTCACGACATTGATATGGCATCACCCCCACTGTCGGGTCGATATGGACACTTAAGATTTTCTCAGGAGTCTCTTCGGCCACCGCTTCGATATCCATTCCACCTGCAGCAGAAATCACAAACGTATGGGTACGTGTAACACGATCCACCACCAAACTCAGATAAAGCTCTTCTTCAATCGCTAAAGTTTGCTCAATCAAAAGGCTGTTGATAGGTAATGCTTTACCAGCGGTTTGAATAGTCGCCAAACGGCTACCCAACAATTCGCCGGCAACTTGTTTGGCTTCTTCACGGCTAGTAACCAATTTGACACCACCCGCTTTACCGCGAGCACCTGCGTGAATTTGCGCCTTAACGACCCAAGCATTCTCTCCTACCGCATCCAATGCCGCATCAAGTTCTTCAAGCTGAGTGATCAACTGACCTTGAGGTACACCAATGCCATATTCTGCAAACAGGGCTTTTGATTGATATTCATGTAAATTCATGGAAAACACTTCTCCAAAGAGTTATCTTAACCATTAGAAAATGGTCTAAGATTTTCTAAATAGGGATAATTTTTAATTGCTAAAAACAGGGTGAATTCTTTAGGTTTTATTTAAAGAATAAAATTGCTTTTATTGTATGATTTTTAGACTGCGAATGCATTAATTAATGGCGTTTATTGGCTGAAAAACGCATTTAATTTTACTTTGAAGCTTACTTGAAACTGTGGGCAAAACGCTTAGCCAATCAAACCCGTAAACAGCACGCTAAACCTTCAAAATTTTAGAAGTGCTGATTTGTTTAGGGTATCATGCTAATCATTGAATTTAACAAAGGGTCTCTACCAAAGTAGAGGTTTTACAGAGGAACGCTTGTGAGAGCAATTGTCTTTTTATTATTTGTTGTCTTGATCTTTTTAATCGCCCGTTTTGTACTGAACCGAGTGATTGAAATCAGAGAAAAGCAACGCCAACAGGATTTGCAAAATCAAAAGGCGCAGCAAGCCAAAACCAATGACAATCCAGAAGAGATGGTGCGCTGTGCCGAGTGTGGTGTACATCTACCGCAAGCCGAAGCATATTTTGATGGCAAACACACTTTTTGTAGCGAAGGCCACATGCAAAAATATCACTCCGAACATCAAAACGACAATCAAGAATAAAACCAACCAAGTCTCGGCTCATCTCAATAGACTCGGTTATCGCTCTAAACCCGTGCTTTTCATGCTTTTCAATTTTAAGAAAAAATCTCTTCAATCTTCGCGCTAAAAATCACGGTTGCATCAGCTAATGGATGGTTGAAGTCAACGATTACCTTATCACCCTCTATTTGATGGATGGTACCTGGAATTTCATCGCCTGTCGGTGTATTGAAACCAATGACATGCCCTTTTTCCAAAGCCATTTCTTCCGGAAAATCGGCCTTATCCATGGTTTGAAAGTTGTTTGGGTCAGACAAGCCAAAAGCTCGTTCTGGCGATAAGGTTAACTTGGCCGTAGTGCCTAACTCCAAACCGACCAGTAAGTTTTCTAAATTGTTAATAAAGGTTCCATCTCCGATTTTAAAACGGAATGGCTCATTCTCTTGAGTCTCTTCAACCAGAGTACCATCAGCCAATTCAAGCTTAAAAGAAATCGCAATCTCACTATTTTCTTTGACGACTGGCAGTGAAGATTTTGGCGAATCTGACATAGTTTTTCCCTTTAAATAGTTTCAATATTTCTTTGATGTTATGAATATCGCCTAAGCGCTTTTTTTGGCGCGTGTTTTAGGTGCGGCTTTTGCGGATTTGCCCATAGAACGAACCAATTTGTTCCTACCCAAACGCTTAGCTTTGTAAAGACCTTCATCGGCAAACTTCATCACTTGTTCTGGAGTCGTATGCTGTGCGTCCGGTTCAGCAACCCCTAAACTAATGGTAATACTCACGACTTTTGAAGATGCTTTTTTAGCTTTATTCGAACCCACTTCAGCCTCATTCAGATAAATGACATGATTGGCCACCTCCTCACGTAAACGTTCGAGTTCTTGCGTCACCTGTTCAGCAGATTTTCCTGGAAACACCAAGGTGAACTCTTCACCACCATACCGATAGGCTTTACCGCCGACCACCGTATCCAAAATCAAGGCAACCATCTTGAGCACCTGATCCCCCATATCATGCCCATGGGTATCATTGAAGTTTTTGAAGTGGTCGATATCCACCATGGCAATTGCATAACGTTTGCCCAAACCCATAAAAAATTCATTTAATGCCCTACGCCCTTTAATCCCGGTCAACTCGTCCATGTAAGCGATGTGGTGGGCGTCTAAAACTAATGAAAGGATGACAATCAAGCCAACCATCGATGAGACCCAAGCCAAAACGCCAACCTGCAGATACTGGTTTAAAGCAAAGGCCATTAACAACAGAACAAACACGCCAGCATGACTAAAAACACGTAATTGTTTTTGGCCATTGAGCTTTAAAGAGAGAATGAAACCCGCCAATAAAAACCCTAAGGTACTGGCAAAAGAGAGATGGTAAAAATCCAATCCTGGAAAGATTGGCAACGCGATCGTTTCAATCCACTGCAGGTTCAACTCCCTCATCACCCAATAAATCAAAACGCCTTGGGCAACAAAAACCGCTAACACAAAATTGTTGAATGCTGTGTTTTGAATCCCTTTTTCAGATAAAACACTCCACAACAACAGGTTTAGCGGCAACAGAAAACTCAGCAGGGTAAAAAGAACCGATTGTGCGATTGAGACTTGTTCCGATGGTGCAAAAAAACTAAATATCACATTCACCATAAACACACTCAACAACACTAGAAAAGGTTGCAATCGGTTAAGCCACAAGCTGATAAAACCGGCAATCAACATTACGGCATAAGGGGCATAGGCCACAAGTTCAAGCCAGGATTTAGGCCATTGCGATATAGACAGCGCTTGCCATACCGTAAAAACGGATAAGGTAATCAGCCAAAGATAGTGTCGAGTTAAAATAGTAATAGCAATCTCTCTAGTAAGACGTATTTACATTGATTAAATAACGGTTGGTTTAGATATAAAAAAGCCACAAACAAATGTGGCTTTCAATTAAGACTTCAATCCCATTAGGTTTTACCAAATAAACTAAACGGTTCATTAGGTACATCTTCACACTTAATACGCCATTCTAAAGCGTAGCCACAAGACATCTCTGCTTCACATTGTGCATCTGAATAAGCAAAACCACCGGTTTTTCTAGCGTTTCTAGAAAGGTAGACATAACCTTTTGGACAAACTTCCCTTGCTTCAATTCGCATAGCCCAACTGTCTAGGTTTTTAACCGGTTCATGAAAGTTCACTGACAGATTGAAACGCTCATCATCCACCTTTTCAACCTTCACATCCGTGGTCACTTTCTCTATGCTTTCACCCACATAGACAATCCCTTTACCAACCGATTCAACCCCACTCGATATAGTGGAACAACCACTTAACGCGAGTAAACTCAGCCCCAAAGCGACCAGGCCTGCCTGCATTGAAAATTTATACATTTGTGTACCTTTTTTGGAACTTGTCATTGGCATTATTCTTTTCACCGTGATGCAATTTTTATGGCTCAATTCAGTGTTTGACGACTCCAGCTGATAACCGGTGCAATATGCCAGACCAAACAATCAATAAGCTCAATAATGAATGCCAAACATAATATCAGAATTTTTTTGAAAATAGCATCGTTTTGCAAAGATAAAAGCGGCTTTATAGCGTTCTCAATCGATTTTGATGGATTTGTGAAATTCTAGAAAACACCAAAAATAAAGTAAAAAACAAATTTTGATTTACTTGGTCACTATCGGCTCTTCTTTTGTGCCCACTTCAGCAATAACAAAACAAAGATTGGTGTGAACCTTTTTACCATCAATCAATAGTGATGTGCCATGCACATCCTCAGGATTTAGACGCACATCACCACGATACACCTTAACCAATTTACCAGTCATGCAACTATACAGTTCAACGGTACGGTTTAACCCTACCCAGTCAGATTGAATGTTTTTGGCGCTATTCGCTACCTTCTCACACCCCGTTAAAGAAAACATTGCCGTTAATCCAAGCAAGCCAATTAGCAATATATTCAGCAAGCCATTTTTCTTAAAATTTTGCATATTCAATTCCTTTTATAGCAGCAGATTTGAAGCCCTAGATATCAGAATACCTTATTCCGGCTCGGCCTTTTCTAGGCCTTTTTTAAACATTTTAGGTTTGGGTTATTTAGGCACACCATTTTCATCTACATTAGGCTCAGAAGGGTTTTTGGCACTCTCTTTAATCTCTTGCCAGGCTTTGACATAGGTCTCTTTATCACCCAGCTTCTTTATATCTGAAAAACTTCCGGTTTCTTCAGATGATCCAGATGAATTCATCTCTTCTTTGACTTCATGCCACTTATCTACCGCACTGTCTTTCAAGTCGACAGAAGTTTCTTTAACTTTTTGCCAAGCATCTGCTGCCACTTGTTTGCTATCATCCCACAAGCCCGCATAAGCACTGCTTGCAACAGCCATAAAACTGAATGCCAATAAAATCTGTTTCATTTAAATCCTCGTAAATGCCATTAACGCCAAGTAACACTGTTTAGAAAATAGTTTTAAGAACCGCTTCGGAGAGACCTCATAAATATCTACCAAGCACATTCTATACATTTAAAAACCCCATATGCACAACAATACAGTTTTTGGCATCATTCAGGCTAACATGATTACAATATAAGGATTAAAACCGAGCATTCAAGCCAGTCGCCTAGATTGCATAGTGTAAATAAAACCGAAACCGAAACCCAAATCAAGCAAACAGAGTCTATTTTGAACAACCTTGTAAAATCTAAAAACCTATTAATCATTGGATACGTTTGGCCTGAACCCAAATCGTCTGCCGCTGGCACACGCATGATGCAATTGATTAAATTATTTCAAGCCAATCAATGGCAAATCACTTTCGCGAGCCCCGCTAAACAAGGTGAACACAAAGAAGACTTAACTCAATTGGCCATCAATGAACAGAGTATCGAATTAAACAATAAAAGTTTTGATTGTTTTTTACAAAACTTACAACCCGATATGGTCATCTTTGATCGTTTTATGATGGAAGAACAGTTTGGCTGGAGGGTCGAGAAAAACGCACCGCAGGCACTCAGGGTGTTAAACACCGAAGACCTGCATTCGTTAAGGGCTTGCCGCCAGCAAATGGTCAAAAACCATCTTAAAACCAAGTCTCAACAAATCAATCTTGAAGAATTGCATTTAACTGACCAGGCCTGGTTGTTCTCACAAATGGCTCAACAAGAAATAACCAAACGGGAGATTGCCGCTATTTTCAGAAGCGATTTAACCCTGATGATCTCCGAATTTGAAATGCAATTATTGCAAGAACGGTTTCAAATACCGGCAAGACAGCTGTTTTACCAACCTTTTCTATACCAACAGCCAACAATCGAAACTTTACCGAGTTTTGAACAACGCCAGCATTTTGTAACCATCGGCAACTTCAGACACGACCCTAATTGGGATGCCGTGTTGTGGCTGAAAGAATCGATTTGGCCGTTAATACGCAAACAGCTCCCACAAGCCGAATTGCATATCTATGGAGCCTACCCCCCTCCAAAAGCCACCGCGTTGCACAACCCCAAACAAGGTTTTTTAATTAAAGGCTGGGCTGACGATGCATTCAACGTCATTCAAAATGCGCGAGTCCTTTTAGCGCCATTACGTTTTGGGGCGGGCATTAAAGGAAAATTAGCAGAAGCCATGCTGAATGGCACCCCCAGCATTACCACCCTGATTGGACAAGAGTCGATGTCAACAGGCTCCCAAAACCTTTGGCCTGGCGCAATCGCCAATAACAGCATGGATTTTGCCAACGCGGCAATCGATCTTTATCAAAACCAACAGGCCTGGTCAAAATCACAGACAATTGGCTTCAACATTGTTTCCCAACGTTATGTTTTAAAAAAGGAAGGTTTGGAAAGTTGTTCTGCTTTGATAAACAGTTGCGACCAACTTATCCGCCATTTGGAAAACCATCGGGCACAAAATTTTATCGGTTCAATGCTGAACCATCACCATCACAAAAGCACTCAATATATGGCACAATGGATTGAAGCTAAAAACCAAAACACGGAAACATCATGAGTGAAATAGAAAAAGCGGACGACATCAAAAAACGCCAACACCCCAAAGACCCTCTTCACGGTTTAAGTCTGAAAACCATAGTGACCGAACTGCAAGAGCATTATGGCTGGGAAGGCTTGGCTGAAAAAATTCCGGTAAACTGTTTCAAAAGCGACCCTAGCTTAAAATCTAGTCTGACCTTTTTAAGAAAAACCCCATGGGCGAGAGAGAAAGTCGAGCAACTCTATATCCGTTCAAAACAGAACTGGGGGAAATACAAGAAGTGAGCCTTTACTTTTAATTGGCCTTTTCTTTTATGAGCTTTTTATCCGCTTTTTACCCTTCTAAAGCTCACCCTATTGCCAATAAAACAGAAAAAACTTTAAATAACCGCCACAATCTTTCGCCTCTCAAAAGGGCTCAATGCATATTAAACAGGCCTGGTAACTTTAAAAAGTGGCCTTATTTGATTTTCAGCTGAAAATTAGCATGACAGCCTACACAAAGTTTTTGCATATTGGCCAGTTTTTGTAAAACCACTTTGGATTCTGCCGTGGGGGATTTTGAAATATCGGCAATCTCAGCAAAACCATAATGCAAGGTTTTCAACATGGCGTAAAAAGATTTAGGCATTTTATCCGTCATCTCTTTCGGTAGGTTTTTAAGCATTTTAGTACCGATTGGGTTGGCGGTACGATGCACCAATGCCATATCGTCTTTGAGAGCGTAATCTAAAACCTCCTGCGAACCCCTTAAAAAATTACGCATTTCAATCAAAAGCACCTCACGTTCAACGGCATTAAGCCAAATGGCCTGCCGGGTATCTTCTGCATGAGATGGGGCAACCATTGTTGAGAAAGAAAATCCAAGTAAGATCTGCACAAACAGTAAGCGATATTTAGCCATAATGAAAACAAGCTCTTTTTAAGTTTTGACCAGTATAACCAAGTATTCCACAATAGTGCTCAAAACAAACTGCTTGCAGAAATAGAATTCTTTATAGTCTTATTAAATAGTTTTTCCAGGCGTGAAACACAGTATCCAAAATTCAAATATAGTTGCTGAAAACGCAAAATTAGGCGTAAAATTATTTAATAGACTTAAAGAGATTGAAAACATGATCCACCCAGATTCACGAGCTAAAGCACACCATATATTAGTCGCCGACGAAGCGGAATGTTTAGCTTTAAAATCGCAAATCCACAGCTTGGAAGAGTTGATCGAATTGGCTAAAACACACTCCATTTGCCCTTCAGCAAAAATTGGTGGTGACATAGGCCTAGTTAAACCTGAAGTAATCGTAGCGGAGATGGCAGAGGCCATTTTCAATGAACCGATCGAGACCCTTCTAGGTCCGATAAAAACCGTGCACGGCTATCACCTGACCTGGGTGACCAAGCGCCATTTAGCCAACCAAGAGCAAAACTGATTTAATTACACATTCGTTCAAACAATAAACGTTTGGATTTTTAAAAATACCTTATAATCTGCCATCTTTTTTACAGCACTCATTGAGATAGATCATGAAAAAAACCTTTAAATTAAATCCAGAAAATCCTCAGCCTAGCCGAGAGGTTGAATCGATTAAAAAAGAAGTCAAAAAGTATCTAAATCGCGAGCGTAAAAAAGCCTTACCAAAAGGCGCTCACTTTTGGGATTTTGATTGCAAATTCGGACGTGATGAAGCGACAAGTGAAGAGATTCATGTCAGCGAAATAGACAATGCCATTGCCCAGGCTAAAGCCGATGGGTTGGAATCATTCTATTTAGAAATCATCGCCGCCCCTGTTGCCCGCACCAAAAAACCTACCGAACTCAAAGCGTTGGAAGACATGGATGATGAGTTTGAAGGTGATTATGATGGCGATGATTTCGATATCGATTTTGACGATGATTTAGATAACGACTTTGACGACGACTTAGGCGGAACTAGCCGCCATACCGACGATTTTGATTACAATTAAAACCGAATAAAGAATATCTGGACTCAGATTCATCCAACAATGAGCTTATGCAAAGCTTCTGTGCAAATCGCTAAGCTCGTTGTAAACTCACTATTTATTCAGATACCGTTGTGTTTTATTGCGTTTTAAACTGCCCAATCAACTTACTCAACTGTTCAGATAACTGCCCAACTTGCGAACCTGTTTCATAGGTTTTAGCCGCACCATTAGCCACTTTTTCAGCTACATCGCTGATTTGCTGAATATTTTCATTAACCATATTCACATGAATACGTTGATTATTCGAGGCATTGCTAATTTGAATATTTTTTTGATTGATATTACTTACCGCCGATTCAATCGCACGCAATGAATCTCCTGCTTCACTCGCCTGTTCAACACTTTCATTAGCTTTCTGCTGCCCAAGCATCATAACCTCAACCGCTCGTTCAGAAGCCGTTTGTAGCTGTGCAATCGTTTGTTCAATCTCTTTGGCGGAATCTTGGGTTCGGCTCGCTAAAATCCTTACCTCATCGGCAACAACGGCAAAACCTCGCCCATACTCACCGGCACGTGCGGCTTCTATTGCCGCATTCAATGCCAGCAAATTGGTCTGTTCAGCAATATCCTTAATAACTTCAAGCACATTACCAATGGTTTCACTGTCCTCTTTCAGGCGTTTAATGACATTGGCCGCATTGATTACCTCATTGGCCAAGTTGGTAATCGAGGAGACCGTTTCACTCACAACCTCACAGCCTTTATTACTGGCTAAATTAGCGGCTTCAACCGAACTCAACGCATCTTCCGCTTGGGCAGACATCTCATAAACGGCCGCATTCATATTCTTCATTGCGGAAACCACGTTACTGGTATCGCGCTTTTGCATCTCCACCCCAGACTGTGTCGCTTGGGTCTCGATCAACATCTCTGAAGAGGCGAGATTCAATTGACTTGAAACATCAGCAATTCGGTTAATCATATTGCGTAAGTTTTGAGACATCAGATTAAAACTATGCGCCATATCCCCAATAAAATCATTACTTTGCATCATACATTTATGGGAAACATCATTATTGCTGATTGCGTTGGCGACTTCACCGATACGTTTAAGGCGTTGCAATAACATTTTGTTTAACAGCCAGAAATTAAACAGGCCGATACTAATCCCGGCAAGTATGCATGAGAGTATAAACCAACCTAACATTCCCTCTTTCCAATCCACAAACAGATTGGCAAAAATGGGAAACAATATCCCCATGGAAAAACCAAAGCCCATGAATGCCAGAAAGATATTTCTCAATACACTTGGCTTACTGAAGTCAAATGAAATCATTATTGATAATCCCTACTAAAATAAAATTAACTGACCATTTCAAACCAACTTAACGGCCATTCTAAAGTTAAATATTCATAAGCAATCATTAAACCAACAAACAGCCATAAGCAAAAAAAACTAATAAAAAATACAAAAAAACTAGAATCAAACATTAAAAATCTGATTTAAATGATAAAAAATAGATGGAACCGCCCCAAAGAATGCCATTGAAACGGTTAGATTAGATAAGTTATTTTGATTTTTTGCGGTTATGATTCTTTTGAGCTTGGTTAGCTTGACGCTCTTTGACAATTTGCCGATACTCAGACTTAGTCTGGTTTTGTGCCTTAGGTCTAGAAGCGTTACCTTGTCGCGCCGTTTTACTGGAGTGCGCTACAGCCTGGTTTATCTCTTTCATCTCTTGGGTGGTTAAATAACGCCAAGCACCGGGCTTTAAATCACCCAATTCGACATTCATTATTCTAGAACGCTTTAACTTTCTGACGTTATATCCTAGATATTCACACATCCGTCGAATCTGTCGATTCAAGCCTTGTGTGAGAATCATCTTAAAAACAAATTGACTCTCTTTTGTGACCTTGCAAGGCTTGGTAACGGTGCCTAAGATTGGCACTCCACGAGACATATGGTTAACAAAGCTGTCTGTAATCGGTTTGTCTACGGTAACGATATACTCTTTATCATGCGCATTTTCAGCACGTAAAATCTTATTAACAATATCACCATCATTGGTTAAAAAGATTAACCCCTCGGATGGCTTATCCAAACGCCCTATCGGGAAAATCCTCTGTTTATAGCCGATTGCATCGATGATATTGTCTTCAATACTGGTATCCGTGATACAGATAATCCCAATCGGTTTGTTATAGGCAATGTAAATACGATCCGATTTGTTTTCAGCTACCGAAGCGATTGGTTTGCCGTCGACTTTAACGATGTCATCAGCTTGTACCTTGGTACCCAATTCCGGCAATTTGCCATTGATAGTCACACGATTTTGCTCGATTAAACGATCCGCTTCTCGGCGTGAACAAAAGCCGGAATCGCTGATAAATTTGTTTAAGCGTTTTTCTGCTACTGTAGTCAAAACCTGTCCTAATCATTACACTATGAAAAAAGTGTATTAAACCATAACAAGCCCTGATTGACGCTAAAGATTCATTTCCAAAAGCTGTCAGCCTACTAAATCCCAGGCATAAAAAAAGCACCGTTTACCAGTGCTTTAGTTGCGATTCAACCATTAAAAATGGCAAAACTTAATTAAGAGTAATCACATACTCGGCAATGGATTTCATATCATCAGAGCTTAATCCAGTCGCCATTGGAGCCATCATGCCTGTCATCGGCCCCATTTGCTCACCAGCTTTATACTTTTCCAACTTAGCCACAATATCTGCCGCTGACTGGTTATTTAAACGAGGACCAACCCCACCTTCGGCTTTAGAACCGTGACAGCCTACACAAGTTGCATACGCTTTCTCACCAGATGGCGTCGCTGCAACCATTTCAGCAACCTCTTCTTTAACCTCGGCGACTTTCTCTTCCACAGCCGTTTTGACCTCTTCAATTGCTGCTGGAGCCGGTTGCAACGCTTCTTTTGGCGCTTCCATTGGTGCAGGCTGTTTCACCGCCATGGTATTTTGTTCTGCTGCTGGCGCTTGAGCCGTTTTCGCATCATCATTATCACCAGAACAACCCGCTAAAAACAGTGCCGACCCTAAAATAGCCGTTGAAATCATTGCCGTTGCTTTAAAGTTAAAACGTTTTTTCATATTTGAATCCTCAATGTTATTTCATGATATATCGAATATATACAAAATCTTAAATCTATTATCTTTGTGTATGGTTATAAGGTTAAGACACAACGTCACACTTAAATGTTAAGAAAACATGAAAAATCTCGTAGAATCTTAAATCGTTTTAGATTTAAATCAAACAAACCTTAAACTACCCTTAAACTGTAACAACCTTATTTGTTCTATTGCAGTTTAAAACGCTTTAACCGCTTATACAAGTAGCCCCTCTTAAATAAGCTGGGTTTCTCGACAACATAAGAAAAACACGGATAAAAGCCTAACTTGCAAGACTGCGTTTTTTTATAAACCGCAATGAAGAAGAACTCCAATTACATAACTGGAATTCATGCCCTACCTTTACAGCGCTTTCATCTGCTTTTGCAAACGTTGAATGGAAACCGGTTTTAAGGTTTTCATCGGCTGAGAAAACAGAGAGATTCGGAGCTCCTCAATCATCCAACGGATATCCACCAGGCCTGGTTGGTTTTGGTAAGCCGGTTCTGCCGCCAAATCTTGATACATTTGTAGAATAGGTTGAATTTCTCTAATCGACTTTTGGTCTTTATTGGGGTCTAAATCAAGTTTTTGCAACCGTATTTCTAGCGCCTTCAAATAACGCTCAATCTGTTTGAACCACATATCCGGGGTATAACGAACAAAATCTTTGGAAATCAAACCATCCAATTGGGTTTGAATATCGGCAACCGATGCCAACCAACGAGGGTTGACTCGTCCTCTGACCTGTTTGGCGATCGTTTGATGTAAGCTAAAAATCTCATTAACCTGCTTGGCAATCTGTTGTGCCACCAAAATCCATTCCGAGCGAACCTTTTCCAAAACCTCGTTAAATTGCGTTTGTCTACGAATCTGTTCAGGATGCGGCACTAAAGTATGCAACGCCCTATCAATCACCTGCTGGGTTAAATCCTGACAGGTTCCATAGGGTGCGTAACACAAACAGGCTTTTTGCATCGGCAGCTTCTTTTGTAGATATTTCATCTTATCGGCCAACAGGCGTTCAATCAGTAATATCACCGCTTGTCCGTGGGCGCGTAAAGCCGTTTGCTGGTCCCCAATTAAATCCAACACAATCTCATCATCTTGGATTTGCAATGCCGGATAAGCCAACATTTCTTTACCTTGACTCTTAATGGTTTGACTATCGGATAAATCACCAAAGTTCCATTCATGGACCTGTATATGCTGTGTTTTTTGTTTGGCTTGATGTTTCTGGATTTTGGCATCCACCAAATGCTGGTAACTTTTCTTAAGTTCATTCAAGTCATTGCTTTCCGCCAACTTTGCACCTTTGTCATCCTCCAGAACAAAGTACGGTTTAAGATAATCCGGCAAGACTATTTCGGCAAAGTCACGTAATGAAACCTTTTGATTGGCTTTACGGTTTAACGCCCAAACCAGTTGATGCAAATAAGGTTCTTTTTTTCCGGCAGAAACGGTTTTCTCCGCATTCATCTCCGCCAAGACCAAATCGGCATATTGGGGTGCGGGAATAAACTGTTTACGCAGCTGTTTTGGCAACGACTTGATATAGAATGCGGTTTTCTCTTTAAGCAGACCCGGCGTCAACCATTCAAAATCTTGCGCTTCCACATTGTTCAGGTTGGCCAGCGGCAAATGGTAAATCAGGCCATCTTTTTGTTTGCCCGGTTCAAAATGGTAATCCACCGCCAACGACATCTGATTGCTTAAATGCACCTGGTCAGGATAGTCTTGCAATAGCGTGCTATTGGCGGACTGCTTCATTAAATCCTGTTCCGTTAAGAACAGCGCTTGCAGTGCTTGAGGTGACTCTTTCTCGGCCTTTTTCACCCACTTTTCAAAAGCGGGTTTGCTATAGATATGTTTAGGGATGCGCTCATCGTAAAACTGATAAAGCACCTCTTCATCCACCAAAAAATCCGGTCGACGTAATTTATGCTCTAACTTTTCAATCTTTTGGATCAACGTTTGGTTATGCACGAAAAACTTGGCTTTGGTGAATAACTGGCCTTCGACCAATCCGTGGCGAAGGAAAATCTTGTGGGATTCTTGAGGATTGATCGGCCCGTAATTGCAGTGCCGTTTGGTGACAATCGGCAAACCATACAAGGTGATGGATTCATAAGCGCCGACCTGGCCGGTTTTCTTCTGCCAATGCGGATCACTATAGCTGTGCTTGATGAGATGTTTGGCCAACCCTTCCACCCAACGCACATCAATCGCCGCGTTGGTTCGAGCATAGAGTTTGGTCGTTTCCACCAATTCGGCCGACAACATCCATTTAGGTTTGCGTTTAAACAGACTCGAACTCGGGTGAATGAACAGTTTGGTATTACGTGCCCCCAAATAGGATTTTTCATCGTCACGAGTGGCGACATTGCCGAGCAAGCCTGCCAACAGTGAACGGTGCACCGCAATGCTGTGCAAATCGCTCAAACGCTCTTTAACCTCACCTTCATGTCCATTGGGCAATTTGGTACGCACCTCTTCAAACAGATGCAGCTCGCCGACTTTCATGCCGATTCGTTTTAGGCTTTGTTCAAGTTGCATGGTCAACTCATGCCACTCTTTCATGCGCATATAGTTCAAGAAATTGGTTTTACATAATTTACGCAGTTTGTTTTGCGATAGGTGACGACGTTGATGCTCGTAGAAATGCCAAAGATTCAAATAGAACAGAAAGTCAGAACGTTCGTCTTCAAGAGGTTTATGGGCCACTCGAGCCGCTTGCATGTTGGTTTCATTGATATCGCGCGGATCTTGAATACTCAATACCGCCGCAATAATCAACACCTCGGCCAACACACCATTCTTTTCCGCTTCAATCACCATTTTGGCGACACTGGGGTCTACCGGCAGCCTGGCGATTTGCCGTCCCTCTTCGGTCAATTGGCGCTTGTCGTCCAAGGCCCCAAGCTCATGTAACTGCCTAAAACCGTCATTAATCGCCTTATCATTCGGCGCTTCAATAAACGGAAAACGATTTACCGCACCTAGCTGCAACTGGGTCATGGTTAAAATCACCGATGACAATGAAGTCCGGTGAATCTCCGGGTCGGTAAACTCGGGTCGGGCGTTGAAGTCCTCCTCTGCATAAAGACGAATACAAATCCCGTCGCTGACACGCCCGCAACGTCCTTTACGTTGGTTAGCCGATGCTTGGGAGATTTTTTCGATTGGCAGACGTTGCACTTTATTGCGCACACTGTAACGGCTGATTCTGACCAGGCCTGGGTCGATCACATATTTGATACCCGGGACGGTCAACGAGGTTTCGGCGACATTGGTACTTAAGATGATGCGACGTTTTTGCGAGGTTTGAAATACCTTTTGCTGCTCACTCATTGACAAACGTGCATACAGAGGCACAATTTCGGTGTTTTTCAATTGGTGTTTGCGCAAGGCCTCGGCGGTCTCTTTGATATCGCGTTCACCGACTTGAAACACCAGAACATCACCAAACGGATCTTCTTGTCCGAGTTCATCAATCGCATCGACAATCCCGGTAATCATGTCTTGCTCGATTTCATTGCCGGCATCATCTTCATATACCGACAATGGGCGATAACGTAATTCAACCGGATAGGTTCGCCCGGAAACCTCCACCACTGGTGGGCGCTTACCATTCAGGGTGAAGTGCTCGGCAAAACGTTGGGTATCGATGGTCGCGGAAGTGATAATGACTTTTAAATCGGGTCGCTTTGGCAACAACTGTTTAAGAATCCCCAACAAGAAATCGATATTGATACTGCGTTCATGCGCCTCATCAATGATGATCACTTCATATTGATTCAGATAACGGTCGTTCTGCACCTCGGCCAACAAAATCCCGTCGGTCATCACCTTAATCAAACTGTGCTCATGCACCTGATCCAAAAAACGCACCTGATAACCGACAATTTGTCCCAGCGAAGAGTGCAGTTCTTCGGAAATACGTTCCGCCACACTGCGCGCCGCAAGACGGCGTGGTTGGGTACAACCGATTTTACCGTGTAGACCTAAACCGGCTTCTAAACAGATTTTAGGGATTTGCGTGGTTTTACCCGAACCCGTTTCACCGGCGATGACCACCACTTGATTGTTTTTGATCAGTTCAACCAGTTCATCTTTTTTACTGGCAACCGGCAAAGCCTCATCGTAATCGATGCTCGGTAGCGTTTTCTGGCGGGCTGCTACCTGCAACTGTGAAGCTTGTATTTTTTCCGTTAATTTCAACCAGGCCTGGTTAGATTGCAAATCCTCCGAAGTCAAATCCTCAAAACCACCTTGTTTAGCCATTTTTTGCAATAAAAAACGGTCTTTAATCATGCATTCTTGAATTGCATTTTTAATATTTTTAACGGAAAAACCGGGGGTTGACGAATTTGCCATAATAATAATTAACAACCAGATAAATATTTTATATAGAATTAGTATTAATGCGAATACTAAAGTAAAAATCAAACGATTATTATAGCAAATACATCTTACGACGATTCACAAACACAAGGCATAACAGCATGAAAATTCGCCAACTATTTGATTACGAAACCTGGACCTACACCTACCTATTGTGGGATGAAACCACTAAAGAAGCGGCTGTAATTGATTCGGTATTAGAGCAAGTCGATCGTGACATGCAACACATTGAAGAACTTGGACTGAATGTAAAATACCTGCTGGAAACCCATATCCATGCT
Source organism: Thiomicrorhabdus immobilis (assembly GCF_021654855.1). NCBI lineage: Bacteria > Pseudomonadati > Pseudomonadota > Gammaproteobacteria > Thiotrichales > Piscirickettsiaceae > Thiomicrorhabdus > Thiomicrorhabdus immobilis. The sequence goes on from NZ_AP024202.1 coordinate 1,510,256, forward strand.
GACCACATTACCGGTGCAGGGCCGATTCGCAAGCGCACCGGGGCTAAAATAGCGGTTCATAGCAAATCAGGTTCAGAGTGTGCCGATATATTGACCAATGATGGGGATATATTCAAATTGGGTGAACAAGAAATCAAAGTGATGTACACACCAGGCCACACCGATAACGACAGCACCTACTTGATTGACGGTGCCGCATTTACTGGTGACACCCTTTTGGTTCGTGATTGTGGACGTACCGATTTTCAATTAGGGAGCAATGAGAACATGTACCACTCTCTAACTGAAAAATTATTTACACTACCGGAAGAGACCTTGGTTTTTCCTGCCCATGACTACAAAGGCTTTACCCAAAGCACCATTGGTGAAGAAAAGCAGTTCAACACCCGCGCTGGTAATGGCAAAGCATTCGAAGATTTTTCAACCATTATGGATAACTTGAACCTACCGAATCCAAAACGGATTGATATCTCTGTGCCTGGCAACCTACAGTGTGGCGATTTAGACAACTAAACCGTCAACCACAATTTTTGAACACAAAAAAGCCCGATGAACCATGAAGTGACCCCCAAATGTTGGACACCAACTTTGGGGGTTTTTCATGTCCAAATACAATCGAGAATTTAAACTGGCGATTGCTAAGCAATGCCTTTCTCATGAATCCAGTCTGTCCATTTCCAAGCGACTCGGTATTCCAGATCGCTATATCCGTTACTGGACACAAGTCTATCGTTTCCATGGTCAAAATGCGTTTATCAAACGTAACACACCATACTCTTTTGAAGACAAATATCGTATCCTAAAACACATGCGTGAAAATCACTGGTCTATTAGTTATACCAGTATTGTCTATAACATGAGTTCTGCGGGTACGATTTCTACTTGGCTCACTCAATTCGAACGGTTCGGCCTTTCAGGCTTACAACCTAAAAAGCAGGGTAGAAAAATGAAAAAAAACCAAAAGCAAGAAACCATTAAACCAACCGAACAAATGAGCCTAGAAGAGTTACGAGAAGAACTCGAATACCGTCGAGCGGAGAATGCCTATTTAAAAAAGCTCGATGCCCTGCTTCAGGAAAAAGAACGCCAAAGCAAGAAAAAGCAGGGCTCATAGATAAGCTTAGAAAGTTCTATCCACTTAAACATCTTCTCAAGGCCGCAGGGCTTGCACGAAGTGTGTTTTATTACCATCAGGCGCGCAGTGCGCTGCCTGATCGTTATGCGGACGTTAAAAGAGCGATTCAACAACTCTTTAATGAACATAAAGGTCGTTATGGGTATCGACGCATGACCTATGCGTTAAGACGCTTAGGTCACTTTTTAAACAAGAAGGCCGTTCAACGTTTAATGCAAGAACTGAACTTGAAGTCATTCGTCAGGCCAAAGCGTTACCGATCCTATAGAGGTCAAGTAGGCCGAATTGCCGAGAATGTGCTTCAAAGAAACTTCCATGTTGATGCACCGGATAAAAAATGGGTCACCGATGTCACGGAGTTTAAAGTCGGAGAACAGCGTGTTTACCTATCCCCCGTGATTGATCTGTTTAACCAAGAAGTGATTAGTTATCGAGTGGCTAAGAGTGCACGGCTACCACTGGTGACCGACATGTTAAAAGAAGCAGTCAATAAGTTAACAGGTAAAGTCAAACCCATATTCCACAGTGATCAAGGTTGGCAGTATCAGCATAGTGATGTACAGAAGCTACTGAAAGAGAATGGATTAACTCAGAGCATGTCAAGAAAAGGGAACTGTTTAGATAATGCGGTTGCTGAGAACTTTTTTGGAATCCTAAAAACCGAGATGTATCATCGTAAGAAGTTCAATAGCGCTGAGCATCTAATGGAAGAAATTAAAGACTATATTGAGTATTACAATACAAAACGAATCAAGGTGAAACTAAAAGGCCTGACTCCGATAGAATATCGAAATCAGGCCTTAAGTGCCGTTTAACTAAAATGTCCAACTTTTTGGGGTCACTTCACCATCATAATTTCATCGGGCTTTTTTTATTTCTAAGGCACCAATCAATCTGGTTTCTTTCAACTTTCTCAAATTCAGTCAAACACGGCGATGTACCATGTACCGATGCACCTAAGGGTGCACCTTCGGCACCCAACCGTTTTACTCTGAATTCAAAGCGAGCTGAAAAAAACCGTTAAAATCAATGGACTTCTAGAACTTCTACTTTGTAATCCAAGGTTTGATCGGCAAGCGGATGATTACCGTCTAAGTAAACCTTATCTTCCGTGACTTCGATAATACGGAATGTCACGGTATTGCCCTCAGGGTCTTCGGTTTCTACCGCTGAACCCACTTCGATTTCGACATTATCATCAAAATTTTCCGGTCCGGCAAAAACAATTAAATCGTCGTTACTCACACCGTAAGCTTTTTCTGGTGGAATGGTCACTTTAGCTTCAAAACCAGGTTCCTCACCCTCCATAAACTCTTCAAGACCCTCAATGATTTCACCTTCACCTTGAATGTAAATAACGGGCTCACCACCAAAAGTCGAATCTAACACATTGCCCTTTTCATCACGCAACTCATAGTGAAATGTAACTCGACTGCCTTTTTTAATTCTCATAACTCAACCTTTGTGACCTTTTAACTGTCTTTTGCATTAAAATAATGACGATATTTTACAGCAAAGAGAATCCGAATGCGTCAGATAATATTAGATACTGAAACCACCGGTTTTGAACCACATAATGGCGACAGAATCATTGAGATTGGTGCCGTTGAAATGTTTAAGCGCCGCTTGACCCATAACAACTACCACCAGTATATTTATCCTGAAAGAACGGTTCCACAAGAAGCGATCGAGGTTCATGGTATTACCGATGAGTTTCTGAAAGACAAACCGGTTTTTGCAAAAATCGCTGACGAATTTATGGAGTTTGTCGCCGGAGCGGAATTAATCATTCACAACGCTCCGTTCGATGTTGGTTTTATCAACCACGAACTATCACTTCTACCTGGCAATAAATGGGGAAAAATCGAAGACCATTGTGTGATTACCGACTCACTCAAAATGGCTCGCCAAACCTATCCTGGACAAAGAAATTCTTTAGATGCGTTATGTAAACGTTTAGGCATAGACAACTCCAACCGAACCTTGCACGGAGCCTTACTCGATTCCGAGATCTTAGCCGACGTTTACCTAACGATGACCGGTGGACAAACCGATTTGATGTTAGCGGCAGACAGCCAAAACAACAGCGAAAACAGTGATAGTCGAGTGACTGTTCGCAGTGACCGTCCAGCCCTTAAGGTTTTAAAAGCCAACGATGCGGAACTTATGCTTCATCAAAAAAAACTGGAAGAGATCTCTAAGAAATCAGGCCAAGAGTTAGCCTGGTAATCTGAAATACATCAATCCCTCATCATAAAAAACGCCCATTAAAGGGCGTTTTTTTTATTCTTACATTTATCCCTAACCAGGATCAAACAACCGTAAAGCGAGCTTACAGCTCTTTGCTAAGAATTCATCAACAACTCATCAATCGCCAAATTCGCCAATTCATCCACTCTTTCGTTCTCTGGATGACCGCTATGCCCCTTGACCCAAAACCACTCGACCGTGTGTGGCTGCAAAGCCGCATCCAACCTTAACCAAAGTTCTTTATTTTTTACCGGCTGGTTGGCGGCGGTTTTCCAGCCTTTCTGCTTCCAACCAGCCATCCACTTAGTCACTCCGTTCTTCACGTACTGAGAATCCGTGGTGATATGCACCGTACTGCTGCGGGTCAATACTTCAAAAGCCTGGATTGCGGCCATCAACTCCATTTGATTATTGGTGGTGTCTTTTTGATAACCTTTGAGTTCTTTACGATATTGACCATATTGCAATAGCACCCCCCAACCGCCAGGCCCGGGATTCCCTCGACAACCGCCATCCGTAAAGGCTTTAACCACCTGATTGTTTTGAAATTGCATCGTTACTTATCCACGCTATTAAGATGTTTTATTTTCTGGCTTGAAACCGTTGCACCGTTTCTGATGCCCTGCCATTTAGGCAAGTGCCATTTCAAACCAACCAAAGTAGGCGCATCAACACGTTTTTTTGCCACTAAACAATAAACATTGCCAAAATCCAAACCGATCATCTTAAGAGAGCTCTCGACTTTTTCGATGATTTTGGCCCAAAATGCATATTTCTCACCGCCGGTGAAACACATTACCGAACTATATTCGATAACCTTGACCTCATAACCTAACACTTCCAACCACTCTTTAATACGATTGGCGCGGCGGTAGTTAGCCTGGTTGAATCCTTGAAGGGTAGAAAAATGTTTTAATCTGAATGGCATACAGGCAATGGGGTTGAACCCCGTCAATACGATATGCCCTTCCGGCACCAACATACTATCCACCTGGCGTAACAAATAATAGGGGTCATCCACGGTTTCAAGAGTGTGCGGCAAGAAAACCACATCCGCTTTATCTTTACCGATCGGTAAAAAATCCAACTCCGCTTGCACCCAGTGCACGCCTTGCAGAATGGTCGGTTGACCACTCAGCTGTTCATCAACCAATAACTTACTGACTACACGACTGTTTTCCACCAAGTTTTCATTCGAAACACAGCCTAATTGAACCAAAAAATAACCGAATAGTCGATTGACAGCCTTATCAACCAGCATCTTTTCTTGTTTATAAACGACCAGGCCTGCTGAACTTTGAAACCAATGTTTTAAAAACGTTTGAAAACCTTGATTCATCGTGCTTTTCCCACTATTTTCAGTGTAATTTTGTTAGAATAATTTTCAATTATAGCAACTGGATTCGGTATCTTATATGAATATCGTTGGTTTACCTGCCTTAGTGGGCACCTATGACAATTACATTTGGGTCATTCACAACTCGGAAAACGCCTGGATTGTTGACCCTGGCGAATCTCAGCAAGTATTGGATTACCTGAATCAACACAATTTACAGTTGCAAGCCATTTTAATCACCCATCAACATTTTGACCATATTGACGGTATTGCCGACTTACATAATGCTTATCCTAACGCACAGGTATTTGGACCGGCAAAAAGCACACATCCTTCGATTCAAATCAAATGTAAAGAAAACGATGTCATTACACTAGCAGATGAGTTGCAACTCAAAGTGTTAGAAACCCCCGGACACACATTGGACCACATCGCTTTCTATAATGATTCAGTACTGTTTTGTGGAGACACCTTGTTTACAGCAGGTTGCGGACGCATTTTGGGCGGAACGGCACAACAATTCAGCGACTCTATACTCAAGCTCCGTCAACTGCCTGATGAGTTAAAATTCTTCTCAGCGCATGAATACACTTTAAGTAATCTAGGCTTTGCCGCCATTGCTGAACCTGAAAACGCTGCGCTAAAACAGCGGATTGCAACTACCGAAATCCATTATCCAAGTAACCATACAGGTGCACAATCGACACTAGGTGAAGAGAAAGCGACCAATCCATTCTTACGATTTGATACACCTCATCTTAAAAAATCCCTACTGGAACGTGGAGCGGAAGATTCTGCAGAAAGTTTATTCGCCACTTTGCGAGCTTGGAAAGATGAGTATGACCGCAACCACTAAACCATCCCCGAATACTAGAACTGAAATACCTATGGCACAAAATACTGAAACCGACTTAATATCAACCCCCAACCGGAGTCAACCAGGCCTGTTCAGATTGAGTTTAATGACCTTAGGTTTGATGGCCCTAGGCCTAAACACCTTGGTATTGACTGGTTGTGTGTCCAACTCTAGCATTCAGTCCGATTCAGGTTTGACTCCGTCAGCTAAACCACAAGTTATTAGCAACAGCCGTCCAATCCAAACTCCGACAACAGCCGATGTAACGCCGGATAACCTACGTGTAGATTTACAAACCCATGTCTACCACCCTATCATTTGGGATGAAATGCGTTATAAATTTGATTTGGCAGATGAAAACTTTGGTCATTACTCAGATTATTTAGCCTTTTACGGAGAACGTAAAACACATTTGAAACGTGTCTCAGAAAGGGCAAAACCATACTTACACTACATCCTGAACGAAGTTAAAAAGCGTAAAATGCCTTATGAAATCGCCCTGTTACCCGCAGTGGAAAGTGGCTTTAGACCTTTTGCCCGTTCCCATCAAAAAGCGGTTGGTTTGTGGCAGTTTATTCCAAGTACGGCGAACATCTACGACCTTGACCAAACCTGGTGGTACGATGGTCGAAAAGATGTGGTCGAAAGCACTCGTGCGGCTTTAGATTATTTACAAAAGCTGTACAAACTGAACAACAACGATTGGCTGCTTGCCCTTGCCTCCTATAATGCAGGTTTAGGCAATGTTTATCGAGCGCAGAAAAAGTATCGCAAAAAACACAAAGACCAAACTGGCATCAAAGAGTACCTACCTAATTTCTGGGAAATAAAAGAGTTCTTACCTCAAGAAACCCAAGGTTATGTTCCTAAACTTCTCGCTGTCGCACATATTATTGAATATTCCGAGCGTTTCAACATTGAACTCGAACCGATTGCCAACCGACCTTATTTCTCGCAAATTGCGTTAAACAAGCAAGTTTCATTAGGTCAGGTCGCTAAACTTTCTGCGACCTCTGCTGAAGTGCTGGCGTCTTTGAACCCGGGCTACCATCAACCTGCCACGCCACCCAATGGTCCTTATCACCTGTTACTGCCGGTTGATAAGGCGGAAGCGTTTGAAGAACATATTGAAAACAACCAAGAAATCTTCAATATCCAATGGCAAAAGCACAAGATTCGTCAAGGTGATAGCCTGAGTGTGATTGCCAAAAAATATAAAACCTCATCCAAAGCCATTCAGCGTTTGAACGGTATGAAAAATGCCAATATACGTGCTGGCAAAACGCTGTTAATCCCGATACCCGCGGATAAAATAGCCCAGGTAAAAGCCCAGTTAGCTCAGGCTGAACAACAGAAACCTTATAAGGTTAACAAAACACCGAATAAAACAACTCAAGCAAAATCAGTAGACACTACCGCAGCGAATAGCCACCTACACAAAGTGAAATCTGGCGATTCTTTATGGCTTTTAGCCAAGCAATACAATGTCAGCAGCCAGCAAATTGCCAAGGCGAACAAGCTATCTTTTAAAACCCCGTTAAAACTTGGCCAAAACCTTGTGATTCCTGGGTATGAAGCAACGACTAAAATCCAGCACACCTTGAAAACCGGAGAAAGCCTATGGTTGGTTGCAAAACGTTATAAGGTAACCACTCAAGATATTGCGGCTTGGAATAACATTTCTGCTAAAAAAGTGCTACAACCAGGAATGAAATTAACGATTTGGACAAAGGAAACACCTAACAAATCGGTTAAATATGTGGTCAAGAATGGCGACAACTTATGGAATATCGCCAAGGCAAATCAAGTTTCCGCTCAGCAGCTTGCTTTACATAACAACCTCTCTTTAAAGAGTTTACTGAAACCTGGGCAGATAATTAAAATCCCATTAACGAGCGCTAAAAATACTTAATATTACCCACCATATTCAATTGAAAGAATTACAATAGGGTTAATTTTTCGATTTAATGTCAATGACGGATAATTTATTTTGACTGTGTCTCAACACTCTGCCAACCTTTGTTCTTCTCAAAACCTGGGGATTGCCTCTCTCCAAAGTTCAAGGTTTGCCGTTTTTTTAGCTTTAACTACATTACTGTTTTTAATAGCCCCTTCTGTTAAAGCGCAAACGGATAAGACCTTGATGAGTGAACAACAAAAAGATTTTTTGTTGGCATACGATGCAATCAAACGTAATGACCGTACAGCCATTGCTAGCTACAAGAAAAAGTTAAAAGACTACCCTCTAGCAATCTACATCACCTATCATGACTATCGTATACACCTATCCAGCACCCCAAGAAAACAAATCAATCAATTTATCAAACAGAATAAAAATCATTATTTAGCGGATAAACTGTACACAAAACTGCTTGTGCAACTTGCCTCAGAAAAGAAATGGACGACCTTTCTCAACAACTACAAACCGCAGAAAAGTCAGAACTTACAGTGTTATCACATTCAAGCATTAGCTAACCGTAAACAGACAACTCGAGCCGTTACATTGGCTAAACCCATTTGGCAAAACTCCACTGAATTGAGTAGTGCCTGCCAGCCACTCGATAAACTGCTACGTGACCAGAAAAAACTCACCGGAACCATGATTTGGGAAAGAATCGAGTTAGCGATGAATAAACGTAAAACCAAGTTAGCCAAGAAACTCAGCCACGATTTATCCAATAAAGATAAAGAGATGTTCAACTACTGGCTCAAAGTCTATAAAAACCCGCTGTTAATCGCCAAACCGTTACCTAAGAGCATATCGCCAAGTATCAAAAAGAAAATTTTTACTCAAGGCATTCGCTTTCTTGCCTCAAGAGATCCTGAACTGGCCGACACAAGCCTGAATAAGTTCTACAAAGACTATGGCTTAAATAAAGATCAATATGCCATCTTAAAACGTAAAGTCGCTCTAAGAAGCGCATACAAATACGCGCCACAAGCGGCCGATTTACTCAATGAAGTCAACGGAAGTACCGCTAAAAGTGAAGATACCCTACGCTGGCAAGCCCAAATAGCCCTTAAGCAATCCAACTGGGCGAGTTTACTGGAAACCATTGACTTGATGCCGGCTGAAACCCAACAAGACAAACAATGGCTATACTGGAAAGCACGTGCTTTGGAAGCCGCTAAACAACAAAAGGAAGCGAATGATTTATATCAAAAGCTGGCTAAACAACGAAACTATTATGCTTTTTTAGCAGCCGACCGCTTAAAACAACCGTATCAATTCAACCCGAATCCGGTTCAAAAACGCGACACCGCTTATCTGGTTAAGAAATACCCCGAACTACAAAGAATTCAGGAGCTAATGGCGATTGACTGGCCATTGAGTGCCAAGCGTGAATGGTACCAACTATTGAATCGTGTGAATCAGGATGAGCTTCAAGCCATCGCCGTCCTCGCCAACCAATGGGAACAGTATTCACAATCGATCCGCAGTTTAGCTAAAGCCAAAAAATGGCATGATTTAGGTTTACGTTTCCCCACTCCGCATAAAGAACCGGTTATGCAAAATGCGGATAAAAATAAAATTGATCCTGCTTGGATTTACGGCATCATGCGCCGTGAAAGTGCCTTCTCAGAAGACGTTAAATCCTCGGTTGGTGCCGTTGGTTTGATGCAACTCATGCCTAAAACGGCAAAATACATCGGCAAGAAAATCGGAGTTAAAAAAGTCTCTTATACAGACTTGACCAAAGCGGAAAACAACATTGAGTTGGGCAGTGCTTATTTAAGTTATCTACACGACAAATATGATGGCAATAAAGTATTAGCCACGGCCTCCTACAATGCGGGGCCAAATCGTGTCGACACCTGGATCCCTAAAAATGGAACTCTGGCCGCCGACCAGTGGATTGACTCGATTCCATTCACCGAAACTCGTGACTATGTGAAAGCGGTTTTAGAATACACCACCATCTTCAAATCGCTTCTAAACAAGAAGTATGACCGTTTAGAGGACGTTATGCCCCCTATTGGCGGAAAACCCGTTAAGCAAACCGACCCTCAACATCCATAACCCCATCAAGCAGTTTACGCTTTCGCTAGTGATAGACCATTTTCTTAATTATCTGTTTCAGCACATTTGTTTCAGCACTTTAAACAGGCAAAAAAAAACCCGAGTTGGACGACTCGGGTTTAAATACATTATCTCATTAGAAATAATCAGAGGAGGATACTCATGAAGAAACATGAATGAGCGAATTATATTAGCATTTCCTTATCTTGTCAAATATAAATAAGCCTTTTTCTAAATAAGAAAACTTAATAAGCAGTTTTAAGCAGTTGATTAAAATACATATTTTTTATAAGGATATTGCCCTACACCAGCCTAATACAGCAAGCTGTACAGCAAACCCTTATAAACAGCGGGCTTTGTATTCCTAAAAAATTAACTCTTTTTATATCCTACGCCAAGTTGTTCCTTCCGCACTATCCAATAATTCAATCCCTTGTTCACTCAATAAATCACGAATCTCATCTGATCTGGCAAAGTTTTTTTCTGCTCTCGCCGTTTTTCTTTCCGCAATGTATTGTGCAATCATCTCATCACTTAAGTCGGAATCGCTGGGTTGTGATTTAAAGAAACTCTCGGCACTCTGTTCTAATAATCCAATTTGATTTGCCAACTTAACCAATAAAGCGGCCAGGCCTGGTTGTTTCGTTTTATTGACTTCTTTCGCCAACTCAAACAATACCGCAATGGCTTTAGGTGTATTGAAATCATCGTTCATAACGGCCATAAATTCCGCTTCGAACTCCGTACCCTTCGCAGGCTCGATAAGTTCATTCAGCTCAACACTTTCTAAAGCCGAATACAATCGCCCAACACTCGCCTTCGCACTATTCAAATTCTCTTCGGAATAGTTCACCGGACTACGGTAATGGCTCGATAACAAGAAATAACGAATCACTTCTGGGTGATAGACTTTCAACACCTCTCGAATGGTAAAGAAGTTATTTAGTGACTTGGACATTTTCTCATCATCGATACGCACAAAACCACAGTGCATCCACGTGTTTACATAATGTTCACCTGTAGCGCATTCTGACTGGGCAATCTCGTTTTCATGGTGTGGGAAAGACAAATCCATTCCGCCACCGTGAATATCAAAATGGTTACCTAAACACTTGGTAGACATGGCTGAACACTCGATATGCCAACCTGGACGCCCATCACCCCAAGAGGAATCCCAACTTGGTTCATTCTCTTTGGAAGCCTTCCAAAGCACGAAATCCAACGGATCTTGCTTGACTTCATTAACATCGACACGAGCGCCAGACTCAAGGTCATCAATATTTTTTCCGGATAAACGCCCGTATTCCGCAAAGGCTTTGACTTTAAAATAGACATCGCCATTGTCTGCCGGATAAGCAAAGCCTTTCTCTATCAAGGTTTCAATCATATGACGAATCTCATCCATATGCTCGGTCGCTTTTGGCTCCATATCCGGACGTAGCACATTCATCGCTTTTTCATCGGCATGCATCTCTTCAATCATACGTTCCGTTAAAGATTGAATGGACTCACCATTCTCTAAAGCACGTTTAATGATCTTATCGTCGATATCGGTGATATTGCGCACATAATTAACGTCGTAACCCAAAGCTCTTAAATGACGTACAACCGTATCGAAAACCACCATGACACGAGCATGGCCGATATGACATAAGTCATAAACCGTTACACCACATACATACATGCCTACTTTTCCAGGGTGGATTGGGGTAAAAACCTGTTTTGTACGGGTTTCCGTATTAAAAATTTGTAGGCTCATAGTCTTCCTGCCGTGTCGTTTCATTTATGGGGTTTACGTTAAAAAGGCATGTAACATTGGGTACAGTATTAAGAACCGCACCAAGATGCTGACTCAATCCTTAAAATTAAGTTAGAAACTGTTCAGCCTATTTAACCTAGGTGTTAGAATGCTGCATATTGTATCTTATAACCGATTTAATATGTTGGAGTGAATCATGAATAGAAGACTGTTTTTAACCTTTAAAGCCGCCCTGCTAACTGCTTTTATCAGCAGCAGTGTCTTTGCTCAAACAACAACCGAAACTCAAGCTGAAGTGGCCAGCAAAACTCCTGCAAAAGCACCGCAAGTATTAATCGAAACCACCGAAGGGACCATCGTACTTGAGCTATACCCAGACAAGGCGCCAAAAACCGTTGAAAACTTTTTGACTTACGTTAATGAAGAGTTTTATGACAATACGATTTTCCACCGCGTGATTCCTGGATTCATGGTGCAAGGTGGCGGTTTTACTGAAGATTTTGAGAAGAAAATCACTCATGCCCCCATTCAAAATGAAGCGGACAACGGGCTACGTAACCGCATTGGTACGGTTGCGATGGCGAGAACCAATGACCCACATTCGGCTACGGCGCAGTTTTTCATCAATGTCGCACAAAACACTTTCTTAGATTTTCGTGAAAAAACCCCTCGCGCTTGGGGCTATGCCGTGTTCGGTAAGGTCATAAGCGGCATGAAAACCGTCAATAAAATTCGCATGGTGAGAACCGGTTTTAAAAACGGTATGAAAGATGTACCGATCAAAACCGTAAAAATCATCAAAGCCCGTCAAATCAAGTAATGGATTCTAGAAATCTTAGATTTGATTTTAGAAATCTAAGATTTGATTCTGTAAATCTTCGATTTGATATGCACAATCAAGTAAAATACCGCGCATGATTTTATAAATACAAAACAAGGATAATCCATGTCAAAAGTCGTTATTGAAACCACAATGGGAAACATCACAGTTGAACTAGATGATGAAAAAGCACCGATTGGCGCTGAGAACTTCATTCATTATGTAATGGAAGGTTTTTACAAAGGTACGATTTTCCACCGTATCATCCCTAACTTCATGGTTCAAGGTGGCGGTATGGTTGAGGGAATGCAAGATAAAGCGTCTGGCGCTCCAATCGAAAACGAAGCCGATAACGGCCTTAAAAATGATCGCGGGACAATCGCTTATGCGCGTACTGGTGACCCTCATTCAGCAACCACACAATTCTTCATCAACCTAAAAGACAACGGTTTCCTTAATCACACCGGCAAAGACATGCAAGGTTGGGGATATGCGGTATTTGGTAAAGTAACCGATGGTATGGATGTGGTCGATGCGATGGCTAAAGTGGAAACCACAAGCCGCATGGGACACCAAGATGTTCCGGTTGATGACATTACCATTTTAAAAACGACTTTGATTGAAGATTAATCATCTAAAACAAGTTTATTTTTAAATCAAGCCGAGTTCAAAACTCGGCTTTTTTGTTTTTAACACATCATTTTAAAAAGACGGGCAGCAAAGCCATCAAAAGCCGTTAAAAGCATTCAAATCACTAGGTGTTGGCCTATATTCTTGTTAGAATCATGCCATGCAAAACTCTATCCCCTCACCCAATCCATTCACACTAGTGGTTGCCGACATTCACCTTCAACCTGAGCAAGAGCACCCTATCAATCAAGCCTTTTATGATTTTTTGGAGCTTGAAGCCGCCAAAGCCGATGCTTTATATATCTTAGGCGACCTGTTTGAGATATGGGTGGGGGATGATATTGGGCTTGAACAATATTCGACTATCATCCAAAAATTTAAAAGCTTAACCGATGCAGGCCTGCCAATTTATCTACAATACGGCAACCGCGATTTTTTGATGAAGCAAGCGTTTTGTGTGGCTACCGGCATTACCATCCTTGACGACATTACCGTAGCAAGACTTTATAACGAACCTTATCTGTTTTTGCATGGCGATAGCTTATGCACCGATGACATCGGTTATCAAAGAATGCGTAAACTGTTTAGAAATCGGTTGGTACAGTGGATTTTCTTGCATTTAAGCCGTAAGCGCCGTTTAACCATCGGCAATAAGATGCGCCACAGTTCCAAACAGCATAGCCAACAAAAAACACCACAAATCATGGACGTCAATCAAAACACCGTTTGCGAACTTTTTAAGCTTCACCCTCAAGTCAACCATATGGTTCATGGACATACCCACCGTCCAGAACACCATATTATTGAAGCGGAACATAAGCGCTTACATCGTTGGGTGTTAGGCGATTGGCGGCCGCAGGCGAAGATTATATTAATTGACCACAATGGCCCGCAGCTTATTGATTACCCTAACCATTGCTAACCTGCTACTAAGATATTCCATACAATGAAAAAAACCGCTTTCAAAGCGTTTTTTTTCAGCAACTTCCTAACAAGCTTGATGGTTTTTTAAGCATCCAGTTTCAAAAACTTAAAGTGTAACTCGCCATCAGTTTCTACGGTAAAACGCACCTTCTCTTTTACACGCCCCGCTTCTTGCGTTCCTGAACAGGTCCAAGCAATGGCCCAATCATAACTGTAATCACAACGGTATAAATTGTCTTTTAAATGTACGATAGCATCCACTGCGATATTCCCAGCATAATTGGCCGCTTGGCTAATATGACTCATATCTTGGACAAAATCATCGCTGTAATCATCGATATATTTATCCAGTAATCTCTTCAACTCTGGTTCTAAAACCAGACTATCGTCAACATTACGGTCCTGTAACTCCGTCAAGGTCAATATCAAAATAACACCCTCAAAGATTCGTTTTGTAAAGTTACCAGGCCTGGTAACTTTATTTATAATTAAAAATTCTTTGTTACTAAAACGTGCTTTTCACCTTCGGTTTTAGCAATCACGACAGCTCCTACCGAATCACTGAAGATATTCACCGCGGTGCGCATCATATCCAAAATCCTATCCACCACCAACAGCAAACCGATCGCCTCCGCAGGCAAACCGACCGCCACTAAAATAATGCTTATCGCGACCAAACTGGCCGATGGAATCCCCGCCACGCCGATAGAAGTGGTTAACGCCACAACAACGATAAGCAATTGGGTAGCAAAGTCTAATTCGACACCGAATAATTGCGCTATGAAAATAGCCGCTACACATTCATAAAGTGCCGTGCCGTCCATATTGATCGTCGCCCCCAACGGTAAAACAAAACTCGTTACCCGGTTGGAAACACCCGCTCTATGCTCAACAGAGTTCATAGAGATCGGAAGTGTTGACGAAGACGAACTGGTTGAAAACGCGGTAAGCAATGCCGGAGCCATAGCCTGATAATGCAACCAAGGATTTTTGATTCCGCCAACAAATTTTAAGATAAGCGGCATAACCACCAAAAAGTGAACCCCTAAAGCGAGAACCACCGTCATAAAGAACAGCGCTAGATTACCGAATTGCTCAAAACCGGTTTTGGCAACTGAAGCGGCCACCAAACCAAATACCCCTAACGGGGCGAACTTCATGATCAAATCGGTCATTAACATCATGACTTCGAAGACACCCAGCCAAAAGTTATTCATAGTCGTAGCGACATCCCCTTTTAGCCTCGTCATAAAAAAACCAAACAATAAACTGAAGAAGATCAAACCCAACATTTGACCTTGAGCGGCCGCATTCACCACGTTGGTTGGAATCATGCGCAGAAAGACTTCAACCACATCGCCAGCGGATTTGCCTTCAACAGCCATTGTCACTGTTTCATTCGCTTCGATTACCGGAGGGGGATTATTTGAAACCCCGGGTTGAATGATATTCACCAACACCAAACCAATTAAAATCGCAATCAGACTGGTCGCTAGATAATAACCAATGGTCTTCATCCCTAAGCGACCAAAACCACCTTGACTCCCCACATTGGCAATCCCCGTGATAATGGCTGAAACCACTAAAGGCACAACAATCATCTTTAACGCGTTTAAAAAAAGTGTGCCAATAAAGGTATAGATTGCTAACCAATGAACGCCCCAAATAGTGCCTTCAACACCCGTATACGCTCCCATAGCCGTGGCGATAACCAATGCAATCAAAATCTGCCAATGTAGTGCTAATTTCATATTCATATCCCTTAAAGAGCTTTTATGGTGTATTTAATGATATAAAAAAAGCGCTTAAAACAGGAGCCTTAAGCGCTTTTTTCAAAAAGACCTAATCAAAGGTATTCAAACTATAGATCCGGGCATTGATGCCAAGCCATGAATGACCCTAGGTTGTACACTTCAGAAAAGCTTTGCGATAACAAGATTTGCATCGCCATATGTGAACGCTGACCAGAACGACAGAATACGATTACCGGTAAATCGGCGTCCAATAAGCTTTCACCGACACGATCAATGTCCTGTAATGGAATATTGATAGCACCCGGCAATTTACTCATAGCGAATTCTTCTGGAGTGCGAACATCGACTAACTGTGCATTTTTTTCTTTAATTAAGCGTTTTGCGTCATCGCATGGAATAAACATAATTTCTCAACTCCCAATTGTATGTTTTTATTTGGTGCGTAATATACCTTAAATCAATTCGCTTTAATAGTTTAAGAAGACGTTAAACTATTAATATCCCCCCAAGCAAAGGTTATACCTTTTAGAACCCTAATCGTTATTAATTGAATCTAATTCATTTAGGTGTCGACGATGTCCTACCAATTGACGTCCTAAGCGATAAAAACATAGGCCAACCAAATCACCGCAATAGCATAAAAAGCGGCAAGTACGTCATCCAGCATAATGCCAAAACCGCCTGAAACTTGCTCATCCACACTCTTGATTGGCCAAGGTTTCCATATATCAAAAACTCTAAAAGCAACAAAGGCAGCAAACCAATATTGCCAATTCTGTTCAGGGAGCACCAACAATACCAGCCAAATCCCTACAAACTCATCCCACACAATACCGCCATGGTCATGAACTTGCATATATTCTGAAGATTTACCACAAATGTGACTTCCTAAAAACAGAGCTAACGCAAATACCAACCAGGCGAACCATTCTGACCATAGCAAAATAGGCAAAAACAATAATAACCCCAACAAGGTTCCAGCGGTACCAGGGCCTTTGGGCGACAATCCCGAACCAAAACCAAAGCCAAGCATCAACATTGGATTATGTAATAGTTCAGAAAATTTAGGGATTCTTGGTTTATTTTTTGACATATCGTTATAGCTGATTGATGTAGAGTGGTTATCGAATTGAATAGCTCACGGGCATATCTGTAACGTTTAGATGCCACATATAAAAACAGCGTTATTTCTAACGCTGTTTTTGATTTAAAGCCTAATTACTTAGAACGTCTTTTTGCTGCCGTTTTCAAGCGCAAGGCATTCAACTTAATGAAGCCTTCCGCATCTTTATGGTTATAGGCTCCGCCATCATCTTCAAACGTGGCAATATTCTCATCAAACAAGCTGTTCTCGGAAGTGCGGCCAACCACAACAACATTACCTTTATACAGTTTGACACGCACGTTACCAGAAACATAAGTTTGTGACTGGTCAATCAACGCCTGTAACATTTCACGCTCTGGAGCAAACCAGAAACCGTTGTAGATCATTTCAGCGTACTTAGGCATTAACTCATCTTTCAGGTGAGCCGCATTACGGTCTAATGTTAAAGACTCCATTGCACGGTGCGCCTTAAGCATAATGGTTCCCGCCGGGGTTTCATAACAACCACGAGCCTTCATTCCCACAAAGCGGTTTTCGACGATATCATCACGACCAATCCCGTTTTCACCACCCACTTTGTTCAAAAATTCCATAACGGTTGCTGGTGACATTTTTTCACCGTTGATTCCAACGATATCACCTTTTTCAAACTCGATATCTAAGTAAGTCGCGACATCTGGTGCGTTTTCTGGAGAAACCGTCCATAACCACATATCTTCTTCTGGCTCGTTTTCAGGGTGTTCAATAATCCCACCTTCATAAGAGATATGAAGTAAGTTTGCATCCATTGAGTAAGGTGATTTTTTACCTTTTTTCTTCTCAATCGAAATACCATGCTCTTCAGCATAAGCCATCAACTTTTCACGAGACATCAAATCCCACTCACGCCAAGGCGCAATCACTTTAACCTCAGGCATTAACGCATAAGCATTCAATTCAAAACGTACCTGGTCATTACCTTTACCGGTCGCACCATGAGAGATAGCATCGGCACCGACTTCTTTCGCGATTTCAACCAAACGTTTCGAGATTAGAGGACGAGCGATTGAAGTACCTAAACGATACTCCCCTTCATAGATTGCGTTAGCACGCATCATAGGGAAAACGAAATCACGAGCGAACTCTTCACGCAGGTCTTCAATGTAGATTTCTTTAATCCCCATTGCTTGAGCTTTAGCACGAGCAGGTTCAATCTCTTCACCCTGACCGATATCAGCGGTAAAAGTCACCACTTCGCAGTTATATTCATCCTGTAACCACTTAGCGATAATTGAAGTATCTAAACCACCAGAATAGGCTAAAACGACCTTTTTAACATCAGACATGATTGTTTTCCTTACTATAAAACGATTAATTGCGCGAATTATACATGAAACAGCCAAAAACATCATAAATTTAGGTGTTGGATTCACTCTAACTTACAAATTATTCGTATCCATTTTGAACAAAAAACATACGCTTGATTCAAAACGCAAAAAATTCGACATAGCACTTAAAAAACCCCGTTATTTTTAGGTCAAGTGAAGTAGATATTCAAAGTAATAACAAAAGATTAATTAGCCTCCTTGAAATATTTACATTAGAATCCCATTAACTAAAGAATATAAAAAATTCAGGAACGCTTTGTCATGGCAAAACTAATGGACTTTATTAAAGTCACACCCCAATATTTCATACCTAAACACCTACTTTCGAGTGGTATGCACTGGTTCATGCAGGTTGAAACACCATGGATTAAAAATAACGTAATCAAGCTTCTAACCAAAGTTTACGGTATCAATATCAGTGAAGCGGCCGATGAAGATATTAACAACTACCCTCACTTCAACGCTTTTTTTACCCGAACTTTAAAACCAGAAGCACGCCCGATTGACCCAACACCAAATAGCTGGGTAAGCCCGGTAGATGGGTTGATCAGTCAATCCACCCACATTGAAGGTAATAAAATCATTCAAGCCAAATGCCACCCTTATACCGTTGAAGCTTTGGTGGGTGGAGACATTGGTTATGCCAAACAATTCCAAGACGGCGATGCCGCGGTCATTTATCTATCGCCAAAAGACTACCACCGAATTCATATACCGGTTGATGCCAAGCTATTATCGATGACCTACGTTCCAGGCGACTTGTTTGCGGTTAACCCTGCTACGGTGCGTCAAGTAGATGGATTATTCGCACGTAATGAACGTTTGGTGATTCGTTTTGAAAATGAACAGGGTCCATTTTGCTTAATTATGGTCGGAGCGATTTTTGTCGGTAGCATGGAAACCGTCTGGCAAGGTAAAATCACGCCGGATTACGAGCCGACAATTCAACATTGGGACTATCAAGACGAAAATATTGAATTCAGCAAAGGCGACGAAATCGGTCGATTCAATATGGGCTCCACCGTGGTTTTACTTACACCTAAAGGGCAGTTACCAGAATTAGGCAAGATTCATAGCGACACCCCTATTAAAATGGGTGAACATTTGGCAAAATACCCAAATAGTTCAAACAGTAATGAACAGCAAGACCAACATTCTTAATCATTAAGGAAGAAATATGAAACTGATTACAGCAGTAATTAAACCGTTTAAATTAGATGATGTTCGCGATGCGTTACATGAGATTGATATCCACGGTATGACTGTTACCGAGGTTAAAGGTTATGGTCGTCAAAAAGGTCATACCGAAATGTATCGTGGTGCTGAGTACGTTGTAGATTTTCTTCCTAAACTCAAGCTTGAAATTGCGATTAAAGGCGAAATGGTTGACTCTGCGATTGAAGCGATTATCAATGCTGCTCAAACAGGCAAAATTGGTGATGGTAAGATTTTCGTAACCAATATTGAACAGACAATCCGTATTCGTACAGGTGAAACGGGTACAGAAGCGTTGTAATCTAGCGCAAAGCCTATTGGGTAAATACAAGTTCAATATAACGCCACTTTTTAGTGGCGTTTTTATTCAATCGAAAAAATTTTAAGTGCGCAACTGGCCTGGTAATCGTATAGACAAGCAAATCAGGCCTCTTATTTTTATATTCACGACACCCTTTTATCGCTGTTTGCCACTAGATATCTATCAATCCATAAAAATAAATTCAATTAATGCTGGACATTCCCCCCTAAACTCTGTAGTGTACTCCTCAGCAAGAAAGAAAGCCTAAAATTTACAACCTACATTTCGCTGTTTTATTCGTAACACCCCGTTCTGAAGTTTTTAAAGTATCAGTCAAGATTTCCATGCTACACAAGCCTCTTGAGGCAATACTCTCAAATATAATTCAGGATAATTATTATGTCTAATGCAGTTAAAGGAACCGTTAAGTGGTTCAACGAATCTAAAGGTTTTGGTTTTCTAGAGCAAGAATCTGGTCCAGATGTTTTCGCACATTTCAGTGCAATCACTGGTTCTGGTTTCAAAACGCTAGCTGAAGGTCAAGCAGTTGAGTTCACAGTAACTCAAGGTCCTAAAGGTCCACAAGCTGAAAACATCGTTGCGATTTAATCTTTAAGATAAACTCTCTTAACCTTGAGTTAAGTTGAGTTTAAAGATTACCAACCATAAAAAAGGCAGGTTTCAAAACCTGCCTTTTTTGTATCTAAAATAAACAATATTACAAAGTGCTCACCTACAGCACTCTTCAGCAAACTTTCTATTGAAGTTCAGACTCTGCCATCTCTTTTACCGTTAACCTTAACAGACGCACCTCATTGCCGGTTTGATTGTGTTTATATACGCTATGCATTGGCTCCTCACGCAACAAACGATAACCTTCATGCATATAGTTAATACGCTCTTCATAATAGCGTTTTAATAATGAGGTTTCCAAACTCCAACCTTTTGGCATGGCCACGCCTTTTACCGGCTTGCTCGAGACTTTGCTCGCCAAACAGATTAAAGTGTTATCTTTCAATTTTGTAAATTGAGTGCTCAGCCAATCACAAGGCATTTCACTCTCACCGAATTGAGTCAGCATCACCATATCTTTAGAGGTCTCTAAACCACCGCCCTCTAAAGCGGCTAAAAACTCATTGGCTTGTTTTAAATCTAAAAAACCGATTCTTAGTAAATCTTCATCAGAACAAATTGCAGTTGGATGCAAAGTACCTTCTACAGAACCTAACGCATCCAAAGCCTTTTGATTTTTTAATGCTTGCTCTTTATTGATAACAATCGAATAACCTTCAATTAAAACTGCCATTTAATTTCCTATGTGATGTGTAGTGATATCCACTGCAAAGTTGAATTTTATATAAGCAAAATGCTAAACAGTTAGCCTGCAAAAAACAACCGATTAACATTACAATTCATTATGCAAATCATAACTAACTCAAACTCTATTCACGGTTAAGTTGGTTTTAGCGAAGCTTAATTAAAAACTCAAGTAACTGAAACTTTAAATCCAGACAACCTTTCTAGCCATCTATCAATGATTCAATCCTTCTTTGGCTCTAAATACTGTTTACGAAGTTCGGTGTATTTTTGAATTTTCTGTTCAACAATGCCATTTAAACTGTCTTTAGGATAACGGCCTTTTTTATCTGCCACACCCATATCCACACCACTTAATATCGATAGCATCTCATCCACCGTTTCTACCGAATAAACTGCAAACTGGCCAGCTTTTACCGCTTGTAAAACTTTAGAGCTTAACATGAGGTGAACTCTATTGGACGCAGGGATAATAACACCCTGCTCCCCGGTCAAACCACGCTTATCACAGAGTTCAAAAAAACCTTCAACCTTCTCATTTACACCACCAATCGCCTGAATCTCTCCATGTTGATTCACAGAACCCGTCACCGCTAAACTCTGTTTTAATGGAATATCCGCTATTGCAGAAAGTAACACGCACAGTTCCGCAGCTGAGGCGCTATCGCCTTCAACCTCACCGTAGGATTGTTCAAAGACCAAACTCGCTGATAAAGCGAGAGGTTTCTCTTTTGCGTAACGATAAGCAAGATAAGAGGAGAGAATCATCACCCCTTTGGAGTGAATCGCGCCACCCAATTCAACCTCACGCTCAATATCAATCACTTTACCAGAGCCCAATCGAGCAGTAGCGGTAATACGAGTAGGCCGTCCAAAGCTAATATCGTCTAGCTGTATGACACTCAGACCATTGATTTGACCGACCTTTTCACCACTGGTGTTGATTAAGTGAATCCCTCTCAATATTGACTCTTGAACACGCTCACGAAGCTGCCCGCTTCTCATTAAGCGGCTATCGATTGCTTTTTCCACATCTTCTCTAATGATGCCCTTGCGTTTAGCTTGCTGCGCCCAATAATCGGACTCTTTTAGCAAATCGACTAAACTCCCCATATGCAATGACACTTTTTCGCCATCGTCAGCCATTCTAGAACAATGCTCAATGACTCTCTCCACCGCCGCTTTATCCAATGCCAACAGTTTGTTTTGCTGTTGTAGCCCAGCTATCATGCGAGCATATAAAAAACTATTTTCGGGGTCGCGATCCATATCTTCAGAAAAATCAGCCGCCACCTTGAACAGCAGCCCAAACTCTGGGTCAAATTGTTTCAACAAGTAGTACAACACCCTGCTACCCGTTAACACGACCTTCACATCCAGTGCGATAGGCTCCGGTTTTAGTGAGATTGTGCTGGCCATGCTTAGAATTTGCTCTAAGGATTCAATTTTGACGACATGTGAACGTAACGCTCTCTTTAGACCATCCCACGCATACAGCGACGTCAAGACCTTACGAGCATCCAACACCAAGTATCCACCGTTAGCCTGATGCAAAGCGCCAGATTTAATAAGCGAGAAATCGGTTAGCAAAGTACCGAAGTGGGCAATATGCTCCACTCGACCAATGAGATTTTGGTAGCTAGGGTTATCCTCGAAGATAACCGGTGCACCTTCCGTTGTACTGTTATCAACCAACACATTGATTTGATATTCGGTAAACTCTGGAGGCAATTGATTGGCGGTTAAGGTCGCAGGTGGTTTTTCAGCGGCATATTTTCTGAACAGATCCGCGTTGTTGATAATATCCTGTTTGACGAGTTCCAAAAATGCCTTAACCTCGGCTATATCTGCGTAATGGGCTTGCAGATCTTGAGCATAATGCGTGACCGTCATATTGGAAACATCACGGTTCAATTTTTTAACACTTTCAGCCATCTCTTTTTGCCAAAGTGGGATCTGTAACAAGATTTTCTTCAACTCATCTCTGAGCTCTTCGACCACACGAGTAATCACCTGTTGCTCATCGTCCGGCAACTGCTTGAACTCCTGTGGCGTAAGCACTCTTCCCTCTTTTTTGGGGCCAAGATTCCAACCGGTGGCGGTACGAGCCATCATGATATTGTTCGTTTCCGCTTTTGCGGCAATTTCCTGTAATGAAAGATCTTCTTTATGCACAAAAGCATCATGGATGGTTTGATATTCGGCTTGATACTGGTCACTTTCAAAAGCGGCGGGAATGGCAATCAACAAGTCAGAGATGAATTGCACCATATCTTGCTGCAATGACTTCCCCCTGCCTTTAGGGAGTTTTAAAACCAGCGGTTTTTCAGGAAACTCAAAATTGTTGACATAACACCAATCAAAAGGGGGTTGCGCGTGCTTAGCTTGCTCTTTTAATAAGGCTTTAACGGTGGTGTTTTTTCCTAAACCAGTTGAACCTAAGACAAATAAATTATAGCCCTCATGCTTCATGCCCACACCAAACTTAAGTGCGTCCATAGCACGATCTTGCCCTAGATTTTCAGTTAAAGACTCCAAATCGGAGGTGGTCTCAAATTCTAATTCGGATAGGTCGCATTGATGATATAGATCCGCATTAGATAATTGATATTTTCCTGGCTGACCTTGATCATTAGATGCCGTCTTTTTCATAGAATCACTCTCATATTTAAATAATGCGTTTAAATATCACATTGTAAAATTCAACTACCGTTCAGCATACCATGGCAATAATAAACCTAAAAATCCATTTCATGGCTATCATTGAAATGCTTTACATGATGTTGAGTTAAATCAAGTTGGTTTAGAGCTCTACATCGACCAGCTATTGATTGGCCAATTAACTCTAAGGAGCAATGCTTGGAATAGGTTTCTACCTCCAAAAGCTTGACGATAAGATGAAGAGTAATGAACGGCAGAGAATGACAATAGAGAATAACGATAGAGACCGAAAACAGAACGCTTAAAAGACGGTGATGATTTCAGCCTTTAATCAAAGAAGCTTTTTTTAAGATGGTTGCTGTAACCTAATATTGTTATAGGAAAGAAACACCTACATGGTTTTTTTGCCATTTTTTACCGGCCTCACCTAAAGGGACCACCTCCCATTCCCAGGTGGTCTCAGCTTTTGGTGGCTCGACATCCCACCAAGGATCAAAGCGCTCCACCTCCTGCCCCTGTTCATCAAACTCAATATCGAGGCGATCGGCAATCAAGCAGACCTCACCGGAAAATTGCTTGAGGTAGTTGACGTGGGCAAAGATCAATTGCTTACCGACTATATCAGCCGCCTCTTCGGAAAGTTTATAATCATTAAGCAGCCAACGCACCGGGATTAGAGGTAATTGAGTAATTAAATTCAAGGAAACCACCAAATCGATATGCGGATCATCCAACCAGGTAGATGGTGCTTGAACCATGGCTTGACCTTCTGAAATCCACTCCAAAGACTCGGTAACATCATGCTCTATCAATTCGACATTATCGAATTTTGCGGCTTTCTCACGGGCAGATTTTAAGAACACCAAATCCACCAACATCACCCTTTCAAACCGGTTGGATAAAGCCTCCAACGGTACATCATTTAATGAACCTGCACCAAAAATGAGTACTTTACGATGTTGCACCGCTCGAGTCATTGCTTGCAAGATGACTTGTTGACACTTTTCATAATGCATACCCCACTCTTGCTGACAACGGTCGGCACGGGCTGACATAGCAATTGCTTCTTTTAAGTATCCCATTTTTTTTGCCTGCTCAATTTGAGTGGGAGTGGTCAAATACTGCCAAAATTCAAATATCATTGAGAGTGCCTCTAGTGAATTTAAGTCGACTAATGTCATCGTTAGCCTAGACTTGCATTTTATTGCCTCATACCTGAACCGAACGGAATCTTTAAAATCCAATCAATTCAAATACATTCACACTAATGATGATTACTCATCAAGCCCTAAAGCCTGAGTTTTACGTGTTAGGGTATTTCGTCCCCAACCAAGCAACACTGCAGCTTTTTGACGATGATTCCCACTGGCATTCATAGCAACTTCGATCAAGACTTTTTCAAACATTTGCTCTGCGGTAGTATGCAGACCTTCACGGCCACTTTTCAAAAACGCTTCAGACCAACGACGCAAAGGTTTCTCCCAATTATCACCACTACAATCGTCCCCCTCTATCTCCGAAGGGTTTTGTAACTCAAGAGGCAGGTCTTCCATATAAACCGTTTTATCTGGCGCCATAATGGTCAGCCAAGTACATAAACTCCTTAACTGTCTAACATTACCAGGCCAGGGTAAATTGGATAAAAACTGAGTCACCTCTTTACTTAATGTCTTCTCTTCAAGCCCTAACGCCTTAGCCTCTTTTTCCAAATAGAAACGTAACAACAAAGGTACATCTTGAGCACGCTCCCTTAACGCTGGTACCTTGATACGGATAATATTCAAACGATAAAGCAAATCCTCACGGAATTTCCCTTCACGCACGAGCTGTTTCATGTTTTGGTGAGTCGCCGCTACGATTCTAACATTGGTCTGAATAGCACTTTTGCCCCCTACTCGATAGAAACTACCGTCGTTCAACACTCGAAGCAGACGCGTTTGCAAATCAACAGGCATATCACCAATCTCATCTAAAAACAGAGTTCCGCCATCGGCCTGTTCAAAACGTCCTACTCGCTGTGAGTGCGCTCCGGTAAAAGAACCTTTTTCATGTCCAAAAAGCTCAGACTCCAATAATTCTCTGGGGATGGCGGCGGTATTTAAAGCCACAAAAGGGCCTTCCGATCTTGGGCTTAACTCATGTAATGCTTGGGCAACCAACTCTTTACCGGTACCTGTTTCACCATTTATCAACACCGTGACATCCAATTGTGAAACACGCCCCAACACCCTGAAGACCTCCTGCATCGCGGGAGCGGCACCAATGATATTCAGGGGTTGCTTATCGGTTTTAGCCGAGCGTTTGACCTTTTTGACACCGCCTGATTTAAAACGTTTAATCGCCCTATCGACAAGGGTGGTGACTTCATCGATATCGAAAGGTTTAGGAAGATACTCAAACGCTTTACTCTGGAACGATTTTACCGCTGTGTCTAAATCTGCATGCGCAGTCATGATGATGACCGGAATGTTTTTATCCAACTCATGCAACGCTTCCATAAAGGTCAAGCCATCCATATCCGGCATACGTACATCACTGACCACGACGGATGGAGGGAACGCATCATAAGACTTCAAAGCAATTAACGGCGAATCGAAAATCTTGACCAAATAAGGCTTGTCTTCCAAAGCGGCCTCTAATACCCAGCGTATTGAAGCATCATCATCAACAACCCAGACAATCGGTTCCACACTATCTGCAACGTTATCACTCTTTATACTCATGCCTCATCTTCCTTCTGTTTCAACGGTAAATACACGGTAAATACCGTATTACCAGGTTCACTTTCTGCAACAATCAAACCATCGTGTTGACGCAATACATTTTGTGCCACGGGCAAACCTAAACCGGTTCCCTCTTTCTTACTGGTCACCATCGGGTAAAAAATCGAATCGAATACCGAACTGGGAATCCCCTCACCCTCATCCTTAATACTGATGGTAGCGACCAACGGATAAGTTTTAGCACCCAGGGTGAACTTATGCTCAACACGGGTTTTGATGGTTAAAAAACCACCCGTTTTCTCCATCGCCTGCAAGCCATTTTGAATCAAGTTCAATAACGCTTGTACCATGGCGTCAAAATCCATATAAATATCTGGAATACTCGGGTCATAATCCAACTTCACATAAACGTTTTCCGGCTTTTCACCCTCAATCACTTGCAAGACATAACGAATCAATTCATGCACATTATGCGCTTCTTTATTTGCGGTTTTTTCTGGCCCTAACATGCGATTCACCAAGTTTTTAAGGCGGGTCACCTCCTTGGAGATAATGTCTAAAAAAGCAGACTCTTTGTCTTCAGTGCCAAATCGTTTTTGTAGCAATTGGGTCGCACCCAGAATACCTGCCAATGGGTTTTTAACCTCATGTGCAAGGGTCTTAACTAAAAGGTTACCCGCTTCATACTGATGCCAACGCTCATCTTCCTCAACAATTCGGTGATGGCGCTCCGTATTATAGATTTCCACAAGCCAACCCATTTCATCATTCAACTCATAAGGAGAAATGGTACAACTCACACGAATCTTTTCCATTTCTTGAATGGTGATGACATATTCATGAATGGTTACCCGTTTATCCCGCGATTGATTCAAAGTATCCACTAGGCCTGGTAACAATATCTGCCAACTTTCTCCCAGCATTCGTTTGGGACTCACCTGAAAAATCTCCCCGGCGGCCACATTCATAAACTGAATGGTCTCTTTTTTATCCAACCACAAAACCGCGGTAGTCAAACCCTCAAGCACTTCATAAAAAAAACTTTTAGACATCATTTTTGATTAGCCTTCTTAGCTTTTGGTTCGCCAACGTATAACGCCATAGCCAACCGGTAATCAATGGCATGCAGACTCTTGTCTTCAACCTCTACCAACAAAGGACCGTTTAACGGTGCCATATTTTTGATCGTTAATGAAACACCGGTAGTCAATCCAATATTCGCTAGATAACGTAACTCTTCAGGACTACGGTTTTTAATGCGAATGACCTGGACTTGCTGCCCTAGCGGAATATCGATCAATGGCACTAAGTTTTGTTTCACCAACTCGCCATCAACCGATGGAATCGGCGATCCATGAGGATCATGAGTAGGCTGCCCTAAATCGTCCCACATACGATTCGCTAACGTATCCGAAACCGCATGTTCGAGCACTTCCGCCTCTTCATCAACCTCATCCCAAGAATAGTTCAGACGTTCGACCAAATAGAGTTCAAGAATACGATGCTTACGAATCATATTTAAAGCGATTTTACGACCCGATGCAGTCAAACTCACCCCGTAATAAGGCTCATAGGAGATAAAATCTTGCTCAGCCAACTTTTTCAACATATTGGAAACAGAAGCTTGAGAGATGGACAGTCGCTCGGCAATCACGGAGGTTTGCACCCCTTTCTCTGAGCTTTTATCTTCAAGCTTATAAATAATTTTTAGATAATCTTCCAAGGCTTTAGATGCCATTAAAACCGCTCTCTTTTAATCCGTTGTAAAACACTTATGAGTTTGCTGAAAGCGGTTCAGCGCCATGGGTCATCATCTCACGGATCACATCAGGATCGGGAAAAGCAAAAACGTATAAGATCATGAACAAGATATAGAAAACAAAGCGTCCCACACCTTGAAACTGGAGTTTTGGATGACTTAAAACGGCAATCGCCAAACCGGATACAATCCCCCCTAGCGTGCCCAAGGTAGCCGCCAACATCGCGAGTAAAGCGCCAAACGCCATTACATAGTAATGCCATGTAAACTTTGCTTTTTGTTGATTCATTGATACTATTCCTGCTAATTATTAATGACAACCATTAACACAATGGTTTGTAAGTGAGTATATTCTACACTCTAAATTCGATTGAGTTGAAATACTTCCTCCATTTTGGTGCAATATTGCACAGTAAAATTTTCTGCTGACAAAATGAAATTACAGCAGATAAAAAGTTATTTAATTCAAGAGGTCAACGAATGAAAGATCCTATTATTGTTATCGGACTAGGGGAGTTAGGAAGCGTATTTGCAAGAGGCTTCTTGCGTTTAGGCTATCCGGTACAAGGCGTTTCTAGAGAGATGGATTCTGCCGTTATCGCAAAAGCAATCCCGAATCCTGCTGCCGTTTTAATCGCCGTAGGCGAAGCCGACATTACCCAAACACTTAAGACCCTACCTCAAGAATGGAAAGACAAAGTCATCCTATTGCAAAACGAGTTACTTCCAAGGGACTGGAAGGCCGCTGAAATCGATAACCCGACAGTCATCTCGGTTTGGTTTGAAAAGAAAAAAGGTATGGATAGTAAGGTCGTATTGCCATCGCCAATTTTTGGTGCAAATGCCAAATTGGTTTTTGATGCCCTTTCACAAGTTGACCTACCAAGCTTTATTTTAGACTCGGAAGAAGAGTTGACCTATGAACTGGTGCGCAAAAACCTGTATATCTTAACCACCAACATTGCCGGCCTAGAAGTCGGTGGTAATGTTGAAGGTTTGGCCAATGAACATGCTGGGATCATGAATGCTGTCGCCAATGACGTCTTAGATATCCAAGACTGGCTAACCGATTCGAGCAATGAACGTACACGTTTGATGTCAGGGTTAATAGAGGCAATCAATGGTGACCTTGCCCATGGCTGCATGGGACGCTCTGCGCCAGCAAGGCTTACTCGAGCGATTGGCTTTGCAGACCAAGCAGGCCTAGAGGTTGCAACCCTGCGTGACATCGCTGAAAAACACCTGTAATACGTCGTTTTAAACCTACCAGGCCTGGTTAATACCTAAACCAACAGGCCTGGTCGGTTTTCCAAACCCAATACCTATCGAATCCACAACACAACCAGTCACTCTGAATCAACTTAGATAAATCAGCCCAGCTAATTCACTTCAGCCAAATGCATTCACCCTTGATTCTTTCCGCTTGTAACATTACTCACTAAAACACTCTTAATTTAGCCACTTTTGTTAATTTTGTTAGAATGGGAATTAAATCGTTCAAAGGAATCAAAGATGATTAATGAACTACAACACCCTCTTGTCAAAGACTTAGTGAACCGTTTGCGCTCAAACCAGACACAGGCAGAAGAATTCAAGACAATCATTGCCGAACTCAGCCGGTTATTGGCATATAACGCCTTAACAACCCCTCCATTAATCCAATCAACCATCGATACTTGGCAAGGACCGGCTGAATACAGTTTCATTAAACAGGACGATCTAATCTTCATTCCGATTATGCGTGCCGGCTTACCCATGTTAAGCGGCCTTAGTTCGCTGTTTCCACATAGCCCAAGCGGTTTTTTAGCAATGCGCCGAGATGAAACCACCCACCAAGCCAAAACCTACTATGACCGCATACCCGAGTGTAACGATAAAATTGTAGTGTTATTAGACCCAATGGTTGCCACAGGCGGTTCTTTAAATGATGCGACAACCCTCATTAAAAGCAAAAACCCTAGCAAAATCATCTGCTTGAATATCATCGGCTCAAGAGAAGGCTTAGATGTTGTTGAAAGCAATCATGCCGATGTAGACATTCACATCGCCCAGATTGATAAAACATTAGACAGCAATAAATTTATCATTCCAGGACTTGGCGATGCAGGTGATCGTGCGTTCAACACACCAGAGTAAAAGAAACCGATCTGTTGGTGAACAAGCGTTCATAAAACCACAACGACATTGCCACTGATTGCTGTTCTTAGAGAGGGAAATTAAATGGGAATTAAATAGGATAAATCCTAGACAATAAAAAACCCCGTTTTTCTATTGAAAAACGGGGTTTAGAATATGGTGGGTCGTGAGCGATTCGAACGCTCGACCAATTGGTTAAAAGCCAACTGCTCTACCAGCTGAGCTAACGACCCATAATCGTATGATAAGCTCAATACAAATTGTTTCCAAACAAACCCAAAAATAAATGGTGGGTCGTGAGCGATTCGAACGCTCGACCAATTGGTTAAAAGCCAACTGCTCTACCAGCTGAGCTAACGACCCGCTTGGAATGGGGCGTATTATACAAGCCTGTCAAAAGTGTGCAAGTCCTTTTGACAATTATTTAACATTTATTTGAACTTTTTTATCTGACTCAGACGGGGATTAAGGCTGATATATCGTTGGATCTGGCACACCAGCGTCGCTAAACCCTTGTTTTCTCAAGCGACATGAATCACAAACCCCACAAGCACGCCCCAACTCATCCGCCTGATAGCAAGATACCGTTAAACTGTAATCCACACCATTTTTGATGCCTTGTTGGATAATTTCCGCTTTGCTCAAATCAATCAACGGAGTTTGGATATGCATTTTATGCCCTTCAACCCCCGCTTTGGTTGCTAAATTGGCCAGGACTTCAAAAGCGGCTATGTACTCCGGACGGCAATCAGGGTAACCTGAGTAATCTACCGCGTTGACACCGATAAACACGTGATCGGCCTGTAAGACCTCTGCCAAACCTAAAGCGTAAGATAAAAACACCGTATTTCGTGCCGGCACATAGGTGATAGGAATTTCATTCTCTTCCACCCCGCCTACCGGGACATCAATGGAACTGTCGGTTAACGCAGAGCCACCAATCGCCCGCATGTCCATATTCATAACGCGATGTGTTTTAGCCCCCAGCTGCACCGCCAACTTTTCAGCCGCATCCAACTCTGCACGATGCCGCTGACCGTAATCAAAACTCATGGTATGGCACTCATAACCTTGTGCAGTGGCAATCGCCAATACGGTGGCTGAATCCAACCCTCCTGAGAGCAACACAACGGCTTTTTGAGGTGAAACCGAATGTTCTTGTGATTGACTGTTTTGCGTTTGCGACATCAATAACTCTCCAAACGCTTCTGCGCATTTTTAGCGGCCTTGCTATGTGGACGACTGTCGATGATGTCCTGATATAATTTTTTGGCTTCCGTTATTTGCCCTAAACGATCATACGCATCACCGGCACGAAGTTTCGCATCAGGAACTTTTGATGAATCCGGGTAACGCTCTATCACCAGCATAAAAGCGTCTAATGCCGCCTGGTTTTGGTCTTTAATCAAATAGCCTTCACCACTCCAATAAGCCGCATTACTCGCTAAATCGCTCTCAGGATAATTGTTTAAAAATTCCTGAAACGACTTAATCGACGCTTCGTATTTAGAGGCTCTCATTAACGCAAAGGCCTCTTTATATTGCTCTTTTTCCAACTCAGTTGGTGTACGTGTTTTAATCGGCATCGAGACCGCTTGACCTTCTGTGGCCGCAACAGGCTTATCAGCCGTGGCTAATGTTGCTGAAGCGACATTAACTGAATCGGATGCTGCTTCAGTTGCTTTTGAATTTTCGGTAATAGAATTTTCATTCACCGAATCTTTAACCGCTGAATCCGCTTTAGAGTTGTCACTCACACCACCTTTCTGCGCTGATGGAGTTACAGCAACCTGAACCTGTTTACTTGGGTCTGAATCGGCACTGGAATCCATACTTGAATCACGACTGCCAGCTCGCTCATCTTGATTCTTGTTGAAAGCGACACCACCTTCTAAAGCACTGAAACGCTCATCACTCTCTTTATAACGCTTATCCATCAAACTTCTTAGGTTTTTAAGTTCACGTTTCAAACGATCGTTCTCATCTTGCAATGATTGGATATCTCGCTGTTGCTCACCTAACCGACGACTTAATTGCAACAGGACAGGATTTTCCAGCATGCGTTCCAAACGTTTCACACGCTGATCTAAGGTGGCACCCTCAACGGCCTTTGCTGGCAGGGCTACACTTAGACTTAGAACAGAAACGGCTGAAATTAAAACAAAATTACGCATTACCAATCCTTATTTGATTACGATTTCTACACGACGGTTTTTCTGCCATGCTATTTCATTACTTTGTACATCTTCTGGCTGCTCCTCACCAAAGCTGACCACTTCAATGCGCTCTTGTTGCACACCAAACAACATCATCGCCTGAGCCACGGCCTGGGCTCTTTTCTCACCTAACGCCAAGTTATATTCAGGGGTTCCACGTTCATCGGTATGCCCTTTCAAAACCACTTTTTGTTTAGGGTTCGCCATAAGGATATCGGCGTGATAACGTACAATATCCGTTGCTTTATCATCTAAGTCGTACTGATCGTATTTAAAGTAGATAATCGGTGGGTAAATGGAGTCCACATCCACCATCTTCATCTCATCTAAAGATTGCCCTGTTCCTAGATTTTCTCCACCAGCCTGAGAACCACTTGCCGGAATCACTTCAACACCATTGGCAGAGTCACCACCAACACCAGGTGCGGTATCCGTAGTCACTTCAGGGTCATTCATGCCACTGCCAGCTTTGTCCGGAGTTGAACTACAGGCCGCAAGTAAAGAGATTGCCGCAATAGAAAAGAGTTTTTGTAATGTATGCATTTGAAACCTCATCGGTTAATTTGTGTGTTAATTTTAATGCTTAAGTTTTGAATGTTCATATATGGAAATGGGTTCTACCAGCGAAATCATTTCACCAAATACGGACCCCAAGCAGGCTCACGTACTTCACCATCTTTCACTTTGAGTGTCTGTGAGGTCTTACCATCGATTGCAACCACCGCCAACTCACCTCTACCATTTTTATTCATCGCATACAGAATCATCTCGCCATTAGGTGAAAAGGTTGGAGACTCGTCTAAATAAGTGTTGGTCAACACTGAAAATTCATTGGTATATAAATCCTGTATTGCAATATGAAATCCACCATTACCGTTTACCACGGCTAGATAACGGCCATCGGGAGAGATTTCAGGGTTAGCGTTGTATTTACCCTCATAGGTGACACGGCGAATCTCGCCGGTATCCAAGAACACCTGAAAGACTTGAGGTTGACCACGACGATCAGAATTGAAGAAAATCGAATTGCCGTTTGCCGCCCACGTCGCTTCAGTTTCAATTGACCAGTTACGTGTTAAACGGCGTAACTTTTGCGTCGCCAAATTCATAATATAGATATCGGCACTACCATCCTTTGAAAGCGTTAGCGCCATCTGCGTGCCATCCGGAGACCACGCTGGAGCGCCATTAATCCCTTTATAGCTGGCAATCACTTTTCGGTACTTACCATCTAAACTTTGCACAATGATATTAGAACGCCCACTTTCAAATGACACATAGGCCAACTTACTCCCATCCGGGGACCAACTTGGAGACATGATCGGCATCTTGGACTTTAAAATCGGTTGGGGATTAAAGCCATCCGCATCGGCGATTTCAAGGGTATAAAGTCTTTTACCACCTACCTTACGTAGTGTCACATAAGCGATTTGGGTGTTGAAAGCCCCCCTTACCCCGGTTAACTCTTCGTAAATCAAATCACTGATTTGATGGGCGATTTGTCTTAAACTGTCTTTGTGGATACCACTCCAACGTTTTCCAATCACCTGGTTTTTACGCAAAACATCCATAAACCGCATATCAATTTGATAAAGGTCATTACCTTGAGAGACCACTTTACCGATAAGCATGTTATCTAAATCAAGCGCTTTCCAATCATCAAAGTTGATGGCATCGATATCCGTTGGCAAAGCAGGCAATGAATCTCTTGAAATAGGGCTAAAGCGCCCACTTCTTCGTAAATCGGCCGCAACCACAGAAGCAATATCAACAGGTGCACCTTGTGATGAAACCGGCTTAGACAAATTCGGCTGATTGGCCATAGTGGCGGCATCTTCAAAACCAAATGGCACAACCGCTATCGGCAATGCATTTTCGTAACCTTCATTGATTTCGATTGTTAACTCTGACCAAGCGGGTAATGAAAAAACCAATAACACACTCAATACAATGGATTGAATTTTAAGATTTAGTTTTGACTGTAAATGCAAAGGAATCACCATTCATTTTGATTTAATTATTTAGAACACTTTCTATCGTTTAATTGACAGAACGCCTAGAAAACTAACCAGGCCTGGTAAAATTATAAAACCAGGCCTGTTAGTTTGTTTGTATAGTTTCATGATACTCGAACAACGTTTAAATACAGCATCAAACAATGCGGCTATGGTTTAAACTCAAAGGTAATTTCACGTTCAAACAACTCTTTAACCGGTGGAGCTGGGAGAGGTTCAGCACGGTAAACCGCTTTTTCCGCCGCTTCTTTAAACTGCTTGGTGGCTTCTTTATTACAGTTCAGCACCTTAACACTGGTAATATTCCCACCAGGTGACTGCGTAATCTTTAAATCACACTGAGCATCAGGAGAGATTCGAGCCGGCGTTCTCCAGTTGTCTTTGACTTTAGCGGTAATCGATGAAATGTAAGATTCTCTTAATGAGAGCATTTGCTTACGTTTTTGTGCCGCTCTCAACTCAGCCGCTTCTTCATCCAATTGACGCTGTAACGCAGCCGCCGCTTCCTGCTGTTCTTTTTGGCGTTGCGCCTCAATGGCCGCTTTCTCCAACGCTTTCTTCTCTTCCGCTTTTTTCGCCAACTCTTTCTCTAAGACTTTCTTTTTCTTCTCTTCTTCCAAACGCTGTTTTTCTGCCAGAGCGGCCTTCTCTTTAGCGGCTTTACTTTGCTTTTCCGCATCTAGAGCCGCTTTTTTAGCTTGTTCGGCTTTTTTACGCTCTTCATCCGCTTTTTTCTTTTCAACCAAAGCTAAACGTTTCGCTTCTTCCGTCTTCTTACGCTCGGCTTCAGCTTTGCGCTTCTGCTCTTCAGCCTGCTGTTTGGCCTTATCCGCTTTGGCTCTTTCGATTTCTTGTTTCTTTTGCAGTTCCTTCAAACGCTCACGCTCTTGGTCTGTCTTAGCCGCCAGCATTTTCTGTTCATAACGTTTGGCTTCTTGCTGTTCCTTAAGCTTACTTAGCTGAGCTTGAACCTGGCTCGCATCCACCGTAAAGGTTTTCATAGGTTCTAGCTGGGCGATTTGTTTTACATGTTGCGGAGGCTGGTTGTCTTGCTCACCCTGCGAAGAGACTTTAATCACTTCCTTTGAATTCCAGTTAATACTGAATGCACCCACAATCGCGATGTGCAGCATGAACGCCAAAAAGACCGAAACAGGATGTTTAGAAATAAATTTTAACATTAGGGCTTCACCAACTCAGGTTCTGTCATTAATGAGACGTTCTCAACACCATTTGCCTTCAACAAAACAAATATATGCACAACTTTACCGTAGGGTGCGGCTCGGTCACCTTGAATATAAATGGGTTGTTGATTTAATTGTGAACGCGCCATAACTTCGGCAACTAAAGTCTCTAAATCCTGGCCGCTTAAGGTCATCTCAGGCTGCTCGGAGGTCTTATACAAACCATCGTTGGTGACCGTAATGACAAAAGGTTTGTTTTCCTCGGTTACCGGCGTTGATGGCTTAGTCACTTCAGGTGTTTGCGGCAGGCTGACGGTTACCGCTTGCTGCACGATGGGAGCCGTGACCATAAAGATAATCAGCAACACTAAAGTGACATCAATGTATGGCACGACATTGATTTCAGCCATTAGGCGTTTTTTGCTTCTACTACTACGAAAACCATTCTGCATTGTCTTTCCTAGATACCACTTAAAATCAACTCGTTATACGCTCTTTCAAACACTATGCGCTTGGCGGTGTAGAATTGTTAAAAACCCTTCAGAGAAGTTCTCATATTCGTTGAGCAGACGGTCGACTTTATTCGTTAAACGGTTATAGGCAATTACCGCTGGAATAGCGGCAAACAGCCCGATAGCGGTCGCAATCAACGCTTCTGAAATACCCGGCGCAACCGCGGCTAAAGTGGCATGCTGGACGTCGCCCAATGATTGGAAAGCGTGCATAACGCCCCATACGGTTCCGAACAAACCGATATAAGGCGCCGATGAACCGACCGTAGCCAATAAAGACAGGTGGTTTTCCAATGCATCCGACTGTCTTGAAAAGGCAATTTTCATCGTTCTTTGGGCACCAGAAACCAAATCCGCCGCCTCTTGCACACCCTGTTGCTTTAAACGGGCAAACTCTTTAAAACCATCCGCAAAGATAAGCGCCAAACCCGCCGCATCATGGCGGTTAGATTCTACTTGATGATAAAGGCTCGATAATTCTTGAGTTTCCCAAAATATTTTTTCAAACTGTTTGGCTTCACGTAACGCTTTACGGACTTGATAAGACTTTGCAAAAGCCACCGACCAAGCCGCTAATGACATGATGGCCAGCAACACCATTACCGTTTGCACTACAGGACTGGCCGTTAATATAATTTCAATTAAATCACTATCGTTCATGAGTATCTCTTTCCAATATCTGGAGAATTAATTTTAAAAATCAGTTTATATCGTGCACATCATTCTAACGTATTTCTTGACCAATTTTAACCTAATGTAATTAATTTACATTTAAAATAAGCCATTACGATTCTTCGAAATTTAGATGGCGATAAGCATGTGAAGTGGCCATACGACCTCTTGAGGTTCTAACCAAGAACCCCTGCTGAACCAAAAAAGGTTCGATCACATCTTCAATCGTTCCACGTTCTTCACCTAAAGCGGTAGCCATACTATCAATCCCGACAGGGCCGCCTTCAAACTTATGGATCAAGGTTTCCAAAAAACGTCTATCCATTTTGTCTAGCCCCAACGAATCGACCTCTAATAAATTCAACGCCAAATCGGCAATCGACTGGGTTATCACACCATTACCTTTCACTTGAGCGTAATCGCGCACTCTACGCAATAGACGGTTTGCGATACGTGGTGTCCCTCTAGAGCGGCGCGCGATTTCCCGAGCCCCTTCTGCTTCTGAGTGCATCCCCAAGATAGAAGCTGAACGTGTCACAATCTGTGTCAGCTCATCATCGCTATAAAACTCCAAACGCTGAACCAAACCGAAACGGTCACGCAAAGGTGAAGTCAGCAGGCCTGCTCTTGTCGTTGCACCAACCAAGGTAAAAGGCGGAATATCAATCTTGACACTTTGTGCAGCAGGCCCTTCACCGATAACGATATCGATCTGGAAATCTTCCATTGCCGGGTATAAGACCTCTTCTACAATCGGACTTAAGCGATGAATCTCATCCACAAACAGAACGTCATGCGGCTCTAAACGTGTCAAAATCGCAGCCAAATCACCGGGCTTTTCAATCACCGGCCCTGATGTCTGACGTAAAGTCACCCCCATCTCTTGTGCAATGATATTGGACAAAGTGGTTTTACCCAGGCCTGGTGGCCCATAAAGCAGCACATGATCCAAAGCTTCATTGCGCATTTTGGCCGCATCCATAGAGAGTTGAAGCTGCTCTCTTACAGCGGTCTGGCCAATGTATTCGTCTATCTGCTGCGGGCGTACCGTAGGGATACTATAGATGTCATCCTCAGTCTCTTGACTGCCGATAATACGGTCTGTTTCAATCATCTAAAGTTTCACCCCTTGTAAGGCCCGTTTAATAATGGCTTCCAATGTTAACCCCTCTTCAAAGACCCCTGCAACCATTTTTTCTGCCTGGTTATTTTTGTATCCTAAAGCAATCAATGCCTCACAAGCTGACTGTTGTATTGAGCTCGCAAAACCGGTTGTTGGAATCGATGTTTGCTTGGATGATGAGTCACTAATCGGTTGATAATTCAATAGCCCAGATTCTACAATCGGCTTGAGGCGATCACGCATTTCGATCTGTAGCCGTTCAGCGGTTTTTTTACCCACACCAGGAATACGTGTCAATGCCGAAATATCCCCGGTATCCACATAACTACAAAACTCATTGACCGACATGGCCGACAAAATACCCAATGCCATCTTAGCGCCTACACCATTGACCTTAATCAAGGTTTTAAACAGAACTCGTTCCGATTCAGTGGCAAAGCCGAACAACAGCATGGCATCTTCACGGACATGCATATGCGTGAGAATCGTGACAGAGTCATCCACCGACTCCAGCTGATAAAACGTCGACATCGGAGCCTCTATCT
This sequence comes from Thiomicrorhabdus immobilis, assembly GCF_021654855.1. Lineage (NCBI taxonomy): Bacteria > Pseudomonadati > Pseudomonadota > Gammaproteobacteria > Thiotrichales > Piscirickettsiaceae > Thiomicrorhabdus > Thiomicrorhabdus immobilis. The sequence goes on from NZ_AP024202.1 coordinate 1,548,592, forward strand.
CATAACCGACACCATTGACATCCAGCAATAACATTGGCGGCATTTTTTGAACTAAATTACCTCTTAAAAAGCCAATCACTTTTCATCTTCTCCTAGAACTTGGTACCTTTGGAAATCAATTCGGCATCAATCCCCAAAGACATATAACGGTCGTGACATAAGGCACAGGCTAGAGCGTCTGCCGCATCTTCTTGAGGTTTGTCGGTCAATTTCAGTAAGTTTTGAACCATATATTGCACCTGGTCTTTATTGGCATGCCCTTTACCCACAATGGTGCTTTTGATTTGGGTCGGCGTGTATTCCATAATCTCTACATTCTTAATCGCCGCGGCGCATAAGATGACGCCTCGTGCCTGCCCCAAGGTAATCGCTGATTTAGGGTTCTTATAGACAAAGACTTTTTCAACCGCCATCACATCGGGTTGATATTGGTCGATAATCTGGCAAATGGATTCAAAGATGTTTTTCAGGCGTTGCGCACCGGAGAATTTCTCGACTCGAATGACTCCACTCACTAAATACTTGGCAGAATAGCGCCCCGATTCCACAACTCCAAAACCGGTTTTGCGAGACCCAGGGTCAATACCTAAAATACGTTTTAACTTTGCCAAAAAACACCTCTGACCAGGCCTGGTTGATTTAAATTAGGCCATAAAAAAGCGGGCATAAACACCCGCTTAACATTTAACCAAAATCACTTGGATTTTACCAAACCTGCTTTTCGAGAAAAATCGAGCATTCTTTGTAACGAAACCAAGGCCTTTTGGCGAATGGGTTCTGCAATATGGATTTCACCAGTACGGTTTTTAATGCAATCGCGAAGATTCTCTAAACCGTTCATCGCCATCCATGGACAGTGTGCACAACTATTACAAGACTGTACTTTGCTACCGGTCGGCGCAATATAGAGCTTTTTGTGTGGTGCCGTTTGCTGCATTTTATAAAAAATACCGTAATCGGTTGCGACGATAAACTCTTCATCCGGCATCGATTCAACCGCATTCAGCAACACTTTGGTTGAACCGACAACATCCGCCAAATCCACCACTTCAGAGGGGGATTCGGGATGTACCAAAACTTTTGCTTTGGGGTGTTTCTGTTTTAACGCTTCGAGTTCAAAGGTTTTGAATTCGTCATGAACAATACAATGCCCTTGCCAACGGATCATCTCGATACCCGTCTGTTTCTCAATCCAGTCACCTAAATGACGGTCAGGTGCCCAAATGATCTTTTTACCCTGCTCTTTTAAATGATTGACGATCTGCAATGCATTACCAGAGGTTACCACCCAATCCGCAATGGCCTTGACTTCAGCACTGGTGTTAGCATAAACCACCACGGTGTAGTCAGGGTATTGAGCGCAAAACGCCGCAAATTCATCTGCCGGGCAGCCAACATCCAATGAACAGGTGGCATCCAAATCAGGCATGAGTACGGTTTTTTCCGGGCTAAGCATTTTGGCGGTTTCACCCATAAAACGCACCCCACAAACCACCAACATGTCTGCTGTGGACTGTGCTCCGAAATTCGCCATCTCCAGAGAGTCGGCAACCACACCGCCGGTTTCCTCCGCCAAAGCCTGCAACTCATCATCCACATAATAATGGGCAACCAATTGCGCATTATTATCCTTTAACAACTGCTTGATTTCAGCTTTCAAAGCCGTCTTTTGCTGCTCATTCAACCAAGGTTGAGTTGGCGCATCAGCCGCCAACTTCTGAATACGCGACTCCAGCTGCACAGGAATGTTCAACGCCTTTTCCTGGGCTTTTTGTTGCTGTGTATCGCTTATTGATTGCGCCATGGCTAAACTCTCTTCACTCAGACTTAAAAGGTTTAAGCTTCACCACGTGCTGGCTTTCTAAAACGTAGAGCCAACTCAGCAAGCTGTGCGTTATCGACCAGGCCTGGTGCTTCAGTTAATAGACAGGCCGCAGACTGGGTTTTAGGGAAAGCGATTACATCACGAATGGAATCGATATCCCCAAGAATCATCACCAAACGATCCAAACCAAATGCCATACCCGCATGCGGAGGACAACCGTACTTCAATGCGTTCAATAGGAAGCCAAACTTATCTTGCGCCTCTTCATCTGAAATGCCTAATAATTTAAAGACGGCTGCTTGCATATTGGTATCGTGAATACGTACCGAACCACCACCGACTTCCAACCCGTTGATAACCAAGTCATACGCTTTAGACAACATCTGTTCAGGTTCATCGTGGTTTAGAATCTCTTCCGTGGTCGCTTTTGGTTGCGTGAATGGATGGTGAATCGCCGTCATTCGAGCCGTTTCTTCATCCGCTTCAAACATCGGGAAGTCAACCACCCATACCGGTTTGAACTTGCCGTTAAGCATCCCTAAATCTTCACCAATCTTAACACGCAAAGCCCCTAACGCATCGTTAACGACTTTAGCGTTATCCGCACCAAAGAATACGATATCACCATCTTGCGCACCGACACGTTGCATGATATCCATAACCTGGTCTGGGAAGAATTTAACAATCGGCGACTGCAAACCATCAATACCCGCAGATAAATCATTCACCTTGATATAAGCCAAACCTTTTGCACCGTAGATACCCACAAACTTGGTGTATTCGTCAATCTCTTTGCGGCTCATAGAACCTGCGCCAGGAACCTTAAGGGCTACAACACGACCTTTCGGGTCTTTAGCGGGTGCGGCAAAGACTTTGAATTCGATATCTTGCAACAAATCAGCGATATCGACTAACTGCATATCAATACGCAAGTCAGGACGGTCAATACCGTACTTTTGAATCGCTTCGGAATAAGGCATACGAGGGAAGTCGCCTTCAAACTCATGACCAATCGTTTCTTTGAAGATGGTTTTGGTTAGCCCTTCCATCAAATTCATTACCGCATCTTCTTCCATAAATGAAGTTTCGATATCCAACTGGGTGAATTCAGGCTGACGGTCGGCACGTAAATCCTCATCACGGAAACAACGTGTGATTTGATAGTAACGGTCAAAACCTGACATCATCAACAACTGCTTGAATAGCTGTGGAGACTGCGGCAAAGCGAAGAATTTGTTCTGGTGAGTTCGACTTGGCACCAAGTAGTCACGCGCACCTTCTGGTGTTGACTTGGTTAGGATTGGTGTTTCAATATCCATGAAGTTATTGTCATCTAAATAACGACGCATTGAACGAGTCACCTTATAACGCAACATCAAGGTCTGTTGCATCTCATCACGACGTAAATCGATATAACGATATTTTAGACGAGTCTCTTCACCCACATTCTTATCATCCAACTGAAATGGAATAGGCTCAGCCATACTCAAGACATTCAGCTCGCTGGCAACGATTTCAATTTTACCCGTTGTCATATTAGGGTTGATTGTACCCTCTGTACGTGGAATGACTTTACCGGTAATCTGCAATACACACTCAGAACGCAAACGCTCCGCTTTAGCAAATACTTCCGCTGTATCAGGGTTAACCACCACTTGCACCAAACCTTCACGGTCACGTAAATCGATAAAGATAACCCCACCGTGGTCACGGCGACGATGCACCCAACCTGCAACGGTTACTGTTTGGTCAATAAATGATTCTGTAACTTGCCCACAATACTGCGTACGCATACTCTTTAAACCCTTTTAATTTCACAGCTCTCGCTGTTTTAAATCGCTTTGGTCACCTAAACACTTAGAACAAGTGTTGTAAAGCAACCACTAAAAATAAACTATATTTCTAAACAAAATCCAAGCATGACAATCTCAACAACCTCAATAAAACGGGTTATTTTGGATCAATCGCTGGAGTCTCTTCAGAGGAATTCTCAATTTTCTTTGTCTGGTTTTTAGCAAAACCATTCTTCATGCCTGGGACAACCACACCACCAGAGATGACCATCTTCAAAGCGTCATCTACACTCATTTCCAACTCAATAATTTCATGTCTTGAGGCCATGATAAAAAACCCCGAAGTTGGATTGGGTGTTGTCGGTACAAACAAATTAACCGTATCACCCATTTGAGTTTTCTGCTGAGCTTCACCCTGATGCGTCCCTGTTTGAAACGCCAAAGTCCACAGACCTTTTCGAGGATATTCAATCAAATAGGCCTTTTCAAACATTTGGTCGCCGGAACCAAATACCGCTTCTGCAATTTGTTTGACCGCATTGTAAATGGAACGAACCAAAGGGATACGAGATAAAAAAGACTCCCATATCTCTACAATCTTACTACCTAAGAAGTTAGCAACCACAAAACCGGTGAATAAAATCAACAAGAAAGACAGAACCACACCAATACCTGGGATATTCACACCCAGCAGGGTTTCTGGTCTATAAGCATAAGGGATCAACAACAAAGACTGGTCGAATAAATCAACCAAAAATTTGATGACGGCAATAGTCACACCCAAAGGCAACCAGATTAACAAGCCAGCTATCAAATAACGCTTAAAAAAAGACACGGAGTTCAACCTTGTTGGACTTTCCTGTAAACCGAAAGCAGATTAAAAATAAATAAACGAGTTATTATAAAGGAATTCGTATAACAATTAACACTAGATTTAGACAGAAGCGATGGTTTTAACCATATTTTTTAGAGTTAAGCCAACAACTAGCAGCTACATAGTAACTAACAAAAAAACCACTACCCTCATTAAGACAATTTAACCCCAATAATCTAGGTTACAGAGTCAGTTTTTGATACAGTTACAAAACAGATAACCCTAAAGAACACCCCCTCATCCAACACATTTATAAACAACAATAAGCAACAAAATAACAACAGGCTAAACCATGACAACACTCAGCACCTCTCAACTTCTCATTTTCAGCGGCATTCTTGGGCTTGTAATCGGCAGTTTCTTATCCATGTTAACCTGGCGACTTCCTCGAATCATGATGTTAGAAGAAGAGGAACAGCTAAAAGAGATTAGCCTAGGAGGCTCCAAATGCCCACAATGTGATGCCACCCTTCCCTGGTATCGCCTCATCCCCCTTTTCAGCTGGCTTGCAACCAAAGGTAGATGCCACAATTGTAAAACCAAAATCTCAGCACGTTACCCTCTGATTGAAGCATTAACCGCCATAATCACCATTACCTGCATGTGGCAATTCGGCTTAACAACCGAAGGCATAGCCGCCACCTTATTCAGCTGGATTTTAATCGCCATTTTTGTGATTGACTACGAACATCAATTAATCTTAGACAACCTGAGCCTACCCCTGCTCTGGCTTGGCTTACTCCTCAATACACAAACTTTATTTGCCACCCCTATTGACGCCATCTGGGGTGCGGCCATTGGATACCTTTTACTATGGGTAGTCTTTCACAGCTTCAAACTGCTCACCGGAAAAGAAGGCATGGGATACGGAGACTTTAAATTACTCGCGGCTTTAGGAGCTTGGTTTGGCTTTATCGCGCTCCCACAAATCATTCTGATTGCCGCTGTAACCAGCATTTTGATCAGCCTTATTGGAATCATGCTCAAAACCCGTGATCGAAATACCCTTATGGCATTTGGGCCTTTTCTTGCCATTGCAGGCTGGGCAACTTTGTTTTTTGGACCCAATATTTTCTAAGCACACCAAAAAAATAAAGCAAAAATTTCAGACATAAAAAAAGCGCCTAAGGCGCTTTTTTATTTAGGGCTAAATTTTAATCATCAAAAAAACATCCGCTAAACACGGCACAACAACAGTTTTTTTAAACTCGAGAAAACAGCGAAAACTACATTCCAAACCGATTATGAAAACCTGATTCGTTAGTCCTTAAGTTAGTCATTATGCGATTACGCACCTAACTTAGACTCTACCAATTCACACACCTGGGTCATCTTCAACTTATTGCTTTTGACAAAATTCATAACATACTGGAACATTCCTGGATTCTTCTGCTCCAAAGTCGTATCAATAATCAAACATTTCTGCCCTTCGTACAGTTCAGGATGGAGCAGATCCGAATAAACCAAACGCTGCATCTCATAGCTTGCGCCCATAGATGAAATACGGTCAATCCAATCACTTGGTCTAAATTTGCGCCCATCTTCTGTGACGCCTTCGATAACATATTTACAGTGCTGCACTTTTCTAGCCCATATCCAGAATTTCAAACCTTTAAATTCTAACACAATAAATTGTTACATTGCCCATCATAAATGCAGTTTTTTCGTAATTTTTAGAATCATGTTTTCATTCAAAACACCGCCAGCACCGCTTACTTTAAAACAAATCAAGCAAATCACTATAATTTCCTGCATTTTCCCAGCCAATTAGATGAATTCATTAAGCAAACTCCTTCATAAGATGGCATAATATTTCGTCCAATAAAACGAGTTTTGGTAAGCACAAAATTTAGCATAAAAAATCCTGCAAAATAGACGCTTACAATGAAATCCGGCCGAGCTTTTAAACACTATAAAGCACGACGCAAAACGCAGTATTAAGCACACAACCCAATTGATGATTAAGGTTTTAAAATGACGCAGTATCAAACAGATGATTTACGCATCAAGAACATCACAGAAGTTCGCCCACCTCGTGAATTGCATGATGAATTCCCTCTTACCGAAATGGCCGCTCAAACGGTATACGATACACGTCAACAGATTCACAACATCCTTGCAGGTCGTGATGATCGACTTTTAGTGGTGATTGGACCTTGCTCTATCCACGATACTGGAGCGGCTCGTGAATACGCAAAAAAATTGAAAGAGCAAATCGCACACTATAAAGACACCCTTCTTATTGTCATGCGTGTCTATTTTGAAAAACCAAGAACAACGGTTGGCTGGAAAGGGTTAATCAATGATCCAGGTTTGAACGAATCTTTTGAAATCAATAAAGGGTTAGGTTTAGCGCGTGAGTTACTACGTGACGTCAATGACATGGGGGTTCCTGCAGCAACAGAATTCTTAGATCTAATCTCACCTCAATATGTAGCCGACCTGATCTCTTGGGGGGCTATCGGCGCACGAACAACAGAAAGTCAGGGGCATCGTGAACTTGCATCAGGCCTTTCTTGCCCGGTTGGTTTCAAGAATGGAACCGATGGAGGATTTAAAATCGCCGTTGACGCTATCCGTGCTGCAAACAACCCACACATCTTCATGTCCATGACCAAAGACGGCCACTCAGCCATCTTTGAAACCAGCGGTAATGAAGACTGTCACGTGATTCTTCGTGGCGGAAACGAAGGCCCTAACTATGAAGCGGAATTCGTAGCGGATGCCGTCAACCAGCTACAAGCTGCTAAAGTGGAAGATAAGCTGATGATTGACTGTAGCCATGCAAACAGCAGCAAGCAACACGAAAGACAACTGGTCGTGGCGGAATCCATTGCTGAACAACTTGCTAACGGCTCACCTTACATTATGGGTGCGATGGTTGAAAGCCACCTAGTCGGTGGCCGTCAAGATGTTGAACCAGGCAAACCGCTTAACTATGGTCAAAGCATCACCGATGCTTGTCTAGACTGGGATGATAGTTTGACCGTTCTAGAAACCTTATCAAAAGGTGTTGCGGCAAGAAGAGCGCTTAATAGTAAATAACCTATTGAAATCAAATTAAGTTATCTCCTTGCTTTATCGAAAAATGCCCGGCTTTATGACAAAAACCGGGCATTTTTTTGTGCTCTGAAATCACACAAAAGCAATCTTGTTCAGCAAACATTCAAACAGAAAATTTTCTCGCAACAAGGATAATCCGTCAAAAGTGCAAATAACCTTTGAGTTCTCCACCCTGCTGATTAAAAACCTCACCATCTTGCAATAGTACAGGTGAAACACTTTCAATCACCCGGCCGATAACCGTGAGCTCAACACCGATTTTTGAAGCTTTTTCGTGCATCGTTTTAAAGTCATCTTCAAGCATGGTGAAACAAAGCTGATAATCATCACCACCCGTTAAAATCGTCGTCCAATCTTGGGTTTTATCAATATACTTTTGGGTAGCGCTTGAAAGAGGGATTTGACCTAACTCAATTTCAGCATTCAAACCTGGGGTTGATTGCTCGAAGATATGCCCCATATCCGCTAATAGTCCATCTGAAATATCAATCGCACTGTTCGCATAATCACTCAACAGCCGGCTCAATAAAAGTTGCGGGATCGGACGGTTTAACGCAGCCAACAAAAAGCTTTTTTCTTCGGCGCTTAAAGCGTTATCGACCTGTCTTGGCAAACTGTTTTGCGCCACTTTCAAACCTAAAGCGCCATCTCCAATAGTATTGGTAACACAAATCAAATCATCACATTGAGCACCTGAACGGCGTACCGCCTTCCCCTGCTCGACCCAACCTTGTGCAGTGACCGTTACCGTTAAATGCCCTTTGGTGGTGTCACCACCAATTAACGGGATGGAATACTGTTCACTGATTGCTGTTAAACCTCGAGCAAACTCACCCAACCAGGCCTGTTCATTATTGGGCAAAGTCAGCGCCAAAGAGAAAAAACCCGGTTCGGCACCCATAGCCGCCAAATCACTTAAATTAACCGCCAAAGCTTTCCAGGCAATATCATAAGCATTGGTCTCTTCAGGAAAATGTACTCCACTCACCAAGGTGTCGGTAACCACAACCAACTGGTGATTGGCAGGCACATTCAAAACCGCACCATCATCACCAATACCAAGCTCATTGGCTTGCAACCCTTTGGACAAAGGCAGAAAACAACTGTTTATTAATTCAAATTCTGAAGCCATCTATCCATACTTCTTCTAGTTACCACAAGACCTTTTCATAAAATCAATAACGGATATGCAGTCAAGATTTCTCTGAACCTCGTTCAAAACACTCTCAATCACACTAATACCATTGAACAATTTAAAGGCCTAAATAAAAAAAGCCCCGCACCGAATGCGAGGCTTTGAAAACAAGGCGAAAGCCAAACTGTTTTAACATCTAAAAATCTACGTCAGTTAAGCGAATTCTGCGGCACGCAACTGTTTAGCCGCCTTATCCAAGATTCCGTTAACATACTTGTGACTTTCTTCAGCGCCAAAACGTTTGGCAAGCTCAACACTTTCGTTGATGACGACTTTATACGGAATTTCAATCTTAGACTGCAACTCATACACACCCATACGCATAATCGCACGCTCAACAGGGTCGATACGCGCTACCGATCTATCAAGATAATCAGCATACAGAGCATCAAGAGCTTCAGAACTTTGAGAGACTTCTGAAATAAGCTCTTTGAAGAAATCAAACTCTAAACCTTCTAGAAGCCCGTCCTCATTGAACTGCTTAATGATTTGAGGAATTTCTTCATTCGTCATTTGCCATTGGTATAAGGCCTGCAAAGCTACACGACGTGATTGAGTTCGCGGAGCGACCTGACCTTCATTCTCAACCACTTCTTCGCCTTGACCAGGCTGGATATCCTTAATTGTCTTCATTAAAGCTTCTTCAATACGTTAACCATTTCAATTGCCGAAAGCGTTGCTTCCTCACCTTTATTGCCCATTTTGGTACCGGCACGTTCAATTGCTTGTTCAATTGAGTTCACCGTCAAAATACCAAATGCAACAGGAATACCATGCTTAAGCATCACACTGCTAATTCCTTTAGTCGCTTCACCAGCCACATAATCAAAGTGTGGCGTACCACCCTGAATAACAGCACCTAACGCAACAATCGCATCATATTTACCAGAAGCAGCCATTTTCTCAACGGCCAAAGGAACTTCAAAAGCCCCTGGAACCATAACTTGAGTGATGTTATCCGAAGAACCACCGTGTCTTTCAATGGTTTCAATGGAACCCTTTACCAAGTGATCAACGACAAAACTATTCCATCTCGTTACGACAAACCCGATTTTCATACCATCGGCGTTTAGGTTTCCTTCTACCATTTTCATATTTTTTCTCTTAATCTATTTTATATTAGCGATTTAATCCGCTATTTTGCCACATTTCCCGGAATTAAAAAACCGAATCAATTCAACATTCCAATCCAACCATGTCAGCAGAGTTCCGTTAATCTTTTTTCTCAACCACTTCGGTAATCTCAAGGCCGAAACCGCTTAAAGCCGTCATACGCCAAGCTGAACCGATGATTTTCAACTTCTTAATTCCAAGATCAGCGATGATTTGCGCTCCTAAACCATAGGTTTTGGTGTCATCTTCTGCGATTCTGTCAGGTGATTTCACGCCTAAATCCTTCATCTGATATTGTTGAATCTTATCCAACAACTCTGCGGCTTCCTCATGCTTACGTAAAACCACAATGGCGCCACAACCCTCTTCCGCCACCTGCTTCATAGCCTTATCTAAAGACCAACCACACTCTTGACGCTGAGAGCCAAACACATCACATAAAGTATCCAGCATATGCACACGTACTGCCGTCGGTTTTTCACTATCGATAGTGCCGTAAACTAAAGCGAAATGCGCTTTCTGCTCAAGTACATCCTGATAACCGATCAGCTTAAAATCACCAAACTGTGTTGGCAATTTACATTCAGAAACACGTTCAATGGTTTTCTCATTTTGCAAACGGTACTCAATCAAATCGGCAATCGTACCAATCTTCAAATCGTGTTCGGCAGCATAACTTTCCAAATCTTCACGACGCGCCATTGAACCATCTTCATTCATGATTTCAACAATGACAGAAGCCGGCTCGAAGCCCGCTAAACGTGCCAAATCGCAACCTGCTTCGGTATGGCCTGCACGGGTCAAAACCCCACCTGGTTGAGCCATCAATGGGAAAATATGTCCTGGAGTGACAATATCCGCCGGTCCCGCACCTGGAGCAACCGCCGTCTGTACCGTAACCGCTCTATCGCCAGCAGAAATCCCGGTTGTCACCCCTTCAGCTGCTTCGATGGAAACCGTAAAATTAGTACCGTTTTGATCGGTATTATTCGTCACCATCAAAGGCAAATGCAGTTGGTTACAACGCTCTTTGGTTAAAGTTAGGCAAATTAAACCTCTACCGTATTTCGCCATAAAGTTAATATCAGCGGCATTGCAAGTGCTTGCCGGAACCAAAAGGTCACCCTCATTCTCACGGTCTTCATCATCCATTAGAATGACCATTTTGCCTTGTTTGTAATCCGCGATAAGTTCTTCTATTGTATTCAATGGCATTTTTATTTAAATCCGTTTTCTGCTAAAAATTGTTCGGTTATTGTACCCGTTTGTTTGGCTTGTGGCGCAGTCATCATGCGCTCTAAATAACGAGCCAACAAATCCACTTCCAAATTGACGCTTGAACCTACTTGCAGATGTTTGATTGTGGTTTCTTGGCGGGTATGCGGCACAATATTCACCCCAAAAACGCAACCCTCCACCTGATTCACCGTCAAACTGATTCCGTTGATGCAAATCGAGCCTTTAGCGGCAATATACTTGCAAATTTCAATAGGTGCTTCAACCTCATAACGCCATGAACGTGCATCTTGAGAAATTGACTTCACATGCCCTACACCATCAACGTGGCCGCTAACCAAGTGGCCGCCCAATCTATCCTGCAACGTCAGCGCCTTTTCCAAATTCACAGGCGTACCCACTGACCAATCACCGGCGTTCGTCACCGTTAAGGTTTCTCCAGAAACATCGGCGACATAGTAGTTGTCGCCAAACTCAATTGCCGTTAAACAAATACCATTGGCGGCGATACTATCGCCAATCTGCACATCACTCATATCAAGCTTACCCACTTGAATTGTGATACGCCAATCTCCATCACGAGGTTCTATCTTAGAAATCGAACCCTCTGCTTGAATAATTCCTGTAAACATGAATTCAGTCCTTTAATGCCAAAACGATTCGAGCATCATCACCAAAACGATCGATGGATTGGATACGTAAATTGATTTTATCGGCCATCGTTTCAATACCAGGCAGAACAAACATCGGTTTAGCCATATTCCCCATTAATGAAGGAGCAATAAAACAGTGCAACTCATTCACCAAGCCCGACTGTATAAATGCGCCGGCAACAATCGCACCCGACTCAACCATAACATCATTAATCTGCTCTACTTCAGCCAAATAACGCAAAATAGATTCGATATCCAAACGATCATCCTCTGCGGCAACCGCGACCATATCAACACCTTTAGCATCAATCGCTTCTACGATTTCCGGACTGCGTTCAGCGGTTTCACGCGAAGTCATTAAAATCGTCCTACCTGGTAAACCTAACATCTTGGCATCTAACGGCATGCTTAAATTAGGATCCAACACCACCCGAATTGGATGACAATTATCTTGGGTTAAATTTAACTTAGCCAGTTCTTCATCGCTTAAACGCACCGTTAAACTCGGGTTATCGGCCAATACGGTCCCAATTCCGGTAATGAGGGCGCCACAACGAGCACGCATTCTATGCACCTCTAATCGAGACTCTTCGCCAGTAATCCAGTGGCTTTCGCCATTTTCCATGGCGGTACGGCCATCTAAACTACTGGCCATTTTCAATCTAACAAAAGGTAGCTGCTTTTCCATCTTTCTAATAAACCCTAAATTAATTTGTTTAGCCTCCGCTTCCAAAACTCCGACCAATACCTCAATACCGGCGTTTCTAATGCGTTCTATGCCTTGCCCCGCGACCATAGGATTAGGATCTTGCATCGCCACAACCACACGAGCCACTTCAGCCTCAATCAAACCGTCGGCGCAAGGTGGTGTTCTTCCAAAATGGGAACAAGGCTCTAAAGTGACATAAGCGGTTGCGCCTTTGGCATTAACACCTGCTTGAGCAAGCGCCACCCTTTCCGCATGAGGCTGACCTGCCCGCTGATGCCAACCCTCTCCCACAACCTGTCCATCTTTGACCAAGACACATCCGACAGCCGGATTCGGTTTGGTCGAATACAAACCTTTTTTCGCCAAATCGATAGCTTGCTGCATATAGCGCAAATCGGAAGAGGTTGTGGCAGACACGTTTAATCCTTGATAAGTTTGATTGGAGTTTTTACTTTGCGGTAGTCATCTTAACTAAACGCTCAATCTCTTCCCTAAAGGCGTTTACATCCTGAAAAGAGCGGTAGACTGAAGCAAAACGGACATAAGCGACTTGATCCAAATCGCGTAAAGCATCCATAACCCATTCACCTAGTTGTGAAGATGGAATCTCCCGAACCCCTTCTGACATCAAACGTTTGGTCATTTGACTGGCTACCTGGTCAATGGCGTCGCTCGATACCGGACGTTTTTCCAAGGCCTTAATCAACCCACGACGGATTTTATCCTCATCAAATTTCTCGCGATTACCATCACTTTTCACTACACGAGGTAAAGACAATTCCGCAGACTCATAAGTCGTAAAACGTTCCGAGCACTCGATACACTCTCTACGACGTCGAACCTGCACCCCTTCCGTTGCCAAGCGTGAATCAATCACCTTAGTATCAGATGCATTACAAAAAGGACAGTGCATAAAAACTCCCTGAGTTTGTCTTATCACATTTAATTTAACGCTAATTGATTACCCATTCAACGCGAAATTAAATCTAATAATTTTTTATCAATTCTTCTATAAATTTCTTTATATTTTTTGAAAAAATTCTAAATTTTAAAAACTAAAAAACCACCAGGCCTGGTGGTTTTTTATATTCTGTTTAGGCGATAATCAACCTATATTCGATTTTATAAAATGAATCGAAATCAGCCGACATTATCTGTAAACAGGCTTGGCTTCACATAAAGCAGAAACTTTTGCGCGAACATCCGCAACAACCGTTTCATCCCAAGTTTCATTTGCTTGGTCACAAGCATCAATCACATCACACATCCAAGTCGCTAAGTTTGTGCAATCTTCTTCATTGAAACCACGAGTGGTTGCCGCTGCCGTACCCACACGAATACCAGACGTCACAAATGGTGACATAGGGTCATTTGGTACAGAGTTTTTATTGATTGTAATATGCGCCGCATCTAATGCCGCATCAACCAACTTACCTGTCAAACCTTTTTCAATTAAGCTAACCAAGAACAGGTGGTTCTCTGTCCCGCCTGAAACCACATCACAACCACGAGCCATAAACACTTTTGCCATCGCCTTAGCGTTAGCAATGACATCTGCACAGTAAGTTTTCCACTCAGGCTCTAGACACTCTTTGAATGCCACCGCTTTTGCCGCCATAACGTGAACCAAAGGACCACCTTGACCACCAGGGAAAATAGCAGAGTTTAGCTTTTTCTCTAACTCAGGATTCGACTTACAAAGAATCAAACCACCACGAGGTCCACGTAATGTTTTATGGGTAGTCGTCGTTACCACATCCGCGAATGGAACAGGGTTTGGATATTTACCACCTGCAATCAAACCTGCAACGTGAGCCATATCCACGAATAAGTAGGCACCAACCGAATCGGCGATTTCACGGAATTTAGACCAGTCGATTACTTGAGAATAAGCAGAGAAACCAGCGATGATCATCTTAGGCTTATGCTCGTTCGCTAATGCCTGAACTTCATCATAATCAATCTGACCAGAAACTGGGTCAATTCCGTATTGAACCGCGTTATAAATTTTTCCAGAGAAACTTACGTGAGAACCGTGAGTTAAGTGGCCACCGTGTGCCAAACTCATCCCTAAAACCGTATCACCTGGGTTTAACAACGCCATATAAACTGCGGCATTTGCTTGAGAACCCGAGTGTGGCTGTACGTTTGCATAGTCAGCGCCGAATAGTTCTTTTGCACGATCAATCGCAGCTTGTTCAACTACATCAGCAAATTCACAACCACCGTAATAACGCTTGCCAGGGTAACCTTCAGCGTACTTATTTGTGAAATAAGAGCCTTGGGCTTCCATTACACGTGGACTTGTGTAGTTTTCAGATGCAATTAACTCAATATGAGATTCTTGGCGATTTTCTTCATTTTTAATCGCATCAGCAATTAAGTCATCATAGCCAGCGATGGTCATTGATTTTGTGAACATTTTTACGGTTCTCCGTTTCAAAAAGATCGAATATTTTCAAAGAAGACGATTTTACCTGTTTTACTCCAAATAGCCAAATGTATTCTTAATTTGACCACTATATGTAGTGTTTTTATAACATCGTCGTTGATTTAAAGCTTTATATAATGGCTTTTTTTAGGTAAAGTTTCTTAAATTAAATTTATACATATCATTAACAAATCATATATAGAAAAATAATTAGGAAATCACATGGCTCAGTTTGTTTACACCATGAACCGCGTGGGAAAAGTTGTCCCGCCTAACCGTCACATCCTTAAAGATATCTCCCTATCGTTTTTTCCAGGCGCCAAGATCGGTGTTTTAGGTCTAAACGGTTCTGGTAAATCAACCCTACTAAAAATCATGGCAGGCCTGGATACCGACATCGTAGGTGAAGCAAGACCGCAGCCAGGGATTAAAATCGGTTATCTCGCACAAGAACCGCAACTGGATGAAACCAAAACCGTTCGTGGAAACATTGAAGAAGCGGTTTCTGAAGTGAAAAATGCCTTGGCTGAGCTGGATGCGGTGTATGCCGCATACGCTGAACCGGATGCGGACTTCGATGCCCTGGCAAAAAAACAGGCTGAAATCGAAGACATCATTCAAGCCAAAGATGGACACAATATCGACCGCACTCTAGAAATTGCCGCTGACGCTCTTCGCCTACCCGACTGGGATACGGATGTTTCTGTGCTTTCTGGTGGTGAGAAGCGTCGTGTTGCTCTGTGCAAACTTCTGCTTGAAAAGCCTGACATGTTATTACTGGATGAACCAACCAACCACTTGGATGCGGAATCCATCGCTTGGCTGGAACGTTTCTTACTGGATTTCCCAGGTACGGTGGTCGCCATCACGCACGATAGATACTTCCTAGATAACGCCGCGCAGTGGATTTTAGAATTGGACCGCGGTGAGGGAATCCCTTATGAAGGCAACTACTCTTCTTGGCTTGAACAAAAAGAGAAACGTTTAGAGCAGGAATCCAAGTCTGAAGCGGCACGCATGAAAACCATCAAGAATGAACTTGAGTGGGTTCGTTCTAACGCCAAAGGCCGTCACGCCAAATCTAAGGCACGTATGGCTCGCTTTGAAGAATTAAGCAGTCAAGAAAACCAGAAACGTAATGAAACCAGTGAAATCTTTATTCCGGTTGCGGAGCGTCTGGGTGAAAAAGTCATCGAAGTGAATCATATATCCAAAGGTTTTGGTGACCGCCTATTGATCGACGATTTGAACTTCCGTTTACCGCAAGGTGGAATTGTCGGTATTATCGGTGCTAACGGTGCGGGTAAATCGACACTATTCAAAATGTTAACAGGCCAGGAAAAACCAGATAGCGGTTCTATCGAATTTGGGGAAACGGTCAAACTTTCTTACGTTGACCAGAGCCGTGATGCCCTGGATGATAACAAATCAGTTTGGGAAGAGATTTCTGAAGGTGATGAAATCTTTATGGTCGGCAATACCGAGGTGAACTCACGTGCATACTGCAGTCGTTTTAACTTCAAAGGTGGCGACCAACAAAAGAAAATCGGTCAACTTTCAGGTGGTGAACGTAACCGTGTGCATCTAGCCAAAACATTGAGAAGTGGCGGTAATTTACTATTATTGGATGAACCAACCAACGATTTAGACGTAGAAACCTTACGAGCGCTTGAAGAAGCTTTACTAGAGTTTGCCGGTTGTGCGGTGGTCATCTCCCACGACCGTTGGTTCTTGGACCGTATTGCCACACATATGCTTGCATTCGAGGGTGATTCCCATGTAGAGTGGTTTGAAGGTAACTTCTCAGACTATGAAGAAGACTTAAAACGCCGCAAAGGGGCTGATGCCGCGCAACCTCACCGAATCAAATACAAGCCGATTTCAAAGGATTAAAGCATGACTGAAATTCATACTACTGCATCACATTTAGAAGCCATTGCCAACGCGATGCCCGACCCTATCTTTGTGATGGGTCAAGACGGTACCTATTTAGATATCGTTGGTGGTCAAGCACGCAACCTTTATGCGGATGGCTCAGGATTGATTGGGAAAAAATACCATGAAGTATTGCCCGAGCAAATGGCCAACCGTTTTTTAAAAGTGGTGCAGAGAGCGATTGCCTCAGGTCAACTACAAGAAATTGAATATCAATTGGCCAATGATGAGGTTGAAGGCATTCAAGAAGGCCCTAAAGGTGGTCAATGGTATGAAGCACGCGTCTATCCTGTAACCGATGGTACTTATGAGCAACCTGCCGCTATCTGGCTTGCTATCAATATTACCAGCCGTAAACACATGGAAGAGCAGATTGAACATCTCTCTTCTACCGACCCTCTTACGGAACTGTTCAACCGCGACTTCTTTTTAGGTCTTGTTGATGAAGAATTGAATAAAGCCCGCTTGAACAACAAATCACTCTCTCTGATTAAAATCAACTTAGACTGTTTTAAACGTGTCACCGATGGTTATGGTCATGAAATCGGCGATAAAGCAATCCTGACTGCCGCGCATGCGATTAAAAACGTGGTCAAGGAACTCGGTTATATTGGTCGCTTGAGTTGTGATCAATTTATGGTGGTGTTGCCTGAAGTGAAAGCGGTTGATGCTTTCCGTATCGCCAAACTTGCCCAAGAAACCATCGCTGCGCAAAAAATCAAGCTGGACGATGGACAGACTACCTGTTTAACCAGCCATGCAGGTGTGACAGAACTGCGTGCTAAAGAAGAGGACAGCCAAGTCTTGTTTCAACGTGTGAATGCGGCAATTCAGGCTGCGGAAGGTACTCGTGATATTACACGTATAATGTAATATCAAAAATTTGACTGCTTGTTTATTGTTAGGAGAAATATCATGTTCAGAACAATCACTAAACTTATCGGCGCTTTCGGATTAAGCCTGTTAATGGCATTTTCGACAACCGCAAATGCTGCGGATGACGGTGCCAAGGTCGTCTACCATGTCGACTTTAAGGATCCAACGCGTTATTCCGCTACCTTGACCTCCATTAACAATATCATGAACTTTTATGAGTCTGAATTGATGGAGGCGGATGTACACTTGGTGTTTGTAGGCTACGGTTTACGTTTTACAACGGATGATGCTCTAAAAGGAACTCCCTATGAAGCAGATGAAGCACTCTTGAAGCGCCGAGATGAACTTAAAGGCCGTCTAGATGCATTGATTAATACTCGTGGCGTTAAAGTGCATTTATGTGATAAAACCCGTGATGAAGTCGGGTTACCACAAGACAAGGTTTACAAAGGTATTCAGTTTGCGCCCTCTGGTGTAGCCAAAATCGCTATTCTACAAAGCGAAGGTTACTCTTACCTTAAAGTACAATAATGCATCAACCAGCTTAGATAGCTAACCCATCAATATGAAAACTAGCAAGACCATTATAAAACCGATAACGATAAACTTATTAATGGTCTTCTTTCTTTTTGGCTGCTCGAGTACAACGACACAACCTCCTCAACAACTCCCTCCTCTTGTAAAGCCTGATTATGATGTTGAAAACCCCAGCAAAAGCAACAGTTACAATTTAATCAATACACTCAATCGACTGTTAAACAACCAATTCAATGGTGACAGAATAGAAGGGATTGAACGGGTTTCGACCATCCAGAAAAACCGACAAATCATCATTCAAGTCATCCACGACCCGGAAATTTGTTACAGCAACCTTATAAAAGAGATTGCACAATCTGCCGGCCGAGTGAATGGCATCAACTTTCAAAACAGCATGACTTTAAATATTGTTGATCGCTTTTGCGATACAAATCTGTTCTACATCATGCGAAACCAAGCCCTAAAAGAAGAAATCATAGTTCAATATAAAGACCTCAATGGTAATCAAGTTGCGACACATACAATCAATCAACAACTCTGCAAAATTTAATTGAACTTACCAGGCCTGGTTAACTTTAAGTTATATATCTCAAGCCCGATAAACGCTCCATACAAATTTCCAGCTAAACCTCCCTTATTGCTATATTTCTAAGACTAGATGCATTTAAATACTCGTGGTTTTAAGTAATAGCTGCAGTTTTTAACAAATAGCTAGGTTTGTCAAAATTGGATTTAGACCGCTTTTATTAAGCCGACCAAGCCAAATCCCGTCTGGCTAATTCAAGCCAACTCCACCAGGTTCTCTCAATCATAAAAAGATACTCATTCACTAAGCCGGTTAAATGAAGTGACCCCAAAAAGTTGGACATTTTAGTTAAGCGGCACTTAAGGCCTGATTTCGATATTCTATCGGAGTCAGGCCTTTTAGTTTCACCTTGATTCGTTTTGTATTGTAATACTCAATATAATCTTTAATCTCTTCCATCAGATGCTCAGCACTATTGAATTTCTTGCGATGGTACATCTCTGTTTTTAAAATCCCAAAAAAGTTCTCAGCAACTGCATTATCTAAGCAGTTCCCTTTTCTTGACATACTCTGAGTTAATCCATTTTCTTTCAGTAGCTTCTGTACATCACTATGCTGATACTGCCAGCCTTGATCACTGTGGAATATGGGTTTGACTTTGCCTGTTAACTTATTGATTGCTTCTTTAAGCATGTCGGTCACCAGTGGTAGCCGTGCACTCTTAGCCACTCGATAACTAATCACTTCTTGGTTAAACAGGTCAATCACCGGGGATAAGTAAACTCGCTGTTCTCCGACTTTAAACTCCGTGACATCGGTGACCCATTTTTTATCCGGTGCATCAACATGGAAGTTTCTTTGAAGCACATTCTCGGCAATTCGGCCTACTTGACCTCTATAGGATCGGTAACGCTTTGGCCTGACGAATGACTTCAAGTTCAGTTCTTGCATTAAACGTTGAACGGCCTTCTTGTTTAAAAAGTGACCTAAGCGTCTTAACGCATAGGTCATGCGTCGATACCCATAACGACCTTTATGTTCATTAAAGAGTTGTTGAATCGCTCTTTTAACGTCCGCATAACGATCAGGCAGCGCACTGCGCGCCTGATGGTAATAAAACACACTTCGTGCAAGCCCTGCGGCCTTGAGAAGATGTTTAAGTGGATAGAACTTTCTAAGCTTATCTATGAGCCCTGCTTTTTCTTGCTTTGGCGTTCTTTTTCCTGAAGCAGGGCATCGAGCTTTTTTAAATAGGCATTCTCCGCTCGACGGTATTCGAGTTCTTCTCGTAACTCTTCTAGGCTCATTTGTTCGGTTGGTTTAATGGTTTCTTGCTTTTGGTTTTTTTTCATTTTTCTACCCTGCTTTTTAGGTTGTAAGCCTGAAAGGCCGAACCGTTCGAATTGAGTGAGCCAAGTAGAAATCGTACCCGCAGAACTCATGTTATAGACAATACTGGTATAACTAATAGACCAGTGATTTTCACGCATGTGTTTTAGGATACGATATTTGTCTTCAAAAGAGTATGGTGTGTTACGTTTGATAAACGCATTTTGACCATGGAAACGATAGACTTGTGTCCAGTAACGGATATAGCGATCTGGAATACCGAGTCGCTTGGAAATGGACAGACTGGATTCATGAGAAAGGCATTGCTTAGCAATCGCCAGTTTAAATTCTCGATTGTATTTGGACATGAAAAACCCCCAAAGTTGGTGTCCAACATTTGGGGGTCACTTCAAAACACCAAATTTCAGACATAAAAAAACCGGCATATAGCCGGCTTTTTATTGCGTGTTAAACAACTTAAAGAATTAAGCCATTTCACCTGGGTATGCTTCGATACCTGGATTGTTTTTAACACCCTTAAGCTTAGGATGGTTAACTTTCTTAAGCTTAGTCGAACCTTTATGGTTACGTAGGTAATCAGCTGCAACATCCCACATTAGGCGACCTTGACCAACTGCTTCAACCTGCGCCCAACCAGCAACAGTGTATGTTTTGTTCGCTTCTAAAGGAGTTCCATCATCTAGACGCATTTCAGAGATACGGCTACCGAACTTACCGTTTGGCTCACAAGTATAGTCCATACCACCTAGACGAACCATATCACCACCTGACTGTAGGTATGGGTCTTTTTGGAATAGGTTCTCACAGATACCTTCAAGGATATCCTTCATTTGCGCACCAGTCACTTCTGATTTGTAAGTCTCACCATAAGTCATAGATGTTTCATCCATAACACGTTCCATAGTGATCATTTCGCCAGCTAGTACAGAAGTACCCCAACGAACACCTGCAGACATAGCGATTTGAGTATCGTGCTCTTCACGTAGAGAGTTTACGATGATCTGATCCCAAGTCCCCATGAAGTTACCACGACGATATAGAGTATCTTCTGCCACAGCTAGTTCTTCACCAAGAATCTCACCATAAGTTTTACCTAGACGGTCTTTGTTTACAGCGCGATCTGGGTTACGTGATTCAACGATGTTTTCATCATACTTTTTAGTGTACAAATGATCGATGAAAGTTTGTACTTCAGCATCTGCAGCAAGAACATTAGAGAATACAGGAAGTAATTTGTAGTCAACACCACGTAATTTACCATTCTGGATATCTAAATCCATGCAACCTACGAACTTACCGTTAGAACCCGCGTTAGTTACGTGACATACACCACCTTCTGGAGTCTTAACAGGAGTTGTCTTAGGAATACCATCGTGTGTGTGACCACCAAAGATAGCGTCGATACCGCTAACACGTGATGCCATCTTGATATCAACATCCATACCGTTGTGAGAAATCATAACGATAGCCGCTACTTTTTCTTTTTCACGGATCTTGTCAACTAGCTCTTGTAAAGCATCTTCACGAAGACCGAAAGACCAATCTGGGAAGTTTGACTGAGGGTTAGCGTTAGCAGTACGAGGGAACGCTTGACCAACAACCGCAATACGCTCACCGTTTACAATTTTAATAGTATAAGGCTTGAATGCACGAGCTTCGTCTTCATCATAAAGACCAACACCATTGTGTGCCGCTACCATTTCACGGTAATCATCACCGAATAAAGAATCTTCTTTGATACGTACGTTTTGCGCTAAGAACTCACCTTTGAATGCGTTAAGGTTTTTAAGAACCTCTGCTTCACCGTATGTGAATTCCCAGTGACCAGTCATAATGTCCACACCTAAAAGGTTAGAGGCTTCAACCATGTCCATACCACGTGTGAATAACGCAGTACCTGAACCGTGCCATAAATCACCACCATCCATAGTTAAAGTGTTATCACGTCCACCAGCTTGTTCACGTAACTTATCTAATAAAGTCTTAACGTGGGCAAAACCACCAACTTTACCATACTGCTCAGAAGCATCTTGGAAGTTCATGTAAGTGAAAGCATGCGCTAAAGGCGTATTTTCCTTAACACCGATCTCTTTTAATAATTTTGTACCAACAACGTGTGGTAATTTACCAAAAGCAGGACCAGTTCCTAAGTTAACGTTAGGCTCACGGAAATAAATTGGCTTTAACTGAGCATGTGTATCAGTAATGTGTAATAGACGAACCTTACCTTTCATAGGCTGGTTATAAATCTCATCTGATGCCTTCAGAGCAGCAGCTTTATCAGCTCCACCAGACATTGCACTAGCTGTACCAGGTAACATCCCTGCTGCTGCAGCCATTGACATTACATGAAGAAATTCGCGGCGATTTAAAGACATAGGTCTCTCCGTTTTTATGAAAAATACGCCCTTTTTCAAGGGCATTAAAATTTTAGTCAGACAAATTTAAGGGCAAGCCCATATAAAGTCAAATAAATGTAAGTTATCCGCTATTAGAAAATTCTTATTAGCATTTACTAATAAAGTAACTTTTGAAAATTTTCTTTAAATTCTAGAACTTAAAGAATATACGCTATTTATCCTACCCACTTACGTGCATTTCTGAATAGACGCATCCAAGGTGCATCTTCCAACCAGTCATCAGGATGCCATGAGTTTTGTACGGTTCTAAATACACGCTCCGGGTGTGGCATCATGATCGTCACACGCCCATCAGGCGTGGTCAAACCAGTCATACCAGCTTCTGAACCGTTAGGGTTAAATGGATAAGCTTCCGTCGGCTGACCGATGGCATCAACATAACGCAGACCAACCAAACCATCCACATCACTTGCAGAACCCGAACCAAAGTCCATTCGCCCCTCTCCATGAGCAACCGCTACCGGAATTCGAGTCCCTTCCATGCCTTTCAAAAGGATAGAAGGAGATTCTTGAATTTCAACTTGTGAGAAACGGGCTTCAAACTGCTCAGATTCATTACGAACGAATGCAGGCCAACTTTCAGCTCCAGGAATGATGTCTTTTAGATTCGAAAGCATCTGACAACCGTTACAAACCCCTAAAGTGAAGGTATCGTCGCGATTAAAGAACGCTTCAAATTCCGCGCGAGCTGTTTCATTGAATAGGATTGAGTTTGCCCAACCTCTACCCGCACCCAACACATCTCCATAAGAGAATCCACCGCAAGCGACCAGCCCTTTATAGTCTGCAAACTTGACTTCACCCGATAGGACATCCGTCATATGTACATCGATGGCATCAAAACCGGCTTTAGTGAATGCCGCTGCCATCTCTTGCTGCCCGTTTACACCCTGTTCACGCAGGATAGCGACCATTGGTCTTGGCTTACCGGCAAATTCAGCGGTAATATCCTCGTTAATATCAAAGGTGACGACTGGTGAAATCTCGGTGTTTTCACAATTCTGAATCGCATCAAACTCTTGTTTCGCACAGTTCTCATTATCACGCAAAGCCTGCATACGATAAGAGGTTTCCGACCACCAGGCCTGGAGCTTTTTACGTGGCATATCAAGCATGATTTTACCATGCGCAGCAATCTGAACTTGATCATCCGTAGAGGTTGAACCGATCCAGTGTGACATTGAAGATAACGCATATTTATTCAGGATTGCTTCAACCGCTGATTTATCAACACTCTTAACCTGAATTGCAACCCCGACCTCTTCAGCGCATAATGCAGCAATGGCTTCAGAACCAAGAGCGCTAACATCAACGTTCAAACCACAATGACCTGCGAACGCCATCTCTAATAACGTGACCAATAAACCACCATCAGCACGGTCATGATAAGCCAGCATTAAGCCATCTTCCAACATATCTTGTGTGGCATTGAATAGGTTCAACAAATCTTCTGAGTTATCTAAATCTGCAGCAACATCACCAATCTGGTTGTAAACCTGCGCTAAACAGCTTGCTCCAACACGATTCTGTCCTTTACCTAAATCGATAACCAATAATTCAGTTTCACCCAAATCGGTACGTAATTGCGGCGTTACCGTTTTACGCACATCTTGCACAGGTGCAAAAGTCGTGATGTTCAAAGATACCGGAGAGATAACCGCTTTGGATTCATCCCCCTCTTGCCAAACGGTTTTCATCGACATCGAGTCTTTACCGACCGGAACTGCAATCCCCAACTCTGGACACAATTCCAAACCTACCGCTTCAACCGCATCATAAAGCGCGGAATCCTCACCAGGGTGACCCGCTGCAGCCATCCAGTTAGCAGAGATTTTAATATCACTCATTTTTTCAATTTTCGCACAAGCGATATTGGTAATCGCTTCGGCAATCGAAAGGCGTGCAGAAGCCTTAGGGTTAATCAATGCAACAGGAGGACGCTCACCCGAAGCCATAGCTTCACCAGTATAACCATTATAATCCGCACAAGTTACCGCAGCATCGGCCACCGGAACCTGCCAAGGACCGACCATTTGATCTCGCGTTACCATACCCGTAATACTTCTATCACCAATGGTGATTAGGAAGTTTTTGCTGGCGACCGTCGGTAACTTTAACAAACGCTCGGTCACATCATTAAAATCTAAATTGGCGGTTTCAAAACCTGCTTGAGGAATATTACGGGTTTCCGCCGTTCTATGCATTTTAGGTGGTTTACCTAACAACACATTCAAAGGCATATCAACCGGATTATTATCAAATACGGTATCATTTACGATCAACTCTTGTTCCTTAGTCGCTTCACCAACAATCGCGTACAAACAACGCTCACGTTTACAAATCGCTTCAAACTGTTCGATTTTATCCGCATGAACCGCAATGACATAACGCTCTTGAGATTCGTTGCTCCAAATTTCCATTGGTGACATACCAGGTTCGTCATTTGGTACCGAACGCAAATCAATTTTTCCACCTTTACCCGCGTCATTAACCAACTCAGGGAAAGCATTGGAAATACCACCCGCTCCTACATCATGAATCGATGCGATTGGCGTGTCCTCTCCTAAATAAGTACAACGGTCGATAACCTCTTGGGCGCGACGCTCCATTTCTGGGTTCTCACGCTGAACCGAAGCGAAATCCAAAGCCTCAGAACCTGCTCCGGTATCGACAGAAGAAGCCGCACCACCACCAAGACCGATCAACATCGCTGGCCCACCCAGGATAACCAGTTTTGCACCGACAGGGATATCGCCTTTTTGTACATGCTCTTCACGGATACTACCTAAACCACCTGCAAGCATAATCGGCTTGTGGTATCCGCGAATTTCTTCACCTTCATGGGTAACATAGGCATTTTCATAAGTACGGAAATAACCGTTAATTGCCGGACGACCAAACTCATTGTTAAATCCAGCAGCACCCAACGGCCCTTCAATCATAATCTCAAATGGCGTTACGATTCGGGCAGGCTTACCATAATCACGCTCCCAAGGCTGCTTAAAGCCAGGAATATTCAAGTTAGACACGGTGAATCCGGTTAAACCAACCTTAGGTTTGGAGCCTTTACCCGTTGCACCTTCATCACGGATTTCACCACCAGAACCGGTTGCCGCACCTGGCCAAGGTGAAATAGCGGTTGGGTGGTTATGGGTTTCCACCTTAATCTGGAAATGAACATTTTCTTCATTAAATTCATATTGGCGGGTTTGCGGATTCGGGAAGAAACGTGATGCCGGATAGCCTTTAATGACCGCGGCATTATCACTATAGGCCGACAAAACCCCTTCCGGACTCTTCTGATAGGTATTGCGAATCATACCGAACAATGAATTCGGCTTATCTTCACCATCAATAGTCCAATCGGCATTGAAGATTTTATGACGACAATGCTCTGAGTTTGCCTGTGCAAACATCATTAATTCAGCATCCACAGGGTTTCGATTCAACCCTGTAAAAGCGTTGATCAAGTAATCGATTTCATCATCACTTAAGGCCAACCCCATTTCGGCATTAGCATCAACCAAAGCCTGGCGACCACCACCCAAAATATCGACCGTTGAATAAGGTTTTGGCGATTGATGAGAGAACAAACCTTCAAGGGTTTCAAAATCGTAGGAAACCTGTTCAACCATTCGGTCATGCACAACCGCAAGCATAGCGGCTTTATCGTCAGCATTGACACCCTCAAAGGTATAGACTACGCCGCGTTCAATTCTGTGCACACGTCCAATACCGCAAGTATGGGTGATATCGGTCGCTTTTGAAGACCAAGGAGAAATCGTACCCAAACGCGGGGTCACAATACAGCTGTCGGCTGAAAGAGCTGAACTTTTATCTTCTTCAGAATTATTTAACAGCACCTTCAAGTGCGCTAATTCAGTACTGGTTAACTCTCCCTCCAAATCTACAAAGTAGACATATT
The DNA here is from genome assembly GCF_021654855.1 of Thiomicrorhabdus immobilis. Lineage (NCBI taxonomy): Bacteria > Pseudomonadati > Pseudomonadota > Gammaproteobacteria > Thiotrichales > Piscirickettsiaceae > Thiomicrorhabdus > Thiomicrorhabdus immobilis. The sequence continues at coordinate 1,575,053 of NZ_AP024202.1, forward strand.
GAGATTGAACATTTTGAATAGTTCCAACTTCTTTTAACTTAGTTAAAAGTTGATTTAAACGATAAGCTGAATGAGCTGGATTTCCCCAGATAACTTGCATACTTTTGACCCTTACTGCAGAGACCTAAAATTTATTAAGACTCATAAAAAACAAAGCCCTCTTGAAATGAGGGCAAAATAATATGTGATTATTGTGTTAACAATCCAAGACTTTCAAAAACATAACGTCTCTGCTTCTCATTAAGTGGAGAAGAGCCTTCTGGAGCAGAAACGGTAAGAATAACCTTTTCAGTCTCTTTTTCGGATTGGGTTAACTTCAATTTAAGCAGATCCGGCAAGGCTTTTTTACCTGAATCACGCCAAAACGCTAAACTTGAAAGGAAAGAATCATCTTCTTTAACTGATTTAGGAACTTGAACCCATAGTTCATTATGTGAAGCCTTGACCTTGTCAATTGACCAACTTGCACGATAAATCATCGCTTGCAAATAACTCCAACTCTTATCCATACTGGCTCTGAAAGCTAAACCTTCTAACTCTTCACCTTCAACCACTTCAACCATTTGTTCTGTTACTTTTAATTGGGCGAGTGCTTTTTCGCTACTAGATCCAAAGAACACCATGGCTTGATACAACGCTTGAGCTTCCATAACCGGATTATAAGGCTTGATACGCCATTGACGATTTATCTCACGTGCTTCATTGGCATCCGGCGAATAAAGTTCACTATGATTGATATACACTCTAACAACACCTGATGCTGGATCAGTTTCAACACGCGCCGTGTATTTATCATAGACACCATCGGCCAACTCTGGACGCCAGCTATTCAACAGTTTGGTGATTGGACCAACGTCATCCAACGGTACCAATTCGGTACGCGCTTGATAATCGGTTTTCATCACACCAATATCTTTACGCTCCTCAGCTATAGCGAAACCTGTAGAGATGAAAAAACGTTTTAAACTTGACCAAACTTGCTCGCTATTAGTTGACTCTATCTCCATCCAACGCTCAGACAAGTTGTTTTTAATTGCCAGCCCTTTAGCCTTGAAATTCGGAATATAGTCATAGGTATCTTGTTCTGCCAATGCATCTTGCTCTGCTTTTTTCAAAGCTAAAGACATCTCCGTTTGTGGCTTAGCGGGGTTAAATAAATTTGGTGGCATCTCGAGTGTTTTCACCAACTTACCTTCACTATCACGATAACTTCCATCCGAACCAAACATATTTGAAATTGTTGAACAGCCACTTAAACTCAAAGTCGCTAAAGATGTAGTTAACACAAACGTTTTTGCATAAAGACGCATAAAACTTTTACCTTTAATTGGAGACATTATTTTTTTATCTCGATAATATGAAACATGAATTATTTTAGTGTGACGCCAGCCTCTAAAAGAGCTTTACGCACAACCGGCTGACAAGCAGGAGATAATGGAGTAAGAGGTAAACGAAGAGCCCCGCCCATCAATCCCATCTCAGCGACAGCCCACTTCACAGGAATTGGATTAGATTCAATAAAGATATCTCTATGAATGGCTTGTAAAGGTGCATCTAGTTCTCGCGCCTTCTGTTCATCACCTGCCAATGCCGCTGCATACACATCATGCAACTGTTTAGGCACGACGTTAGCGGTTACCGAAATCCCCCCATGACCACCAGCTAAAATAAAATCTACCGCAGTAGCATCATCGCCAGTGTACAAATCAAAATCATCCGGTACACCCGCTTTAATTGTCGCTACACGACTGATATCTCCAGTCGCTTCTTTGATACCAATAATATTTTTCACCTTAGCCAAACGAATCACCGTTTCTGGCAACAAGTCACACGCGGTACGACCAGGAACGTTATACAAAATCTGCGGGATATCGACTGTTTCAGCAATTTTCTTATAATGTTGATATAAGCCTTCTTGAGTTGGCTTATTGTAATAAGGCGTGACTAGCAGGCAAGCATCCGCTCCAGCCTCTTTAGCACATTGAGTCAAAGCGATTGCTTCACTTGTTGAGTTTGCACCGGTTCCGGCAATTACTGGAATACGGCCATTGACCTTTTCAACAACGAAACGAACTACTTCACAATGCTCATCAAAATCCAATGTTGCTGATTCACCGGTTGTACCCATTGCGACAATGGCATCGGTTTCTTCAGCTATATGAAATTCCACCAATTTCTGCAAGGCGTCAAAATCTACAGATTCATCTTCTAACATAGGTGTGACTAATGCCACCATACTGCCTCTAAACACGGTGAAGTTCTCCAATCATTTTACAGTAATATAAAAAGTGTAATATTAACCTTTCCACCCTGACACTTCAACCAAATAATAGCCTTATTCAATTCCTCTTTAAAGCCCTTCTCCAGCTTTCAGCTTTGTTACAAAATTTTCATATTATTTGCGGTTGCTTAGGTTCGTAAAAGTCGGCATACTTAAAGCGTATATTTAGAACTAGGATATTTTAATGAGCATAAAAATTGGTGAAAAACTCCCTCCTTTCTCTGTAGTAGCAACATCAAATAAAACCCTTACCGAAAACGACCTGTTAAACCATTACACCGTCATCTATTTCTACCCAAAAGACAGCACACCTGGATGCACTACCGAAGGGTTAGACTTTACCGCCCTATCACCGGAATTCACTAAATTAAATACACAAATCTACGGCGCATCACTTGACTCAATGAAGCGTCATGACAACTTTATCGCCAAACAAAACTTTAGCTTTGATTTGATCTCAGATCCAGAAGGTGAGTTTTGCGACCTGTTTGGTGTTTACCAGATGAAAAAGAATTTCGGTAAAGAATATATGGGTATCGTTCGTAGCACCTTTATTTTTAACGAATCAGGAGAACTTATCAAAGAGTGGCGCAACGTCAAAGTGAAAGGCCACGCACAAGAAGTACTGGACACTATCAATAGCTTACAAAACAATTAACTAAAGCTTGCAAGGATCTCTGATGACGAATGAATCTAAAAGACTATTTATTCTCGATACCAATGTGCTGATGCATGATCCGATGGCACTCTTCAACTTTGAAGAGCATGACATCTTTTTGTCGATGACGGTTCTTGAAGAACTGGATGCGGGCAAAAAAGGCATGTCCGAAGTGTCACGAAATGTGCGTGAAACAAACCGCTTAATTGACCAAATCATTAGTGATGCAAGCTTTGAAGAGATTAAGGCCGGCCTATCCTTAGAGCGCATCCACCCTAACCCTAGCCAAGACACCCTTCATCTTGGAAAACTGTTTTTTGAAACTGAACCTCTGGCGGTTGACCTACCGGACTACCTACCAAGCCACAAAGCGGACAACCATATCCTGCAAACAGGTCTTGCTTTAAAAGAGAAATACAGCAATCGCAATGTCACCTTGGTAACCAAAGACATCAACATGCGAATCAAGTCTTCCGCAGTAGGCTTGCATTCTGAAGACTATTTTAATGACCGCGTTTTAGAAGATGCTGATCTACTTTATACCGGCTGGGAGCATCTAGAAGATAATTTCTTCGAAACTCATGGTAAAAACATGAAATCCTGGCAGGAAGGCAGTCGCACATTTTATGAACTCGAGATTGATAGCAAATGCAGATGGTTTCCAAACCAAGGACTTATCAGTCAAAACGATGCCGGTTTTAACGCCATTGTCAGAAAAATCGGACACGGTAAAGCCACTTTGGAATACATGGAAGATTTTGAGAACCCTCACCACTCCATCTGGGGAATTAACGCAAGGAATACAGAACAAAACATTGCCCTCAACTACCTAATGGATCCAGAGATTGATTTTGTATCTTTACTCGGAACCGCAGGTACCGGTAAAACATTACTTACCCTAGCCGCAGCTCTCGAACAAACCTTAGATCAAAACATCTATAACGAAATCATCATGACTCGTGCCACCATACCAGTAGGTGAAGACATAGGCTTCTTACCTGGGACTGAAGAAGAAAAAATGACCCCTTGGATGGGTGCGTTAATGGATAATTTGGAAGTCTTAACGGATTCTGATGGTTATACCGACTGGGAAAAGGAGAGTACTCAACAACTTCTCAGCAAACGTATCAAAATAAAATCCATGAACTTCATGCGTGGACGAACGTTCCAGAAAAAATTCATCATCTTAGATGAAGCACAGAACCTAACCCCGAAACAGATGAAAACGTTGATTACTCGTGCCGGGGAAGGAACCAAAGTGGTTTGCCTGGGTAACATTGGTCAGATTGACTCACCTTACCTTACAGAAACCACAACGGGACTGACCTATGTGGTAGACCGCTTCAAACAATGGGAACATAGCGCCCACATCACACTTCAACAAGGTGAAAGATCAAGGCTTGCTGAGTTTGCTTCTGACAACCTTTAAACCTATCTTGTAAAACCATCAAAAACAAAAAAGGCCCTTTCGGGCCTTTTTCATATCTTTGACAACAACCGCTATTCACAAACCGTTATCACCAACTCATATCAAAATCTACTACTTAGAACGGCCTAATGACTGTTCATCATCCGTAGGAATTCTAAAACCAAGCTCTGTAGCTCTTTCACGGCAATAAGTTACCGCAAACTCTAGCAACTCTCCAACCGCTCTATGACGGAACTTATGCTTTTGACGAACATGAGAGAATGGGCGCAGGATAGGTGGATCCAACGGAATCGCTTTCAAAGTTCCAAGACGAAGTTCTTTAGACAGGGTCGTACGGGAAACCACCGCTAAACCAACTTCTGATTCCACCGCCATCTTCACCGCTTCAGGACTACCAAGCTCCATAACCACATTAAGATCGCTGTAGCTAAAACCTTGCTCACGGATATAAGAATCTATTACCGCTCTAGAACCAGAACCCTCTTCACGAGAGATATAGCCAAATTTACGGAAATCTTCAACCGTCACCTTATCGCGTTTTGCCAAAGGGTGATCTAAAGGACAAATTAGCTGCATTTCATCAATACGACAAACATCAACTTCCAAGTTCTTGTTTTGGACAGGCGCTTCTACCAAACCAAGGTCAATCATATTATTCTCGACCATGGATACAATCGCATCAGTATTACCAACCTGAAGACGAATGTTTACATCTTGAAATTGTTTTTTAAATGCACCCAGCAAACTCGGCAACATATATTCAGCAATAGTGGTACTTGCACCAATAACCAACGTACCCGTTACTTCACCAGTCAATTCACGAACTTCACTATTCATCTTTTCATAATGTTCAAGAATTTGATCTGCGTAGTCATAAACCACTTTACCAGCTTCTGTTAAGGTAATCTTGTTATGAGTACGGTCAAAAAGACGAGTATTAAAGAAGTCTTCTAATTGTTTAACCTGGAAAGTCACCGCCGGCTGAGTCATATGAAGGGTTTCTGCTGCTTTAGTGAAACTCATTACCTTTGCAACAGTGTGGAACACCTGAAGACATCTATCTGCCATCCGTTATTTCCTTTATGGACTATAAATTTATTTTGGTGCAGTGAATATAGGACTTTACCCCCTAAAAGTCAAATAACTTAATTGCACTATAAGTCATTTTTGTTCTTTTCATTACTTTATAGGTAAAACCACTTACCAATTAAGACTTAAAATTAAATAAAATCCAACCCCATCAAAGGATCAAGATTCATTCTTTTCATCAACATCACTGGAAACGGTTTGCTGATGTAACAACTTTATTTCACGACGCAACTGTTCGATTTCAGCACTCATATGAACAATTATCCGGTCGACATGCTCGTCATTTAAGGTCTGCTGTTCGGCCAATCTTTTCTCAGTCGCCTTCATATAAGAAAGGATATCGTCTTCAACTTTTCTTTGGTCCGAACCAATCAGAAACGCCGAAATATTTGCCGTGACCAGTGAGAAGAAAACCACGCCGAATAAAATCAGCATCACACCAAAAATTCTACCGGCATCTGAAACCGGTACTACATCACCGTAGCCTACCGTGGTGATAGTAACCAGCGCATACCAAATCCCATCCCAAATCTTTCTATCTTCAATATAAGCAAATAATGCCCCTGCTCCAATAATAATAAAAGCGAAAATAGATAAGATTTGACCAAAACGATTGCGCCCTAAAACGGTAATGACGTCTTTAAAAAACCCGTTAAAAAACCGTATGAAAAGCACGAGACGAAGAGAACGAACAATAACCGCCCAATCATTACCCCAATCAATGGCTGGAAAGGCAATCAATACAATCAGGACATTTAGCCAGTTTTCTTTTAGGTAACGTAATCTATTCTCCACATTGTATAAATTAACAACCAACTCGAGTAAAAACACCAACCAAATCGCACTGGTTATCCAATCTGTTTTGACAACACCTTCATTGTAAAAAGTCAGCAAGCGTGCAAACACCACTAAAAGCGCGATTAAAACCAAAAACTCAAAAACACGCCCAATCTGCCGCGCCTTAACGCTCTCAGCCGCATTGACGCCAGCCACACCTAAAAAAGCGTTTATTCTGTGTGTATTAATGATCATTAAACCCTACTCAAATCCAGAAACAATTGCCAAGCTTTAAACCAACCTTAAAACCAACTTAATTCTTCACCAGCGTTTTAGCCAGCTTAGGCAGAGCTTCACGACCATTGAGCGCCTGCCCCATCAACCAGTTTTTCACCCATGTCAACTTGTTCGCCAAAGGTAAAAGAGGTTTACGAATGATCGCCTTCAGAGAAGCGTCTTGTTTGAAAAGCCAATCAAAACCTTCCATAGATCTTTGTACTAAAGCGTTGTCGCCACGACGCCAACGCTCATACTTCCTCAAAACCGAAAAACTTCCCCAAGCCTTATCAGCCTGCTTGGCGTTTAGCACCGTTTCAACCAAAGCGGCGGCATCCAACAAACCTAGATTAACCCCTTGACCGGCTTGAGGATGAATCGTATGTGCCGCATCCCCCACCAAGGCTAAATTTGGCTTAACATAGTGCTCGGCATGCCTTCTTACTAAAGGAAATGCACCACGTTCGGCAACCTCAACCACCTGGCCTAATCGGTAATCAGAGGCTTTAGCTATTTCTTTAGCGAACTCTTCATCAGATAAATTTAACGCCCACTGCTGTTTATCCGTCGGTAAATACCAGGCGATTGAACTCACATTATTCCCCATCGACAAGTATGCAAACGGGCCGTTACTTGTATAACGCTGCCAACAAGTATCTTGATGGGAAAGTTCGGTTTTAACACAACCTACAACCGCACTTTGCTCATAATCATGGGTATCTAAACCGATATTCGCTAACTGTCTTATTTTAGAGAATGCGCCGTCAGCCCCTACCACTAACTGTGTTTTCAGAATCCCAATACCCTCTATCGATAACCAGGCCTGGTCATCTTCAAACGCCAACCCTTCTATTTTCGAATCAACCAATGTCGTAATGTTTTCACAGGCGATGGCTTGCTCCCATAAGGCCGCCTGAATGACATTGTTTTCAACCGTATACCCTAAATTCGGCTCCTGCATATCTTGGGCGGAAAAATGAACTTCACCAGGCGTAATTTCATCCCAAACATGCATTGCAACAAAAGGATGTAAACGCCGATCTTCAATCCCTTGCCAAGCACCAAGATTCTTAAGGATTTTTTCTGAAGCTCTGGTTAAGGCGCTGACCCGAACCTGGTAAGGAGAATCTGCTTGCCAGGAAATATCGACTGCTTGTTTTTCCAGCAGAAGAACCCGCATCCCATTTTGAGCCAAACCTAAAGCAGTGGCGGATCCGACCATTCCACCACCGACAACAATCACATCCCAAATGGTGTTCGTTAAATTGGCGTTACTCATGCACGACTCCCTCGCATAGCAAACTTTGAAAAACGGCGCTTCACACCTGGCATGGCTTGCATCGCCATCAGTCCAAGACCTCGTAAATGCCCGACCAAAGGTGAGGTATGTTGGAATATTTGAATCAAGCTATCCGTCAATCCCATGACCTTTTGATGGTCAGGCTCACGACTTTTGGCATATTCATGTAACCAGGCCTGGTCACCTAAATCAGTCGTCGTATCGTTATTTTTCAAAAATACTTCTATATCCCTAATCCCTAAATTTAAACCTTGCGCAGCAACCGGATGCTGGGTGTGGGAAGCATTGCCCATCAATACAGCTCGACCTTTAGTCATTTGCGGCACATAAGTTTCTTTAAGTGGATAGACAATTCTCGGACTCACTTTGGTAAATCGTCCCAAACGCTCGCCCATCTTGGCGGCAAACAAATCCATATATTCGACATCATTCAAAGCTTTAATCGCATCAACTTCTTCAGAAGAACACACCATAACCGCCTTATGCGCATGGCCATGCATCGGTAGCAACGCAACCGGGCCATCCTGCGTAAAACGCTCATAGGCCCAACCATGCGGATGCTGCTCGGTTTCAATCTGAGCCAGCACCCCAAAGGCATCATAGGACTTTTCTTCGATGGGTAATTCCAGAATCTCACGCACTTTCGATTGTGTGCCATCGGCACCCACAATCAATTGCGCATGGATGGTCTGCATCCCCCCTTTTGATTCCCCTTCCAAAGAGACTTCAACCTTTACGCCTGTTGCAAACTCGGTAAAGCTTTCCAATTGCGCGGGACACAATAAGCTAAGGTTATTCTCTTGCTCGGCAATACCCCAAAGAACCTGCCCCAAATCACTCGACTGCACACTAAAGCCTAAAGCATCGACATCCACCTCTTCCGCATGCAAAGTAGTAATACCTAAATAGCCTTTTTGGGAAACGTGGATATGTTCTATCGCTGTGGTATAGGGTTTCAGTTGAGACCAAACACCGATTTGCTCTAGAAAGCTTTGCGATCCCTTTGAGAGAGCCAGTACACGACCATCAAATGAGTTTTGCACACTCTCAAGCTGATTCGTTTTAGGGGCAAAACGTTCTGCGATGACCACCTTTTTACCCAAACGAGATAAACCGATTGCCAGCATCAAACCGACAGGCCCACCACCGGAGATAAATACATCACAAGAAAGATCATCGTTCAGCTTATCGATATTTGGTTTTGCCGTTGTCATGGTTAAAAAATACTCTTTATGAATTTATTAAGGTTTGTAAAATGACCAAACTTTCGATGCGGTCATCTCATCACAAACAAGAGGAGCCTACTTAATCAACGATGTGTAGCCATCCAAGACTCAATCTCTGCAACCGTTCTAGGCAAGCCAAACGTTAAGACCTCATTACCGTTTTCGGTTACCAAAACATCATCCTCAATTCTTATGCCGATATTATGCCATTTTGCATCAACATCCCGATGTTCAGCCGAAATATACAAGCCAGGCTCGACGGTCACCACCATACCTGGCTCAAAATCACGCCATTGTTGGTTGATTTTATACTCACCGACATCATGCACATCCATACCCAACCAGTGCCCGGTACCGTGCATAAAAAACGCTTTGTAAGCTTCAGCAGCAATCAATTCATCCACCGAACCCTGCAAAATCCCCAACTCAACCAAGCCGGTAGTCAAAACCTTTAAAGTCGCTTGATGCGCTGAATCATAAGAGACACCGGGTTTAATCACTTTTATTGCGGCTTGTTGAGCCTTGAGCACCAACGAATACAGACTGGCCTGTTCATCAGAAAAGGTTCCGCTGGCGGGAAATGTGGTTGTAATATCTCCAGCGTAACCGTCCACTTCCGCGCCAGCATCAACCAGCACCAAAGCATTTCTGTCAATTTTGCTGCGGTTTTCCGTGTAATGCAGGATACAAGCATTCTCTGCAGAGGCCACTATAGAATTGAAAGCAACCCGCGGTGAGCCTTGTTGCATAAATTCAGCCTCTAAAGCGGCTTGTACCTGATACTCATAATCAGAGGATAAAACAGCTCGCATGGCCGCCAAATGACCTTTGACAGAAATCTGAGCGGCACGACGCATACGCTTAATTTCTTCTGCCGATTTGAACACTCGCATCTCATGCAACAGTTTATCCAAATCCCTAATTTGAGATGGTGCGGAGATTCCTTTACGCACCTTTTGTTTCAACTGGGCAATCCAACTATTTATGGATTCACTCCATTGAGGTAGATGTGCAAAACTCACAAAAACAGAATCGATGTTCTCTAATAAGACCACCGCTTGTTCGTCTAATTCCTCAATTGACCAGGCCTGGTCAACCTGTAACGTTTTACATGCCGATTCCACCCCTAAACGCCTTCCCTGCCAAGTTTCTTGCTCAGGGTCTTTAGGTCGCAAGAACAACGCCGCTCGATTCTGCTGCTGTTTTATTAAAAACAGAACCGAATCGGGTTCACTGAAGCCCGTTAAATAAAAAAAATCACTCTCAGCTCTAAAGGCAAATTCGACATCGCGGTTGCGAATATGCTCCTCACCCGAAGCGATGATAGCCAGGCTATTATCTGGCAGTTGATTAAAGAGTTTGTCTCGGTTCTTAGAGTAAAATGAACTCATCAATTTCTCGTTTCAATATTCGTCTAAAGGGATTAAAAATCAGTGCAAGGTATCCGTTTCTGGCGAGGCATCCATAATAGGAGGCGCTTGAGTAGGGTTAAGCTCTTCGTTGATCGTCAAAATCCCCACTCGCACAAATTCAACCAACTCCATAAAATCGGACTCTTCAACATCCGTTAAAGATTCAGAATCACTTAAATCGCCGATATCAATACGTGCAATTTGTCCCAAATCTTCAACCAACTCTTGAACTTCACGCGGAATCTCCCTTTCAGCGTCATTTAAAGCGCCAATCAAACCTAAACCGTACAGAATCCCTTCGCATAGCTGACCCAACATAGCCGCCCTAAACACCAAAGATTCACTGTCATCCGGAATGCATAAATTCAGCTCAAAACCGGAACCGTTCATTCCCTTATTGGTTTCTTGAAAAACCTCATCTAAAACCTTTAAAAACGACTCTTTTACCGATTTGATTTGAGCCTCTTCAATCAACTTTTTCACCCAAACGGCTTCTTGGATATCATTGTCGCCACAGAGCAGCCCAATTAACATTCCTTGAATAAAAGCGGGTGATTCCAATTCCGGAAAAGGCGCAATCGCCTCATTGACTTGTTCAAAATCCATTACAACTATCTCTTGTTAAACGTGTATGATTGGGGAATAATATCACAATTGAAATGGATACTGCCGAATCAAGCTCGGCTCTTGATTGAAGATAAATTATTTTCGCTGAAAATTCATTCAAACTTCATAAAGACGACTTAAAAAACTTTAAGAAACAACTCAAGACCAGGAGTACCACTGTGCTAACGCTAACCTTAATGAATCACACGTTTGAAATTCCCTGTGAAGCCCATGAGCGTGACAAGTTAATAGAAGCGGCCACCCTGCTTGAAGACAAGCTTGATCAACTTCCTGGTTTAAAAGGTGAAAGCAAAGTTTTGATGGTTGCACTCAACCTCTGTTTTGACTACCTTCAACTAAAAGACGACACCACACAATACAGCCTTCGCCTAGAAGACCAACTTGATAATGTGATCAATCAAGTTGCAAATGAAGCCTCTACAGAAAACACAACAAACTAAACCCGCCCCACCTAAACAACCTTAAGCTATTACTCTAAACCACTAAGCAGTATCACTACTTTAGTGTGTTTTTTAGCTTTATTTATTAAAAAAATTGATCAAAAAACCTCAACTCATTGCATTTTCTCGAGCAGCCTTTTGTTATAATGAAGTCGGCACATGGTTACCAGGCATAAACCCCGTTCCGATAATTACAATATTGGGGTCAGATACTTGAAATGGTGCGCATCTCGTTAGCTTTGCTAACCCGAGAAGCCTAAATTTCTTGAGGAGACTGCCACCTGGACTCTCTCGGTCTAGGGCTTTTAGTCTGGTAGCTTGTGCTCCTTATTATTTGCGAGGCGAACAAATAGCCAAACTCAAGGGTTTAAATCAAGCATGACACCTTCCGAAATTCGCAAACATCTCCGTGTACAACGCAACAATCTCAGCAATTCAGATCAAACCTTACACGCAAAACAAGCTTTCAACCATTTCAAGCAGCTGCTTCAAACAGAAACTGCTTTTCAAACCCCACAAAAAATCGCATTATTTTTGTCGCAAGATGGCGAATTGAGCACTCAAGAAACCATTGAATATCTTTGGCAAAAAACACATCATCAAGTCTATCTTCCTGTATTAGAAACACGTGACGAATGGCATATGGCATTTGTGCACTACACCGCACAAAGCACCATGATAAAAAATCAATTTGGTATTTTAGAACCGGCCGCACCTCATGAAGACCATTTGAGCGGTGAAAAAATAGACTGGGTGTTCATGCCATTAGTCGGTTTTGATTTAAAAGGAAATCGTCTTGGCATGGGCGGTGGATACTATGATCGAACCTTTGCCTTCAAGCTGAATAACCCAATAGAAACAACAAAGCTTATTGGTTGGGCGCATCAGTGTCAACAAGTTGAAAACCTACCTGCAGAAGATTGGGATGTGCCACTTGATGGCATTTTGACAGAACAAGGGTATCGCGAATTCTAATCATCCATCTTCAGTGGAGACTTTCTTCTCCCGTCAGATAAAGAGCCTAATTCAATCAAGAGCTTTTACGCATACCGACAAATACTTCAAATACCAAAAAGGCGCTTAAAAGCGCCTTTTTAACAATCAATGTATTATTTAAACAGTTCAAAGTCCGGCAACCAACTTCTCAGAAACAGGTATTTTCAACTTCTTACCGACATAAAGTGAATTGGCATTTTTAATACCATTTAACTTCTTAAGCGTTTGCGTCGAAACCTCATAATTCTCTGCAATCTGTGAAAGGGTATCACCTCTTTGTACTTTGTACTGCACATAAAGCGTTTCGCCCCAACGAGGTTTTTTCGTATTCTGTTCAACATACTTAGCCAACCCATCCACTATGGCACTCGCCATTTTAGTCTGGAATTTCCGGCTCATTAGATTACGCGCTTCATGAGGATTTGAAATAAAGGCCGTTTCAATCAATAACGATGGCATATCAATCGACTTCAATACAGCAAAACCAGCTGACTGTACCGAATGTTTATGCATTTTGACTTTTTTCTGCATTTCACCCAAAACCGTTTTAGCCAGTTTACGACTCTCCTTAACGGTTGCAGCTCGAGATAAATCACTCAAAGCAAACGCAACATCGTCATCCAAACCTTTCAAGCTAACCTCATCCAAAGATGCATTTTCACTTCTTGCCAGAAGTTTAGCCATAGTACTACTCGCACCACGCTCAGAAAGGATATAAACCGAACCCCCTCTTACCGAGTTATCATGAAACGCATCCGCATGAATCGAGATAAAAAGATCCGCATCTTTCTCTTTGGCAATCTGCACACGCTGCGATAAAGGAATAAAAACATCTTTATCACGTGTTAATACCGCGTGCATACCTGGCTGACGATCGATAATCTCTTTTAACGCCTTAGCCATATTCAGAGTGGCCTCTTTCTCGTAGATATGATTATGGCCTATCGCACCGGTATCCTTACCACCATGCCCTGCATCGATAGCCACGACAAAATCATGTTTCACTGCAAAAACGGAACTCTCTTGGTCCAATAAACTTTGTGTCGCTTTGTTGGCTGTTGAGTTTTTATCTTCCGATGCTTTACTCAACTGCACCAATGGCGTTACTTTACTAGACTCTTTAACCAGTGATTTAGCCACAGTCGTTTTATGCTCTAGGGTTTTTCTCTCGGCTGTATTGCCACTAGCCTGTTGGCTGGCGACGTTTTTTTCTACAGCAGGTTTTGCATTGACAAGCTGTTTTTTCGACTCTTTTACCACAGTTTCTGGTTTAGATAGAGACAGACTCTTAGAGGAAGGTTTTTTAGCCATCGTTGCAGGCTTATCGGTGATATCCAACACAAGACGTTGGTTACCCTTGGTATTAAGAATAAAGGTTTTATAACTAGGGGTTTTATGGAGATCTAAAACAACACGTACACGTTTAGAGTTGTCGGAAACACGAATTTTGAATAAGCGGGAATCGGTGATATGTTTGCTTTTAAAGGAAAGTCCATTTTTTGCATCCGTGAAATCGACAACCAATCTTGAAGGGTTGCTCAATTCAACAATCTTATAATCCTGATAATCCTGAGTTTGCTTTAAGTCAAAAACAACCCGAGTTTTATCGGCAGCCTGCCCGATGCGCATACTAGACAACTGCCCATTTGCAAATACCGTTTCCATCCAAAGCAGTAATAGAACACCCAAGGTTGCAGAGATTGTTTTACGAGTTAAATCTAGCGATTTCATTAGGTTAGCCTTTAATAACGTTTTTTATAACTTTACTTTCGCTTACTTTATTACCAAAAACCGTGCCAAATAAAACGTCAATTTAACGTCAACTCAAAGTTAAACGCCCTTTTGTTCGATTTTACGACGATGTTTTTGACATGATTTGCTCTACAAGAGATTTACCTTTTTGTGAAACGGATTGAATCTTAACGGTTCGTCCACAATCAGCATAAACAAACTCAAACTCAATATCCGCGCTCGGTAAAATCGGCACCCCTTTTTGCGGCCATTCGATTAATGCCACAAAATTTTCATTGAATAAATCCCTTATGGCTAAATACTCTAACTCTTCTGGATCGCAAAGTCTATATAAATCAAGGTGATGTATCGTATTTATAGAAAAATTGTAACTTTCTACTATAGTATAGGTTGGACTTTTAACTTTTTGCCCCGGTATGAAGTGTTGAATAAATGCTCGAGAAAAGAAGGACTTACCGGCACCCAAATCACCGTATAGGTAGAAAATCAGCCCTTTTTCAAAACCACCGTTCTCAGCCACCAAATTTGCAATCAAACCAGCAAATTCAATACTTTCAGCCTCGTCCAGCAATTGTATTTCGGTATGTAATTGAGACATTTTCACCCTTAAACACTATCTAATAACTATGTTATATCTACCAACCCTACAAGATAAACCATAGGGAAACCCAGCCAATTCTAGATCAAGCAACGACACACTTAAATGCCGGCTCATCCAGAATCGAGTTCTTTTATCCAAGTTTTACTAATTTGATACACTATGCGACATGAATCAAGCCTCCAACCCTTCTCAGCCAAAACTTTCTGGCAAAACTCTTGCAGACCAAATCAAGATTTGGGGTCAAGAACTTGGCTTTGCCGACATCGGTATTTCCGATACCGACCTATCAAACTACGAAGTGCAGTATTTTAACTGGATAGGTGAAAATTTTCATGGCGAAATGGATTACATGCAGCGTCACGGCACCAAACGCACCCGCCCTAACGAACTTGAACCCGGCACTTCAAGCATTATCAGCGTTCGTTTAAACTACTTTGACAATGATGCCGAACAGGCCACCCAACAACTACACAACCCTGAAAAAGCCTATGTTTCCAGATATGCATTAGGTAAGGACTATCACAAATTAATCCGTAAACGCCTACAGGCATTGGCCGACAAAATCCATGCTGTTTGTGATAACTTTCATTACCGGGCTTTTACGGATAGCGCTCCGGTGCTAGAACGTCCAATCGCTGAAAAAGCAGGCTTAGGGTTTATTGGCAAAAACAGCTTAATCATCCACCCACGAGCAGGTTCATGGTTTTTTCTAGGGGAAATCTATACCAACCTGCAACTTCCGGCCGATGAAACCTTTCATAAACAGGGTTGCGGACCTTGCACCGCCTGCATGGATGAATGCCCCACTCAAGCTATTGTTGCCAATACCGTAATTGATGCTAGGCGTTGCATCTCTTATCTAACCATTGAATATAAAGGCTCTATTCCGACAGAACTGCGTCCTTTGATGGGTAACCGCATTTATGGTTGTGACGACTGCCAACTGGTGTGTCCTTGGAATAGATTCACTCAACCTACTGCAGAGACGGCTTTTAAAGACCAACAACATTTAGACTCTGCCAGCTTAATTGACTTATGGTCATGGAGCGAACCGCAATTCATGAAAAACCTAGAAGGCTCTCCAATCCGCAGAATTGGTTATGCACAGTGGAATCGTAACTTAGCCATTGCCATGGGTAATGCAAAAGCGGAAAACCTTCTTTTGGAAACATTTATAACGCATTTAAAATCCAAGCTTGGCAAAATCAGTCTTTTAGTGGATGAACATATTGAATGGGCCATAATGCAGCTAACCACCAGAGTAGCCGCCAATTCAAGCCAAACAGAAACGACCAGGCCTGGTCACATTGAAAAAGATTCAAATATCTCAATCAAACCATATGTTGTAAAGAAATACTATTTACCAAAATAGGTTTATAAATTTGATCGTCTAAACAGCCATCAACCAAGCTGACAGGCCGTTAGCTTGGTTAGTTTTATAGAGCAATGCTTTATAAACGATCGAAAATAGAGCCTTGGGTTGGGGTGAACAACTTGGCATATAACCTGGATGCATAGGTATTGGTCATGCCCGCGATGTAATCTGAAATCACACGTTGTTGCGCTTGTTCATCCGCGGCTTTTTGGTATTTTTCATAGGAGCTTGAAGGCAGTAAAGCACCAGGGTTTGCACGTAAAGACTTAAACAATTCAAGCACGATAAGCTGGCCTTTATATTCCATCTGTTTTACCTCTGGAATGGTAATGACATTTTTGAAGACAAACCTTTTCAACAGCTCTAACACTGCTGCCTCGCCCTCTTTTAAAGCGGCTTGATAACGTAATAAAGGATGTTCGAAATCGGTATTCTCATCCATGTAAATGGATTCGACCATAATCCCCACCATTTTACTGACGGCATGTTTACGCCCTTTCGAGGAATTACTGAAGAGTAAATCCGTCATGTCATCATCCCAAAGCGCATACTGTTTAAAAACCGGATTCTCCATCACCTCTGCTTGCCAGAGATCGCGAGCGACCATTTTCATCGCCACGGCGTCTTCTAAATCATGAATCCCATAGGCGATATCATCCGCCAATTCCATGATGGTGGTATCCAGCGCCTTGTATTGAGTCTGGCGATGACACCCTTTGCAGTCCACCAATTGGGTAAAACGCAATTTATCCTCGGTAGAAAACGGTGCCAACACCCAATCAAACAACGCTTTTTCTTCAAGGTATAAACTTTTTGGCGGAGACCAGCGGTTCATTTGCAAGGTTCTAAAATCATCCACCTGGGATTCTTGCAACTGCGCCAAATAGGTTGTATTGGCGGCAATCACATCGTTATAAATGGCCGGATATTTCATCACCCCCAAAGCGGTTCTGCGTGATAAATCCAAGCCATTGCTCGCAGTATATTCACCCAACTTCGCCAATATTCTCAAAGTCTGTGCATTGCCTTCAAAACCACCGTAATGACGCATCATGTAATTCAACGCCACTTCACCACCATGGCCATATGGAGGATGCCCCAAGTCGTGCGCTAAACAAATCGCTTCAATCAGGTAAAAAGAAGGCAGCCACTCTAAATAATCGGCGTCCTTGCCGTTTTCATTCATACCGACGGTAATCAACTGCTCGACCAGACCTGAGCCAATCTGCGCCACTTCCATAGAATGGGTTAGGCGAGTCCGATAAAAATCCGATTCACTGAGGCCAAAAATCTGTGTTTTGGCTTGCAAACGTCTAAACGAGGCGGAATGAATCACTCGGGCTCGATCTCGCTGATAAACGATACGGGCCGGTCTTGACGGTAATGACTGTAAATAATCAGAATATCGTTGTGTCCACTGTTGCGTTTCGATGGAATCCATATTGGCTCTTTAAATAAGTGTTTGAAATAATCAATCACTATAATACTGAAAAAAAACCCAATAGGGTTACTGAAAACATCAAATTCCTTTGCAAAACACCTGTTTGTATCCTCTAGCAAATAGACCTTTTAAAATTTAAGCGTTATGCTTATTCTAAGAAAAAGTTTGGTTAAGGTGATATTCATTGGTTCTGAATAGATTCAAAACCGATCAGGCTTGAATCTTAAGTTAATTGACGAGGGTATTAAAGAGGGTATTTATATGCAAAGGATTTCAGGTTACCTATCTAGCAAAACAGCTTTACAGTTTTTTTCGGGCATTAAGTTAGCATTTATGCCTTTAATGTTGCTCATGATGATGAGTACTGCATTAACAGGTTGTGAAAAATCTGCGGTTGAAAAGTGTATTGATAAACAAAGCTATCTTTGGGATAACAAAACCAATGACAAAAATGCCAATAAAGCGTATTGGGATGCGGTAGCCAAATGCAAACAACAAAACTAATTTCACCAAGCCGGGCAAGCACCACCTTTTATTTGTTAGCTCCCACCTAAAATGGCCAATGATTAAGAGGGGGCATCCTATACAAATGAAATGGTTAAAACGTTTTGGTCTCACGCTGCTTATAGTATTGATTATGGCAATCAGTTTATTCATGTTTGCACGCCTATGGATTGATAACAGCCTTAAAGAACAGCATATCACCGATATCAAATGGCAAGTCGGTTCCATAGGGATTAAAAACACCCATATCACCGCCTTGGAGTTCACCTTACAAGACCGTTTCAAGTTTCAAATCCAAAACCTGGATATTCTATGGTCTTTTAGCCAAACGCCAGCAGATGGCTATCGTCAATTTATTGATGCCCTTTCAATACAGGCTCTCACAATCAATAACCGTTCCAACGACCAACCCAATCAAGCGATGTTCAGAGATACCGCTAGCAATATCTCAGGCAATACCCCGCTTGTTGAGCATCTGAATTTAATCATTGCAGTAATCAAACAAAGCTCACAACCGAGTGAACCTCTTGCCCACAACCTCGCAACAAACTTAGCACTTACGGACACTGAGTACTTGGCCTATGTTCCCAAAATCGTAAACATTGATAAAATCCAATACTCACAACCATGCATTCCATCCAGTACTGGAACATCGAGTGCACAACCTCCCACAACAAAAAGTTGTACGGCAATCGGAAATTTAAAATGGGTTAATCAAATAACAGAGCCGGAAATTTCCAGCAAGCTGACTTTCAAACTACAAGATGCCTCCCAGCAAAACTTGCTTATCGATACACAACTGAATTTAACCGCCAAACTTGAAGACCGCAAATTGATGCAAACACGGTTAAATGCTGCGCTCAACTTAATCGATAAAAATTTATCCGCTGAACAATCGGTACTTAAACTCCAATGGCACAACCAGACCTCAAACCTTGCAAAAAACCAGTTACACACGAATTTTCAGATTCAAACCCAACCAGGCCTGGTCACAGAGGATTTTGCGACTCGTTGGCAGGAAGTTAACTCGATTTATCGCAACTGGTCTGGCAAAGATTTAGCTTTTTCACCCAAGGTCCAACCGCAACTCGATTTGGCGATTGAAGCGCATTTTGATTTAAGCCAGCTGAATGGGCCTGATGAATCGAATCCTCCTCAAGCTTTGCAAGCTTTATTAAATAACCTAATGAAACACTCCGATTTCAACCTGCACTTTGCTGCGTCCAGCAAACAACCTTTGGAAATCAAAAACCAGGCTGAAATCAACGGCAATCTACAAGCAGAACTGACGGCCAAACACGGTGAAATAAAACAATATCAACTCCAAGGTAGCGGCAAACTTGCCTTCATTAACGATTCAGCCGCTGACAACTGGCTCAACAACCATAAAATCAGCCTTCCAGAAATGGCGTTTGAGATTAAAAGCCAAAATCAGCTGGCACTTAAGTTAGACCAGCTGGACAATTTAAACGCAACACAAAGCCAATTTCCTTTTAGCGTGTTGCTAAACAGTATCAACAACCAAACCACGCCCTCTCAAAAAGTCAACGGTTTCAAGCTGGATTTACAAGGCCGTCTACAGCTAAAACAGCAACCAACCATTGAGATAACCAGCGGAAAACTGCTTGCTGAGTTGCCGTACATACAATTCAACCCATCCAATCAATCCGAACACAACCGTGCCGAACTGGAATTTACCGCTCAGGCTAATCTGGATTCTTGGAAAATCCTTTCTAAAACAGGTTCTTTAAAAAGCAACTTAACAACCCAGTTAACGACCAACTCAACAACCGCTGACAAAAAGCGAGCGGATAAACTAGATATCCGCCAAGCAACCCTGGTTTGGCAAGATCTTGAGCTAACCGCAAACAAAAAACCAATTAACCCAAAAATCAACCTCACCCAAACCTCAGGGGTTTTCAATAGCACAATTGAATCCATGGCATTGCAAGCCAATATTTCACACCCGCTTGTGCAAGCGGAAAAACTCCAACTCAATATAAAACAATTCGCCTTAACGCCGGTTATTGCCAACCAAAAGACCGCCAATCCGAACCTGGGTGGCTATCAAATAGACGCTCAATATCAATTAGCCAGCAGTAAGGTTGTTGAACCACATCTGTTAACACAATCATGGAAAGGATTCGGCAAAACGAAGGTGAACTACCAATTTGAAGACCGTGAAATAAGCCAAATCCAGTTACAAGGTAGCATTTCAAATAAAGCAGGCCTGGTTGTTTTTCATAATGCCTTTTACACCCCTTCTCAAATCTACAGTGATTGGTTTATCCCCCCCATCTATTTTTTAGCGGGTAATAGCTTGCAAAAAACCTTTAAAGACTGGCCAAAACTGGTTAACGTCGGGAGCGGAAAAATCCAGGCCAAAGGTACAACAAAACTCCGTTTTACCGATGCCGATGCGACAAAACCACTGCTTGATAATCTCTATAGCCAAGGTGAGGTTTCAGCGCAAAGTCTCAGCGGGATACTCTCTGAAACCACCTTTAATCAGATATCGACAGATATGACTTTTGAACTCAATAAGAATGCGCTGTCTTTGAATGTCAAAAAACTCGAGGCCTTACAGATTAACCATGGTGTCATCCTAGGCCCACTGGAGTTTGCCGCGGATTATCAGGCCAGTCTTCAAGCTTTATCCAAAGGCAAACTTAAAATCAAACAAGCGACCAGCCAAATCTTCAGTGGACAGGCCTGGTTGGATTCTCAAGACATTAACTTAGCCGAGCCTTTTGCAAGCCAACTGCACATCAATGCGCTTGATATTACCGCTTTGCTGAAACAATACCCGTCAGCTGAAATCAATGGCACCGGTACGCTTTACGGCGAGCTGCCTTTTAAAGTCAACCTGCTTAAAAAACCGTATATCACGATACAAAAAGGGTTTTTGAAAGCCAAATCACCGGGTGGCTTACTCAAATACCAACCTGCTTCAGGCGGATTGAAACAAACCCATCAGAGCATGCAACTGGTTATGAGTGTGTTAGAAGATTTTCACTATAATCTTTTGGAAAGCCAGGTCACTTATGAAAACGACAATAAGTTGCATTTGAAACTTAAATTACAAGGTAAAAATCCTGCGGTTGAATCGGGTAGGCAAGTTAACTTCAACATCCAACTGGAAGAAGATTTACCCGCTTTGATAACCAGCATGCAAATCAGCAACCAAGTGAGTGAGACCATCAAAAAACGGATTCAGAGCAAGTTGGAAAACAGTGAAAACAACGGAGATAGCCGTTGATATCCTGCTTCTATCAGTAGTTTTTAAACACAGGAAGCAGAATATTAAAAGACTATGAATTCATTCTTAAGCATCCAAGTTTAGCGATGCTTTCTCATGGACTTCTGCTAAACTGATTACTCAAAACCGATTACTAAGAACTAAAGTCCCATACTGGAGTTTATTATGCTCTCACAAAATATTTTTCATAATGTCAGGCTACCCCAAAAATCATTCATCGCCTTTAGCCTGGTGTTTACCATGGCTGGCATATCGGCGTGCACACCATCTGTTCAAGTGGCATTACCCAATGAACCGATCAATATCAATTTAAACGTCAAGATTCAGCATGAAATACTGATTAAAATTGATAAACAACTCGATAATATGTTTAGTTCATCCAGCGGATTATTTTAAGGAGAGTCATTATGAGAATTTTAAAACCCATCAACATATTGATTATCAGTTTATTACTCACCCTCTCGTCTTATGCTTGGTCAATGGATTTGTCTGCAGCTATGGCTCAGCTCAGCACGGTAAAAAGCCAAGGTCTGGTAGGAGAACAGCAAAATGGCTATTTGGGAGTGGTCAAGAATCAAAACAATGCACAAAGCGTAGTGCAGTTAATTAACCAGGCTCGTAACGAACAGTATCAAAAAATGGCGCAAACCCACAATGTGAACTTGTCTGAGATTGAAGCTTTAGCCGGGAAAAAAGCCATCGAAAAAACCCCTTCAGGGCAATACATCAATATTGATGGAAAATGGATGAAAAAACCTTAAATCATTCACTCTGATTAAAACATGCAACTGCTTGACACAGCTTTGCATGTTTACCTAAACACCAGCTCCTGTCGCTAATCAAGTTTTCTGCTTTTTTACTTAAAATCCCCAAACTAAATATTGATTCACCCCATCCATCTGTTAACATTAATTCTGTGTGTTCGCATAATTACGGTGGAGTCTAACAATGAAAGCTTTTGGTCTTATTCTAAAAATATTATTGGGTTTAATTACGATCGTCGTGATTGCGATAGGTGTGGTGATTGCAACCGTTGATCCGAATGATTATCGTGATGAGATTACCGGCCTGGTCAAAAAAGAAACCGGGCGAGACTTAACCGTCGAAACCATGAGTTTGTCATTTTTTCCGCATCTATCTATCGATTTAGAATCCGCCTCATTAAGTAATGCACCAGGTTTCAGCGACTCCCCATTTGTTAGCATCGATAAAGTTCAAGTGGGTGCAGCGATATTACCGCTACTTAGTCAAAAACTGGAAGTAGACACTCTTACCCTGCATGGTTTGTCCTTGAATTTAGAACGCAATAAAGATGGCCAAAGCAACTGGGATGATTTAGTCAAAGCCAAAGACGAAAACGATCACCACGAAGATAAAAAAGATGATGAAGAGCACAGCAATCCAATGGATAAGCTTGCGGCTTTGAACTTTGGCGGGATTGACATTCAAAACGGTAAAGTCGTTTGGGATGACCAGCAAAGCCAACAAAAAGTGACACTTGAAAATCTAGACTTCACCAGTGGTGCGATTACCTTTGGCGAGTTCTTCTCTATCGCGTTATCTGCCGATAGTAGTGTTAGCCAGCCTCAAATCAACAGTAATTTTGCCATCAACTTAGAAGCCAAACTTGAAAAAGATGGCCAGTATGCCATTCGTAATTTACATGTTAGCAATACGACGTCAGGCCAAGGCATTCCGGTCAAGCAAGCCACCACTAAAATAGACTTGCCGAGTTTCGCCTTGGAAAACAACACCCTATCCCTTCCGAGCCTCGCTGTCGATTACGACATTATTGGTGGAAAAGATTTCCCTTTGGATACCATTAAAGGCCAGTTAACCTTAAGTGAATTTACCGGTAATCTCGACACCCAAGCATTCAAAGCGAATCAAATTGTATTAAATTCCGACGTAACCGGTGAAACCATTCCAAATGGTAAAGCCACCATTGGTTTGAATACTTCAGCCGATATTGATTTAAAAGCACAAACGGCTAAACTGCCAAAACTGACTGTTAAGGTATTAGACTTAACCGCTAACGGTGATGTGCACGCAAGTCAAATCACTGGCGACGCACTGGTCAATGCCAATATCAATATCGCACAAACCAACCTAAGAGCCCTGTTAAATCAATTGAAAATCACCCTGCCTGAAATGGCTGATAAATCAAGTTTAACCAAGTTTGCCGCTTCATTTGGTGTTGTCTTTGCCAGCAAAAACCAAGCGCTTAAAGTCAATGACCTCAAGTTGGCTTTGGACGACAGTTCATTAACCGGTAATGCCGCGGTAAGCCAGTTCAGCACCCCAAATATTCGCTATGATTTAACACTAAACCAAATTGATGTGAACCGTTATCTTCCTCCTAAAAAAGAGCAGCCTGCCAACACCCCAGAACCACAAGCCGATGCCGACGCTAAAATTGAATTGCCGGTTGAATTACTACGTAAGCTGACTATCGACGGCACAATCAAGGTAGGCAAAGCTTCTTTTGACAAGCTAAAACCACAAAATATTGTGATGACCACCAAAGGCTCTAAAGGCAAGTTACAAGTTAATCCATTAAAAGCCGACATTTTCAAAACACAAGTATTAGTTAATGCTGGTCTAGATGTCACAGGCAAAATGCCAAAATACAGCGTTAAAACCAATACCAATAACCTACCAATAGGTGAAGTCTTGCTCGCCTTTGCCGATAGCGACAAACTCTCTGGTACCGGAACAATGAAGGCTGATATCACCACGGCTGGCGAACGTGTTTCCGAGTTCAAGAAAAACCTGAATGGTACAGCCTACGTTGACTTGAAAGATGGCGCCATCAAAGGCTTTAACCTAGCACAATCCATTCGTGAAGCCAAAGCCAAACTCAGCGGAAAAACCCTGCCTAAAACCGATGAAATCCCACAAACCGATTTCAGTTCTTTAGTTGCCGATGTCACGATCAAAAACGGTGTGGTAAACACCAATAGGCTGTCAGCTCAAGCTCCTTTCATGCGTGTCAATGGAAGTGGTACGGTTGACTTACCTAAAGAGACTTTAGACTATTTAGTTAAAACTAAAATCGTTGCCAGCGATAAAGGTCAAGGCAGCGAAGACTTCAAAGACTTGGATGGACTGACCATTCCGGTAAAACTAAAAGGTGCTTTAACCAGCCCTGGTATTTCTTTAGATTTAGAGTCATTAATGTCACAAAAGGCTCAAGCGGAAATAGAGAAGAAAAAAGACGAAGTGGTCAAAGACGTTCAAAAGAATGTCGAAGACAAGTTGAAAGATGTATTTAAAGGCTTCAAGTTCTAAATGCAACGTGGGAGAGCGAATCCATGGGATTAGTAAAGACACTTGTCAGTAAAAGTTTCGCTCGCCCTTTTATCTATAGCATCATCATAACGAGCCTAACCGCTTGTGGTGGTGGCGGTGGGAGTACAACACCTGTTATCCCGGAAGATGATGGACCTGTTGTCATTTATGTTGACGATAATCCATTAGTTCCGGTTCAATATGCTCCTTTTGGAACCTCTACGATAGCGGGAACCTTAGAACAGCAATCGGTTACCAATGCCACTGTGGCTTGGGATGCCGGTTTTAAAGGCCAAGGAATAACAATTGGCGTAGTTGACTCTGGAGTCAATCCAAACCATATTGAATTTTATGATGATAATGGTATTTCCAGAATCAACTGGACTGATGCCAGAAGCATTGAATACAATCTTGCTTCAGATACCCTTATCTACACTAACGATTATAGAGATATCGATAATCCAGACTATCATGGAACTCATGTTTCATCTATTGCCTTAGGGCGTGAATATGGCGTAGCACCCGAAGCAACACTTTTGCCCGTAAATGTGTTTCTAGATAATTCAACGGCCTACAATATCGCTATTTACGAGGCTGTCGACTACATCGCCTCAAAAGCTCCCATTGTAAATTCCTCTATTAGTGGAATGGTTAACCTATCTACATTAGGTGGAGCCAATAGTGAACTTAACGATTACTTAACCACTTTAACAAACAACACTACAGCCCTTGTTGTAGCTGCTGGAAATGAAGGCAATGCTGTTGGTGCTGAACATTTCATTCACTACAATTCAGCGCAAAACCTGGCAATTCAACCCGGCATTGAAAACCAAGTTTTATCTGTAATCGCTTTAGACGATAGCGGTAGCCTTGCCAGCTTCTCTAACTATCCTGGTAGCTGTAGTGATGTAACAGGAACTCCTGACATCGCTTGCGATGGAACTGTGATGTCAGCTATACAAAACAGCTTTATATCGGTTCCAGGCGTGACGATTGAAGCGGCTTATGGTGGCGATACGACAAGCACCATTGAGTACAGCGGAACTTCTATGGCCACCCCGATTGTCAGCGGTGGTTTAGCGCTACTGCTTTCTTCTTGGGACCAATTAACCATTCAGCAAGCCGTGCAGATTTTAAAAGATACCGCCAATGATACTGGAGCCTATGCCGATGCCTCTTTGTATGGTGTTGGACTTATGGATATCGCAGCGGCTTTAACCCCAGTTGGCGACCTAAAATCAAGCGCACTAAGCTCAACCACCACTTCTTACACCCTTGGAGAATCTTCTGTCTCAATCCCCGCTTCCCTGAGTGGTTTAGCCAGTTTAGCAGGACTTAAGAATGTAGCTTTTTTTGATGACTATAGCCGAGAATTTTTAGTCGATATCACTCCCGCGATTCAAATTGAACAAACACCGCTTGACTGGAATGCATTCTGGTCTAACTCTCAACCTTACCAAATAAACCAAATTGAGCTGGGCGACTATCGACTATCAATGAGTTTTGATAACCTTAAATCGTCTTCCCCTTTGAAAAATTTCAGCTTGCAGAATGACCGATCTCGTTTTGACTATATGCAAAACAGCTCTGATGATTTAATGCAAAGCCAGCTCAATCCGTTGATGAACCTTTTCTACTCCAGCAACCAAAAGGAGTTTGGTAATACCTTAGCCATGCAACAAGCTTTGGGTGCAAATTTATCGCTTTTTAGCTCAATGCAAGAGCAAGATAAAAACTTTGCCAAAGTGGTCAATAATCAAAATGATATTCTGGCGCAAGTACAGACCATCGGTTTAAGTTATCAACCTTCAAAAAACTGGTCAGTGGCGCTTTCCACACAACTTCGCAAAGAACAAGATGGTTTAATGGGGCTACAAGGTAGCGGAACCTTTTCTTTTGGTGAAAGCAATCTCTCGCAAATTAATAGTTTAGCGGTTCAATATTCACAAAATGGCACCCGGATATACAGTCAGCTTCAACAAGGTGAACTGCTGAACTCGCAACATGCCGCAGGCAGTTATATTCAGGTAGATAAGGCACAAATCGGTCAATTCAAAGTCGGAATCATGCATAAAACCTCAGCACAATCAGCTTGGGGTTTGCAAGCCTATAACTACAACCCATTGATTGATTCAGAACTGCGTCTTACCGTTCCAACAGGCATGAGTGCTAATGGAGAGATTGAGAGCCAAACATTTAGCTATCAACAAAAAGGCAGTTTACAACCTGACACAATTGAACTGTTTTATAAAAAAGGCTTGAACAACACGCTTCAGTATCAGTTCAATGCAATCAAATCACCGGAAGATTCCGGCTTTGGTTTAAGACTCAGCCGAATCTTTTAAAGATTTACACTGCCAATCATGTCTGACAACACCCCACTAAAAAGAAGTCTTTCACTACCGCAAATGGTTCTCTATGGTTTGGGAACCACGGTTGGCGCTGGGATTTATGCGCTCGTTGGTGAACTTGCTGGCATCTCAGGTTATCTGGCGCCGATTGCGTTTTTATTTGCGGCGTTTTTAGCCGGTTTAACCGCTTTTTCCTTTGCCGAATTGTCTTGCCGTTATCCTAGAGCCGCTGGCGCCGCTTTATACACCCAGAATGGTTTTCACTCACATAGACTGACGGTTACCATCGGCTTGCTGGTGGTTGTCGCGGGCTTAGTCTCTTCAGCCGCTTTGATAAGCGCTTTTTCAGGTTATTTAAATCAAATCACCCCTTTAGACACATCGACCTCTATTATTTTATTGTGTGCATTCCTCACCGCTGTCGCCTCTTATGGAATAACCGAATCGATCATACTCGCTTCACTGATAACCGTCGTCGAGGTAGGCGGTTTAGTATGGATCATATACATTAGCCATGGTGCTTTAACAGAGCTACCAGGCCTGGTTGATTTAATGATTCCAGAGTTGAACTCAACTAGCTTTAACCTGGTTTTCGCTGGTGCTTTGTTGGCCTTTTATGCCTTTATCGGTTTTGAGGATATGGTGGATGTCGCCGAAGAGGTTAAGGATGTGCAACGCACCTTACCGCTAGCAATTTTGCTTACCTTAGGCATCACCACCCTGCTTTATATGAGCATTATGGTGATAGCACTGCTATCCATTCCGCCACAAGAATTGGCCAAAAGCGATGCGCCACTCGCCACCCTATTCAGTTTCCATACTGGACAGTCGCCTCATGTCATTTCACTCATCGGCATGTTTGCGATTATTAACGGCGCATTGATCCAAATCATTATGGCATCTAGAGTCCTTTATGGCTTGAGCTGTCGTCACCAACTTCCCGCCTTACTCAGTTATGTTCAACCGCAAACCAAAACGCCTATTGTGGCAACCTTTTTAGTCGGCCTGAACGTGACGATATTGGCATTAATCGGCAATCTATCCTCTTTAGCAGAACTCACCTCTTTTATTATGTTGATAGTGTTTTCTGTGGTTAATTTAGCCTTATGGCGAATTAAAAAACTTGAACCCAAGGTTGAAAACTGCCTGTGTTTCCCCCGTTGGATGGCGCTAATGGCATTTTTGGTCAGTTCAGGTTTTGTGATATTAGAAATCAGCAAAGCTCTTTTTTGATGTAATTCAAGCAAATAAACCGAAACAGCCGAGATGAATTCTATTGAGAAACTTGCGACTTTTTTAGAGCTCTCTACAATAAACACCATAAAAATTATCCGGAAACGCCCCCAATGAAAAATCAAGTTGCTTTAATTACCGGCGCCTCAACAGGAATAGGCAAAGCCACCGCGCAAAAACTGGCTTTGGAAGGGGTAAAACTGATTCTACTTGCCCGCAGAGAACCCCTGTTAAAAACCTTGCAAGCAGAATTATCCGAGCTAACGGATTGCCATATTATCGCTTGTGACATCAATGACCACAAAACACTCCTGACTGAATTGAACCAGCTTCCGGAAAACTTTCGGAACATTGACATCTTAATCAACAACGCGGGTTTGGCTTTGGGGCTGAATCCGGCTCATGAAACCGATTGGTTAGACTGGCAAACGATGATTAACACCAACTGCCTTTCTTTGGCCTTTTTGACCCGTCAAATCTTACCAGGCCTGGTAGAACGCAATCATGGCCATATTATCAACATTGGTTCTATTGCCGGCAGTTACGCTTATAAAGGCGCCAATGTGTACGGCGCAACCAAGGCGTTTGTCGAACAGTTTTCAAGCAATTTACGTTCGGATTTATTAGGTACGGCGATTAGGGTGACCAACCTAGAACCTGGCATGTTGAATGAGAGTGAATTCTCTTTGGTGCGTTTTAAAGGTGATGAAAGCCGAGCCGACGATGTTTATGCCGGGTTAACCCCTCTCAATGCGGAAGACGTCGCCGAAACCATTCGCTGGATTTTAACCCAGCCAGCCCATGTTAATATTAACCGCATAGAAATCATGCCCGTACATCAAGCTTTAGCGGGCCCGACCACAATCAAAAACCTTTAATTAATTACATTATCAATCGAAAGGTTATTTATTAGGCTATTCTGATATACTTGTCAAATGATTCGATACCTTAAACTCAAAATGCACAAAATTGGCCGAGCCACCAAGCGCTCGGTTTTTTTGAACAAGTATTTTCCCAAATTCAATGACCGCATCTATTGGGCTGGCGATAGGTTTTCATTTGCGCGTGCGGGCTTTATCGGTTCATTTAGCATGATGCTACCCATTCCATTTCAAATGGTATTAGGATCCGTTTTAGCCTACTATTTTAGAGCCAACATTCCACTGGCGACTGCCTTGGCCTGGATTACCAATCCATTAACCATGTGGCCAATCTGGTATGGTGGTTATGTGTTCGGTACTTGGATTTTAGGAACTCCCGATCTTTTTGAAGCCTCGGCACACATCACGATCGGTTCACAACTTTGGTTTGATGAAATCTTTCCGCTTATCTGGAAACCGTTTTATATCGGTAATATGCTTTTGGGCACCATTATCGGTAGTTTCATGTATATCTCTATCGCCCATTTCCACTGGGCAAGTATTATTGGCCTGCTACGTCGACCTTTTATCAAAAACTAGGCTAAGCGGCTCAATTGCTATTGGCTCACAGGCAATCCAAGCAAAAGCCACCAGGCCTGGTAATAGCAAATTCAATCAAAACCCCCTTTACTTAAAACAGATTACAGCAATCACCTTATTTTCAAAACTCAAACCACTTTAGCGTGCTAAAATACGCGCAAATTAATGCATCCAAAATTCAAGGTAATATCCAATCATGAGAACCTCAAATTTACTTATCTCAACCACACGTGAAACCCCTTCTGATGCGGTTGTCATCAGTCACCAATTAATGTTAAGAGCCGGTATTATCCGTCCTTTAGCGGGTGGCTTATATAACTGGTTGCCATTAGGGGTACGTGTTTTAAGAAAAGTAGAAGCCATTATTCGTGAAGAGATGAACCGTTCCGGCGCACAAGAAGTCTTAATGCCAGTGGTTCAGCCAATGGAATTATGGGAAGAATCAGGCCGTGCGCAAGATTATGGCCCAGAACTGTTACGTTTCAAAGACCGTCACCAACGCGATTTTGCCTTAGGCCCAACCCATGAAGAAATCATTACCGATTTAGTGCGTAAAGAGATTCGTAGCTATAAACAGCTACCTGCCAACTTCTTTCAAATTCAGACCAAATTCCGTGATGAAATCCGTCCGCGTTTCGGGGTAATGCGTTCTCGTGAATTCATCATGAAAGACGCCTACTCTTTCCATATGGATCGTGAGAGTTTGCAACAAACTTACGATGAAATGTTTGACGCTTATAACCGTATTTTCACACGTTTAGGTTTGGATTTCCGTCCTGTTCAAGCAGACACCGGTTCAATCGGTGGTGATGGTTCACATGAGTTCCACGTTTTGGCGGAATCAGGTGAAGATGATATCGCTTTTTCAACCGCTTCAGATTTTGCGGCCAACGTGGAGTTAGCCGAAGCGGTTGCACCAAAAGGCGAACGTGCAGCAGCAACCGAAGCGTTGACTGAGGTAGCCACACCAAACAAACACAGCATTGAAGAAGTGTGCGATTTCTTGCAACTTAAGAAAAAGAAAATCGTTAAAACCTTATTGGTTAAGGGTGCTGATGAAAAACATCCTGTAGTGGCTTTGGTTGTGCGTGGTGACCATGAACTCAATGAAATCAAAGCGGAAAAATTGGATTTAGTTGCCGAACCGTTTGAAATGGCCAGCGACGAAGAGATTCTTGCCGCGGCCG
Source organism: Thiomicrorhabdus immobilis (assembly GCF_021654855.1). Lineage (NCBI taxonomy): Bacteria > Pseudomonadati > Pseudomonadota > Gammaproteobacteria > Thiotrichales > Piscirickettsiaceae > Thiomicrorhabdus > Thiomicrorhabdus immobilis. The sequence goes on from NZ_AP024202.1 coordinate 1,606,018, forward strand.
GTTGTAATGCTGGCTCAATTGGCCCAGTGGGTTTAAACATTCCGGTGATTGTAGACCGCACTGCGGCTCACATGAGCGACTTTGTGTGTGGTGCCAATAAAGATGGTTTCCATGTCACTGGCGCAAACTGGGATCGCGATGCGACAGCGACATTAGTGGCCGACATCCGTAATGTGGTAAAAGGTGATCCAAGCCCTTGCGGTAACGGAAAAATCGAAATCCGTCGCGGTATCGAAGTGGGCCATATCTTCCAACTAGGAAATAAATACTCGACTGCCTTAAACGCCACCGTGCAGAACGAAAATAGCCGTTCGCAAATACTTGAGATGGGTTGCTACGGAATTGGGGTAACACGTGTGGTCGCGGCCGCAATCGAGCAGAACTTTGATGACAAAGGGATTATCTGGCCAGAGTCCATCACCCCTTTCCAGGTGTGTATTGTGCCAATGCAAATGCACAAGTCACCACGCGTTAAAGAAGCGGCTGAAGCGATGTATCAAGAGTTGACCGCAAAAGGTATTGAAGTACTGTTTGATGACCGTTCTGAGCGCCCTGGTGTAATGTTCTCTGATATGGATTTGATCGGTATACCACACCGTATCGTTATCGGTGAACGTGGTTTGGATAACGGTCAAATCGAATATAAATATCGTCGTGATGAACAGGCTCAAGACGTCGCTACGGAAGGTTTTATGGACTTCTTAATGGCCAAACTGGAAAAGTAGTTCACCCTATAGTCTAGCCATCAAAAAAGCGCTACGGTTTTATTACCCTAGCGCTTTTTTTGTATATGCAACATTTAAGCTAGCCGCAATAGTTTTCTACACCGCGCCCTCACTGAAACTCTAATCAAACTGGCATCGACAACTAGCGATGGCCGCCAAACGCATTCATTATTCAAAATCAAAAAAAATGCCGATTTTGTATGCTAACCGTTCATACCAATTTACTTATTGAACCGACTGATTTATCCTTGAGATTAACGGATAAAACACTGTTTTCGATTATAAAGGAATTTGTTTTATGCAACTCCCTATTCCAAATCGCTGTGTCGCCGGTCAATGGTTGGCAGAACTATTACAACAAGAACCCCAGATTGAAAACCCAGTGGTACTTGCTTTACCTAGAGGTGGTGTTCCAGTGGCTTATGAAATAGCCTCGGCCTTTAAGGCACCACTTGACCTTATCTTGGTTCGCAAATTGGGTGCACCACACTTTCCGGAACTTGCGATGGGAGCGATTGCAACCGGCAATATCAAATTCATCAACCCGAATGTCGTTAACGCATACCAAATCAGCGAAGATGATATTGCCGAAGTAGAAGCCCATGAACGTCAAGAACTAGAAAGAAGAGAGATTGCCTACAGAGGAAATCGCCCCCACGTCAATTTAACAGGGCGTAATGTCATTATCGTTGACGATGGCTTAGCGACAGGAGCGACTATGCATGTAGCCATTGATGCGGTGCGTCTGAAATTGCCCAACTCCATCACTGTGGCCGTTCCTGTCGCATCTCCAGACACTGTCGCGGCAATTTCAAAAACGGTCGACAATATCATCTGCCCTTTCCAACCTTACAATTTGTCATCTATCGGCCAATGGTATAGTGATTTTTCACAAGTGAGCGATAGCCAAGTCAAACAACAATTAGACCAGGCCTGGCAGCAATGAAGAATGTTGCCGACACCCGTTCAGTAAAAGAGTTAGCGGTACAAATATCGGCTGGCGACGCATTGCTTTCCGGGCAACTGCAAATACCAAACAATCCAAAAGGTTTAATCCTCTTTGTGCATGGCAGTGGCAGCAGTCGTTTCAGCCCTCGTAACCAATATGTCGCTGAACTGTTCAACCAAGCGGGTTTGGCAACCATACTCTTCGACTTACTCACTGCAGAAGAAAGTCAAATAGATGAAATAACCCGGGAATACCGTTTCGATATCGAATTACTCAGCCGAAGAACCGTTTGTGCTATCGATTGGGTTTGCCAACAAACTGAGATTCAAGACATGTCTCTTGGCCTGTTTGGCGCAAGTACCGGTGCGGCAGCGGCCTTGTTTGCTGCATATTCTCGTCCCAAACAAGTCGGCTGTGTGGTTTCCAGAGGCGGGCGTCCAGACTTGGCAATCAAAGTGTTAAAAAAGGTGCAAGCCCCTACCTTATTGATTGTTGGAGCGTTGGATTATGAAGTGATTCAACTCAATGAATTAGCCAAACAGGCCATGCAAACCGAATGTAAGTTGACGATTGTTCAAGGAGCGACCCACCTGTTTACAGAAGCCGGCACCTTAGACGTTGCTGCCACGGCAGCCAAAAATTGGTTTTTACAAAAACTTACTGGCAAACAATAAGCAAGCAAACCTTTTATTTATCAGACAGTTAACCCATATATGATTACAGGTCATGAATAATAGATTTTAATGCGGTTTGATTTAATGCATAAAAAATTACTGTACGCCATTCTTACAACAGCGTCTCCCCTATCAACCCAAAATTTATTTTATGCCCGATTATTTTTTTCATCACTTTAAAGGGATTAGCAGGATATAATTATTCATATTATCTTGTATTAACAGGTGTTAAACATGCGGCCTATACTTCTATTTATAACTCGTCCCATCGTCATTTCCATATTATGGTTAGGCCTTGCGGTGAGTGCATGGTACACACTATCTCCTTTTGTTATATTCGAAGATATTGCGCAAGCCATTCCTTGGCATTCTGAACATGTTGTTATCGCAATTTTTCTGATTCTTTGGTTGATTTCATTATTATCCCCTAGAATCACCAATCAGCTCCACGATGAGATTAAACAACAGGCTAAAGAGCATAAACAGGCGATAAAATCCCTACAGAAAGAGCATCAAGAAGAAAATTGTCAAATACAGCAATTAATGCATAGTGAACAATTTGCCTTTTGGGAGTGGAATATAAAGACCAATGAAGTGCAATTTTCGCCACAATGGAAAAAAATGATTGGCCTGGCGGACTATGACGCACTCAACAATCTGCGTGACCTTCAGCAACGTGTACACCCAAAAGATGAACAGGCTGTACAACATGAAATTTTAAAGGTATTGAGCGGCAAACAAAAGCTATTTGAATGCACACACCGTGTTCAACATGAAGATGGTCATTACATTTGGGTACATGATAAAGGCCAAGTATTCGAAGGTGCAGATGGCCATATTGAAAAACTTTTTGCGATCCGTTTGGATGTCAGCGAACAGAAATGGATAGAATCTGAACTGGAAATCGATTCAATCCTGATTGAACACGCTTCGGAAGGCATCGCGGTGGCGCGTGAAGACATGAAAATCCTGCATTGTAACAAAGCGTTAAGCCAAACCTTAAAGAAAACCAAAGAGCAGCTAGAGAATTCCGATTTAATCGACTTGGTAAATAGCCTGCAAAATAAACCCGATGATTCAATTGTTAAGGCCCTAGAAACCCAAGGTTTTTGGCGTGGTGAACTCAGTTTGTTTGATGATAAAAATGAAATCCTGTTGGCAAGTCGTGTCAGTATTAAAAAAATCTTTCACGATACAACGCAAACCATCAATTACAGTTTTATCCACTCAGATATCACCGATTTGAAACGAACCCAAACCGCATTGGATACCCTGGCCAATGTCGACAGCGTCACGGGGTTGGCTAACCGTCACAAACTCTACAATATCTTGGAAACCGCCTTAAAATCAGAGCACGAAGTCACGTTGATGTTCTTGGATTTGGATAATTTTAAAAACGTCAACGACTCTCTGGGGCATGACATTGGAGACCTGTTGCTGAAAGCAGTCGGTAAAGAGATCCGTAAACTTATCCCAAGTAAAGCCTTATTGGCTCGTGTGGGTGGTGATGAATTTGTCTTTTACTATGAGCAAGGTTTAAGTAGCCTAACGTCCACTGAAATAGCGCAACGTATCACCGATAGGCTAAAACAGCCTTTCCATATAAAAGGCCATGAAATCAGAATCGGTTCGAGTATCGGTATTGCCCATTACCCACAGCAAAGTTTTGACCGTCAATCACTTCTTAAAGCCTCCGACATGGCGATGTACCATGCTAAACGAGCCGGTAAAGGTCAATTTTGTGAATTCTCCGATCATTTGGATGAAGATGATAATGAAACCACTTAACAAACCTTTAAGGTTCAACCAGGCCTGGTGAATTTACATTATTTCAAGAAATTAACTACAATTTAAACACAACTTAAAACAGGGTTCTTGTCGTCCATGGATATCTTTCAAAAAATCTTTTTGTATTTAGGCGCTTTAATTGCGGCGAGTTTTTTAATTGTCGCGCTGATCGCCCTATCCAACGCCGAGAACGGACAACTGACGGTAGAAGGTCTTTCACATCTAGAAGCTCAATTTGTCTCCTTTTATGAGTTCTTTCGTTGGATTGTCTATGTATGGATGATTTCGGCGATTTTTCTTTTTGCACGCTTTCTATTCAGAATGTTTGGCAGATAATTCAATTTGGCGGCCAAGGCTTAACGACTGACTAGCCGACTGGCCAATTCAATCAATCGTTTATCATGGCACGACCAAAATCGAACGCGATTTCTACAACGGCTGAGAGCAAGCTTGCTCGCTTCTAATTCCAGCCTAATCTTGCCAATCAATACCCAAATCAATACCCTATTCAATCCCCAGATAGATAATCCATTAAGTGGATATAGAGTTTTTCCAATCTTTTGATATTGTGCAATGTCTTTTCCCTATCGCAGTCGATACACTGTAATGCCGCTTTGTTTTCATACCATAAACGCTTACAAGTCTGAATCGTAAGCCGTAGCTCATAAGGTGTTGGATCACCTACTTCTGCCCATTGACCAGGCATCATATCAATCTCTTTTTCTCTAAAACGATATAGATTTCCAGCGGAGTGTGGTGTAGCTTGCTTTACCTCATTGACACCTGCACCCTTAGGCTGTTTTACTACGACATCCTTCTGCTCAAACAATTCAAACTGCAACAAACTTCCCATAATACACACTCCCTGGAATAACCCATTTCAAGTTGTGATAGGAACCATAAACCTATTGATATTGGCTTTCTTTGAAAACCCCCATATCAAGTTTACAACCATCTCCAAAAAAGGGTTCAGCAAAGGATATGCCATAGAAATGCCAAGAAAAGAGGAGGTAAGACCATTACAACCATTACATTCTTGACTAACAAGTTGATAAATATGGGGTTTACCAGGAAATATTGTTTGTGATTAGATTACATTTGAAATGGAGGTTAAAAAGGATTCACTCCCCCGCCTGCCCTATTGAGGTGCAGATATGAACTTTTAGAATATTTGAATGATTGGCTATCTTTACCAAACCAAATCGTCAGGAATCGCAAATTTAGCGTAATATTCCTGGTCCTCCTTGGAAAGTGAATCGTCAATACCCGAAGATTCCGCAAGAGGAATCAACACACTGTCATCACGTTGCTCAATTTTTTGGGCGGCTTCAGCGGAAATGAGAACATACGCACTCCCTACTCGGGCGATACGAATCGATTCATTGCTCAAGCCTTTATGGATTTTTTGATTGACCGACAAGGTTTTCACGCTATTGCCATCAGCGAAATTGTAGGCCAGCTCCCCCTCATATCCACTTATTTTATTGGATTCAATGATCTGTTTTACTTCCGCTTGCTGGGCTTTTTGTGCCTGTTCTTGCTGACGCTGTAAGTTCAATAAACGGTCGCGTTCGGCTTTTTCCGCGGCGGCCTTAGCGGCAAGCTGAGCGGCTTCACTAACAACCGCTTCACCCTTTTTAGCTTTATTCGCACGATTTTTCTTGTTTTGTAGATGCTGCTCTTGTTTGGCCTTTCTGGCCTTTTTATCATCCACCAAACCCGATTTTTTCAGTTGATCAAATAGTGATCCCGCCATGATTATCAAACCCTTTAAAAATTGATGCGCTATTCTAACCCATCTTTTTGCTTCACGACAGCAAGCCTCACTATCGGCAGAGGTTAATCCTAATGACCATTGGTCACTCTAACAACCCCTCATTTTAAGAATTAAAGTCATTCAAGCCGCTAAAACGCTATAATTCTCACAATCAAGCGTTTTAAGGAAAATACAATGGCCATACAATGGTACCCGGGACACATGCACAAAGCCCAAAAAGAGGTGCGTGAAATCTTTAATCAAGTCGATGTCTTTATTGAGGTTTTAGATGCCCGCATTCCTTTTAGCAGTCAAAACCCATTGATTGAAGAGATTCGTCAAGATAAGCCTACTATTAAGATTCTCAGTAAAACCGACTTGGCAGACCCGGCTATCACCGAAATATGGCAAACACACATGGAAAAACAGAGCAGTGTAAAGACCTTGGCCTTCAACACCCAAAACTCCGACAAACGTGAGCAACTGCTGAGCCTGATTAAAAAAATGGTACCTGAAAAAGCCAATAGCGTTAAAACCATTCATGCCTTGATTATCGGTATTCCCAACGTAGGTAAATCGACACTTATCAACAGCATCACCGGACGAACCATCGCTAAAACAGGGAATGAACCGGCGGTCACTAAAAACCAGCAACGCATCAAGCTTGAAGACAATATCACCTTAATCGACACTCCGGGCATGCTTTGGCCCAATATCGAAAATGAAAACAGCGGTTACCGTTTGGCGATTACCGGCGGAATCAAGGAAACCGCATTTGAATTACCCGATATTGCCTCTTACGCGGCAGAGTACTTTTTGGAAGCCTACCCTGAAAAAATTAAGGAACGCTTTAACTTGAAGGAACTGCCTGCCACGGATATGGAACTTTTAGAGGCCATTGGAAGACAACGCGGTTGCTTGCGTGGCGGCGGGCATGTCGATTTAGACAAGGTTTCACGTATCTTGATTATGGAATACCGTGATAACTCCATTGGCAATCTCTCTTTGGAAACACCTGAGATGATAGAGCAAGAGTGGGTTCAAGTTGAAATCCAACGCAAGCTTAAAGAAGAAAAGAAGCAGGCCCGAGAAGAGTTGAAGAAACTTCGCCGTGCACGCCATAGAAAGAACAAACGTTAAAAGGGTTTTGCCATGCTGAGTTATCTACACTCATTTCATGCCGGTAACTTCGCTGATGTCTTGAAACACAGCATTAGTGCACATATTCTGGATTATTTGACCGAAAAACCCAAACCGGTTTTTTATTTAGATACCCATTCCGGGACAGGAGCCTTTTCATTACATGACAATGAGGCGCAAAAAACCCAAGAATACTTGAGTGGTATCGGCAAACTATGGGATTTAACGGCACAAGAAACGGAGAACCTACCAGGCCTGGTTAAATTCTATATTGGGTTAATCCGAGACTTTAACCTAAATGAACGATTGGACACCTACCCAGGTTCACCGTGGTTTGCACAACACCTACTCAGGGAACATGACCGTTTATCACTGTTTGAACTTCACCCAAGGGAGTTCAAGACATTGCTGCAGAACATTCGTGGCGACCGCCGTATCAAGGCCTTTCAAAAAGACGGCTTTCACGCCTGTATGAGCCAGCTCCCTCCCAAGGAAAGACGTGGTTATGTCTTGATGGATCCGCCTTATGAAGTCAAGCAAGACTACCAAACCGCAACCGATACCCTGATTAAGGCTCACGCTAAGTTTGCCACCGGTACCTATGCTTTATGGTATCCGGTGGTTGACCGCTATCGAATTGATAAAATTGAAGCGGATTTCGTTAAAAGCGGTATTAAGAATATTCAGCTATTTGAATTGGGCATTGCCGATGACAAAGAAAAAGGCATGACCTCAAGTGGCATGATTGTCATCAATCCCCCTTGGACCTTGATGAAACAAGCTCAAGAGGCGTTGCCTTATTTGGCAAAAAAACTGGCTGGCGACCAAGGACATTACCGCTGTATCCAGTTGGTTAAGGAGTAAACAGGCCTTAGCTACAGATCCGTTTTAGCTTTAAAGTTCGGCAAGGTAACTTTTGGCCAATTTGAGCGCCTCTTCGGCAGTCAGTCCTTGATGCATAAAATCGTAGGCGATTTGCTGCTCTTCCGTTAAAAAGCGCGATTCAAAATCAGCAACCAATGTTTTCCAGGCCTGCTTATCTTGTTCATTATTGGGGGTATGCGCCAATAGTTTGGCGAGCATGCCTAAAGCGACTGTCGTGTCACTGATATGTTCATAGTATTGCGAAAACTGCTGAAAAAGTTTACCGATTTCTGCTACATCAACACGTTCATCTTGAGCGGAACTTAGGGTATCCGCAATATCTTTCAGTAAGGTTTTTCCCCAATCACGGCTAGACTGCAGTTGTGAAACCGCCAAATTCAATGCCATGCTTGCCTCTTGGAAGTCCGCTTCATCTGCCGAAAGTTCGGAACCGTCTTCAATAAAGTCGAATTCATTCAATTCGGTATTTTGCATCGAAATCAATGCCGTGTTGGCATCGGTCATCACAATCCGGTGATGCGCTAATAGCTGTGAACTGGTCACTTGTGCAATATGGCAACCGCATAGAAAACGTTCGCCTTCCTGGCGTTGATGGACCACCTCAATGCCTTCTAGACAATAGACCTCTTGGGTATCCGTGTTTTTCACGCAGACACTAATCACCTGGCCTGGTAGAAAAAAATCACTATCATCCACCCAAAAGCTTAGGCCGGTCAAATTGACATCGAAGCCCATAAAAGGAGAAGAAAAATCACGGTCTTCATGATTGGTAACCAGAAAAGGTCGAGAGAAACGAGAAGATTGACGTTGTTCTAAATCCATTTGAATCATGCGGTCTCCCTTCTCATTCAAGTTTTGGTTAACGAATCAAAGCAAATATCAAGATAAGAGCTATTATGCTTTTGGTTTGAACCCAAGGGCTAAGCACTCTGCTTCAGGCAACCAACCCAAGCAGCTACGAACCTTAAGAGATTGGTAATTTCTGACGATGGGCATAATGGTTAAAATACCAAATATGATTTGATACCAATGCCAACCAATCGCTGACGGCTGCTGTGACCACCAAAGATTATTCACACCAAAATGTTTGGTTTTAAAAATCAAGTGAATCGCTAAACGCCAATATTTCACAGCGTATTGAAAACGGGTTTGCAGCATAATTTTCCTTAAAACGGTTATTTCTAATTGGTTTTTAATCGGTTCAGTTTACAGTTGTTGACGCTATTGTAGTAATTATTGCACTTCCAACTCAAGCATAATGGTGTTCTCTTTATACACCGTAGTGCCGACTGGCGCCAATACCTTGCTTATTTTACCTTTTACCGGCGCTTTAATATAAACATACTTCGACCAGGCCTGGTGAACCGCCACTTCTGCACGAGCTTTATCATAATTAGCCTTAGCCATATCATAACGTAACTGCGAAGCATCACGCGTTCGTTTCGCCGTGACCGTTCTGTCATATAAGTCCAATGCTTGGTCCAATTCAATTTTGGCATCATCCATATTCAACTTAGCGGCTTTTTGCTGAGCTTTAAGTAACGCAAGTTTTGCTTGATAACGTGCGCCATCTAAATTCAGTAGCTTCTGTCCGGCTTTGACTGTTTGCCCTTCTTCAACAAACAACTCGGTCACTTGTCCAGAAACCAACGAACCGATTTTAACCGTGGTCGTTTCCGCTTGAGCTTGACCACTAGAGATCAATAATAGGCTTGAAACGAATAGAACTTGGCCGACATTTTTTAAATTAAATCTTTGATTAAAATATTGCATATAAACTCTCAAACACTCTCGAAATTAGCGGTTATGGGTTATTTGTAGAATTGGTATCAGAGCTGGCTAGCGTTGTTTTTGGTGCTTGCAAGCTCACGGCTTTACCTTGTAAATAATCTAATTGCAACCATAACAAGGCTTGTTTAAATTGCCAGGCCACCATAGCGTAGTTGGCTTCTGAAAGACGCACCATCGCATCCCCCAAGTCCGTAGAACTTTCATTTTCGTACAAGGCGCGGCTGTAATCTAAATATAAATCCGCATAGTCACCAAATACTTGATGTTGCTTCTTCTCAGCATCCAAAAGCTTGAGCTGAAAATAGATATCTGCCACTTCGGTTCTTAACGCTTGTTGAAGCTGTAACTGCTCGGCTTTCAACTTAGCCAATTGAGCTTGAACCTGGTTTGTCGCCGAACTTTCCGCACCACCATCATACAATGGGATATCGACCGATAAGGTCGCTTTCCAGCTACCCTCACGCAATTCAGGATAACTCGATAATTGCCCAACCCATGCATCGGCCCTAACGGTAGGACTTGACGTGTTCTGTGCTTTTTGCAAAGCATAAGTTTGTGCTTGCTGGGCTTGTTCAAGGACTTTTAACTGCTGGTTATTGGCTAAAACCTCAGCCTGCAAAGCCTGCAAACTGACATCTTTAATGGAACGGGCTTTGAAGCTATCCAACTTTGGAAAGCGTAACTCATCGGGTCTTTCACTCGGCAAACCTAACGTATTGGCTAACTCGACACGGGTTTTCAGCTGCATCTGTTCAGCTTGCATACGTTTAACCAAGGCATTTTGATATTTTTGCTCTGCAGATAACAGATCCACATCGGATAATTGTCCTATCGCATGCCTATCTTTTACTTTATCAAACCCGACATACTCTACCGCCATCCCCTCGTCATCGATACGGTACTGAAAATCCGCTAAAAGCACATTCAAATACGCTTTTACCACATTGAGGCGCTGTTTATTTTCTACCAGTTGCAGCTTTACTTTTTGTTGTTCAACACTTAAAGAATCGGCTTGCAGCTGGTTGTCTGCTTGATCAAAATCGTAAATCACCTTACCCACATGCAGCGCTAAAAGGTTATGCGGCTGAGTCTCTTCAGCAAACTCACGTTGCCCTAAGCGTCCTTGAATATTCGCCTGCCAACGGTTACCTACCTGGTTGTTGTCCAAGGTGGCTTTTGCCATATCGATATTGGCTAATTGCAAGGCGATTTCCGGAGACTGATTTGCATAATTTTCAAGCAAAACCGACAAGGTCAATGGATTCGGTAGTGGATTACCTAGCGGCTTAGGCTGTGAATTAAGCTGTGAATTAGGCAAACCATTAGACGAAGAAAGTGCTTGGCTCTCTAACACAGGCGTATTGTCTGCTTCCTGTGCAAGACCTTGAATGCTATAGCCTTGCCCGATTAACAGCAGAGATAGGGGTAAGAGTTTTAAAAACATGCCTTTTGATTGGCTACTTGGCTTTCTCAATTGTATAACCTCTTTATACATACAGCTTTACACATACAGCTTTACACATCCAAAACTTGAATATCCAATTCAGTGATGAATTGGCTTGTTATCGAGCCGCTTGTTTACGAGCTCGTTTGTAAGCCGTAAAAGATTGGGTTTTATAACTGCCATCAATCACATACTCGGCCAACCATTTAAACTCTTCTTTGGTGCGAGTTGGCCCGGTATATTTCACGATGGGATTTCCCTGTAAATCAAAAATCATCATCACAGGAGTCGCACGTACACGATATTTTTTTTCGGCAATGCTTTGTGCCGTCCCTTTAGTGCCATCAAAATCGACAATCTCATTACTGCCTTCAATATCATGCATGACATTCATAAAATTACTTTTATAAAGTTTGATGACATCCGGCTCGGTCATAATCGTTGAGCGCATACGGTGGCAAAAAGGACACTCATCCATATGGAAGAAGACAAAAACCCCTTTTTTCCCTTCATCTTTAGCGGTTTCCAAGTCTTCTTGATAATTACCGAAAGTTTCATCAAAAAATGCATCGGCCGACCAGGCCTGGTGAGTTGTTGTGATGAGCATCGTGGCCAACAGCATCATCAACAGTTGTTTAAATTTATTCATCATCTTCATTTTGAGCACCTTAAAAATTCATGAAATCGTTAACAAAAATCATTTAGTATCCGTCGTTTTTTTAGCTTGAATAGCGCTGTAACGTTCAATAAACGTTTCTAACATCTTCTGGTCAACCATACCAACACGCGCTGCAACCAAATCACCTTCTGGTGTCACCATATAGGTAGTTGGCAAGCCTTTCAAATCTCCAAAAGGGGTGGTTCGTCCATCGACTTTGCCTTTGAATCGTACCACAGGATAATTAATCATTTGTGATTCGGCAAACGCTTTTACTTTTTGCGGATCATTCGCCTCATAATTAACGCCAATCACCACCGCATCTTTGTCTTTATGCTCTTCATGAAACAAAACCAAATCCGGAATCTCAACCAAACAAGGAGGACACCAAGTCGCCCATAGATTGATAATGACCCACTTGCCTTTATAATCTGATAGAAAGCTTGATTTACCATCTAAATCGACAAACTCGACATTTGTTGCTGAATCGGTGTTCGACTCTTGCGCATAAGCATACTGTACACTGGCAAACAACGAAAATACCGCTATTGAAAGAGTTAATACCCACTGTTGAACTTTCATTCTAAATCCTTGTTTTCTTTATATATATTTTTTTTGCAAAACCCGTCATTTCATTAAGACTGACTAATTTTGTTTTAATACCTGTTTCACAAACGGCAGCGTCAAACGTCTTTTTTCAACCAATGTAGCTTGTTCTAAAAGCTTTAATACCGCCAGTAACTCTTGTAGATCGGTTGAAAATTGTTTGATCAGAAAATTGCCGACTTCATTGGGTAATTCAAATCCCATTTTGGCGCTGTGGCGCTGCAAAGCGACAACCACTTCCGCTTTATCTTCTAAGCCTTGCATTTGAATCGGCAATACGTTCATTAAAGCTTTTGCCAGCTCCTGGGTGACGATATTCCAATCATTGATCGCCGTTGTGCCTGACAGCAACACGGTATGCCCTTGGACACTCGACTTGGTTAACAGATTGGCCAAGGCCAACTCCCATTTCGCATCACCGATTTTGTCGTCGATATCATCCAAACAAACCAATGGCATCTGCTCCAAGCCCATTAACACATCGGCAATCAACGGTAGGCTAGCATCGCTAATCGGCAAGAACACACTGGTTTTATTGTGTTCGGTCACAAAACGACAGGCCGCCTGCAATAAGTGTGTTTTACCGACACCACCATTACCGTAAAGATAGTAAGCACTGCCGCTGTCTTTAATCAATGCGGATTGCAAAGCATTTAATGCCAAGGCTAATGACTCTTTTTCGGTCACAAAGGTTTCAAAACAAGCATCATCTCTTAAACCAATTTTAAGTGGCATTTGTACAAACATTATTGAACCTTTGGGTTTTCAGCCGAGCTATCCGACTGAGATTTATTGTTAAATTGTGGATGGAAATGCTGATAAAGCGCATTCACATCAATCTCTTGCCTATTGCTTAATGCGTTAACAACAGAGACTTTTGACCAAGATTTCATCCAGTTTAAAACCGCCTGATAATCACCTTGATATTCGATATCAAACTGTACCTCATCCGCTTGTAATTTCACCAATGCGACTTTACGGATCATCGGTTGCTGTGCTGTAAGGTCAGCTTCAAGCTGATTGACTTGATCACCATAAGTCAACTGATGCACATTTAAATACAGGTGGTTTTTACGAATGCTTTCTACCGCCGACAACTTAACATACTCTTGCATCACCGCAACAAACATCTCTTGCATCAAGGCCTGACGATCGCTTCCCGTTAATTTGTTTTGCGCGATGTTTGAACCATTTAAGGCGAACAAATACCAAGTCAACTCATATTGGGAATTACCTAAAGCCACCAGCTTAAAACTTAGTAAGTTATGTTGATTAGCCGCGATAAGAATTTCTTGAACCTTTGAATCACCCGGACTCACTTCAACAGGAAAAACCCATTGTCCTCTATCTTCCGGAATCGCTATCGGCAAACCGAATTGTTGGGGGTAAGTTCGATAGTCGACATCCACTCGATAATCCAAAATCTCCTGGTTCAACTTGACCAAACGTCCTTGCTGCACAAAGCTTCCCATTACCAAGGTCTTTGGACGCTGGTTTACCGCCCATAATTTGATATGCTGCTCACTAAAGGATTTCTTGAGTCGTTCCGCATCAAAATGCAGTTCGATGTTTTGTCCGACAGTGACACCATCTTCCATTCTAGGTTTGATGTAGTAACTTGCCAGCCAGTTTTTAGCATGCTGAATGTAATCTTGACCGATTTTTGAGCGAATCAATTGGTTACGTCCGGTTAGGCGTAACAATAAAACCTGCATAGCAGCCTGAGTTTGATTGGCCAATAAATCTTTCGCTTTAGAGGTACTTACGCCCCCTTTTTCAACGGTTGAAAGCGGTGCATCGGGTAAAGCGTCATAAGGTAAAGTGACCTTGAAAAAAGACTCTGGCATGGCGATTGAATCATCGGATTGAACTTGTTGTACCAACAACAAACTCATAATTACTAATAATAGCTGAAAACTTCTCATATAAGACTCATAAAATTTCGTTACAATATCATAATATTTTTTCGTAAAGTCAGTACAGACTTTTGCCTGACAAGGTCAGCTTTTTTCAAGGGTTGCTTACTTTAACAAGTTATCGCCCTCAAAAGCGCGAATCAGTACCAAGCTTATGTTGCCAAACACAAGTAGCCGTACAATCAACCAATTTATTTTTAAAAGTTAGATTTGAGATTATGACAACAAATACACAATCCATTAGTTATAAAGATGCCGGTGTTGATATCGATGCTGGTAATGCCCTAGTTGAAGCGATCAAACCGATCGCTAAAGCAACTACTCGTCCTGAAGTTCCTGCATCTTTAGGTGGTTTTGGTGCCTTATTTGAATTGGACATGAGTAAATACAAAAATCCAATCTTAGTGTCTGGTACAGATGGTGTCGGTACTAAATTACGTTTAGCCATCGACAGCGGTAAGCACGATAAAGTGGGTATCGATTTAGTTGCGATGTGTGTAAACGACTTGATTGTACAAGGTGCAGAACCACTATTTTTCTTAGACTACTACGCAACCGGTAAATTGGATTTACCCGTGGCAACGGATGTTGTTAAAGGAATTGGTGAAGGTTGTCTACAATCTGGTTGCGCATTAATTGGTGGTGAAACCGCTGAAATGCCTGGCATGTATCCTGATGGTGACTATGACCTAGCGGGCTTCTGTGTTGGTATTGTTGAAAAAGCGGACTTAATTGATGGCACTAAAGTCAAGGCCGGTGATGTCATGCTTGGTTTAGCCTCAAGTGGACCACACTCAAACGGTTACTCTTTAATCCGTAAGATTTTAGAAGTCAGCAACGCTGATTTGCAAATGGACATGGATGGTCAGCCTCTGATTGATGCGTTGATGGCACCAACAAAAATCTATGTTAAATCTTTATTGGAACTGATGAAATCGGTTGATATCCATGCGGTATCACATATCACTGGCGGTGGTCTTCTAGAAAACCTACCTCGTGTTATGCCTGCCAATACCATGGCAAACATCGATACAAACAGCTGGAAACGTCCTGCGGTATTTGATTGGATTCAAGCCAACGGCAACGTTGAATTTGAAGAGATGCACCGTACATTAAACTGCGGTATCGGTTTAGTGATTGTAGTGGATGCCGCTGAACAAGACAAAGCGATTGAAGTCCTAACTCAAATGGGTGAAACGGTTTCCGTTATCGGTCAGATTGAAGCTTCAGAACAAGCTGAACCAACGGTTAAGTTAGTTCAAGGTTAATCCTTTTATCTTCTCTATTGCATCGGTTCCCATCCGATGCAATAAACCCTCTTTGAAATTCTTGATTAAAATTCTTTCACTATGACAACACCTAAACGTATTGCAGTCCTGATCTCTGGAAGCGGTTCAAACCTTCAAGCCATTATCGACCATCAAAAAGCACATGCCGATTTGTATGAAATCGTTTTGGTGATTTCTAATCGCCCAAACGCTTATGGTTTACAACGCGCCCAAGACGCCAATATTCCAACCCTGGTGGTTGACCATACCGAATATGACAATAGAGAGACTTTTGATCAAGCATTACAAACCGCAATCGATGCCCAATCTGCCGACCTGGTGGTTTTAGCAGGGTTTATGCGCATCTTAACTCCTGGCTTTACCAAACACTATCTAGGTAAAATGCTCAATATCCACCCCTCCTTACTACCGAAATACACCGGCTTGAACACCCATCAACGCGCGCTTGAAGCCGGTGATAAGAAACATGGTTTAAGCATTCATTTCGTCACCCCTGAATTGGACGGTGGCCCGGTGATTTTGCAAGCCGAGGTGGATATTGAAACGGGTGAAACCGAACAAAGCTTGGCCGATAAGGTTCATAAACAGGAACACATTGCATATCCATTAGTGGTGCAGTGGTTTGCTGAAGACAAACTCTTCTTAAAAGATAACCAGGCCTGGTTAAATCAAAACTGTCTTCATCATCCGGTATTGTTAAACCGGCTCGATTAAGGCTATGCTATCAAGTATATTTTTACGACTTTCTAAAAGGAGTCCGCTATATGCTTAAAGCTTTTCAATCCAAAACACGCATTGCAAAGAGCCGCCTTCATCGTTCCGCTAAATTAGGGATTGCGCTTTTATCTGCATTGCCTTTGTTATTCTCCCCGTCTGCCTATTCGGCTGAACTGCCAAACTTCAAAGCCGAGTTCAATGTACAGGCTTTGGGATTGAATCTTGGTCAAGCCAAACACAGCATGCAATGCACAGCAGGAAACTGCACCTTAAAAAGTGATGCCAAACCTTCTGGTTTGGCAGCGGCGTTCTTTAAAGACTCTTCTCACGAAACCATTCAACTAAAACAGACACAAGATACACTCTCTTGGCAAAGCTATCACAAATTAGGCATCAGCTATAAGGACGGTAAAAGCAAAGAGAAAGTTACCAACTTAAAGCTAGACCCTAAGCAGAATAAAGTCATTTACCCGGAAAAAAACCGTGAATGGCCTATGCAACCTCAGTTGTTCGATGTCATGTCTATCGCCTATGCCATCCAACACGCTAAGCTGAACAACGCATCATTGCAAAACTTTACCCTGCAAGATACCAACTTCCAAGATAAGCTGGTTTTAAAAAGCACCAATCAACATGATTTTGTTGGATTGGATTTTGCCGATAACAATTTAGATGCCGTAAAATATCACTTCACCAGTCAACATGCTGAAATTGAGTTGTGGTTATTACCAAAATATAATTATTTTCCAGGTAAAATACGCATCTTAAATAAAGACGAAAAAACGATTACCCTATCGCTTGCGGAGCCACCAAAACTATTATGAAACTAAGTGATAAAGACATTATTCAACATTTAAAAGTTGGCAAAATCGCTGTAACCCCAGAGCCGAGTCATGACAAAATCAAGGGAATCAGTGTCGATTTACGACTCGATAATCGCTTTAGAGTCTTTAATGACCATACCGCTCCTTACATCGATTTAAGCGGTCCAAAAGACGAAGTTCAAAAAATAATGGACACCGTAATGGGTGAAGAGATTCTGATTCCTGAAAATGAGGCTTTCTTTTTACACCCGGGTGAATTGGCATTGGCAGCCACCTTAGAGTCGGTCACTATCCCGGACGACTTGGTCGGTTGGTTGGATGGCCGCTCCAGCTTAGCAAGACTGGGGTTGATGGTGCATGTCACCGCCCATAGAATCGATCCAGGCTGGCATGGTCAGATTGTGTTGGAGATTTTCAATAGTGGAAAACTGCCATTGGCACTTCGCCCAGGCATGGATATTTGCGCCATTAACTTTGAAACCCTTTCCAGCGCAGCTTCAAAACCCTACAACAAACGGGCTGATGCTAAATACAAGAATCAATCCGGTCCGACCTCTAGCAGAATCAACGAAGACGCTAAACTGCATGACCGTCAGCTGGATTTATTGAATAATTAAAACCGGGGTAGCTATAGAGCATCCGGTTTAAAGGGCGAGTAAGATTCACACTTGCCCAAAATCACCTTCAATCAGTTCCCGCAACCAGGCATTTCATAAAAAATTCCATTTTGTTAAATCCGTATGACAATTAAGCGGCATTACCTTAATCGGCGTATTTTTTCTTTACTTTTTTTCAATTTCGCACATAATTCAAACCATTACATAAAACATTAAATATGGCTTAAGATGGTATTTACCCGACCTAGTAGATTGGGTGTTTATCCATGTAAATCTTGAACCACAATGATGTTATTCATCGAGACGCTAAGGAATATTTATGCATATAGGCTTCATGATTGAAGATTGGGCAAATATCGACCCCTCTAAAAACTCAACGATTCTTGTTATCCGTGAATGTCTCAAAAGAGGTCATAAGGTTTCCATTCTCTATCCTGAAAACTTAACGGTGCGTAACAATGTCGCCCATGGTTTGCTTAAGTTCATTGAGCCCATGGAGAAGATTCCAGACAACATCGTGCAATTTTACAAAAAAGTCACTTTCAAGAAGGTCTTAACACCGTTGCATTCGTTAGATAGTTTTATGATCCGTAAAGATCCACCGATTGATCCAATCATCTATAACTTCTTAGATTCGATTAAAAACGAGTGCATCATCATCAATGACATCGATGGTATCCGTAAGGCAAACAACAAACTTTATACCACCACTTTCAACGATCCGAGCAACAGCTTTTTACCAATTACTTACGTTTCTAAAAGCAAAGAATTCATTCGTCAGATGATTGACGAAATGCCGGGGGACAAAGTCATCTTGAAACCACTTGTCGGCTCTGGTGGCCATGGTGTAATTGTTTTGGAGAAAAATGCACAATCCAATATCAACTCCATTTTGGATTTCTATATTCATGGTTCTGGTGATGAAAACTACATCATCATCCAGGAGTACATTGAAGGTGCTGAACATGGCGATGTTCGTGTATTGATGTTAAACGGTAAGTTTATTGGTGCTTATAACCGCAAACCACCAGAAGGTGATATTCGTGCGAATATCCAAATTGGTGGCACAGCCCATAAATATGTGATGACAGACTCGCAGATGGCCGTCTGTCGTAAAATAGGCCCTCGCCTAGCTGCCGATGGTCTGTATTTTGTGGGTGTGGACATGATTGGCGATAAAATCCTAGAGGTTAACGTGCTTAACCCAGGTGGAATCAGCAACATCAATAAACTCGATAAAGTAAAACTACAATTGAATGTGGTCGACTTTATCGAAGAAAAAGTCCATGAAAAACATGAAAAACGAGCTGAACTTGAGTATCTACTTAAGCGTTTAAATGATTTGAAAAATTCAGAATCTTAATCTCTTAATCTATTGACGACTAGCCATTCAAGCTTGGCTATTTCTGCAATATCGAAGACCGCTATCAAGCGGTCTTTGTATATTCATAACAACCATTCCCATTCTTTAACACCCAAAAAATATTAGCAAACCAGAATATTAGATAAAACTTATTTGATGACCGATTAAATTTACTGAATTGATTCCTAGCAAAATAAACGCAATACTCTCACGGTCTACTTAATCGCTTTAAACTAAAAAGCCGAAATTAAAATCACTGATTACTCGCTTTTTCAGTTGAATTAAGTTAATTCATTTTTTAATAAGGAGCAACGCATGCTCGATATCGTTAAAAACTTATGGTTTAGAGATCCAAAAGAATCCCCGCTTTACATCAATGAAGTGGCGATGAGAATTCGTGCAGGAATGTTACTACTAATTCCTCTTTATATGGGCTTGACCCTGTATGATGTTGTCTATACGAGTAGCTGGGTAGTCGATGGCAATACAGCGGTAGACACCTATGACACCAACTGGGATGATCAGATCATTTATCAGGTGGAAGCCGTTAAAAGAACTTACGACTACACGGTACAAACTTGGTTATTGTTTTACGGCTTGTTTGAAATGATTGCCGGCATGTTTGTATTCACCTCTCGTTTCTCACCGACTATCTATCTAAGCACTTTTTTGGCGCGTAAAACGCCACCTGTATGGAAACCACTGGTTCCGAAACGTTTTGCTTGGACAATAGGTGCATCGCTCATTACGGTATGTTTAATCTTCTTTAACCCAGAAGTCTTTGCTGGCTGGGTCAATGCGATTTTTGGTGATGAAACCTTACCAACTACTGAAAACTTTATGCCTTACTGGATTCCTGTAAACCTAGTTTGGGTGTGTATGAGTTTTATGTGGTTAGAAGCGATTCTTGGCTTTTGCGTAGGCTGTAAAGTCCACTCGTTACTGGTATGGATGGGCATCATCAAAGAAGAGTGTCACGAATGTAACAACATTGACTGGGATGAAATCGCTCGAAAACATGCAGAGCGTCAACAATCGCAAGGCACAGCGAATTCTTAACGACCACCTCTATCAATGACAAAGCAATCGGTCGTTGAAAAAACAGTCCCTCCCAAAACAAACAGGCCTGGTAACTTTACAAAGCTACCAGGCCTGTTTACATTCAAGAGTGCTTAATTAAGACTGTAAACTAATATTCAATCTTTACTAATATTCAATTTTTGAACGTAAGCTTTTAATTTCACTGCGTTTATTCTTGGATTCCAAACGCCTTTTTTGAGAACCTTTGGTCGGCTTGGTCGCAATACGTTTTCTTTGCACAACCGTCACCGATTTGATTAACTCAATCAGACGCTCCACTGCAGACTCACGGTTTAAACTCTGCTCCCTGAACTCCTGAGCCTTGATGACAAGCACCCCCTCTTTATTGATTCGTTTATCTTTCAACTCAAGAAGACGGGTTTTGTAAAACTCAGGTAAAGAGGACGCTTTGATATCAAAACGCAGATGGATTGCAGAGGAGACTTTATTCACATTTTGACCACCCGCCCCTTGCGAGCGAACGGCAATAAATTCCAATTCGGAATCCGCTATGCAAACATTGTGAGAAATCTTAATCATCAGACATTATTCATCACTCAATGACACCCTCCAAATGCCAATCAACTTTTAGAGAGTTGAGTTTAATTCGTTGGTCGTAAAAACAATTGATAACCCGTATTATCTTGCTCATTCACAAATGGGTAACCTAACTCATGTAGGTAAGCCTCAAAATCCGCATGCTGCTCCGGAGGAACCTGCACACCAACCAACACTCGACCATAGGCCGCGCCATGGTTACGGTAATGGAACAAACTTATATTCCACTCTTCACTCATGTGCGTTAAAAATTGTAACAATGCACCTGGACGTTCCGGAAATTGAAAACGGTAAAGTAGCTCGTTCTCTACTCCTTTTGCATGGCCACCCACCATATAACGTAGGTGCAGTTTTGCCATTTCATTGTCGCTCATATCTTCAATTTGGTAACCACTATTTTGCAGCTCGGAAACAATGTGATTACGTTCGGCAATCCCACCTTCTGTTCTGACCCCTACAAATACCACCGCACTATTTGAATCTGAAAAACGATAGTTGAATTCGGTAATGGCACGTCGTCCACCAAGCAATTCACAAAATTTCTTAAAGCTTCCAGGCTGTTCAGGGATGGTTACCGCAAAAATCGCTTCTCGTTTTTCACCCAGCTCCGTTCTTTCGGAAACATGACGCAAACGGTCGAAGTTCATATTGGCACCGCTGACAATCGCCGCCATATTCAAACCAGAAACCGTGTATTTTTCTACAAACTTCTTTGCTCCCGCCACAGCCAAAGCCCCAGCAGGCTCGGCAATCGCGCGGGTATCTTCAAAAATATCTTTGATTGCCGCACAAATCTCATCGGTTTTAACGGTGATCATTTCATCCACACAGCTCTGGGCGATTCTGAACGGAATCTCCCCGACTTGCGCGACCGCAACACCATCGGCAAAAATCCCGACCTCTTCCAAAATCACTCGTTGGTTCGCCTTTAAAGCTTCTGTCATACAAGCCGCATCCTCAGGTTCAACACCAATGATTCGGGTTTTTGGCGAAACCTGTTTAATTACCGAAGCAATCCCCGCAATCAATCCACCCCCGCCAACACAGACAAAAATAACGTCCAGCGGTTTACTGAATTGGCGTAACATTTCCAAAGCCACCGTACCTTGCCCGGCAATCACGTCAATATCATCATAAGGATGGATATAAGTAAGCTTACGCTCCGCAACCAATTTTTTGGCATAGGCGGAAGCTTGGTCATAAGAGTCGCCCACCAAAACCACCTTACCACCTAAATCACGTACCGAATTGACCTTGATGGGTGGCGTCGTTTCAGGCATCACAATAGTGGCTTCAACCCCTAGTTTTGCTGCCGCCAATGCCACACCTTGAGCATGATTCCCTGCTGAAGCGGCAATCACCCCGGCTTTTTTCTCATCATCAGAAAGCTGAACCATCCGGTTATAAGCGCCACGTAACTTAAAGGAAAATACCGGCTGCAAATCCTCTCTTTTTAACCAAACATTATTCTGTAAGCGCTTGGAAAGTAATGGCGCTAACTCTAAAGGGGTTTCTTTCGCCACGTCATAAACAGGCGCGGTCAACACTTTACGCAAAATTTCTTCAGGCATTCGGTTTCCTAATTGAAAAGAATCTAAACTTTTAATAAAGGGCTAAGCTAACCGCTAAGATAAACCGATCCAACCGGCCATTAAAAGTCTGAATTTTAAAACGAAAATAAGCCGCATTATAACATTCAACACACTTAAACTTCTTCTAAGTTTTAGGCCTAAACGCCGTAAATTCAAGAGTGAAAAACACGGAGCTTATTGAGAAGCCTTTTGCTGAAAACGCCCATAAAACCGACTTAAAATTGACCATTATCAATTCTGCAAAACTTTCTAAAAATTTTATAACGGATATACCCCATATCTAGGTTAAACTTCAGCAAAAGTATGGATTTTTTTGTCCTGCAACGATTTAAATACACGCAATTCTCAATTAAAGGTTATTTCATGTTTACCCCCAAAAAGATTACCCTTGCCATCTTATCGGCTTGTTTAGTGCCAAACTATGCTTTTGCGACAGACTTAGCTCCCGTAGAAGTCCTATCTACTCAAGAAGCTACCCAGCAAGAAACGGTTGATGCAAAAAAACTGCTGCAAACAGGAAACTCAGAAACCGGTACAACACTTCGTCAAATCCCGGGGGTTGATGCCTCACGCATGGGTGGACATGGTGTCGACTTAGTCATTCGTGGCCAGCAGGCCAGCCAACTGAATGTACTGATTGATGGTGCCAAAATCGAAGGCGGTTGCCCTAACCGCATGGATCCTCCTACCGCCTATGCGGAAATGAGCAGTTTCGATGATGTGACGGTCATAAAAGGCGTTAATTCGGTAACTTATGGTTCGGGTGGTACCGGTGGAACGGTGCTTTTTGAACGTAATGCACCGACTTTTGAAGACGGTAAACCTTATAACGGTGAAATTAATTTAGGAACGACTAGCAACGGCTTGACTAAAGACATCAATGCAACGGTTTCTGCAGGTGGCGATAAGGGCTACATTGTTCTTCAAGGTTCAAAAAAGTCAGCTGATAACTATAAAGATGGAAACAACAATACCGTTGAATCTAGCTACGAAAGCCAGCAAGGTCACATCGATCTAGGATGGACACCGAATGAAAACCATGAACTACGTCTTTCCTATGAAAACACCCTAGTTGAAGATGCTTTATTTGCTGGCTCTACAATGGACTCACCTAAATCTGATGGTACAACCACTCGTATACGTTATAAGGGTAAAAATCTGTCAGAAAACATTCAAGCTATAGAAGCAGACATCTACAGTTCGAATGTTGACCATGTCATGAACAATTTCTCTTTCCGCCCTGCAACACCAGTGGGAATGAAAAGAGAGACTGTTTCCGACGTACAAACCAAAGGAGCCAAAATCAAACTGACAAGTATGATTGCTCATACGCAATTAGACTATGGTGTCCAGTTTGAGTCTGTTGAAAAAATGGCAACGTTGACGAATATGAATACCGGTAATACTTTATTCTTCATGTGGCCAAATACAATCCAAGAGACTAAAAGCGCTTTTGTAGAGTCCACATCACTTTTCAAGAACCAACAAAAATTGGTTATGGGCTTACGTTATGATTCGGTTACCACAGAAGCTAAAGATGCCGCTCTTGCCACAGATGAAGGCAATATAGCAACTGACGTTTATAACGGTGTTTATTATTATTCAGGGAACACCAAAACAGACGATGCCAATATCAATGCCTTATTACGTTATGAGAGAAAATACGATAACAACATCAATGTGTTTGCTGGTGTTAGCCGTACTCACCGTTATCCAGATGCCACCGAACTTTATATGAATAAACTAGGAATGGGTGACCACTGGATTGGTAATCCTGATTTGAAGCCAGAGCAACATAATCAATTTGATATAGGTATGTCACAAAATCAGAAAGATTCAAGCTGGTCTATCTCTGCCTACTACGACAAAGTCAATGATTATATATTGCGTGACTATGCAAAAAATCAAACCACTAGTTTGAGCGTTTCACCAGACAAAACGGTTATCTACCTAAACAAAGATGCTACTTTATTCGGTCTTGAAGCCTCTGGTACGGTTAAAGCGACACAGCACATCACCTTGGGTGGTAATGCAAGCCTTGCTAATGGAACCAATGAAACTGACAACCGCAATCTGAGCAATATCGCACCGCTTTCCGGTAGTGTGTTTGCTGATTACTCGGCTTCTAACTGGAACGTAGGTTCACGTTTTAACTTTGCCACTAATCAAGATTCCGTCAACGCCGAGTTTAATGAGCTTGCAACGCCAGGTTGGAATACCGTTGACTTATATGGTAATTACCAAATCAATAAAATGTTTAAGCTCTCTGCCGGAGTTGACAATATGTTTGACCATGCCTATTACACCTATATGAACCGTACTGATCCTGCTTCTGGTAAGACTTACAAAGTTTACGAACCAGGTCGTGTAGTTTGGGCCAAACTGAATGCTAAATTTTAATCGCTAGATTAATATTGAACAGCTAATCGTATTTAGCTTTTAATCGTAAAGCCATTCATTTTTGACAGATGAATGGCTTTATTTGCTTTAAGATAGCGTAAATCATTTAAACTTTCACCAGCTTCAACTCACGTTTACAAAGAGTACGATATGAACTCAAAAATCATCATTTTCATTTTGGCTTTAGGTGCCGTCCTGGCAACCGCTTGGATTGCTCAACCTTTGAACCAAAATACCAATAAAGAAACAAAAATCATTACCAGCAGTAAGCCGCAAGGTGGTAACTTTACTCTTACCGGCATAGACGGCAATAAACAACTGTCCGACTATAAAGGCAAACTGGTTTTACTGTATTTCGGATATACCTACTGCCCTGATATTTGTCCTACCAACTTAGGAAACTTATCGATCGCTTATCAGCAATTAACCGATGAGGAAAAAGCTGGCTTACAAATCATTTTTGTGTCAGTCGACCCAGAACGAGATACGCCGCAGCGTTTGCAGGAATATGCCAACTATTTTGATGCCAATATCGTTGGTTTAACCAGCTCTGACGAAACTATTGCTCAAGTTGCTAAGGAGTATGGTGTCGTTTACGCAAAAGTGGATGACCCAAACAACGGTAGCAATTATGCCGTAGACCATTCGGCCTTCACTTATGTCATCGATTTAGACGGCAAGCTACAAGACCAGCTGCCGCATGCCACTACACCTGAAATGTTTATTAAAACCATCAGACAGTACATTCATTAATAGAAAGGCCGTCGATGGTTACAATCCATTTGACACAACGTTTATTATTTATTTCTTAAAATCAAGGAAATCCCATGAAAAAAACGCTTAGTATTTTATCTTTAAGCCTAATCACCTCTTTAGCCAGTTTCGCGGTAATGGCAAACCAAGCGGATGATATTGATGTTTCAGCCCCTTTTGCACGTGAAGTCCCTCCTGGAGCGCCTGCCAGCGCAAGTTTCATGACTTTGGAAAATAAATCTGCTCAGGCAATCAAATTAACAGCGGCTAACTCAACGGTTGCCCAAACGGTTGAACTACACACTCATACAAATGACAACGGTGTCATGCGTATGCGTAAAGTAGAGTTTATTGAAATCCCAGCCTCGGGTACAACCGAACTTAAGCCAGGTGGATTACATATCATGTTAATTGGCCCTAAACAGCCGCTTAAAATGGGACAAGAAGTGTCTGTGGATTTAACCTTTGAGGATGGCAGTCACAAAACCGTTTCAATGCCTGTTAAATCGATTAAAGGCATGACCATGAACCACAAAATGCCGATGAACGAGCAAAATGAAATGCACAATGAAGAGCACAATCATGAACATATGATGGAGCATAGTCACGAGCACATGCATTAATCTTCTATTTCCTGTTAAAATCGTCGGTCAATGATTTTAACCCTTAGCGCTCTGTATAATGTGGCGCATAAATTTAAAGATAGAAGAGTTATATGAAAAAGAATATGAAAAATGCATCTATTGCAATCGGGCTAATGCTCTCTGCTTTGACTGTAACCTCGGTTCAAGCGCAAACCGAAGCTGCATCACGTATCATCGATCGTGAAGGGGCGCTTTCCAAAAATGGAACCCTGCAGCTTTGTATTGAGTATTCAACTTTAGAATCGGAAGCGGATCGTGAAGCTTACCGCAAAGAGTTGGATTTACGATCTCAGTTAAGTGAAGCCGACCACAAACACATACCGCTACACGAAGTAGCAACCAGTATGACCATGTGTGGCATGTATATGTCTAAAGGTAAGCCTTTAGCTGAACAGTCTAGACAGATTCGTCCGTTAACGTTCAAAACGGTACATGTTTATCCTGACATGTATTACGTGACGCAATCGGGTATTGTGGTAGATGCTTATGAACGTAAGGAAGGCTCCATGCCGCCAAAGCTGGTTCATGAAGCTCCTAAAGTTCAGGAATCACCTACCTTAAAGAAATAAGCTCGAATAAATGACCAGGCAACCTACCAGGCCTGGTTATTTCAATTCCGTATAGAGATACTCCCTTTCTTTAACTCGTTACTAAGTCCAATTGCCACACAATTCAACTTAGCAAGAATCAAGTTCAATTCGTAATATCTCCTATACAATCTGGCCGCAATTGATTAAAATTGACTGTTAGAAAAAAATTCCGTATAAAAAAATAAATAGAAGAGGTCGACTCATGACACAAGATGAACTAAAACAAAAAGTTGCTCAAGCCGCAATTGAATATGTTGTTCCTGATACTATCATTGGTGTTGGAACAGGCTCAACAGCCAACTTCTTTATCGATGAGTTAGCCAAAATCAAAGGAACTATCGAAGGTGCCGTTGCTAGTTCTGAAGCGACTGCAGAACGTTTGAAAGGTCATGGTATTCCAGTATTCGACTTAAACAGCGTTGCCCAAATGTCTGTTTACATCGATGGTGCTGATGAAGCCGATCCTGGCCTTCACCTAGTAAAAGGTGGTGGCGGTGCGCTGACTCGTGAAAAAATCGTCTTAGCCGTAGCAGATAAATTCATTTGTATTGCCGATGACAGCAAAAAAGTGGATGTATTAGGTAAATTCCCTTTACCTGTTGAAGTCATTCCAATGGCACGCAGCTATGTCGCCCGTGAAATCGTAAAACGTTTTGGTGGTGAGCCCGTTCTACGTGACGGTTTTACAACCGATAATGGCAATGTCATTTTAGACATCCATGGTTTAGAAATTGTTGACCCTGTCGCTATGGAAAACGAATTAAACAGTATTGTGGGTGTGGTCACCAACGGCCTGTTTGCAGCTCGAAAAGCAGATATTTTCTTATGTGGTACAGCCAATGGTGTTGAGACCATTACCGCTGAATAATTAAGAAATCATGACACTCTCATACAAGAGTTTGTCAAAAAATCAAAAAAGGGTCATAGTCATTCATGACCCTTTTTTATTGATTATCACAGAACTATTTGAGACTCATCATGGAAAACATTGGTAGTAAAATTTTTGGTCTGTTTGTCGTAGGTTTACTGTCTACCCTGCTTTATCTAACCGTATTTTCTGATGGTTTAGGGCAAGCACCAGAGGTGACGGTTACCGGCACTCAAGGGCAAAGCATCAATCTCAATAAACCGTTAAAACCTGTTTTGGTTAATTTCTGGGCAACCTCTTGCCCTGGTTGCATTAAAGAGATGCCTGATTTAGCCAAAATGAAACAAACACTGGGAGATCGATTTGAATTGGTCGCCATTTCAATGGATTACGACCCGGTTGCCCAAGTAGAGAAATTCATCAAAGCCAATCCTTATCCGTTTACTTTTGTTATGGATACTGACGGTAAATTGGCAAAAGCCTTTGGTGATGTATTGCTTACGCCAACCAGCTTCTTAATTGCCCCTAACGGCAAAATCGTTTATCAACAAGTGGGTGAAGTCAAATTTGACATGGTCAGTGAACGCATTAAGCAAATGAGCCCTCAACTCTAATTGCAACACGCCCCACTCTCGTTTTAAACGCCATGAAATCAACAATTCATGGCGTTTTTCATTGATACTCAAAACTCATTAATAAAAAGCGCTTTTCATATGGACTCCTCACTCACCAATCCCTCTAAAATATCGGGGCTTTACGTTATTACCGACACTAATCTTATGGATGAAAGCAACCTCATCGAAAAAGTCAGGTTGAGTTTAAAAGGTGGGGCCAAAATCGTTCAATTTAGAGATAAAGTCAGCAATCAAAACACCAAACTGAATCTAGCGAAACAATTAAAACAACTTTGTCAAAGCTACCAGGCCTGGTTCATTATCAATGACGATATACAGCTTGCAAAACAAATCGCAGCCGATGGTGTCCATATTGGCAAAGACGATCAAGATATTATTCAAGCCCGCAAACAATTGGGGGATAAAGCCATCATTGGCGTCTCATGCTACAACGATTTAGAACGAGCTTCACAAATGCAAGCGCTTGGTGCTAGCTATGTGGCATTTGGCCGTTTTTTTCCATCGAAAACCAAGCCCGATGCCCCGCAAGCGGATTTGGCAACCTTACAAAAAGCCAAAACATCCTTAACTATTCCGATTGTCGCCATTGGCGGAATTACCGCACACAACGCCCAGTCATTGATTGACGCCGGAGCCGATTCCGTTGCGGTGATTCAAGGGGTTTTTGCGTCAGAGAACATTCAATCGCAAAGCCAACAAATTCAAGACCTATTTTGCTAATAGATTTGCCAATAGAATTTACCCTAAGCCTAGCAAGTGCTTATCTTTACCTGAAAATAACGCTATAATACGCCATCTAAATTTTTAGCACTGTTTAGCGATTTATTCGAACTTAAAAAGGAATCTCCATGAGTAATTCACATGTTTTATTTGAAGCTGCCCAAAAACACATCCCAGGTGGTGTAAATTCACCTGTTAGAGCGTTTAAAGGTGTCGGTGGAGACCCTGTTTTCTTTAAAGCCGCTAAAGGTGCCTATCTAACCGATGCAGACGATAGACAATATATCGATTACGTGGGTTCTTGGGGGCCAGCTATTCTAGGGCACGCTCACCCCGAAGTGGTTAAAGTGGTTCAACAGCAAGCCGAAAAAGGCCTGAGTTTTGGTGCACCGACTGAAATCGAAACCACCATGGCGGATTTAGTGTGTGACCTGATTCCATCTATGGATATGGTTCGTATGGTGAGTTCGGGAACGGAAGCGACCATGACCGCCATCCGTTTAGCCCGAGGTTACACTGGACGCGACAAGATCGTTAAGTTTGAAGGTTGCTACCATGGCCACTCGGACTCTTTATTGGTTAAAGCGGGGTCTGGTGCATTGACTTTAGGTGTACCGTCTTCACCAGGCGTTCCAGCCGCATTAGCCGAACAGACCTTAACCTTAACCCACAACGACTCTGACGAAGTACGCAAAGTCTTTGCCGAAATCGGTGACCAAATCGCCTGCATTATTGTAGAGCCGGTTGCAGGTAATATGAACTGCATCCCACCAGAAGAAGGTTTTTTAGAAACGCTTCGAGAAGTCTGTGATGAGTCAGGTGCGGTACTGATTTTTGATGAAGTGATGTGTGGTTTCCGCGTTGGTCTTCAAGGTGCACAAGGTGTTTACAATGTTCAGCCAGACCTGACCACTTACGGCAAGGTTATCGGCGGTGGAATGCCAGTTGGTGCTTTTGGTGGTAAACGTGCCATTATGGAGTACATCGCTCCTTTAGGTCCTGTTTACCAAGCGGGAACTTTATCCGGTAACCCACTGGCGATGGCCGCTGGTTTAAAAACACTGCAATTGATTCAAGCGCCTGGTTTCTTTGAAAACCTAACGGCTAAAGCTGAAAAACTGTTAAGCGGTTTACAAGCAGCGGCAGACGAATTCAATATTCCTTTCACAACAAACCAAGTCGGTGGAATGTTCGGTTTCTTCTTCACTGAAGAGAAAAACATCCGTCGTTTTGCGCAAGTTGCTAAAGGGGATATGGATCGTTTCAGAAAATTCTACCACGGCATGTTGAATGAAGGGGTTTACCTAGCACCTTCCGCTTTTGAAGCGGGCTTTGTCTCTTCACAACACACCGATGAAGACATTGAAAACACCATCGCTGCGGCTCGTAGAGTGATGCCAACACTTTAAGAACTGCCCAATTTTTCATAAAACCATCAGGCCTTCATATCCCCTTGCGGGGTATGGTAGGTTTCAATATCGACCAGGCCTGCTGTCTTTGAAAACACACTACTCGTAAACATGAAGCACTCCCCAGAAACATTGGTTAAACTCTTCAATCAAACCTTTATTGACTCTTTCAATACCGAACTGGTTTGCTGCGAAGAAGAGCCTATATATCGCCCTGCGGACAATCAACACCCTCACCATAGAATCATCTTTGCCCACGGTTTTTTTGCCAGCGCATTGCATGAGATTTCACACTGGTGTGTTGCAGGTGAACAACGACGTTTATTAGAAGATTTTGGTTACTGGTACGAGCCAGACGGCCGTTCAGCAGAACGCCAGGCTGAGTTTGAAAAGGTCGAGGTCAAGCCACAAGCTTTTGAATGGATATTCTCTCAATCAGCTGGTTTTACCTTTCATTTCAGTGCCGACAACTTAAGTGGTAACTGTGGTGCCTCTGAGAGTTTTAAACAAGCCGTGCATCAACAAGTACAAAACTTTTTAACACATGGTTTGCCCACTAGAGCACAGATGTGGTCAGATGTTTTAATTGGGCATTATCGAGCAGACAATCCCCTAAAGATTGAAGAGTTCTGTTTACAAACCACCTGGTAGTCTTATTTTGAAAGTCTATTTTTTGGGCGGCTTGACCATCCACACAACCCATACGACGACAACGAGTAGAATGGCTAGTTCTAACAGAGCCCACCCCAAGATATAGTCCCTACCTATCTTTTAAAGCGGCAAACAGCTTTTGATGTAATCCGCCAAAACTGCCATTACTCATCATTACCACGGTATCACCAGGTTGAAGTTGTGCCACCAACTGTTCCAACAGCGCTTCATAGCTATTTTGGACATGAATCGGCTGGCTAAACTCGTCAACAGGCAGTTGCCAGTTCCAGGCATCATCAATAAACGCATAAACTTCATCGGCTTGATTGAAAGCCTGAGGCAAAGTCGCCTTGTGGATTCCCATACGCATGGTATTGGAACGCGGTTCAAATACGGCAATCAGTCTTCCAGAGTCACCAGGCCTGGTCGATTTGAGTAATTGGTTTTTAGCCCCTTTCAAGGTGGTATCGATTGCGGTTGGGTGATGGGCGAAATCATCATAAATTTTGATGCCATCCACTTCACCAATCAAAGTCATTCTACGGCGAATGCCTTTAAACTCAGACAACCCCTCAACGGCAATACGAGCCAGCACACCACAATGCACGGCAGCAGCTACCGCACTTAAAGCGTTACGGACATTGTGCAAGCCGGTTAATGGCCACTTAACACGCCCTAAACAACTGCCCTGATACATCACCTCGAACTCGGAGCCATCTTGTTCGTAAAGTCTATAACTCCACTGACCGTTAGAACCTTGTTTTTCAATCGGTGTCCAACAACCTTGCTGAATCACCTCATCCAAATTGGACTCATCGGTTGGCATCACAATCAGACCATTGCCTGGTACGGTGCGCACCAAGTGATGGAATTGCTTTTGGATGTCTTTGACGGAATCAAAAATATCGGCATGGTCAAATTCCAGGTTGTTCAACACGCAAGTTCTAGGATGATAATGCACAAATTTAGAGCGCTTATCAAAAAACGCGGTGTCGTACTCATCCGCTTCGACCACAAAAAAAGGGGGATCGCCCAAACGAGCGGACACCCCGAAATTCTCCGGAACACCACCAATCAAAAAGCCCGGATTGAGTTTGGCATACTCCAGAATCCACGCCACCATCGATGCGG
Source organism: Thiomicrorhabdus immobilis (assembly GCF_021654855.1). NCBI lineage: Bacteria > Pseudomonadati > Pseudomonadota > Gammaproteobacteria > Thiotrichales > Piscirickettsiaceae > Thiomicrorhabdus > Thiomicrorhabdus immobilis. Next base: position 1,638,191 of record NZ_AP024202.1, read on the forward strand.
TAGAGGTTTTACCATGTGTACCGGCTACAGCGACCACCCAACGGTCTTTTAAGATATGCTCCGCCAACCATTGTGGCCCCGAGGTATAAGACTGTTGTGCATTCAGGGTGGCTTCCACCGCAACATGGCCACGGCTTTTGGCATTACCGATCACGACATCATCCGGCTCGTGTTTTAAAAATTCGACAGCATCATCTTCCAAAACCCCAATTCCAGCTTGTTCAAGCTGGGTACTCATAGGAGGATAAATCGCTTTATCCGAACCGGTTACCTCATGCCCCATCGCTTTGGCTATTTGAGCGATACCGCCCATAAAGGTTCCGGCAATGCCTAAGATATGAATTTTTTGTGGTTTCACTGAATTATCCTTGCTCTGACTGTCGCTTACTCTTAAACTCTACGCCTATGAGTGAACAAACCTATCTATCGATTCTAACCGAATCACAACTAAATGATTACTGCCAACAGATTCTAGCAAATTCCGCCATTGGATGGATTGCGATTGATACAGAATTTGTACGTGTGGACACTTATTTTCCAGAATTGAGCTTGGTGCAAATTCAAGATTGTTTAGGCAATACCGCGATTATTGACCCAATTGCCATAAAAGCTAATGCACAAGATGAGAGACCGTTACATGCCCTGGTGGAACTGTTAAGCAGTAAGCAAGTGGTTAAGGTGTTTCATTCTGCACGCCAAGACATCGAAGTGTTATATCAGTTGGAAGGCATAATGCCCGCGGCGATATTTGACACTCAAATCGCTTCTATTTTTAGAAAACATGGCGACATTGCCGGTTTTGCGCGTGTTATCGAAAACGAATTGAATACCAAATTGGATAAAAGCCAGACTCGCACCAATTGGCACCACCGCCCTTTAACGGCTAAACAAATTGAATATGCGCTAGATGATGTACGCTTTTTAGCGCCTTTGTATGAAAAATACCAACAAGAACTTACAGAGAGCCAATTGCAGGCGGTAAAGCAAGACTCCGATGCTTTATTGGATGAAAACCTCTATAAACCAAATCCTGGTAAAGCTGGGGAAAAGGTCAAAGGCACTAAAGGCCTAAAAGGTAAAGGGATTGCGATTATCAATGCCTTGGCACAATGGCGTGAACAATATGCAATTGAGCATAATCGCCCCAAAAAATGGGTGATGAGTGACGAGGTACTTGTCTGCATTGCAAAACGTCCACCACAAACCGTGCAGGCACTGTATAAGGTACCCAATATCAAAGCTTCATCGGTCAAGGGATTTGGGGAACAATGGATTGCCTTAATTGACCAAGTTTTTGCCTTGCCCGCAGCAGAGCTACCCGTTCCCCAGAAAAGCATAGCTAAAGAAACCGCACAGGAGGAGGTGTTACTCCACTTTGCCAATGCTTTTATCCATCAAGTCGCCTTAGAATATAACATGACGGCAAGTCATTTAATTAACAAAACCCAATTGCTTCAAATGATTCGCCAACCGCAAACAAACATACTAGTCGGCTGGCGACAAGCCCTGTTCGGCAAGAATCTTGAAGCACTTTTACAGGGAAACAGCCAACTCAAAATTGAACAGAACCATGTTGTTTTGGCCAATAAAACGTAAAACAATCGACTTAAAAAATTAACCCACTACCAGCCCATTTTTTTCATAATAGATGATTAAAATCTCAAGGAATAGCCGTGAACGTAACACTTTCTGAACATTCTCCATCGGTCACAGATACTCAGCCAGCCCAACAAGCTAAAAATGTTCTCTATGCTCAAGCGGGTGGTGTAACGGCGGTCATCAACGTGAGTGCGGCGGCGGTCATCGAAACCATACAGCAACACCCAGAAAAATTCGGTAAAACCTATGCTGCAATCAATGGTATTAAAGGGGTACTTGAAGAAGAGTTGGTTGATTTAACCGACATATCAACAGCAACCTTAGCAAAGTTGAAATATCAACCGGGAGCCGCGTTCAAGGCTTGTCGTTTTGACTTGGACCCTTTGGAACACAACCCGGAACAATATCGCCGTGTATTAGAGGTGTTTAAGACCTATGAAATCGGTTACTTTCTTTACAATGGCGGCAATGGTTCTATGGTTACCGCACAGAAAGTGGCAGACTACTGTTGCCGTCATGGTCACCCGGTAACCTGTGTGGGGGTTGCGAAAACCATCGATAACGACTTGGCTTTATCGCACTGTAGTCCTGGCTTTGGCAGTGCGGCAAAATATCTGGCTACCAGTTTTTTGAATGCTACTTTAGATATCATCGCAATGCATGAAACCTCTACCAAGTTTTTTGTGTTGGAGGCTATGGGCCGAAATACCGGTTGGTTAACCCTTGCTACAGGGCTAATCAAAGACGTTATTCCAGATGCTCCAATTATTATCCTACCGGCAGAACGCCCTTTTAATGAACAAGCTTTTTTTGATAAAGTTGATCATTTTATCGCCACACAAGGCTACTGTGTTTGCGCGGTTTCCGAGGGACTCGTTAAGGAGAATGGCGACTATATTTCCATCGCCAACATAGAACACACCCATGAGCGTGACTATGTTCAGTTGGGTGGCGTTGGGGCAACTTTGGCGCATTTGGTGGGCAAACATTTGAACAGTAAAACCCATTACGCGATACCGGACTATTGCCAACGCTCAGCCAGCCACATGGTATCTCAGACCGATTGGCAGATGGCTTATGATGCCGGTAAAGAGGCCGTTAATGCGGCTTTTAGAGGTGAGCACGGCGTGTTACCAATAATTGAATTAACCTCTACTGAGCCATTTGAATATCGATTTAAAACGGTGGAATTAAATGCGGTAGCGGATTTAGAAAATACCGTACCTGACCACTTTTTAACAGAAGATGGCATGGATATCACTCAAGCGGCATTAGACTACTTACGCCCCTTAATTCAAGGTGAACATGGCGCACCTTTTAAGAAAGGTTTACCGGATATTGCTCCTATTGCGTTTACCCTTGTTGATAAACAGTTACCGGCTTTTAAGGCGCTCAAATAAAGCTAACTGAAGGGAATCTATTTCCAATCCGTTGCCTAACTTGAATACAAACCACCTTTTGAATACCGCTAATCCTGATTCCATTGTTGGATATATTTTAAAGTCTCCTCATTTGGCATAGGACGGGAATAGAAGAAACCTTGAATATGTGCACAACCACTTTCTAATAAGAAGTCTCTTTGTTCAGAAGTTTCAACCCCCTCGGCAAGCACATCAATCCCCAGGTTTTTCGCCATCATGATAATGATACGGGCAATCGTGCTGTCTTCATCATCTTCTGGTAGGTCTTTAATGAACGAACGGTCAATTTTCAATTTACTGACGGGTAAACGTTTTAAATAGGCTAAAGAGGAATATCCGGTTCCAAAATCGTCTATGGCAATACCAATACCTAAAGATTTAACTTGAACCAAAACCTGTTTCATCGCTTCAAGGTTTTTCATGATATCACTTTCAGTCAACTCCAGAGTTAACCACTCTGCACGACATTGAGTATGTAGGATACAATTTTGTAGAAAATCGATAAAATCCGCTTTTTGAACCTGTTTCACCGCTAAGTTAATCGATAAAACACCGGGGTTAAGGCCTTGAGAATACCAAATCGACCATTGTTTCATCGCACTTTTCATCACCAAACGATCTAAATCAACAATCATGCCGGTTTCTTCGGCTATAGGAATAAATTTATCGGGGGTTACAATCCCTAAGGATGGATGCTTCCACCTTACCAAAGCCTCCATGCCTATGATTTTATTTTCCAAAGCATTAATCTGCGGCTGATAATACACTTCAAATTCATTATTCAGAATGGCTTGCCTTAAACTGGCTTGCATGGCCACATGTTCAAATGCAACCTGTGTCATATCCTCTGTATAAAATTGAAAATTATCCCGGCCATTATCCTTGGCGCGGTACATCGCCGCATCCGCATATTTTAATAATGATTCGGCATTTTCCGCATCACTTGGATAGATGCTAATTCCAACACTGCTCGAAAGATAAAAAGTATCATTATTAATAAGAAACGCTTCTTTTGTAATATTGATAATCTTTTGAGCAAGAAGTGAAATATCACGAACATGCTCGATATCCTCCATGACGATGGTGAATTCGTCCCCACCTAATCGAGCAAGCGTATCTGATTTGCGAATGCTATTTTGTAATCTGCTCGCGACTTCTTTCAACACCAAATCGCCAACCTCATGCCCCATGGAGTCATTAATCTGCTTGAAGTGATCTAAGTCGATAAACAATAAAGCAAACTGGTTGTCATTTCGATTAGCCTGAAAAATGGCGTGCTTTAACCTGTCTTGAAGCAACAATCTATTCGGTAAGTTAGTTAAACTGTCATGGTGCGCTTGGTAATGTAAGATATTTTGTTGCTCTACAAGGGTGTTTTCAATCCTACGCCTTTCAGAAATATCTTCGTAGGTTCCTAAAATACCAATCACTTCACCATGCGCATTTTCTAAAGGTACTTTAGAAGTAGAAAGCACAATAGTTTCACCCTCTTCATTGGTTTGCTCTTCTTCAAAATGAAGTTTAGGAGTTCGACTCGTCATAACCGCCAAATCATCGATACGGTAGGCGTCACCGTCTGTTGCCGCCCAAGGCATCTCTTTGTCCGTTTTACCAATCAATTCATCTAAAGAGGCTAGCTGCGCATCTTCCAGAAATAATTTATTCGCGCCTAAATACCTTCCATCAATGTCTTTCCAGAAAATTCTGACGGGGACATTGTTAACAATATTTTGTAATAGATTGAATTGGTTTTGCAAAGCCTGTTCCGCATCTTTCAAATCTGAAATATCGGCGTCAAAAACAGCATAACAAGGCCTATTACGGTAATTAATTCTTTGCAATGTCCCATGCACAGGATAATAGGAACCATCCTTGCGACGATGCACAGAAACATTCTTCATCTTGTCAAGGTTTTTGCCTGCAGTTTTTAAACCTTGTACATTTTCAGGGGTCAAAAATGGATTGAGGTCGTAAACTGAAAAGCTTAATAACTCTTCAACAGAATAGCCGGTATTACTGCTGGCACTATCATTCACATAGAGATATTGATCGGTTTCATAATCAACGATATAAAGTTCTTGCTGAGCGACTCTAATCAACCGAGCGAGTTCATCATTTTCTTTCTGAAGTTGGGTTTTACGGGTGATATCAATGGTTGACCCAAACAGCTTAATTGGGGTGCCGTGCTCATCGAATATGGCTTTACCGAATATCTGCAGGGTGAGATAGCTATTATCACTTTTGGTGACATTAACAATCGTCTGTCTAGGTTCACCAGTTGTAAGAAGTAATTGCATCTCTTTTTGTATGTGCTTTACATCATCCCGGCCTAAACGCGAATAGAAGTCATCCATAGAAGGTTGAAAGGATTTTGGATCTTCACCATAAATCGTAAACATCTCCTCTGACCAACTTAATGAACCATCGATTAAATCTACCTCCCAACTACCAATCTGCGCATTTTTTTGGGTCTCTCTTAAAGCAAGTTCACTACTTTTTAGTCTTTCATTTTTCTGAATAAGCAATTCAGATTTCGCCTGCAACTCTAAAACCAGCTCTTCAGGTGTATCGATTTCAACAAAAACAACTAAGTGACAGTTATCTGCAATATTGCTTTCTATATGCGATGTGATTTGAAACCATTTTTCCGAGCCGTCTTTACAGGTAACTCTTGCCGGAATACCGAGTAAAGTTTGGTTATCCCGTCTTGCCTGCTTCAGTTCAGCAAACCACTCTTGGAAAATAAAATGTTGGTAGGATTTATCTGGATACGCAATCGTAAACCAATCACGATCCGTTGGAATATCTTGCTGGTTATATCCAATGCTTTGAGTAAACTCGGGATTTACATAAAGAATCTCATCGTACTCTTCCCCGTTTTCATCTACTCTGCGCCTATTCAAAGTGACTGGATTAGGAAAAAGACTTAACACCTTTTGAATTGTTTCTAAATCTACTTCCTCAACAAACAAACTCATTCAACAAACCTTAAATTTAAATATACTCGCAAACATCATACTTTTTTGCACGGAAAATCGATTATAGCCTTTCAATAAAGACCGTGTCTTAAAAATATCTATGCCTGGATTAACCAGGCCTGGTTAATTTCTCCTCTTTTTTAAGGCACAAAAAAACCCGCTTAAATGCGGGCTTGTTTTGACTCTATGTAAACTAGGTATTAGTGCATACCTTTAAATTCAGCCATTAATTCAGCAGGTTTATGCTTCTTGTTCTTTTTATTCAAGACATAGACAACCGTTTCACCTTTTGGACCAGCACCGATTTCAGTAAACATATAAACAGGTTCACCGACTTTACGTACGAAGTCCATATCGGCTTTATCATTGAATACATAAATTCTGTTGTTTTTATACATTTCACCATAGAATTTAGCTACTTCACTCTTACCATCCCAAAGCATTGCTGCTGGCGTGTTTTCACCTTTCTTCTTATCCGCTTTTGGTAAACCAAACACCACAGTTTCACCGTTAGGTCCAGCACCTATACGTGTTAAACGGAAAGCGGTTTCTCCTACCTCTTTATAAGAGGCAAATGTTTTGTAATCGTAAAATTGGTTAATACGACCTTCATCATGTGATTCAAAAAGGGTAATTGCAGAAGCTTGTTCTGTAGCCGCAGGTGCAGACATTTCAGCAGGCTTTACGTCTGCAGTTTTAGTTTCTGTAGAATTACACGCTGTCAACGCAAAAGAAGAAGCTACAACCGTCGCAGCAAATAAAGGTAATAAACGCATATAAAATCCTAAAAATTAAAGTGTTAAATTTTCTGTTCAACCACCAACAGCCAAACTTGATGTGGCTATTCTAATTTTGTAATTTAAAATTTAGATAACAACAAAATGACAGTTTTGTGACCAACCACCACAAAACAGAGATTATTTGGCTTAGCTCTTCACAAAAATGACATAAAACACCCAGCCAACCGTATTTTTAGATAACATAGCACATTGTTATAAAACCCAATCCTAAAGGAAAAATACATGTTGGTTACTCATTCTGGTCGTTTTCATGCAGACGAGGTATTCGCTATCTCAATGGTACAAATGGTTGAGGAACATGAAATAGTTCGTAGTCGTGATGACGAAGTCATCAAGCAGGCCAAGATTGTCTTGGATGTTGGTGCAGAATATGATCCAAACACATTACGCTTCGACCATCACCAAAACAGCTTTACCGAAGCTCGTGAAGATGGGACTCCATTTGCCACGGCTGGGTTAATATGGCGACACTATGCAAAACGCATTTTTGAATCTAAAGGTTTGAAAAGTGACTACGAAATTGCATTTGCCACCAAATGGGTTGATGACAAACTCATTAAGGATATAGACGCCGTTGATAACGGGCTTTTTCAAGAAGACCCTCGCCCTTCTGTTTCGCTGCTGATTGCCATGATGAATGAAAGCTCTGATGAACCTGAAAAGCAGGAGATTGCTTTTAATAAAGCGCTTGAGTTTACCAGCGGTATTTTAGAGAATTTCATTATCGCGGCGATCAAAGAAGCCGAAGTGGTCGTTGAACTGGAAGAGTATGCAAAAACCGTAGAAAACGGAATATTGCTGCTCGATAAAAACCTGCCTTTTAAGGACTTTATCCGTTCACACCCAGAAATCACTCGTGTTGTTTATCCAAGAAGTGAAGAACAATACGGTGTATTTTGCAATAGCCAACAAAACCATTTACCAGAACGTTTTAGAGGGTTAAGGGATAACGAGCTGAATGAAGTTTCGGGATTAACCGATACCATATTCTGTCACAAGTCTGGCTTTATGGCCGTTACCTTAAGTTTAGAAAGCGCATTGTTCTTAGCAAAAAGTAACTAAACAACAATCTTATACCCAACACAGTGACCACAAAGATAAAAAGAGACAAAAAGAGTTTACATATAAACTCTTTTTGAGCTAACCAACTTATCGTTAATTCCAGTCTTTTTTAAATCACTCAAGTCCATTTTCCGGCTTTACATAAAATAAAACAGGCATCTCATGTATATTGGTCAGCACAGAATGCTTAACGTTGGTTTTTATTTTGAAGTTCAATCAACAAAGCCTTTCGTTCATCATTTAAAGCGTTCAGTTTTTGATGATCCAATAAACCGCCTGAATTGCAAGTGATAGCCCTTAAAGGTCTAATTGACTCTATATCGATCTCCAGTAGCCGATCATTGATTTGATTTATTCTTTCAGGGGTCAATTCATAGACTTTCCTATCATCAACCTTCTCAAAGGTAGCCCCATCACTCAAACTCTCATATTCCATTTGAGAAATTTCAATCCAATCAATGTGTATCAAAAACTCTTGCTGGGCTGGAATAGCAAACACTTTTCTATTTTTATTATTTCTGAAATAACGCATAGTTTGCCCTCAATCTTATTGATTTATAGTTAAGAATTTCAGGTCTATCACCAAGTACAAAACCAATCTAACAAATAAAGCACATTATCCAATATAGCATTGAAAAATATAGAAAAAAATAAAAATAGATAATTTATATTTTCACCTTAATCAAGATTAACGATCAATTTTCTTAACTTGAAGCTATGATTTTTCAGGTTTACCATAAAAAAACACCCGTTTACCTAAACTAAAGGTAACGGGTGTTTATTTTGGAAAATTAAAACCTGATATCTGAACGTTAAATTTTATCCGTTAACCATCGGAATATTCAGTTTCAAGCTCGTCATCAATCAATTGTTGTACAGAGTCATCCGCAACAGGAGTATCTGCACTCATTCCAGTATCTAACGCTACCTGAGTTCCTGAAGCTGTACCCTCTTCACTAAATTCTCCAGCCTCTTGTTCATAGATAAGGTCTTCAACAGGAATTGGTGCACTTTCATCGTTTGCTTCTGTTTGTACAACGGTCTCTGTAACCACTTCCGTGACAATGATATTAGACAGATCAAGGTCTCCTTCCTGGTCAACTAAAGCGTCCACAACATGCTCTTCAAACTCAGAAGAATCGATATTTGCTAATTCCTCAAGCATATCTTGAACATGCGCCATCGCATCCTCTTCTGAAACAGGGGTTAATCCATTATCAATAAGAATGGTCTGTAACTCTTGCCCAGAAATAGAGCTTAAATCAAAGCTGTCATCACTAAAAGTTTCATGCATTTCTGCAGTAATCTGAATACCATCCTGCGCATCGGCATTGCTATCAAGCGTTTGCAACAATACCGCCATGTTTTCAACATATTCGTCATTCAAGTTGGTTTGCTCAACTCCGGCAATTTCTTGCAAGAATAACTTGCCATCAGACATGGCATCCGTTAGTTCATCGGCAGCAATACTCGCTAAAATAACATTACCTATTGAAAATGTAATGGTATCTCCTGCTTGATAGTTAAAACCACCATTAGCGGAGGTAAAACCTGTAATACCTGAGCTGGTTTCATAGGCAAGACCTCCAACAAAGCCATCAATAATTTGCCCATTGATAAGCACACCACTGACATCGTCTTGGTCAATACCGATAGTAATACTTGAATCGATAGAATCATTATCCGCATCCATACCGACAATACTCATATCAAAACTTAAATCACTTGGGTTGAGATAATCCAAGTCACCCGCTTGAATACTGAATTTATCGTCTGTACCGACAACTTTAACTGCAACGATATCGGTAACTACGTTACTTGAGCTAATTGATATCGAGCTCCCTTCAAGAATATTTTGATAACTACCGTATAGAGTTTCATTATTAGAAGAATCTATTACATAAACATCAAAATCAGCACCATCACCCGAATCTTGATAAACAACCAATTCAAAATTCACAATAGGCACCGGTTCAGGAGTACCGTCAAAGCTTAAAGTATCAGAAGAACCACTCAGGGTAGAGTTTGTATAGAATGAGATAGTCAACTCTTCACCTGAATTAATCCACTGATTACCGATACCAATATCTTGAGGAGTAGTGTTTACATTCCCGGTTCCGCTCACAACAATATCAACATTCGAACCGCCAATGTTTACCGCACCTGAATAATCTTTACTATTCGCAATAGTTAAAGCTGAGTTGACTGTAGGTAACGTCTCTCCAGGCGCTAAGAATGTACCGTCCGCATTCGAGACAGCACTGTAACTATCAGAACTACCATCCAAACTGACGGTAATCACTTCAGTGCCATTCACAACCCCAGTGGCGATAGTATTATTCGCACTTAATACCCAATCTATCTGTTCGATGCCATTGCCTGAATCAAAATACAGCTCAGGAGCATCCGCTAAATTGCCATTGATGTCTGTTTTGAAAGTAACTGAACCCAAGCCATCTGCACCATCAGCAATCGCAAAATTCAATGCGTCAGAATCAGTTGACGAACCATCGCTTTGAATAACAACCGCATCTGGGGTGAAACTTAACGGTGCATCATCGCCTATTTGCGCAATTTTCACCTCTACCCCACCCGTTGTGCCGTCATCGGTTCTAACAGTGACTGTGTCATCGTAATGAAGCACATCTAACTCGGCATTATCGTTTAAGACATAATTGTAATTTAATTGTGAACCATCAAAACTGGTGAAAACCAAAGTACCAAAATCCGTAGTTACCGAATTTCCAGTTAAAGAGCCATCTGGATTGACAACGGCAACGCCATCAATCCAATAACCATCGCCACCATCGACATCACTGATTGAGATGTAATTCCCAACAGTATCCGATAGCAAAGTTACATTCGGCTGAGTACCATCTGAAAGATTTGCTTCATCAACAGTTGCAAACACACCCTCAGAAATGACTGGTGGATCATTAACCGGATTAACATTCACGGTAACTGTCGCCGTTGAGGTTTCGCCGTCTTCATCGGTGATGGTGTATTGGAAAGTATCCACACCTTCGAAGTCGGTATTCGGAGTATAGACAATCTGGTCGCCGACGATTTGCGTTGTACCATTGCTACCTTGGGTGGCACTGGTTAGGGTCGCACCGTCAATCATAGAGTCGTTTTGCGTGACATCAATCGTGACCGATTGTTCTTCATCGGTGGTCGCACCATCATCCACGGCAACCGGCGCACCTTCGTCATTCACGGTGACCGTGACTGTCGCCGTTGAGGTTTCGCCGTCTTCATCGGTGATGGTGTATTGGAAGGTATCCACACCTTCGAAGTCGGTATTCGGAGTATAGACAATCTGGTCGCCGACGATTTGCGTTGTACCATTGCTACCTTGGGTGGCACTGGTTAGGGTCGCACCGTCAATCATAGAGTCATTTTGAGTGACATCAATCGTGACCGATTGTTCTTCATCGGTGGTCGCACCATCATCCACGGCAACCGGCGCACCTTCGTCATTCACGGTGACCGTGACTGTCGCCGTTGAGGTTTCGCCGTCTTCATCGGTGATGGTGTATTGGAAAGTATCCACACCTTCGAAGTCGGTATTCGGAGTATAGACAATCTGGTCGCCGACGATTTGCGTTGTACCATTGCTACCTTGGGTGGCACTGGTTAGGGTCGCACCGTCAATCATAGAGTCATTTTGAGTGACATCAATCGTGACCGATTGTTCTTCATCGGTGGTCGCACCATCATCCACGGCAACCGGCGCACCTTCGTCATTCACGGTGACCGTGACTGTCGCCGTTGAGGTTTCGCCGTCTTCATCGGTGATGGTGTATTGGAAAGTATCCACACCTTCGAAGTCGGTATTCGGAGTATAGACAATCTGGTCGCCGACGATTTGCGTTGTACCATTGCTACCTTGGGTGGCACTGGTTAGGGTCGCACCGTCAATCATAGAGTCATTTTGAGTGACATCAATCGTGACCGATTGTTCTTCATCGGTGGTCGCACCATCATCCACGGCAACCGGCGCACCTTCGTCATTCACGGTGACCGTGACTGTCGCCGTTGAGGTTTCGCCGTCTTCATCGGTGATGGTGTATTGGAAGGTATCCACACCTTCGAAGTCGGTATTCGGAGTATAGACAATCTGGTCGCCGACGATTTGCGTTGTACCATTGCTACCTTGGGTGGCACTGGTTAGGGTCGCACCGTCAATCATAGAGTCATTTTGAGTGACATCAATCGTGACCGATTGTTCTTCATCGGTGGTCGCACCATCATCCACGGCAACCGGCGCACCTTCGTCATTCACGGTGACCGTGACTGTCGCCGTTGAGGTTTCGCCGTCTTCATCGGTGATGGTGTATTGGAAAGTATCCACACCTTCGAAGTCGGTATTCGGAGTATAGACAATCTGGTCGCCGACGATTTGCGTTGTACCATTGCTACCTTGGGTGGCACTGGTTAGGGTCGCACCGTCAATCATAGAGTCGTTTTGCGTGACATCAATCGTGACCGATTGTTCTTCATCGGTGGTCGCACCATCATCCACGGCAACCGGCGCACCTTCGTCATTCACGGTGACCGTGACTGTCGCCGTTGAGGTTTCGCCGTCTTCATCGGTGATGGTGTATTGGAAAGTATCCACACCTTCGAAGTCGGTATTCGGAGTATAGACAATCTGGTCGCCGACGATTTGCGTTGTACCATTGCTACCTTGGGTGGCACTGGTTAGGGTCGCACCGTCAATCATAGAGTCATTTTGAGTGACATCAATCGTGACCGATTGTTCTTCATCGGTGGTCGCACCATCATCCACGGCAAGCGGCGCACCTTCGTCATTCACGGTGACCGTGACTGTCGCCGTTGAGGTTTCGCCGTCTTCATCGGTGATGGTGTATTGGAAAGTATCCACACCTTCGAAGTCGGTATTCGGAGTATAGACAATCTGGTCGCCGACGATTTGCGTTGTACCATTGCTACCTTGGGTGGCACTGGTTAGGGTCGCACCGTCAATCATAGAGTCGTTTTGCGTGACATCAATCGTGACCGATTGTTCTTCATCGGTGGTCGCACCATCATCCACGGCAACCGGCGCACCTTCGTCATTCACGGTGACCGTGACTGTCGCCGTTGAGGTTTCGCCGTCTTCATCGGTGATGGTGTATTGGAAGGTATCCACACCTTCGAAGTCGGTATTCGGAGTATAGACAATCTGGTCGCCGACGATTTGCGTTGTACCATTGCTACCTTGGGTGGCACTGGTTAGGGTCGCACCGTCAATCATAGAGTCGTTTTGCGTGACATCGATGGTGACCGACTGTTCTTCATCGGTGGTCGCACCATCATCCACGGCAAGCGGCGCACCTTCGTCATTCACGGTGACCGTGACTGTCGCCGTTGAGGTTTCGCCGTCTTCATCGGTGATGGTGTATTGGAAAGTATCCACACCTTCGAAGTCGGTATTCGGAGTATAGACAATCTGGTCGCCGACGATTTGCGTTGTACCATTGCTACCTTGGGTGGCACTGGTTAGGGTCGCACCGTCAATCATAGAGTCGTTTTGCGTGACATCAATCGTGACCGATTGTTCTTCATCGGTGGTCGCACCATCATCCACGGCAACCGGCGCACCTTCGTCATTCACGGTGACCGTGACTGTCGCCGTTGAGGTTTCGCCGTCTTCATCGGTGATGGTGTATTGGAAGGTATCCACACCTTCGAAGTCGGTATTCGGAGTATAGACAATCTGGTCGCCGACGATTTGCGTTGTACCATTGCTACCTTGGGTGGCACTGGTTAGGGTCGCACCGTCAATCATAGAGTCGTTTTGCGTGACATCGATGGTGACCGACTGTTCTTCATCGGTGGTCGCACCATCATCCACGGCAAGCGGCGCACCTTCGTCATTCACGGTGACCGTGACTGTCGCCGTTGAGGTTTCGCCGTCTTCATCGGTGATGGTGTATTGGAAAGTATCCACACCTTCGAAGTCGGTATTCGGAGTATAGACAATCTGGTCGCCGACGATTTGCGTTGTACCATTGCTACCTTGGGTGGCACTGGTTAGGGTCGCACCGTCAATCATAGAGTCATTTTGAGTGACATCAATCGTGACCGATTGTTCTTCATCGGTGGTCGCACCATCATCCACGGCAACCGGCGCACCTTCGTCATTCACGGTGACCGTGACTGTCGCCGTTGAGGTTTCGCCGTCTTCATCGGTGATGGTGTATTGGAAAGTATCCACACCTTCGAAGTCGGTATTCGGAGTATAGACAATCTGGTCGCCGACGATTTGCGTTGTACCATTGCTACCTTGGGTGGCACTGGTTAGGGTCGCACCGTCAATCATAGAGTCATTTTGAGTGACATCAATCGTGACCGATTGTTCTTCATCGGTGGTCGCACCATCATCCACGGCAACCGGCGCACCTTCGTCATTCACGGTGACCGTGACTGTCGCCGTTGAGGTTTCGCCGTCTTCATCGGTGATGGTGTATTGGAAAGTATCCACACCTTCGAAGTCGGTATTCGGAGTATAGACAATCTGGTCGCCGACGATTTGCGTTGTACCATTGCTACCTTGGGTGGCACTGGTTAGGGTCGCACCGTCAATCATAGAGTCATTTTGAGTGACATCAATCGTGACCGATTGTTCTTCATCGGTGGTCGCACCATCATCCACGGCAACCGGCGCACCTTCGTCATTCACGGTGACCGTGACTGTCGCCGTTGAGGTTTCGCCGTCTTCATCGGTGATGGTGTATTGGAAGGTATCCACACCTTCGAAGTCGGTATTCGGAGTATAGACAATCTGGTCGCCGACGATTTGCGTTGTACCATTGCTACCTTGGGTGGCACTGGTTAGGGTCGCACCGTCAATCATAGAGTCATTTTGAGTGACATCAATCGTGACCGATTGTTCTTCATCGGTGGTCGCACCATCATCCACGGCAAGCGGCGCACCTTCGTCATTCACGGTGACCGTGACTGTCGCCGTTGAGGTTTCGCCGTCTTCATCGGTGATGGTGTATTGGAAAGTATCCACACCTTCGAAGTCGGTATTCGGAGTATAGACAATCTGGTCGCCGACGATTTGCGTTGTACCATTGCTACCTTGGGTGGCACTGGTTAGGGTCGCACCATCTACCATAGAGTCGTTTTGCGTGACATCGATGGTGACCGACTGTTCTTCATCCGTTATAGCACTGTCATCAATCGCAACAGGAACCGCATTCTCTTCAATAGGCAGCGGATCTTGAGTAGCTGTAGGTTCAATCGTTGCTCCAGCAACAAATGTATCCGGAGAGTATTCTAAAGGAGTAACGTTTTCAACAACTCTCGCAACAATAGGAACCCCACCCGCTTCTTCATATTCAGCACCTTCGGATTCCGCCAAACTCAATAGGCGCAATGTCATTGCTCCACCTGCATCACCAGGACCAGCAATACCTGCAGCAGGAGCTTCAAGTTGCTCAGTTAAATCTCCACCTGCTTCTAAAATGGCGAGAACATCTTCTATACTCTGCTGCTGAATACTATCCGTTTGATCTGCAACTTTATCGGCCAAGACATTTTCATTCAATTCAATCAATTGATTACCTTGAATCGTTACCAAATCCTCGCTATTCAATTGCAGAACCACAAAACCATTACTTCCAGTTTTAATGGTTTCACCTTCATAAAGTTTATCACCAGCATCGAGAAGTCGTAACTCACCCGCTATGTTCTGAGCTAGAACCTCACCTTCTATTTCCATAATGGTTGCAATAACGTTACTCATGACATTCTCTCCTTAATAGAAAAATCTCTTAATTTAGATTCTATGCCTTAATTTTTTTTTAAACATCGTACTTAAGTATGAAATTTGTTTTTTAACGACCATACTTTTTTCTAAAGAGTTTCGTTGAAAAGCTATTGCCATAAGTATAAATTTTAAGTATTCTGAAGATTAAGAAACACTCTCAGGTTTTATCCTATTTAGGAGGTTTTATGTTTACTCGAACAGTTTCAGTCTTAAAACAAACAACCCGAATTTCATTGATTTACGGATTGTTTTTAACTCCATTAATCGCTAATTCAGCTACAACGGTTGATCAAGCCGTTAAACAAGCCATTGAAAAAAACCCCGAAGTCCAAGCTTCTTGGCATAATTTTTTATCTTCAAAAGAAAATACGTCTAGAGCATCTTCCGAATACGGCCCTACGCTTGATTTTTATGCCGATTACAGCTGGCAAAATAAAGATTACATACAAAATGAAAGCTTTAGCGGCGCGAGTGCAAAGTTACTTTTTTCACAAATGCTTTATGACGGTGAAAGAACAAAAAACAACGTCAAATTTTTCAAAAATGACGAGCTGGTCAGTTATTTCAGTGTTCTTGGGTCAGTGGAAAAAACTGCTTTAGATGCTTATATCGCTTATCAAGATGTTCTTAGATACCGAGCGTTGGTTAGGCTTGCCCAGCAAAACTATAACAACCATATGCTAGTGTATAAAAAAATCGTTTCCGGAGTTGAAACAGGTCATACCCGAGGCGCTGACTTAGAACAAATCAATGGTCGTTTAGCGCTTGCTAAATCGAACTTGCTTACTGAAAAAGCGAATTTGCATGATGTTAGCTCAAGGTATTTGCGAATTATTGGATTAACACCAAGTAAAGAAATGGAAGAAGCCGATTTACAAACTGACATTTTGCCGAATACTTTTCATGACGTGATGAATAATGCTTATGAGCATAACCCTAACTTCCATGCCGCCATCCGCAACATTCGTAGCAAACAATCCAGAGTTGAAACAGAACGTTCAGACCTTTATCCAAGATTGGATTTAACGGCTCAATATGGAGGTCAAACTTATGACCTACAAGGGAATGACAATGCACAAAGGGATGGTCGAGTGGCTCTTGAGTTTCGTTACAACCTATATAATGGTGACCGGACGAACTCGGCAATAAGAGGCGCCAAAGAAGAAGTCAGTCGTGCCATTTATTTACGTGAAAAAGCATGTGTGGACATGCGTCAAACTTTGCAGATTGCTTATAATGATGTCAAAAAGATAAGCGATCAATTACCAATTCTAGAACAACATAGAGATGCATCAAATAAGGTAAGAGTAGCTTTTAACGATCAGTTTTCTATCAACAAACGTACCTTACTTGATTTACTTGATACAGAAATTGAATACTTTCAATCAAGTAGAGCTTTTTCTAATGCTCACTACGATCGAAATATATCTGTAGCTAAAACCTTAGCCGAAATGGGAGGGTTACTTAGCTATCTAAAAGTCGCTCGAGGAGATTTACCAAGTTTAAGTGATTTAGGTGCCGAACCAATTGCCATTGACCCTGCATCGACCTGCCCTACAGAGGATTTGCCTGATTTAGGTATTGATATAGAAGAGCCTAAACCAGTGGTAATGCCAAATAAATTCTCAGCACCAAAACAGGATAATCTAGAAGGGAATACTTACCGTTTAGAAATTAAATTTACCAAAAACTCAGCGATTATCGATTCAAAATATCGTAGCGATATCGCAGAATTAGCACGTTTTATGAAGGATAATCCAAACACGCTTATCGAAATTCGAGGCCACGCATCATTAGAAGGCCCTGAGGCTTATAACCAAGATTTATCTGAGCGTCGTGCTAAAGCTGTGGTTAATGAGTTAATTACTAAGCATAAAATTAATCCAGATCGTTTAAGTGCAATTGGTTTTGGTGAAACTCAACCGTTAATCAATAACATGACTTGGGCTGCGCACAAAGCAAACCGCAGAATTGAGAGTAATATCAAGAATGCACCAAAAACAGAATAAATAAAACGTATATCGGTTTTTAAACTTAATTAAAAACGTGTAAAGGCTTGGTTTAAAAATCGATATATTCCTCTTTTGAGATACAAAGGATTGCTGTGATAAAAGCAGATATTATTAATCCATTAACTGAATGTTTATTAATGATCTGTAGGTATCATGGAAGAATTGTAACTCGCGAACACCTCATTAGCGGATTACCTCTTTCTAAAGGTGATTTAAGTCCATCTAATTTCAACCGAGCTGCCAACCGTGCCGACATGGCGAGTAAGGTCATTAGCCGCCCCATCTCAAAAATCAATCCAAACCTTTTACCAGCGATTCTTTTGCTAAAAGAGTCTGTTTCAGCAAATCAAGCCTGTGTCCTTTATGAAATTGATGAAGTCAATCATAAAGCCATTGTTGTGTATCCTGACCTTCCAGAAAGCCCTGTAGAAATCGAGTTAACACAGCTGGATGCCGATTATAGCGGTACCGTCATTTATGTTCGCCCTGAGTTTCAATTTGAAAATAGCGCGACAAATTTAAAACATAATCGATTCCATTGGTTTTGGGGAGTTATTAAAGATAATCGTAAACTTTATAGGGATATATTACTGGCCTCAATCTTTATAAATATTTTTGCATTGGCAATGCCCCTTTTTGTAATGAATGTTTATGACAGAGTGGTTCCTAACCATGCGATTGAAACCTTATGGGTACTCGCTATTGGTATCTCTTTAGTAATGTGTGCGGAACTGATTCTGAAGCTTATGCGTAGCTGGTTTATAGACCTTGGTGCCAACCGGGCTGATGTCAGAATATCTTCAGAAATTTTAGAACAAGTTTTGGGTATGAAGCTAGAAAACCGCCCTGAGTCCTCTGGTTCTTTTGTATCGAATATTCAATCATTTGAATCTATTCGTAACTTTATTGGTTCACTCACCATTACTGCTTTAGTAGATTTACCTTTTGTTTTACTTTTTGGGTTAATTATATTTTTGATAAATCCTATTCTTGTTATCCCAATTTTAATTGGGGTTTTTCTTATCTTTAGCTATGCCTTAATAACACAGAAAAAGATGCATCGATTATCTCTCGATTCGATGTACGCAAGTGCAATGCGTAATTCAACCCTATACGAAGGTATCTCCAATATTGAAACAATTAAAAGCTTTAATATTGAGAATAGAACCCAAGCTAATTGGGAAAAAGCGACCATCTTCATTACGCATAATGCTGCAAAATTGCGATTGTTATCTGCATCCATTACCCAAGGAGCACAATGGATTCAGCATATTGTTGGTATATCGGTGATTATTCTGGGTGTTTACTTGATTATTAAAGGTGATATTAGTCAAGGGGCATTAATCGCCTCTTACATGCTCAGTGCCCGAGCCATGACTCCTGTTAGCCATACTGCTGGTCTGCTTTCTCAGTATCACTATGCCGCAACCTCCTATGAAGCGCTTAATAACATAATGTCCCAAGAATTAGAAAGACCTTTTGATCACAACTGGTTTTCACCAGCAATCATAAAAGGTGAAATCGAGTTTAGAAATGTCTGTTTTCGTTATCCAAAAAATGAACAATTAGTGTTAGACAATGTTTCATTTAAAATTAATCCAGGAGAGAAAATTGCCATCTTAGGAAGAAACGGCTCTGGAAAAAGCTCCTTACAGAAGCTTATTTTAGGTCTTTATCACCCAGAATCTGGAAGTGTTTTAGTTGATGGTATTGATTTACGTCAATTTGAACCCGCTATTTTAAGAAGCCATATTGGTTATATTCCGCAAGAGCCTTCTTTATTTTCAGGCACATTAAAAGACAATATCTCTATCACCGCACCCTTTGCGGATGAAGAACAAATCCTTAATGTTATTAAACTATGCGGTCTAAATGAGATTATTCATAACCACTCTGAAGGAATTAACCTGCAGGTTGGTGAAAGAGGACAATTGTTATCTGGTGGCCAAAAACAAGCGGTAGCACTTGCCCGAGCTCTGATTAATGACCCTCCGATATTACTATTTGATGAACCCACGGGGGCTTTAGATTACTCGAGTAAGACCAATTTTAGTCATAACCTTGCAGCCATTTCAGAAGGCAAAACCATGCTGACGATTACCCACAGTATCAATTTAATTGATTTTGCGGAGCGCATCATTGTCTTGGATTCTGGGAAAATCATTGCTGATGGTCCAAAAGAAGATGTACTTGCCGCCTTGCAAAAGGGTCGAATTGGAGGCGTAAAAAAATGAAAACGCCAAAAACACCAGAAGAACTTTTATTTAAAAACCTTCATAGACTTGCTAAAGACAATATCAGTGAGCGTGATATCTTAATCAAAAAAGGCATTGTCAACACTCAATTAAACCATACTGACTGGGTTATTGACGCTGAGTGGGCAAAAATCCAACAACGCCCAATAAGAGCTTCTTCATTGCTGTACTTTACCCTCTTTAGCTTGATTTTATTATTTACCTGGTCTTTTTACGCCTCATTGGATGAAATCACTAGAGGTACTGGAAAAGTTATCCCTTCGCATAAACTTCAGGTTGTCCAATCCCTTGATGGCGGAATCATTAACAAGATACTCGTACGTGAAGGAGATTTTGTTGAAAAGGGTCAATTGCTTGTCCAAATTGATTCAACACGCTCAAAATCAACCTTAAATGAAAATATTGCCCAAGTTTCAGCCTTAAGGGCAGAAGTCATACGTTTACAATCCCTAATAAATCAAACCCTACCGGTTTTTTCAGATGACCTCATTACAAATGCAAGTGAGTATGTCGAGAGAGAAAAACGTCTTTACACATCAAACATGAATGAATATAACGAAAAAAAGAATATTTTAGAATCTCAATTATTTCAAAAAGAACAAGCGTTAGCCGAAGCTTTCGCGTACCAAAAACAATATCAACAAAATATAAGCCTTTTATCTAAAGAATTGGCAGCAGTTAAACCCCTGCTAAAATCTGGTGCGGTATCAGAAGTAGAGATTTACAAATTAACTCGAGAATTGAATTCACTTAAAGGTGATCTTGCTAAAACTAATGCGATAATTAAGCGCAGTCAGGGCGCAATTGAAGAGGCAAAAAACAAAGTTAGAGAGCTTGAAATCAGCACGATGAAAGTGTGGCGTGAACAACTATCAGAGTCATCAACCAAATTAGCGAGTTTAAGCCAAGCCGCAAAAGGCTTGGAAGATAGGGTTAAACAAACTGACATTAGAGCACCGATTAGAGGCACGATAAAGAGGTTATTTTATAATACGGTGTATGGTGTTGTATCACCTGGTCAAACCCTTTTGGAAATTCTTCCAAAAGATGACCAGCTGATTGTAGAAACGAAAATCCGTCCTCGAGACATTGCCTTTATCCATCCAGGTCAACGGGCAATCATCAAATTTAGTGCTTTCGACTTCGCGATTTATGGAGGGGTTGAAGCAACGGTAACCGATATCAGCCCAGATTCCATCACCGATGAGAACAACGAAACCTACTACATCGTTAAATTGAAAACGGATATGGCAAATGTTCATAAAGCCATTGAAATCATACCTGGAATGACCGCTCAAACTGATATTATTACAGGTAAAAAAACCGTTATTGAATACCTTTTCAAACCAATATTAAGAGCTTCATCGCAAGCCATGACTGAGAGGTGATATATGTTACTAATAACACAAACAGGCTTTAAATCCACAACATGGAAGACAGCCTTTCCAGATATTGAATTACATACAGACGATGGTATTCCTGGTAATTTACAACAACATCAAACAATCTGGATTGTCAGTCAAATATCCAATTGGCAAGACCGGGTTACACAGCTTTCAAATTCAGGAAAATCCGTAATTGTTTTAACACGTAAACCATCAACAGAAGAATTTAAGCTCGCTTTTCAATCAGGGGCTAAAGGCTATGTTGATGCGCTCGCTAACCCGCAAATATTACAAACCGTATATAAAAGCGTCAAAGCTGGCGGGTTATGGATTCCTGAAAATTTAATCAATCAAATGATTAACTTAATCGCCACTAAAATTGAGCATAAAAACATTCCTGACTTACATCAACTCACCGCTGCAGAGAAACTTGTCGCCGAAAAAATTTCGTTAGGAGAGTCAAATAAAGAAGTGGCCGAAGAATTGAAAGTCTGTGAAAGAACGATCAAATCGCATCTAACATCAATCTATCAAAAATTGAATCTTCGCGACCGCATGCACCTGATGCTATATATGCAAGGGAAAATCACTTAAGTAAGCTCAAAGAGGATTCAAGATGTATGTAAAACGAAGCGCTGACGGGGAAATTGTTTCATTAAGTCTCGAGCAAACCAATGGGTTCAATGAATCTTTAGACTTTGATACAGATGAAGTGCAACAGTTTTTGAATAAAGCCAAACCCACCAACGATAAACTCAAAGACACGTTCGTTGCATCAGATGAAGACTTTATTCGAGTCCTAGAAGACTTAATAAACCTATTGTCGGATAAAGGAATCATTCGATTTACAGAACTGCCAATTGAAGTGCAAAGAAAGCTACTCAAACGACAATCCATTAGGTCAAATGCAGATAAAATAAACCTATTTGATGAAGAGCAATTATCTAAATTGAATAAAGAATAGAGTTAAAGCATAATCCCTTGTTGTTCAATCTTAGCTAACACATGACTCCAACTTGATAAACGCTCAGTTGAATTGGAGTAATATTTCTGCTGTTCCCCCAACCAAAGCCCTTCTTTATTAAAACTATAAATCAATTTTAAATCCGTGCGTTGTGATACAGGTTTTACATCAGCAATCAAGCTATCCAAAATGTATGGTTCAGAATCCGTTTCATCATAATAAGCCAAAACAATATGAGATTCGTATACAGAATCCTTAGCGTTAGCCGTCTTTGCCTTGACATACATTAATCTTAAATTTGAATCTGAAATGCCTGCCAGCCTCAATGAAACGTATTTTGCAATTGCAAAATCTTCACAATCACCTTGTGAAATTGCTAAAGTTTCCCCTAAAGATGCCCAATAGTCATTTTTACCGTAAACAGATTTATCCATTCCATAATCTAATGTTTGCGTAAAAAAATCATTAATCTTCTCTACCTTTTCTAAATTCGGTAGTAGAGATAAATCGCCTAACATTCGCTGCCAACGCAAGACACTATCAGCCCCTGGTTGACCAAAATCTTTTAAAACCATGTTATACAATTGTTCTAAGTCTGAATTCACTTTTGCCATTGATGCTGTAGAAACTAGAAATAATAAAAACACCATTAATGCCTTTAGATGAAAATAATATTTTCTAGTTCTTAAAATAAATTGTATTTTCAATTTCTCAATCCTGACAACTCACAAAAAATTATTATTGAATTTACAACTCAAAAATAATTCAAACAGTGAGCATTGTATTAAAAACCACACAAATAGAAAGTGTAAATTCAAAATTAATGTGCAACTCGGATATCTCTGCACCTTATAACCAATAAGAACACCCAAACACTGTTGAATATTCGACACCTATGAATACGCCCAGCAATAAAATTACCAAGTTTTTAATTCGATGGAAGGAAACTAAAACAGACTGTCAATAAGGAGAGAGAACTTGAATCGATTTTAGTTCGTAATAGAGGAACTTATTATTTTGAAAAGAAGCTGAAGTTTTACTCCCTTACTCCACAAGCCACATTTTTTACTTCTGATAGCCAAATACATCGAAAACAAGCCCATCACAAGGTTCTAAGCTAAATACTGAAAAAGATGGTTCAGCAAGCATAAAAAGCGTTAAAAACAATGAAATCTAATGAACCATATAAACGTAGTTGAAAACTCACCAGGCCTGTTGAGTTATCAACCAAAAATAAATCGAGATAACCAGCCCGCATCTTACCTCTAAAATTTAGGCAATAAAAAAGCCAGACCTCATTCACTCGTAAGTGTTTAAATTGTCTGGCTTTAGAATGTGGTAGCGGGGGCAGGATTTGAACCTACGACCTTCGGGTTATGAGCCCGACGAGCTACCAAGCTGCTCCACCCCGCGTCAATTTGTAATTCGTAACGTTTCCGTTTCGATGTGGCGTATTATAGGGGGTTACAGAAATATTACAACCCCCTAATATGCTTTTATTTAAACTTTATTACTTTTAATGAATTGCTTAAGGTTATATCTATAAATAAAGCCCGGAAAAGCAAATATCATGAACATGAATAACGTGATTGTATAGAACTCCCACCCCTGATTGGCGACATGTCCCATGGTTTTATTTTCTAACAAATAGGCAAAAATTCCGGTAACGATGAAATACAAAAACCACTCTGCCAGGTTTATCCAAATGCTTTTCTCAGGAACTTTTAAGAATACAAAAATTCGATTTGAAAGAATAAATGGAATATTCGATAAAACGATTGCTGTAACCAATAAGAGCCAAACGGCTTGAGTTGAATCCATGTTATCTCCTAAAACGTAAAAAGCCCGTGACTCACGGGCTTTTGTTAATTATGAAAATGATTACATTACCTTTAAGCTTTGGTAACACAAGTCTATTAATGAACTTGGTACTAAACCTAAAACGAATAACGCTAAAGCAAAGAAACTGACTGCCCAATTGGAACCTGAACTGGTTGTTTCAATCGGTGATTCATCTTCTGGCTTATCAAAGTACATTGCCTTGACCACTTTAAGGTAGTAGAAAGCACTGATAACCGCCATGATGACACCGATTACAGCTATCCAAGTAAATCCAGCTTTGATGACTTCTTCTATTACAATGATTTTTGCCCAGAAACCGATAAATGGTGGAATACCTGCCATAGAGAACAAAATGACAAGCATCATTAAAGCTAACCAAGGGTTACGTGCATTTAAACCAGCAAAATCTGAAATTTTATCAAACTCGTTGCCTGTTTTTGAAAGCGCGACAATCATACCGAAACCAGCTACACCTGTTAGAGCGTAAACAATAACGTAGAACATGGATGCCGAATACCCTTCAGGAGTAGCAGCAATTACACCTAACAACATAAAACCGACATGCCCAATACCTGAATACGCAAGCATACGTTTTAGATTATCTTGGACGATGGCAATAAGCGACCCAACGACCATTGATAGGATTGAAATCATGATGATCAATGATTGCCAGTCTTTGACCAGGCCTGGTAAAGCTTCTTCAAGCAGTCGGTATAGCATGGCAAAACCGGCAATTTTTGGTGCTGTACCTAAATAAAGTGTTACCGCTGATGGTGAACCTTGGTAAACGTCCGGCATCCACATATGGAAAGGGACGGCACCCAGTTTAAAGGCCAAACCAATGACCACAAAGACCACACCAAAAGACAATACGACACTATCGACATTACCTGAAGCAATGACTTTTGCCATCTCAGGGAAAGTAATAGAACCTGTCGCACCATAAATCATTGAGAAACCGTATAGCAACATACCTGTAGCCAAAGCGCCTAATACAAAATACTTCATTGCCGCTTCTAAACCTTGCCCATAATCTTTTCGTAAGGCAATCATGGCATACATAGCTAAGGACATGATTTCTAGACCGATGAACATGGTAATCATGTTATGGGCCGAAATCATGACGAACATACCCAATACACCGAATAGTCCTAGAATAAAGAACTCACCGCTGTAGAATTTATGTTGCAGCAGGTATTCACGAGAGAATACAAATATTCCTAAACTCACCAAAATAGTGAATAACTTGAGAATATCGGCAAAACTATCGCGCACAAAGCTACCATCAAAAGTGATGACCTGAGTCGTTGCGAAACTACTTAAAATTAAATACCCCACCACTACAAGCGTGATTTGAGTCGCGTAGTAAGTCGCAAATTGGTAACGTTTTGACCAAAACGTATCTGCGACTAAAATAAAGGAAATAAGCCCTAAAAGCACCATTTCTGGGATAGCTGGCGCAAATGATGGAATGACAAAATTCATATTATTAATTCACCTTTATCCGTTTACAGTTTTGAAGTTGTGGCTTGAACCAATAGGTTCTCTACAGAAGTGTGCATCACTTCCATTAATGGCGCTGGGAAAACCCCTAACGCAACAACCGCAACCGCTAGAATTGCCATAATGGCGAATTCACGTTTATTTAAATCGGACAATTGTTCAACATTTTCATTAGTGATTGGACCGAAGTACACTCGTTTGACCATCCACAAGGTATAAGCCGCACCGATAACCAAGGTTAAAGCCGCTAAGGTACCAAACCATAGATTCGCTTTGAATGAACTGATGATAACCATGAACTCACCAACAAAACCTGATGTACCAGGTAAACCTACGTTCGCCATTGAGAACAAGACTGCGAAGAATACAAACCATGGCATTTTATTCACCACACCACTGTAGGCAGAAATCTCACGTGTATGCATTCGATCGTATAGAACACCGATCGCAAGGAACATAGCGCCAGAAATGAATCCGTGAGAAATCATTTGTACCATGGCCCCTTCCATACCGATTTGCGCACCTTGTAGAGAACCAGTATTTTCAAGAATGTCATACAGTACAAACATACCAAGGGTTACAAATCCCATATGTGAAATGGATGAGTAAGCAACCAGCTTCTTCATATCACTTTGAACCATCGCAACGATACCGATATAGACGATTGCAATAAGTGACAATCCGATGACTAGCCAATCCAAAGTCATAGAGGCATCAGGCGTGATCGGTAAGCTGAAACGTACAAAACCGTAACCACCCATTTTCAGCATAATCGCAGCTAGAACGACCGATCCGGCTGTAGGCGCTTCAACGTGTGCATCAGGTAACCAAGTATGTACCGGGAACATTGGGATTTTTACCGCAAACGCCAGTAAGAACGCAATGAAGATTAGAATCTGTACCGTCATACCCAATTGCATCGCCTGGAAATCTAGGATGGCAAAACTACCTGACTGATAATACATGTAGATGAAAGAGATCAACATGAAGACCGAACCGAAGAAGGTATATAAGAAGAACTTCATTGTCGCGTAGACACGACGTGGACCACCCCATTTACCAATAACGATGAACATCGGAATAAGCAACGCTTCCCAGAACACATAGAATAGGATTGAATCAAGCGCAACGAAAACACCGACCATGATACCGCCCATAATCAGGAAAGCACCCATATACTGTTCAACACGCTCCTTGATGACATCCCAGGCCGAAGCGATAACCAACACTTGGGTAAAGGTGGTTAACAACACTAACGGCATTGAAAGCCCATCTACCGCCAAGTGGTAGTAGATATTGAACATTGGAATCCACTCTACCTTTTCTTCGAACTGCATGGCAGCCGTAGTGGTATCGAAATTTGTCCACAATGGTATTGAAAGAACAAATGTTAACACTGCCACGGCAAGTGATAACCATTTTGCGACTGTATCGTTATTACGACCAGCAAATAAAACCAGCAGACCACCAATAATCGGTAGCCACACTAGTGTGCTCAAAATAGGATAGCTTGATAGCATGTATTCTATTCCCTTCTCTTATTCTTCTAATTACCACAGAGTCCAAACTAGCATGGCTAGTAGACCAAAAATCATCACGAACGCATAGTGATACATTAAACCGGTTTGTGACTGGCGCAGAGCTGAAGCTGAATTAGCCACAGCCATAAAGGTATTGGTAACCATACCGATATCAATTAACTTAACGTCAACCGATTTAGTAAAGAAACGACCTAACTTCTGCCCACCTTCAACAAACACAATTTCATTTAGACGATCAAAACCATAAGCGTTGTCAAGCATGTAATATCCACGTGGACACATCGCTTTAAGCTTACCCGGAATATTTGGCATCTTGATATACATCAACCAAGCCAGGAATACCCCTGAAAGCGCTAAGAATACCGGTAATGTCATGAATGAATGCACAATCATATCCATAACACCATGATAGAAAGTATTGAATAGCGTCATCATGACATCATTCTCAGGAAGAATGAAAACTGACTGGCCAAAATACTGTCCATTCAACATACCTTCAATCATCGGAATACCCATTACAACAGCTGGGATTGATAAAAGAATTAATGGAACCGTCACAACCCATGGCGACTCTTTAATTTCATGCGTTTTAACGTACTCGCTCTCCTCTCCGTGGAACACAAGGAAGAACATACGGAAGCTATAGAAAGCGGTAATGAAAACCCCCATCAACAACAACACATAAGAGAACGTAGCACCAAATCGATCTGAAGCATCTAAAGACAATAAGATAGAGTCTTTAGAGAAGAACCCAGAGAAACCAGGGAAACCGATTAACGCTAAAGAACCTATCAACATGGCTGCATAGGTGATTGGCATATACTTACGCATACCACCCATTTGACGAATATCTTGAATATGGTGCATGGCGATAATCACCGAACCTGCCGCCAAGAATAACAACGCTTTAAAGAATGCATGTGTTAATACATGGAACATACCTGCCGCATACGCCGATGCACCCATAGCCGCCGTCATATAACCTAACTGCGATAATGTTGAGTAAGCAACAACACGTTTGATGTCATTCTGTATCAGACCTAAAAGCCCCATCATAAAGGCGGTTAAAGCCCCAATAATCAATACAAAACTTAAAGCCACTTCCGACAGTTCAAACGCTGGTGACAGACGAGCCACCATGAAGATACCCGCCGTTACCATCGTTGCAGCGTGGATCAGAGCCGAAATAGGTGTAGGGCCTTCCATCGATTCTGGAAGCCATACATGTAAAGGCATCTGAGCAGATTTACCCATGGCACCAATAAATAACAAAATCAGCATCAGTGTAATCATCGACCATTCCACACCCGGAATGATTTCAATCATGACATCACGTTGACTTGAAAGCTGAGCAAAAAACTCTTTATAGTCCATTGTATTGAAGTAAACAAACACGACCGCAATACCAAGAATGAAACCAAAGTCACCTACACGGTTAACTAAGAAAGCTTTTAGGTTAGCTTGAATAGCCGATTCACGTTTCATGTAGAAACCAATCAATAGGTAAGAAACCAAACCTACCGCTTCCCAACCGAAGAACAGTTGTAAGAAGTTATTCGCCATAACCAATGAAAGCATTGAGAAGGTGAATAGTGAGATATAACTAAAGAATCGTTGATAGTAAGGATTGTCATGCGTGTAATCCTCATCGTGATCCATATAGCCAATTGTGTAGATATGGACCATCAACGAAACGAACGTCACCACCAACATCATAGTTGCTGAGAGTTCATCAATCATGAAACCAAGTTCAAACTTGACGCCATCACTAACCAACCAAGTATAAAGACTTGCGTTATAGGCAGATGCGCCATTAAGGACGAATTCTGAAAAAACATAGGCAGATAGCACAGTTGAGACTGCGACACCGGCAATTGTCGAATAGTGCGCACCTTTGCGCCCAACTTGACGTCCGAATAAGCCGGCAATAATGGAACCGACCAATGGCGCAAGCAGAATAACAGTAAGAATCGTATGCAACATCAACAACTACCCCTTCAGTGATCCAAGATCATCAACATTGATGCTCTTACGATTACGGAATACTAGAACAATAATAGCCAAACCAATCGCCGCTTCTGCAGCGGCAACCGTTAGGATAAAGAAAACAAAAATTTGCCCTGTTACATCATTTAGATAGTGAGAGAACGCAACTAAATTGGTATTGACTGCCAGAAGCAACAATTCAATTGCCATAAGCAACACAATCACATTCTTACGGTTTAAAAAGATACCCGCCATACTAATCATGAAAAGCACTGCACCAAAGATTAGATAATCCGATAATGCGATCATTTGTCATCCTCCTCTTTAGCTACAATTTCTTTTTCGACTACTGAACTCATCTTCACCATACGGAAACGATCAGCAGCTAATGTTTTATTCTGTTTATCGATATCCTGATACAAGACTTCCGTTGTAGGACGACGGCGTAATGTTAAAGCGATAGCAGCAACGATACCTAACAATAGTAAGACCGCTGCCAATACAAATGCGTAGGCATGAGTGGTATACAAAGGAATCGCAATCGCTTCGGTATTACTGTAGTTAGCAGGATGGGTAACCGGATTACCGGTCACTTCTAAACCAAAATGTTCAGGACCTAATACCATATACATCATGGCAAAGATAGCCGCTGCAGCCATAGCACCAAGAGGTAGATACTTGGTAAAGCCTTCCTTTAAGATTGCCATATTGATATCCAACATCATGACAACAAAAAGGAATAGCACCATTACAGCACCCACATAAACCAATATTAAAACCAACCCTAAGAATTCAGCTTGCGCCATAATCCAAATGCCTGCTGTAGAGACAAATGCAAGCACTAACCAAAGCGCAGCTTTAACTGGGTTTTTAACGGAAATCATCATCAAACCGGCAACTGTAGCAATAGTCGCTAGCAGATAAAAGATGAACTGTTCAAATGTCATAGCAATCTCTCTTTCTATTAACGATATTTTGCATCCACTGCTCTGTCTGCAGCGATTTGCTCTTCATGTTTATCACCAAAGGCTAATAAATCTTCTTTGGTACGGATATGTGGACCACGCTCATGGAATTCATATTCAAAAACGCGTGTTTCGACAATGGCATCTACTGGACAAGCTTCTTCACAAAAACCGCAGTAGATACACTTGAACATATCAATATCGTATTGAGTGGTTCGACGGCTACCATCAGCACGTTCTTCTGACTCAATGGTAATTGCATTAGCCGGACAAACCGCTTCACATAATTTACAAGCGATACAACGCTCTTCACCATTTTCATAACGACGTAGAGCATGGTGACCTCTAAAACGAGGTGATAGAGGCGTTTTTTCTTCAGGATAACGAACTGTTATCTTTCTTTTGAATAAATACTTACCGGTAACTGAAAGCCCTTTAAAAAGCTCAGTAAGACCCCAGGTTTTTATTTGATGTTTTAAAAATTTACCCATGTCAGCCTCTATTAATTAAACCAAGGACCAAAGCTGAAATATTGCATTGCACCAACAACGAATACCCAAACAATGGTTACTGGAATCAATACTTTCCAACCTAAACGCATAAGTTGGTCGTAACGGTAACGAGGGAATGTCGCACGTAACCACAAAAATACGAATAATAAGAAAGATACTTTAAATGCTAACCAACCTAACTGAGGTACCCATGCGAACATTGGCTCTAAAAATGGGATACCTTCAAATGGCGACAACCATCCACCTAAAAACATGATTGATGTCATGAAAGAGATCAAAATCATCATGGCATACTCGGCAAGCATGAACACACCGAATGTCATACCCGAATAATCGACATGGAAACCAGCCACGATTTCAGCTTCACCTTCGATAACATCGAAAGGAGTACGGTTGGTTTCAGCTAGACCAGAAATGAAATAGACAAAGAACATCGGTAACAAAGGTAATAAATACCAGTGGAAAACCCCACCCTTTTGGCCATTAACAATTTCGGTCAGGTTCATACTGCCAGCAATCATCAACACAGTCACTAGAGCGAAACCCATGGCAATTTCATAAGAAATTTTCTGTGCTGAACCACGCAAAGCCCCTAAGAAAGCGTACTTGGAGTTAGAAGCCCAACCTGCGATAATAATCCCGTAAACCAGAATCGAGGATACCGCTAATACATACAACACACCCGCGTTGATATCAGAAACCACCATTCCTTCAGAAAAAGGAATGACCGCCCATGCGGTAACAGCAGGAGCTAAGGCTAATACCGGAGCGATAATGAATAGGTATTTGTTAGATTGCGCAGGGAAAATAACTTCTTTCGTCATCAACTTCAACGCATCGGCAATCGGCTGTAACAAACCGATTGGCCCAACACGGTTAGGCCCCATACGAACCTGCATGTAACCAATCACTTTACGCTCAGCATAAGTTAGCCAGGCAACCACTAACATAATAGGTAGAACAACCGCTACCGCCTGTAAGACTAGCGTGATAACAATCGCTAACCAATCAAATAAAAAGCCAGATAAAAAGGCTTGCAGTGCATCAAACATCTATTTACCCTCTTCCCATTGTTTCAATATTCGCATCAGGAGTTGCCTGCAATGATGGTGAACGACGAACGATTGCGTCAACCTGATAAGGAGATACAATTTTCACAGTCGTATCGTTATTCTTAGAAGGTAATTTACAATCCAAATCACTTAGATTGACCTGCGATGCCACGTTATCCAACACTTCACTCAACACTTCATTTGAATGGGTATATTCAAATCCTTCAACATCGAACATGTTGCCTAGAACTCGAAGTACTTTCCATGCGGCTTTTGAATCCCCTTTTGGTTCAACAGACATTTTGAATGATTGTTTTAAACCATTTGCATTGACAAAAGTGCCTGCCGTTTCGGCAAAAGTGGCGATGGGTAACATGACATCAGCGAATTCACGCTGCGTTTTGCTATCAAAAGCAGTCAGATTAACGACAAAATCAGCCTCGTTCATAGCCGAGATTGCTGCGCTATCATTCGCAAAATCTTCTGGTTCAATATTCAGATTAATGAATGCTTTCATGCCACCTGCAATCATCTGTGAACTGTTTTTACCCGACTTCGGTAGGAAGTTCACTAGATGAGCGCCGACTTCATTAGCCGCTAAAGGCAACACATTGATTTCTGAACCCATCGCTTCCGCAATAATGCTTGCCAGCTTTTGGATTACTGCAAAATCTTCATGACCTTGTGCAATTTGTCCAAGCATGACACTAGAATTAGCAGCATCCAATAATGATTGGGCGATTTGTTTTTGCTCTTCGCTTGCTGTGATTGAATTCAACCAGGCCTGGTCAAGTTCTTTTAATTCACACGCCGCTTTAGCGATTCCTGCTAATTCAAATACCATTCCAGAATCATTGTGCTGATTTGAAATTTTATAGTTGAACGCAAAATCTAGCGGATTAACAACAAATGCTTTACCACCCGCTTGGACCGCTTTACGGACACGATGATTCAATATCGGTAACTCTTTACGTAGGTAAGAACCGACTAGCAGAACCGCATTCAATTTTTCTACGGCAGCCAAATCATGTTTTAAAGCTGGTGTATTGAATCCATGCTCATCGGCACTGAAATCAACCTGACGATGTCTATGGTCAATATTTTCAACACCAAGACCACGCGCCAACTTCTGCAATAGATGTAGTTCTTCAACGGTTGAGTTAGCGGAAGCTAAAACACCCATGTCCTTAGACGTTTTAAGGATATTCTGTAACCCTGAAACCGCAAATGCCAGAGCGGTTTCCCAATCTGTCACTTGCCAAGTTCCATTTTTCTTGATCATCGGTTGAGTCAAACGCGACTCACTGTTGATACCTTCATAGGCAAAACGGTCACGGTCAGATAACCAAACTTCATTGATTGCTTCATTTTCACGAGGGACAACACGTTTGACATCTTGTCCTTTAGCATGAATGGTAATATGCGACCCCATGCTGTCATGGGCGGCAATCGATTTATGCGCCTTTAATTCCCAAGAACGTGCTGTATAGCGGAATGGTTTTGACGTTAAAGCACCAACAGGACATAAGTCAATCATATTTCCTGACATTTCAGAAGTGATCGATTTTTCGATATAAGTACCGATTTCCATCCACTCACTTCGACCTGTTGCACCCAATTCCATCATACCGGCCACTTCCTGACCAAAACGAACACAACGTGTACAGTGGATACAACGTGTCATATCGGTTTTAATCAAGGAACCCGCTTCACGGTCACTTACTACACGTTTAGATTCTGAATAGCGTGATACATCATCACCGTAATCCATAGCGACATCTTGAAGTTCACATTCACCACCTTGGTCACAAATTGGACAATCCAAAGGATGGTTAATCAATAAGAACTCCATAACAGACTTCTGTGCTGCAATCGCTTTAGCCGATTTAGTATGGACTTTCATACCATCTGTAACAGGCGTTGCACAAGCAGGTAGAGGTTTCCAAGCACCTTCTACCTCAACTAAACACATACGACAGTTAGCCGCAATAGACAGTTTTTTGTGGTAACAAAAACGGGGAATGGCAATCTGAGCGTCATCAGCGACATCTATTAACATGTCACCTTCATGCGCTTCAATAACTTGACCGTTTATTTCAACTTTTACCATAATTCTTAACCTAAGTTTTCTAACTTATTTGCTAGTATCTAATCAACTGTGATTAGGTACGATCGAAAATACTACAACCATGTTCAATGTAGTGCTGGAATTCGTGTTCATAGTGATCTAATGCACTGGTTAACGCGATTGTTGCTGCATCACCTAAACCACAGATAACATTACCCATGATTTTGCCTGACACATCTTTTAACGCGGCAATGTCTTCTGGACGTCCCTTGCCTTCAACAATACGTGTTAATACACGATATAACCAACCCGTACCCTCACGACAAGGAGTACATTGGCCACAAGATTCATCCCAATAGAAATGGCTCAAGTTTTGCATAACTTTTACGATGTCGGTTTGGTCATCCATAATGATGACCGAACCTGCACCCAAGAAAGAACCTGCTTTAGCAATTGAATCGTAATCCATATTCATTGCCATTGCTTTTTCAGCTGGGATAATAGCGGTTGATGCGCCGCCAGGAATGACCGCTTTGAATTCACGTCCTTTCCAGATTCCACCTGCAAGTTCAAGAAGATCTTTAAATGGGGTCCCCATACGAACTTCGAAATTACCAGGTGCATTTACATGCCCTGATACTGAATAACATTTTGTACCACCTGCGTTTTCAACACCCAAGTCGTTAAACCACTCTCCGCCCTTCGCTAAGATCATTGGAATAGACGCCAGGGTTTCCGTGTTGTTGATGGTGGTTGGCTTACCATACAAACCGTAACTTGCTGGGAATGGCGGTTTAAAACGTGGTTGACCTTTCTTACCTTCAATCGATTCAATCAAGGCAGTCTCTTCACCACAAATATAAGCACCTGCTCCAAGATGGGTATAAAGATCAAAATCCCAACCTGTACCAAGGATGTTCTTACCTAACAAACCAGCTTCACGTGCTTGATTGATTGCGTTATCGAAACGTTTGTATGGTTCCCAAAACTCACCACGGATGTAGTTATAACCGGCAGAAGCACCAATAACATAGGCTGCAATAGCCATCCCCTCAACCAGCGCATGCGGGTTGTAGCGTAGAATATCACGGTCTTTAAAGGTTCCAGGTTCGCCTTCATCGGAGTTACAAACGATATATTTCTGACCTGGAGCGAAGCGGTTCATAAAACTCCACTTTAATCCTGTCGGGAAACCGGCTCCACCTCGTCCTCGAATATTTGAGGTTTTCACCTCTTCGATGATTTCGTTTGGCTCGATTTCGCCAGCAACCACTTTCTTCCATACTTCGTAACCACCATTGGCGATATAGACATCAATATCCCAAGAGTTTTCCAGGTGGTTTAAACGGAAACAATTTTCATTTTGTACGACCATTTATTTCTCCCACTCTGCTAGAAGTAAATCGATTGCTTGTGGTGTTAAATTTTCATGATAATCTTTACCAACTTGCATCATTGGTGCTCCACCACAAGCGCCTAGGCACTCAACCATCTTGATGGAAAAACGGCCATCAGGAGTGATCTCTCCAGGCTTGATCCCTAATTTGGTTTCAAGATATTTCACGATGTCGTCTTTACCACGCAACATGCAAGAAATACTGTTACAAATACATAGTTTGATTTCGCCAACCGGTGCATGCTCATAGTTACCGTAGAAAGTCGCCACTTCATAGACTTCCATTGGTGTGATTTCTAGGTAAGCGGCAATTTGGTCCATTAAATCATTGGTCAAGTAGCCGTTATGGCACTCTTGAACAATACGTAAAGCAGGCATAACGGCTGATTTTTTTTGATCCGCAGGATAGTTTGCAATCCACTTATCAATACGGACTTTTACATCACCCTGAATAAAATTTGCTGTATCTGTGATTGTCGAACTCATCGATCCACCTCTCCGAATACAATATCTTGAGTACCGATAATTGAAACAACATCGGCAATCATATGACCTTTAACCATTTCGTCTAATGAAGCTAAATGTGGGAAACCAGGTGCACGAACTTTCATACGGTAAGGTTTATTGGCTCCATCAGAAACCATGTAAATACCAAATTCACCTTTAGGGTGCTCTACTGCAGAGTAAACCTCACTCTCAGGAACGGTATAACCTTCTGTATAAAGTTTGAAGTGATGAATCAACGCTTCCATGTTTGATTTAGCATCTTCTCTCGATGGAGGCGCGACCTTATTATCATCAGACATGACAGCACCCGGATTCGCTTTCAACCAATCAACACACTGTTTAATGATTTTGTTAGATTCACGCATCTCTGCAACACGTACAAGATAACGGTCATAACAATCACCCGTTACACCAACAGGGATATCAAACTCCATTTTGTCGTAAACTTCATAAGGCTGCTTTTTACGCAAATCCCACTCAATACCTGAACCGCGTAACATAGGGCCAGTAAAGCCTAATTGCAACGCTCTTTCTGGTGAAACAATACCGATATCAACCGTACGCTGTTTCCAGATACGGTTATCGGTCAATAAAGTTTCATATTCATCGATGTAACCAGGAAAACGCTGTGTGAAGGCTTCGATGAAATCCAGTAAAGAACCTTCACGAGTTTCATTCAACTGGTCTAACTTCTTACCCGAATTCCACTTGGAAGCTTCATATTTAGCCATGGTATCCGGCAGGTCACGGTAAACACCACCTGGACGGTAGTAAGTAGCATGCATACGAGCACCCGAAACCGCCTCATAACAATCCATCAAGTCTTCACGTTCACGGAATGCATATAGGAACACGGTCATTGCACCAATATCCAAAGCATGTGCACCCAACCACATCAAATGGTTAAGAACACGAGTGATTTCATCAAACATAACACGGATGTATTGCGCACGCTCAGGCACTTCAACACCCAGCATTTTTTCGATAGCCATAACATAGGCATGTTCATTAGCCATCATGGAAACATAGTCAAGACGATCCATATAACCAATGGACTGGTTATACGGTTTAAATTCCGCTAACTTTTCCGTACCACGATGTAATAAACCAATATGAGGGTCTGAACGAACAATCGTCTCACCATCCAGCTCCAAAACTAGACGAAGCACACCATGCGCTGATGGATGCTGTGGACCAAAGTTAAGAGTATAGTTACGAATTTCAGGCATTTTTATTCCTAATTACACGTTTTTTGGTGATTGCTTACGAATCACTCGAGGTACATTAACTCTATTTTCAATAGAGACAGGCTCGTAAATAACACGACCTTTATCAGCGTCGTAACGCATTTCCACATTCCCGACTAAAGGGAAATCTTTACGTAACGGGTGACCAACAAAACCATAATCGGTAAGAATACGACGCAGATCAGGATGACCTTTAAATAAAATACCAAACAGGTCGAAAGCTTCACGCTCGAACCAATTAGCCACATTCCAAATATCAATTACGCTATCAACAGTTGGCATTTGTGTTGTTTCAGGAAAAACCTTAACGCGGATTCTTAAATTGTTTTGGATCGATAGAAGGTGATAAACAACTGCAAAACGTCTTTCCATTGAATCAACATCAGCATCATCTTCATCGGCGAAATCGAAAACGCCACGACTGAACCCGCTATTAACGGCTTTCATGGTTTCCCAGTTCGCTTGACCATAATCCAGGTAATCAATACCGCAAAGATCCATTAGCTGTTCAAAACCTAAATCATCTCGTAAGCACTTAAAAGCTTTTAACGAATTCTTCGGCGCAACTTCAATCGTTAATTCATTTAATGCTATGTCTGAAGTAACGATTAAATCGCCCAGCACTTTATTAACATTGTTTTGTAAATCTAAAACTGACTGTTTCATAGTAACGTCTACTTCTTTTATTCTTATCGAGCGATAGTGTTAGTACGTTTGATCTTGTTCTGTAACTGGATAATCCCGTATAACAGCGCTTCAGCCGTTGGCGGGCAACCTGGAACATAGACATCTACAGGTACGATACGGTCACAACCACGAACTACAGAATATGAATAGTGGTAATAGCCACCACCATTGGCACATGAACCCATTGAAATCACCCAACGTGGCTCAGCCATCTGGTCATATACTTTTCTTAAAGCAGGAGCCATTTTATTAACCAAAGTTCCGGCTACCACCATGACATCCGATTGACGCGGACTTGGTCTAAAGATAATACCGAAACGGTCCAAGTCATAACGTGAAGCACCCGCGTGCATCATTTCAACCGCACAACAAGCCAAACCAAATGTCATTGGCCAAAGAGAACCAGTACGAGCCCAGTTAATTAATTTATCAGCAGAAGTGGTGACAACCCCTTCCTTTAAAACGCCTTCTACTCCCATTCAAGCGCTCCTTTTTTCCACTCATAGATAAAACCGACAACTAAAAGCGATAAAAACACACCCATAGCCAATAAACCGAAAGTCCCCACTTCATCTAATACAATCGCCCAAGGGAATAGAAAGGCAATTTCCAAGTCAAAGATGATGAACAAAATAGCAACCAGAT
This sequence comes from Thiomicrorhabdus immobilis, assembly GCF_021654855.1. Classification (NCBI taxonomy): domain Bacteria; kingdom Pseudomonadati; phylum Pseudomonadota; class Gammaproteobacteria; order Thiotrichales; family Piscirickettsiaceae; genus Thiomicrorhabdus; species Thiomicrorhabdus immobilis. The sequence continues at coordinate 1,676,401 of NZ_AP024202.1, forward strand.
AAAAACGTACATCGAATTTCATACGTGCATCTTCAAACGCCTCAAAACCACACTCATAAGGAGAGTTTTTCTCAGCATCAGGCTTTTGCGGACCTAACAGGTAACCGATTAATATTGGGCCAACCCCAAAAAGGGCGCCTAGAACAATAAAGACTAGGACAGGAAGATAATTTTCTAGCATGGGTTTTAGACCTCGTCTAGCGTTTGATTCACCATTGCATCCATGCAACAGCATTAAAATATGGTGCCGATGGCCGGAGTCGAACCGGCACAGCTTGCGCCACTACCCCCTCAAGATAGCGTGTCTACCAATTTCACCACATCGGCAATAAACTTATTATTCAGGAACTACTGGCGCAGCAGTATCTTCCTTAGTTTGTACTTGTTCAACAGGCGCTTTAGTTACACTCTGATAACCCTTCGCTTGCTGACTACCAATATAGGCAAGCACAAGACTGGTAATGAAAAAGACTGTCGCAACAACTGCCGTCATTCTCGATAGGAAAGTAGCAGAACCACTGCTACCAAAAACAGATTGCGAAGAACCACCACCAAAGTTGGCACCCGCGTCAGCACCCTTGCCGTGCTGAACCAAAACTAACGCAATAAGAATCAATGCGATAATCAAATGTATCGTTAATACAATTCCAAACATGTTTAGCCCGCCGCTTTACAAATTGCGATGAAATCGTCAGCATTCAGAGATGCTCCACCGATTAACCCACCGTCGATGTCCGCTTGACCGAATAATTCTTTTGCATTATCAGGTTTAACACTTCCACCATATTGAATAATTACTTTATCTGCTACTGCAGAGTTCAACGCCGCCAACTTGCCGCGAATGAAAGCATGTACCTCTTGTGCCTGTGCTGGTGAAGCCGTTACTCCTGTTCCGATAGCCCAAACAGGCTCATAAGCGATCACAATATCTGTAAAAGCTTCGATACCAACCACATCAAGAACAGCATCTAATTGGCCGGCAATTACCGATTCCATCACACCAGATTCACGTTCTTGCAAAGTTTCACCAACACATAAGATTGGCGTGACTTTTGCCGACAACGCAACTTTGACTTTTTGTGCAATTTCAGCATCTGTCTCACCATAGATGGCGCGACGTTCAGAATGACCTAAAATCACATAATCACACGCACAATCTTTAAGCATCTCAACAGAGTTCTCACCCGTATAAGCACCTTGCACAGGCTCTACTGCCATATTTTGCGCACCTAGAGCAATAACATCATTAGAAAGTGCGCGTTTTGTATAATCTATATAAATTGCGGGTGGACAAACAGCCACATCTACGTCACCAAGTTGGTCAGCTTTAGCATTTAGCCCTGTTACCAAGCTCAAAATAGACGCCTTTGAACCATGCATTTTCCAGTTCCCTGCGACAAACGGCTTTCTCATTTACTAATCTCCAACACAAAAGTTTTACAATATTAGCGTTTTCTTTTACGAAAAACAATATTGCATTTTTATGAAATTTCTGATTCCACAACATTAATTAATTCATTTGCAAGCGTTTCCACTAAAACACCATCAGCCCCTTCAACCATCACACGGATAAGCGGCTCGGTACCAGACGCCCTAACCAAAACTCGCCCCTGACTTCCAAGGCGTTGTTCTGCCTGGATTATTGCTTCCCTCAACACATCGGAACCCATAATCTTTTTAGCATTATCAACACGCTTGTTTTTCAAGACCTGCGGATAAAATTCAACCTCACCGGTTAATTCAGCAAGACTTTTTCCTGTTGAAACAATTGCAGACATAATTTGCAAAGAGGCGACAATACCATCGCCAGTTGAGGTTTTGTTTAGACATAAAACATGGCCTGATGGCTCAGCGCCGAACTTCCAATCCTGTTCCGTCAATTTTTGCATAACGTAACGGTCACCGACCTGCGAACGCTCAAAACCAACACCTTTGTCACGCAAAGCATTTTCAACACCGAGATTACTCATTACCGTGCCGACAACACCCTTAACCTCTAAGCCCGAATGCATGGCTAGAATGTATAAAATCAAATCACCATCGACAACCTTACCGAACTCATCCACCATAATGACCCTATCGCCATCGCCATCAAACGCGATACCCAGATTAGCCCGTTGCTTAACAACTTCGGCTTGCAAGGCTTCGACATGGGTTGCGCCACATTCATGATTTATATTGATACCATTCGGATTGACACCAATTGAAACCACTTCAGCACCTAACTCTTCAAACACATGCGGGGCAATATGATAGGTCGCACCATTTGAACAATCCAAAACCACCTTATAACCATCTAGCTTTGCCTGCGCGCTGTAAGTGCTTTTACAAAACTCAATATAACGCCCGGCGGCATCTTCTATCCGTTTTGCCTTACCGAGTTGTTCAGAAGGAACCACTTCAATATCCTCTTCAAAGGCAGCCTCTACTTCCAACTCGATTGAATCACTGATTTTCTTACCCTGTGATGAAAAGAACTTGATGCCATTATCATGATGCGGATTATGTGATGCGCTGATTACAATCCCCGCATCGGCATGAAATGTCTGTGTTAAATAGGCGACTGCAGGTGTAGGCATCGGTCCAAGCAACATCACATCAATACCCGCTGCGATAAAACCAGCTTCCAAAGCCGATTCAAACATATAGCCTGAAATACGTGTATCCTTGCCAATCATCACTTTCGACTCACCACGAGCCTTCATCACCTTGCCTGTCGCCCACCCTAATTTTAAAATCTGATCAGGGCGAATCATTCCTGAACCGACACGGTTGCGGATACCATCAGTACCAAAATATTTTTTCTGAGTTTCTTTCATAAACAACCTATCAAGCCACCTAAAAGCAACTTATTTAAAACAACGAGAGATTCCAAACCATCAACTAGGTAAGACTTGCGATAACCGTCAATGCCTCAACCGTTGGTGCGACATCATGCACTCTCACTATCTGTGAACCTTTCATGCCCGCCAGTATTGCGGCGGCAACACTACCATGCAAACGACTTTGCAGCGGAACATCACCTAGAATTTCGCCAATCATGCGTTTACGAGAAACACCTACCAAAATCGGATATTCAAGAGAGGTAAATTCTGACAACTCTTTAAACAGCCGTTTATTATGCTCTAAAGTCTTACCAAAACCAAATCCAGGATCTAAAATTATCCGACTTTTATCAATACCGGCTTGCTCACAAACACTCGCCCGGCTCAACAAAAATGCCTTAACTTCCTCCACGACATCTTCATAAGATGGTGCTTGCTGCATATCACCCGGATTGCCCTTTTTATGCATAAGACAGACCGCAACCTGGCCTTTAGCGACACAGTCAATAGCTCCGGTGTCTTGCAAGGCATTGACATCATTGACAATCGACACTCCAGCAATTATCGACTCCTGCATAACCGGAGTCTTATAGGTATCTACCGAAACTGGAACATCAAACCTTTCGGTAATCCATTCGACTACCGGTATTACACGCTCCAGCTCAACGGAAAGCGGCACTGCATCAGCACCAGGCCTGGTCGACTCCCCTCCAACATCGATAATATCCACACCTTGTGAAATCATCTGAACGACACGCTCCTCAATAAGCTTTTGGGATACAAACAGTCCGCCATCAGAAAATGAGTCTGGAGTCACATTCAATATCCCCATCACCAGTGGAGTACCAGGCCTGGTCAAATGAATCCTGTGCAATTCTTTTTCTATATCAAACATACCTATCCTCAAACATTATTGCTACCGGAACCTAGCAAACAATGATTCCTATCCAAAAAAAAACCCCGAAATCGGGGTTTTCTTAAAGAAACCAATCAACTAGTGTAGTTTTGGCTCACTATTTTTTGCCTCTTCACTCGAAGCCTCTCCAGACAAATCATCCTTAACCATATCAACTGGCTTTTCAGATTCATCCTGTGCTTTGACTTCGCTATCTGAACCTGCAGAAGCACTAGAATCATGATCATCAGAACCCTGCCAATCTTTTGGTTCACCAGCTGGACGGCCTTCCATGATGTTCTTGATCTGTTCTGCATCGATTGTCTCGTACTGCATAAGCGCTTCGGTCATCAACTCCAGCTCTTTAGAGTGCTCAGTCAGGATATCCGTTGCTCTTTTGTAGTTACGATCAATCAAGTTACGAATTTCATGGTCGATCTCTTTAGAGATTTCACCAGAAACGTTGGCATTACGGGAACTTCCCATAAAGCCACCTTTATCATCTTCTTCATACATGAGCGGACCAAGATTATCTGAAAGCCCCCACTTGGTGACCATATTTCGTGCGATCATAGTGGCACGCTCAATATCGTTACTTGCCCCAGTCGTTACCGCATCTGGACCATAAATCAATTCCTCGGCGATACGGCCACCATATAAACTCGAAAGCTGGCTTTCTAACTTACGTTTACTGTAGCTATAACTATCTTCTTCTGGAAGATACATGGTGACACCCAAGGCTCTACCACGCGGCATGATACTAACCTTATAGACAGGGTCATGCTCAGGCACCAACCAACCGACAATCGCATGGCCAGCCTCATGGTAAGCCGTCATACGACGCTCTTTTTCACTCATGACCATACTCTTACGCTCAACACCCATAAGAATTTTGTCTTTGGCCTTTTCAAAATGTTTTTGGGTCACCAATTTATCATTATTGCGAGCGGCAAACAGAGCGGCCTCGTTAACCAAGTTAGCCAAGTCTGCACCGGAAAAACCTGGTGTGCCGCGAGCAATATACGATGGTTCTACATCATCAGCTAAAGGCACTTTACGCATATGAACTTTCAGAATCTGTTCACGTCCACGAATATCCGGTAGACCCACAGTAACCTGTCTATCGAAACGACCTGGACGAAGTAATGCAGGGTCAAGTACGTCAGCACGGTTGGTGGCGGCAATGACAATAACCCCTTCATTCCCTTCAAAACCATCCATCTCAACCAGCATTTGGTTCAAGGTCTGCTCACGCTCATCGTTTCCGCCACCCATACCTGAGCCTCGACTACGACCAACCGCGTCAATCTCATCAATAAAGATAATACATGGTGCATGCGCTTTAGCTTGCTCAAACATGTCGCGAACACGCGAGGCACCAACACCCACAAACATCTCCACAAAATCAGAACCCGAGATGGTGAAGAAAGGTACTTTAGCTTCTCCAGCAATCGCTTTGGCAAGCAATGTCTTACCGGTACCAGGAGGTCCCACCATCAAGACACCGCGAGGGATACTTCCCCCCAAATTCTGGTATTTTGTTGGGTCTTTCAAGAAATCAACAATTTCACCTACTTCTTGTTTCGCTTCATCAGCACCGGCCACATCATCCAAAGTCACCTTGTTTTGATCATCCGTCAGCATCCTTGCTTTGCTTTTACCGAATGACATTGGGCCACCCTTGCCGCCAACACCGCCACCCATTGAGCGCATGAAGAAAATCCATACACCAATTAAAAGCAACATTGGGAACCAAGAAATGAAAATCTGCATCAAAACACTTTGCTGCTCAGGAGGCTGCGCACTGACTTTAACCTGATTATCCAACAAATCACCCATCAAACCAGGATCACCTGGATTGTAGGTCGTGAAAGCATCCCCATTGGTATATACACCACGAATGGTTTGACCTTCGATAGAGACCTTACTAACCTGTTGTTGATGAACCTGTTCAATAAAATCTGAATAGTCTAAACGGCCTGATGAATTCTGCCCTTGAGTACTAAAATGATTGAAAACAGACATTAACACCATGGCCACTACTGTCCAAATCAGTACATTTTTTAGCATATCGTTTTTCATTATTAACCTTACTTTTTCTAAACCATACGTTAATTAAAACGTAATCAATCGATGAAAATCTTATTTCAGCTACTTTATCACACTTTTAAATAAAAAAAACTTATAGCACAGCCTTAATTATTAATAACCATTCTTTATATAATTAAGCTTTTTTACCACGAGCCAATAAATAAATTTCTTTGCTTCTCGCTCTAGAAGCCTGGGGTTTACGTGTAATGACCTTGTCATATTTGGACTTTAAGTTGAGGATTAATTCATTATAGCCCTCACCTTGAAAAACTTTCATCAGCAAATCGCCATTCTTCTTCAAGACTTGGTCGGCCAACTCAACACAAAGCTCTACCAAATACATCGCGCGGGGAATATCAACCCCCTTGTTACCACTCATATTTGGCGCCATGTCAGACATAACCACATCGACATCTCGACCATCCAGCGCTGACAATAGATTATTGTAAACCTCATCTTCTCTAAAATCGCCTTGAATAAAGGTGACACCGGCAAAAGGCTCAACAGGTAAAATATCTAAAGCAAACACTTCACCCTGACTGCCGATTTTATGTGCGGTCCACTGTGACCAACCACCTGGGGCAGCACCTAAATCCACAACACACATACCATTTTTAAACAGTTTGTCTTTATCATCAATCTCTTGCAGTTTATAAACCGCTCGAGAACGCCAGCCTTCTTGCTTAGCTTTCAAAACATAAGGGTCGTCAAAATGCTCTTTTAACCAACCTGCGCTCGATTTACTTCTCGCCATAATGTGTTTTCAACTACAATATATAAAACTAAATTATTAATAATGACTTCAATTGGAAAATTCAATGAGCCAACCAGAAAAATTAAACACCAACCAAAAGAAATTCTTACGTGGAATTGCTCACGGTTTAAACCCAATGATTATTATTGGCGCTAACGGCGTTACAGAAAGCTTAATGGCTGAACTTGAAAGCACCTTAGAACATCATGAAATTCTTAAAATCAAAATGGCTTCTGCAGACCGTGAAGATAGAAAGAAAATTGTTGATTACATCTTAGAACAAACAGGGGCTTTATTGGTTCAAACCATTGGTAAAGTGTGTGTCATCTATCGCCAGAGTGAAGAGACCGAACTTCCTCTACCACGATAACCCGCCAACATAAAAAGGGTTAAGAAACGACCTCTTAACCCCTTATTACAGCAAACCTGATTTTAAATCCACACCTAAACCGGCTTTAAACCAACTTATCTAAACCTCTTTTCAAGTCCTGCTTGATATCCTCAATAGACTCCAAACCTACCGAAACACGAATTAAATTATCGGTAATACCCGCTTGAATTCTTGCTTCAGGATCAACACGGCTATGAGTCGTAGTCGCAGGATGGGTAATACTGGTCTTAACATCACCAAGGTTCGCGGTAATCGACAACATCTGGGTAGCATCAATGACACTCCATGCCTGTTCTCGAGTGCCCTTAACTTTAAAACTCACCAAACCACCGCCAGCAGACTGCTGTTTACTAGCCAACTCAAACTGAGGATGCGACTCCAATCCTGGATAAAAGACGGTTTCCACCGCCGGATGATCCGTTAACCATACCGCCAACGCTTCGGCGTTTTCACAGTGTGCTCGCATCCGTACAGGCAGTGTCTCTAATCCTTTTAGGAAAATCCAAGCATTAAATGCACTCATAGTTGGCCCAGCCGTACGCATAAAACCACGAACAGGCTCTTCAATTAACGCTTCAGAACCGACAACCGCACCACCAATCCCACGACCTTGTCCATCAATGAACTTGGTTGCAGAATGAATGACAATGTCAGCTCCCTGCTCTAATGGTCTTTGTAGAATCGGCGTGCAAAAGCAGTTATCCACAATCAATAAACAGTCATTGGCTTTTGCCAAAGAACTTAAGGCACTTAAATCCGCTACTTCAGTAAGAGGGTTTGATGGCGTTTCTAAAAAGAACGCTTTGGTATTCTGCTGAATCGCGGACTGCCATTCACGGATATCCGTTTGTGAAACAAAGGTAACCTCAACACCGAACTTAGCCAGATACTTGGTGAACAGTACTTTTGTCGTACCAAAAATACTTTGTGAAGAAACCACATGGTCACCCGCTTGGCATAACCCCATAAAGGTCGATAAGATAGCCGACATTCCAGAAGCGGTAGCAACACAAGATTCTCCACCCTCCATTAACGCTAAGCGATTTTCAAACGCCCTGACCGTTGGGTTGGTAAAACGGGAGTAAACATTACCCTTTTCTTCTCCACTAAAACGTGCCGCTGCTTGAGCAGCCGATTTATAACGAAAACTCGATGTAGGGAAAATCGCTTCACTATTCTCTTGTTCCGCTGTCTGCTGGTAACCCGCTCTGACCGCAAGTGTATCTATATCAAACTCATTCACTGAAATTCACCCATTAACTTATCTAGTTAACTACCATTATGTAGGCCAACAGTTTCCTGTCCTAAAGCTTTCTTGGTCGATTGCGCATCATCATTTCTACTGGTGTCCAAAGAAGCTAGATATTCAGGGGTAATATCACCGGTAATATACTCACCACTAAAACAGGAGGTATCAAATTTCGGAATCTGCTCATTACCGACACTCACCGCATCGATCAAATCTTCCAAATCTTGATAAATCAACTTATCACAGCCGATAAATTCTGCCACTTCCTCAGTAGTACGGTTGTTGGCAACCAATTCAGAAGCCGAAGGCATATCAATGCCGTAAACGTAAGGATAACGTACGGCTGGCGCTGCCGAAGCAAAATAAACTTTATTTGCACCAGCTTCACGTGCCATTTCGACAATCTGACCTGACGTGGTACCACGTACAATGGAATCATCAACCAACAATACGTTTTTACCTTCAAACTCCAGGTTAATCGGGTTCAACTTTTGGCGAACCGACTTCTTACGTAACTGCTGACCAGGCATAATGAAGGTACGCCCGATGTAACGGTTTTTCATCAAACCTTCACGGTAAGGAATATTCAACTTTGAGGCCAGCTCCAGTGCGGAAGTACGGCTTGTATCCGGAATCGGCATGACGACATCGATGTCATGGTCAGGCCATTCACGTAAAATCTTCTCTGCAAGCTTCTCCCCCATTCGTAGGCGGGACTTGTATACCGAAATATCATCCATCATCGAATCTGGACGCGCGAAATACACATACTCAAAGATACAAGGAGTATATTGCGGGTTTTCTGCACACTGCTGATAATAAATATCACCTTGTTCGGTAATCACAACCGCTTCGCCCGGTGCCAAATCTTTTTCCAAGGTAAACCCTAGGCCACTCAAAGCCACCGATTCAGAAGCGATCATATAATCAGTACCATTTGGCGTTACACGCTTACCGACCACAATCGGACGTAAAGCAAATGGGTCACGAAACCCCACCACACCGATATTAGAGATAATCCCAACTGCGGCATAACCCCCTCTCACACGTTTATGCACAGCTCGCACCGCATTAAAAACGTCTTCATGATCGATGAATAGTTTCTTTTGCTGCATTAACTCATGGGCAAATACGTTCAATAACACTTCAGAGTCTGAGTTGGTATTGAGGTGACGTAAATCGGTACGATAAATCTCTTCCGCAACCTCTTCCGCATTGGTCAAATTACCATTATGACCCATTGCGATTCCGTAAGGAGAGTTTACATAAAACGGCTGTGCTTCCGCACTTGAAGACGAACCTGCCGTTGGATAACGAACATGCCCAATCCCCATATTGCCATGTAGATCACGCATATGTCTTGTTCTGAAAACATCCTTTACCATTCCGTTATCTTTACGCTGAAAAAAACGTCCGTCTTTACAGGTAACGATACCTGCCGCATCTTGCCCACGATGCTGCAAAATAGTCAAGGAATCATAGATTTCCTGATTAACATAATTTCCAGAACCCGATACAATCCCAACAATACCGCACATTTTCGTACACTCTCTTACTTACAAATAGCTATTGAAAACCATAATCAAATGGTCGTTCCAACAGTGAGTTGGACTTAACAAGTTAAGCACATCCCACCATCGGTCTTAAGGAAGTTGCACAACCTCACTTTTGGTATGCAACATTTTATCTAATTTAAGCTTATCTTTCTCAGCTTTAGCTTTAGAAATATAAGGTCCTGTTCTCACAGAATAAATTTTACTCTTCTCATAGTACTTAATATAAACATCGTACTCTGAATCCAACTGGCCTAAAAGTTCATTGGCCTCTTTAATATCAGAAAAGGCGATTAAGCGGACAATCCACTGACCTTTGTATTTTTCATTGTCAGAGACTTTATCCAGCTGGCTAATTTTGTCATGCAAAGCTTGTTGTGAGTCAACCTGAGTATCGACCGTCTTGGTTTCGATATCTGAGCTTAGCGCCTCTTTTGAAGCACTGTTCAAATTCTGTGCTTGACCATTCGTCAACGGCTTGTCATCACCATTAGGTAAACGGTAGGCGTGCTCGACAATGGGTAAGGTACTTTTGACTTCTGTTTTTTGAAACCCTTCAGGCACAAAATTAACAGGCTTGCTATACCACTGCGGCACGATGATGACTAACAACCCAAGCCAAATCGCGGCACCAATCAAACGATTTTTACTTACTGAATCCATGAACTACTTGTCAGCCTCTAATTCTTCTAACGTTTGTGCCACCGTAAAAAACGACCCCCAAACCAAGACATTAGATTTATCACAACCTTTTACATACTCCGTGGCTAAGGCGATTGATTCAAACTCGCAAATCTGTTGTTTTTCCACGCCGGCTTGTAAAAGGATCCCTGTCAATTGCTGTAACCCCGTTGACCTTGGAATATCAAGATCTGCAATAGCCCACTGGCTGACAAAAGGTTTAATCACTCTGACCATGGGTAACATATCTTTATCGTTCAATGCGGAGAACAGGGCTATGCTCTTATGAGGTTCAAAGGCTTGCTTTTCAAGGTATTCGGCCAAAACTTGAGCCGATTGGGGATTATGGGCGACATCAATCAACCAGGCCTGGTGGTTTATTTGCAACGATTGCATACGCCCTGGATGTTTGACCTCTGCTAAACCTTTATTGATATGTTCGATATCAACCGCTAACTGAGATCGAATCTTTGACAGTAATGCGACCACACCCGATGCATTTTGCAATTGAAAATCACCATGCAACTGCGGTTTGGTTAAAGTTACAGCTGGCTGATCATCTTGCGTGAAATTAAATGACCAGGCCTGGTCATTTAATGGATTCTTTTGATAATCAAAATCGATTTTCAAACAAGCTAAATCCACCTGCAACTCCGCCGCGTAATCGATCAATGTTTGCGGTGGATTCGGATCGGAACAGATACTCAACCTACCCTCTCGCATAATTCCGGCCTTTTCAACCGCGATTAGACTTCTATCATCACCAAGCCAATCAATATGATCGACGTCAATCGCTGTAATCAAAGACGCATCCGCATCAACCACATTGACCGCATCCAGGCGCCCACCCAATCCGACTTCTAAAACCACCACATCCAACTTGGCTTGTTTAAAGATGGTTAGAGCCGCTAAAGTGGAAAACTCGAAATAGGTTAATTTAATTTGTTCACGTTGGCTTTCAATCGCGGTAAAAGCATCAACAATCTGCTGGTCACTGACAGGAACACTGTTGACTTGAATACGTTCGTTGAACTTTAAAATATGAGGAGACGTGTAAGTCCCCACATTGTATCCTGCCGCTTTTAAAATAGATGCCAACATAGCGACACTGGAGCCCTTACCATTGGTTCCGGCAACCGAAATGACAAACGGAGCAGGCCTGGTAACTTGCATTTTTTCAGCAACTAGGCGAATTCGCTCTAGTCCCAAATCGATTTCTTGGGCATGTAAATGCAGTAACCAGTCTACCCACTGTTCAAGAGTAGACTGGTTATTAGGAATATTCATCTATTTTTAAGCTTTGATTTTATATGTAAAAGTAAAATTGATTAGGCGGGTTTATTCTGTAACATCTTACAAATATCCGCCAACTCATTACGCAAGTCGTGACGATGAATAATACGGTCAATAGCACCATGTTCTAAAAGGAACTCACTGCGTTGAAAACCTTCTGGTAATTTTTCACGAACCGTTTGTTCAATAACACGAGGCCCGGCGAAACCGATCAACGCCTTAGGTTCGGCCACATTCAAGTCACCCAACATGGCAAAACTAGCGGAAACCCCACCCATAGTCGGATCGGTCAACACTGAAATAAAAGGCAGACCTTGCGCTCGTAAACGCCCTAAAGCCGCACTGGTTTTAGCCATCTGCATCAATGAAAACAACGCTTCTTGCATACGGGCACCCCCACTGGCAGAAAAGCAGATGAACGGTGTCTTGTTTTCAATCGCCTGATTCACGGCACGCACAAATTTCTCACCCACAACCGAACCCATTGAGCCACCCATGAATTTGAATTCAAATGCCGCAGCCATAACAGGTAAACCGTTTATCGTGCCTGAACCGGTAATAAAAGAATCTTTTTCACCAGTGGCTTTTTGAGCTTGGGTAATACGATCTTTATACTTTTTCAGATCTTTGAACTTAAGCGCATCCACCGGGGAAATATTTGCAGAGGTTTCAACAAAACTACCTTCATCCAAGAACGTTTCCAAACGCTGACGCCCGCCTAAACGCATGTGATGATCACACTTAGGACAAACTTCTTGATTGCGAGTGACTTCTGAACGATAAAGTGTGCTTTCACATTTTGGACACTTAGTCCAAAGCCCTTCAGGCACTGACTTTTTACGCTCCGTTACTTGTTTGATACTCGGTAAAATTTTTTCAAACCAGTTCATATATACTCCTGATGACTATGAGACTGTCATAATCCTATTACTTTTTATTTGTTCTTTGCTAATTCATTACAATGCTACGCAGTGCGACCCTACGCAGTGCGACCGCGTTTAGTTTTCAGCGTCCGCTCTATCAATCGCATGGCGGAATTCGGCCATTTTTTCACCGATGGCTAAATGAATATCGTATAGACCTTTGGTTGCATTCGCTTCAATCAAGGTAACCAAGGATGAGCCAACAATGACCGCGTCACCTAACTTGGCCATCTCATAAGCGGTCTCACCATCTTTTATCCCAAAACCGATTCCAACCGGATGCTTCAACGACTGCTTCAATCGAGCGACTTGGTTAGCCACATCATTCACATCAAGCTCTTTAGAACCGGTCACACCTTTTAATGAGACATAGTAAACAAAACCGCTACCTTTTTCATTAACCGCCTGTAATCGACCCTCTGGAGTGGTGGGTGAAACCAAGAAAACACGGTCCAAACCTTTTGCTTCCAAAGCTTCTTTGTAACCAAAAGACTCTTCCGGAGGCATATCAACCGTTAATACCGCATCCGCCCCCACTGAACTTGCGGCATTGGCAAACGCTTCATACCCCATCGCCTCTATCGGATTCAAATATCCCATGATAACAACCGGGGTCTTTTCATCTTTTTCACGGAAGACACGGATGAATTCCAGAACATCATCCAAGCTGACATTATGCTCTAAAGCACGCTCAACCGCTTTCTGAATAACCGGTCCATCCGCCATCGGATCAGAAAAAGGCACACCCAACTCGATAATATCAGCGCCTTTTTCAACCAGAAGATGCATTAAATCAATCGTGGCATTCGGCTCCGGATCTCCAGCGGTAATATAAGGAATCAGCGCGGTTTTACCATTGTCTTTTAAATTTGCTAGTGTGTTTTGTATTCTACTCATGATTTATCTCTTATTAAAAACAGGCATAACATTCAGCTATATAACTGGTAATGCTATGTTTAAAATTCAAAGCCTTCAATTTGTGCAATGGTATTCATGTCTTTATCGCCACGTCCGGATAAGTTAACGATAATCGTCTGTTCTGGCGTCATCGTTGGCGCTAATTTAGTTGCATAAGCAATCGCATGACTGGATTCCAGGGCAGGAATAATTCCTTCAAAACGAGTCAAATCCCTAAATCCTTGCAACGCCTCTTCATCGTCGATGGCCACATAATTCACTCGCCCTATGTCTTTTAACCAAGCGTGTTCCGGACCCACTCCCGGATAATCCAGGCCGGCTGAAATAGAGTGAGTACCTAATATCTGGCCATTTTTATCTTGCATCAAATAAGTACGGTTACCATGTAATACACCTGGCGTTCCCTTGCACAGTGGTGCCGCATGTTCACCTGTCTCCAGGCCATGCCCGGCAGGTTCAACACCATAAATATTCACCGACTCATCCGGCAAGAACTTATGAAACAGACCGATGGCATTCGAGCCACCGCCTACACAGGCAATCAGAGCATCAGGCAGTTTACCTTCTTTTTCCAAAATCTGTTCACGTGCTTCTTCACCGATAACCGCTTGAAAATCACGCACCATCGCCGGATATGGATGTGGTCCAGCTACCGTACCGATAATATAGAACGTATCATCAACATTGGTCACCCAGTCACGCATCGCTTCGTTCAACGCATCTTTTAAAGTACGTGAACCCGACTCTACCGCCACAACCTTCGCACCCAACATCTTCATACGAGCCACGTTTGGTGCCTGGCGAATCACATCGTCAGCCCCCATATAAACCACACACTCCAAACCAAGACGAGCCGCTACCGTCGCACTGGCCACACCATGCTGACCCGCACCCGTTTCAGCGATAATACGGGTTTTACCCAAACGTTTCGCCAACAAAGCCTGACCAATGGTATTGTTTACCTTGTGAGCACCGGTATGGTTTAAATCTTCACGCTTTAAGTAGATTTTTGCGCCACCCAACTCCTTAGACCAGCGTTCTGCATAATAAAGAGGCGTAGGTCGACCTACATAGTCTCGCAAATCATTAGCTATCTCGCTTAAAAACGCAGGATCGTTTTTAACACTTTCGTATTCCTGGTTTAACTGCTCTAAAGCCGCCATAAGGGTTTCCGGTGCAAAAATGCCACCATAAGGTCCAAAATGGCCGTTTTTATCTGGGAATTTTGAAAAATCTACTGTCATTCAACTGTACTCATTACTTGTTGCATAAATTGCTTAATTTTTTCTGGCGACTTTACACCCTTACTGGCTTCTACACCACCGCTGACATCTACCGCCCAAGGCTGCGCCGTTTGTATCGCTTGCTTTACATTTTGAGCGGTCAAACCACCCGCCAAAATAATCGGCAAAGTAAACGCTTTAGGTATCCATGACCAGTTGAACTGCTCCCCCGTACCGCCTGGGATACCTGGCACATAAGCATCCAGCAACAAACCGGATGAACCTGAAAACTCAAGGCTTAACTGATTCAAATCAGTGGTTTCCTGCATGCGTACCGCTTTGATATAAGGCTTATTGAACTGCTCACAAAATGCGGCGGATTCATCACCATGAAACTGAAGTAGATCGATATTGACCTTAGCCAATACTTCCTCTACATAACTCACATCCGGATTCACAAACAACGCCGTTTTGGTGACGAATGCTGGTAAATGGCCAGCGATTTGTGCTGCTTGCTCCACCTCTACAAAACGAGGACTGGGAGCATAAAACACCAAACCAATCGCATCTGCTCCTGCATTCACTGCCAATAAAGCATCATCAATCGAAGTCAGGCCGCAAATTTTAACACGAGTTCTTGATGTCATTCTGTTTCTAATCTTGTATTAATCAAACCGATTTCAGCAAATAGCGACCTATTGCCACAACATTTCATTAAGTTGTACTTGAGGAATAGCCAACTCATCAGGATAAATCGCATTGACAAAATACAACCCACTGGCTGGTGCCGTGGCCGCGGCCTGGGTTCTATCCCGAGCTTTCAGTAAATCAGCCAACCACTCGACCGGTTGCTGTTTTTTACCAACCGAAATCAATGATCCTGTAATGTTTCGCACCATATGGTGTAAAAAGGCATTCGCTTGAATATCAATAAACACCATATCACCCTTGCGGGAAACATCAATCGACTGGACTTCACGGTTAGCGTGACTGGCCTGACAGGCCGAAGCTCTGAAAGCGCTGAAATCATTCTCACCAATCAGACTCTGCGCCGCTTGATGCATGAGCTTTTCATCCAAATAATGAGGTTCCCAAGTCACCCGATTATGTAGCACAGCCGAATGCACATCACGATTATAAATCACATAGCGATATTGACGGGCTATTGCAGAAAACCGAGCGTGAAATTCATCATCGACCGGTTTTGCCCAACGCACACGGATATCACCAGGAAGCTGGGTATTCACCCCCTGCACCCAAGCCTTACCAGGCCTGGTCACATCCGTTTCAAAATGCGCAATCTGCCCAACAGCATGCACTCCGGTATCGGTACGTCCGGCACAATGTAGGTCAATCGGCTGATTGGCAATACTCGAAAGCGCTTTTTCAACCTGAGACTGCACCGACTCGCAGTGACTTTGTCGCTGCCAACCGCAATAATTTGTGCCTAAATATTCAATACAAAGAGCGATTCTGTTCACGAAATCAGATGTAATCTTTGATTAATACTTCAGCAATCTGCACAGTATTGGTCGCCGCACCCTTACGCACGTTATCCGCAACCACCCATAGGTTTAAACCATTTGGAATCGTAATATCTTCACGGATACGTCCAACATAAACCGGATCTGTATCAGCCGCATCCGAAACCGCTGTTGGATAACCACCATCGACATGCTCATCGATTAAAACCACACCATCCGCTTTTTTAAACAACTCTTTAGCTTGCTCAGCGGTGATTTTTTCCTTGGTTTCGATATGCACCGCTTCACTGTGTCCAAAAAACACAGGAACACGCACCGCAGTTGGGTTCACCAAAATATTTTCATCGCCCATGATTTTCTTGGTTTCCCACACCATTTTCATCTCTTCTTTGGTGTAACCGTTTTCCATAAAGACATCGATTTGCGGAATACAGTTAAAGGCGATTTGCTTAGGATAAACCTTAGCTTCAACCGTTTTCATATTCAATAAGTTAGCGGTTTGTTTAGCCAACTCTTCAATGGCCTCTTTACCTGTACCAGAAACCGCTTGATAGGTGGCTACGTTAACACGGGTAATCCCCACTGCATCATAAATAGGCTTAAGCGCGACCAACATCTGGATTGTAGAGCAGTTAGGGTTAGCGATGATACCGCGGTTTTTATAACCGGCGATGGCTTGAGGATTCACTTCTGGAACCACTAATGGAATGTCATCGTCATAACGAAATTCAGAAGTGTTATCAATAACAATACAGCCCGCTGCTGCAGCTTTTGGTGCATAGATTTTAGAAACACTTGCGCCTGGTGAAAACAGGCCGATTTGTGCTTTAGAAAAATCAAAAGTTTCCAAATCAAGAACGGTTACCCAAGCACCATTAAACTCAATCTTTTTACCTGCTGAACGGCTACTCGCTAATGGGTATAAATTTCCAACCGGAAACTTACGCTCCTCAAGTACTTTTAAAATTGTTTCACCTACTGCACCTGTTGCACCAACAACCGCAACATCATATAACTTTGTCATTTCTTTTCCTTCAAACAGCCAAGAAGCTTCTTAACACTTGGCGCCAACTTAAATTAATATGTTTTCAATACTTGTTTTTAAAACCGGGTTTTACCAACTTTATTTGGTTTCGACCGTAAGAGATTTTGGTTCGGTTTTTTTATCTTTTTGTAAACTGAGCTGAGCGAAGGTTTCAGGCAAACTGACCACCATTCCACCTTCGGTCATCTCATGACTTTGACCGATGAACTTACCACCCGTTTCAACGGTAAGCTCGCCACTGATCAGTTCGCCAATCAACTTACCGCTTTGCAAAATATCAATTTTCTCGCAAGCGACCTTACCGTCCAAAACACCGCTTAAGACAATACTGCGAGCCTTGACCAAGCCTGAAACCTGACCAGAAGTACCGATAGAAACATCAAATTGGCTATCGATAATCCCCTCTACTCGTCCATCAATATGCAGAGAGCCTTTTAGCTCGGTCATTTCCCCGCTGATAAAGCAACCGTCTGCGATAATTGTCTTTCCACCTTCTTGACGATTTGGTCGACGCTTAGACTTAAAGATCCCCATGGTACCCCTTTCACTTTTTCAAAAATGTCATCATATTTTTCAATCGTCCACTTATCAAAAGGTTGTGGATTCAATCGATGATGCAAAAACCAAACTTCATAATGCAAATGAGGCCCGGATGAGCGTCCGGTAGAACCGACCTCACCGACTTTCTGCCCTTTGTGAACCACCTCACCGACTTTGACTGAACGCTGGCTCAGATGCCCGTAGCGGGTCTGGAATCCATTTGCATGAACCAAGGTAACCAAATTACCAAAACCACCATCCTTATCAAAAGCGGAGTATTTGACAACCCCATCCGCAGTAGCAACTACGTCATCACCTATCCGGGCACGGTAATCCAAACCGCCATGCATCTGTCTTTTGCCAGTTATCGGATGCTGTCGATAGCCAAACTTACTGGTGATACCGTTATAATCAGCTAAAGCATGACCACTTGGAACCATGTCCAGCATCAAACTTTTGCCTAAGGTATTCAACTGTACCTGCTTGACACGCTCTTCATACGGCAGTTTTTCAGGTTCATCAGCATCAATTCCCACCAGGCTTTCTAAACCTTGAAGGGATTGATCCAAAAACACCACTTCCGCATTTTTTTGCTCTAAATCCGCTTCTAAACTCTGTTTTTCGTCTAAGAGCCTTTCGTAGTCGGAGCGGGTTTTCTTCAGTGTTTTATTAAACGCCGCAACCGATGCCGCGTTTTGGATTTCAAGTTCTTGCGCTTGATTGGCCAACCACCACAAGGAAACCGCACCCAACCCCCAAATAAGAAGAAATACCGACACAATCACCCAAGCAAACTTTCTGAAAAAGTGCTTGAACGAATAGTGACGTGAGCCATGCACATCACTAATGGTGACGGTAAAATAATTTCTCATTTAGACAATGCTAGTTGTTACAGTGCGGCAACGACCGCATCACCCATTTCGCTACAAGAAACGCGTGTCATGCCATCTGAGAAGATATCACCGGTACGTAGACCTTGGTCAAGCACTTTACCTACCGCATTTTCAATTTTGACCGCCAAGTCTTCACGACCTAAAGAGTAACGTAACATCATTGCCGCAGACAAAATCGTCGCTAATGGGTTGGCCAAGTTTTGACCTGCGATATCTGGAGCAGAACCATGGCTAGGCTCGTACATACCTTTATTGTTCGCATCTAAAGATGCCGAAGCCAACATACCGATTGAACCGGTTAACATAGATGCTTCATCGGACAGAATATCACCAAACATATTACCCGTGACCATCACGTCAAATTGTTTTGGATTTAACACCAATTGCATTGCCGCGTTATCCACATACATATGTTTCACTTCTACTTCTGGGTATTCAACCGCAACCTGATCGACGATTTCACGCCAAAGTTCAGTTACCTCTAAAACGTTAGCCTTATCAACCGAAGTCAACTTTTTGTTACGTTTCATCGCCGCCTGAAAAGCGACATGGGCAATACGTTTGATTTCAGACTCAGAATATACATAAGTGTTGTAACCCTGACGCTCACCATTTTCCAAAGTGCGAATCCCGCGAGGCTGACCAAAATAGATACCACCGGTTAATTCACGAACAATCAGAATATCCAAACCTGCAACCACTTCTGGCTTTAACGTCGAAGCGTCAGCCAATTGAGGATATAAAAACGCTGGGCGCAAGTTGGCAAACAACTGCATTTCAGAACGTAAACGCAACAAGCCCTTTTCTGGACGCACAGAGATATCTAAAGACTCCCACTTATAACCACCTACAGCGCCTAAAAGCACCGCGTCTGCAGCCTGAGCCTTAGCCATTGTTTCATCCGCTAAAGGCACACCATGAACATCATAAGCCGCACCCCCAACCAGGTCTTCGGTCATCTCAATATCCAAACCATCGGTTGCCTTCAATGCTTCTAAAACTTTTACCGCTTCCGCAGTAATTTCAGGGCCAATACCATCACCAGGTAAAATCAATACTTGTTGTGTCATTTTTAAATACTCTTAACTTTATAAACTTTAAATTCTTAATCCCGCTACAAAGTTACCAGGCCTGGTAACTCCGAAAACCAAACTCAACTAGCCTGCAAACAACCAAGGAGCTGTTTTTTTGGTTTTCTCTTCATAGGCTTTAATATCCGCTTCATGCTGAAGTGTCAAACCGATATCATCCAGACCATTCAATAAACAGTGACGACGGAAACTATCCACTTCAAACGCGATGCTTTCACCGTTAGGCTTATCGATTTGTTGATTTTCCAAATCGATGGTCAACTGATACCCCTCGTTAGCATGCACTTCATTGAAAAGACCGTCGACGACAGTTTCATCCAGCACAATCGGCAAGATACCGTTCTTAAAACAGTTATTGAAAAAGATATCCGCAAAACTCGGCGCAATCACCACATCAAAACCGTAATCTTTCAATGCCCAAGGTGCGTGTTCACGACTTGAACCGCAACCAAAGTTTTCACGCGCCAACAAGATTTTAGAACCTTGATAACGAGGTTGGTTCAAAACGAATTCTTTACGTAATGGACGACCGGAATTATCGGAATCTGGCTCACCCACATCCTCATAACGCCACTCGTCAAACAGGTTAGGGCCAAAGCCGCTACGCTTGATTGACTTCAAAAACTGCTTAGGAATGATTGCATCGGTATCAACGTTAGCGCGATCCATCGGTGCGACAATCGCTGTCATTTTTAAAAACTTTTCCATCTAAATTTCTCCGCGGTTGTTTAACTTAACGCTAACTTAAAGATAATCACGAACATCAACAAAGTGACCGGCAATCGCCGCTGCAGCAGCCATTTCAGGGCTGACCAAGTGAGTACGACCACCCGCACCCTGGCGCCCTTCAAAGTTACGGTTTGAAGTCGATGCACAATGTTTACCGGTCGGCAACTTATCCGCATTCATCGCTAAACACATTGAGCAACCCGGGTTACGCCACTCGAAACCGGCTTCGATAAAGATTTTATCCAAACCTTCTTTCTCAGCTTGCATCTTGACCAAACCAGAACCTGGAACCGCCAACGCTTGCTCAACCTTGTCTGAGATTTTTTTACCTTTCAACACCGCGGCGGCAGCACGGAAATCTTCAATACGTGAATTGGTACAAGATCCGATAAACACATAATCCACCGGAATATCCTTAATCGGCATATCCGCTTTTAAGCCCATATATTGAAGCGCACGCTCAATACCACCCGCCTTAACCGGATCGCTTTCCTTAGATGGATTCGGTACATTACCGTTCACATCCAACACCATCTCCGGAGACGTTCCCCAAGAAACTTGTGGCTCGATTTTTGAACCATCAATTTCAACAACCTTATCAAACACCGCATCTTCATCGGATTTAAGATCTTGCCAGGCCTGTTTAGCCGCTTCCCATTGATCCGCTTTAGGTGCAAATGGACGACCTTTAACGTATTCAATCGTCTTTTCATCGACCGCAACCAAACCAACACGTGCACCGGCTTCAATCGCCATATTACACACCGTCATACGGCCTTCAACAGACATATCGCGGAAAACCTGACCACCGAACTCAATCGCATGCCCGTTTCCGCCAGCGGTACCGATTTGACCGATAATCGCCAAGACCACATCCTTAGGACCCACACCAGGCTGCAACTTGCCATCCACTTTGATCAGCATGTTTTTCATTTTTTTCTGAATCAAACACTGAGTCGCTAAAACATGCTCCACTTCAGAAGTACCGATACCGTGAGCAAGCGCACCCAAAGCACCATGTGTAGCGGTATGCGAATCACCACATACTACCGTCATCCCCGGCAAAGTCGCACCCTCTTCTGGGCCAACAACATGCACGATTCCTTGGCGAACATCCCCCATAGCAAATTCGGTAATTCCAAATTCACGGGTATTCATCCCCAAGGTTTCAACCTGGATACGTGAAACCGAATCCTTGATACTCGCCACCCCACCGGTTAAATCGGTAGTAGGCACGTTATGATCTGGTGTTGCCAGATTGGTATCAATACGCCAAGGCTTACGGTTTGCCATACGCAGCCCTTCAAACGCCTGTGGTGAAGTGACTTCGTGCAACAACTGACGGTCGATATAAATTAACGCCGTACCATCTTCTTCTTGACGCACAACATGCGCATCCCACAATTTATCGTATAAAGTCTTTGCTGACATCGCTCTTAACCTAACTCACGTAAAATTTAAAAAATAGTCGCAAATTATATCACTTCATCCCTTATCCGACATAGTAAAATAGGATCACAAAACAGTAAAAAACCACGCAAAAGGAAGCAAAAGATGAGTTATTCGGTCAAAGAAGTATTCTACTCCCTCCAAGGAGAAGGATTTCATAGTGGACGACCTGCTATTTTTTGCCGTTTAAGCAAATGCAATTTGTGGACTGGAAGGGAAGTCGACCGCGGTCAAGCCGTATGCCAATTCTGCGATACCGACTTCATTGGCACCGATGGCCAAAACGGGGGCAAATTCCCTGATGCCGAAGCGCTGTGCCAGCACCTATTACAATTTTGGCCTCAAGACTCTGGCGTAAAACCTTTTGTGGTGTTGACCGGTGGCGAACCCCTACTGCAAGTGGATGATGCATTGATTAGCGCCCTGCACAAACACCGATTTGAAATCGCCGTTGAAACCAACGGCACTAAATCAGCCCCTGAGAATATCGACTGGATTTGCATGAGCCCGAAAGCGAATGCACCGATTATCCTGGACAAAGGCCATGAATTGAAACTGGTTTACCCACAACCTGAACTGCTACCAGAAAGGGTGGCCGATTTGGATTTTGAGTTTTTCTACTTGCAACCCATGGATGATAAAGACCCTAAAATCAGCCAGGAGAACATCAAACAAGCGGTAGCATATTGCTTGGCTCATCCCCAATGGAAGCTAAGCCTGCAAACCCATAAATTGCTTGGCATTGATTAAAACAAACCGACCAGGCCTGGTAACTTATCTCAATCTTTGAAGAGATACCAGGAAAAACCACATAAAACCATACAAAACAACAGCTAAGGGCATGAAATGCACGCAAACAACCCAACTTTTGAAGCCATTGAAATAGAACGATTAACTCATGATGGACGCGGTGTTGCGCGCATTAACGGTAAGACCGTGTTTGTTGCCGACACCGTGCCCGGAGACATCATTAGTTTAAAAATCACCAAGCAACAAGACAAGTTCGACGAAGCCGATTTGATTCAAATTCAAACCCCGTCAAACGACAGAACCACGCCTTTTTGTGAGCTCTATGAACAGTGTGGCGGTTGTCAGCTACAGCACATGAGTATCGATGCGCAACGCCGCTGGAAAGCCGAAAACTTCATCACCCAACTGACCAAGGCCGTTAATTCCAAACAGTGCGAAATCACCCCTCCGCTTTGCGGTGCGGACCAAGCGTATCGTCGTCGCGCTCGTTTCGGTCTCGCTATCAGCAAAAAAGACAAAGTTGCCCGCTTAGGATTCAGGGAGAAACAATCCAACGAGTTGATCGATGTCGCCCAATGCCCTGTTTTGACACCGGCGTTAAACCAAGCCCTGCAAGAACAGCGTCCACGATTGCTGGAATCAGCCAGTCGCGCCTATAAAGAGATTACCTTGGTCGAGGCTGACAACGGCGTATTCACCACCAACAGCAGCGAAGACACCGTTATCAATATGCAACCCCACTATGAAATCGAGGGATTGACACTAAACTTTCCTGCCGACGGCTTTGTGCAAGTGAATAGCCAGCAAAACAAGCAGATGGTCGCGCAAGCTATCCAATGGCTGGAATTGGACACTGGAAAACATAAAGTATTAGACCTGTTTTGCGGTGTAGGCAACTTTACCCTACCTATCGCGAAACAAGCCAAAAAGGTGACCGGCATCGAGGGGCTGGCCGAACTCGTTGACAGCGCTACAACCAATGCAAAAAACAACCAACTGAACAACACCGAGTTTTTTAAAGCCAATTTATTTGAAGCTTGTGAAAAACTACCTTGGTTTAGAGAGCAGAAATATCACCGTGTATTACTCGACCCAGGCAGACAAGGCGCTTTTGAAATCAGCAAAAAACTACACCTGCTAAAAGCGGAGATCATCGTTTACGTTTCCTGCAATGCATCCACCTTGATTCGCGACGTTCAAGAACTGGAAAAACAAGGTTACCAACTAACAAAAGCCGGCCTAATCGATATGTTTCCACACACCACTCACACCGAAGTGATGGTACAGCTTAAAAAATCCAAGAAACCGAAACCGAAAAAAGCCAATATTTTCCGCTTCTAACCTTTCTAGAAACTCATACCAAGGGCTTATCAAAGCCCTTTTTTATTGCCTAAATCCTTTAAAAAACTTAATTTTCCACTCTAAAATCAATACGCTAGAATATTTTAGGATTTAATGATATAGTTTTATCTAATAAAATAATTAGTCATGGCTAATTTTTTATTTAGCAAAAGATAATTCTCATAGGTGACTCATAAGAAATGAATAAAAATGCATTTTCAGCCGTTTTAAAAACGCTCAGTTTCGCACTCTTTATCTTTGGCTGTAGCGCTAACGCACAAGCCCAACTCAATGTCGTGACCACCACCGCAATGATTGCTGACCTAGCCGAAAACATTGGCGGCAAACACGTTGAAGTGACAGCCTTGATGGGCACCGGGGTTGACCCTCATTTATATAAAGCCACCCAGGGCGATTTACGCAAGCTCACTAAAGCCGATATCATCTTCTATAACGGATTGCACCTAGAAGGAAAAATGCAGGATATCTTTGAAAAACTGGCGCGTAAAAAAACCGTGATCGGCGTTGGTGACAAAATTCCCCAAAGCGCTCGTTTACAACACGGCGCACACCCAGACCCGCATATTTGGTTTGATTTAACACTTTGGCAGCAAGCTGGACAACAAGTTTTACACACACTGCAACAGCAAGATCCGGCAAACAAAAAAGACTATCAGCATAACGCCGATGTCTATCTAAAACAGATGTCCGACTTAGATGACTGGATTAAACAGCAAATTCAAAAAGTACCTGAAGCGCAACGTATTCTCATTACTGCACATGATGCCTTTGGATATTTTGGTAAAGCGTACGGCATTAAGGTCATGGGTCTGCAAGGCATCAGTACCGCGGCGGAATTCGGTTTACAAGATATCAAAAAACTCAAAGATGTCATTGTGGACAATCACGTTAAAGCGGTATTTGTTGAATCCAGTGTTTCGCCACGCTTTATCGAGTCTCTAGTCGCCGGAGTAAAAGCCGAAGGTCATCAGGTCGCCATTGGCGGTGAACTCTATTCCGATGCGATGGGACCAAAAGGTACAGCAACCGACCACTATTTTGGCATGGTCAAACACAATGTAAACACCATTGTCAAAGCGCTGAGCAACTAGAGCAAGTTTTCAAGAAAACTTAAATAAGACGACTCAATAAGATTTAATAAGACTTAATTTTATGACAAAAAACACCCATACCCCCGCTCCGTTATCGGTAGAACACCTAAGCATGCGTTATCAGCATAAACCGGTGTTAACCGATGTGAGTTTCACCATCCCTGAAGGCAAAAGCATCGCCATTGTTGGACCAAATGGCGCAGGTAAATCCACCTTGTTGAAAGGCATTATGGGCTTGGTACCGGTTATTGAGGGTCAGGTGAATTTCTTTGGTGAACCCTTGGAGAAAAAACGACTCTCCACGGCTTATGTACCGCAACGTGAAGAGATTGACTGGGATTTTCCAATCAATGTCATGGACGTGGTTTTAATGGGTCGTCATGGCCATTTGAAACTGTGGCAACGTCCTTCTGAAATCGATTATCAAATTGCTGAACAAGCGTTAAAAGACCTGCAAATGTGGGACTTTAAGGACCGCCAAATCAGCCAACTTTCCGGTGGTCAGCAACAACGTGTTTTCTTGGCCCGTGCCTTAGCACAAAAAGCCAACCTCTATCTTATGGATGAACCTTTTGCCGGAGTCGATGTCGCTACTGAAAAAGCGATCATTGAACTGTTCAAGAGCTTAAAGACACAAGGGAAAACTATTATCTGTGTTCATCACGACCTGAATACCGTAGGTGAATATTTTGATTGGATTGTTTTCATCAATGCCCGCCTAATCGCCGCTGGTCCTGCTGAAGAAGTCTTAACCAAAGACAACCTCAACAAAACCTATGGTGGTCGTCTCTCTTTGTTGAATGATCTTACCGAAGAGATGTATCGCACTAAATTGAACAAAGCGCACGATACGGACTGATTCAATGGAACCCTTTACTTTATTACAACCCGAATCGGCGCTATCAGCCTGGGATAATCTGCTGGCGTTTTGGCGTTTTGAAGACATGAACGTATTTTGGGTACTCATCGGCAGTATCTTACTGGGCATGAGTGCCTCGGTGATCGGTGCATTTGCCTTCTTGCGCAAACGCTCTTTAATCGGTGATGCTCTTGCCCATGCCGCCTTGCCAGGTGTTATGATGGCATTCCTACTGTTTCAAACCCGTGACCCTTTGGTGATGTTTTTAGGTGCGGTCACCAGTAGCTTTATCGGATTTTTCTTAATCGATTGGTTACCTAAAAACACCAAAATCAAACCTGATGCCGCTCTAGCCATCACCCTATCCTTCTTCTTCGCCTTAGGTTTGATGCTGCTCTCCTATATCCAAGGTTTGAATGTAGATAACAAAAGCGGTTTAGACAAAATCCTATTTGGTCAAGCGGCGGCCATGACCCAAAACGACATCCGCCTACTCGGTTATGTTGCCATTATCATTTTGGTTACTGTTACGCTATTCTTTCAAAAACTGCGTCTTATCGCCTTTAACCGTAGCTATGCGCAAACACTCGGCATCTCCGTCAAATTTTACGAGCTGTTATTAGCCTTATTAATTGTAATGTCGGTGGTGGTGGGATTGCAGTTGGTGGGTGTGGTATTAATGGCCGCCGTTTTGTTGACACCGATTGCCGCCGCACGATTTTGGAGTAACGAACTCAGCCATATGCTGGCTTTATCCGCTCTATTAGGAGCGTTAAGCGCACTGATCAGCACCCAGATTTCTTATCTTGCTCCCGCCATGCCGACCGGGCCATGGATGGTGGTCAGCCTTTCGCTATTGTTTATTCTATCGCTGCTGTTTGCACCTCAAAAAGGGCTGATTAAACGTTATCTTGAACACTCTCAATTACGTCAAAAGGTGGCCGAAGAAAATATTTTGCGAACACTGTATAAACTACTTGAACGTAACCAATTGGACCAACAAGATTTCAACCAGGCCGACATCCAAGCACTACGTAGCATACCGACCGAAAGCTTGCAGAAAACCCTGAAAATGCTCTGCAAAAAGCATTTAATCGAATCCTCTTCACGTGGTTTCAGGCTAACCAAAGAGGGATTCGAGCTGGCCAGCCAGTTGACTCGCCGTCATCGTTTATGGGAAAACTACCTCAACCAACATGCTGAATTAACGCCTGAACAAGTACATAAACAAGCTGAACGTATCGAGCATATCCTAACGGAATCGCAAGAGCAGCAATTACAAGCTGAATTGGAAAATGCCCATTATGACCCGCACGGTAACTTGATTCCGACCCAACGATCTTCTCAAAACACCAATGCAAGGGAATCCTGATGTTTGCTGAATTTGGAATCAATGATATTTGGATTTTGGCGACCGCCAGTTTGGTGGCCGCCTCAACGTCGATGATTGGCGTGTTTTTAATCTTGCGCAAACAAGCCTTGATTGGTGATGCCATCAGCCATTCGGTACTGCTGGGTATAGTGTTGGCGTTTTTATTGACCGAGAGTCGCTCTCTACCGGTTATGCTGACTGGAGCGGTATTTATCGGCTTATTGACCGCCTGGTTAAGTGACACCCTCCATCGTGTAGGAAAACTGCAAAGTGATGCCAGCATCGGCATTATTTTCACTTTGTTTTTTGCCTTGGGGGTCATCTTGGTTTCATTATATGCGGGGCAAATCGACCTGGACCAGGAGTGTGTCCTTTATGGTGAAATTGCTTTTGTACCTTTTGATACCATCTATTTTGGCGGAACCGAAAATGGGGTGGAAATCGGACCAAGAGCCTTTTGGGGTATTGGCATTGTCTTCCTGATTGTTTTGTTGAGCATTGTAGTCGCCTTCAAACGTTTAGAAACCATCGCCTTCCATCCAAGTTTAGCGATTTCATTAGGCATAAACGTGGTGTTTTGGCACTACTTTTTAATGACCTTGGTTTCAATGACAACGGTGGCGTCTTTTGATGCGGTAGGCGCTATTTTGGTGGTGGCACTGCTGGTCATTCCAGCCAGCAGCGCTTATCTTTTGGCGAAATCACTTAAAACCATGTTATGGATTGCGGTGGCTTATTCGCAAGCGGCGGTATTGATCGGTTATAGCCTTGCCTATCAGTTAGATAGCTCCATCTCCGCATCCATCGCGGTCAGTGCCGGACTTCTATTGTTTGCCACGATTGTGATTTTACAAATCAATAAAAAGCGCAAACAATCTCAAAGCTTAATGTTCAACGTAGAAAACCCGGTTGAATTCAAATCCAAATGAAAGCCAAGCACTGAAACGACCAGGCCTGGTTGTTTTAGCTGAAAACGTTGGAGAAACGGTTAATGCGCTTTATCCAGGATAGTTTTCTGCAGATAATCGGCCACCCCATCCTCTGCATTGGAGTTAGCTATCGGTAAATATGGAAGCTGGCTCTTCACGGTGTCACTCGCATTCGCCATCACGACACCGTGACCGGCCAGTTGTAGCATTTCGAGATCATTCATACCATCCCCTAAAGCCATGACTTCTTCGGGTAAGATGCCACTTTGTTGAAGAATCATCTGTAAGGCATGCCCTTTGGATACCCCCAAATTCATCACCTCCAAATACTCTGGCGAGGTGAAGGTGATATAGAGTTTATCGGCTAAATGCTGATTTAAAACCGCTTCTAGCTCCAATAAACGTTCGTGTTCGGCGGTAAAGTAGATTTTATCGATATGCGCCAAGTCAATTTGAGAAAAATCTTTAATCTGATATTCAAAACCCGACTCGTGATGGATTGCCAGCAACTGTTCATGCGGTTCCTCCACCAACCACAAATCTTGTTGATAGAGATTGCGGTGAATTCCAAAACCTTTTGAAAGATCCAATACCGTTTTGACGGCTTCAGCAGGCATATGGTCTTCATAAAGCAACTCACCCAATGGATTGTGTACCCTAGCACCATTAGAAGTGATCAAATACAAGTTAACGCCCAACTGCTGGGCGATTAGATAAACATCTTCATAGTGACGCCCGGTCGCCAACATGAACTGTACACCTTGCTGTACCAAGGCATTAACGCTATCGATTGTTGGCTGAGTCAGTTTGTGATCTGGATTCAGCAAAGTGCCATCTAAATCAGAAACCACCAGTTTAATCGGTAAATCGGTAAATTTTGAGTGCGACAAAATCTTCATATTAAAACTCAGCAGGCCTGGTAAATGCTAATTTTCTGAATCGGTCTGATTCAAAGAAGCGATGCATTCAGCGTCTGCATCCGATGCCGAAGACGGTTGGCTTGACGAAGGGTGTAATAACTCGATAAGACGTTCTACTTGACGGATACAACAACCGCTTCCCTGACACGCATAGGT
Organism: Thiomicrorhabdus immobilis; assembly: GCF_021654855.1. Taxonomy (NCBI): domain Bacteria; kingdom Pseudomonadati; phylum Pseudomonadota; class Gammaproteobacteria; order Thiotrichales; family Piscirickettsiaceae; genus Thiomicrorhabdus; species Thiomicrorhabdus immobilis. The sequence goes on from NZ_AP024202.1 coordinate 1,705,867, forward strand.
TTTGTTACTCACCTCTTCCAAGGTTTTGGCGCCCTGTTTTATGGTGTCAATCACCTCTTGCTTAGTTACGTCGTAACATACACATAAGTTCTTTGATAGATTTTTAGTCAGCTCGCGCGGAAGCGCATCTTGTGGATTATTTGTCATAAATATATTTTACTAAGCAATCACCAGCGTACAACAATAAGATACGCTTTTTGATTAAGATTTATCGTCGATGTATTGTACCCATTGGTTTCGACCACGCTCTTTTGCAACATATAAGGCTTTATCCGCCGCTGAATACAACTCTTCATCTGTCATAATTTCATCTGCATGATGGAAAGCAATACCAGCCGACATGGTTACCTGACCGGTCTCTGCATTACCTTTATGTTCCATCTGTTTTTTGTGCAGTTTGAGCATGAGATATTCAATCGAGGCAGTACCATCCTCAACGGAATCGACTGAAGCAATTACCGCGAACTCTTCACCACCAATGCGAAATCCAAATTCATTGGCGCGTCTAAGGGTTTGTTCAATCAACTTACCGAACATGGTTAACACCTGATCGCCCTTGGGATGGCCGTAATAATCATTGTATTTTTTAAAGTAATCGATATCGATCACTGCAAGCATGAGCATCTTGCCATCACGAATACTGCGCCGTAATTCACGCTGTAGAATATCGTCGAAACTCCGACGATTACCTAATCCCGTTAAATCGTCTGTAGTGATTAAATTACTCAAGCGAGAAACATTCAGCCGTAGAAAATTAACCAAATAAAACCAAACCAGAACAAACCCCAGTACTTGTAAACCCAATACCCATAAAAAGGTTTGGTACCAGTCACGATGGTTGTTTTGCTGTTCTTGCAACTGGTTATGGATATCCTGAAAAGTCAGTATCACTAGATTGGTGTAACGCTGTTTTAACGCTTGATACTCTGGACTTTTCAGAGTTTGTTGCGCCTGTTGCAGTCGATTATTTCTGACATCGGCAAACGAGCGCTCTTCAATGGAAATTAACTTTTGATTAAGCGGTTCATTTTTCTCAATCAAATCATGAATACTGCTCGCTTCATGAGAGGCTTGATTCAATGCATGGTCAAGCTGGATAACCAGACTTTGATATCGAGAGTACCATTGCAAGTCCTTCTCATAAGCATACATACGCGCCGACATAGTCAAGGCTTCATCGAAATATACAATCTTATTCGCCAAACTTTGAACCTTATACATTTTGTCGGTTACTTTGGCGTAACGCTCCAAATGGTAATAAATGGCAAAAGCCGTGGCGATGGTGATAAACATAGCCAATGTAAGCAACACCAATAATGCGCGTTGGGTACTTTTACCTTTTTTTATAGACATAGGATTTCTTTAATTTTTAATAGGGTGAGTAAAATAAAATGAGTTCATTTATAACAAATCATAGTGTTGACTGAGCCTTCTAAGCCGATCAACAACAGGCAAAAAAATCAGTCGAGGTTCCATCTAGACATTGAATCAAATCAGACGAGCAACACTTCGCTACCCATAACGAAGTTAAGTTTTAGCATGAAATTCGAGCTCTTTAGCCATTAAAAACCTTACGATATGCGCACAATCTTCTGGGCTAATTTCATCAAACTGAAAAGCTGTACGCATTTGCTGTTCGGCGTTGAGTGTATTTGACTGATAGACACAGCTTGCTTCACCAAATACAAAACCATCATCCATCTTGAACAAAGCACAGACTTTCTCTGCATTGGCATAACTTTTTGTTGTGTAGACCGCAAAACCACCCGCACCCAGGTTCACTTTTTCAATAGGCCATGCTTCATAGTCGGATAGCTTTCTATAGGCTTTTTTTAAGTTGGCCAGAAGCTTTTCATAATGATTTAACCGACTAACAAGCAGGGTAATAACCCGAGCCAACCAATTGCCCTTTTGGGCGAGTTCAGTCAACCCTTTGACATAACTCTCGATTTTAAAGGGTTTCAAGACCGGTTTGTGGTACAAAAAGATTTTGCCATGAATGCCATGTTCAATCACATCGATCAATTCAGCGATATAGTCATCGACCCTGGAAAAGAAGCCTTGAAGTAACGGTAAAATTTTTGATGAGCCCTTGGCCATCGGTGGGGTGATTTTTTGATTCAGTGCTTTTCTGGCCTGAAACTCTTCTAAAGAATGAATCCCCGAACCTTGCAAGATGAGCTCTAGAAGCCACACCATAAAATCAAGTTTTTGGTTTAGTTCATCAAACAGCTGTACACCGCCGTTTTGAATGTGCTTACTGTCTTGAAACAAACTGTCAAGTTGTTGCTTTTCATCTTCAATAGCCTGGAATTCTTGGTTTGATAGCAGCTCTGACCGTTCGGCTTGTAAGCAGCAACCTTGGTCGTTCATCGGTTCCAAGTAATAGGACAGGCTCACGTCAAAACGAAAAAAAGTTCTTTTTTCAGCACCCACCGGAACCTCTCCTTTTCGACACCACCAATAAAACCCTATAACTTCAGCACTGAGTTTAACTTACACTTCTGTGTGAAATCTTCGTATTATTTCGTCCAGAATCTTTAGCCTCATTCAGCGCAATATCTGCAGCGTGCATTAACTCCGAAAGCTTTTCACCAAACGAATAAGAGGCCACACCTAAACTGATTGTAATATTGATGTCCTGCTCAAACCGAGATTCTTCAATCAATACTCTTAATCGTTCAGCATAAGTGTACGCCGCGTCTAGAGAGCTATTTGGCATCATGATAAGGAACTCCTCGCCACCCAACCTGCCAAAGGTATCCACACTACGAACCTCTTTAGCAATTAAACCGGCAACAACTTGAAGAATGTTATCACCCACTTCATGTCCATACTGCTCGTTTATCTTTTTAAAGAAATCGATATCAAAAACAATTACCGCAAACCCTTGCTTGAAACGATTAGCACGCTCAATCTCATGTTTGAGGCAGTTCATTACAGAGAAGCGGTTGGCGACAGATGTGAGGCCATCCAGAGTCGCAAAGTTTTCAAGTTCTGTATTCGCCTTTTCGATGATATAAGTTTGTTCGAGAAGCTTATTTTCGAGTTCGATATTAAGGTCTTTCAACTCATCGTTTGTCTGAATAATTTCCTTTTGATATTGTAAGAAAACACGATAGAAAATAATCGATACAATTGCGGAAATCAGAAAAGAAGCCAACATCCCCAACCAAGTCAAGGCATGGATATGCCTCATTTTTTGATTATGCTGATTGGTTAATCGTTGTTCTTGAACATTGTAACTACTCACCAAGGAATTGGGGTAGAAACCACTACCAATAATCCAATCACTACCCGGCACATTTTGAACATAGGTTAACTTAGTATCAGGCTTACCTGTATTCGGGTTGATCCATTTATAAGAGAGAAATTCGTCAGAACCGTCACGACTGGCTTTAACAATAGAACGATAGAGTCCATACAAGTTTTTATCCGTCGTTTTCGACATGTTTTTACCGACAATATCCGGTCTTGCATAATTGAGCAGCAAATTACCGTGAGTATCTATCACGAAAAAGTAATCGGTTTCGCCTTGACTGACTTGATTAATCGTTTCGAGTAAGTGGCTATTGGTGATTTTTTTAGCGGTATCTAAATACTCACCCGAACCCAGATACCAGTCGAAAATTCCGAATTTTTTAACAAAAGCCAGTTGCTTGAACTGTTTATCTATAGGTTCATTGGGCTTTGTGAAGGTATCCCATAAAAAACCCTGTCCATGGCTTTGGGTGATAGCAATCTCTTCACGGATAACCTTTCTGCCGGTCGCATCTTCAAAATCGATGATTGACTGCCCTTCTAAATGGCGAAGATAGTTTGGAGCCAGTTGAAACTTACCATCAAAATCAAGAATCCATATAAAACTCTCTCCGCCATTCCAAACCAACGGACGCAATGTCTCGACAATCAACTCCTTCAATTCAGCTTCGGTCATGGTTTTTGAATAATGATTATAAAGTGCGATGGCGATTCTTTGCGCATCGTCCACTCTACGCTGGATACGTTCATGTAATTTTTGATCGATAATCGACTGACGATATGCCACCAAATTAACCATATTATTTACTTTAGAACGAATTCGAGCTTTTTCGTTCTCTAGATAATCTTGGCTGATTTGTGCCACTGAATGTTCATAAGAAACTTTTTCAGCGCTCACGATAAAGGAAGCAATGATAAATACCACAACCGGTATGAATATCACTGGGCCTAACGCTAAGATTTGAATGAGGTTCTTTCTATTTTTCACTCATCAATGTCCACTAATTTCTTATAACAACCATGGCAACAAAACCCACCACAACAGCACTTTGTGTTGCCGACTAATTCATCAAAACCCAAAACATTCTTATGTTTTGGGGAAATAAATCTAAATATACACCCAAAACAGCTTAAGAGGCTTAAGATTTACCACTTGTCGATACATGGTAATGTGGATCTTCCGAAACATTTACCTCGATTAAGTCTCTAGCATCTTCAAGTAACACCTGACATTCCGGACTCAAGTGTTGCAAGGTCAGTTTCTTGCCTGCCGCTAAGTATTTTTTGGTTAAATTATTAATCGCTTCAATTCCCGTGTGGTCATAAACACGAGAATGCATGAAATCGATATGTACACAATCCGGGTCATTTTTAGGGTCGAAACTATCAATAAAATTTTTCGCCGATGCAAAGAATAAAGGCCCTTGCACCTTGTATGTCTTAGTCAATTTACCATTAATTTCCTCGGTCGATTCTTGCAAGATAATACGTTGAGCGTGTTCCCATGCAAACACTAAGGCCGAAACGATAATCCCCGCAATAACCGCAATGGCAAGGTCGAACATGACCGTTAGCACAGTCACTAAAACCATGACAAATGCATCCGCTTTAGTCATGCCGCGCATGATGTTCCAACTTGACCAATTAAAGGTCGCGATGACCACGAAAAACATCAAACCGACTAAAGCCCCGATTGGCACCATCTCAATCCACGAAGAGGCGATCAAAACAATCACCAACAGGCCTAAAGCCGCGGTAATTCCCGACCAGCGTCCAGTCCCCCCTGAGTTGACATTGATCATCGACTGACCAATCAAAGCGCAACCGCCCATAGTACCAAAAGTACCCGCGGTACAGTTGGCTGCACCTAAAGCGATACACTCTTTATTGGCTTTACCACGCGTTTCGGTAATATCATCGATTAAGGTCATGGTTAATAACGATTCTACAGAGCCTATGATCGTCAAAATCACCGCATAAGGTAGAACGATCCACAAGGTTGATAAAGACCAAAAACCTTCTGGCAAGGTGGTAAACCAGCTTAACCCTTGGAAACCGCCGGCCACGCCATCACCATAAACCAAAGACTCTAAAGTTCCGGAAACAGAAGCTTTATCACCCACAGTAATGGCATTGATATCAAAGAAAATGACCGCCAAAGAAACCAATACGATTGCCGCTAAAGCAGAGGGAACCGCTTTAGTGATTTTAGGCAATAGATAGATAATCGCCAACGTCGCGGCGATAATCATAAGCATGATATTCAGGCTGTCACCGCTTAACCAGTTACCGGAAGAATCTTTAAACTGGGTGAATTGCGCCACTAAAATAATCAACGCCAAACCGTTTACAAAACCGAGCATGACCGGGCTTGGTACCATCCGTATAAAGCGCCCCCACTTCATCACCCCGATAAAGATTTGAAACACCCCCATCATAATAACGGCAAGGAATAAGAAGGATGCGCCATGTTCCATAACCAAATGCATCATCACTACCGCCAAGGAACCCGCAGCGGCGGTAATCATGCCTGGACGACCACCGAATACCGCGGTAATCATACCCACGATAATGGCCGCATAAAGTCCGACCAAAGGATGAACACCAGCAACAAAAGCAAAGGCGACCGCTTCTGGAACTAAAGCTAAAGCAACGGTAATCCCCGATAAGGTATCGTTTTTATAGGTTCGCCAATGAAATGGCTGCTCTGGTTTGGTATGGCTCATGGAAACTCCTAAACTTGAAATTGTGCAAATTCTAACAAAAACACAGTACAATTGTCGGATATTCAACACCTTAGTTTGTTAAACCCTTTCATTTAAATACACTGGAAATCACTATGTGGATCAACCATATTGGCGAAATCGCCATGGGATTTTTTATTTTATTAATTCTGATTCACTTCGGACTGCACTTTCTTTTTAAATATCAAAAGAAAAAACGTGATCAACAACGTACTGAACAAACCGAACAATAACGGCACTATAATCAAGCAGAAAACGGTTTTAAGACAAATAAAGCTGTTGTATTAAATTTGTATTATCCAGCCCATAACGCCATGCTGTAAAAAACAAAAAACCCCGAGTAACCAGGCCTGGTTACTCGGGGTTAATTTGTATTTAGCTCAATGAGAAATCGATCCTCACGACCAAAAACAGATTCTCAACTAAAAAATTAAGCTGGAATATATGAACAGCAGTAATCCGCAATGGCGTGTACCTTAATACCAAACTTTGAGTTGGCAGGAACATCAAAACTGCTTCCGTTCGGAATTGCTTTCCACTCGGTTTCACCAGGTAACAATACTTCGACATCACCTGATTGCATTTCCATATTTTCAGCCATATCGGTACCGAACTCATACTCACCCGGCATCATAATACCCAATGTTTTTTTGCTTCCATCAGGGAAGATAACGGTACGGCTAGTCACCTTGCCATCAAAATAAACTGACGCTTCTTTTAAGACTGTTACGTTTTCAAATTTAGACATGATTGTTCCTTAATTAAATCGTGGTTACGAAACCTTTACTGGAGTCAGATTCGAGAAAAATTAGCTTAAACTCTCACCGTTTGAAGCAAAACACACCGTTAACAACAAACGAATGGCATGATTTTTAACCCCAAACAGTGAAACTTCAAGCGATTTTAGCCGTTTATGCTTTCGTATAAAGCTCTCTTTAGAAATTTCGTGGTATTTTACACTCGGTTGATGCTATTTACGAACGTGATTTTCACCTATGAATTCAATTTGATAGCCATCAGGATCTTCCGCAAAAGCGATAATCGTGGTTCCGGCATTCATTGGCCCCGCTTCACGGATAATTTTACCGCCCCCAGCTTTCACCATTTCAGCCGCTTTATAGACATCCGCCACCTCAATGGCAATATGTCCATAGGCATTACCTAAGTCATAACTCTCCACCCCCCAGTTATAGGTAAGTTCTAAAACGGTGTTCTCGTCTTCATTGCCATAACCTAAAAAGGCTAAGGTAAACTCACCTTGTGGATACTCTTTTTGGCGCAACAACTTCATGCCTAGCACTTCAGTATAAAAAGCGATTGATTTTTCTAAGTTACCCACTCGTAACATGGTGTGCAGTAAACGCATAATGACTCCAATTAATTATTTTTTTCGTTTTTGATTTAGCATTATTCAAATTTAACCACGAAGCCACAAAGACACGAAGCTAAAAAATAAAAAAGATTTGTGCAATGACAGACCGATAAGAACATCCAAGATTACAAAACACCGTTCATAGTCGGTTTATATCACCTTTATGTCTTTGTGACTTCGAGGTTCATCATTACAATCAAGACGTTTAGTTTACAACGGCTCTTTTATCCATTTCAATGCGATAAAAAAAGCCACCAAAACCATAATCGCACTTAAACCGTATGCGAGCGACGCTCCGCCCGCTGTCCAACTGTAACCGGCCAACAGCATGCCTAAAGCGCCGCCCAAACCATGACTGGATGCCGCAAAAATCGCTTGGCCCTTACCGTGGTTTTTGCCTTTGAAATAGCTATCAATCAAATAGATGGCTGACGCATGAAATAAACCAAAACTGGCGGCATGTAAGAGCTGTGCAAATAACATCCAAAACACTGAATCCGCCAAAGAACCGATCAACAACCAGCGCAAAACGGTCAGAACAATGCTCAATAAAATTAAAAAACGTACCGTGTAGTTTCTGAACAATTGACTCATCCAAAAAAACACGCCGATTTCAGCCAATACACCCAGTGCCCATAATAGAGAAATGGTGGTTTTGTCATAACCTAATGCGGATAACTGAATGGTGTAAAAAGCATAGTAAACGCCGTGTGAAAGCTGAACCAGAAAACTCACTATCAATAAACTCGCCACTTCTGGCCGTTTTAAAATCGTTATAAAATCGTGACCGATACCTTCTTCGTGGATACGTTTACCATCTTTAACCAGAAAACTGCTGCCCCAGACCACCAATAAAATAAACAGTAGATCCACTGGTAGCCAAGCCACGGAAAAAAGCTCTATCTGCCAACCAATCGCCACCACTGCGACAATAAAGCCAATTGAGCCCCACAAACGAATTTGGCCATAACGGTGTTTATCGTCCCCCAGGCACTTGAAAGTATAAGATTCGAATTGCGGTAGTGATGAATGCCAGAAAAAGCTGAAAATCAGCAGAGTTAAAAACACCGCCCAATAGCTTTCAAAAAACAGCAAGCCCATAGCGGCGAGTGCCGCCATAGCGGTAGCCAAACGTACCCAAAAAATGGAACGCCCGCTTTTATCTGCCAACCACCCCCAAATATTCGGCGCAATCACTTTGGTAAACATCATAATGCCAAGTAACTGGCCGATTTCTATCGCCGAAAAACTCAACGACTGTAGATACAACCCCATATACGGGATGGTGGTGCCTAATACCGCAAAATACAGAAAATAATGCAGTGAAAGTCGTTTATAAGCGGTTTGATAGGAACAGTCTTTCATAAATGCGTTAACGATGACCTTATTGACCAAGATTTTAAAAAAGGGAAATTTCTGCCAATATAAAACAACCAGGCCTGGATGATTTCACTATTTGAATACAAACAAAAACGGAGCATGCAGTTCATCCACATACTCCGCTTTGAGTAAAACACATTTTCAGCTTCTAGCGTTACTCTCCGGCGTGAGCCAAATCCATAATAGGCGGAACCACATCGCCATTTTGCGCTCGGTTACGCATGAAGTGGTCTAATAAAACAATCGCTATTTGCGCTTCGGCAATCGGTGTGGCACGAATCCCGACACATGGATCATGACGACCTTTAGTCACCATTTCCACCGCTTCGCCATTGGCATTGATGCTTTTACCTGGTGTCATAATGCTTGAGGTCGGTTTCAAAGCGATGTGTGCCACAATATCCTGGCCGGTTGAGATACCGCCTAAAATCCCACCTGCATGATTCGATAAGAACCCTTCAGGAGCCATTTCATCACGGTGTTCGGTACCTAACTGACCGGCAACCGCAAAACCATCACCGATTTCAACCCCTTTTACCGCATTGATGCTCATTAACGCATGCGCTAAATCGGCATCCAAACGGTCAAAAATCGGCTCACCCAAACCAACCGGTACATTCTTGGCGACAATGGAGATTTTTGCGCCGACCGAATCCTTCTGTTTCAAGAGATTGTCCATATACTGGCGAATCTCTTCACTCTTCTCCGGATTGGGACAAAAGTATTCATTACTGTTGTCAAACGGCCAGGTGACGTTTTCTACTTTAATCGGCCCTAGTTGTGAGAGATAGCCTTTGACTTCAACCCCTAAACGCTCTTTCAGATACTTTTTGGCTATTGCTCCGGCAGCGACACGCATTGCGGTTTCACGAGCTGAAGAACGCCCGCCACCGCGGTAATCACGAAAACCATACTTCTGGGTATAAGTGTAATCGGCATGAGCAGGACGGAAGGTTTCCGCTACCTTAGAATAATCTTTAGAACGTTGGTCTTTATTATGGATAATCATGCCGATTGGAGTACCGGTGGTTTTGCCTTCAAAGACACCGGACAAGATTTGCACCTCATCATCTTCACGACGTGCGGTAGCGTGTTTAGATGTGCCAGGTTTTCTGCGGTCAAGCTCAGCTTGAATATCGGCTTCGCAGAGTTCCATACCAGGAGGACATCCGTCAACGATACAACCCAACGCTAAACCGTGACTCTCGCCAAAGGTGGTGACTCTAAAATTTTGACCTAAAGTATTACCAGACATAAACCCGTTCTCAATATTCGTTATAATCGGGGTATTCTATCGAAAAATCAGTTAAAAGTAATGAATTCATTGAACTGGAACACAACACAAAGCCCATTTATTTACAAACATGTGGTCACCCAAGAGGAGTTGGATTTCTTGGGACATGTAAATAACAAAAGTTATTTAGCGTGGATGGAGCAAGTGGCTTGGGCGCATGCTCAAGCCGTTGGCATCACTCAACAGCAACAGCGTGATTTGAACCGGATTATGGCAGTGTATGAAAACTGCATGCAGTACAAAGCCAGCTGTTATTTGGGGGATCGCTTACTGATTGCCACTTGGATTGGCGAACAAACCGGGTGTTGTTTGAGAAAACGCGGTTTTCAGATTATTCGTGAACAAGACCAAAAAACGGTCTTTACCGCTACCGCCACCTATGTCTGTATTGATTTAAAAACCCACCAACCTAAAAAGATTCCTAAAGAATTTATCGACCCTTATCATTGAGGTTCATCCCGCTAACTCATTGATAACCTCAGTCAAAACACCAGGTCACCAAATCCCCAAATAAAAGTACCCAATACCACGGTAAAATGCGCTACCCAAACCTTTTTTTTATGCCATTTTGAGGGTGACAAATCGGGAATATCGGTATCGCTATCCACTTTGGCCAGGCCTGCATATAATCGATTTAACTCTGCATGTAACAAAATATATTCGGTCATCAACGATAACAGCACCACCAAACTACCAAAACGGGCAAACCAATGGGGCTCAAAAGCTAAGCCTAAAATAAAACCGATTAACGCCACCACCCATGCTGACACAAGCAATAAACTACTTTTCTTTTGCACGATTTTTCCTTAATGTTTTTTATTATCCTAGATAATTGTTATCCATCTGCCAAGATATGAATTCACAACAATCCGTCCTTAATGCTTTAAACAGACTTCAACAAACTCTTTTCACAATGCTTCAATAGTTGCATAAAACATTGAAATTTGAAGGGTGCTAAAGTTTAGGCAACACTTCAGAAAGATAAATGTTCAAAAACATCATTGGCCAATAACAATTACAAAATTAGCGAAGTGTATTGGAGAGTACCATGAAACGACTTATCAGCGTATTTGCTAGCTTAACGACACTAACTTTAGGCATAACCTTAACCGGTTGTGTTACCCATTCCCCGGTGAGAACCGTCCATGTAGTCAAGCATCAACCGGTTAATTACTATCATACCGGTTATAAACCCCACTCTACTTACTCAGCCTATCCCTCTTTCAGTACTCATGGTAGCTATAAGAGCATTAATGTTTATACCCGCTACGATTCTCATAACCCTAAAAAAGATTATCCTACCGAACACTACAAACATAAAATCAACAAGCCTAAAAATCCATATCAACCTGTGCAGTATGAACAAAAACGGGGCAAAACGGAAAAAGTCATTAGGATTGTTAAAAAAAACCCACCTATTGTTGCGAATAACACCAACCCTAGCAAGCCTATAAAAGTAGGTGAACGAGATTCTAAAAACCATCATTCTCGCTACCACGACAACAAACAAAAAGGTGATAAGAGTGACAACAGAAGAGAGAAAGACAATAATCGCGAGCGCAATTACCGTTAATGTTCAATCTTGGGCAGATTGATAAAAAGTGAATCCAAGCAACGTTGACCGCTCAGGTTGCTTGGATTTGGTATCGTTACGATTTAACCCTACAAGATGATGGCTGTAGGGTTCTTTCTTAAACGTATTTTATTAAGCTTATTTTACTAAAATCACTTTTTGACCCCTTCAATATTCAATTCTAATAAAACCGTAGCCGATGCCGGCCCCAAATCTTTGGAAATATTGTAGTCCGCAAGTTTGATTTCGGTGTTACCGTTAAAACCGGAACGATAACCACCCCAAGGATCTTTACCCTCACCCACTTTATGAGCTTGGATTACAATCGGTTTGGTAACACCATTTAAAGTGAAGTTCCCTTTAATTTCAATCGTCTTATCCGAACCACTAAATGCCGTACTCACAAAGCTCGATTCAGGATACTTATTCACATTCAAAAAATCGGCGGAACGTAGATGTTTATCACGTTCAGCATGGTTGGTATTCACACTATCGGTTTTGATTTTCACCTGAATTTTACTGTTCGCTATATTTTCATTGTCATATTGATAATCACCCGAAAAATGATTAAAACGCCCGACAATCCAACTATAGCCCAAATGCTGAATCTTAAAATTAATTGAAGCATGCATGCCTTGAGTATCGATTGCATAATCGACAGGGGCAGAAACCGCCACAGTCGGTGCGCCGATCAGGCTCGTTGCTAGAAACAATACTTTTAATTTCGTCATGATATTTCTCCTAAATTGCTTGTTTAATATTGATGATTTTTGTGACTTATATTGCTGTTGATTCAATAGGTAATAAACGTCTTACTTAATGGTTAGTTAGTTTCATTTTTAATAGGCTTTAACATGCGCCTTAGAGTGTCATCGCCATCATATAAGTGGTGTTTTAAGGCCGCTACAAGGTGTAAACCGACCAGACCGATTAAGCTGAATGCCAGAATTTCATGAACATCTCCGGCTATATCTGCCTGGTAATCAAAAGGTTCAAACAACACCGGTATTTCAAACCAGTTAAATACCGATATAGGCTGGGATTCTGCTGTGGAGATCAAATAACCGCTAACGCCTAACAGCACAACCAATAAGTACATGGTCAAATGGGCCGTATGCGCAATCAACCCCATAGCAACACTACCTTGAATTTGTGGACGAGGCTGGCTGGTATTCCAAAGTAAACGAACGAGCATAGTCAACACCACGATGACACCGACAGACTTATGAACAAAAGGGGCTTGATGGTACCAGGTTGAATAGTAATCAAGGCCAACCATCCACAACCCTAAAACAAACAAAGCGATAATTGAGATTGCCATTGACCAATGCAACACAATAGAAACCCATCCATATGAATGGCTGCTATTGCCCATTTGAATGGATGTTGTATTAGATTCCATCGTCATCTCCCTATAACAATCGTATTTAACAATCTTCTATAACAATCGATTTACTGCTGAACTTCAGCAAGTGTGTGTTTCGTCTTAAGTTAGAAGTTATCTTAGCGACAGCAATTGTTCCAATAAAGAGGCAAAACAATAAAACACTGTTAACAAAAACAGAACAAATACGATTACAGTTTATTTACAAAAAGTTTGATGGGAGTGAGGAATGGCTAATCGGCAACCGTTAGAAAAGGGGTAATACAATCGCCTTAGAAAACAAACAGGCCTGGTAGAAATCAATTCGACCAGGCCTGTTAACTTATTTCTAATTGGGTTTTTATTAGAGCTTAAATTTTAATAAAGCTTAATAGAACTTAGTTAATGGAAACTTAATAAAACTCGTACATAGGAGGTTCTTGAATCTGTTCCGACCAAGATTTTAAAACGGCTCTTGAATTGATTTCTTGAGTTGGACGAGCGTTCTCCCCCATGACTTCATTCATTTTTTCAATCTGTTCAGCAGAAGCTTCAATAGGATGTTTAAACACCATCCAATACACCCCTTCCGAACAGGGTGGTGTGGTTAAAGAACCACTATATTTATAAAACTCGGTATTACCCGGCACAAACATCACTGGGTTTAAACTCAGATTTCGGTGAATCTCTTGTTTGCCGATCTCTTTTGGCAGATGGGTCAACAGAGTTTCAATTTGCGGGTTTTCTTCTCCTTCTTGGAAAAGGACTCCCATCACCGCAAGATTACCATCCCCATCTTTATGCACCAAGTGAACTTCCATCGGGTAATTAAAGCCCTCTTTTTTATGTTCACTTGGAGTGTGGAAATGGAATTGCAGCAACTCATAACGGTGCCCCCCTACCTTGATGTAACTGCCTAACGGGTAATTCACCTGTAGAGTATGCCCATTATTCAGCATCTTTAAAGGCACATCACGGTAATGGATATCCAACTGTGGCAACCCAGTCGTACCCACACCACCTTTATCGCGCAAATCAATGGGGGACTGGTTTTTACCGATTTTACAACTGATGTTCTCCGGTGCCAAATCCCCCCAATGGCGAGGGCCGCCTTCACCACTGTAACCCCAATGCACAGCATGCTTTTCATTGACAGCATGAGTTTTATCCGCCTCAGGGCTTGGTTGCGGAGCCGCATGAGTATCATGAGAATTTGCGGAAGCGGGAGCTTGCGCCTCGGCCTTGGCCTTAAGTTCGGCACCTAAATCCACCAACACTTCATCGGATTTAGAAGGTTTAGGGGTTTGCGCGATTGCCTGGGTGGCGCTTAGGCTCAAAGCTATCAGCAATGTTTTTAAAGCTAGCTGTCTCATCGAGGGCTCCATAGGGTAAACATAAAGGTAATATAATCGGTAAATTCAGTAGATGAATTTGTTAGTCAACATTAAAAAACACTAGCAATAACTTTGCCAGGCCTGCTGACTAAAAAACAGAATGAGCTCAAGAACCGCTAAAAAGGATTATTCCGCGGGCAAAAGCTGGGCATCCAAAATATCTTGAAACAGTTCAAGCTCCGATTTTTGAATCGCAAAAACCCCTTCACCGCCATTTTCAAACTCAAACCAATACAGAGGCAACTCAGGATAGGTTTGCTCGACAAAGTACTGAGAAACCCCTACTTCCACAATCAAAACCCCATCCTCTTTCAGGTACTTAGGCGCTTCGGCTAGAATTTTACGAACCAAATCCAAACCATCATGCCCAGCGGCCAAACCTAAACTCGGCTCTTGTTTGAACTCTTCGGGCAAGGCGTTCATTTCGATTTCGTCCACATAGGGTGGGTTAGAAACAATCAGATCATACTTTTTGCCTTCTAAGCTAGAGTACAAATCCGACTCTATCGCATGCGCAAATTCGTTTAGACCATACTGATCAATATTCTGCTGTGCAACCGCTAAGGCTTCTGGCGAAATATCGACCAAATCCACTTCTGCGTTGGGAAAAGCCTTAAGAGACGCAATCCCAATACAACCACTCCCGGTACATAAATCGAGCACATTGGTCACCGACTCGGCTTCCACCCAAGGGGCATAATTTTGTTCAATCAATTCCGCAATCGGCGAACGCGGTACCAAAGTGTGTTCATTTACAATGAAACGCAAGCCAGCGAACCAAGCCTCCCCCGTCAAGTAAGCGGCGGGTTTACGAGTTTCGATTCTTCTTTGAAAAAGTTCACTCACCCTTTGCTTTTCGGGCTGGGTCAATTTAGCTTGCCAGTATAATTCTGGCACTTCTGCTGGCAGGTGTAGTGCAAAAAACACCAGTACTTTAGCTTCATCAAAGGCATTATCGGTGCCATGCCCAAAAAACAGCTCCGCCTGTTTGAAGAGGCTCCCTCCCCAACGAATAAAATCGGTAACGTTTTCTAAACCTTCATACTGGTAATTGATATTTGTCATTTTGACAGGCCTTTTTAAAATTTATGCAGTTGGCTTTTTAGCGTGTTTTGGTCTGAAACCTTTGATGAAGCTATCGTCCGTTTCAAGGTAAGGACCTTCAATCAAGTCAATACAATATGGCACGGCGGGAAATACCGCTTCTAGGCATTCACCAATTGCCGAAGGTTTACCTGGCAAATTAATGATCAAACAAGAACCACGAGTACCGGCAATTTGTCGTGACAAGATGGCGGTCGGTACATACTTCAATGAAACCGCACGCATCTGCTCGGCAAAGCCATCTAAGATTTTATCGCACACGTTTTCTGTCGCTTCCGGAGTCACATCACGTTTGGCTGGCCCGGTTCCTCCAGTAGTTAAAATCAACCCACATCCTTGGTTATCCACCATATCAATCAAGGTGGCTTCAATCAGACTTTGCTCGTCTTCGATCACCTTGGCAACCGCCGTCCATTCATTGGTCAACGCCTTGCCAATCCACTCCTGCATGGCCGGACCACCCAAGTCTTCATACTCTCCCCGGCTCGCTCTATCGGAGACGGTTACAAAACCGATTTTAATTTCACTATTTTGCATGTTTTACTCTTGAATCTCTCTATTTGTGTCCGCATATAATACCGTATTCTTCCCACTTTTAGACAGATGCCAATAAAAATATGACTGATAAAACCAATAACAACGAACTACCAGAAATTGATCAAGCGCATGACAAAACCGATGCCCAGCTAGCCGAACAAGAGTTAACCGAAAATTTACAGGTTGCCGACTACGCGAATGCGGAGGACTTTATCCTTGCCAGTGATGACGATTCTGAGGATGAATTGGATGAGACAGATGCCGAGGATGGTTCTGCAGCAGTGGATACGGATCAAATCAAAATCGAAGTCAATGAAGCCTTAGCCAAAAAGTTAATCCAAACCGCTAATGCTGTGCTTGAAGGCGAACACATTGTGCATAATCCAGGCAGCATTTTTGGACAACTTGCTAAACCGGAATTAACCATTCCCAAAGAGATTTTTTTACTGCCCGTTAAAGAGCGTCCTTTCTTTCCAGGTCAGCAGCTTCCGGTACTGCTCAACAAAGAGAACTGGGGTGAAACCTACGAAGCCATCAAAGCCAATAAGTGCAAATATATTGGGATTATTTTTGTAAATACGGATAACCATGACAAAGCGTTGCCAAGTGACTTCAGTCGCATGGGGACACTGGTTAAGATCCATGACCCTAAGGTCAAAGAAGACTATATCCAACTGATTGCCGAAGGTGTCAAACGTTTTGATATCGAAAACTGGATTTCTGGAAAAGCGCCGTACCGCGCCCAAGTCAATTACCCTAAAGACATTATTGATGGCTCTGAACAAGAGTTTAAAGCCTACGGCTTGGCCATTATGAATGCCTTTAGAGAACTGTTGCCTCTCAATCCGCTATACAGTGAAGAGCTCAAGTATTTCTTAAACCGTTATAGTGCCAGCGAACCTTCGCAACTAGCCGATTTTGCCGCCAGCTTGACCACGGCTGAAAACGACAAACTGCAAGAGGTTTTAGAAACCCTAAGCCTTTCTGAACGCATGGAAAAGGTGCTTACCCTCTTTAAACAAGAGATAGAGGTCACCAAATTACAATTCAATATCCGCGAACGTGTTGAAGAAAATCTTTCTGAACACCAACGTGACTTCTTTTTACGCCAACAACTCAATGAAATCCAAAAAGAGTTGGGCATGATAAAAGATGACCAAACGTTGGATACCGACCGTTTTAGAGAGCGCATTGAGAAATTAACGCTATCGGAAGAGGCCACCAAAAAGGCTGAAGAAGAGCTAAACAAATTAAACATGCTGGATCCACAATCGCCGGAATACAATGTGGCGCGCAACTGGTTAGACTGGCTGACCCAATTACCTTGGGGTAAACATAGTGAAGACTTGCTTGACCTAAAACGCGCTAAAAAAGTACTCGATAAAGGTCATGACGGTTTAGAAGACGTCAAAGACCGTATCTTGGAGTTTTTGGCGGTGGGTGCGCTTAAGGGTGAAGTATCGGGTTCGATTATCTGTTTAGTAGGGCCACCAGGGGTGGGTAAAACATCGATTGGTCGTTCGATTGCCGAATCCCTAGGAAGAAAGTTCTATCGTTTTTCAGTAGGCGGTATGCGTGATGAGGCCGAGATTAAAGGTCATAGACGAACCTATATCGGCGCCATGCCTGGTAAGTTTGTACAGGCATTGAAAGATTGTGAAACCGCTAACCCGGTCATTATGCTTGATGAAATCGATAAAATAGGTGCTTCCTTCCAGGGTGACCCCGCGTCAGCTCTTTTAGAGGTTTTAGACCCCGAGCAGAACCATGAGTTCATGGACCACTTTATGGATATCCGTTTTGACTTATCCAAAGCGTTGTTCGTGTGTACGGCCAATACCTTAGATACGATTCCTGGCCCTCTACTCGACCGAATGGAAGTGATCCGTCTGTCAGGTTATATCACTGAAGAAAAACTCCAAATTGCAAAACATCACCTCTGGCCAACCCTACTTGAAGAAGCGGGGCTAAGCAAAGAGCAAGTGCAAATCACGCCGGCGGCGATTCGCCATGTAATCGAAGGTTATGCGCGTGAATCGGGTGTGCGTAACTTGAAAAAGCAACTGGCTAAACTGGTTCGTAAGCTGGCGTTGAAGTTTGTGACAACGGATTTGAAAAGCACCAAAATCCATGTCAACGAACTTGAAGAGATGCTGGGTCAACCGCGTTTCACCCCTGAAAAAATCAACCAACAGGTGGGAACCGTTACCGGTTTAGCCTGGACATCGATGGGTGGTGCAACCTTAACCATCGAAGCGAGCCGTGTGCATACGTTAAATCGGGGATTCAAGCTTTCCGGACAACTGGGTGATGTCATGCAGGAATCCGCTGGAATCGCTTACAGCTTTATTTCATCGAACTTAGATAAATATAAAGCGGACCCTGAATTTTTTGACAAGGCGTTTGTGCATCTACATGTGCCAGATGGAGCAACCCCTAAAGATGGCCCAAGTGCCGGGGTTACCATGGCAACCGCCCTACTCTCTTTAGCAAGAGATGAAGCGATAAAAACGCCTTTGGCCATGACTGGGGAATTAAGCTTAACAGGCCTGGTGTTACCCGTGGGCGGAATCCGTGAAAAGGTGATCGCCGCAAAACGCATCGGCATTAAAGAACTGATTCTTCCAGAAGATAACCGTAAAGACTATCAGGAGTTGCCCGGCTATCTTCAAGAGGGTATGACCGTACACTTTGCTAAACATTTTGATGAGGTGGCGCGTTTAACTTTCAATGTCAGAAGCAAGTCGTTAGCTTTAAAAACCTACCTGGCACAAAAAGCCGCTGAAGAAGAGATCAGTACTCAACACTGATTGCTTGGCACAATCAATTGGATTAACCTAACAAAAAGCCAACTTACCAGGCCTGGTAAGTTGGCTTTTTGTTTGAGTTCAACCGTCTTTTTAGATAAAGGGCATTAATCCTTAAAGGTATAAGACATCAAAGCGGTACGTATCTCCTTGACGACTCCTTCTTCCAGCATCAACTCTTGCATGCCGTCATGTTCATAAGCTCGCATTTCACCACCTCGGTAGGCTCCTAAAGAGATTTCAGAAACGATTCCGCAAGCGACTTTAATCATTGCGACCATCGCGCGGACATTTTCATTTTGAATACGTTCACACTTTTCATTATGGTGTAGCATAATGGCGTTAAGCATCTCTGTAGACAAATGCCATTTTTTCCCGATCAATACGCCAATAATGGCATGATTCGAACCATAAACCGCTTCTTCTTTTTTGAGTGCAGAAATAGGCAAGGACATGGAACTTCTGAATAACGTATCGTATTGAGCCTCATCCTTAGAAGCCAACATCATCGCACCTATATTATGAAACAGGCCGAGCATATAGGCCTCATCACGGCTTACCCCTGCGACCCATTCGGAGATATCCGCCATACAAAAAGCCACATCGACACTGTAGTCCATAATGTCTTTTAATAACCCTTTGCCGCCAAATAAATTTTGCACGGCTGCCGCAACGACTAAGTTATAAATATTATCTAAACCCAAAACATTAACAGCATCCCGTATGGATTTAACAGGTTCCCTTAGTTTAACGACCGGCGAGTTTACAATTCGTAAGACCTCACCGGATAGGGTTGCATTTTTTTCAATAATCTCTGCGACAGTAACGATACTGGCAAACTTACTGGTAATCTCTTTTTCTAAGAGCAAAATCTCATCAGGTAACTCAGGGATTTTTTGGCCATGAATAGCTTGCATGGCATTACGAAATTTTTGTTGCATAAGGTTGAATTTCTTCCATGAATTTTCAATAAAAACTGTCAGAGCTAAATAGCCGACACTGTAAATATCATAAAAATGTCACATTCAGCTCGAGTTTTACAATATATCTAAGCAAACTATCTGAGTATTCTACCGTTATCGATAGTTTGTTGAACAGAATCTTTTTCAAACTTCATTTAGCTGTAATAACGACTACGTAAAATCCATTCCAAAAATATCAATCCATAATATACACAACGGAAGACGGAATGCTTTTTTTAAACAAACTTTCAGTAAAGCAAAGACTATGGTTTAACCTGTTAATTATAATCATGTTCTTGATGTTGATTGTTAACACCTCAAGAAACGCCTTGCTCTCAATCAATGCGAGCAGTTCTGATTTAAAAAGCATTCAATCTGGCCAGTCCGCTAAGATTTCGGAATTTCAAAGCCTGTTTTCCAATACGCTTGTAAGCATGAATAACTATGCCATTACTTTGGACAAAAAGCACGGCGAAGAATTTAATGCTCAAATTGAATTGCTTAAGAAGCTCAACCTCTCCTTGAACGATACCGAACAAGCGGCAAAACCCACTGAAGAAATTACCACTCAACCGCTAGACGATAAAAAAGCCAACCATATCATCAACCCCGCTAACGATAATCCTGAAACATCTACCACAGAGGTGAATGATGATGTGGCTGAAATCGCTGAGATTCTCAGAAAGATCAAAAAATCAGCCAACTCCCTGGTCTTTCTTAAACGCCAAATCCAAGAGACTATCGTGTACGGCATAGAGCCAAGCGCCAACACGATCCAAAAGGTCATTCAAACCATTAAAGAGAGTGATGGTGTTGATGAAGAAGCCTTGACTCTTGCTGCTGAAATTGAAAAACAGTTACAAAAATCACAATTCAGCATCTCTAAAATGACTTCAACCAATGATTTAACCTATAAAACGATATTTGATGAAAAAGGCCTGGGCGATGGCGCCAAACAGACTTTTGAATCTTTGGCGTCATTGTTGGAAGGAGACCTTGAAAACCAGAGTCTTTTTGAAGAACTCAGCGAAGCACGAGATGGCTACCAGGAATCTTTTAATGACCTTGCTGACTACCTTAAAACCACCGCACAAAACAATGTGACTATCAGCGAGCTCTCATATAACGCCAATCAACTAGTTCAAAACAAATTACATGAAACCCAAACCAGAACCGTAAATTTAATTGAAGAGCTTGACCAGTTAAGTGCTGCGGTGATTGAAGAAGTGGTTTATAAGAGTTTAATTGCGCTATTGGTCATGGTATTGATCAATCTATTCTTGGTCACGTCCATTACACGACCTTTGAACAATATGCGCAAACAGATTATCAATATTGCGCAAACCGGTAACTATAAAGAGTGGCAATCCCCTTTAGGTAACAATGAATTTAATGACATCGGCGATAGTGTCCAGAGTTTATTGGATTCGGTGGTGTCGGTTACCAGCGAAATCAATCAAGTGAGCCAAGCACTCGTTCAAGGCAATTTATCGGTCAGTGTCAAAGGCCAATACCAAGGCGAACTCGCCATATTGAAAGACAACTTCAACAACAGCATGTTGCAAGTTAAGGAAACATTGCATGAAATCGACCAGGCAAGCCAGGCACTTGCCCAAGGTAAGTTAGAGACCAACATTGAACTCAACAAGTTCAATGGCGACTACTATCAAGTGATGAACAACCTTCAAACGGCGATTGATATTCAAAAGGCATCTATTTCGTCGATTGTGAATGTCATGGAAAACATGAGTTTGGGCGACTTTAGTCACCGCATTGAAACCGAGTTACCCGGTGAATACAATCGTTTGAAGGAGTACTTAAACAACTCATCAGATAAACTTGAAGCGGTGATTGAAACGGCGAATACCATCTTGGATAACTATCAACAAGGAAACTTCTCATTTCAAACTCCGATTCAATTTGATGGTCGTTTGGACGAGCTAAAAGAAAATATGGATTTGGTCGCGAACAATATGAGCCAGATGCTGTTCTTAGTTAAGCAAGCAACCCATGATGCCTTGGGAGGCGTCCAAGAGATTAGTGCAGGAAACCAAGATTTGAATGAACGTGTCCAAATCCAAGCCGCTGCTCTGCAGAGCGCGATTCAAAAAATGGAAATCATGACCAGTACGGTTACCGAATCGTTACTCCAAGCGAAAGATGTCAGCGCATTAAGTGAAGCCGTTAAAAAGGAAATTCAGCAAGGAAACCAAGTGGTTACACACATGGACCAAGCCATGAATGAAATTTCTGAGGCGAGTAAAGAGATTGCCAATATCACCAAAGTCATCGATGGAATCGCCTTCCAAACCAATCTACTGGCGCTTAACGCGGCTGTCGAGGCGGCACGAGCTGGTGAGGCCGGAAGAGGTT
Source organism: Thiomicrorhabdus immobilis (assembly GCF_021654855.1). Lineage (NCBI taxonomy): Bacteria > Pseudomonadati > Pseudomonadota > Gammaproteobacteria > Thiotrichales > Piscirickettsiaceae > Thiomicrorhabdus > Thiomicrorhabdus immobilis. The sequence continues at coordinate 1,728,031 of NZ_AP024202.1, forward strand.
TTGCGGTGGTTGCAGGTGAAGTGAGAAATCTGGCTGGTCGTTCTGCCGATGCCGCAAAACAGATCAGAGAGGTTTCAGAAAGTAGCTTAAGCAAAATCGAAGTGGGTCTGGAATTAAGTCAACAAACCACCGCCACCTTCACTCATAACCAAAAAGCGGTCGAAGAGGTTTCAGAAAGAATTGCCGACATGCACCAAAAATTGGAACAGCAAGTCACGGGGATTCAAGATATCAGTCGAGATTTCAATGCGGTAGACGACACCACTCAACAAAATGCCGCATTGGTTGAGGAAATCTCATCCACCTCAATCAATATCATTCGACAAATGCAAAAGTTAGAAAATTCGGTCGATAGTTTTAAGGTCTTGCCAGTCACACCGACAGCCTTGAAAATCGTCGCTTAGAGTCGCTTTATTACTTTGCCAATAACTGTTCAAATAGCGGCGCTACCCGTTGCAAAATAGCCGGTTGCGCGTCTGCATTGGGGTGCAAGCCATCCCACTGCATTAAATCTGGGTCCAGAGCCACCGTTTCTATAAAAAACGGATCGAACCATATCGGGTTTTTATCCGCCAAATCCTGATACATCTTCGTAAACATCAACTCATAAGCGGGGCCATAATTGGTGGGTAATTTGACACCCAACAACACAACCTTACAGGCCTGGTTATATTGCAAACAAGCATCTATCATCTGTTGAATGTTCTGTTGGCTGACTGTTAAATCCTGTCCTCTCAATGCGTCATTTGCGCCAAGCTCGATGACCAAAACAGCGGGCTGATACTTCTCTAACAAAGGCACTAGACGTTGCTTTCCGCCAGAAGTCGTCTCTCCACTAATACTTGCATTATGCACCGAAAATTGCGGGAATTTTTGCTGTAAGAGCGCAACCCACCCTTGATTCACATCCAACCCGTAAGCCGCACTTAAACTGTCCCCCATAACCAACAAGCTAATAGGAGCTGAATCCCCGGCAATATTCAGCTTTTCTTCATAGATTGTTGCTTGCGGTTGAGCAAAGCTTAGACTAGGATTGAGGATAACCAAAAACAACATGAGCCTTGCTAAACCATGAGCCAAACCAACAGCCCTAAGTCCGACCCTGCAAACATTATTGAATTGCATGATGTGCATTATCAAATTCCTTCAGACGATAAGGTGCTTGATATCATAAAAGCCTGTGACTTAAGAGTCCAGTCGAATGAGGTTATCGCCATTGTTGGACGCTCCGGTTCAGGCAAATCTACCCTACTCTCTTTAATGGCGGGATTAGAAAGCGCGACTTCCGGACAAGTGAATTTACTCGGTCAAAATTTAAACCGATGTTCCGAGGATCAACGTGCCTCTATCAGGGCACAACAGGTCGGTTTTATCTTCCAGAACTTTCAACTGATGCCAAGCATGACGGCGCTGGAAAATGTCTTGATGCCTCTGGAGTTGTTTCAAATCGAACATGCCGAAAGCAAGGCTTTAAAAGCCCTTGAACAAGTTGGTTTGAGCCATCGTGCCAATCACCGTCCGGCGGAATTATCCGGTGGGGAACAACAACGGGTAGCCATTGCCCGAGCCTTTGTCACCGAACCCAAAATCCTTTTTGCCGATGAACCTACGGGCAACTTGGATGAAGAAACCGCCGAACAGATTCAATCCCTGCTCTTGGAGTTAAACCAAACGCGCAACACCACGTTGATTTTAGTGACCCACGACACGGATTTTGCGAATCGCTGTCAAAAAAAATACCTACTTCTCAACGGGCATTTAATTGAACAAATGGATGGCAATGGATGATTAAGACGTATGCCCAAGAAACTTTAACCGCCAGTAAATGGTTTTACCGCAGCCTAAAAAAAGGTGACTGGTTATGGTTGATTATTGCCGTCATTATCGCCAGTGCCACTGTGACGGTGGTCAAACAACTGGGGGAAACTATCCAGCAAAGCATGCTACGTAAAGCGGCGGACTCGATGGGTGCCGATTTTGTGATTCAAAGTTCTCGTCCAATTGATACACAATGGCAACAAAAAGCGAAACAGCTTGGCCTGAAAACCTCGCAAGAAATCTCAATTGTGACCATGGCTTTAACGGCAAACCCAAAGTCGTCCGAACAACAATTTCAACTGGTGCAACTTCAAGGTATCTCCAGCTCTCAGCCCTTGAGAGGAAGCTATAACCCTAATCAACTCCTCCCCTTTTCTGATCTTGGTTCTGACACCATTTGGGTAGAGCCTAAACTGGTTTCACTTATGAAACTCACAGCAGACAGTCAACTCACATTAGGCAATAAGAAATTCAAATTAGCGGGCAGCATTGAAAGCCCGCAACTGATCAATCCGATGGCTAATTTTGCGCCCAAAATATGGATTGATATACACCAGCTCAAATCCCTAAAGCTAATTGGACCTGGCAGCCGAGTCAGTTACCAACTCAGCGTTGCAGGTAAAAGCCAGCTAATCAAAGCGTTTTCTCAGCTAGTGGAAAAAAACAAACTGGGCCATTGGCAATTCATTTCAGCACAAGCCCCTTCTGAGGATTTAGGGAACTCCTTAGACACCGCTTGGTTATTTTTAGACCTATCGGCTTTATCTGCGGTATTGGTGGCAGGCATGTCTATTTTGATTGCCAGCCGATTCTACTTAACACGCTGGCAGAACAGTATGGCATTGATGAGAGCGTTTGGTGCCGGAAACGCCAAAATGACCCGTTTATTCGCTTTACAGCTTACTTGGATTGCCCTCTTCAGTAGTTTAATCGGAGTGGCTCTAGGCTATTTAATCACCTTATTCATCACCCCCTATCTGAGCGATTACTTTACACCTTTAATCATTGCCAGCCCATTCTCTGCAATGCTAATCGGATTTTTCAGCGGTCTATTGGTACTATGGACATTCGCCTGGCAAGCATTTCAAACAGCACTTAAAACCTCGCCCCTCCAGATACTCAAATCGGTTCCTAGGCAGACTAGTTACCTCCACTGGTTTGTCAGTTTCAGCCTCTTACTCGTGTTGATCAGCTTAATGCTCGAGATTGATTCACTTCTATGGATTTTGCTCGGAATTGTCATCATTAGCTTAACGCTGTTTCTGGCATCGGTTTTATTACTCAAGATGCTGTTTTTATTGCAAAACCATAGCCGAGGTTGGTTCAAAATCGCTTTATCCAATCTCACAAAAGAGCCAGGCCTGGTAAAAATACAAATGGTTTCGGTGGGCATGGTGTTGTTTGTATTGATTTTAATGACCTTTGTCCGCCAGGATTTACTACAAAATTGGCAGGCCACTTTGCCTGGAAACACGCCAAATACCTTTGTCATGAATATCCAGCCCGACCAGAAACCTGCTGTTGATAAGATACTCGGCAACATCGACAACATAACCAATGTTCCTGTCGTTAGAGGTCGTTTAATCAAAATCAATAATCAAGCGATTACCATAGAACAACAAACCGAAGAAAAAGCACGTCGCCTATTGCAGCGGGAAGCCAATATTGCCGTAATCTCAGAAATTCCGCAACACAACCAAATAACAGAAGCGTCGTCAGCACCTTTACGTTTTCCCAAAGTCTCAGTTGAACAAGGCATAGCAGAACTGTTCAATATCAAGTTGGGGGATATCTTGGATTTCAATATCGCCGGACAGGCCTTACGTTATCAGGTCAGCAGTATACGCAAAGTGAGCTGGCAAAGTTTTCAACTGAATTTCTTTTTCATCATTGAACCTGTTACATCAATAAATCTACCGATTTCCTATTTAAGCAACTTTTATCTTAAAGAGGCACAATCCAATGCAGATTCAAACAGTGCCGCGAACCTGAGTAGACAACTCAGCTTGCAGACACCTGGGGTATTACTGATAGATGTCAAAAAGATATTGCTGCAGATTCAAGAGATCATGGCCCAAGCCAGCTGGGCCGTTTCGGCTCTTTATCTGTTCACCTTATTAGCGAGTATAGGAGTATTGTTTACCGCCACCTTAGCAAGTCAACAGTCTAGGATTCAAAGCTGGCTGTTACTCAGGACCTTGGGTGCCCAAAATAAAGAAATCATCAAAATCGGCCTAACCGAATTTCTTTTTTTAGGTGGCTTAGCGGGCATACTGGCGGCAAGCTTTGCACAAATCGCCAGCTTATTGATAAGCCATTACCTACTAAAAACCGATCCGAGCCTCACCCCCTCCTTATGGTTGATGAGCATATTGATCGGTAGCAGTTTGTTCTTACTGATTGGTTTGATAACGCAATGGTCTTACCTGCAAAAAAGCCCGCAGCAACTTAAGCTCTACTTAAATTCTATTTAAGTAATAGCTACTGGTTATACCTGTCAGTTTTTTGAATTTAGTAGCAAAACCCAATCATCGTATGAACCAATCATGCTTTAAACCACCTATAGACTTATCGCTATCCTTATGTTTAATCATAAGAAAACTTGATAAACACACCGAATAGTAATAATATATAACCAACTTCAACAATAAATGGAGTTTAGTTATGGAAAACACTAAATTAGAAAAACGTCTACATAAGACATGGAAACAGTTACTTCAGGCCAACATTCAACATAATGAGGCGCTGGCTTCATCGTTAATGAAAGAGATGATTGCGCTTGAGATCGAGCAGAAAAAACGTCGTCATTAGCCGTCATCGCTATGCAGAAATCGCGAATTTGATTTTTAATGATGGTATGACTGAAAAGTAAAGAGTGGTCGGAATGACAGGATTTGAACCTGCGACCACTTGTCCCCCAGACAAGTGCGCTACCAAGCTGCGCTACATTCCGATATATAGTTTTACATTTGAAAAACCACAACACTATCAGGCAAGCATTCTAACGAATATGCCTAGATAAAATTCTGGTTTGTTATTTGAAACTCACCAGGCCTGGTGAGTTTTAAACTTGAACTCAATTTGAGGCCGAAATTATACATCAAACTTCAACGTTATTTTAATAACGCTTGTTAATATAATTCCTAAACTCAATGAGTTCATTTTTCATCTGCTGGAGTTCTTCAACAGCGGATTTTTGCTCGACATTCAGAGCCACATCAGATAGATCCACTTCTCGTTTAGAGAGTCGAGCTTTTGCACCAGGAATGGTAAACCCCTGATCATGCAATAGGCTCTTAATCTCCAATACCAAAACCACATCATTCTTCTGATAATAGCGACGTCCACGACGTTTGCTAGGCTCAAGTTGCGGGAATACTTGCTCCCAATAACGTAGAACGTGGGATTTTAGCTGACAAATATCAGCCACCTCACCGATGGTGAAGTATTTTTTATCGGGCAACTCTATTTCAAGTTGCTCGGCAAATTGACTCTGATTCTTAGGCTTGGCCATGGTTGTCTATTTGAGCACGCAATTTTTGTCCAGGCTTAAATGTTACCACTCTTCTCGCAGAAATGGGAACATCTTCACCGGTTCTTGGGTTACGTCCAGGACGAGGGGCTTTATCACGCAGTTCGAAGTTACCAAAACCAGATAACTTGATTTGCTCACCAGAGACCAATACATCACTGATTTCATCGTAGAACTGTTCAACCAACTCTTTAGATTCTCGTTTGTTAAAACCAAAAGTATCGGCTAGGTCTTGTGCAATGTCTGCTTTAGTCAACGTCATATGATTTTCCTATTACGTTTAGCTTGTTTTAATTATTATTGTTGTTGAGGTTCGATTAACGTAGTACTGCATTAACGGCTTTAGCAGCTGTTAAAATTTCAGCGACTAGGTTTTCAACCTCTTCATCTTGTAAAGTTCGGTCTTGATGCTGAATTCGCAAAGTAATCGCTATACTCTTTTGCGTTTCATCAATACCTTGACCACGATAGATATCAAAAATATCTACCGACTGTAAAATGTCCGATTCAACTGAAGTCACTGCATCGATTAACTCTTGAACACGCTGGTTCGCGTCCATAACAAAAGCCAAATCACGCTGAACTTCAGGGAACTTGGAGATAGCCGATGCCTTTGGCACATCCATGGTCAACAGAGCATCTTGGCGGATCTGGAACATAAAGACCGTACCACTGACACCCATGGTTTTCACCAACTGCGGATGCAGTTGTCCCATGACACCAATCTCAGTACCATCTAAGGTAATCGAGGCTGATTGCCCAGGGTGTAGTGCCGGATTGCTGCATGTTTCAAAACGTACTTTATCCAATTTATGACTCATACTTAGCAATGTTTCAACATCGCCTTTTAAATCATAAAAGTCTGCGTTGCGTGAATCCATATCCCAACCAGCAACTTTGGCAGGCCCAACAATCGCACCACCAAACATCGGAACTTGGGTTGCGCCGGTTGGTTCCGATTCATTCTTATAGAACACCAAGCCTGTTTCAAATAATCGTACACGGGCTTGCTGGCGGTTCTGATTGTAAGCCATACTCTGTAACAGCCCTGTAAACAGAGTGGTACGCATCGCTTTCATATCATCCGAGATTGGGTTTTTCAACAGGATATAAGGCAAATCAGGAGCAATCGCCTTTTGCTTGTCTTCAGCCACAAAGCTATAAGTGACCACTTCGTTATAACCACGCTGCACCAAACCGGTTTTTAAAGCTTTCAATGACTGCTCTGACTCTGGGAGTTCATTCAATGTCATTGGCGCCATTACAGGAGTTTCTGGTAAGTTGTTATAACCGTAAACCCGCCCTATCTCTTCAATCAGGTCCATTTCAATCGCCATATCAAAACGGAAACTTGGTGCGGTTACCGTCCAACCAGCATCACTATCTTGAATCGCAAAGCCTAGGTCGGTAAAAATCTGCTGAACTTGTTCGTCAGCAACCGCTACCCCCAAACGATTGGCAATGGTTTCACGGCGTAATTCAATCACCGCTGGTTTAGGTAAATATATTTCTGAAACAATCGATTCAAACGAACTAACTTCACCACCGGCAATTTCAGTAAACAGTTGTAATGCACGGTTTAACGCACGCTCTGGCAACATTGGATCAACACCACGCTCAAAGCGCATTGATGAATCGGTATGTAAACCATATTGACGCGCCTTACCGGTAATCGCCAAACGTGAAAAATGCGCACATTCAAAGAAGATTTTAGTCGTGCTGTCAGTCACAGAAGTAGACAAACCACCCATAATACCGGCCAGCGCAATTGCCCCGCTATCATCAGCGATAACAAGCGTATCATCTGCAAGGGTGATTTCCTTTTCATCCAAGGTAACTAGCTTTTCCCCTGCTTTGGCCATTCGAACTTGAATATCGCCTTGTAAAGCATCCAAGTCAAAAGCGTGCATTGGCTGGCCTAACTCCATCAATACATAGTTGGTGATATCCACGACTAGGCTTAATGAACGCAGACCAGAACGCTGTAACTTTTGCACCATCCACGCAGGCGTTTTGGCATTGGCATCAAAACCGGTTACTACACAACCTACATATTTAGGACATGCCTGCGATTCTGTCACCACCACATTTTGTGTACATGCCGTTGAGCCAGCCATATCCTGATCGACAAAAGGCTGAGTAAACGGTGCGCCACTGATTGCGTGAACATCACGTGCTAGACCCAACACACTGAAACAATCGGCACGGTTAGGTGTTAAATCCACATCAATACTCGAATCGTTCAAATCCAGGTATTCACGAATATCCATACCTATCGGCGCATCACTAGGTAAAACATGCAACCCATCAACACCATCATCAGGCAAACCGATTTCCGTTGCACCACACAGCATTCCATTGGATGGTACACCGCGTAGTTTCGCGGCTTTGATTTTGAAATCCCCTGGTAAAACTGCGCCCACTTTCGCGCAACAGGCTTTCATACCGGCAACCACATTCTTGGCACCACAGACAATCTGTACAGGTTCCGCTTCACCGACATCCACTTGGGTGACATTCAATTTGTCTGCATCGGGATGCTTTTCAACTGAAAGCACATGCCCCACTACAACATTGGTAAAGGCTCCTGCAACCGGTTCAGCGCCATCCACTTCCAGGCCGGCTAAACTTAATGCTTCAGATAATTCATTGGTGTCCCATTGTGGATTTGTCCACTCTCTTAGCCAATTTTCACTAAATTTCATATTTCTATTCTCACCAGGCCTGGTTATTTAAACTGTTGAAGAAAACGTAGGTCGTTTTCAAAGAATTGACGTAAGTCTTTGACGTTGTAACGCAACATCGCAAGACGCTCCACACCCAACCCGAAAGCCAGGCCGGTGTATTCATCTGGATTGATACCGACGTTTTTTAGTACATTAGGGTGCACCATTCCGCAACCTAACACCTCAATCCAACGACCATCACCGAATAAATTGGTGGCAATATCGACTTCGGCAGAAGGTTCGGTAAATGGGAAGTAAGATGGTCTAAAACGAACCTTAAGCTCATCGTCTTCAAAAAACTTACGTAAAAATTCAATAATCAATGTACGCAACTGTGCAAAACTGGCATTTTTTTCGATAATCAAACCTTCAACCTGATGGAACATAGGTGTATGGGTTTGGTCAGAGTCACAACGATATACACGGCCAGGAGCGATGATTCTCAAAGGAGGCTGTTTGTTCTCCATGGTACGAATCTGCACACCTGAAGTATGAGTTCTTAACACGGTGTTTTCGCTAATATAGAAAGTATCGTGCATCGCACGAGCTGGGTGCGTTTCGGGGATATTCAATGCTTCGAAGTTATGCCAGTCATCCTCAATCTCAGGGCCAGTTTCCACATCAAACCCCGCATTGGCAAACAAGGTTTCAATACGAGTCAAGGTACGAGTAACAGGATGCAAGCTACCTACATCGGCATCGCGCCCAGGAAGCGTGATATCGACAGTTTCTTCAGCCAACTTTTGAGCGAGCTTAGCATCATCCAACTCTTTCTTTTTGGCGTTTAATAAACTTTGCACAGCTTGCTTGGCTTCATTGATGACCTGACCAGCCTTAGGGCGCTCCTCTGCAGAGAGTTTCCCTAAGGTCTTCATCATTTCAGTCAACTCCCCTTTCTTACCAAGAAAGTGAACTCGAAGCTCGTCTAATTTACTTAATTCTGTTACCTCAGCAACCGCGTCTTGCGCTTGTGAAAGTATATTTTGAAGGCGTTCTTGCATTTAATAAATGTCCCAAAACGGTTTAATAGATAGGAAACATTTCACTGAGATATTGGCAAGCCAATATACAAATTGAATTCATGAATCAATTCAATCAATAAAATCTTTCATAGCTATTATGTGAATAAATAAGGTATTGCGTATGGCTTAATTGAATGAAAAAAATAGGGGACCAAAGTCCCCTATTTAACTACTGGCCTAAACCAGTACGCAAATTAAGCTAATGCTGCTTTTGCTTTTTCAGCGATAGCAGTAAATGCTGCCGCATCATGAACTGCGATATCAGCCAATACTTTACGGTCAACTGCAATACCTGCAACATTTAGACCGTTAATGAAACGGCTATATGTCATGTTGTTCATACGAGCTGCTGCGTTGATACGAGCAATCCATAAACGACGGAACTGACGCTTTTTAGTGCGACGGTCGCGGTATGCATACTGACCAGCTTTGATTACTGCTTGCTTAGCAACGCGAAATACTTTGCTACGCGCTCCGTAATAACCTTTAGCTGCTTTTAATACTTTGTTGTGTCTACGGCGTGCGATGACACCTCTTTTAACTCTTGCCATTTCTCAAATCTCCAATTAAGCGAACGGTAGCATGCGGCGAACCATCGCTACATCGTGATCGTGAATCATACTTCCAGAACGAAGTTGACGCTTACGCTTAGTCGACTTCTTAGTCAGAATATGACGAAGGTGAGATTGTTTACATTTGAAACGACCTGAGCCAGTTTTTGAGAAGCGCTTTTTAGCACTACTGTTTGTTTTCATCTTTGGCATTGAATGAAACTCCGCATTTAAGTGATACTCAATAAATTGAGCCACTTCAGTTTTATATTAAACCTAATCAAATTAACAATTAGATTCATTCTTGGAACAACGAACAGCACTGAGGAAGCTGCACCAGAAATCTGTTTATATAAAACAAACAGACCCCAGCTGTTGTATAGCAATTCAAAATGGTTAACTAATTAACCCTTTAAGATTGCTTTTTCTTAGTTGGAGCAACCATCATTTGCATCTGACGGCCTTCCATCTTAGGCATCTGTTCAACGGTCGCAACCTCTTGAATATCATCCCTAACACGTTCCAACATTTTAAGTCCCAGTTCCTTATGAGTGATTTCGCGACCACGGAACCAAATGGTTACCTTGACACGATCTCCCTTTTCTAGGAATTTCAGCAGGTTGCGTAGTTTGACCTGATAATCTCCCTCCTCAGTTCCTGGGCGAAACTTAACTTCTTTAACCTGGACTTGCTTCTGCTTTTTCTTAGCTTCATGCTGCTTTTTCTGCTGCTGGTAAAGATATTTACCATAGTCCATGATCTTACAAACTGGTGGATTAGCTTTCGCAGTAATTTCAACCAGATCTAACCCCGCTTCTGCTGCCTGAGCTAAAGCATCTTGGATGGATACAACACCGGCCTGTTCGCCTTGTGCATCAATCAGTCGTACCTCAGGTGTAGCTGAAATGGCTTTGTTAATTCTGTCTTTTGGTGCTTCTGGTTGTTGTGGTCGACCACGACCACCTCTTCTAATTGCTATAGCAACATCCTCCAATTAATTAATCTTTTCAATGCATCTGTATTACGTGTAAAACTATTGTTGAGTTTCTACTACACGTCCTAGCTGAGCAATGTCTGTTGTTAGCATGCTAACAAGTGTTTCAAAATCGTAAGAACCTAGGTTTTCACCATTTCTTGCACGAACATTGACCGTTCCGTTTTCCATTTCTTGATCACCTACAACCAAAATATATGGAACACGTTGCATTGTGTGTTCGCGAATTTTAAACCCAACCTTCTCATTTCTCAAGTCCGATTCGACTCTAAACCCATGTTTTTTCAATTTTTTAGTCATTTTAACCACATATTCGCTGTGGACATCGGCAATTGGAGCGATAACACATTGAACCGGAGCCAACCAAGTTGGGAAGCGTCCTTCATAATGTTCGATCAAAATACCGACAAAACGCTCAAGCGAACCAAGAATGGCACGATGAATCATTACTGGGTGATGTTTCTCATTGTCTTGACCAATATAGACCGCATTCAATCGCTCTGCTTGAGTCATTGAGAAATCCAACTGAATGGTTCCACACTGCCAAACACGACCGATACAATCTTTTAACTGGAATTCAATCTTAGGACCGTAGAAAGCACCTTCACCAGGCTGTAATTTATAATCTAAACCTGCATCTTGCAACGTTGCTTCCAGTGCTTGCTCGGCTAAATCCCATACTTCATCCGAACCCACTCGTTGCTCTGGGCGAGTTGAGAACTTAACTGCAATATTATCGAAACCGAAATCCGCATAGGTTTCAAACACCAAATTGATACACGCCTGCACTTCGTCTTTAATCTGCTCTTCAGTACAGAAAATATGCGCATCATCTTGAGTGAACGAACGTACACGCATCAAACCATGCAACGTCCCGGAAGGTTCATTACGGTGAACAGTACCAAATTCAGCGATGCGAATCGGTAAATCACGGTAACTGTTCAAGTGACGGTTATACACCTGGATATGTCCAGGACAGTTCATTGGTTTAACCGCATAGTCACGGTTATCCGTCTCGGTAGTAAACATATTGTCTTTGAATTTGTCCCAATGCCCTGACTTTTCCCAAAGCGAGCGATCAAGAATCAATGGGGTACGAATCTCTTGGTAATCGTTCTCAACTAATTGACCACGCATATACTCTTCAACGATACGGTATAAAGTCATGCCTTTCGGATGCCAAAAAGCCATTCCTGGAGCCAAGTCTTCGACATGGAATAAATCTAAGGTTTTACCAAGTTTACGATGGTCACGCTTCTCCGCTTCTTCCATCATATGTAGGTAATCTTTCAAAGACTGCTTATCTTCAAAAGCCACACCGTAGATACGCTGCAACATTTTATTTTCTGAGTTGCCGCGCCAATAAGCACCTGCTACATGTGTCAATTTAAGCGCTTTGATGAACCCCATATTCGGCACATGCGGCCCTACACACATATCGACATATTCTTCATGGAAATAGAAACCGAATTCAGTCTCATTTGGTAAGTCACGAATCAATTCTAATTTGTAGTCTTCACCGCGCGCTTCAAAAGTAGCAATCGCCTCTTCACGTGAAAGCATCTTCTTCACGACAGGGTATTTTGTTTTAGCCAGCTCCTGCATACGCTTCTCGATTTTTTTCAAATCGTCTGGCGTGACCTTATATTCCATATCGATGTCATAATAGAAGCCGTTTTCAACAACTGGACCTATCGCCATCTTCACATCAGGATATAACTGCTTTAACGCATGACCCAACAAATGGGCACATGAGTGGCGCATGATGTGAACACCGTCTTCATCTTTCATGGTGATGATTTCTAACGATGCATCTTCCGTGATTAAATCGCATGCATCCTTTAACTGTCCGTTAACACGTCCAGCTACCGTTGCTTTTGCAAGCCCTGTCCCAATGCTTTCCGCCACTTGCATGACTGAAACAGCTTCATCAAATTGTTTTGTAGAACCATCTGGTAACGTAATGATTGGCATCGATTTATTCTCTTCATAGATCGTTTAAAAAATTAGCCAGTTATTTTAGCATTTTCTAATACAAGATATTTAGCTTTTAATTGGATTTTATTACTGAAATAAGCACTTAACGCCATCAGACAAGATGATTGGAAATTTGAATCGCGAAACTCACCAGGCCTGGTGAGCTTGCAGTAGAAAAACATTGAACAAAGCTAAACGGTTAGCCCCTCGCCAATCGCTGCGCTGAGACTGACTAAAAATTCATGGCTTCAGCATCATTAAGCGCCACTTGCAACAACTCGTCATACTTTTCCAAGGGTAATTTGAAATAGTCCAATGACTTCAAGAGCAAGGCTGAAGGCTCTTCTCGATCTTCATCATTGATATCGGCAATCCCATTATCGAATCCTAATCTAAATACCCCTTGCTCGGACAAGAAAGTCAGATGCGCTATAGGCTTAAATGCATCATCCGCCTTGCCTGGATTATGGTGAAATGCCACCCCCATAACTACCTCTACGGGAAACCCCCACTGCTGCAGCAACCTCGCACTCATCAATGGATGATAAGTGTTGAAGATTTTATTTTCCGCCATCGGCAACTTAGAGATGTCATAATCGGTAAGTTTGATCACCTCCAGGTACTTATCCCTATCCTCGGTTGCGAGAAGATAAATACCGATATCACGCAATAAGCTCGCTAAAAACGCCTCTCCAGAATCCAGTTTTAAAAATTTCGCTAAATTTTGCGCCACCAACCCAGATAAAAATGCGTGCTTTAAAAAATGCTTGTCACTAAAAGGCGGTTTTCTCTTGACCGTACTCTGATAATTGATAGCATGAGCCATTAAACGGACTTCTTGATAACCAATCAAAACAATAGCATCAGACAGAGCTGTCACTTTGTTTCCCATCGAATATCTTGCGCTATTGGCCAACTCGATCAACCTGGTGACCATTCGCGGGTCTTGCGCCACTAGAGAGACAATATCATCCACACTGATATTGCTATCACTGGCAATTGCTCGCTCTAACTTCATCAAGGCCTCAGGAAAGTGAGGCAAAGCATCTAAAGACTTTAAACGCTCCAAAATCTCTTTACTTGGATTAGGGGTTGCAACATTACTCATTTATATACCTTTACTCTTTTTAGTTTCACAGCAAACTTAGCCCACCTCTTGAATAAGCCTACGCCATTTACAGCATTTCATTTTAAACAATATTCAGGTACAATCCGCACATTTTTTAAAACCATAAAAATCAATCAGATAGCTTTATTGAGCTGTAGTCATATTAAACCATAACTAGAGTTAAAAACTAATAGAGCTATTGTTCGCCAGGGGCGGCTATTTTATCTAGCCTGAGATTTCGATACTGAAAGACCCTTTGAACCTGATCCAGTTAATACTGGCGTAGGAACGGCAAACATACCACAAGAATCAGCATTCAGCCTCACCTCGTAAGGTCTTGTTTCTTTTTTTGAGTTTCAAAACTCAAGCTTGTGTATTGCCTTCCTCGCTAAAAAGGACAACACACATGAATATCAAATTAAAACCGATAACGCTTGCCATTAGCACTCTACTGTTAAGCACGCCGATTATGGCAGAAGAGCTTGCGCCAATCATAGTCAATGCAGATTTACGCCAATCAACAGAACAAGACCTTCCTGCAAGTGTGGATGTGAAAACGCAAGCCGATTTACAAGATCAAGGTGCAACCCATTTTGACGATGTCCTTTTAAAAACCCCTAACGTCAACTACTCAGGACAAAGCTCGCGTGCCCGCCACATTCAAATTCGCGGCATCGGTGAGCGTGACGAATATACTGGCGCACCCAACTCAAGCGTTGGTTTTGCCATTGACGATATCGATTTCAGCGGCATTGGCATGGTCGGCAATCTATTTGATGTCAAGCAGGTTGAAGTATTACGCGGCCCACAAAATACACGTTATGGCCAAAGCGCCATTGGTGGTTTAATCAATATCCAAACCAATGACTCTACCGCTGAAGAAGAAGGCATGGCTGAACTGACCATTGGTCAAGACAACTTGAAAGAATTCGGTATCGTGACAAGCGGCCCTATCAACACCAAAGAAAATGCACCACAATATCGTTTATCTATCTTCAAACACGGCAGTGATGGTTTCCGTACCAATGAAACATTGGATAGAACCGATACCAATGGTCGTGATGAACTCACTTTACGCGGGAAGATGCGTTTCTTCCCAGATTCAGACACAACCGTTGATGTATCTGTGATTCATGCTGATTTGAATAATGGTTATGATGCCTGGTCTGCCGATAATACCTTTACAACCTTGTCAAACGATCCAGGTAAAGACACTCAATTATCTAATGCTGCATCATTGAAGGTTAATTGGAAAGGCAATGCCAATTACGTCCTAGAAAGCAAAACAAGTCTCGCAAACTCAGACATGAAATATGGTTATGATTATGACTGGGGACCAACTACTGCTTGGGGCGCCAATTATGAAAACCAAAAAGAGCGCAAGACCTATAGTCAAGAACTACGTTGGTTATCAACTCCAAAATCTAGATTATTTAACAATACAGATTGGTTAGTCGGGCTATACGCATCCCACCTAGATGAAACTAATCATGAAAACGATGCGGGCTGGCTATCTTCCAGTGATTATACAATCAACAAATTCGCTGGCTTCGGTCAATTAGATATTCACACAAACAACAAGACGACCATCACGGCAAGCCTAAGAGCTGAACGTAATGATAGTACATATAAAGATGACTACAACCGTTTTGACCCAGATGAAATGCTATGGGGAGCAAGCTTAAGCTATAGTTATAAATACAACGATAAACATGCGGCCTATGCAGGTATCACGCGTGGTTACAAAACTGGAGGCTTCAACTCTGACTTAGCCGGAACGGCTAATGAGAGTTTTGATTCTGAAACCCTTTATAATTATGAAATCGGTTTAAAATCAAACTATAAAGAATATGGTTTAAAGACAAGCACTACTTTCTTCTATATGGATAGACACAATCCTCAATTTGACGGTTATACCGCACCGGCAGTTACAGGAATTGATCCTTGGCTTTTCTATACTGAAAACTTTGATTCCGCACAAAACTACGGTTTAGAAGGAAGCTTTAACTGGGCAAGCAATAAACACTGGAACCTATATGGTTCTGTAGGTTTAATCCAAACCAATGTTGAAGGAAATCCAGCTTCTAATTATTATGTAATC
Source organism: Thiomicrorhabdus immobilis (assembly GCF_021654855.1). Classification (NCBI taxonomy): domain Bacteria; kingdom Pseudomonadati; phylum Pseudomonadota; class Gammaproteobacteria; order Thiotrichales; family Piscirickettsiaceae; genus Thiomicrorhabdus; species Thiomicrorhabdus immobilis. Next base: position 1,743,860 of record NZ_AP024202.1, read on the forward strand.
GTTGATCGTGAGCAAGCCCATGCCCCAAACTACCAAATGAATTTAGGTACAAAATACAGTGGTTCAAACGGGTTTTATGCTCAAGCCGATATAACCGCTGTTGATAAGTTCTATTTTGATAATGTACATAATTTTGAATCCAAGGCATATGTAGTTGCTAACGCTCGAATTGGTTATGAAACACCAGATTATGAAGTATACCTTTGGAGCAAAAACTTAACTGATGAACGTTATGCAACAAGAGGTTTTTACTTTGACCTAGATGGTTCTGGTGACCGAGGCTTTATCAGATTAGGCGACCCACGTCAGCTAGGTGTTACTGCTAGAGTTTACTTTTAATTCTTAGTGGATTAGCAATACAATTAAGGGCTCGTCTGAGCCCTTATTGCTTTCTGACACACTGACAGGAACTCGTCATGAAAATATCCGTTGAAATAAGTATGTACCCCTTACTTGAACAGTACCGTCCGCCTATTATTGATTTTATTGATAGACTCTCTCAAAATCCGGGGATTGAAATTGAATACGGCAGAATGAGTACCTTTATTTTTGGTGAATACCAGCAAATCATGCCTATGCTCCAAACCGAAATACACACCACCTTAAAAGAGATTCCAGAAAGTGTTTTTATTATCAAACTTTCTGGTGGTTGCCACTAGAACATCAATTAAGAGAATATTGCCATGCCTAAAACCCAAGGATATGAATCCCACGCGACCACTTATGATGAGTGGTTTGATGAAAATCCAGACATCTACCAAGCTGAGATAGAAGCCATCAAAAAACTGCTTCCTGAAGGGAAAGGTATCGAAATCGGTGCCGGCAGTGGTCGCTTTACCGCACCACTTAACATCGACACGGGCATTGAACCTGCTTTAGCCATGCGTGAACAAGCAAAATTTAGAGGACTGTCGTTAATCGAAGGGGTTGCTGAACAACTACCTGTGGAAGATAACCAATTCGATTATGCTATTTTCATCACCTCTACTTGCTTTTTGGACAACCCTCTCAAAGCTTATCAAGAGGCCGCCCGTGTCACTAATGATAACGGGAAAATCATTATCGCATTTTTAGAGAAAAATTCTGAGCTAGGTAAAACTTATGAAAAACATAAACATGAAAACCCTTTTTATTGCGATGCCACGTTTTACAGTTACAATGAAATTAAAGGGTTTTTAGAACAAGCTGGATTTAGCGATTTCCAAACGGTTCAAACGGTTCTTCCAGAAAACCAAACCAAGCAGAAGAGTCATGACATCCTGCCTGGACATGACCAAGGGGCGTTCATCGTATTACGTGCCGTAAAAACCTCTTAACCACCCCTCCATAACTTAGGAAAAATTATGAAAGCTTCTGTTGAAATCAGCATGTACCCATTAAGAGAACAGTACTGCCAACCTATTATCGACTTTATCGATGAACTGGAAAGCCACCCGGAGGTTTCCATTCAACGTAACAGTATGTCTACCCACATCTATGGTGATTATCAAGCCGTCATGGACACTTTAAACACCGAGATGCTTAAAGTATTGGAGCAGATACCGGAAACCGTATTTGTGATTAAACTGATTGGTACAGACCGTGAAAAAGCGGTGATTGATACCTGTGGATAACTCGTTGATAACTGAAATCATCCATCAGTTTTCAGTTCAATCCTCTTGGGAATTACTTGCTGCAAGCTTAGGTATTCTATACGTTGTTTTAGCGGCCAAAGAGTCCGCATGGTGTTGGCCAGCAGCCTTTGCAAGCACGGTAATCTATACCGTGCTTTTTTGGGAGGGGCAGCTTCCCATGCAGGCTTTATTGAACTTTTACTATATGGGGATGGCTGTTTATGGTTTTATCCTATGGCGAGGAGTTAACAATACGGAAAACATCATTGCAATCACTAGCCGCCCGCTTAAGTTCCATATTATGTATATTACAGCAGGCCTGGTGATTTCCTTTTTAATAGGCTACTACCTTGACTCTTTTCCGGAAACCCAACTACCCTATTTGGATGCGTTCGTCATGGTTTTTTCAGTGATGACAACCGTACTGATGGCGCGTAAAGTCATAGAGAACTGGTTGTACTGGATTGTAATCGATAGCTTTGCCATTGCTCTGTATTGGCAAACAGGGTTTTACGCCACCATTGTCATGTTTACTGTTTACCTGGTTTTAGCCGCCTATGGTTATCTTAACTGGAAAAAACTACATGCTGTTTAACACCTATATTAACAGCAATCTTTACCGTTAAAATAACTCGGCTGAGCCATCCATTTTTCCATATCAGACTCACCCAATACATTCATCAAAAACAGCAAAACTCGATAGACATGCCTAACACCTTGCAGACAAGGCAGTTGCCCAGCTATTCTGAGCTGATACTCCTTTTCAAACAGCTGTAGCTGGCTAGGCGTGAGTAAGTACTCCAAAATCACAAAATCCAACTCGACCGGAGCAAACACAAAGGCATCCAAATCATAAATCCCCATCAAAACTCCATCTTGCTGGGCGAACTGGTCCCACCTTAAGTCCAACATCAACGGCACCAGCTTAGTAATGGATACCTTTTCGACATCAGTCAAAGCCTTGGCTAACAGAGGTTCTGAAACCTCTATATCTTTGGATAAAGAGAGAATCGTTTTTGTTAGATTCGTTTGCCATTCCTTCAACAAACGCTGGTCGGTCGGATTCGCATGCGCTGCCGGCTCATTTAAATTTTCTTCTGTAATGAAACCGATTTTTTCAACTGGATGAGAGTGCATTTCGGCTAAAAACCCAGCCAATTGCCGAACGGTCATAGCGCAACTATCTCTGGCCGAATATGTTTGCCCTTTGATGTTTTCCAATACTAGCGCACACACATCCTCAGCGACCAAACAGTCATATACTTCAGGTATTTTTAGGCTGGTTATTTGAGAAAGCAACGGATAGCTAAATTTTGCCAGCTGATAAGAATCACATAAATCCAAACCGAACAAAATTTGCATGGCTTTCCAAAACGGGGTGATGTCATCTGTTCTGTTATAAGCCTTAACAACCGCCTCTATTGAATGCCCATCAATGTCAAGATGTTCAATGAGCCAAACTTCGCTACTACTGTCTTCATACAGGCCTGGTAGCTTTTCTGAATAGGATATTTTTTGGTATTTCTGCAACTCCACACGTTTGAATCGAACAAACGGCGATTGTGCTTGTAAAATCTTATCGTGTTGCATGCGGATGTGAATAAAACCTGTGATTTGTTAACCTGGCCATAATACCTGTAAAAACAAGCAATTTCTAAACAATCAAGCCAAACAAACAAAACTCTATCAATAAGTTTACCAACAAAGCATTTATAAAGAGTGCGTTATTAGATATAATCGTTCGGTTTTAATTTTGTGGTTTGTCCGTTTAGGGGTTATTAACAACCACACAATGTATAAAGAATAATAAAGGAAAACACAATGAATCTAGATCAAGCGCGCTTTTTCATGGTAGAACAGCAAATTCGCCCTTGGGATGTTTTGGACCCCAAAATTCTTGATTTATTAATGGATATTCCTCGTCATTTATTTGTGGAAGCTGGCAATGAAGCATTGGCATACTCGGATATCGAGTTACCGATTGGCCATAACCAAACCATGATGGCTCCAAAAATTGAAGGCCGTCTTCTGCAAGCTCTAGATATTGATGAAAATGACACTGTACTGGAAATTGGTACAGGTTCAGGCTACATGACGGCGTTGATGGCAAACTTAGGCAAATCGGTTACCACCGTTGAACTCCATCAAGATATTTTGGATATCGCTAAGGCTCGTTTGGAGGATTACACAAACATTGAATTTGCTTGTGGTGATGCGTCTCAAGGTTGGAATGATGGCAAACAATACGATGCGATTGTATTGACCGGTTCGACTCAAACCGTACCACAAAGCTATAAAGAACAACTAACACTGGGTGGCAGACTAGCGGTTATCACAGGTGAATCACCAGCCATGAGTGCTCAAGTCATTACTCGCATCAGCGATCAAGAATGGGAAACGGAAACGTTATTTGAAACAGACTTGGCGCCGTTAACCAATGCTAACCCTGAAAGCACTTTTGCGTTCTAAAATCTCCCCCCAGTAAAAATCCCTCTCTACTCATTGGCTAATCGACCCCTGATTAGCCTCTAGAGTCACAACCTAACTAGTAACTTAACGTACCATTTAATTATTTTTTCACCACATCCAATTAAATTTGATTTAGAATCAAATACGTACAACCAAACTTAATCATAAGTTTTTTTATACCCTTATCAATAAATTCTTTTGAATTCAAAAAGAAAGTTTAGCCTTTTACAATACAACCCAAGCATAAGTTTAACTTATGCAGCATAAACCACATTAATAGTAAGGAATTTCATATGGATTTGATTAGCCTCTATCCTACTTGGTACGAACCGATGCTTGGTTCTGGCTGGGTGGTTGCATTAATCGCTACATTCCACGTACTCGCTTCTCACACCTCCGTGGGTGCGGCTATGTTGTTTGCCTATCTTTCACATAAAGCTTATCGCGAAGATCGTGATGACCTGCTTGATTTCATTAAAAAGTATGGTCTTTTTTTAATGGTATTCACCTATGTTGCCGGCTCGATTACCGGACCTGGGATTTGGTACTCCACTACCGTTGCTAGCCCGAACGGGATTGGCGCTTTAATCCACTCATTTGTTTGGAAATGGGCTACTGAATGGGTCTTCTTCGTTATTGAAGTAGTGGGCGTTTACATGATTGTTTACCTTGTAGGTAAAGTGGATAAACGTACCCATATGAAAATCTCCATCATTTTTGGTGTCGCTTCTTTTGCTACATTGCTGATTATCGTTGGTATCTTGTCGTTCATGATGTTACCTGGTAAAGAAGTATGGTTTGAAGAGGGAGGCTATCTAAATGGTTTCTACGGTACCAACACCTTTATTCAAACAGGCATGCGTATCGCCTTCATGTTCACCATGACTGCGGTAGTCGGTGGAATTGTCGTTGCCGGCATTAAAGACCCCGCATTCAAAAAAGAGATGGCGCGTAAATTGGGTTGGTTAGGGATTATCTCAACCTTAGTAGGTGCCGCTCTATTCCAACTATATTTGACCGCAGTACCAGAGCAAGCATTATTGGTGATGGAAAACCGTCTACCAGATTATTTTGGCCCAAGTATTATGATTGTATTAGCGGGAACTTTAGGCTACTTCATCGTAACCATGCTACAGCCAAAGATTATTGTTGAAAGCTTTGCCGGAGCGATGGCGGTCATCATCCTAGTGGCCGGTTTATGGCCAGAAGAGACCGCTCGTGAATCCATGCGTAAACCTTATGTTGCGGGTCAATATGTCTATTCAAACCAAGTGATTGGTCGTGATGTCCCAGGGATGGATATTAAATCCCAGCTACCGACTATCGAAAAAGTCGGTATCTTAAAAGCACACCCGTTCACCCCAGAACATCTACAAACGGTTAATGCCGGCAACAAAATCCAGGCAGGTGAATATATCGCCATGGTTTATTGCTCAAACTGTCACTCTCCAAGTGAAACCGGGATTCGCCCTCTGCACCGTTATTTCCCAGACGGCGTAACCGAAGAACGTATGCAGAAGTACGTCAAAGGGGTTCTAACAACAGGAAATATCGCTTATATGCCGAAAATGCCAATGTTAGATTCTGAAGTTGAAGCTTTATCGGCTTACCTTGTTATGAATAACAATGGGGGTCAGAAAGCAATCACCGCGGCAATTAAACAAGAAGTTGAAAACCGTGACCGTGCTTTAGTTGAGAAGAATGCAATGGACAAAGTTGCAGTACTTGAACTCTCACAGGAGGTGAAATAATGGACGCTTCACAAGTTACTCAAGTAACCGAGATGATGTATGCACTGCGTAATCCTGCTGGCATACCAACCTACCCTATTATCTTTATCGGCTTAGGGGTATTGACCTTTGCCTTGCACATTCTGTTTGTACAGTTGATGCTGGGTACATCAGTCATCACCATTTTTGGTGCTTTTAAAAACGATGCTAAATGGCGTCGTCTAGCGGCAGCGATGCTTGAAATTGCAAAAGTTTCAGTATCGGTCGCCATTGTAATCGGTGTTGCTCCCCTGCTGTTCGTGCAGGTGGTTTATGACCCACACTGGTATACCTCGAACGTACTATCTGCCGTATGGGTAATTGCGTTTATCGTAATTCTCATCTTTGCTTATTGGGCTATGTATGCCTACTACTTCATGAACAGTAAAGAGAAAGATAAAACCAAAGAACCAAAAGGCAAAGTTTGGATGCTAACCAGCTTGGCTTTGATGTTAGTGGTCGGTTTTATCATGCACAGCCTAACTTCTCAGATACTACATCCAGAATTATGGAAAGAGTGGTATGTGCAAAACGGTGTGATTGATTACTCAGGTACTCAGTTGCATGCATACAACCTATGGCGTTTCGCGTTCTTTATCAGCATGGCAATCCCTGTAACAGGCGGCATGTTAGTGACTTACCGTCGCTTTAAAATGGTTCGTGAAGACGCTGACCATGAATACCTGAACTGGGCAGCCAAGATTGGTAAAAAATGGATAAAACTTGGCTCTGTAATCTCTGCGCTTTTATATGTTGCTTGGATGATGACCATTCCAGAAACTGCAGGTGATTTTGCAACCTCTTTCTGGGGCATTATCGGTGGCGTTATGGTTCTGTTCTATGCAATTTGGGCTCAGGTTCGTTTACGTGGTGATGCCATGTTCTGTAGCTATATGGCTCTGCCGATGGCTTTAGTGATTGGTCTAGTGGTCGCCATTTCGCGTGAAATGCTTCGTTATGGCATCTTAGATGGTTTCTTCGGTTACGATTTCATGGACTATAAGGTCGTTATGGACTGGTACTCAACAGGCCTGTTCTTCTTAACCTTTGCGATTGTAGGTGGTACGGTTTTAGCCTACTTCCTGACGATTGCTTGGCAGGCTGGCCAAACCGTGGGGGTTTACACACCAAGCCCAATGGTTAACCGTATGGGAACTATCGCTATCTGGGTGGTGGCTATTTGGACACTGCAATTCTTTGTGGTCGGTTTTTACGTGTGGGCGCAATAGGAGAATAATATGAAAACGAAATTATTAATCAGTGCCTTCGCTCTTACGCTTGCTCAACCGGTCTTGGCGGAAGGACAAAATCCTATCGCAACGGGCTCGGCCATGGCTTGGCAATGTGCTCCTTGTCACGGCACCAACGGACAAGAGTTTTTAGAAGCCATGCCACCTTTAGCGGGGATGCCTGTGGAACAGTTCACCAAAGCAATGATTGCTTACCGTGAAGGTACTCGTCCTGCAATCATTATGGATCGTGTGGCACGTGGGTTTACCGATGCAGAAATCGAAGCGATGGCTGTTTGGTTTGAAAAGCAGCCTCTTAAGCAGTGGGAAAACACAAGCTTAAATGAAGCACAAAAAGCAAATTCGACAGGAGGTCAAAAATGAGCCAGTTAGAAAATAAGACTTTTGATCAAAAAATCACCCGTCGTGACTTAATCAAACTGTTTGGTGCCACTGCTGTTGCAGGTACGGGGATTTTTGGGGCAAGCAAACAAGCGTTTGCAAAATCGGCCGCCCACGTAGTGGTTTTAGGTGGTGGTGTTGGTGGTTCAACTTTTGCAAAATACCTACGTTTCGCAGACCCTGACGTAAAAATCACCATTATTGAACAAGAGCCGGAATACATTACTTGTTTAAGAAGTAATGACGTCATTGTAGGGATGCACACTTTAGATGAACTGACATTCAACCTAAATACCGTCAGTTCGAAATACCATATCAATGTCATCATCGATAAGGTGGTTGGAGCAGATTTTGACAAGAAAACAGTCCGCACTCAAAAGGGCCAAACCGTTTCTTATGACAAGTTAGTGGTTTCCCCTGGTATCGACTTTAAGTTTGAAGACTATGAAGGTTATGACGCGGAATTAGCCGCTGGCGATTTTCCACATGCCTATAAGGCTGGCCCTCAAACTCTTAAGTTAAGAGAGCAATTACTTGCTATGCCGCAAGGTGGTACCGCGATTATCGCTCCACCACAAAACCCTTTCCGTTGTCCTCCAGGACCATACGAAAGAGCTTCATTCTTTGCCGAGCATTTTAAAAAGCACAATCCTACGGCCAAGTTGATTGTACTTGACCCTAAAGACCGTTTTACTAAGGATGTACCCTTTAAGAAGGCCTGGGAACGTTTATACGGCTACAAGTCAGATAACTCTTTAATTGAATGGGTATCTGGTTCTGAAGGCGGTCGAGTAGTACGTTTAGATGCCGCAACCAAAACGGTTGAGACGGATGGTGGCGATTTTAAAGCTGATGTAATCAATATCATCCCTAATCAGCGTGCGGGTGTCTTGGCACAGAAGCTAGGGTTAACCAACTCTTCTGGCTGGTGTCCTATTGAACGAAACACCATGGAATCGTCCATTCAAAAAGAAGTCTATGTATTAGGTGACAGCTCAATTGCCGATGCGATGCCTAAATCAGGTTATTCTGCCAATTCACAAGCGAAGGTTTGTGCGCAAGCGGTTGCTGACACCCTTAAAGGGCAAACTCCTGGTACGGCAATCTACTCGAATGTTTGCTACAGTCTAGCGGGTGAAAACTACGGTGTATCCATCGCGGCGATTTACGAAGTACGTGACGGACTGATTCAACCAAAAGGCAAATCAGCAGGTGTTTCACCTATTACGGAAAAAACAGCGCAACCAATTCTAGAAGCGGTTTACCAAAAGAACTGGCAACGTGAATTTGTTAAAGATGTGTTCTCTTAATGAAAAGTAGTGAGGAAAAAGATATGTTAAAACAGACTTTATTAGTCACTGCTTTAGTTTCAGCAACTCTTGCGAGCAGTGCGGCATTCTCGGGTCATGATGAAAAACCTCATGCATCTTCTTGGTCTAACTTCGCCTTAGAAAACCAGATCAAGGCGATGCCTCGAGGTGAGGCTACAAACGGCCAAAAGATTCATGAACAGATGATGTGTAATGCATGCCATGGTGAAAAGGGAGAATCCCCTTCCCGTAACTATGCATCGTTAAATGGTCAAACGGCTGAATACACCACTAAGATGATGTTAGATTATCGAGATGGTCGTCGCTGGGAAAACTATAAACAAGCCAATATTATGGTTAAGCTTGCCAAAGCAATGGATGACCAACAGATTGCCGATGTAGCGGCTTTTTATGCCAGCAATCCAGCAACGACCTGGGATATCGAAACCAAGCCGGTTGCAGCCGATATCGACCGACTGGTACGTAAAGGTGATGTAAGCCGCATGATAGTACCTTGCGCATCTTGTCATGGTGCTCATGGCGAAGGTAAAGGCATTACCCCAGCCATTGCCGGCCAAGTTCCAGAATACTTTGTACGCACCATGAAAGCTTATCAAGGAAAACATCGTCATAACGATGTCAACGAAGGCATGGCACAATTCACCCACGACTTAACGGATGATGAAATCCAAGCGTTAGCGTATTACTACGCGACGTTGAATAAACAAGGAGACAATCATGACAGGAATTAAAGCCATTATTTGGGGGTTAATTTTAACGTTTGGCTCCATTGCGTTAATGTGGTGGTTAAGCACGTTGACCGTGGTTGCAGTATAAAAACAGCAACCGACTCTCCTAAAAAACGCCTCTCGAAAGATTTTGAGAGGCATCCTTTTACCTCTGTAAGAATCATTGGTTTTGTAAACTGATCTATTCATCCGATATGAGTTTACAAAACCAAGTATTTTTAAAAACGATTATTCCCTGAAACAAAAGACCCAACATGATGAAAACGTTACAAACACTCTCAATTTTAGAAGGAAGTTCTCTGCTGCTTTTACTGTTTGTCGCAGTGCCCATGAAACGTTTGGCTGGGGTTCCTGAAGCGGTCACGATTATAGGGCCGATTCACGGCGCTTTATTTATCCTCTTTAACCTGTTTATTTTCTATGCAATCTCAAAACTCAAGTTAAAAAAGAAATATGCCGCCGTAGGATTCATTGCCTCTCTCATTCCTTTTGGTAGTTTTGTATACAAAGCAAAAGTGCTTAGCCGTAGAAGTGCTTTTCGCTAACCGATTGTCTTTTCTTCACATATAACAGGAAAACAACATGTTACAAAGATTACAAAATATCGCTTATTTTCCGGCCAGCTTCTTTGGCATGATTATGGGGTTAAGCGGACTGAGCATCGCCTTTATCGAACTGGCAAAAATCTACAATAGTAGCGCATCATTCGTTGACCTATCACTTGGTTTGACCGTGTTACTATTTGCGATTTTACTGACCATGTACGGTTATAAAATTCTCAAGTTTCCAAAAGAGGTCATTGCGGAACTTAAACACCCCATCAAAATGAACTTTGTACCCACAATCAGCATTAGTCTATTGTTACTAAGCATCGCTTTCTATAATCTAGGATACGCGGAGTTATCCAAATACCTATGGATCTCAGGTGCCATCTTACAAATTAGTCTGACCTATTGGGTATTGTACAACTGGATTCACCATGACTTCTTTACTCCAGAACACTCCAACCCCGCTTGGTTTATTCCGATTGTCGGTAATATTGTGGTACCTATCGTCGGCATTCACCACGCGCCAATCGAAGTCAGCTGGTTCTTTTTCTCCGTTGGCATCATTTTTTGGATTATTGTTAAAGCGATTTTGGTCAACCGGATTATCTTTCACACGCCATTACAGCAAAAACTCATCCCAACTTTATTCATCTTTATCGCCCCTCCTGCGGTGGGCTTTATCTCTTACCTGGCGTTAAACAACCAAGAACTTAACCAGTTTGCCATGGTGTTGTATTTCTTCGGTTTAGCCATGACGCTGTTAATGTTGGTATCGGCAGGCAAGTTTATGAAACTGAGTTTTGCCTTATCTTGGTGGGCCTTTACCTTCCCATTAGCCGCTATGGCAATTGCCAGTTATAAGATGGCGCACATCACCCAGCATGAGGTTTATCTCTATATCGGCATAGCCATCCACCTGTTTTTACTATTCATCGTTTTGCTGTTCTTGGCCAAAACCAGTAAAGCCGTATATCTACAGCAAATCTGTAATGACCAACACTAATAAAACCTTATGAACCAGAACGAACTAACAGAAGTGTTCAGTGTAAATATGGAGGCGCGTGACCATGAGTGTGATATACAGGGCGTGGTTAATAATGCCCACTATCAACACTATTTTGAACACGCTCGGCATCGGTTTTTGCTTGATCACCAGATAGATTTCGCCCAACTTGCCAAACAAGGCATAAACCTGATGGTCGCTAAAATCGAGATTGAATATAAGTCGTCCATTCGAGCGCATGATCAATTCAGGGTCAGCTTGACACCACACCGAGAGTCACGCTTGAAAGTCTGTTTTGAACAGCACATATACAGCAATGAAACTGATGCACTTTTAGCCAGTGCCAAAACCACGGTGGTGACCGTTGATAATCAGAACAAACCGATGCGTAACAGCCCGCTGGATTCCTTGTTTTAATCTGAGCAGTGTTTTTACTCAAGCGCCTTTACTTAAGCGCTCTATATCTTAAGGACAATCATGAAAATCGCCATTACCAGCCCAAACGCTAAAACCATTTCCGGCCACGCGGGCAAATGCCCAGGGTACTTAATCTATGAGATTGACCAAGATAAAAATATCAAGAAATCTCATATTAAATTATCCAAAGAGCAGGTTTTCAAAAACTTCTCGGGAGCTCTATCTCAAAACCCCGAACATCCTCTTTATGGTATCAGTGTTTTTATTACCCAAGGTCTGGGAGAAAGATTAAGTAATCGTTTAAGCCAAGATAACATCCGGATTTACACCACCACGGAAGAGGACCCTGAAGTTATCATTCAATCCATCGTCAATGCCTAGACAAAGCGGTTACCAATCGACCAGGCCTGGTTAAAACCAGAATAGAGTCCAGTTTGTTAAACAATCTTTGCTCTAAACAGAAACTAAGCCGTCATGAAGTGACGAAATGCTTTGAAAATCGCCGTTATTGAAAAACCCTACATTAGCCAAGCCAACATAGGGTTTTGATTTTTCAGCGTTTACATTTAAAGATTTTTGTTTTCTGTTAGCAAATGCTGGAAATGGCAATTCCATCGAATTCACCACAGAGACTAAATGAGCTTTAAGCTAGATCGAAACGATCGGCGTTCATCACCTTTGTCCACGCCGCAATAAAGTCATTTACGAACTTCACTTGATTATCATCCTGTGCATAAACTTCGGCATAGGAGCGCAAAACCGAGTTCGAGCCAAAGACTAAATCGACCCGTGTGGCCGTCCACTTAACCGCACCCGATTTACGATCACGAAGTTCGTAGCTATTCTCTCCGGTTGGATGCCAGCTATTCGCCATATCCGTTAAATTCACGAAGAAATCGTTGCTCAATACACCTTCACGATGAGTAAATACGCCGTGTTTACTACCACTATGATTGGTATCCAAAACTCGCATCCCACCTACTAACACCGTCATCTCCGGAGCGGTTAAACCTAACAGTTGCGCACGATCCAACATCATCTCTTCAGGCGAAACCACATAATCCGCTTTCAACCAGTTGCGGAAACCATCGTGTACTGGCTCAAGATATTCAAACGACTCTACATCCGTCATATCTGCCGTTGCGTCACCACGACCAGGAGCAAATGGCACCGTCACCGCCACACCCGCATGATTCGCCGCAGATTCAACCGCTGCCGTACCACCCAGTACGATTAAATCGGCCATACTCACGGGTTTATCAAGCCCGGATTGAATGCCTTCAAGTACACCCAACACTTTGCGTAAACGTTCAGGTTCATTACCTGCCCAATCTTTTTGGGGCGCTAGGCGGATGCGGGCACCATTCGCACCACCACGCATATCGGAACCACGATAAGTACGAGCGCTATCCCATGCAGTGGCAACCAAATCGGAAACACTCAATCCTGAGGCTAAGATTTTTGCTTTGAGTTCCGCGATTTCTGCAGCATCTAACGTATAGTCAACCGCAGGGATCGGATCTTGCCAAATCAAGTCTTCATCAGGTACATCCGCTCCTAAATAACGCGCTTTTGGACCTAAATCACGGTGGGTCAGCTTAAACCACGCGCGAGCGAAAACTTCTGAGAAATAGTCTGGATTCTCATAGAACTTCTTAGAGATTTCTCGATAAATCGGATCTTTGATCATCGCCATATCCGCATCGGTCATAATCGGGTTATAACGCTTGCTAGGGTCTTCAACATCAACAGGCTTGTCTTCCTCCTTGATGTTAATTGGCTCCCACTGATGCGCTCCTGCAGGTGATTTTTTCAATTCCCAATCATAGTTGAACAACAGGTAGAAGTAGCCGTTATCCCATTGCGTTGGATGAGTTGTCCAAGCCCCTTCAATCCCGCTAGAAACCGTGTTACGCCCAATACCGCGCGAGGTATGGTTGTTCCAACCCAGTCCCTGCTCTTCAATAGCGGCCGCTTCCGGGTCGGCACCTAATTCAGCCGGGTCACCATTACCATGGCACTTACCAACTGTATGACCACCGGCTGTCAAAGCGACGGTTTCTTCATCATTCATCGCCATGCGTTTAAAGGTGGTTCGTACATCTTCCGCCGTTTTCAACGGATCGGGATGACCATCCACCCCTTCAGGGTTGACATAAATCAACCCCATCATGACCGCGGCCAATGGATTTTCTAAATCGCGTTCACCAGAATAACGACTCCCTTCACTGCCACTAGGCGCTAGCCACTCTTTCTCAGAACCCCAGTAGATATCTTTTTCTGGATGCCAAATATCTTCACGCCCCCCTGCAAAACCGAATGTTTTAAGCCCCATGGATTCATACGCCATATTTCCAGCCAAAATCATTAAATCCGCCCAGGAGATTTTGTTGCCGTATTTCTTTTTAATCGGCCACAAAATACGTCGAGCCTTATCTAAGTTAACGTTGTCTGGCCAACTGTTCAGTGGAGCAAAACGTTGGTTGCCGGTACCCGCACCACCGCGTCCATCAGCAACCCGATACGAACCCGCCGAGTGCCAAGCCATTCGAATCATCAAACCACCGTAGTGTCCCCAGTCAGCCGGCCACCACTCTTGGCTATCGGTCATCAATGCTTTCAAGTCATTTTTAAGGGCTTCTAAATCCAATGTTTTAAAGGCGGCGGCGTAATTGAAATCGTCAGACATCGGGTTGGTTTTCTTATCGTGCTGATGAAGAATGTCTAAATTCAACGCATTAGGCCACCAATCCATTACCGAAGACTGTGTTTCAGTATTCGCACCGTGCATTACAGGACATTTTCCGTGAGACATAACTAACTCCTTTGTTTTGTTGAGGTCTTGGATGATATTTATCTTTGAACATCCTGCAATAATCTGTCTAATCAATTAAACCTAACTAATTGATAGTTTTATTCTATATAAGTATTCGCTTTAATAGTTTTTCCCCTTTTATAGGCCTTTAAACGCTAAACCAGATTATTTCAGACAGTACAATCTTCAGTAATTAGACTTATGGATTTTATTAATGCCAACATAACCTTTTTAAATTTCACTAAATCCAGCTACACCTAAAACGAAAAAAGCCAGCAAAAAAGCTGGCTTTTCAGAACCCATCTCAAAAAAATGATGAGTTTAATCTATGCACTCCAAAGCATCATAATAAAAAATATGTTTAATGCGCAATGTCCTGCTTTTTCTGAATCGATTTGATATTGATCAGCATGGCAATCGAGATGATTAAAGCCACACCAAAGAAACCTGAGAATACATATAAAGTTTCTGAATAAGAACCGGTAGCATCCTTAACCATTGAAATAATCAATGGCCCCACCAATCCTGCGGCCGCCCATGCTGTTAGGATATAACCATGGATTGCACCCAACTCTTTGGTTCCAAAAATATCACCGATATACGCTGGAATGGATGCAAATCCACCACCATAACAAGACATAATGAAATACAAGATTACCTGGAAAATGATAATTTCAGCAATCGAGGGCAAAGTGTAAAACGCCACAGCCTGGGTAGCAAAGAAAATAATATAGACAATCGGACGGGTTAAATAATCCGATAACGATGCCCAGAAAATACGGCCCGCACCATTGAAAATTCCCATTAAACCAACCGCTGCGGCGGCAACCAACGCAGAGACACCCAGAACCTCTTGCAGTAATGGGGAGGCCACACCAATAATCGCGATACCGCAGGTCACGTTAATGAACAGCATTAACCATAGGCCATAGAATCTTGGAGTCTTAACCGCTTCATGCAGTCCTAGCATGGCAAGGTCTTGTTTGATTGTTTTATGGCCAGCTTCCACTTTCTTCTTGAAGCCTTCAGGCAAATAACCCTCTTCCGGTTTTTCTAAATACAGTGCCGATGCAAACATAATCACAAAGTAGGTTGTACCCAAAACAATAAATGTTGTGGATAAACCAATCGATGAAATCAACACTTTAATGGTTGGCCCCCAGATTGCCGATGCGAATCCAAAGCCCATAATGGCCAAACCGGTGGCCAAACCACGTTTATCTGGAAACCACTTCACCAGTGTGGAAACCGGTGCGATATAACCAATACCTAATCCACAACCGCCAACGACCCCGTAAAAGAAGTATAAAAGCATTTTGGATTCCATCAAAATGGCAAGACCAGAACCTACCGTTCCCAAACCAAATAACACCGCAGCGATAATAGCCGAAACTTTTGGGCCATTTCTCTCAACAAACTTACCCATTAAAGCGGCGGATAAACCTAAGAAGAAAATCGCGATACTAAACGCAATCGTAACGTCGGTTAACGTCCAATTCATCTCTTCTTTAATCGGGTTAACGTATACACTCCAAGCGTATACCGAGCCGATACAAATATGAACCCCTACTGCGGCTAAGGCCATCAGCCATCTATTTTTTCCCATCTGATATTATCTCCAAAAATTTTATGCAAATTATATTGAAATCTAGCTGTGTTAATATCGTAGAAAACCCCTGATATGTCCATATCTTAAGGTGATTATCAGAACCAAAGATTCTTACACCCATATAAAAATTTACAATTTTCAAAAGCTGGATTTAGCAACAATATCTAAAACAGCTCAACCTACCAGGCCTGGTCACATTTCAAACCAAAAATTTCAGGCAATAAAAAACCCCATAAATCGTTGAGATTTACAGGGTTTTAAGAAAACCTTTTTAGCGAGCGTTTTTGTCAAGGTCAAGGCGGATTCAAGTGAAGTTTACGTAGTTAACCAACTTGGGTAAACGAGTTTGAATCCAACACAGATAGTGGCAAAGCCAGCCAACCTACCAGGCCTGGTCACATTTCAAACGAAAAATTTCAGGCAATAAAAAACCCCATAAATCGTTAAGATTTACAGGGTTTTAAGAAAACCTTTTTAGCGAGCGTTTTTGTCAAGGTCAAGGCGGATTCAAGTGAAGTTTACGTAGTTAACCAACTTGGGTAAACGAGTTTGAATCCAACACAGAGATTGGCAAAACAAGCCAACCTACCAGGCCTGGTCACATTTCAAACCAAAAATTCCAGGCAATAAAAAACCCCATAAATCAAACGATTTACGGGGTTTAAACAAAACCTTTTTAGCGAGCGTTTTTGCCAAGGTCAAGGCGGTTAATGTCGAAGCTTAGTAAACTAAGCGAGTCATTAACCAACGCAGAGATTGGCAAAACAAGCCGCTAAAAAATTAGTTTTTCTCTTGGTCTACGATTTTATTGCTCGCAATCCAAGGCATCATAGCACGAAGCTTTTTACCAACTACTTCAATTCCGTGCTCAGCGTTGTTACGACGAGCCGCAGTCATTGATGGGTAACCCGCTTGACCTTCTAGGATGAACTGCTTAGCGTATTCACCTGTTTGGATGTTTTTAAGTGCTTGACGCATCGCTTCACGAGATTCTGCGTTGATAACTTGTGGACCAGTCACATACTCACCGTACTCAGCGTTGTTTGAGATTGAGTAGTTCATGTCTGCGATACCACCTTCGAACATTAGGTCAACGATAAGCTTAAGCTCATGTAAACATTCGAAGTAAGCCATCTCTGGCTCATAACCCGCTTCAACAAGGGTATCGAAACCAGCTTTAACAAGCTCAACCGCACCACCACAAAGAACCGCTTGCTCACCGAACAGGTCAGTTTCACACTCGTCACGGAAAGTAGTTTCGATGATACCTGTACGACCACCACCTACACCAGAAGCGTAAGATAGAGCGATTGCTTTTGCATTACCAGAAGCATCTTGTTCAACAGCGATCAAGTCAGGAATACCACCACCACGAACGAATTCAGAACGTACAGTGTGACCAGGTGCTTTTGGAGCGATCATGATTACGTCTAAATCTTTACGAGGAACGATTTGGTTATAGATGATTGCAAAACCGTGTGCGAATGCTAAAACCGCACCTTGCTTGATGTTTGGCTCAATCTCTTCTTTATAAAGAACTGATTGGAACTCATCTGGAGTAAGAAGCATAACAACGTCCGCACCTGCAACCGCAGTTGCAACGTCAGCCGTTTTTAGGCCGTAACCTTCTGCTTTAGCGATTGATGAAGAACCAGCACGAAGACCGACAGTAACATCAACACCAGAATCTTGTAGGTTAGCCGCGTGAGCGTGACCTTGAGAACCAAAACCAATGATAGCTACTTTTTTACCTTGGATGATTGATAGATCGCAGTCTTTATCGTAATAAACTTGCATTGTTATATCCTTACTTTAATTGAATACCTTAAACCGGTATTCGTTGTTACTAATTAAATAATATTTGAATAATATTGATTAAATCAAAATTGGGGTTTTGAAATACCCGCTTAAGTTATGCGGGCATTATCAACGACTTAGTTATACGTGTAAACACTTTTCTCCACGCATCACTCCCACTGTTCCAGAACGTACTGTTTCTAAAATCAGTACTGGATCAATGGCATCGATAAAGGCGTCTAGCTTTTTAGACTCACCCACCATCTGCACGGTGTAAGTGGTGGCGGTGACATCAATGATATCGCCTCTGAAAATATCCGCTAAACGCTTATATTCTTCACGCATATCGCCCGTTGCCGAAAGCTTGATCAACATCAGTTCACGTTCAATATGTGAACCTTCCGTCAAATCCAACACCTTCACCACATCAATTAAACGATTCAAGTGTTTAACCACCTGCTCTATTTGTGCAGAAGTACCACTGGTAACCAAAGTTAAACGTGAAAGAGAGTCGTCTTCAGTCGGTGCCACCGTTAATGCATGAATGTTATAGCCACGTGCTGAAAACAAGCCTGCAACGCGTGAAAGGGCACCCGATTCATTTTCCATTAACATCGAAATAATATGTTTCATCGTTTGCACCTATACCAAAATCATTTCATTAAGACCTGCACCGGCAGGAATCATTGGGTAAACGTTTTCTTGTTGATCCGTGATGATGTCAACAAATACCAAACGGTCTTTGTTTTTATCAGAGAACACTTCTTCAAGCTGTTCTTTCATGGTTTTAGGATCATCAATACGAACACCTACATGGCCATAAGACTCAGCCAACTTAACAAAGTCAGGCAAAGATTCCATGTATGACATTGAGTAACGGCGCTCATAGAAGAACTCCTGCCACTGACGCACCATACCTAAGAAACCGTTATTCAAGCAGATGATTTTTACCGGCAGACCATACTGCATACAAGTTGAAAGTTCTTGAATATTCATTTGAATCGAACCTTCACCCGTTACACAAATAACCGTTGCATCCGGGAACGCCATTTGCGCCCCCATCGCCGCAGGTAGACCGAAGCCCATCGTGCCCAAACCACCTGAATTCAACCAACGGCGTGGCTTATCAAATGGATAGTACTGCGCAGCGTACATTTGGTGTTGTCCAACATCTGATGCCACGTAAGCATCACCGTTAGTCACTTCCCATACAGCTTGAACCGCAGCCTGAGGTTTGATTTTAGAGCCCATGGTATCGTAGCGCAGACAATCGGTCGCACGCCATTTCTCAATCTGCTCCCACCACTCGGCTAAAGCGGCTTCATCAGATTTAAGCTCGGTATTATCTAAAATCGCGTTCATTTCCGTCAAAACCTGTTTTACAGGGCCAACGATTGGAATATCAACGATGACGTTCTTTGAGATTGACGCAGGGTCAATATCCACATGAATGATCTTAGCGTCAGGACAAAACTTCTCTAAATTACCGGTTACACGGTCGTCAAAACGCGCACCAATCGCAATAATCACATCACTGTGATGCATGGAAAGGTTCGCTTCGTAAGTTCCGTGCATACCCAACATACCTACAGATTGTTTATCCGAAGCAGGGAAAGCCCCCAACCCCATCAAAGTCTGCGTAATCGGGAAGCCTAATTTACGTGTCATTTCGGTCAGTTCAGCAGAAGCTTCACCTAAAACAACACCACCACCGGTATATAAAATAGGACGTTTGGCTGAAAGCATCATTTCTACAGCTTTCTTAATTTGTCCGCTATGGCCTTTTGTCACAGGCAAATAGGAGCGCATATCAACTTCTTGTGGATATACATAAGAGCTTTTGGCGGTTTGGATATCTTTCGGAATATCAACTACAACAGGGCCTGGTCGGCCCGTTGTTGCTAAATAAAACGCTTTTTTGAGCGTATCAGCAAGTTCGTTAACATCCTTAACTAAGAAGTTGTGTTTTACGATTGGTCTTGTAATCCCAACGGTATCAATTTCTTGGAATGCATCTAAACCAATCATTGCCGTAGGCACCTGACCGGTAATACAAACCATTGGAATCGAATCCATATAGGCGGTTGCAATACCTGTTACGGCATTGGTCGCACCAGGACCCGAAGTTACAAGGACCACTCCTGGTTTACCTGTAGAGCGCGCATAACCATCTGCAGCATGTACCGCTGCTTGTTCGTGACGCACTAAAATATGATTTAATTTATCAGCGTCCGTATCAAGGGCATCGTAAATTGGCAGAACAGCGCCACCAGGATAACCCCATATATGCTCTACTCCCTCGTCCTGAAGATAATGTACCAGGATTTGGGCACCAGTCATTTCCACAACTTAGTTCCTCTTAGTAAAAAGCCATTTTTATAAATATCAACACTTAAAAAAAACGGTTAAAAACGATACTCAAAAAAATAGCAAAAATTAGATAAAAACAGTCACTGTCTTTTTTAAGTGACAAGCGAAGAATTATATAAGATTTTGTTACTATTTAGAACCATAAAGACGGACTTTTAAGCCCTTTTTGTCATAAAAGAGCCTTAAAAATTAAG
Source organism: Thiomicrorhabdus immobilis (assembly GCF_021654855.1). Taxonomy (NCBI): domain Bacteria; kingdom Pseudomonadati; phylum Pseudomonadota; class Gammaproteobacteria; order Thiotrichales; family Piscirickettsiaceae; genus Thiomicrorhabdus; species Thiomicrorhabdus immobilis. The sequence continues at coordinate 1,764,154 of NZ_AP024202.1, forward strand.
GATTTAATATCCCTTAGCAATAAATGCATAATATTTTGGGTTTATATTGGATCTTTGACCCTAACATTTAAAAGGGTTTATGCATTTTGAAATTCTGCTAAAAGCAGGTGTTTACGATAGTGGTTTAATTCATCAATCGATTCCATAATATCCGCCAAAGCCAAATGGGCACCACTTTTCTTATGCGTTTGGTAGACTTTTGGCGCCCAACGACGTGCAAGTTCTTTTAAGGTGCTGACATCTAAATTTCGATAGTGAAAAAAGCCTTCTAAAAGGGGCATTTGCTCCACCATAAAACGTCTATCCTGGCAGATGCTATTGCCACACATCGGTGATTTTCCAGACGGGACATATTGTTGTAAAAATTCAATGGTCAAACGCTCCGCCTCTTGCATGGAAACCTGACTGTCCTGCACCCGTTGAGTCAACCCGGAATTACCATGATGGGTAACACACCAGTTATCCATCAAATCCAGGTCTGCTTGATTGGTTTGAATCGCAATCACCGGGCCTTCCGCCAAAACATTCAGTTCACTATCGGTCACCACCGTCGCAATCTCAATGATCTTATGGGTTTTAGGCTCAAGCCCTGTCATCTCCAAATCAATCCAAATTAAGTTATTCTCTGACTTCATATTCATTCTCACATTCAGCAAATTGGCTTGTCACATTAAGCTGCTTATGCCATCAAACCCGCTGAAAAGCAAAGCGTTGCGCTGAACAATAACCTGACAACACCCCGCTTTATCAGAAAGGTTAACAAGCTTTTTAATGGATTTTCTACCTTGATGACAGCTCTTAACATACAATATGCGCTTATCTTAACGTAGAATTTATACAGAAAACATAGTCATCCCTAAAATACAAATAACATAGGCATATTATGAATTGGATTACCCCGCTGTTCTTAGGCGCTCTCTTTATCAACCTGTTAATTGAAGTTTGGTTGAACATCAAAAACCAGTTCCATATCGGTAAGAACCGCAATCAAGTTCCAGAAGATTTCAGTGAAACCGTCAGCTTGGAAGCTCATCAGAAAGCCGCTGACTATAGTCGTGCCAAATTACAACTTGGACGCTTAGGGCTGTTTTATGACGCGGCAATCTTATGGTTAATGACACTTGGAGGCGGGTTTCAATACATCTATTCCGCATGGTTAGGAAGCGGGCTTGAAACGCAGTGGATAGAAGTTGGCTTTTTACTTTCCACCTTATGGGTATTATCGATTCTTCACCTGCCATTCAGCCTATTGAGCACGTTTAAAATTGAAGCTGAATACGGTTTTAACAAGACCACTCCAATGAAATTCGTAAGCGATTTAATCAAACAGTGGTTGCTGATCCTTGCGTTAGGATTACCTTTGATTTGGGTTATCTTGAGCATCATGACTCAATTTATTGACCAGGCCTGGTGGTTTTATACCTGGGTGGTTTGGATGAGTTTTCAATTGATCATCATGTGGGCGTACCCGAAATGGATTGCGCCGATTTTCAACAAATTCACTCCGCTGGAAGATGAAGCGATGAAAACCCGCATTACCAATTTACTGGAACGCACCGGTTTTAAATCCAATGGGATTTTTGTGATGGACGGCTCGTCACGCTCGGGGCATGGTAACGCCTACTTCACCGGTATGGGAAAAAATAAACGTATTGTTTTCTTTGATACTTTACTAGAGAGCCTGACCCCGGAAGAAGTCGAGGCGGTTTTAGCCCATGAACTGGGGCACTTTAAACATGGACATATTCGCAAACGCCTTATAGAAGGCACTGTTTACAGCCTGATTGGTTTAGCCTTATTAGGCTGGTTGATTCAACTGCCCGAGTTTTATACAGGCCTGGGCATGATTGACCAATCACCGGCGATTGCGTTACTGCTGTTTATGACGGCCGTGCCGGTCATGTTCTTTTTTATGGGGCCTATCGGTGCCTTTAAAAGCCGCAAACATGAATTTGAGGCGGATGCCTTTGCCGCGCAACATGTCGGTGCCGAACATCTGATTTCAGCACTACTGAAAATGTATCGTGACAATGCGAGTACCTTAACGCCAGACCCAATGTATTCGGCCTATCACGATAGTCATCCACCGGCTAAAATTCGTATTGATCACTTGAAATCTTTAGCTCAAGACACTACTGAGAACACGTGAGATAAACACGGCTCCAGTTGTTTTAAAAATCATGATTTATCGCTGTATTGAGCGGTAAATCATTTTCAAAGTCAAAAACTCAATGTCAAAAATTTAGGAATATTAAATGAGTCATCCATCGCCTTTAGTTCAAGAATTGTTAAACCAACGTTGTGAAGATATGCCAAAAGGCTCTAAGCCGATTATCATTCCTACCATTGAAAGCAACTTGAGTGTTTTAGACGGTTGGGAAGCGCCGTTGAACTACGCCAATATCGCCAAAACATTCAACTTCAAAAACTACCACCAAACCATCGCGTTTGTAAATGCGGTAACCTGGCTGGCCAATAAAGAAGACCACCACCCTAAAATTTGTTTTGATTACAATAGCTGCGAAATCACCTTGACCACTCATTCCGCTAAGGGCTTAACCATGAACGACATGATTATGGCCGCTAAAATCAACGCTCTTTTAGACTAATCGAAGTGATATAACCCCTTATGGCTAAACGCAAGTTAACACATCAGCAAAAACGCCGAGTTGCGGACAAAAACCGTCCAAAACTCGCTGAGAAAAGCGTTGCAAACAGCTCTTCACATCTTGGTGAAGAGCAACCAGGCCTGGTCATAACCAGTTTTGGTAAACGTGTACTTGTTGAAGATGCTAAAGGCCGGACATTCAGTTGCGCCATTCGCCAACATCTAGGCAAATTGGTGGCAGGTGATAAGGTAATTTGGCAAACCGATTTAGAAGCCAATACCGGTGTGGTTGTGAGAGTTGAGCCTAGAACACACGAACTCAGCCGCCCTGGTTTCAGAGGGCAAACACGCATGATTGCCGCGAATATCGACTTTATCGGCATTGTCATGCCGGTTGTCCCCGGCATCCATCCGGACATGATCGACCGCTATTTAGTGGCGGCCAAACAGCTCGATATTCCGGTGATTATCATCATCAATAAAGTCGATTTACTGGAAACAGACGAAGACTGGGAAGCCATAGCCGCGCTATTGGAACCCTACGATGCCATGGGAATCGAGTTGATTCCTGCCTCGACCATATCAAGTGAAGGTTTACAAACCTTGCAAGACTTTATGGCCGATAAAAACAGTGTATTTGTCGGACCTTCCGGCGCAGGAAAATCGTCTCTTATCAATGCGTTGATTCCTGATTTGGACATTCGTGTAGGGCAACTATCCGAAGCGACCGGTTTGGGAAAACATACAACCACCAATAGCATCCTATATCACTTAAGCAAACAGAATGAGCAAAGTGATGAACTTATCGCCACCGGAAACCTAATTGATTCTCCAGGCGTCAGACAATTCAGTCCCTCCCCCTGCTCGCTTTCGGAACTAGAGAGTTATTATCCGGATTTCGCGCCCTTTCTGGGCCAATGCAAATACAATAACTGCACCCATTCGATTGAACCGAACTGTGCGATTCGAGACGCCGTCGAACAAGATGAAATCGCGTTAAGCCGCTATCAGAGTTTCCAACGTTTACTGGAAGAGTTTAAAGCGAATGCGGCCGAACAAAATCCTTAAGCTTAATCTTCACCAAGCTTTTCCTATTGAATCCTAGAGCCACACGCCCATAAAGAGAGAAATCATCTAGTTCGACACAAACCAAACGGATATTAAATACAACAAGCCCATGCTGCCAAAGATGGTTGCAATCCAAAAAAGAAAAAGCAAGCCGATATTGACCGGTTTACGAATGGCTTTAAGCACGAGCCAAGTTAACACCGATAACGCCAACGCCACCAAGAGCAAACGAATATACATCATAATAAAACCCAACTATTTATTTAAATGATAATAAGTCTATCATTCAAATCGAATAACGTCTTTTTTTAGTCGCCGTTATGCAAAACCCAAACTCACTAAATGCAATATCTTGAGTAAATTCCCCCCATATTGACAACACCAACAGCAACGCCATCTAAGGTAAAAGGGAGTTTTTTAAAGACTCTAAGCAACTTCTTACGAATTAATACATAATTTCCGGTAATATTAAGGGTTGCTCAAGTCTTCTTTCTTGACTCTAAGCCCCATTTCGTTTGTAATTGCACCCAGGGATAAAACCCGAAACTTTTTACACAGTGCTTTAGGAGAGTACAAATGAAAAATACATTAATTGCACTAGCTGCGGCTGGTTTAGTTTCTTTCGGTGCAGCTGCTCAAGCTGGTGATGCAACTGCTGGTCAAGCGGCTTTCGCTACTTGCGTTGGTTGTCACGGTGCCGCTGCTGAAGGTGGTGTTGGTCCTAAGTTAGCTGGTCAAGCTCCTGCTGACATCGTAGCTAAGCTTCACGCTTACAAAGCGGGTGAGCAAGTAGGTCCTATGACTTCTATGATGGCTCCAATGGCTGCTGGTCTTTCTGACGCAGACATGGAAAACATCGCTGCATACGTTGCTTCTCTATAATTTATAGAGTTTAACGTACTGAGAACCGCCTCGGGTTTATCCTTAGGCGGTTTTTTTATACCTGGAGTTTATGCTTTAGGCTTGATTTAATCGAGCTATCGCTATAAATTAACCCACTGTACATAAAACTTAATTCAAGAGAGAACCAATATGAAAAAACTACTGATTGCGACACTTTCAACAGGCCTACTTCTGTCAGCTAACGCACAAGCTGAAGCACCTGCAGCACCTGCTAAAGCAGCAATGTGTGTTGGTTGTCATGCTGCAGATGGTAACAGCGTTGTACCTAACTTTCCTAAACTTGCTGGCCAGCATGCGAACTATTTAGAAAAGCAATTAAAAGACTTCCGTGATGGTTTCCGTAAAGATGCGACAATGGCTACCTTTGCAAAAGGCTTAACAGACGCTGAAATCAAAGAATTAGCGGCATTTTACGCGGCACAAACAGCAAAATAAATCGCTTATGAAGATAAGTCACCAGGCCTGGTGACTTTCTAATCCGCAATAAAAAAGGCGCATACAGATGCGCCTTTTTTGTATCTTAAGAAAAACCAACTCTATAGCAAGACCTTCTCAACCCCTTCTTTTTCAAGACGTTGAATAAACTCGTCCTTCCAGCTTTCCCCAAAGACGTTTTTAGCCAACTCAACCACAATATAGTCGGTTTTCAAGCCAGTCTCGTCTTCATAACGGTTCAAGCCTTGCTGACAAGCAGGACAAGAGGTCAACAACTTGACTTCACCGTCAATAGAGCGGTCATGCCCGGTTAACTCGTTGATACCGTTGGTTAATTCAATGGTTTTTCTGAAACGTAATTGTTCAGAAATATCCGGTCTAGCGGTGGCTAAAGTCCCCGCCTCACTACAGCAACGATCAGACAATAGAACCTCATCGGTTTTAAGCAAGTCTTTAGCGACCTGAGTCCCATCCATCTTCTTCATAGGATCATGACATGGTGCATGATAAAGGTACTTCACACCATTAGAGGACTCTACCGACATCCCCTTCTCAGTCAGATATTCGTGTATATCCAATAGTCTACAACCAGGGAAAATCAACTCAAACTCGTACTTCAAGAGCTGATCCATACAAGTACCGCAAGAAACGATCACAGTTTTGATGTCTAAATAGTTCAAGGTGTTGGCCACACGGTGGAACAGAGCACGGTTTTCTGCCGTAATTTGTGCACCTTTATCGGCTTGTCCTGCCGCCGTTTGCGGATAACCACAACATAGATAACCTGGCGGCAATACCGTTTGAGCGCCAGACTCTGAAAGCATCGCAATGGTCGCCAACCCAATATCGCTGAACAGACGTTCTGAACCACAACCTGGGAAATAGAACACCGCATCCGAATCATCATTGACTTTGCTTGGGTCACTGACAATCGGAACCATATTAGCGTCTTCCAGCCCTAATAAACCACGCATGGTAGACTGGTTAGGCCCGGTATTCAAAGGCTTACGTACAAAATTAATGACTTGCTGCTGTACAGGAGCAATCTTTGTCGATTGTGATGGAATATCACGCGCCTTACCTAGCAGACCCAGTGATTTTGCCACCTTGTGACCCAAGGTGATGAAATTCGCACTCCAACCAATCATGACCTTACGCATGACTTTGATGGTCATCGGATTTTTGGTGTTCAGGAACCATAAAGCCGCTTTAACCGTGATAGAAGAACGTTTTTGCCCCATCTTAGTCAAGATATTACGCATACGGATCGACACATCACCAAAGTCGATATTCACAGGACAAGGTGTTTCACATTTATGGCAAGTCGTACAGTGGTCTGCGACATCGTTCATGGCATCAAAGTGTTGTAGAGAGATACCGCGACGGGTCTGCTCTTCATACATAAAGGCTTCAATCACCTGACCGGTTGCCAGAATCTTATTACGCGGCGAATACAGTAAGTTCGCGCGCGGAATATGGGTTTGACAGACAGGCTTACATTTACCGCAACGAAGACAGTCTTTGATGTCATTATTCAAAGCATCAAGTTCATTGGCTTCTAAGATGATAGCCTCTTGATTCACTAAACTTAATGATGGCGTGTAGGCATTATCTAAACCAGAACCTGGCATCAACTTGCCTTTATTGAAGTGTCCGTTAGGATCGACTTGATTTTTGTATTTAACAAACGCTTCAATCTTAGACGCTTCCAAATACTGGAATTTAGTTAATCCAATACCATGTTCACCTGAAATGACACCACCCAGACGATGCGCCACTTCCATGATGCGGTCAACCAATGACTCCGCAAGGTGCACCATCTCATAGTTTCCAGAATGCACAGGAATATTGGTGTGGATATTGCCATCACCAGCATGCATGTGTAACGCGACAAACAGTCTGGCAGTACGGATCTCCGAATGTATTTTATCTAATCGCTTGTGCAGAGCCTCAAAATCGTGCCCTAAGAATGTCTGAGTCAGGAACTCCTTCACCTCTTTTCTATAGGAGAGCACGGTTTCACGACGCAAAAATAGACTGGCTAACGTATCGCCTTCTCGCACATTGCCATGAAACTCTTCAGGCAACAGATCCAAACATTCGTTAACAGGTGCATTCAGGCGCTCAAGTTTGCCTAACCAACGGGTTTTGACTGTTTTAAAATGTTGCAAGGTTTCTTCAACCTTGCCTCTAAAGTAGTTGGATGGTCCAGAAATATCTTCAAAATCATCCGCTTGACTAAACTCTGGGATATCGCCTTCAAAATAATCAATATAAGCATTTAGGATATCGACTTTGTTCTTGATCGACATTTCAATATTGATTTTTTCGATTTCGATATTGTATTCATTCAAACGATCAAGCGGGATAACCACGTCTTCATTGATTTTAAACGCGTTGGTGTGTGATGAAATCGCCGCCGTGCGTGAACGGTCTAACCAGAAACGCTTACGCGCTTCATCACTAACCGCAATGAAACCTTCGGCATTACGTTTATTGGCAAGTGCGACGATTTCGGTACAAGTGTTGGCCACTTCAAAACCGTTTTCACCGCAAATATCGGCCAGCAACAGCATCTTGGGCAATTCTTTACGGCTCGCCTTGGTGTTGTATTTGACCGCTTTGATATAACGATCATCCAGATGCTCAAGACCGGCAATTAAAATGCCTTCTTTCTTCTTTGACTCAACGTAATCTAAAATCTCGACAATGGCCGGAACCGCCAAACTCAAATCGGTACCAAAGAACTCCAAACAAACTGTACGGGTGTGACTTGGCATACGATGCACGATAAAGCGGCTTGAAGTGATCAAGCCATCACATCCTTCTTTTTGAATCCCTGGAAGACCACTTAAAAACTTGTCGGTAACATCTTTACCCAGGCCTGCCTGTCTAAAACCAGAACCTGGAATCTCCAAGCGCTCAGTTTCACCAATCTGGGTCTGTCCATCTTTCTCATAACGACGGATATCGAAAATAACGGTTTGCTGATCCTGCAACTTGCCTAAATTGTGGTTTACACGCTCGACTTCCAGCCACTTGGCATCCGGAGTAACCATTCTCCAAGACGCTAGATTATCCAGGGTTGTACCCCATAAAACCGCTTTTTTACCCCCCGCGTTCATAGAGATATTTCCACCTATGGTGGAAGCGTCTTGAGAGGTAGGGTCAACCGCAAACACATAACCGAAACGTTCGGCTTGCTCAGATACTCTACGCGTGACCACACCAGCACCAGTACGAATGGTCGGTACCTTACCGATCATAGGAAGTTCAGCTTGTTCAACCAAACTCATGAATTCGAGTTTTTCAGTGTTAATTACCGCGGTGTTTTGATGTAATGGTATGGCTCCACCGGTATACCCCGTCCCACCTCCACGAGGGATGATGGTTAATTCCAATTCGATACAAGCTTCTACCATCTCGATGGTTTCTTGCTCGGTATCCGGAGTTAACACCACAAGGGGCAATTCCACACGCCAGTCGGTCGCATCAGTGGCATGAGACACTCGTGCTAAACCACCAAAATCGATATTGTCTTCACGTGTACATTTTTTAAGACGTTTTAAGACCTTATGACGTAATACGACCTGTTTAGGAAACCATTCAGAAAACTCTTGAACGGCCTTACGAGTAGCTTCTAAAAGTTCTTCAGCAGTTTCATTACCATTTAGACGTTTTTCAACTTCTTTAAGACGATGCTGTAAAGCCCCGATTAACGCTTCACGGCGTTTAGGGTTTTCAATCAAATCACCTTGAATATAAGGGTTACGGCTTACCACCCACATGTCGCCCAAAACTTCAAACAACATACGTGCAGAACGTCCAGTATTACGAGTTTGGCGTAACGATTCAATCGTTGTCCAGCACTGCTCACCTAAAAACCTTAAGACGATCTCTTTATCAGAGAACGAAGTATAGTTATAAGGGATTTCGCGAATACGTTTGGTCAAATTTGGACTCATGGTATGGATTAAACTCTTTGGTTAGATGATTTGATTCTAAGCTTTGATTAAAAATCTATATTTAAACTCAAGTTAAGGATTCACATCCTTAACTTAATATTGAAATTGCCAACAACACAGTTAACTGCGGCGTTTAGTCGGTTTTTTCTTTTTCTTAAGCTTCGCTTTCATTTCAGACTTTTCTTGTCGTCCTGATAAACGGGAAGGCGGTTTGCTTTTACGGCCTTCAAATGGATTGGCCGCCACTTTATATTCGACTGTGACAGGTGTCCCCACCCATTTGAAAGCTTTACGGAAAACATTGACCAGATACTTAGTATAAGCCGCCGGTAACTTATCGACTTGCGTACCATGCACAATGACTCTTGGTGGATTTAAACCACCCAAGTGTGCATAACGTAATTTGACGCGACGCCCGCCAATAAGTGGCGGTTGGTGGTCAAGCACCGCTTGCTCTAAAACACGGTTTAAATCAGAAGTCGAAACTCGCTTAAATGCAGCTAGATGTACCGCATCAATCGTTTTAAACAAGTCACCCACACCGGTTCCATGCAAAGCCGAAATCAAGTGTTGCTTGGCATAATCGGCAAACTGCAGACGGAAACTAAGCTCGTTTTTAACCCACTCTTTTTGGTCAGAACTCAAGTTATCCCATTTATTGACCGCAATCACCAAACCTCTACCAGATTCAATGGCAAGTCCGAGTAAAGTCAAATCCTGATCCGTTAACCCTTCGGAACCGTCAATTAGCAAAATCACCACATGAGAGTCCGCCATCGCTTCCATGGCTTTGATAATACTGAACTTCTCTATTTTTTCTTTGATGTTTTTTCGACGACGTACACCTGCCGTATCAATCAATGTATAAGGTTTACCGTTACGTTCAAACGGAACAAAGATACTGTCTCGTGTCGTGCCCGGCATATCAAAGGCAACCACCCTTTCTTCACCTATCATACGGTTAATCAAAGTGGATTTACCCACATTTGGACGCCCAATGACCGCAACCCTTACTCCAGGATGTTCATCCAGTTCAAACTCTTCCTCATCTTGCTTTGCAGGCAAGGCCGAAAGCACATGCTCGATGGCAACCGCAACATTGTCACCATGTGCCGAAGAAATTGCTAAAGGTTCACCCAATCCTAATTGGAAGAAGTCGGAGGCAACCATTGAATGGTCGCAACCCTCTGCTTTATTCACCAGGACATAAACGGGTTTATCAAACTGACGGATATAGTTAGCGATGACCTCGTCAGCTGGCACAATCCCTTGACGGCCATCCACCAAGAACAGCACCGCATCCGCCTCTTCCAGAGCGGCACGAACCTGATCGGCCATTAAAGGATCAACACCTTCAATCTCGCCACTTAGTCCTCCCGTATCCACCACAATATAGGGTGAATTACCAAGACGACCCGTTCCATATTGTCTATCACGAGTTAACCCCGGATAATCCGCGACAATGGCATCTCTTGAACGGGTCAAGCGGTTAAAAAGTGTAGACTTACCAACATTTGGACGGCCAACTAAAGCGATTACAGGTTTACTCATTTTTTTATTTACCTAAAACGGCCAGATATCTGACAGTTTAAAATTCCACCATGACTCATCTTTTTTAGAGCTTTCATCATTTCCTGGGTTTTTGTCTACAAGTTTTTCATCAGCTTGAGGCTCGATTACTTGCGTTTCATTGTGTTCAATCTTAAAAAGCTTTAAATTTGAAGGGGTAACATCATAACTGGTGATAACCCCCTCATCATCCAATAGATAGCTTCTATTCGATTCCGAATAGACTCTTAAAATACGATTGCCGTCACCATATTCATTACTGTGTTTAGCTCTTGCAATCTCAACACCTTGGGTTTTATTCAACCAATGTAAATATCCCCAACCGTCAACCGCTAAAACATCATCGCTCGATAAACTTAAATCACCGACCAATCGGCCTTTAAAGGCATTTTGTTTCCATAAGTTCGCACCGCTCACCATATCAAAGGCGTACATGACATCATCTTCATCAACTACATAAACAGCTGCGTCATCCGTGACAAAATCTCGATAACCGGAAATTTCCTTAACGAAATAGAAATTGCCGTTTTCAGGGTTAATGGAGGCAAACTTTCCATGGAAACCTAGGGCGAATAAACGGTCGTCTTTCACAATCAAATTGGCTTGAATATCGACCATGCGTTCTAAATCAGTGCGCCCTTTTGGAACTGCGATTCGAGTCTCCCACAAAAGCGCACCGGATTTAGCCGATAAAGCTTGAATAGAGCCGGATTCCCAACCAATAAAAAGCTTTCCGTCCGCGTATACCGGAGCAGGTGAACCTCTCAAAGACAGGTTGGGCATTTGATGTTCGGCCACCCAAATAACTTTACCTGTTTTGGCGTTTAAGGCATAAAGCTTACCGTCGACCGTTCTGGTAAATATTTTACGGTCTGCGACCAATGCACGGCTCACTACTTCACTGGAAAGCTGGCTCTGCCATAAATATTCTCCAGTTTGTGCGGACACGGCAATCAACTGGCCCTTTGAAGTTCCAATCAGCAGACGGTCCTCATCTAGCGTCGGACCGGAAACGATAGGTGAATCAAACTTTGCCTGCCATTGAACCTGATCAGACCAGCGTGAAGTGTTACTCTTTAGTAGCGAAACCAAATGCCCTGTTTCAGAAGCGACATAAATGCTTTTGTCGTCTTCGGCAAAAAACAACCCTTCAGAATCTCTATTTGGCATTGACTCTAATTTAACTTGCCAGTTTTTATGTAGGGAATAGTCAGACTCCATTGGAGCCATATAAGGTTCAACCAACGGTTTTGATGTTGAACATCCCGCTAACAGAGCAAACCCTGAAGCTAATGCAAACATTAGAGTAAAACGTTTTTTCATTCTAGATTCCAAATCGGTTTTAATAAGATTATTTTGCTAAATCATCTAACTGAATTTGAGCAAGACCTAAAAGGTTTTTTTCAGTCTGCGGGTTATTAACAACAGCTGAGAAGGCAACAAACGCTTTTTCGGAATCTTGTTTCTGTAAAGCCAAAAGCCCTTCAACATAACTTAACTCACCTTGAGTAGCGCCATTCAAATCCATTGTCTTTAACTGCGAAATCTGGGCTTCTGCTTCAGCTGTTTTATTGGCATCATTATAAATACGCGCCAAACGCATATGCGCGACGACTTTCAGAGCAGCATCCACACTATTGTTGGCCACCCAGTTCAATTGCTCAACAGCTTCATCAACTTCACCTTTTTCAAAGCTATAGGTAGCATGTAGCAGTGCCGCTCCAGCTGCATAAGGGCTTTTTGGCTGTTCTTGCATCAATTTCAACGCCTCACGCGAAACTTCGCCAAAGGTACCTTGCTGTGAATTTGCCTGAAGCAGTTCGTACATGGAAGAGGCATTTGCACTTTCTACATACTGAGTATTGGTCCAATAACGCCATCCAGAAAAAGCCAGTACAACAACTAGTACTGCAGAAAGCAGCTGCGTGCCGTTTTTATTCCACCAATTTTTAAAAGCTTCAATTTGTTCTTCTTCCGTTTCGTAACGACTCATTTTGTTATAAACCCTTTTTAGTTTGTTTATATGAAAAATTAATTCTGTGTGAATAATTATGCGTTAAATATCGTGTTTAAGTGGTTAATTAAATCATCCCACTTAAGTGTTTTCTGCTCTGCTTCGACTCGTAACGATTTGAGAGCGACTTCTTTATTCTCGACCTCTTGCTCACCCATGACGATGGCAAAACTGGCGCCCGACTTATCCGCCTTTTTAAACTGGCTCTTAAAGCTCCCGCCGCCACAGTTCATTTGAACGTTGATCTTTGGAAAAGCATCACGAATCATCTCAGAAATCACCAGGCCTGGTCGAGAGGTATTCTCACCCGCTGTCACAATATATAAATCGGCCTGAGCCATTGCCGGTACAAACTGCTTATCCATTAGCAATGCGACCAGGCGCTCAATCCCCATGGCAAAACCTACTGCAGGAGTGCTTTTACCGCCAATCTGTTCAACCAAACCATCATAACGTCCACCAGCACACACGGTACCTTGTGCACCGAGTTCCGTCGTGACCCATTCAAAAACAGTACGATTATAATAATCCAATCCGCGTACTAGATTTGGATTCACCACGAATGGAATACCAATATCTTCTAGATGCGACTTAACCGTTTCAAAATGGGCTTTTGACTCTTCGTCGAGGTGGTCTATAAGTTTAGGCGCACCCTCAACGATGGTTTTCATATCGGGATTTTTAGTATCTAAAATACGTAATGGATTACTATCTAACCTTCTTAAACTATCTTCATCCAATGACGCTTTATGCTCAGATAAATAAGCCACCAATTTTTCACGGTAGGCAACACGCGCTTCCTGGCTACCTAATGAGTTAATTTGTAACTCAAGGTTTTCCAAACCTAACTGCTCCCATAAACGAGCAGTCAGCACAATTAATTCCGCATCGATATCGGGTGTGGCTAAACCGAACACCTCGACACCAAACTGGTGAAATTGGCGGTAGCGACCTTTTTGTGGGCGCTCATAACGGAACATTGACCCGGTGTAATAAAGTTTTTGAATTTGGTTGTGCGATAGCCCATTTTGAACAATGGCTCTTACACAACCCGCAGTACCTTCTGGACGCAATGTCAGACTTTCACCATTTCTATCCGCGAAAGTGTACATCTCTTTTTCAACGATATCGGTGACTTCACCAATCGAGCGTGCAAAAAGTTCGGTTTTTTCGACAATTGGCAAACGGATAGAGTTGAAGCCATACTGTTTCAAAGTTTTTTCAGCAGTTCCGATTAGGTAATCAAAGGCGACTGCCTCATCACCATAAATATCATTCATTCCCCTGATTGCTGAAATTTGGTTTGCCATTGTGTTTATTTCTCTTACTCTAGTTAATTTTTTATTGTTATTATCAAGAGCGAGACCTCATACGGGTCGCGCCCATTTTTACCATTTAATCTAATCTTCAAGAACCAGGGGTAGGCAAACTCATCTCTGTCGCCTGCTCTATCATCTTGCCGGAATCAGGTTGTGTGAAATCGATTCCAATTGTCGAAACCAACCAGACAATAATTGCGAATATCACGATTAAAAACATCCACTTGACCCAACCTCTACTCATTATGGGTTTGGTGCTTTTATAACTAAACCGCTGTATCGGCTGCAAATTGGTTGCAACATGCTTTCCGTCTGGAAACTCCCCATGATAACCATCAAGATCAACGTTTAGCAAACTGGCGTAGTTACGAAGGTAACCTCTTTCAAATGTCGTTAATTCACTCAAAACCAACGATTGAGATTCAAACTTGGTTAATTGTTCCACCGGTAAATTTAATTTTTCCGCTGCGGCTTCTAGAGACAATCCCTCTGCTTGACGAGATTCATACAATAACTCCGCAAGCATTGGTTTTATATTTTCAACTGTCTCTGTCATTTTCAGTTCCTATTTGGCATTAACGCTATTTAGTTTAACGATTTTCCAGAAAATTCGACTCGATGCAAAGTACGTTTGGTTCTATCTGAAACCTTGCCTGCAAGCTGACCACAGGCCGCATCGATGTCCTCACCACGCGTTTTTCTTACCGTGACATTCAAACCACCCTCTTCCAGAATCGCCCTAAAACGATGAATCGCATTATTGGAAGAGCGCTTGTAATCCGTGTTTGGAAAAGGATTGAAGGGGATCAAGTTAACCTTACAAGGCAAATCACCCAGAAGTGCGACGAGCTGTTCAGCATGTTCGGTTCTATCGTTAACCTTATCCAACATCACGTACTCGACCGTAACATGCTTTTTACTGTGGCCACCCTCAACATAACGATGCAAACTCGGCATCAGAACTTCCAACGGATACTTTTGGTTAATCGGCACCAGAATATCCCGCAACGGATTGTTTGGCGCATGTAAAGAAATGGCTAGACTAACATCCACCTCTTCTTTGATTTTATCAATGGCGGGTACAACACCGGCCGTACTGATGGTTACTCGTCTTTTAGACAATCCATAAGCGAAATCATCCATTAAAATCCTTGCCGCCGGAAAAGTATGGGTAACATTCAATAACGGCTCTCCCATCCCCATAAAGACCACATTGGAAATTCGACGTTCTTCTTTCGGTTTGCAGCCCAGAGCTTTGTTCGCCACCCACATTTGAGCAATGATTTCCCAGTTTTCCAGATTGCGATTAAAGCCTTGCTGTCCGGTTGAGCAAAAACTGCACTCCAAAGCACAACCAACCTGCGAGGAGATGCAAAGGGTGCCACGGTTTTTTTCGGGAATGAAAACCGCCTCAACCGAATTATGGTTATCAACTTCAAGAAGCCACTTGATCGTGCCGTCTTCCGACAACTGTTCGGCAACAATTTTCGGGGTACGCACTTGAGCGAGCTTCAAGAGTTTTTCTCTTAAAGCTTTACTTAAGTTGGTCATCTCTTCAAAATCACTCACCCCAAACTGATGAATCCACTTCATCACCTGGCCTGCTCTAAAAGGTTTTTCACCAATCGAAGCAAAGAATGCTTCCATTGCTTGGCGATCCATGCCTAATAAGTCGATTTTTTGTGAAGGGTCTTGCTGCGAATTTACAGCTACATCTTTGGTCACGTTTGTTTCTGCCATTAATTTCTTGGACACAATTCTTTTTCATCAAAGAAAAAGGCTATTTCTCTTGCCGCACTTTCTGGTGAATCCGAACCATGCACCGAGTTTTCACGAACGGATAATGCAAAATCCGCACGAATCGTGCCCGCTTCAGCCTTGGCCGGATCGGTAACCCCCATAATCTGACGGTTTTTAGCAATCGCATCTTCACCTTCAAGCACTTGAACGACAATCGGTGCAGATGTCATGTAACCGACTAACGGTTCATAGAAATCACGCCCTTTGTGTTCTGCGTAAAACTTTTCAGCCTGTTCGGTTGATAAACGTATCATTTTAGAGGCGATAACACTTAAGCCATTCTCTTCGAAACGCTGGGTAATTTGACCAATAAGATTTCTAGAAACCGCATCTGGCTTAATAATTGAAAAAGTTCTTTGCATGACACAAGTCCTTAAATTTTTAATCGGCATATTTTAACAACAAATAGACAAAACTGCAGAAAAACAAAACCCCGGACAGATGCCGGGGCTTATTTGAGTCAGGCTAATTTATAAAAACGCTAAACAGTGAATGATTCTCCACATCCACAACTATCTTTTACCTTTGGATTTTTGAAATCAAAACCTTCATTCAACAAGCTTTCTTGTACGTAGTCGATTTCCATTCCATCAATGTTTTCAAGACTTTTAGAATCGACCACAACCTTTGTACCAAAACTCTCAAAAACCTGATCTCCGTCTTTTATATCATCCGCATAATCAACCACATAGGAAAAACCTGCGCAACCACTCACCTTTGTAGCAACACGCAAACCCACCCCATGCCCACGCTTCGCAATCATGTTTTTAACACGGTTTGACGCTGATTCAGTCAATGTTACTGCCATTTTATTTTCCTATTCAATAGACTAATTTATACACCATACAAACTTAAATCCAAAATCATCCGAAAGAGATTTCTTTTAAGCCTGTCTGTCTTTTATCTACCACACCTTGAAGTGTAATACTTTTCAAAAAGGTGTCAATGGTATCACTTAACTCACTCCAAAGTGCATGTGATAAACATTCATCACCACCCTGGCAATTTGATTTACCGCCACACTTACGAGCATCCACCGACTCATCGACCGCTCGAATAATTTCACTAATGGAAATCTCCGACGCAATTCGACTCAAACGGTAACCACCACCAGGCCCACGAGCACTTGAAACTAAATCCGCTTTTTTCAATTTAGCAAACAGCTGTTCTAAATACGATAATGAAATACCTTGTCGCTCAGAAATCAATGACAGGGTAATTGCCCCTTTATCCTGATTTAATGCGATATCAATCATTGCCGTAACAGCATACCTGCCTTTAGATGTTAATTTCATATTACCCAGATCCTAAAAATTAATATTAGGATTCTATAATAACCAAGTAATTAACTCAACTATTATTCACTTAACTATGCGACTTTCCTAATCGGACTTCTGGCTGCCTTTTTTCTTTTTCAAGTGCGCCGCCTGCTCAGGGTCACTTGGCTCAAGCACCACGTCATCAAGACCTGGCAAACTCATATCAATCGCATCACCCCCAATTTCCGAAAGTGATTTAGCAAGCCTCTCGAGCTTTTCATCCTGAACCTGGATATGATCAAGTAAACTGTAAATGGCTTTTTCGATCGGATCAGGAGTCTCCTGGCCGACACCGTATGCATCAAAGCCGATTTTTTCAGCCATTTTAGCTCGGCGAATATGCGCCTCATCCTTTTGCTGTTTGACAATGCGACCAGGAATCCCTACAACGGTTTCCCCCTCTCCCACTGACTTAAGCACAACCGCATTTGAGCCGACACGTGCATCATTGGCAATCTCAATAGGCCCAAGCACCTTAGCACCTGCACCGACAACCACACCATTACCCAAAGTGGGATGGCGTTTACCTTTTTTCCAAGATGTCCCGCCCAATGTCACCCCATGATATAGCGTGCAATCATCGCCAATTTCGGCCGTTTCACCAATAACCACCCCCATACCATGGTCAATAAAAAAACGTTCGCCAATTTTTGCCGCCGGATGGATCTCAATTCCGGTTAACCATCTCGCCAATCCTGAAATAAACCGTGCCAGCCACTTCAAGCCCAAGTTCCAAAGCCAGTGTGCAAGCCGGTACCACAACAACGCATGTAAACCGGGATAAGTTGTCAGCACTTCGAAGGTATTTCTTGCAGCTGGATCTCGATCAAAAACACAACGAATATCAGACTTTAACCTTTTAAACACTCTTCTTCTCCAAAACAGTATTTTCTGAGCCTTTATCGCCTTCCATACCATTGGCTTGGTTATTGAAAGCTTGTCTTTGAGCTGCCGTTAAAATTCCTCTCAAGATATCGATTTCCTTAACATCCAATTGAGAGCGATTAAACAAACGACGCATACGACGCATAAAACGGGCATTCTTAGCGGGATCTAAAAACTCGATATCTTGTAACGCTTGGTACAAGTGATCATAAAACCCTTCCAACTGTTCGGTTGAGGCCAGTTTATGACGATAACCTTTTCGATGTACCGATTCGATTTCAGTTGCCATTAAACACTCATAGGCGAACACCTGAACAGCCGCCCCAATATTTAACGAGCTGTAAACAGGATTGGTGGGAATATGCGCTAAATAATGACATTTATCCATTTCTGCATTACTTAAACCGGAGTCTTCACGCCCGAAAACCAAAGCAACCTCCCCCTCTTCCACCGTCTCCAACGCCAACTTTGCCGTTTCTCTGACATCCAATTGCGGCCATGAAACCTTTCTAAGGCGAGCACTCGCACCGACAACCAATTTAGTTCCAGCTAAAGCCTCGTCTAAACTACCCACAACTCTGGCATCATTCAACACATCTGTTGCACTTGACGCTCTAGCGGATGCAACCTGGCTTGGGAATTCTTTAGGATTCACTAAAACCAACTGACTGAGCCCCATGTTTTTCATAGCACGGGCTATTCCGCCAATATTCCCAGGATGCGAAGTTTCAATCAATACAATTCTAATTTTTGATAAGCCTGGGTTAAGACGGTAATCTTCAATCATTTATCTGTTTTCCGTTATAATCTATTTATTAATTTCTGCGATAGGTTTTCCCTAAGCAGACATTCTACCTGTTCGTTAACAATTTAGACATCATCATAGTCAAAAAGCATAAGGCAAACACAGATGCATCCACTACTAAACATTGCAACGCAAGCCGCAAGAGCCGCTGGCGGAAACATTCTTCACCACTTAGACCGTATTGATCAACTTAATGTTGAACACAAAGGTAAAAACGATTACGTCAGCGAAGTGGATAAAGAAGCTGAAAACACAATTATTCAAACCATCAAGAAATACTACCCTGACCACGATATTTTTGCCGAAGAGAGCGGTGCATCTAAAAAACAAGGTAAACCATCAGAAGTCAGATGGATTATTGACCCGCTTGATGGAACAACCAACTTTTTGCACCAGTTCCCACAATTCAGCGTTTCAATTGCTGTCGAAGTGAAGGGCAAGGTTCAGCATGGTGTCATTTTCGACCCGGTTCGCGATGAAATGTTTACCGCAAGCCGTGGAAGCGGTGCATACCTCAACAATCGTCGCCTGCGTGTCAGCCAACAAAAGACTTTGGATAACGCTTTATTGGCAACAGGTTTCCCTTATCACGATTTCAGCTATATCGATGCGTACATGGCAAGCTTGAAGTCCTTCATGACATCAACCGCAGGTATTCGTCGAGCAGGCTCTGCCGCCCTAGACTTAGCCTATGTCGCATGTGGTCGTGTTGATGGCTTCTGGGAATTCAACCTTAAGCCTTGGGATATAGCAGCAGGGGCTTTAATCATTCAAGAAGCAGGTGGCTTATCAACCGACTTTAATGGTGGTGACAACTATTTAACCAGCGGTAACATCCTTGCGGCCAACCCAAAACTTTATAAAGAAATGGCTCAAACCATTGGTAAAACCGTACCGAATGAGCTGAGAAAATAAACTCATTTAATCTAAAGAACTCGCCGCAAACTGCAGCGGTGAGTTCTTTTAAAAGACCTACCCCCCCCCCAATTGTCTAACAACTATCCCGCAAAAGAATACGACATCAAAATCGCATCCTCTTTTTCATCCACCAACTCTTGCAAATCCTCATCCCAAGCTTGGGAGCGATAATAACCCTTACGGATACCATCCTGGGTAAACCCTAAAGATTGATACAATTTTTGTGCAGCTGAATTGGACTCTCTGACCTCAAGAAAAACAATCTGGTAATTACTCGCCTGCAAGGTATCCAATATTTTTGAAAACGCCTGCTTGGCAACCCCGCGCCGCTGATATTTAGGGGAGACACAAATATTCAAAATATTCGCCTCATCCAAGACCGGCAGAATACAGCAATAACCAAGAATGTTGTCCGCAACATCACAAAAAACATAATTCAAACCCTGATCAAGACTTTTCTCAAAGCCACTCAAACTCCAGGGATAATCATAGGATTTTAATTCAATATCATAAACCTGAGACAGGTCAGACTCGTCCATCAGACGTAGATAACTCATAATTGAAGATTCAGGCATAGCTCAACATTAATCTAACGAAAATCAATTTAACGCAATGACCGAATGGTAAAAACTCTGTTTTGAATAGGGATCGGCTAACATTGACTCAAAATCGGGAACAGAGACGGTATGAACCCCCTCCGCTAATTGTTCGACAATTTCATGTTCATCATCCATTGTCAAAATCCACTCGACCCCTAAATCGATCACCTCTTCGATGGTCGAAAAAACCATCTCTTCGGAAACCAGTAGCTCGGTATCAAAAAATACAACTTGTGACTCATCCCAATCAAAGGCGGTCATTATATTTTGCCAAAGCTGCCAAGCGATATCATCTTCGTTTTGCCAAACAGTTTCCAATCCTCGACCAATCACCACTACAGCATTTACCACATCGGCACTCACAGCAACCTCTGTCTCAACTGTGTCATTTATCAAATACGGCTCAGTCAAACCTGGCGTTTGTTGAATAACCGCATCTGCAGATAGCGAATCTTCACGCTGTAAAAACTCATTCGAGTTATCAACAGCATTAATAACATGCTCTTCAACTACCACATTGTTTTCACCATCACCAACATCTGTGTTCGAGTTAAGTTCAGCAGCATTCTCAAAATAACCAGGCCTGGTAACCCAACCAGTACCACCTAACTGCTCAAACAAATCTGCCGAGAATTTCATATCGTTCATTATAGAAACTTAAACCTATCAAACCGGTGCTTGTGGATGCGCTTTATCTAAATCAGATTCCAGCTTATTCAAGGCATTAATGTAAGCTTTAGCCGATGCTGTGACGATATCGGTATCTGAGCCTTGACCATTAACAATACGCCCACCCTTTTCAAGACGAACCGAGGTTTCCCCCAAAGAATCAGTACCATTGGTCACATTGCTCACCGAGTAAAGAAGTAGGGATGACCCCGAATTGACCAAGGATTCGATTGCCTTAAAGGTTGCATCAACCACCCCGCTTCCGGTGGATAACGCACTGGCTTCATCGCCATTCATCCACAATGTCACTTCGGCTTGCGGACTTTCACCCGTTTCGGTCGACACTTTCAAAGACACCAGGCGGAAGGACTCATTCTCAACACGCTGAGTATTATTATCGGTTACCAGAGACTGCAAGTCCTCGTCATAAATCTCATGCTTACGGTCAGCCAACTCCTTGAATCTAACAAACGCTTCATTCAGCTCTTGTTCGGTTTCAAATTCAACACCCAGTTCTTCCAAACGTGTTTTGAATGCATTACGCCCAGAGTGTTTACCCATAACCATTTTATTGGTACTCCAGCCCACATCTTCAGCACGCATGATTTCATAGGTTTCTCGATGTTTAAGCACTCCATCCTGGTGAATACCTGATTCATGTGCAAAAGCATTCGCACCGACAATCGCCTTGTTTGGTTGAACCGGGAAACCGGTGATATTTGAAACCAAACGTGAGGCCGCTAAAATCTCTCTAGTGTTAATTCGAGTATCGACCGTAAAAATATCTTGGCGAGTTTTTACCGCCATCACCACTTCTTCCAAAGCGGTATTTCCTGCTCGCTCACCCAAACCATTAATAGTACATTCTATTTGACGCGCGCCATTTCTAACGGCGGCCAGAGAGTTTGCTGCAGCCAATCCTAAATCGTTATGACAGTGCGCTGAAAAAATCGCTTTGTCGGAATTTGGAATACGCTCAATCAGTTGTTTAAATAGATTGCCGAATTGATGCGGTACGTTATAACCCACGGTATCCGGAATATTGATTGTAGTTGCACCGGCATCGATAACCGCTTCAATAACACGGCATAAGAAATCGACGTCTGAACGCCCCGCGTCTTCTGGCGAGAATTCGACATCATCAGTAAAGTCGCGCGCTCGTTTCACCGCCCAAACCGCTCTTTCAACCACCTCATCCGGAGACATTCTTAGCTTTTTCTCCATATGAATTGGAGAGGTCGCAATAAAAGTATGAATTCGACCAGAGTTTGCCGGCTTAATCGCCTCACCCGCTCTAGCAATATCATTTTCGACCGCACGAGCCAAACCGCAAATCGTACTGTCCTTGACCACGGAAGCCACCGCCTGAACGGACTCAAAATCACCTTGAGATGCAGCGGGAAAACCAGCCTCTATCACATCCACCTGGAGCTTTTCCAATTGCTTAGCAATTCGGATTTTCTCTTCCTTAGTCATAGAAGCACCAGGGCTTTGCTCCCCATCACGAAGAGTGGTATCAAAAATTACTAAATGGTCTTTCATATCTTTTCTCAATCAATTTTCACTAATATTAATTTCTGGCTTAAATCCATACTTAATTAAGGCTTATCTAACTCATTGGCTGATTTCGATTCCTCAACCGCATTCTCTTCAACGACAACATCCTGTTTTGCAGCCGTTTCAGGCTGTTCAACCTCTTCTTTCTGAGCTTTTCTTTGCGCACGCGTTTTTTTCAAGGTCAACAAAGTAATCACCGGACCAGAAACCGCATAACTTAAAAAGATTAAAAACAGGATCATCGCCGGTTTAATCGTAATAACGACAAAAATCAAAACCACAACCAGCAATGTCATAAAAGGAACTTTATCTTTTAAATTGAATTCCTTGAAAGAGCTGAAACGGGTATTACTGACCATCATCAACCCGGCAAATACCGTTAAAACCAAAGCGGCAATGGGAGTAATTGCCAATTCAATTTGATTGCTTTCCACCACCCAGATAAGCCCTGCCAACAACGCAGCCGCCGCCGGGCTTGGCAAGCCTTGAAAATATCGCTTGTCCGCAATCCCTACCTGGGTATTGAATCGGGCTAAACGCAATGCCGCTGCTACAGTATAAATAAAGGCAACCAACCACCCCAACTTGCCAAAATCCATTAAGGCCCATTGAAAGATTAATATTGCAGGCGCCAAGCCAAAAGAGATCATATCTGAAAGGCTGTCATATTCGGCACCAAATGCACTGCATGAATTGGTCATTCGAGCGATACGCCCGTCAAGCCCATCAAACACCATCGCAATCAATATTGCGATCGCGCCTTGTTCAAAGTTACCCTGAATACCCGCGATAACGGCATAAAAACCGGCAAACAATGCTGCGGTAGTCATTAGATTTGGTAGCAGGTAAATACCTCTATTGAACGATTTCATATTTGCTTCTCAATTATGGTTTTATTTTTTATTTCATTTTTTGATACTTAAAAAATCAGTTTTACTGCGCCTATCAAAACGCATCCAACGGATATAGTTGCCATATTCTATCAATATATACAAACTCTAAATAAATGTTTTATCGTTAACTTGGCCAACGCAAACCGAGCTGCTTTTAGTAACGCTATATATAAAGAGTTTGAACTTGCGGTGTATTTGCAAAATATGTGGCAGCGCCTGCGAACTCTACACCGTCAATAAAGTCTTCTTCTCGATATCCCATCATCTCCATAGTCATCTGACAGACAGTCATTTTCACACCTAATTCCAAACACAGCGCCCTTAACTCTTTTATCGAAACCTGCCCTTGAAGTTCAAGGGTTTTCTTAAACCCCCACGTTGCCAGCATACTCATACCAGGTAGCGTCCATACCAGGCCTGGTAAAACTGAATTTAAATCCACTTTTTTAAACCACTCAGGACCTATCGGACTATGAATAACCATCCCCGGATTACCTAATGGCGAAACTTTCAGACCATCGGTGGATTTCAACACCGCTTTTAAACCGTAAAAGGTAAAAAACAACTCAACCTTTTTATCCATCGCCGCAGCGGTACTAGCCAAGATAAAAGTTGGATAAGCCCAATCCAAAGTACCTTTACTATGAATAACACTCAGTGACCCAAACGACTCTTCCGTTATCATTTTTTCTCCATTAGCATTATTTTCACAATATCCAGCAAGACCAAAACCATAAAACATCAAACCTCATCACCGGTGATTCTGAAGCGAATCTCGGCATCAGTACTCAGCAATTCACACTGCAACCCGGCTTGATGACAAAAAGCGGGAATATCCTTAATACCGCTTTTATCAGAAATCAATAATTCACAATCAATTGGCTTACCTTTATTTTCAGCTAAATACTTCTTCAGCTTTAAAATCGGCATAGGACAAACCAAACCAATAAAATTTAATTGCATTCTCTCAACCTTATATCCATTTTTAATCCAAGATAAATTCATATAATAACCAAAACCAAAATGGATAATTAAAAAGATGACTTCTTGTCGCAGTTATAAAAGCAAATTCCGTAATCGCCTATTTATCGATTGTGCTCTTATATTTTCTGCAATGCTTTACTTTTCTAACAGCCAGGCAAACAACCTGCCGGATTTAGGCTCCCCAGATTTGGTTGAATACGACAAACAGACCGAACAGCAGCTAGGACGTGCATTCAACACCGCATTACACACCCAGTATCAACTCTTCAATGACTTAGAAACCAATGCATATATAAGGGAACTCGGGCACAAATTAGCCAGTTTCACCGGCGACAACCGCAATTACCGCTTTTACATCATTAACGACTCGAGCATAAACGCCTTTGCAGGACCAGATGGCATAATAGGCATCCACACCGGCCTGATTGAAGCAACTGAAACCGAAGACGAACTTGCCGCAGTGATTGCCCATGAAATATCGCACGTCACACAAAACCATCTCTCCAGAAGATATGAGTACTCTGCAACCAATGGAAACATAAACAGCATTGCATCGGTTATCGCCGCCATATTGATTGGCATGTATGACCCCAGTGCAGGCATGGCAACACTGATGGGTGGAATGGGATATAACCTACAGCAACAACTAAAAAACTCAAGAATGCATGAATCCGAAGCAGATTCGATTGGTATAGAACTCCTCTACAAAGCTGGATACAATCCACATGCAATGGGCGACTTCTTTGGACGGCTCTCAAAAGCCAGTCAGTTAGACACCTTTAAAGCTCCAGAAATACTGCGTACACACCCTGTATCAGAGCACCGCCTTGCAGAAGCGGAAAATCGTGCACAAAACCTAGGAAAACAAAACCACTTAAAACCGGAAAGCTATCTAAACTTTATAAAAATGCGTTTAAGGGCTTTAGAATCGACACAAGCACCTTTCGACTCTAAAACAACCTCTTCCGCAGATAAAGAAGCTTGTTACAATCAAGCTTTAAAACTCATTGAATCCGGAAAAACTGTAGCTAAATGCCTAGCAGAATATGCAAATAAAACCGAAAACCTGCCAGTTTTCACAACCGCGCTAGTCGAATCTTATACAAAAAACGATACCGACCTTAGCGCAGAAAAACTTGAAAAATTGAACAAACTCATTGAATTCAAATTGGAACTGCATCCGAACAACCCGTCCATCCCACTAAGATACAGTAGATTATTGGCAAAACTAGGAAAAACACAACAAGGCATAGACTTACTCGAAAAAGCAGAAAAAAACCTGAAATATCGATATGAACTCTATAATGAGTTGGCTGAGCTTTACTCCAAAAAACAAAAAGAGAGTTACGTTTACATCTATCTTGCAAAAGCGAATTTTGAAATCGGAAACATCGATAGAAGTGAATATTTCCTTAAACGCTCAAAAGAGACTCTTAATAAAAATAGCAACAAACTTAAACAAGAAATTTTTATATTTGAAGATAAAATTAGCAAATTATTGAAAAATAACGATAAAAAAGAAAATAACTGAGTTGTCATAAAAAATAATTTAACATTGATTAAATATTACTATCACAAACCAACCGTAAAACCCTTGCGTTTATTAAGTAACTGAGTAAGCTAACACCACAAAGAGCAATCTCTTTTGTTCATATAAAAAAAATCCCAACATATAATGGGAACGTCGAAAGACACTTTTGGAGGAGAAGAATGATGAATTCTAAAATGAAGCAACTGTTGACTGCTTTAGCAATTTCAACTGCGGTAGTTTCTGCATCAGTATCAACGGTACAAGCTGCAGAAAAAGGAGCATCATCTGTTGAAGAAGGCAAAAAGCTAGCATACAGCCGATCAAAAGGTAACTGCTTAGCATGTCACATGGCTGGCGAAGGTGCTATGCCAGGTAACATTGGTCCTGCTTTAATTGCGATGAAACTTCGTTACCCTGATAAGCAAAAGCTTGTTGACAAAGTATGGGGTAAACCTGAAACACAGACTGTACCTAACAGCATGATGCCAGCTTTCGGGCAAAACGGCATCTTATCAGACAGTGAAATCAACAAAATCGTTGATTACATTTATACTCTATAAATTTTTATTAAACCTTAACCGGGAGTTTAAAACCTTATGAAACGTAGATCTTTCCTTAAAGGTACCCTAGCAACTGGCGCAGCAGCTGTAGCTGTTAATGCTGGTCTTCTAACACCTAGCTCAGTATTAGCGGCAGATTGGAATGCTAAAGCATTCAACGCTAAGACTACTGACGATGCACTAACTGGCGTGTTTGGTTCTGCAAACGCAGCTGATTCTGGTGACATCAAACTTAAAGCACCTGCAATCGCAGAAAACGGTGCTGTAACGCCTGTTACTGTTGACGCTTCAGGTATCGATGGTGTTGAGTCTATCGCTATCATGGCTAGCAAAAACCCAATGCCTTTAGTATGTGAATATACTTTCGGTGCTGGTGCAGTAGGTTACGTTTCTACACGTATCAAAATGGGTCAAACAATGAATGTTATTGCTGTTGTTAAAGCTGGTGGAAAACTACTTAAGACACAACAAGAAGTTAAAGTAACAATCGGTGGTTGTGGTGGTTAATCCCCACTGAAATTACTTAATTTCTATACAGAATAATATTATTAAAAGGAAATAACATGTCTATCAAAATCAGAATGCGTGGTAAGTCTGTAAATGGCGTTGCTGAAGTTAAAGCTCTAATCAAGCACCCAATGGAATCTGGTGTTCGCATGAACAAAAAAACTGGTAAGCCATATCCAGCTAAATACATTGATATGGTTCAAGTTTCTGTAAACGGTACTCCTGCAGTTGATGCTCAGTGGTCTGGTGCAGTTTCTGCTAACCCATACATGGCTGTTCAAGTTAAAGCTAACGCTGGTGATGAAGTGACTGTAAGTCTTTCTGACAACACTGGTGAAAAAGGTACTGATTCAATCAAACTAAAATAATAGTTTAGACTGAATTTCTATCTTGGTATCAGCCTAAACGCTGATACCAACCCTCTATTAAAAATATAATAATTAGAAGTACACAGAGCTCTCGGACGGAGGATTGGAATGAAAAAAACACTACTAATCGCCTTATCATTAGGTGTGACAGTAGGTGCCGCTTCAACATCGGCATTAGCTGTTGATCCAGAAACGGATCGCCAACAAATCGTTGACTTCTTCAAAGCAAAAAGTCCAAATATTGCACCTGAAGAATACATTAACGGCGCATACATTTATGATGCGGACAAAAAGGCTCAATGGGAAGCCGCAGAAGAATTCCCTCCTTATTTAGATGCCATTGATGCTGGTGAAGCAGCGTGGAATAAAGACAAAGCAGTATTTGAAAAATGCTTTGGTTCAGACGTCTCTAAAGTACGTGTTAAATACCCATACTTTGATGATACTGCAAACAAAGTCGTTACCTTAGAAGGTGCGATCAACAAATGTCGTACTGATGCTGGTCTAAAACCATATAAGCTTAAGAAAGGAACTCTAGCGCAAGTTAGTGCTTATCTTGCTTATAACGCTCGCGGTCAAAAGATCAATGTTAAGATTGAAAGTGAAGGTGCTCGTAAAGCATACGAGGCAGGTCGTTCAATTTATATTGAACCTCGTGGTCAGCTAGGATTATCATGTGCAAAATGTCACACTTATAATGCTGGTCGTAAAGCTCGTTCAAACATCCTTTCACCAAACCTAGGTCATACAACTCACTTCCCGGTTTTCCGTGCTAAGTGGCAGGCTTTAGGTACTTTACACCGTCGTTATGAAGGTTGTAATAAAAACATGCGTGCTAACCCGTTCAAAGCTCAAGGTACTGAATATAGCAACCTAGAGTTCTTCCAAGCTTATGTTTCAAATGGCTTAGAAATCAATGGTCCAGGTTACCGCGAATAATTAAGTTTATTCAAATCTAAAACCCAGCTTCGCTGGGTTTTTTTATGCCTGAAGATATTGCACAGCAGAGCAATTTATACCCCTAAAGCCTAAAACCACATAAAGCGATACAGACACAACCGATGCAATATCAAATCTGGGCATCGATTGCCTTTATATCTATACACATCCATTCAATCTTGGACATAAAAAAACCGACTTTTGAAGTGACCCCAAAAAGTTGGACATTTTAGTTAAGCGGCACTTAAGGCCTGATTTCGATATTCTATCGGAGTCAGGCCTTTTAGTTTCACCTTGATTCGTTTTGTATTGTAATACTCAATATAATCTTTAATCTCTTCCATCAGATGCTCAGCACTATTGAATTTCTTGCGATGGTACATCTCTGTTTTTAAAATCCCAAAAAAGTTCTCAGCAACTGCATTATCTAAGCAGTTCCCTTTTCTTGACATACTCTGAGTTAATCCATTTTCTTTCAGTAGCTTCTGTACATCACTATGCTGATACTGCCAGCCTTGATCACTGTGGAATATGGGTTTGACTTTGCCTGTTAACTTATTGATTGCTTCTTTAAGCATGTCGGTCACCAGTGGTAGCCGTGCACTCTTAGCCACTCGATAACTAATCACTTCTTGGTTAAACAGGTCAATCACCGGGGATAAGTAAACTCGCTGTTCTCCGACTTTAAACTCCGTGACATCGGTGACCCATTTTTTATCCGGTGCATCAACATGGAAGTTTCTTTGAAGCACATTCTCGGCAATTCGGCCTACTTGACCTCTATAGGATCGGTAACGCTTTGGCCTGACGAATGACTTCAAGTTCAGTTCTTGCATTAAACGTTGAACGGCCTTCTTGTTTAAAAAGTGACCTAAGCGTCTTAACGCATAGGTCATGCGTCGATACCCATAACGACCTTTATGTTCATTAAAGAGTTGTTGAATCGCTCTTTTAACGTCCGCATAACGATCAGGCAGCGCACTGCGCGCCTGATGGTAATAAAACACACTTCGTGCAAGCCCTGCGGCCTTGAGAAGATGTTTAAGTGGATAGAACTTTCTAAGCTTATCTATGAGCCCTGCTTTTTCTTGCTTTGGCGTTCTTTTTCCTGAAGCAGGGCATCGAGCTTTTTTAAATAGGCATTCTCCGCTCGACGGTATTCGAGTTCTTCTCGTAACTCTTCTAGGCTCATTTGTTCGGTTGGTTTAATGGTTTCTTGCTTTTGGTTTTTTTTCATTTTTCTACCCTGCTTTTTAGGTTGTAAGCCTGAAAGGCCGAACCGTTCGAATTGAGTGAGCCAAGTAGAAATCGTACCTGGAGAACTCATGTTATGGACAATACTGGTATAACTAATAGACCAGTGATTTTCACGCATGTGTTTTAGGATACGATATTTGTCTTCAAAAGAGTATGGTGTGTTACGTTTGATAAACGCATTTTGACCATGGAAACGATAGACTTGTATCCAGTAACGGATATAGCGATCTGGAATACCGAGTCGCTTGGAAATGGACAGACTGGATTCATGAGAAAGGCATTGCTTAGCAATCGCCAGTTTAAATTCTCGATTGTATTTGGACATGAAAAACCCCCAAAGTTGGTGTCCAACATTTGGGGGTCACTTCATTTCGCCGGCTTTTCTAATCTAATCAGTTCTTAATCAAAACAAACCAATTCATCGTCAAGCAACTCAGTTATCGCCCAACATTTGTTCACCTTCATAAACCCAATCAAAACCTTCACGCACCCATTTTTCAATGCGCATAATAAGCTCAGGATCATTCAAACCTATTTTCTGTGCGATTAGGAACACCTTGTCTTGCTCTTCTTTTCCAAAGTGACCATCTTTATAAGAAAGCTTAATCAACTCTTGTAAAGTGATGATTCTTGATGCCTTGGAATCCAATACAGTAATGGCGTCATCGATATTGATATCGCCTTTATCTAGGTCATACTCAATACCGTAGGCACTGCTGAATGATTTTAAATACTGAACCTCTTCTTCAGAGACATCATTATCAGCTGCAGCCAAATTAGCCGCCAAATCAAACACAACTTGACGCTGTGCCTGAGTAAGTTTATTTGCAAACATATCTTTAAATCTCCAAAAAATTATTTACGTTCAATTTGTTCGACATTACGCACCGCACCAAAAGCGGCACTGGTAGTCATTGCGCCATAAGCCCTTAGAGCGGCCGAAACTTTACGCTGACGAGGCTTTTCTGGCTTCCAAGCATGCGAAGCACCTTTAGCTTCCATCTCTTCACGACGCTTTTCAAATTCTTCATCAGAAACTAATGCATTGATTGTACGGTTAGGAATATCGATTTCGATAATATCCCCTTCTTTCACCAAACCGATATTTCCACCTTCCGCAGCTTCTGGAGAACAGTGACCTATCGACAAGCCCGAAGTTCCACCAGAGAAGCGACCATCGGTTAATAACGCACACTCTTTACCAAGCCCTTTAGACTTTAGATAGCTGGTAGGATAAAGCATTTCCTGCATACCTGGGCCACCTTTAGGGCCTTCATAACGGATTAGCACAACATCACCAGCAACCACTTCATTACCTAAGATTCCCGCTACTGCATCATCCTGACTTTCATAGATTTTGGCTTTACCAGAAAACTTAAAGATCGATTCATCAACACCTGCTGTTTTGACAATACAACCATCCAAAGCAATGTTCCCTCTCAATACAGCTAAACCGCCATCCTGGGTATAAGCATGCTCAACGGAACGGATGCAACCATTCTCATTATCAATATCGACCGTTTTCCAACGTTTGGACTGACTAAATGCTTCAGTAGTTCTTACATTACCTGGTGCGGCTCTAAAGAAAGTTTCAATTGCCTCATCTTCATTTCGGCTAATATCCCATAAATCGATTGCGGCCCCCATGGATGAAGCATGGACAGTATGAACATCCTTATTAATCAAACCTGCTCGCTCAAGCTCACCTAAAATACGCATAATGCCGCCGGCACGGTGAACATCTTCCATATGATAGGTTTTAGAGTTGGGAGCCACCTTCACCAGGCAAGGAACTTTACGTGAAATTTCATCCATGTCTTGCATGGTAAACTCTACTTTCGCCTCATGCGCAATGGCCAATAAATGCAACACGGTGTTGGTAGAACCACCCATCGCCACATCCAAAGCCATCGCGTTCTGAAATGCTTCATAAGTTGCGATTGAGCGAGGTAATACACGATCATCGTCTTGCTCATAATACTGCTTGGTAATTTCAACAATACGACGACCCGCTTCAATGAATAAATTCTTACGATCAGCATGCGTCGCCAGAGTAGTTCCATTACCAGGCAAGGCAATACCTAAAGCTTCAGCCAAACAGTTCATCGAGTTTGCCGTGAACATCCCTGAACAGGAACCACAAGTTGGGCAAGCTGAAATCTCAACTTCATTCACATCACTATCTGAACATGAATCATCTGCGGCCATGACCATCGCATCCACCAAGTCCAGCTTAATTCCTTCACCACCCAATACGGTCTTACCTGACTCCATCGGCCCACCCGTAACAAAAATGGTAGGGATATTTAGACGCATTGCGGCCATCATCATACCAGGAGTGATTTTGTCGCAGTTAGAGATACAAACCAAGGCATCCGCGCAGTGGGCATTACACATATACTCAACCGAATCGGCAATCAAATCACGCGAAGGCAATGAATAAAGCATTCCATCATGCCCCATCGCAATTCCATCATCGACAGCAATGGTGTTAAATTCCTTTGCAACACCACCCGCTTCTTCGATAACTCTTGCGACAAGCTGCCCCATGTCTTTAAGATGCACATGACCTGGTACAAACTGAGTAAAAGAGTTCGCTACCGCAATAATCGGTTTACCAAAATCTTCTGTGCCCATTCCTGTTGCACGCCATAAGGCTCTGGCTCCGGCCATATTACGACCATGAGTACTGGTTTTTGAACGATATTCTGGCATGAAAAACTCCTTTTAAAGGGTAGAAGTGAATTTCAACTTTCGACTTTACCCTTGAGACTGTTATACTTAGTAAATTATTACACTTATTTTCGCACATTCATGCAGCAATCTGAATTAGATTTTATTAATACATTAAGACAATCGTCCCGTTACATTGAACAACATCGTGGAAAAACCTGTGTTGTCTATCTGCCGGGAGAGTTCATTGCATGTAAAGAATCTGTTTCCCAGTTATCTCAAGACATTGGCTTGCTGTATAATTTAGGCCTAAAAATCGTATTGGTGATGGGGGCTTCAACCCAACTTGATGACGCCTTTACCAATGCGGGAATCGATTGGCAACTACATCATCAATTTAGAATCACGCCGACCGAACTCATCCCTGTTTTTCAACAAACCATTGGATTGTTACGTAGTCAATTGGAAGCAAATTTTAGCCAAGCCAATTGCCAACAGCCTAATCCTCCCACCTTAGTTTCCGGCAACTGGGTCATTGCCCAGCCAAAAGGTGTGATCAATGGCATTGACTTTCAACATACCGGTAAATTAAGGAAAATCAGACATCAAGCGATTTCCGACTGTTTGGACTCTGGTCAGGTGGCATTACTCACTCCGATAGCCTACTCCTTAACCGGTGAAGTTTTCAACCTAAATACCTTGGAACAAGCTTGCCATATGGCAAGTGCGATTAAAGCCGATAAATTGATGATTTACGGCTCTGAAGCACAACTTGTTAATCTACCCAAGCAGCTTAGCATTCCACAAATGAACATGATTATGGAAAATGCGGCGAATGATGAACAATCCAGACTTTTGGCTCAAGTTGCGCAAACCAACTTCAAAGTAAAACGTGTGCATCTGATGGACCAAAATAATCCAAGCGCCCTTTTACTTGAGCTATTTTCACGAGATGGTTCAGGAACACTGATTTTTAGTGACCGCTATCACCAATTACGTCCTGCAAACATTGAAGATGTAGGAGGAATTCTTGCACTAATAGAACCGCTTGAACAGGAAGGTATCTTGGTCAAACGCTCGCGGGAAAGATTAGAGCTAGAAATTGATAATTTCGTGGTGATAGAAAGAGATCAGCTCATCGTGGGTTGCGCGGCGCTGTATCCTAACGATGAACAAATGTCTGAACTAGCCTGTTTAGCCGTTCATTCAGACTACCAAGGTCAAGAACTCGGTGAAGAATTATTGAAAGCCATTGAAATAAAGGCTCAGAAGCAAGCGGCTAATAAACTGTTCCTTCTTACCACTCACACTCACCACTGGTTTATTGAACATGGCTTTCATCTTGCCGACATTTCAGTATTGCCACAAAAGAAACAATCCTTATATAACTTTCAACGACAATCCAAAGTGCTTGTCAAAACGCTGTAAATTTCAGCTAAAGTGAAATCATGAGTAAAGTAACTCAAATCAAAGACCGTTTTCGCGGTTTTTTACCTGTAGTAGTCGATGTCGAAACGGCCGGATTCAACCATCTTACCGACGCCCTTTTAGAGATGGCGGTGGTAACCTTAAAAATGGATGAACATGGCATTCTTTCCAGAGACCAGACCTATGATAAAAACATCTTGCCATTTGAAGGCGCTAATTTAGAAGAGAGTGCTTTAAAGTTTATCGGCATGGAAGACCCCTACCACCCCTTTAGGAACGCCATCAATGAAAAACGTGCCTTAACGGAACTATTCGCTCCTATTCAGCAACAAATCAAAGCAACGGGATGCACAAGAGCCATTTTGGTTGGCCATAATGCCTACTTCGATTTGAATTTTGTCCAAAAAGCCGCTGAACGGTGCAAGATAAAATCACCCTTCCATGAGTTTAGTACCTTTGATACCGTATCTTTATCGGGCCTAGCTTATGGACAAACCGTCTTAGCCAAAGCAGCGGTTTGCGCAGGAATGGATTGGGACAATCAGCAAGCCCATTCGGCCGTCTACGATACCGAGAAAACCGCCGATTTATTTTGTAAAATCGTAAATCAATGGCCTATTGAAGCAAATCTTATAGACAATTCAGATCCGAATTAACGCCTTTCAAAAAGCGACCAGGCCTGGTCGCTTTTTAAAATAAAGGTTTTAAGGTTAATAAGCTAATAATCTATCAACAATAAAAAAGGCACTAAATAGTGCCTTTTTTACTGCTTACCAATCAAACGGCTTTACATTTTAAGCGTTTTGCTTCGCTTCATGTTTGGCGTTCGCTTCAGCCATCATTTTTTTCAGTTCACCAGATTCGGCCAACTCAAGGGTAATATCACAACCACCTTGAAGTTCACCATCAATATAAAGCTGCGGGAACGTCGGCCAATCTTGGTATTTTGGAAGGTGCTCAAAAATAGTTGCATCCGCTAAAATATTCACAAAAGCGAACTTCTCTTCTGTTTCCGCTAAAGCTTGCGCTGCGCGACTAGAAAAACCACAAGATGGCATTTGTGGAGTTCCTTTCATGTAAAGCACTACAGGATTGTTAGTAACTTGACTATGAATACGCTCTAATGTTTCTTTCACAATTGGATCTTGGTTTTCCATTCTTATATTCCTTGCTGGTTTTAAATCTTGAATTCTTGACTATTTTACTAGGTTATAATCAAAAAATATAGATAAAATTAGTGCTTTATTAAATCGTTTTATCCACATGTTTTTGTAACCAAAACTCCAATAAAGCTGCGTGCCACAATTTACTGCCCTGTATCGCCGTGAAAGCTTGTGGAGCTTCCGGGTTTGCCAATAATTCAGCCAACTTTTTCTGATTGAAGATACCGCGCTTTTGAGCCTGCGGTGAGGTCAGCAGAGTTTTCATATACTCAAAAAACTCACCACGAACATATTTTAAAGCCGGCATGGGAAACGCGACTTTTGGACGATCGATAATTTCATCCGGCACAATGCCTCGACCAATCTCTTTTAAAATATGCTTACCATCATTGAGTAGCTTAAGGTTATCCGGAGCGGCCATCGCCACTTCCACCAATTTATGGTCCAAAAAGGGAACTCGCGCCTCGAGCCCCCAAGCCATGGTCATATTATCGACTCGTTTAACCGGGTCATCCACAATCAAAGTGGTCACATCAAAACGTAACACCTGATCTAAAAAGGTCTCCGCACCCTCTTCAGTTAAACAATCCCCCACATAATCTGAAGTCACATCATGTAAATGATATTCCGGATTGACGACTTCAAGCCACTCTTGATGAGAACGGTCAAAATAAAAAGGGGCAAAAGCCGAAACCGCCTGTTGAGGACTTTTCAAATCGATGTTTTTTCCAGCTTCAGCCATTTTTGCATACCAAAAATAACCGCCGAAGACTTCATCCGCCCCCTGGCCAGACATAACAACCTTAACATCTTGCGAAACCTGCTCAGAAAGCAGGTAAAAAGCCACGGCATCTTGCCCAACCATCGGTTCGGACATCGCCTCAACCGCTTCATGCAATCGCGGTAAAACCTCATCATTGGATATCAGATATTTTTTATGGTCGGTTTGGTAACGTTCAACCACCAAATCTGAAAACTCAAACTCATTACCCTTCTCTTCAGGAGCGTCTTCAAAGCCGATAGAGAAGGTTTTAATATTTTTCACGCCCGCTTCGGCGAGCATCGCCACCACCAAGCTTGAATCCAAACCGCCCGAAAGCAAAACCCCAACAGGCACATCAGAGGCGGTTAAACGTTTGTGTACCGCTTCTTTAAGAGAGGCATGCACTGCATCAATCCACTCTTTATCCGTTTTCGGTGCTGGCAAATCATTTAAGCGTTCTGGGCGCTTCGCCTCTAAATGCCAATAACGTTTTTTGTACATTTGCCCATCTGGATTTACGATCAACCAATGCCCGGGTTCAAGTTTTTTAATCCCTTTCAAGATGGTATTAGGAGCGGGAATCACCGCATGTAAGGTCAACTGGTGATGCAAACCGACTGGATCGATACTGGTATCAATCCCATCCGTTGCCAATAGAGCTTGTGTGTTTGAGGCGAAACGAACACCGCCTTCAATAGGAGCATAATAGAGTGGTTTAATCCCTATTCGGTCACGTGCCATTAAAAGCTGATGTTGCTCATCATCCCAAATAGCGAAGGCAAACATACCTTCAAACCGCGTCACACAATCCATACCCCATTGACGATACGCTTTTAAGATAACTTCGGTATCTGAATGGGTGTTAAAGACCTGCCCCAACTCTTCAAGTTCTCTCTTTAACGCCTCATAATTATAGATGCAGCCGTTAAATACCAGTGTCAAGGCCTCATCGACCATCGGCTGATGCCCTGCTGATGTTAAATCAATGATGGCTAAACGGCGGTGTCCTAAACCGACATGCTCACTTAACCATACACCTTCATCATCAGGCCCTCTTCGTTGCATAGCCTCAAGCATTGGAGAGATATTTTGTTTAGAAGCTTGTTGTCCGTTCCAATAGATTTCACCGCAAATACCACACATAACTTTTCTCAAATTCGTCATCAATTAATATTCGATTATTTTAACGAATTTACCGATATATAATTTTGTTTTGTGCAAAATCGCCTAAAGTCACAAATATGCCATAAACTCAAACAGAACAAAGCGATTGGTTTAGACTCAAGCAACCGTGATTTGATAACGACTCTTTGCCATTTTGTTTTATGACCAAGCTTGCAAAACGATTTAAAATATACAATCGAAGAACCATAATTTCAGCTAATTGAAATCAGCATTATCTTATATCACTACAAAGTAAGAAAAAAAGCTTATAATTTACAAAAAAGATTTATACAAATCCATTGAGATATCATTTCAATCGATTGGATTTAGATTTAAGGAACCACAACCAAAATTTTGGACTAAGTAACCATGACAAGCATAAACACATTAAAAAATCTGTTTACATCAATCTGCCTAGTAGCTTTTTTAGTTGGTTATGCAAGCCTATCTCGCGCTGAAACAATCACTCACTTAATAAAACCTTTGAATATCGAAGCCGAAGCAAACTATGAAAAAGGGGATGAGAACAAGCCCGTAGTACTGATTATTCATGGCTTTCTGACAACCAACAATTTCCATACCGTTACCGCGATGACGAAGGGTATCCGCGATGAAGGTTATTCAATTTTAGCACCGACATTGACCCTCGATATCAGCAAAAGAAAAGGGTCGTTGAAATGCAATTCAATCCATACCCACACCCTAGAAAAAGATATTATCGAAATAAAAAGCTGGATTGACTGGTTAAAAGCCCAAGGCCATAAAAACATCGTTATCGTAGGCCACTCCAGCGGCAGCCAAGAAATATTAGAGTATCTAAACCAATACCAAGACCCGGCCGTTACCGCCGCCGTCTTTACCAGCCTTTTCTACTTAAAAGGTAAGGAGTTAGGTACATTAGATAATGAAATTGTGTTTGCCAACGACTTAATCGCTAAAAAAGAAGACCGTCCCCATAAGTACAGCTTTCTGTTCTGCAAAAACAATTACTTGGCAACACCGAACAGCTTCATCTCTTACATGAAGCTTGATCGACAGTATGTACTTAATAGTTTGAAAAACCTAAAAATACCAAACTTCACCATCATGGGGAGTGCAGATAAACGTTATTTAACAGTCGGTGAAAACTGGCTTACCGAGCTTGAGGAAACCGGTACAGATTTATTTATCGTAAAGGGTGCAAACCACTTTTTTTCGAGCGAGCATGAGTTTGATCTTCAGGATCATATCATCGATATTCTAAAACAATTATCTGCTGGACAGGATTAAGAGATTGAAAGCCCCACAATTCTTTGTCAAATCGATTCGATTCTATTTCGGTTTTTTCCTGATTTTAG
This sequence comes from Thiomicrorhabdus immobilis, assembly GCF_021654855.1. Lineage (NCBI taxonomy): Bacteria > Pseudomonadati > Pseudomonadota > Gammaproteobacteria > Thiotrichales > Piscirickettsiaceae > Thiomicrorhabdus > Thiomicrorhabdus immobilis. Next base: position 1,802,154 of record NZ_AP024202.1, read on the forward strand.
GTACTTCTCTGCTTCTTCTTGTAGACTTGACACTCTACAACCAAGGACAAAACATCAGGGAAACCGTTCAAAAACAATCATTCATTCAAGCCGAGAATGAAATTTCCAAATCTTTTTCAGCAACGTTGAACAATCTACAAAAACAAGCCAAAAATATCGCTGATTGGGATGAGGTTCACCAACAATTCCATGATCCGAGTTACTATTTTTTTTGGCATGATGAACGTTTGAAAGAGAGTGGGTTTTTTAAACCTTACTATGACAATTTGGAGCTTTATAAAGCCGATAAAACTTTATTAACCCCCGCCTCTCCTGGTGAGAAACGGCACTTTTTCCTTCCTGATGCCATTGTGGATACCCGCCCTACTTTGGTTTTTCACGATAATCTTGAGATGCATTTGAATGTCTATCAAGAAATCAAAAAACGAGGCTCCAACACCATCTTGGGTTATGTTGGTATTTCTGTCGACTTTTTACCCTTGCTGTTAAGCAATAACACTTTCTATTATGTCAATAAATCTAGCATCAATTTTCATGGTAGCGATTCGATCCCCTACTCTGAAATCATGCAACATGTTAACTTTCAACCCGTATCAAACCCGGTAAGTGATTACCTTTGGCAACTGATTCAAGACTTTATCGTTGAATTGATTGTCTTAATGATTATTGTCAGCCTGTTCATATACCTGATTTTCAATATCACAATCTATAAACCGCTACATATCATTTCCAACTATTTAATCCGCTTGAAAAATGCGCCAAAGAAAATACATCCGCTACCTGAAGAAAGCTTCTTTCTTTCCGAATTCGAAGAATTAAAGAACACAATTCACGATTATCATCGGGATTTACTGCAAACCCAAAATGAACTGGATCAACGAAACCATGCGGTTTGGGAACAAGCTCGCCGAGATGTTTTAACCAATATTTATAACCGCCGGGCGTTTGATGAAGCATGGAATGAAACCGTTAATAATCACAGAAATTTTCCTACTCCAACCGCTTTTATGCTGTTTGATTGCGACTACTTTAAAGCGCTCAATGATACCTACGGCCATGAAGTCGGTGACGATGTAATCAAACTTTCTGCAGTCACTATTCAACAAAGTTTACCCATTGATTGCCCCGCATATCGTATCGGAGGGGATGAATTCGCCATAATCCTAAAGGGTAGAACGCCTGAAGAGACCGTTAAGATTGCCCATCACTGCCTAAATGCCTTACAAGAAGCTCCTTTTAACAGCATTGGAGTCAAAGAAAAACTCTCCTTTAGCGTTGGAGTGAGTAGCACTTTAGATGATTTAACCAACGAAATCACCAACCTGCCTCGTCAAGCTGATATGGCTATGTATAAAGCCAAACAATCGCTTAAAGAGAAAGTTCAATGTTACCATCGAAGCCTCGATAATGAATCTCTATCTTTGGTATCAAGCAATATTGTTAACACTGTTGTAGAAGCGATTCACTCTGGTCAGTACATACAAATGCACTATCAACCAATCCAGTCACTTACCGACAATCAAATCTATTATGAATCACTGATCCGTATCAAAAAAAATGGCGACATAATTTATCCTAATGATATCTTTTCCGTCGTAGACCGCCGTAGACTTGAAATAGAACTTGACGAACAGGTAATCAAGCACATTCATCTTGCCTTGCAAAATAATCAAATACCTAAAGCGACAGGCTTATCAATCAACATTTCCGGAAAAACCTTACTGCAACCGAAATTCACCGAACTATTTGAACCGATAATCCCTTTTTTAAAGGATTATAAGATTGTGATTGAAGTCACAGAAAACAGCTTGATTGACCATATGGATTATGCCAAAAAGGTATTGAACTCCTTGCGCAAAAAAGGCTTTTTAATTGCTCTAGACGACTTTGGTAGTGGGTATTCTTCGATACGTTACCTGGCACACATGCCTGTCGATATTATCAAATTCGATATGAGCATGACCGATGCTCTTATGGAAAACGATACCAAGACACAGAACATCATTAAAAAGACGGCTGAAATGATACTTAACGCGGGATATGACTTAGTCATGGAAGGAATTGAGACTGAAGAGATGCTCGAGATTGTTAAACAAGCTGGTGCAACACATATTCAGGGGTATTTAATAGGCAAACCTTCAGCAACCCCTAAGCACCACTAAGATTTATTTGTCTTATATTTTTTAATGAAAAGTAATCATACATGACAAAAGTAATAGCCCTTACTGGTGGCATTGGTTCAGGCAAAACCACCGTTTCGGATTTTTTGAAAAAGCAGCATATCCCAGTGATTGATACGGACATCATCGCCCGCCAAGTGGTCGAGCCAAACTCTGTTGGCCTCAAAAAGATTGTTGACTGCTTTGGAGCTGGCATACTAAATAACGATGGCAGTTTGAATCGAAGCTTATTACGCGATAAAGTCTTCAATGACCCTCAAGCCAAAACGGCCTTAGAATCGATATTACACCCATTGATTCAATTTGAAACACGTCAACAGATCCAACGTTATAAAAAGCAGCTACAACCTCTGATTATTGTCGCCATTCCGTTGTTAATCGAAATCATCCAAAAAACTTCTACCAGGCCTGGTTACATCGATGAAATTTGGGTAGTCGATTGTCCAACCGAGACTCAGATAGAACGTGCAACACAGCGTGACAACAGTAATCGAACTTTAATCAAAAAAATCATCAGCCAACAAGCTAGCCGACAGCAACGGTTAGCGTATGCCGATAGAGTGATTGAAAATAACGGAACAGTAGAGCAACTTTTAGTACAAACCCAAAAGCTAATAAACCAACAAACGAATAAATCAGTCTAGGCTTATCACATCAAACACCGATTACGACTTTATCGACAGTGTTAACCTGGCCAAAACCCACTGATTGCCGCTACACCTTGCCCACCCTTTTGCTTAGCAATTTGGACGTCTTCAGGCTGCATGCCGCCCAGGGCATAAACGGGCAAGGATATCGATTTGACCTTTTCCGAAAAAACATCCCACCCGATTCCTGGCACACCAGGATGTGAAGAGGTTTCCTTAACGGGCGACAATAAAATAAAATCCGCACCGATTTTCAGCGCTTGCTGGATGTCCTTATCGGTATGGGTCGATACACCAAGCAATTTATCATGACTGATTGGTCGGCCAGAATATTCATAGATGACATTCGAAGCGAGTTGAATACCATCCGCTTCTGGAAAATCTTGTAACAACTGTATTGAACCGTTCAAAAGAATTTTTGCTCCTGCCTGATGGCATAATTCGATAGCTGGCTTGGCAATTTCGGAAAACTCGGTAGGACTTAAGCCTTTGGCGCGAAGTTGGCACAATTTGATACCTGATCTTAACGCTTGCCCGAACTTATCAAGCGCCTCATCAACGCCCGAAAACTTTCCACTAATCATATATTGATTGGCCATCTTCAATGCCAACAGAATCCCTTTATTGGCCTCTGGAAAAGTCAAACCAGACAACGCATCAATATCAAACCACTTGACCTCTTGACCTTCATTGCCAACAGGTTCGCCACTGAAGTCATCCGTAATGAATACATGTAAACGAACAGCAACTTGTTCATATTGCCAAGGTATCTCAATCAAAGGTTGCCAGTTTTGGGTTTCTACAGCCAATTCTTCCAAACACTCGCGTTTGAGTGCATCAATCGCCGTTTCGTCCTGCTCGACCTTACCGCCTGGAAACTCCCAATGATTTGCATGCGATTGATGCTTCTGTCTTAATGACAAGCAGACTTGATGATTCCTTCGCAATACGCCAACAGCGATATCGATATAGTTAACTTCTTTCACAAATTACTCAATTATTTAACATGAATATTTCACATTCTAAGGATTTATAACCCTAAAGTTAAGTGGTTAATCAGATTTAAAGCACATGACCAGGCCTGGTAATTTAAGGTAAAATACAATTCATTAATTTTTTGCCCATTAACCGTTTTAGCCATTATCAAGTCGAGTCTATAGCATGAGCCAATATTGGAGTTCATTAGTTCACACCTTAACCCCTTATGTTCCGGGTGAACAACCTAAAGTGAATAACTTAATCAAACTCAACACTAACGAGAACCCTTATCCTCCTTCTGACAAAGTACTGGCGGCAATACATCAAGCCGCCGATGATAAGTTAAAACTCTATCCAGACCCAAATTCGGACGTGTTGAAACAACGAATTGCCGACTATCATGGCTTAACCGCTAACCAAGTTTTTGTCGGCAATGGTTCTGATGAAGTATTGGCTCACGCTTTTCAGGCTCTACTAAAACATGATAAGCCTCTACTGTTTCCGGATATCACTTATAGCTTCTATCCTGTTTATTGTGGGTTATATGGTATTGAATACCAAACCATTCCATTGAACGATGAATTTGAAATCGATATCACAGACTATAACCAGGATTGCGGGGCGATAATTTTTCCAAACCCTAATGCACCTACCGGAAGATTGCTCGGTTTAGATAAAATCGAAGCATTATTGCAAATGCATCCTCAGCAAGTATTACTCATTGACGAAGCTTATATTGACTTTGGCGGGCAAAGCGCCATAAGTTTGGTGAACCGATACCCAAATCTATTAGTCACACAAACGCTTTCTAAATCACGTTCTTTAGCAGGCCTACGTGTTGGGTTTGCCATTGGCCATCCAGATTTAATTGAAGGTTTAGAACGTGTTAAGAACAGTTTCAACTCCTACCCTTTAGACCGTTTAGCAATCTACGGCTCTGTAGCTTCTTTTGACGATGAAACCGCTTTTCAAACGGCCTGTCAGGCAGTGATTAACACCCGTGAAGTCCTGGTGACAAAACTGGCGGAATTAGGCTTCAAGGTCATTCCTTCAGCAGCCAACTTTGTCTTTGCAAGCCACCCTCAGCATCAAGCCGAAACCATCGCGGAACAACTTAGGGAAAAATCCATCATTGTTCGTTATTTTAATAAACCGCGTATAGACCAATATCTGAGAATCACGATTGGTAACGATATGGAAAACCAAGCCTTATGCTCAGCTTTAGAAGCGATTATCAATAACAAATAACTCATCCTGGTTGTTACAGATACAAAAAAGCCCTTGATGCTTCAAAAGCATCAAGGGCTTTTTATTTCACCGAATTTAGAAAGTCATCAATCTATTGGCTTCTTTCTAAATCAGTCCTAATCAAGAACGGTACTCTGCATTGATCTTTACGTAGTCATATGAAAAATCGGTGGTCCAAACCGTTTCTGAACACTCACCACGATTCAACTGGATACGGATATCAATATCCGTCTGGTTCATCACCGCTTGGCCAGCCTCTTCAGTATAAGTTAAAGCTCTACCACCATTTTCTACAATACAGACATCCCCTAAATAAATCTTAAGGATATTCACATCTAAAGCTTCAATTCCAGAACGCCCTACCGCAGCCAAAATACGCCCCCAGTTTGGATCAGAAGCAAATAATGCCGTTTTAACAAGCGGAGATAAAGCTACCGCATGTGCCACCTGAATACACTCTTGAGATGATTTTCCGCCTTCAACGATGACACTTACGAACTTGGTCGCGCCCTCGCCATCGCGTACAATCATTTGTGCCAATTCAGTCATCACCTGATTAATCTCAGTCGCGAAAGCCTTATAAGCGGATGAATCCACCGAATTGATTTCCGGCATATCGGCTTGCTGGGTCGCCGTTAAAGTACAAGCATCGTTGGTGGAAGTGTCACCATCCACCGTAATACGGTTGAATGATAGATTGACCGCATCACTCAAACATTGCTGTAAGCAGGCCTGGTTGATTTTGGCATCGGTCGCCACAAAACCTAACATGGTCGCCATATTAGGGTGAATCATTCCCGAACCCTTAGCCATACCGGTAATCGTTACCGCATTGCCATCTATCTCAATCACCTTGCTCACCGTCTTAGGCACTAAATCTGTGGTCATAATACCTTTACAAGCATCTGCCCAAGCCGTAACCGATAAATTGGCGATCGCCGCAGGAATCCCTTGCTGTAACTTTTCCATCGGAAGGTTTTGACCGATCACACCAGTTGAAAATGGCAACACTTGATTAGCATCACAGCCCAACTCTTTAGCTACCCACTCACAAGTCTGCTTAGCATCCAACATACCTTGTTCACCAGTACCTGCATTAGCATTCCCCGCATTGATAATCAAAGCGCGAGGCTGGGATGCCGTCAAATTCTCTTTCGCCAACGTCACCGGAGCGGCACAAAAAGCATTTTGAGTGAATGTCGCCGCAGTGACCGCACCTTCACACAACTCAACAACCACTAAATCAGTATTGCCATTCTTTTTAATCTTAGCGGCACAAGCGCCTAAATAAAAACCAGCTACTGGGTGTAAAACAAGATGATCTAAATTCATGAATTTTCCTTATCCTATGTTGGATAACCATTTTTTGAGCAAAGTAAAAACCCACCTTTCGGTGGGCTTAATGAAATTTATAAGTGGTATTTTCGGTTTAACCCAATACCAATAAATTTTAATTAAGAATACTGCGAATTAACTCAATTTTCCACAACATTGTTTATATTTTTTACCTGAACCGCAAGGGCATGGGTCATTACGTCCGACTTTTGGCGCTTCACGTCTAAAAGTACTTTCCGCGTCCGACTCCTCTTCAGAAGTTTCATCCGCCGATTGCCCGATTCCTTGCGCAGCGGGATGATTCGCTTCCAGGTTATGAGGACGCTCTTTTTCGGTTTGTTCATCAAAGTCCGCTACATCCTGCGAACCTTCAATTTGTACCAATGATAGAACCTTAACGGTTTCAAAAGTCACTTCTTGCAGGAAGTTATGGAACATTTCCGATGATTCACGACGATACTCTTGGAATGGGTCTTTTTGAGCATAGCCGCGTAAATGGATACCTCGGCGCAGATAATCCATTTCTGACAAATGCTCACGCCATTGCCTATCGATTGTGCGTAACAACACTTCTTTCTCGAAATGATGGCGTGTAGTAGGATCCACTACACTCATTTTCTCTTGGTAAAGATTCGCCAACTCTGCGATGATTTTCTCAACCAACTTCTCTTCATAAAGCGAGTTGTCCTCTTTCAACCATTCTTCAATCGCTAATTCGGCGCCCAACTCTTCATTGATGGCTTTAACCAGGCCTAGCAAATCCCACTGTTCCTCAAGTGATCCTTTAGGAATATACATCCCAACAATTTGCTCTACCACTTGTTCACGTAAACTATCGATCACCTCAGAAACATCGTCACCTTCCATCAACTCATTACGTTGCTGATAGACCACTTTACGCTGTTGGTTAGAGATATCGTCAAACTTAAGCAGATTAGCACGCTCATCCTGATGCATACGTTCAACTTGCTTTTGAGCACGTTCAATGGATTTTGTCACCATACCATGCTCAATCGCTTCATTTGATGTCATACCTAAACGTTTCATCATGGACTTCACTTTTTCTGAAGCAAAACGACGCATCAAATCATCATCTAAAGAGAGATAGAAACGGGTTGTTCCAACATCCCCCTGACGCCCAGAACGACCACGCAACTGGTTGTCGATACGTCTTGATTCGTGACGTTCCGAACCAATCACTTTCAAACCACCAAAACCTAACACCGCCTCGTGACGTGCTTTCCAAGCTTCAGTGACTTCTTTGATTTTTTCTTCACTAGGATTCTCTAATTCAGCGATTTCCATCTCTAAATTACCACCCAGTACGATATCCGTACCACGACCAGCCATGTTGGTTGCAATGGTTACCGCACCAGGCAAACCTGCGTTGGCAATGATAAACGCTTCCCTTTCATGCTGTTTGGCATTCAATACGTTATGCGGAACCTTGGCTTCGGTTAAGAAACGTGACAGCAGTTCAGACATTTCAATCGATGCCGTCCCCACCAATACCGGCTGCTGTGTTTTATGGGTTTCACGAATATCTTGAACGATTGCGTTAAACTTACCTTCCATATCAAGGTAAACCAAATCCGGTAAATCAACACGCTCCGGTGTTTTATTCGGTGGTATAACCACAACTTCTAGGTTATAGGTTGACAAGAACTCACCCGCTTCGGTATCAGCGGTTCCTGTCATACCTGACAGCTTCTCATATTGACGGAAATAGTTTTGGAAAGTAATCGAGGCGAATGTTTGACTCTCTTGCTGGATTTGTACGCCTTCTTTCGCTTCCACAGCTTGATGCAAGCCTTCACTCCAACGACGACCTTCCATCTTACGTCCGGTAAATTCGTCGATGATTACAACTTGATCGTCTTCAACGATGTAATCACGGTCTTTTTCGAATAATAAATTGGCTCTTAAAGCCGCATTAACATGAATCATTAGACCAATATGTGCCGCATCGTAAAGGCTATCGCCCTCCTCCAACAGACCGACTTCAGCCATCATCTCTTCGACTTTAGCGTGCCCTTCATCAGTCAGATAGATCTGTTTGGCTTTTTCATCGATGGTGAAATCACCAGTTGAGGTTTTTGTTTCTTTATCTTCTTCACCTTGTTCAAGGTGTGCGACTAACGGATTAATTTTTCGATAAAGTTCGGATTTATCTTCTGCTGGACCAGAGATAATCAACGGCGTTCTAGCCTCATCGATTAAAATGGAATCGACTTCATCAATCACCGCATAGTGCTGGCCACGCATGACTCTTTCAGCGGAGTAAATCGCCATATTGTCGCGTAGATAGTCAAAACCGAATTCGTTGTTGGTACCGTATGTAATGTCTTTAGCATAGGCGATTTGTTTTTCTTGCTGTGATTGACCACTCAAAATCACACCGGTAGATAGCCCCAAAAATTCAAACAGCTGGCCCATCCACTCAGAGTCACGCTTCGCCAGGTAATCATTCACCGTAATGACATGAACCCCTTCACCTTTTAAAGCATTCAGGTATACAGGAAGTGTCGCTACCAGGGTCTTACCTTCACCGGTACGCATCTCTGCAATACGTCCATCATGCAGCGCCATCCCCCCTATCATCTGCACGTCATAATGACGCATACCAAACACTCGTTTACCCGCTTCACGAACCACCGCGAAAGCTTCGGGAAGCAAATCATCCAATGTTTTACCTTCCGCCAAGGCTTGTTTAAAATCCGTGGTTTTCTGCTGAATTTCTGCATCGGTCAATGCTTCAAATTCAGCCTCAAGCGCATTAATTGTTTCGGTGACTTTACGGTATTGCTTTAGCATGCGTTCATTACGGCTACCAAAGATTTTTTTAAAGATATTAAAGGCCATTTAAATGTATATTCCAGTTAAAAATAGTGCGGTTATCTGATGACAATAATTATCACCATAACGAATTCTATATGGGGTTTGGTTGCATTTTACAAGCGCTGAGATGCATTACGGCTTTTGTCTCGACTTATTGCGGTAAAATGAGCAAATATTCTAACATAAAACCATATACTCGCATTATGAAACCGTTATTAAATCAAGCACAAGGTGCGTTAAAAAACTTACTGGAAGATGCGCAACTATTTCAAGCCTTGCTGGAAGTAGGACAAGATAGTTTGCCATCGGAACTGCAACCGCATTTAGTCGGCGTGAGTTTTGAAAAAAACACACTATTATTACAACTCGATGAAGCCATCTGGGCCACCCAACTCCGGTTTTATGAACCTAATCTACTGGGCATCTATCAAGAGCATTTTCCTCATCTAGAACTCAGTCGGGTAAAAGTGCATATACTGCCTAAGGCGCAAGAGCCAATCAAAACCAAGAAAATGGTGGTGCCACCCAGCCCAGAAGATGCTGAGGCGATGTTGGATTTAAGCCAAAAAGTTAAATATGAAGGGTTAAGCAAGGCCTTAGCCTCTTTAAGTTTGCGGGCAAAAAAAAACGCCTCTGAGTGAGGCGTTTTGTATCGGTTGGCATATTGGATTATGCAACCACTTTGCTACTACCGTATTGCACTGGTGGCTTAACATCATCGGCGTAATCCACAATCTCAAAAGCTTCAGGCTGTGCCATTAAAGCTCTCAACAACTGGTTATTTAAGGCATGTCCCGATTTATGAGCGGTAAATTCACCTACAATCGGATGCCCCAGCATATAGAGGTCACCAACGGCATCTAGGATTTTATGACGTACAAATTCGTCTTTATCACGCAACCCTTCCACATTCATTACGCCACTATCATCCAATCCAATCGCATTCTTCAAGCTCGCACCCAAACCTAAGTTTTTAGCCCGCAAAGATTCCATATCTTTCATAAAACCAAAAGTACGTGCACGACTTACCTCTTTGAAATAAGAGGTCGATGAAAACTCCAGCGTCATCTTCTCAGCGGTTTGCTGGAACGCAGGATGCTCAAAATCGATTGAAAAATTCAATCTATAACCATCGTAAGGCTTAAACTCAGCCCAACCACCCTTCTCGTTTTCAACTCGAACCGGCTTTAAGATTTTGACAAACTTTTTAGGCTGGTCTTGTATCGCAACCCCCGCCGACTGCAACAAGAAAATAAAGTGCGAAGAACTTCCGTCCATAATTGGCACTTCATCTGAAGAGATATCGATATAGACATTATCAATCCCAACCCCCGCTAAAGCGGACATTAAATGCTCAATGGTGGCAATCTTGATTGGCTTGTCATTGACTTGATTCACAATCGTGGTACACAAAGTCGTTTCACCGACAATCTCAGGTGAGACACGAAATTCAACTTCTGGGGCGCAATCAATACGTCTGAACACAATACCTGTATTAACCGGTGCTGGTCTCAATGTCATGACAGCCTCATGGCCAGTATGCAGACCAATTCCTTTCGCTTTGATTTTGTTGGCAAGTGTTCTTTGATTCAAGGGAAACTCATTTTCTAATAATTATGGATTGATCATATATGTATTAATTAATACGGAGTAACCTAAACATCTATCGATAGAGAGACCGAACCGATTGATTACTCATAATGACGGGCATTCTATCACAGAACACCCGACAAGCTTTAGACTGAAATTTACTTATACAGAAGACTTTTACACAGGTGCTTCAAGGATAAAAAAGGCTAAAACCCACCTGGATATTGTTAAAAGCTTTTACTAAACCAGGTTTTCATACGTTCAAAAATCGATCCTGCATCGGTAAAACCGGAACGTTCCTGTATTTCTGGAATCCCGCCCCCCATATGATCACGAGCATGCATCAACAGACCGACCGTAGTTGCATAAGATGGGCTATTCACCTCATCAGTCAAGCCCTTAACACCATGAGGATAACCTAGGCGAACAGGCATATGGAAGACTTCTTCAGCCAACTCAACAGCGCCTTCAACCAAGGAGCTACCACCTGTCAATACAATCCCCGCCGCCAATACATCTTCAAAACCGGCACTACGCAACTCGGCTTGGATTAATTGGAACAACTCTTCATAACGCGGCTCGATGACTTCAACTAAAGTACGGCGAGAAAGACAGCGAGCAGGACGATCACCAACACTCGGTACTTCAATCTCTTCATCTTTATCAATCAACTGCGGCAATGCACACGCATATTTACGTTTAATCTCTTCAGCAGCCTGGGTTGGGGTGCGTAATGCAACGGCAATGTCGTTGGTAACTTGGTCACCGGCCACTGAAATAACAGCCGTATGACGGATTGCGCCATTATGGAATACCGCGATATCGGTGGTTCCACCACCGATATCCACCAAACAAACACCCAGCTCCTTCTCATCTTCGGAAAGCACGGAATCGCTGGAAGCTAGCTGTTCAAGAATAATATCGGCAACCTCTAAATTGCAACGCTCCACACACTTGGTGATATTTTGAGCGGCACTGACCGAGCCCGTCACCATGTGAACCTTGGCTTCTAAACGCACACCTGACATTCCAATCGGCTCACGGATCCCACCTTGGCTATCGATAATGTATTCTTGCGAAAGAATGTGCAAAACACGCTGGTCACCAGGAATAGCAATCGTTTGAGCCGCCTCCATGACACGTTCGATATCATCCGGCTGAACGTCTTGATTACGGATGGCAACCATACCGTTTGAATTGAAACTTTTGATATGGCTACCCGCGATACCGACATAAACAGACTGCGCTTCAAATCCCGACATCCTTTCCGCTTCATCAATCGCACGTTGAATCGATTCAACGGTGGAATCGATATTGACCACCACACCTTTTTTCAACCCTCTAGATGGGTGAGTTCCCATACCAACCACTTCAATCTCACCATCGGCCTTAATTTTTCCGATGATCGCAGCGATTTTAGAAGTTCCAATATCAAGACCGACTACGGTATTTGAGGTGTGCTGTTTACGCGCCATGTTGTGCTTTACCTTTTATCATTTTTCACACTATCAATTAATGCATTGCTAAGACAAACTTATGATTGATTTTTCGCTATTATAAACCCGTTACTATAGCGCAAATCATAAACTCTTGCTGACTTTCTCATCGCTGAATCAAGCTGGGGAAAAGCTTGAATGAAACGTTGTAATTTATGCTGGTATTCCAATGAATCGATAACCAATGATGGACCATTTAAAATCTGCACTTGCCAAACCTTATCTTCCGATAGTTTAAGTTGCGATACCGTCATATTTAAAGCGTTCAACTGGTTTTGCAAGTCGATTAAATTCCTAAGAACCCATTCAGATTCCGACAGATCGCCATCAAGCCGTACCAAATTTTCAAAACCTGCTATCGACAACGGAAAAAACACTCGACCAGAACGATTAACCAGGCCTGAATCTCCCCAACGTGCCACTGGCACCTGTTCTTTAATTGAGAGATAAAGCAGGTTAGGCCACTTCCTTTTCACTTCCGCCGACTGCACCCAATCCAGGCGGATTAAATCAGCCTGGATGTGATTAAGCGGAATATCCCAAAAAGATTTACCTAAATAAGGTTTAACGGTTTCTTCAATTTCTTGCGGGGTAACCTGGCTAAGCGGGGTAGTCAACTCATAGGCTTGAATCGGTTGATAAAATGGCGAATTCTTCTGGGTAGACGACCAAGCAACCAGGGCTAATAGAGCAATTGCGAGTATCAATACAAATATTTGCATGCTACGTTTTACATTGAACAATGTGCTGAACCCTTCCTATGATTACTAATAAACTGGTTTGACCCTTGACGAATGATATCGAAACAATCGAATTAAAGTGTGGTTTTTAAAATCTCAACCACTAATTGCTCAAAAGCGATGCCTTTGGCCTTAGCGGCCATAGGTACCAAACTATGGTCGGTCATGCCCGGCACGGAATTCAACTCAATCAACCAGGCCTGGTCATCCTCATCCAACATGAAATCCACCCGCCCCCAAGCCTTGGAACCAATCACTTGGAAAGCTTGCAAAACAAGCTGTTGTAACTCTTGTTCTATTTCAGGAGTTAAATCACAAGGACAAATATACTGTGTGTCATTGGATTTGTATTTAGCGTCAAAATCATAAAAATCATGCGTGGTTTTCAACTGAATCAATGGCAAGGCGGTGTTATTTAAAACCGCACACGTGTATTCACGCCCGGTAATCCATTGTTCAATTAATATCTCGGAATCAAATTGCTGAGCATACTCAACCGCTTCAACCAAGCTAGGCTTGTCATACACTTTACGCATGCCGATACTCGAACCCTCATGACAAGGTTTTACTATCACCGGAAAAGGCAGATCAAACTCACTGATATCCAACGGCATCAAATCCGACACCCAAATAAACCCAGGAGTTGGCAAGCCAGCCCCCATCCACATCCATTTGGTTCTAAGCTTATCCATAGCAATTGCTGAGGCCGCCATACCGCTTCCGGTATAAGGTAAACCTAAATCATCTAAAATCGCTTGAACCACACCGTCTTCACCCCAACGGCCATGCAGGGCGATAAAAGCTCGGTCATATTCTTGGGCGATACGCTGCAAATCTTCCAGCGAGGTGACATCTTCAGAAACGGCATTTATGCCTTGGTCAATAAAGGCTTGGGTAACGGCTTGTCCACTGCGTAAAGAAACCTCTCTTTCAGCGGCTTTGCCCCCCATTAACACGGCAACCTTACCAAATTCCATTACGCCTGTTCTCCTTGTTCCTGCCAATTTTTAGAGACTTGTCCAATATCACCCGCTCCCATCACCAACAAGACATCGTTGTCCTGCAAGACATCGCCAGCGATGGTGTTTAACTGTTCAAAGCTATCGGCATAAAAACCATTCCCACCACGAATTCTGAGAGCTTGCAATAAGGCTTTGGAATCAAACATCGGCAAAGGGGTTTCACCGGCCGCATACACGTCGAGCAGGATGACCAAATCAGGGCCTAATAAAGCTTGGACAAAATCATCAAACAGATCACGGGTACGGGTGTAGCGATGAGGCTGAAAAACCAAAACTAAACGTTGGTCAGGAAAAGCTTCTTTTGCTGTCGCAATAGTCGCTTCCAGCTCGGTGGGATGATGCCCATAGTCATCAACCAAGGTGACGTTATGAACGCCAATAGTGCGATTTGGGTATACCTCGAATCGACGCCCCACTCCGCCGAATTCCGCTAACGCTTGCTGAATGGCTTCTACGGAAACATCCAACTCAAGCCCAACCGAAATCGCCGCCAAGGCATTCAATACATTGTGTCTACCAGGAGCATTCAAAGTCACATCAAAACTTAATTCACGACCGACCAACACTTGGAACTGCATGGTTAGACCTTTTGCCTGAACATTGATTGCGCGTACATCGGCAATTTCGGAAAAACCATAGGTCAGAATTTTACGTGACAGCTTAGGCAGAATCTTTTGAATATTCTCATCATCGATACACATGATCGCCATACCGTAAAAAGGCAGGCGATGGATGAATTCGATAAAGGTGTTTTCTAGATTCTGATAGTCACCTTGATAGGTTTCCATATGATCTTCATCGATGTTGGTCACCACAGACATCATCGGCGAAAGATGTAAAAATGAAGCGTCCGATTCATCCGCTTCGGCAACTAAATAATGGCTTGAACCTAGACGTGCATTCGACCCGACCTGGTTAAGCTTGCCGCCGATGACAAAAGTAGGGTCAACCCCGCCTTGAGTCAACACCGCTGCAGCCAAACTGGTCGTGGTGGTTTTACCGTGGGTACCGGCAATGGCGATACCAAAACGCATACGCATCAGTTCAGCCAACATTTCTGCACGCGGAATCACTGGTACACGAGCGGTTCTCGCCCAATCCACTTCAGGGTTACCAGGACCAATGGCAGTGGAAACCACCACCACATCGGTATTTTTGACATGCTCAGCGGCATGACCAAGTTGAATCAAAGCACCTAAAGATTCTAAACGAGCAACCGTTGGGTTATGTTTTAAATCCGAACCTGAAACCACATAACCGAGGTTTAAACATACCTCAGCGATACCGGCCATTCCGACCCCACCGATTCCCACAAAATGAATCTGTTTAACTTGTTCTTTCATTCAGCTGACTTTCTACAATTTGAATTTTAAATATGCGACATATCATACAATGAATCACGTAATAACAAGAAAAATTATATGTAAAAAATTGACGTAATTTAAAACCAAAAAACTCGAAAAATAAAAACCCGACAGGCCTGGTAACCAACCATTGGAAAACCTTTTATTACTGTAAAATGGTTGGCATATCTGTGGTTGAAGAGTTGTTATCTTCACTATCTAATTGATTGGATTGAAAATCAGGCTGTGCAACGGGTTGAGGGACAACCCAAAAATACTGCCCTAAAACAGCGGCTAATTCAGAGGGTTTTTGATAGGGATTGGTGATTTCAATGGAGCCTTGGGATACAAGAGTAATTGAACCCTGTTGAATGGCCGCATCGAGTTTATGTTTGATAAATTCGACATTCTCACCTTGCAAAATCCCCTCATCCGAATTCCACCACAACAACATCGTTGGGTATTCGGATTCAAAGTTCGGCAATGGAACCAATTCGAGACGAATCCACTGGAGTGGTTTACTGTTTTCTGTATTCATAAAAACAATATGCCACAAAAAACCATAAAAATAACTAAAAAAAGGAATTTAAAAGCTACCAGGCCTGGTAACTTTTTAAGTTGAAGATTCTGAATTGAGAATATTGGGTTCAACTATCTGCAGAATTTGTGACAAGATTTTTATAAAAGCATCTCTTTGGCATCATTAATCGAGGCGATTAAACGATCGATATCCTCAAAATTATTATAGGCACCAAAAGAGGCACGAATTGTCGCCGGCACATTAAAATGCTGCATCACCGGCATCGCACAGTGGTGGCTTGCCCTTACCGCAATCCCATCCTGATCCATTAAAGTGGCCATATCATGCGGATGCACACCGTCCAACACAAATGAAATCACTCCACCTTTATTCTCGGCTTGACCGATAATCCTTAAACCATCGATTTGTGACAACTGTTCAGTCGCATATTCCAAAAGCGCATGTTCATGCCTGGCAAGATTATCCAAACCCACTTCATTTAAAAAATCGATTGCGGCAGCCAAACCGATCGCCCCAGAAATATGCGGTGTTCCGGCTTCAAACTTATACGGCAAGACGTTATATTCCGTCTTATCGAAACTCACCGAATAAATCATGTCTCCACCACCTTGGTAAGGAGCCATTTTCTCTAATAACGCCTCTTTGGCATAGAGCACACCGATACCGGTCGGGCCGTACATTTTGTGCCCCGAAAAGGCATAAAAGTCACAATCCAGATCTTGCACATCCACCGACATATGCGGTGTAGCCTGTGCGCCATCCACCATGATTTTAGCGCCAACGGAATGAGCTATCTCAGCCATCTCTTTTACCGGATTAATCGTACCCAAAGCGTTTGACATATGGGTAACGGAAACCATTTTGGTTTTTTCAGAAACCAACCCTTTCAATGCATTAAGGCAAATCTCACCCTTTTGATTCATACGTAATACGGTCAGACGAATCCCCAGCTTATCCCTAAGCAACTGCCAAGGCACAATATTCGAGTGGTGCTCCATCTCAGTGACAATCACTTCATCACCTTCGGTCAAGTTTTCTGAAACCCAACTATGTGCTACTAAATTGATTGCCTCGGTGGTACCACGAACAAACACGATTTCTTTAGTGCTTTTAGCATTTAAAAAAGTTCTGACTTTCTCACGCGCACCTTCATATTTTTCAGTGGCACGCTCACTTAAACCATAAACACCACGGTGAACGTTGGCATTCTCTTCACGATAATATTGAGTAACGGCATCAATCACTCTTTGCGGTTTTTGCGATGTGGCCCCACTGTCCAAATAGACCAAAGGAAAGCCATTTTCCACCACCTCTAAAATCGGAAACTGAGCTCGCACCTGAGCAAAATCAACGCTATTTTTTGACATACTAATTTCTGACATACTAAATCCGCAAAACCTTTGATTGAATCTTTAAAGGCTTAAATAAAAACGACCAATTACTTATTCGACCTATTACCTATTAATAGCTACTTAATTAATGGCTACTTATCAATGACTAATATTCTGTAATGAGATTACTTTTGAATACTCGCTAAACCTGCCGATAGACGATTGATGACCCAATGGCGAATCGCATCATTGGCAATCACTTCAGCAGGCTCCAATAGGAAGGCGTGGGTAATCATTTTGATTGCATCCGCTCTACGAATACCGCGTGCTTGCAGGTAGAAAATCTGGTTTTTATCAATCTGCCCCGAAGCTGAACCATGCGAGCACTTAACATCATCAGCATAGATTTCCAGCTGAGGTTTAGTGTCCATTTTGGCGCTGTCAGATAACAATAAATTCTTATTATCCATTTGACCATCGGTTTTTTGTGCCTTTTGATCAACCCGTATCATACCGTTGAACACCCCAACCGCCTGGTCGGTCAACACATATTTATGTAATTGCTGGCTATTACCCCAAACATCGTTATGCTGGGTATCAGTGCGTGAATCAACCGTTTCTTTGTCTTTAGCTAAACAAGCGCTATTCTGCTGACTTTCAATATGCTCACCATTCATGAAAATATGATTTTGGTGACGGGAAAGTTGACTGCCGGCCGAACCATAGAAAGTCATACATGAGCTATTGTCAGCTTGATAGATAAACTGGTTATTGAAATAGAACGCATTATCACTCTGCTCTTGCATAACAACCTGTTTAAAACGCGCGCTTTTTGCCATATTGACTTCCGTCACCACATTGGTACAAGAGGCCGCTTGATTGCTTTCTGTCAACGATTCAAGCGAGACAAAACGCTCAACCAGAGTCAACTCGGCATTTTCGGCCAAATCAATACGATTACGCACATTGCACATGTGATTGCTGCCGGTTTGAATATTCAATACAAATAGCGGCAGGTCGGAATAGGCATTCGCCCCGACTTGCAAATAAAAACCATCCGCTAACAGCAAGCTGTTTAAAACACCAAATGGCTCTTTGGTAATGTGCTTTTCGCGATCAAAGAGAGCCTCGGTATCACCGGCTATATCATAAGCTTCTCTCAATGACTCAAAGGTCAAGCCTTTAGGCAAGGCGTCTAAATCATCCGACAGGCTCTCATTAAACCAACCATCAACAAACACCACCATGGTCACCGCAAAATCAGGCATGAACTGACGAACCTGTTCACTAGTGACTTTATTCGCCTGTTTTACCGCAAAATGATTTTGCACAAAACCGGTTAAACGAGTGTACTGCCAATCCTCGTCACGCTGTGTAGGAAAGGCTTGTTGCTGCAATAAAGCCTGAGCTTGCTGACGAATTTGCTTTAAAGTCGGGTTATCGCAAGTTTGATTCAACTTTTCAGACTCAGCAATATAATGAGCTACCGCTTGCTTAGCTACGGGAGATATTTTTCTTTGCATTATAATTCCGCTTTTGTCTTAATCGTTTGGATTTTGATTCTGATATTGTTTGATGATTTCGTCGTAACCGTTTTCTTCAAGTTCATGCACCAGTTCAAAACCGCCTGATTTGACGATTTTACCGTTATATAGAACATGCACGTGATCCGGTTTAATGTAATCCAAAAGACGCTGATAATGCGTTACCACGATAAAACTACGCTCTGGTGAACGAAGTGCGTTAACCCCGTTTGCCACGACACGTAACGCATCGATATCAAGTCCAGAATCGGTCTCATCAAGAATACAAAGTTTAGGTTCTAGCAATGCCATTTGAAAGATGTCGTTACGCTTTTTCTCGCCACCCGAGAAGCCGACATTGACCGAACGCTCAAGCAAATCAGCACGCATATCCAACAGCTCGATTTTCGCTTTAGCGAACTCATCGAAATCGAACATATCCAAAGCGGGTAAACCGCGTTCTTCACGCACTGCATTTAAGGCCGTTTGCATAAACAACTTATTGCTGACACCTGGGATTTCCACCGGGTATTGGAATGCTAAAAACACACCTTTACGCGCACGGTCTTCCGCATCAAGCTCTAATAAATCTTCACCATCAAATTCGGCTGAGCCCCCGGTCACTTCATAATCATCTCGACCTGAAAGCACATTTGCCAAGGTACTTTTACCGGCACCGTTTGGCCCCATGATTGCATGGACTTCACCTGACTTAACTTCTAGGTTTAAGCCCTTAAGAATTTGTTTATCATCGATTTCAGCTTGTAGGTTTTCTACTTTTAATAACATGATTTTTTACTTTTTTTAATTAATCTGGTTTGTACTATTCTGTGTATTGCGATGTTTTGACAACTCCATATTGGCGTTTATCTCGCTAATTTATCCAACAGAACCTTCTAAACTAATGGCCAACAACTCTTCAGCTTCTTGCGCAAACTCTAATGGCAGTTCACTGAACACTTCTTTACAGAAACCATTCACAATCATTGAAATTGCATCTTGCTCACTAATACCGCGTTGTTTGCAATAAAACAGCTGATCTTCACCGATACGAGAAGTGGTCGCTTCGTGTTCAACCTGAGCGGTTGGATTTTCCACTTCTATATACGGAAAAGTATGTGCACCACACTGATCGCCTATCAGCATCGAATCACACTGGGTAAAGTTACGCGCCCCTTCGGCACTAGGCAAAATCTTCACCAAACCACGGTAAGTGTTATCACTTTTACCGGCAGACAAGCCTTTTGAAATAATGGTGCTGCGGGTGTTTTTACCGATATGAATCATTTTGGTTCCGGTATCCGCCTGCTGTCTACGATTGGTTAAGGCTACCGAGTAGAACTCACCAATCGAATTATCCCCTTTCAAAATACAACTTGGGTATTTCCAGGTAATCGCTGAACCGGTTTCCGCTTGAGTCCAAGACAATTTAGAATTCTTACCTTCGCAAATTCCGCGTTTGGTAACAAAATTCAGAATCCCGCCTGTGCAGTCATCATCCCCCGGATACCAGTTTTGTACCGTTGAATACTTCACTTCGGCATCTTCGTGAACAATCACCTCTACCACCGCCGCATGCAACTGGTAGGTATCACGAACCGGTGCAGAACAACCTTCAAGATAACTGACATAACTGCCTTTATCGGCAATTAAAATCGTTCTTTCAAACTGGCCGGTTTTGGCTTCGTTGATACGGAAATAGGTTGATAGGTCGATCGGGCAACGCACTCCTTCAGGGATATACACAAAAGTACCATCTGAAGCCACAGCTGAGTTCAATGCCGCAAAGTAGTTGTCATGATGCGGCACCACTGTACCGATGTACTGCTGAACCATTTCGGGATAATCTTGAACCGCTTCTGAAAATGAACAGAAAATGATACCCAACTCGGCTAAGTCTTCTCGCTTGGTGGTCGAAACAGAAATCGAATCAAAAATCGCATCCACCGCCACATTGGCATCATCGCCCATAATAGGTACACCCAACTCGGCAAACGCTTTGGCGACTTCAGGATCGATTTCAGGTTCTGCGTTTTCGTCAGTGCTACAAGTGCCGGCACATGAACCACACTCTGGCGCCGAGTAATAACTATAATCTTGATAGTCTAACGGAGTGTATTCCGCTTTCGCCCAATGCGGCTCTTCTAGGGTTTTCCAGTGTGCGAAAGCTTTTAATCTAAAGTCTAACATCCACTCCGGCTCATTCTTTTTCGCAGAAATCGCACGAACAACGTCTTCATTCAGCCCTTTTGCAAAAGTTTCAACGTTAGTCGTGGTTACAAACCCCTCTTTATAGTGCTTGTTTTTAGAAAGCAGATCATCAATCTCTTGATATTGACTGCCTTCTTGCACATTTTGTGGTTGTAATTCTGTTATTTTTGCTGCTTCAGCCATGGTTTTTTAACGCTCAATTTTAATTTCTGAGTATTTTAGTAGGTTATTAATAAAATGTCTATGGGTTTTACATTAAAGAATCTTAATATATCCAGATCATGAAGGAGTTGTTTTTGGGGTGATTTCAGACTTTGGCCGCATCAATTAGCTGTTTCAACCAGGCCTGGTCAAGTCCAATCCCACTAATCTCGACCTTACCCAAACCTTGCTCTGTTTCGGCGGCATAGGTATCCCAACGATAAGGAGTTCCCTCTATGACAACCAAATTGGCGTATTCCAAAGTCCTTACAATAGCCTTGACCCGGGTAATCCGCATCGCAAGGTTATGGCGAGAAGAGTCCAGCCCCATCAAAAGATGATCCAATACAACTCGGTCAACGTCAAACTGATAACTTGCTGATTGTTGATATAAAGCCGCTTCCTGCTGGTTCAGTTTATCAAATTGAAGACCATCCATTTGAATGCTGGCAAAACCTGAAAACGAAACCGGTAAAAGCTGATTCATCAGACGGACAATTGGTTTTTTGGCATTAGATGAATGATTTTTGACCCACTGCCCCCACCAGGCCTGCTCATCTAAAGATGCCGCTTCTGTAAAGGTGAACACCACTCCGTCGGCAATAGCCAAAAGTCGACTTAAGTGCTCTTCAAGCCATTCGAAACCAGTAGCGGGTAATACCGAACGTACATCGATCACACACCAAAAAGATTGGGTATCCTGTTGATCACCTTGCTTGATCGGCAAATTCAAAAAATCTTGCCATTCCAAACAACCAGGCCTGTTGAAAGCTAAAACCGAACCCTCCAACTGACAATCAGTACTAGCAAGCAAATGACAACCGAACTGTTGTTGCAAAGCAGCGGCCACATGGGACTTCCCTGAACCCGGCAACCCAAGCAATACAATATTTTGCACATCAATCGGCTTATCTAACTGAGCCATTTAAAAATCCTTAAAACCAATAAAACCTAATTTTCAACCTGCAAACACGCTGTAAAACCTTCACTCAACTTCAGCATAAACTGGTCATAAAACATAAAGTCCTGTTGCTGTTTTTGCTGAAACGCCTTACTCACAACCCCCATTGGATCCAAGCTACCGACCTTCACATCCAAACCTTTAACCACCGCCAATACACGTCTTTCAGGAAACTGAGGCTCTTTAAAAACACACTTGACCCCACCCTCTTTAATTCTAGCGCGAAGTTCAGCCACTCTTTTTAAGCTTGGCGATACCGATGGATTAAGCTGAATGGAACCGACCCCATTAAGTTGATACTGTTTTTCAAAATATTGATAAGCATCATGCAGAACCATAAAAGGCTCATTTTTAACTGCCTGAAGCTGATTTTGCACAACCTCATTGCTCTGTCTAAGTTGATTTAACCAGGCCTGGGTTCTTTGCTGAATCAGCTGGGCATGATCAGGCTGCATTTGTTGCAACTGTTTAGAAACCGATTCAATCAATAGAAGCGTATTCTTGAAGGACATCCACAAATGCCCATCCATTCTCTGCTCATGCGGGTGCTCATCAACATGATGGTCGCGCTCTTCACCCTTTTCTTCACCCTTTTCTTCAGCATGCACCTCGGCATGAGTATGCTCATGCTTGGTTTCCCACAAACCACCCTGCCTAACCGGATACTCTTCAATCCCGGGTAAATGTTTTAAATTCAATTCAGCCGTATGGAGATTGGCCAAAGGTTTTTGCATCCAACTGTCGACAGGGCTGCCAACCCAAACAATCAAATCGCTGTTTTGTAAGTTTCTTAAATGCGATGGTTTAAGTTGAAAACCATGCGGACTTGCACCTGGCTTTAGGATGACTTCAACCCGGTCTTCATCACCAAGCAAAGGGGCAATCATGCCCGCCAAAGGGGGAATGGATACGGTAATGGTTACCGCATAACTGGATGCGGCATAAGACATAATCGAAAAAGACAAAAACACATAACCAGCGTTGGCTAACCTAACGCTCGGCAACCGGCTAATCGCTAGATTAAATTCTTTTCGTACTTTATGGATTAAACTCGATAAAATATTCCACATATTTATTTCCTTGCCTTTCGCTAAATTCAGGCAAATTTAGGCAAAATTATTGACTCATTTATTTAAAGGCTTTATCCCGCGTGCAGTTTACTCATTTTAGACAGCCTCTTATTAAAGCTGAAAACGTTTCCCACCAATATGAAACCAACACGGTTTTACAGCAGATTTCGCTGCAGATTTTTCCAAAAGAGATTGTGACACTTATTGGGCCTAACGGCGCGGGTAAATCGACTTTGCTTAAAATCTTACTCGGCTTAACCAAGCCGACAAAGGGCAAAGTGATCCGTCAGAAAAACCTCAAAATTGGTTTTATGCCACAAAAAATCCAAATCGACCCCACCTTGCCGATGACCGTTGAACGTTTTTTGCAATTAGGCCTGCCAAATACACACTTCAAAACGGGATTCAAACAAAGCGTTAAAAACTGGTTTTTCAAGGCTGCATATAGTAACACACTCATTGAAAAAACCACTCAAGATCTCGATATCGCCGACCTCCTCAACCATCCTATCCAAAAAGTTTCCGGTGGTGAAATGCAGCGAATCCTGTTGGCTAGGGCATTGATCAGAGAGCCGCAACTATTAGTGTTGGACGAACCGGTACAAGGAGTTGATTTGCAAGGACAAACTGAAATATATGACTATATCAATAAAATACGCCATGAATATGGTTGTGGAATATTAATGGTCAGCCACGACTTACATATCGTCATGAAACATACCGACGAGGTTTTATGTTTAAACCAACATATGTGCTGTACCGGGCACCCACAACAAGTCAGCAAGTCTTCAGAGTTTCAAGCGCTATTTGGAGACCTATCCGAGAGTTTGGCTTTCTATGAGCACCATCATAACAACGAAGCCTGTCAACACACCCACGGCTTACATCCTGAAACACAACCTGGGCAAATCCAGAACAGTCAAACCCACACCATTAAAGAGACCAATTGATTATGCCACTACTTCCTGACTTTATGCTTTTTGCGCTGATAGGAGGCATTGGACTCGCCATCATTTCCGCACCGCTTGGCGTATTTATGGTTTGGCAACGCCAATCTTATTTTGGCGCCACCCTTGCGCACTCTGCACTACTAGGCATAAGCATCGGTTTATTTCTGCAACTGGATTTAACCCTAAGTGTCATTATCGTCTCGATGATGGTGGCCGCGGCTATTTTCTGGTTGAGCCAATACAAACAACTATCTTCAGATACGTTATTAGGTATATTGGCCCATAGTAGCCTGGCATTCGGACTGATATTGATTAGCTTGCAAGACAATATTCAAGTGGATTTAATGGGTTACTTGTTTGGCGATATCTTAAGCATCAACCGTGTCGATTTAGGGCTAATCCTACTAACCAGCCTTTTAATCCTGGTGTTTTATTTAAAGCACTGGCAGTCATTGCTTAATGCCACTCTTAACCCTGAACTCGCCCAAGTCGAAGGGGTTAATGTCAAACAAGTGCAGCTCCTGTTTGTGCTTCTCTTAGCCTTTATGATCGCGCTTTCTATGAAAATAGTCGGGGTTTTATTGGTGACCTCGTTGCTTATCATCCCTGCGGCGGCGGCGAGAAGACTATCCACATCACCGGAACAGATGCTGGTATTCAGCATTATCATTGGCGTTTTTTCAATCTTAGTGGGCCTATTCACCTCTTACTACATTGATTTGCCAACCGGTCCTGCGATTGTAATGGCGGCAACGTTTCTCTTCTTACTACTGCAGTTAAAACCCCAACCTAACAATTAGCCCTACCAATAAAAAAGCCGCTAAAAAAGCGGCTTTGAAGGTTATGTAGCAATGATTTTACATTGCTTAATGGCTTAATGGCTTAATGGCTATTAAACAGAGAATCAAGCAACCTGGTCAATTAACTTATAGAGAATCTCCACCACCTTCTCACTTTGTTCATCAACGGCGGCCAAACCTTGTTCTACCGAATCGATATCATCGATTGATTTAGCGTCCATTACCGTTTTTATACCTTGATGCATTTGCATATGCTCATCGCCCAACTGCTGCATTAGTGGTAAATTCATCAATTCCTGACCTTCATTGTAATACCACTTCCCTAAAATACAGGCAGTATGATCGGTTGCCACTTCATAACTCACACCGATATCAACCCCCTCAACAAACGCACGAATCTTGCCTTTCCACGCCATATGCGCTTCAATCATCTTCTCAAATTGGCTCGCCACCTGTGAATGGATCAACTTCTCGGTACGTGCCACGACGTCGGTATCGATGATAAATTTATTAACCTGCTCTTTTAAGGTATCCGCATCATCCAATACCGCTTTACTTGACTCGGCGGCTTTCTCCACTACCGCGGCATTCCCTTGAGTCATCTCATCCATTGAGTTGATTGCAATATTGACCTGCTCAACCCCTCTGGCTTGCTCCTCACTGGTACCCGAGATTTCGGTGACCATCTCACTGACTTCATGCATAGCACTATTGATTTGGGTTAAAGCATCGCTGGTATCTCTAACGTAACGACCACTCTCTTGGCTGATCTTCACGCTGTTTTCAATCAAATGCTTAATCTCACCCGCCGCTTCAGCAGATTTACCGGCCAAACTTCGGACTTCTCCGGCCACAACCGCAAACCCTCGTCCATGTTCACCGGCTCTAGCCGCCTCTACAGCCGCATTCAAAGCGAGCAGATTGGTTTGGAATGCAATTCCATCAATCAAAGTGGTAATTTCATTAATTTTTTGATTCGCTTCAGACATCTGCTCCATAGAGGTTAAAGCCTGTTCCATTGTCACCAATCCTGACTCCAGTTGTTTCCTTGCATCCAAGGTTTTATCCTTAGCCTGCACCGCATTATCGGCATTATGGCGTACCGCACTGGTCATCTGCTCCATCGATGCAGAGGTCTCTTCCAATGCCGCCGCCTGCTCTTGTACTCTACGGCTGATATCCGAGTTACCGCGGGTTAAGTTTTCGACACCATTAACCACCGAATCGGTGACTGCGCCAACCTTAGCCACCATGACGGCGGTATTTTTAACCGAACTATTTAACGAATCTTTTAAAACCGCCATTTTACCGGCATAGGTTCCTTTCACGGTATGAGTTAAGTCACCGTCACTGATAGAGGCCTGTACTTGTGCCACCTCATTCACAAAATTTTCCAGGTCGTTCAAAGTCACATTCAATGACTCTTTTAAAGGGATGAAGTCACCACGCACATCCGCTTCGGAACGGGCTGAAAAATCACCATGCGCCAAGTGATTCAAGGTATCGGCTATCGAATCCACGATTGTCTTCATATGCTCTGCAGAACGATCTAAATCATAGACCACATCCGAAAACTTACCTTCCAAGTGCACGCTATCATCCTGATGCACCTTAAGCTGACCAGAACGGAAATTTTGAGCCGTGATTTCCAAAATATTCATAATCGAACTAATTTGATTAACGGAGGTATTCACCTCTTCTTTCATTTGTAAAAAATCGCCTTTCAAATCACTTTCCACACGGCGACTAAAATCCCCTTTTGCAATAGAGTTTAAAACTGTATTCACCCCTGAAACCGCCTGATTAATATCATCCAATAACAGATTGAAGGCCTCAGCCGTTCTTGCAAGCTCATCGTTACCATATACCTTAATGCGATGCTTCATCTCTCCCGTTTGGCAAATTTTAGTCATGACTTTTTCCATTGAGTCAATCGATCGTAACAAGCTACGCGTGATGACAGAACCACCAACAGTAAAGGCAATGACAATCAAGATAAACGCAATCCATAGATATAAGACACTCGATTCTTCGGCTTCATGTAAATCCTCGACAGCGATTCGGTTTTTCTCTTTTTGCATCTGCTGTAATCGAGCAACCGTGTTTGAAAACACTAAATATTTAGGACGAAACTCCTCTTTCATAATGACAATCGCTTCAGATTGAAAGCCTTCATCAATGGCGGTCATAAAACTAGCAAATGCCGCATTCGCACCGTTCATGCTCAATTTTATCTCATCATACACCGCCATTTCCTCTTGACTGAACTTGAGTTCATTCAACTTATTGAAGAAAGTAGAAATGGAGTCGGCACTCTCTTTGAGCTGTTTTTTATAGGCCTCTAGATTGATTTCATAACTATCGGCATCGGGGTCCAACAATGCCAGATTCAAAAGCTGAATTTCACGCTGAGAAGCACTTTCTTTCAAAGAAGCTAAAAATTCAAGTTTCTGACCATTTTCATCAACCACCAGAGAAATGGTTTTATTGGTTTCATTTACTAGCCACTGAGTCGCTAAGGTACTGATTAAGAAAAGAGATAAAGTTCCAATGATTCCAAAAATCATCTTCATTTTAATTGACATAAACACTCCAAGAGACCTATTCAAGCCACTGAATAGGTAATTTATTATTATTTTGTGAGCGCCATTGTAGGGGATAGAACCCAAATAGGTAATTAAGAGTTTTTACCCAAAATTAATTCAGTTTATTTAAGCTTTCTCTAATGTGACAAAATCAAACTCAAAAGCATGACGCTCATCTTTAGGATGATGTTCTCTTGAAAGCTCATTCCATGCCATTTTGGTCCAATCAGGGAAAAGGGTATCGCCATCTATTTCCGCATCAATAAGCGTTAGATATAATTTATCGGCTTTAGGCAGCATCATGCTATAAAGCTGACCACCTCCCATAATAATGACTTCTTCATGCTCAGCGAGTTCACTCAAAGCGGCATCAATTGAAGCAAACACCGTAGCGCCGGGTGCTTCAAAATCAGGTTGACGACTGATCACATAGTTAGGACGGTTCGGTAACGGCTTGGAACCAATCGATTCAAAGGTTTTTCTACCCATAATCACCGGCTTGCCGGTGGTAGTGGCTTTAAAGAATTTCAAATCATCCGGTAAATGCCAAGGCATATCGTTATCTAGGCCGATAACGCGGTTTTTTGCCATGGCGGCAATCATTGCAACCTTCATACCGACACCTCGGCTTTGATATGAGGGTGAGATTCATAATCGACTATTTCAAAATCCTCGAATTTATAGTCGAAAATGCTCTGCGGCTTACGTTTGATAACCAGTTTTGGCAAAGGGTACGGTTCACGAGTCAACTGTTCACGCGCCTGATCCATGGTATTGTTATAGAGATGTACATCACCGCCGGTCCATACAAAATCCCCCACTTCATAACCCGTTTGTTGGGCAATCATATGCAACAACAGTGCATAACTGGCGATATTGAACGGCACACCTAAAAAGGTGTCCGCACTACGTTGATACAATTGACAGGAAACTTTGCCATTGGCCACATAGAATTGAAAGAAGGCATGACAAGTCGCCAATGCCATCTGTCCGTTTTCGACGTTTTGCTGTGGACTAATCGACTCATCCGGCAAGTCCGCAGGGTTCCAAGCCGTTACAATCATGCGACGGCTATTCGGGTTGTTTTTCAAGGTTTCAACCACTTCAGCAATCTGGTTGATGGTTTCACCATTCGGTTTCTGCCAGGCCACCCATTGTTTACCGTATAGAGGCCCCAAATCGCCTGACTCGGTGGCCCACTCATCCCAAATGCGCACACCATTATCTTTAAGGTATTTGATATTGGTGTCACCGCTCAAAAACCATAGCAGCTCATGCACAATAGAACGAATATGTAATTTTTTAGTGGTAACCAGCGGAAAACCGTCCTGTAAATCAAAACGCATCTGATAACCAAATACCGAGCGAGTTCCGGTACCGGTTCGGTCGCCTTTATCGGTTCCCTTTTCTAAAATATGATTTAATAAATCTAAATACTGTTTCATTCTATTTACACTTTTTGTTTTCTAATACTTGTTATCGTTGCCAGTCTATTTACTAGATCAACAACCTGAATTCTACTGATTCTTTTGCTGTTTCTGATGGGTATAGATTACCAACAAAAGCCCGATTACGACCATCGGTAAAGATAAGATTTGCCCCATGGTCAACCAATCCCACAGCAAATATCCAATCTGAGCATCGGGAACTCTCCAAAATTCCACGGCAAACCTAAAGACACCATAACCAATTAAAAACACACCCGCGATAGAGCCAGGCGGACGAGGTTTTCTAGCGTACCAGGCTAAAATCAGGAATAACAGAAAACCTTCCAACAACGCTTCCAACAGTTGGGTAGGATACTTTTGTACTGTCTGTTGGATAACAGGGTCAAAAACCCACATGCCTAAAGCTGAATCTGTGGTTTTACCCCACAATTCACCATTAATGAAATTACCGATTCGCCCGGTAAATAAACCGATGGGCACCAGTGGCGCGACAAAATCGGCAACTTGAAAAAGGCTCTGCTGGGTTTTCTTAGCAAAAGCCAGCATTGCGATGGTTACACCGAGCAATCCACCATGAAAAGACATGCCACCTTGCCAAACCTTAAAGACATCCAAAGGTGCGGCAACATAGTGAGCCAAATCATAGAACAGGATATAGCCAATCCTACCTCCCAAAATCACTCCCATCGCCACATAGAACAGGAGGTCACCCACCATTTCACTGTTCCAAGGTTCACGTGTTTTAGCACGATACACACCATAAAACCAACCACCGGCAAAGGCGATAAGATACATCAAACCATACCAGTGGATTTGTAGAACACCTAAGTCTAAGGCAACCGGATCAATATTTGGATAGGACCACATAAACTTTATTTAAACTCGATTTTTAATTGGATTATGCAAGATGACTGAATGGCATCTTACCTATTTATTACCGAACAAACATATATTAGATTTAGCATTATATAGATTGTATGCTTGAATTGTGTACTGGATTTGGAAATGGCGTTATTCACGCAAATAAAAAGTGACCAGGCCTGGTCACTTTTTTGAAGTTTGGATTTTTAACAAGGTTAAATCTTGAATTGATGCACCAAACTTTCAAGCTTATCGGCAAGGTGTTGTAAATTGTTACCCGCTTTTTCGGTGCTGTTCGCTCCTTCCGCCGCTCTTTCGGTTACATCGTGGATCTGGTTAATATTCTGATTTATCTCTTGAGCCAATGAACTTTGTGTATGTGCCGCTTGTGCCATTTGTTGACTCATTTGATTGATGTCATCCATTAGAATCACCACAGGCTGTAACATCTCTTTGGTTCGTGTCACCGCCTCACAACTGGCTTTGGTTGAATCCTGCCCAGACTCTACCACCTTAACGGTCGATAAGGTCGCATTGCGGATTTTGTCAATAATTTGCTCAATCTGTACGGTCGATTCCTGAGTTCTCTGAGCTAGGCTTCTCACCTCATCAGCAACTACCGCAAATCCTCGTCCATGTTCACCCGCTCTCGCCGCTTCAATCGCCGCGTTAAGTGAAAGTAGATTGGTTTGCTCAGCAATGGCTCGAATCACACTCACAACGGTACCGATAGACTCACTGTCCTCTCTCAAGAGTTCAACCGCATCGGTCATCTCCTGCATTCCACTGGAAAGTTTTTGAATTTGGTTGGCGGTACTCACCACCATTTCACCACTCTCTTTAATGCGCTCTGCCGCTTGCTGTGTCGCTCTTGAAGTATTATGCGAATGATCTTCCACACTTCTAGATTTTTCTGTCATATCAATCATCGAAGATGACAAGCCACCCGTGGCGGCAAGCTGTTGTTGTGCACCTTCTTTCGCTTGATGAGTGATATCCAACAGGCTTCGTGAAGAGACTTCCAACTCACCTACGGTCTTGGAAAGCTCGGAGAGCATTTTATGAATTTTATTTACAAATGCGTTGAAGTGCTCAGCTAACTGCCCAATCTCATCACGGCTTTTGACCGGAAGACGGCGTGTCAAATCCCCTTCACCTTCCGAGATGTCTTTCATCGCTTCTGAAATATCCTGAATCGGTGAAACCACAGATTTAGTCACTCGATTAGAGACCATCATGCCGGCAATTTGACCAATGGCAGAGAACAGCAACAATAGAATGATACTGTTCAAACTCAAGCCCATGACATCTTCGCTCATTTGATCAACATCATTGACCGCCAAGTCAGATATTTCAATCAACTCTTTATCTAGACGCTCGAAAATCGGCAAGATTTGCGTATTCATCAACCAGACATCCATACGCCATTTATCACCACCATGAATGCCTTTGACCACCATATAATGCTCACGGTAGTTTTCATAAAGCGTTTCAAGAGTGACGATGCCGTCTTCCTCTTCAATAGTGAACTCAACCTGTTTTTGTTGTTTGACTTTTTGGATCAATGACTCGAAACGGTTTAAATAGTTATCGGTTGATTCAGCCATGGAGTCACTTCTGAATCCGATATAGCCGCGTAAACTACTGGTGACGTTCAACCAAGATTTTTGCAACTCAAGCAAATCACTTAAAATGGTTTGTCTTTGTGGACTAAGCTCCGCCATCTCCGAATTAATCATCACAGACAAAGTTTGCTGCATACTATTAGCCAACTTCGACATATTGTTATTCACATATTCAAACGCCGGAAACTTCTTAACACGGCTCTCTTGCAGAACCTTTACCTGTTCAACCAGCGGCTGGAGTTCCAACATATGCTGTTCCAACAAGCTGTATTTATCTAACAGTAACTTAGAATCCTCACCATAGGATTTCAGACTGACCTTAGACTTATCCACATTCTCTGTGACTTTTTGAATGCCGGCTTGGTAATGTTCCAACAGCGTTGGCTCATTCATCAAAATATACATACTCAAAGCATTCATGCTTTTTTCAAGGACAAAAGCCGATTCTTTGGCTTCCAAGGCAATTGGCTGATGTTGCTCTATCATCTCCGAGACACTAGAACGAACTACGGCTAAATTTATTGCCGCCTGAATAGTAATAATTGCCAGTACACCCCAGATAACACCGAATCCAAAGCGCATTTTTTGTTTGATAGTGAGTTTTCTCAACCAGTCTTTCATAGTTAGCTCTGCTGTTTTTTTGACATATAGCTTGGGCATAGCAATTTAAATGCCATAAGACAATACAATTTAATGACAACGGAATATTAAAACAAAAAAGAAAGGCTGGGCGGAAATGGATTCGACAATAGGAGTAGACACCCTCAAAAAAGATTCAACGACTTGGCGTTAAATTTAAGGGGTTGATTTTGTGCTGAATGACTGACTAGTCTTCGGCAAAACAGCGTCATTGACCCACACAGAAAACGACATATCCAACTACCGCACCGGATAGTTACCGCGGGCAATTAACCCCCCATCAATGGTCAAAATCGAACCTGTCATCCACAAGGTGGCATCCGACAATAAATAGGCTGTTGCCTCACCCATCTCTTCGGTTGTGCCATAGCGCCCTGCCGGCATGCGTTCACGCCATTTTTCAGCCATAGAAGCTTCATTCAAAATCTTATCGGTGCGTTCAACCGGCACCACACCCGGCGCCAAACCATTGACTCGAATACCGTGTTGCCCCCACTCTACCGCTTGCACTTTGGTAATTGCATCCAAACCCATTTTAGAGGCTGCATAAGCGGAGAACCACTCACAAGTGGCCTGACCATGGATACTGCTGTTATTCACAATCGCTCCCGGCTGTTTCGCTTGAATGCAGGCTTGGGCAAACGCCGTGCTTAATTGATAAGGAGCTTGCAGATTGACTGCTAGAGTATCGGCAAACTGCTGGCCTTCCGCATCTTTTAAAGATGTGCTTTTAGTCACAATTCCGGCATTATTCACCAAACCATCCAAACCTTCAAAAAATGACCAGGCCTGGTTAAAGAATTCGGTCAATTGATTGAGTTGCTTGAAATCGCAACGAATCACTTTAGCTTGAGCGCCAAGAGCCTCTACGGCTTGCAAAGTTCTTTCAATTCCCGCCTGATTACGGTTGTAATGCAACACCAATCGACAACCCTCGCGGGCTAACACCCTTGCCATGCCCGCACCGATACCGCTGGAAGCACCGGTAATTAAAATTCGTTTATCTTTTAAGCCTTGCATAGCATTTTCCTCGGATGTTTGTCAGCCAATGACTAACGGTTCATGATTGCCATAAGTTCGGTAACAATCTTCTCTTTGGCTTGAGTTTTTGCTTGTATACGAATACTCAACGATGCTTTGACACGTTTATCCGGGTTTTCACACCAGTCAGTCAAAGCCGCGGCCAGCCTTTCTGGAGTTAAGTCGGCCTGTTGAATGATTTCACCACCATCTAGATCGACCAAAGCCTGAGCATTCGCAGTTTGATGGTCGTCAACCGCATGCGGGTAAGGCACCATAATGGCAGGTCGCGCACTGGCCATCAGTTCACTGATTGTCAAGGCACCTGAACGGCATAACAGCATATCTGCACTGGCGTACGCTAATAGCATATTATCAATAAACGGCACGACTTCAGCCTGAACCCCCGATTGCTTATAAGCTTGCTCTGCCTGAGCCAAGGTTTTTTCACCGGTTTGATGTTTAACCACTGGGCGGATCGACTCATCCATCAACGCCAAAGCTTTGGGTAAAGTTTCATTCAGTGCCAAAGCTCCCCTGCTACCACCAAGCACCAATAAATGACAAGGCTGGGTGTTTTCGACCTGCTCAATATCTTCCAACCCCTGACGCACCGGGTTGCCGATGGTCAACACATTTTTTCCTGTGATTTTATTCTGGGGAAACGCTGCAATCACCAAATCGGCGAATGGCGCCAATAATTTATTGGTTAATCCTGGAATGGCGTTTTGCTCGTGCAACACAAGAGGAATGCCTAAGGATTTCGCCGCCAAACCACCTGGGCCGCAAACAAAGCCCCCCATTCCCAACACCAGATCCGGCTGAATCTGCTGCATGATTTTTTTGGCTTGTGCACGTGCTTTGAGAATATTGAAAGGCGCCATTAACCAGCCTTTCAACCCATTACCACGTAACCCCTTGATAGAGATATTATGTAATGGAATAGCGGCATTATTGACCCATGTCGCTTCCATTCCACCTTGGGTTCCTAACCAAAAAACCTCTACATTTTGTTGTTTTAAGGCTTCTGCTAAAGCAATACCAGGAAACACATGTCCCCCTGTTCCGCCCGCCATGATTAAAACTTTTTTGGACTTTTTCATATTCGCTTATCAGCCATTTTCTAGGATTTATAATGATTATTTTTAGAATGTTTGAAAGCATTCACTGTGGTTTCAGAATACCCAAAATTACCAGGCCTGGTTCAACTACCAGAAACGCCTCTACTTGGATTGATTCTGCGTGGTGTCTTGAGGCTTGAAACCGGTTTTCTTGCACGAGCTGACATCTCTTTTTTACCCGCTCTCGATTTTGATTTTTTCTCTTTGGAATCATTCTCTTCAGAACTATCATCGACAGGCTCTTCTTTCGCCTCCCTTGGATAGAAACGGCTTTCATAATCCACTCTAAACACCACCGCCAAAGCAATGCTCAGCAACAGCACACTACTGCCACCGTAACTCATAAAGGGTAAGGTTAAACCCTTGGTCGGGAAAGCCCCAAGATTGACCCCCATATTAATCCCCGCTTGCAGAATGATCCAGATACCAATTCCATAGGCAATCATCCCGCCAAAAAAATGATTGACGCTAATCGCCTTTCTGCCTATTCGGAACAGACGATACAAGACACCCAAGTAGATAGCGATGAGGAAAATCACCCCGACAAAACCGAATTCTTCGCCATAGATTGAGAATAAAAAGTCGGTATGGGCATCAGGCAGGTAGAGCAGCTTTTGCACACTGGCTCCCAAACCCGAACCAAACCACTCGCCGCTTCCCGAGGCGATTAATGCTTGGGTCAACTGATAACCAGCACCAAAAGGGTCTTGCCAAGGGTCTAGGAAGTTACTCACTCGAGCCATTCGGTATTTTGAAGTGACAACAAGCGCGACCAGAATCGTTACCATGGGCAATACCGTTAACACAAAGTAACGCCAAGGAGCCCCGGCAATCAACAG
Organism: Thiomicrorhabdus immobilis; assembly: GCF_021654855.1. NCBI lineage: Bacteria > Pseudomonadati > Pseudomonadota > Gammaproteobacteria > Thiotrichales > Piscirickettsiaceae > Thiomicrorhabdus > Thiomicrorhabdus immobilis. The sequence continues at coordinate 1,837,297 of NZ_AP024202.1, forward strand.
CATGCCGGTAATGATCACCGCGATAACAAAGGTACTGCCGTAATCCGGCTCCATCAATAACAGGATCGCCATAATCCCAAAGGGCAAAGCTAAACGAATGACCGCACTGAAATCCTCTCTAACCGCATTGGAGTGTTTGTCTAAATAGCCTGCCATAAAGATAACAATCGCCAGCTTCATAAACTCAGAGGGTTGAAAATTCATAATGACCAATGGCAACCAACGTTTACTACCGTTGATTTCACGACCAACCACCAGTACCGCTACCAATAAGAACAGCGCGAACAGGAAGATTTTACCACGGTGGTTCTCCCAATAGGCAAGAGGGACTTGAAAGAAGATATAGGCGGCAATCGCACCCAAGCCCATCGACATCAACTGACGAAGGAAGTAATGGTCAGGATTCCCAAAACGCATTTGGCTAATCGCAACCGAAGCAGAAGCCACCATGGTTAAACCAATTACCGCAAGCAACACAACCAAACCCAACAACCAAAAATCCATTGGCCAGCTTTTGCTTTGTTGTTGAAGTTCCTGAAGTTTGGCAAACACCGTTAACCTACCTGGCCTGGTTGCTCTGTTGAATCGTCTTTTGGGATTAAAGCCGCATCAAAACTGGCGCAGGCTTGATGAACCAGTTCAACAAAAATCTCGCCACGTTGCACATAGTTTGCGAACTGGTCAAAACTGGCGCAAGCGGGTGAAAACAAGACACAATCTTGTGGTTGCGAATTTTCCAAGGCAATGGCCACGGCGGTGGCCAAGTCTTCAACTTTGCTCAAGTCGATTGCTGAACTTTGGTTTGACTGAAGCGCCTCGGCGATGAGGTCTTGATCACGACCAAACAAAACCACTTTTTTACAAAACTGTTCAACAGGAGCTTTCAAGCCTGAAAAGTCGGCGTCTTTACCCACCCCACCGGCAATCAAAATCAACTTACCCAGTGTCTCTTTACCAATACTCTCTAAGGCCGTTTGAGTCGCGCCCACATTAGTGCCTTTTGAATCGTTAATCCAAGTGACATCTTCATGGACAACCACTAATTCGGTACGGTGTGGCAACCCCGTAAACTGACTTAAAACGGTTTCAAAATGTCTATTTTCCACATTGAATGGACGACATAGAGCCAACATCGCCAAAGCATTTAACTGATGATGCAAACCTTTCAATCGCATCGATTCCAGCGGCACCTGCGGGTTTTGGCCATGACCTAACCAGGCCTGGTTATTATGTTCGATGATACCGTAATCTTTATCTGATTGAACAAACCCCTCTGAAGCGCAGAAACGCACTACATCACCATGGTGAATCAAGCCCTGCTCACTTAAATCGAAAGGGATTACCGCCAATTCCGTATCGGCAAAAACCTTGGTCTTGGCTTGGATATAGTCTTCTATCCCGACATAACGATCCATATGGTCTTCGGAAACGTTCAACACGGTGGAAGAGGCGGTTGTTAACGAGTAAGTGGTTTCCAACTGAAAACTGGAGAGTTCTAAGACGTACACATCATATTCGTTGTCATCCAACAACAAGTCCAATGCGGGCTCGCCGATATTGCCCCCCACACCCACATTGTATCCCGCTTCGGCAAGGGCCAATCCGGTAATGGTGGTGACGGTGCTTTTACCATTTGAACCGGTAATCGCAATCACCGGTGCACCGACAGCACGGGCAAACAGTTCAATATCTCCAATGGTTTGTTTACCGAGCTTCTCAAGAGCGCTAACCCAAGGTTCGGACTTGGCGATGCCTGGACTTAGAATGATGGTTTCGAATTTTTTTAGCCATTTAAGCGGCACTTCACCCAAAGCGAACTCAACATCAGGATATTCTTGCTGTAGCGCCGTAACGTCAAAATCCGCTCTGGTATCAAATGCCAAACAAGGTTCCCCTTGTGCTTTGAAGTAACGTAATACCGACTGCCCGGTAACACCTAGACCCGCAACTAAATACATTTAAACTCTCTTAATAAAACTATAAAACCGCTTATCGAAGCTTTAAGCTCGCTAAACCGATTAATACTAAAATAATGGTAATCACCCAAAAACGCACAATGACTTGTGACTCATGCCAGCCCTTTTGCTCATAGTGATGATGTAAGGGAGCCATCAAGAAAATTCGCTTGCCGCGTAATTTATAGGAACCCACCTGCAAAATCACCGAAATGGTTTCGGCCACAAAGATTCCTCCCATAATGAAGAGAACCAATTCCTGCTTAACCGCAACCGCCATACCGCCAAGGGTTGCACCAATCGCCAAAGACCCCACATCCCCCATGAATACTTGGGCGGGATGGGCGTTAAACCATAAAAAGCCTAAACCGGCACCAACCAAGGCTGCAGCTAAAATGGTTAACTCACCCACTCCTGGAATGTAAGGGATATTTAAGTAATCCGAAAAATACACATGTCCAGAAAGATAGGCAAACACCCCTAATGCACCGGAAATCATGACAGTCGGCATAATCGCCAATCCGTCCAAACCATCCGTTAAATTGACCGCATTAGAGGTTCCGACAATCACAAAATAGCTCAACACCACCGTCCAAGCGCCTAAATGAATGACGGTGTCTTTCATATAAGGAATCAACAATTCGGATTCAGCGGGAACCGTCGCCATTGCAAACAAGGCATAAGCCGTCGCAAAACCGATTATGGATTGCCATAGATATTTAGTGCGTGCACGCATACCATTCGGATCTTTGAAAACCACTTTTTTGTAATCATCGATAAAGCCGATCACCCCAAAACCAAGCATGGATAAGGTGATGATCAATAAATAATGGTTGGTTAAATCCCCCCACAAAATCACCGCCATCGCAACTGCAAACAGAATCATGGTACCACCCATGGTTGGCGTGCCGGCTTTAATCAGGTGGGTTTGCGGCCCATCTTGACGGATGGATTGCCCGACTTTCAAACGGGTCAACCAACGAATCATCGCCGGACCGACCAGGAACGACAGAATCAGTGCCGTCAATACACTCATAATGGCACGCATGGTGATGTAACTGAACACACCAAAACCTGAGATATATTGTTGAAGATATTCTGTTAAATAAATGAGCATCTCTCTATCCTATCGACGTTTTCCGACGTTTTTTATAATTTTCGTTTTTTAAGCTTTTTACAATGTCTAAATTTAGAATTTGTGTGTAGCTATGACTATTGTTACCGGCTTATGCTTGAGCCAATTTACGCCAGCAACGCATTCAGTATCGCCTGGGAAACCTTTTCCATTTTGGCGCTCCTGGAACCCTTCACCAACACATTCATTTTTTGCTGACTTTCCGCAGCCGAGGTAATGGTAGCGACCACTGTCTGTGCCATCGCTTCATGAGTATTGAAAAACTGGCTATTCTCGCCAAATGCATCAGGCATATTTTTTGCCGCCTCACCATAGACAAAAAGCCTATAAACACCCCGGTCGCGTGCATACTCGGCAATCTCCCGATGAGCTTGGGCGCTCCCGACACCGATCTCGGCCATGGCGCCTAAACACACAACAGCTTGGCCGGGTAAAGAACATAAAGCATCTATTCCAGCCTTAACCGATTCTGGATTGGCATTATAACTGTCATCAATTAACCAGCCATTATTTATTGCAGTTTTTTGCAGCCTTCCAGAAACGCCAGAAAAACTCACCAGGCCTGGTAAGATTTGTTGCCAACTCAAACCTGCTGAAATAGCAACCGCCACACAAGCAGCCGCATTCATGGCATTATGAAACCCTAAAACAGGCATGGTGACGAGATGTTTCTGGTCAGAAAAATCAAGTTCAAACTCAATACCCGATGCCACTGAATCCAGTGTTTTAAAATGCTCTACCCTAAACTGAGCGGATGCTTTACTACCAAAAGTCACCACCTTGGTAACCGCCAGTTTTTGTAGTCGCTGTTGCCAATCGGTAAAACCGGGAGAATCGGTATTAATAACCGCAATCCCAGGGTTTCGGCCTGGAATCTGATTCAACCCTTGAAAAATCTCCCCCTTGGTATTAATCACGCCCTGCAGACTGCCAAATCCTTCCAAATGCGCTCCGGAGGCATTATTGATCATCGCAATATCGGGTAGGGCCAACGCCGTCAAATAGGCGATCTCATGAGGATGGTTTGCCCCCATTTCGATAATCGCAAATTCGTGTTCTGGCCTGATGTTCAATAGCGTTCTTGGCACACCGAAATCATTATTTAAATTACCTTCTGTGGCCAAGGTATTGCCGACTTGCGAAAATAGACTGTTCAACAAGGTCTTGGTTGTGGTTTTACCATTACTACCGGTAACCGCCACCAAAGTCTTCACTGGCATTTGTTGTCGATGCCAGCGCGCAAACTGCCCTAAAGCAATACGGGTATCATCCACCTCAACCCCCGGGACGATGGATTCAACCGTTTCGGAAACCAACACCGCAACAGCCCCCTGCTGGACAGCCTGCTCAATAAATGTATGCCCATCAAAATTATCACCTTTAATGGCGATATACAAAGCACCGGGCTGTAAGGTCCGGGTATCGGTGCTGATTGAAGTAAACCTGATCGTGTCGGCCTCACTCACCGGGCCGATAAATTCACCATCGGTACTCTCTCTAAGTTGCTCTAAAGTCCATGCAAACATGGTCATATCCTTGGTTGAGAAATCCTTTGTGGAATCGTTGATTTGTGCTTGAAAAGAAGCGACCATCGCTTCGGCGCTTTCAGCCCCATTTAATAATTTTGATGATTGCGAGTTCATATTCATTTACGGATTTTTAACGGTTTTTAGCCAATGTTAGCCACTGTTCAACGACCGATGCATCACTAAACGGTGTTCTCACACCCTTAACCTCTTGGTAATCCTCATGTCCTTTACCGGCAATCACCACTATGTCATGTTGAACCGATTGTTGTAAAACGGTCGCTATCGCTTGTTTACGGTCAAGCTCTATTTGAATGGCTTCGGGTTGGCTCAAACCTTTTACGATGTCATCGATAATCGACTGAGGCTCTTCATCTCGAGGATTATCACTGGTCAACATCACACTATCCGCATACTGTTCAGCAATAGCCCCCATAAGCGGACGCTTACCTTGATCACGATTACCACCGCAACCGAACACCACTTTTAAGCGACCTTGTCCATCTGCTAAATGAGCCTTAACCGCTTTAAGCACCTGCTCAAGTGCATCGGGGGTATGAGCAAAATCAAGGATAATGGTAGGCGAATTGGCCAAAACCTGCATTCGGCCGGAAACCGATTCAATTTTAGCCAAATGCATTTTTAATTGTGACCAATCAACCCCGTTGACCAATAGAATCGACAAGGCACAAAATACATTTTCAAGGTTGAACACCCCCATCAACGCTAAATTGACCTGCTCGGTTGCCAGCATAGTGTGGGTTGACTGGTTGGCGATTTCCGCGGTAAAAACAATGCCTTGTGCATTCAATCGCATCGATTGCACTTTCAAATTGGCCAGTGACTCCGATGCTAAATATTTTTGGTTGGTATCGGCTTGATAACACCATATCTCTTGGCTTTTCGGCTTAGCGACTGCCTTTTTACAGATTTCTAGCCCCAGGCTATCCGCCAGGTTCAAAACCTGGTTTTTCGATGGGTATTCAGTAAACAATTTCGCTTTGGCCTCAGAATAGGCCTCAAGCGTACCGTGGAAATCCATATGGTCTCGCGTGACCTGGGTCAGGGCGACGGTTTGAAATTCCACCCCCTGGATACGCCCCAAACACAATGCATGGGAGGATACCTCCATCACCACCCACTGCATCCCTTTACAGGCAAACTCATGCAGTAAACGATGGACCGAGACACTATCGGGCGTGGTATTTGCCGATTTTTGTAAATCATCGATTGGCCCATTACCCAAGGTCCCCATCAAAGCGACTTTTTGCCCTAAATTTTGCAACAACTGAGCGGTAAAAAAAGCGCTTGAGGTTTTACCGTTGGTGCCGGTAATCCCCACTACTTTCAATTTCCGGCTCGGCTGGTCGTAAAACCAAGCAGCAAACTCACCTAAAAAATCCTTAATATTAGAAACTACCCAAACTGGGGTTTTGCTCGCACCGCTGGCGTTTTCAGCACATAATGCAAGTTCACTTGAAGTCAACGCCCTATCGCTGATGACCAGGCCTGGCCGTTTTTTTAAAACCGATTCTAAAAAATTCAAACCATGTTGCTGTTCACCCTGCAAAGCTATGAACACGTCTTTTTCTGCAATTTTTCGTGAATCCAGCGATAAATCATGCACATTCACATCATTATAGCGAGGGCTTTCAAAACTAGCCCCTCTCAGCAACACCGTGTCAAATGTAACTGCTGCCGTGTCTTGTATCTGCGTGCGAATAAAGATCTCTATTTCAACCAATGTCTTGCTGTGATGTTTACCGCTATCTTGCCAAGCCATCATCGATTACCCTGTTTTTCCGTTTCCAATTGGTCAGGTGCGACATTCCTCAAACGTAACGCTTCTTGCATTACCTCCTTAAATGCCGGAGCACCGACTGAACCGCCGTAATAAACCCCACGACTAGGTTCGTCAACCACAACGATCATCACCATATTTGGATTTGAGACCGGCACGACACCGGCAAACAAAGAGTAATAGGTGTTCTCTTCATAACCACCGCGACTATTGGTCTTATGCACCGTACCGGTTTTACCGGCCACTCGATAACCAGGGATTTGCGCCTTAGGTGCAGTACCGCCTTTAGCAACCACCGTTTCCATCATCTTCAAAACCTTGTCGGCCGTTTCAGGCTTGATCAGCTGCTTTCCCTCTGGGACTTCATTCAACTTTATCAGACTTAATGGCAATATCTTCCCTTGATTGGCAAACAATAGATAGCCATGCGCCAAGGTCAATAGATTGGTGCTGAAACCATAACCAAAAGATGCCGATGCTTGGTCAATATCCTCCCAGTCATGTGCTGGTTTCAAGTAACCCATGGCTTCACCGGGTAAAAACAAGCCGCTCTCTTGACCAACACCAATCTCTGCCCAAAACTCCCGTTGCACATCCGCTTTCATTTTCAAAGCGATTTTTGATGCGCCGACGTTACTCGATTTCTGAATGACTTGTAACGGGGTAATCTTACCGTGATTATGGGTATCGGTAAGGCGATTTCCCTGAATACGAATCCAACCTGGTGATGTATCAATGATGGTATCTTCATCGATCAAACCGTCATCTAACGCCTTGGCAATAATAAACGGCTTCATGGTCGAACCCGGTTCAATCAAATCGGTGACCACTCGGTTCTTGATCCCTTTACCGCGTCTTTGCGCAGGATCATTAGGGTTGAAGCCTGGCAAACTCACCATGGCCAAAATCTCACCGGTTTTCGCATCCAACACCACACTGCTAGCACCACGTGCCTGATGTTCAATCATCACCTTCTTAAGGGCACGGTAGGTGAAATATTGGATATTTTGATCAATACTTAAGGTCATGGATTTACCGGGTTTGGCGGCTTTGATATCTTTTACAAAATCCACCACATGGCCTGCACGGTCTTTAACCACCTGCTTTTTACCAGGAACTCCTTTTAACCATTCATCATAGGCAAGCTCAATCCCCTCTTGCCCTTGATCATCGATATTGGTAAAACCGATTAAATTGGCACTACTCTCTCCCGACGGGAAATAGCGACGATATTCATCTTGTGTATACACTCCGGTTAATCGCATCGCATCGATCTTAGTGCCTATATCGGGAACCAACCCCCTTTTCAGGTACAAGAAGTGTCTTTTAGGGTATTTATAGATTTTGTTTACCAGCGCTTTACGTTCCATCCCTAAAGCTGTAGCCAAACGTGATGGAGTGTAGCGATAACGGTTGATCACCGCTATATCCACCCAAATTGAAGGCAACAATTTATTGACTTCAATATGGTGATTGCCATTATCATAACTGAGTTCAACGTATTTGCTATAAGTCCCCGGTAATTCCAGTTCAGCGATCTTTTCAACCGTTTTTTTATCGTTTAACTGACGAATGAAACTGAGTTTTTTGTAGCGATTCTGTTTTGCCAATTCATTGAGCTGTGAATCGGTCAACCCCAAAATTTGCAAGAACTTATGATAATTGGTTTCGTGGGTAATGATGGTCTTAGGGTCGACCCAGACCGCAACCATCGGTGTGCTTAACGCCAATAAATCGCCATTACGGTCATAAATCTCTCCTCTAGGGGCGGGGATTTCTATGGTGCGTATTTGACGTTTATCACCCTCTGATTGCAGAAAATCGGTTTTAACCACCTGGACATAAAACGCCCGCACACCAATCGCGACAAAACCTAAAAAAATCAGTGCAAAAACAACAGAATCACGTTTAATCTTGAACATGTTCATTATCCTGCGTCAAATTAGTAGGGTCTTGTGGATCTAGGTTGATTTCATGGATATACACATTGAAGAAATGTGCTTTGTCTAAAGTCATGTCGAGCTTTTTCTTGGCGACTTGTTCAACCATGATTGGTGAAGTTAGATGCTTCTTTTCAAGCATCAGGCGTCCCCACTGCTCCTTGGCGACCAAAGCCTGTTTCAAAGACTGGTAATACTGAGATTCTACATTACGGATTTGATGTTGTACGTGAACGATAGCCAGCAAACTTGCACAGACAAGAGTGACTAAAAGAAATAGAAAAAACCCACGCCACTTAAACGCATTTAAGTGGGTGGGTTCTGGGAACCGATTATGCATATCGACCTATCCGACAGTACAATCTAAGACTTAACTCCTCAAGAATATTCGCGGACTAACGAATACCTTAAAGAATCAGTCAGCTTGACGTCGTAAGAAAGCAGGAATATCTAAATAATTAGAACTTTCCATGCTACCGGCCGTCGCACCGTTTACTACCATCTTAGGACGAACCACTTCAGGTTCTGGCGCTAAGATTTCAGGCTGAGCCATTTCAATGGTTGTTTGCACCGCTTCGGCATTAACCACTTGAGGTGCTTCTTCAGCCACCGCTTTCACTTCTTGGTTATTAGCCTTAACCGCTTGCAGATTCGGCTTGACCACTTCTGGTCTGCCAGACATAGTCGCAACGTTTTCAAGACCGGTTGCCACCACAGTTACACGAATCTCATCGGTCATTGACTCGTCAACTGAAGTACCGATAATCACACGTGCATCCTGTGCCGCAACCTGGTCAATAACATCACCCACTTCATTGAACTCACCAAGAGTGAAGTCTAAACCGCTTGTGATATTAACCAAAAGTCCACGTGCACCAGAAACTGAAATATCTTCCAATAGAGGGTTGGCAATCGCTTTTTCCGCTGCTTTGATTGCACGATCTTCACCAGTGGCATGACCCACACCCATCATCGCCATTCCGCGCTCACCCATAACCGTACGTAAATCTTCAAAATCCACGTTGATCATACCTGGACGAGTCACCAACTCAGAGATACCCTGAACCGCACCGAACAACACTTCGTTTGCGTAATCAAAGGCTTTCGCCAAGACGAAATCACGGCCCAATACTTTCAATAATTTATCGTTTGGAACCGTGATTAAAGAATCCACATGCTCAGCTAATTCGGCAATACCGGCTTCAGCTATATGGTTGCGGCGTTCAAAACCGAAAGGCTTACTGACAACACCAACAGTCAAAATACCCATTTCACGAGCGGCTTGAGCCACAACTGGTGCAGAACCTGTTCCAGTTCCACCACCCATACCGGCGGTAATGAAAACCATATCCGCATCTCTAAGTTGCTCTTTAACTGCATCAATATCGTCTTTTGCAGCTTGTCTTCCACGCTCTGGATCCGCACCTGCACCCAAGCCGCCAGCACCCAATTGGATACAAGTGCCTACCGCTGAGTTTTCTAATGCTTGAGCATCCGTGTTTGCACACATGAACTCAACACCCTTGACATTAGAGCGTACCATATAATCCACAGCGTTACCGCCGCCTCCGCCTAAGCCAATAACTTTGATGACTGGCATACCAGGTGTCCGAACTGGTGTGACTTCTTTTCCGATAAAATTCATGACGACGATTCCCCTTAATCAGCATGATAATAAGTAAATTCAATTTTGATATTTTTTATAAGCGCTACACTTATAGTTTTTCAGCAATCCTCAATACCGCACTACGTGATCTTGAGTTTTGCTTGCACTCCTCTGTGCTTGGAAAGATAGGCTTTCCGATTTTCTTCAACACCGGCTCAATCACTTCAATTTGAATCGGTGAATCTGGAAACAGGTCTTTAATCATCGATTGATCTCTAATAAACACCTTAACAATCCTGTCTTCTAAGGAGTGGAAGCTGATGACCGAAAATCTTCCACCAGGTGCTAATATCTCAACCGCTGACTCTAATACATTCTTCAACACATCCAACTCTCTGTTCACGGCAATACGAATTGCCTGAAAGGTTCTGGTGGCTGGATGTTTATTTTTTTCTGTTTTCGGCGACACTCTTTTAACCAAGTCCGCCAAATCCAATGTTGTTTGTAATTCATCACGCTCCGAGGCTTCTTTAATCTCGCGCGCAATACGACCAGAGAAACGCTCTTCGCCGTAATTCTGTAAAACCAATTTCAAGGTTTTTTCATCTACTTGCTTCAACCAATCTTTAGCACTCAACCCCACTTCTGGATTCATTCGCATATCAAGTGGCCCTTCACGCATAAAACTGAAACCACGCTCAGCATCGTCCAACTGTGGAGAGGAAACCCCCAAATCCAGAAGCAACCCATCTACCTTGCCAACCAAACCTCGTGCTTCACAAAAAGCCTTTACATCTTCAAAACTACCGTATTGAATCTCAAAACGACTGTCGTGAATATGTTGTTTGGCATACTCAATGGCTTCAGGGTCTTGGTCGATGGCGATTAAACGGCCGTTTTCACCCAACCGCTTTAACAAAGCGTTACTGTGGCCACCACGCCCAAAAGTTCCGTCTATATAGACACCATCCGGCTTGATATTCAAACCATCTAAAGACTCATTTAAAAGAACTGAAAAATGGGTTTCTTGTGAATCCACATTGCTTGTTTGCTCTGTCACGGGAAGACCTCGTTACTACAAGTTGTTACAGCCATTACAGACTCAAGCTTGCAAGTGATTCTGAGATCTCGTTTGACATAGCCGTACCCAACATTTCTGGGCGACTGCTATCCCAAGCTTCTTGAGACCACAATTCAAATTTATTACCTTGCCCCAATAAAATGGCCGGTTTATCAATCTTTGCATGTTCACGTAGCAGGCTAGGCAATAAAACACGCCCTTGAGAATCAATTTCCATCTCAGAAGCGTGACCCAATAGTAAACGCTGGTACAATCGCGTCTGCGGATCAACGTTAGGCAAAGACATTAATTTTCGTTCAATGATTTCCCACTCATCCAGGGTATAAATCAATAAACAAGGGCTGTGCAAATCAATTGTGGCAACCAACTGGTTATCGCTGGCATCAGAAATCGACTCACGATACTTCTTAGGGATAGCCATTCTTCCCTTAGTATCGATACTGACCGAATTGATTCCTCTAAAAAATAGCATTTTTACCACTTTTCGCCACTTTGCCCCACTTAGTGCCACTATATGGAGTTTTAGCGCCACTGTCAACCTAGTAAAGACGTAAATTCCATTTAATGACAACAACTTAGCGTTAATTAAGAACAAAACACTTGATAACAAATAAAAACCAATCCTTATATTTTTCAATAAGTTATAAGCAACAAGAAAACCTGTTTTTAACTTAACAACACAACAGTTTGTCTGTTTTTGGGTAAAAATACATACTCAAAATACAGTGCATACAAAACAATATATAGTTGATAACACAAAGAAAAAACACTATATAAAGTGTCTTTATTTTTTGTTATAAAAAAAAATAAAAAAAGTGGGGAATTTTTCCCTTTTTTTACAAAAATGACAAAAAAGTGGAAATTAGCGGACGATTTTTAGAAAAAAATTACAAACAATGTGGGATTAATGGTTTAGAAAATGGCCATGGACTTATACAGTTAAAACAGCCATACCTAGCAACCAATAAAAACCGAAAGCTATTTCGATAAACACCGCAAATTGACTTCAAGCTAATCACTTATTCACAAAATAATTTCTTTTTTTCAATCAAAAACAGTGAGTTAAAAGACATTAAATTCAACTTAACTTCTTAATCGACTAAACCATCGACCCGATATATCAGGGACCAGAACCATCTTAAAATGGGTTACAGCAGATGAATATTGCAATCAAATATTCAAACTTTTCAGAGGCGGATTTATTGAACAAAATAATAAATGGATTAAATATTGAGATAGGTATCCAAGCAGGTTATTTTTATCTGGAAGGAAAAGCGAGGGAAAAAGAAAAAGTGGGTCTATAAGCCGGGTTCTGTACTCTTGCGAGCGACAACCATTCATCTGGACATAACATCACTGTTAGCCTCAAGCAACCTACCCGAAAACTCCTGCGAGCAGCAGGTTGTACCAAGCAAGCTTGATACGGTGTTTTCCTATTTGGTCTTGCACCGGATTGGGTTTTCACTGCCACTTCTGTTACCAGAAGCGCGGTGCGCTCTTACCGCACCATTTCAACCTTACCTGTTCACGCAAGCGTGTCATCGGCGGTATATTTTCTGCTGCACTGTCCGTCAGCTTTCACTGCCCAGCCGTTAGCTGGAATCCTGCTCTATGGTGCCCGGACTTTCCTCCGAAGGCAAAATGCCTCCCGCGGTTGTCCGACCCACTTTTTAGATGGCGTATAGTACAGCAATAGCGCCTAAAAGGCGAATAATCGATTTGCTATTCGAAAAAAACCTACCAGGCCTGGTAGGCTTGAGTTCTGCATAGAACATTTAATAAGCTTGTGCCAATTCCTTAGCCAGTTTGTTTCTGAAACGATAGGGAACTTTTTGGTTAATCATCATGGCAAACGGCAATAACCCCTGCTCGTTTTTCAAATAACCCGCCAAGGTGCTTACACCAATCAATGAACCGGATTTTGCAAATACACTCTGCTCAATTTCCGGAAGCAATTTCGCCCAAGGCCTAAACGCTTGCAAGACATCAACCAATTGCGATGGTGCTAGACGGTTATTGCGCGACAATCCCGCACCATCTTCGATATGAAAGGTTTGCCATCCAAAATATTCCGTTAAAAGCCGCTTGTAAACCAAAGCGACTTTCTGTTGGGTTGCTTCCCCACCCAGTAGCTCAGCACTTAAATTCAGGGCGAGTTGATTGGCTATAAAATTGGTCGAGTATTTCATCATCGGCTTGATCACTTCGGCCAAGGTGCGGCTATTGAAGTGGGTATACAACAGAACCGGATGATTGGCGCCGTTGTCTTGAGTTTTAGGCAGAGCCTTAAGAAGCACTTGGTTTTCTACATCCAAGCCTTGTTGCTCCATAAACCACCGCAATAACTCGGAAAAATAACGTTGATTGAGAGTCGCATCGTTCCCCAAATTAATACGTTGCACCAACCCTTCTTTGGTTTTTTTGAAAACCGTAATCGTTTTGGCGATTTGCAGCCCCGCTGGTGTCATTGGTGTTTGCGGCTCTGCAGAAAGCAGCTCTGAACCCTGTTTTTTAACAAAAATACTGTTGAAATTGGCGGCAATGGCAGCCGGAATCGCATCATAAGGATTATCACTTTCACCGGTTCCCGGCATTATCAGCCCCGGTTGGTAAAAACTACTGTCTAATTGAATGGCTTTAATGTGATGAATACCTTTCGCTTGCAGTTGCGTTTTTAAACCTTCAACCAACAAAGGGAACTCTTCTGAAACCAGAAAAGGGTCGCCATAGCCCTTAACCACCAATACGGCCGAATCTTCAACCCTTTCGGTTAGATAGAATTCGGTTTTAAAACGATAGTCTTCACCCCAGTGCTTTAACGCCAAAAACGCGGTAATCAGTTTAGTAGTGGATGCCGGAACATAAAATTGCTGTGAATTTTTAGACTCCAAGGGCTGTTTATGCTGATCCAACAATAAAAACCCCGCCTCATTCAGCGTCGAAAAATATTGCCAATTGGGGCCATGTAACCCAGACATTTTGTATTGGCTTTGTGCAGAGGCCACACCAGCTTGCGACAGCAACGCAAGACTCCATAGAGAAGATAGAATCCATTTTAAAAAAAGAGGTGTTTTTTTAATCATTTAACTGTGTCTTTTGGCTACAGGCCTTGGCAAAATAGAATTCATTATAAGGCAGATTTCGATATCTGAATATCACCCGTTTGCGTACAAGGATTTTTAGTTCCACTCATTTAGCATGTTTGGTTTAAGATATCTGCTAAATTTTATTGAAGCCGATTAAACTGATGAATGTGCAAAACCGCCAACCACAACAACAAACCTCGCAGTCGACCGCAAGACTAACGCATCCATTAACTAAAACTATTTTTTATGGTTTTATCTGGGCGCTGGCTTTTTCGGTTTTACTGCCGCAAAATAAAATTGAATTTTGGCAATACAGTTTTTTTGTAGGTTCAGTGCCAAGCACCCTACTATGGGATATCTTTAATATACAAAATAATCTAAGCATGGTTTTAGTCGCCCTTGCCAATAGTTTCATCCTATTCATTCCTTATATCTACTACCTCAAAACCGGGCAACAATATTGGTGGCTTTATTGGAGTATTTCGCTGTATGGCTTTATCAATGCCTCGCTCGGTTTTACCATCATCATTAGCGTTAAGGATTCCACATTTTAAATGACAAACCTCGCCTGCATAGCCAACACCTATCCCGACAAAGCATCGGCGTTAAGCCGTCAACTCGGGCTTTCCATTTGCAAAACATCCGAAATTGAGCAATGGTTAGATTGGGTAAGCGACAAAAAAGACTCTGAACTCAAGCTTGCATTATGCTCTAAAACCCAAGGCCCGGTTTTTGTCGATTTCTTAGCAGGGAAAAAAGCGCATCGTCGCCAATTTGGTGGAGGTAAAGGCCAGCCTTTAGTTCGTGCCATGGGGCAATTGGAAAATGCATTGCCGACAATCATCGATGCCACGGCCGGAATGGGAGGAGACAGTTATGTACTGGCCAGCCTAGGTTTTAAGGTCACCATGATTGAACGTTCACCGATTGTGGCCAGCCTGCTCGAAGATGCGTTGAATAGAGCCCAAGCACACAAATCGGAACTACCGCAAGAGTTAAAAGAGAGCATCGAAAAACTCAGCCTCATTAATGCCGACAGTGCCCGTTATCTATTAGACTTTCAGCCAGAAATTGATGTGATTTACATGGATCCGATGTACCCGGAAAAAAAGAAGAAAGCTGCGGCTAAAAAAGAGATGCAAGCTTTACAGCACTTGGTTGGCCCCGATTTAGACAGCGAAAAGCTATTGGAAGCCGCATTGAAAACAGCCCGATATCGTGTGGTCGTCAAACGCCCCAAAGGAGCTGACCCAGTAGTTTGCCGGCACAACAACATTCAACCGACAGCACAAATTAGCAGCCCCAACACTCGTTATGACATCTATGTCATTAAAGCCTTAACTGCATCAGGGCAATTGTAAGAGTGCTTTGATATTATGACTGTTCACACTATACTAAGTACAATCAACATAAAAGCTGTGTAAATTAGATGATAAAAATTCTTATTTTAGATGATGCCAAGGTTATTAGAGCCCTATTGAGGCTCACCCTTGAAAGCGATGGCATTTATTGTAATGAAGCCGCTACGGTTGAAGAAGCTCTGCAATTCGCTCTGCAGACCGAGTATGACTTAATGATTATCGACTATATGTTGGAAGATGGTCATAACGGTCTGGAACTGGTGCAATCCATAAAGTCACAAGGTAAAAACATCGATACACCTTGCGTGATGTTAAGTGCCGAAGATGGTAACGAGTGTAAATTGGACGCTATGGATTTAGGCGTGAAAGCTTGGTTAAAAAAACCTTTTGCGCCCACCAGCCTGCTTAAAATCGTTTATAAAGTGCTTGGCAAAGACTATCAAATACAAAACCTTGAAAAGCATTCCATGCATCATCACGACTAGTCATTTATCAACTTTTCACCTGACCGAAAAATCAACTTTGCGCTTTAAGCTCTAACACTCTTTGGTAAATCGGTTTTTTCTTTTCTCCGGTCAGTTCTGCAATAATTTCCGAAATCTGCTTTACCGGCAAAGACTGCTTCAACATCACCTGAATCATTTTATCTTGTTCGATTAATGCCGCTTCACCTGCCTCTTCCGACTTTTCAGGCGCCCCCTTCAACATCAATACAAACTCACCACGAACCTTATCCGAGTTTTCAATAAAATACCCATAAACATCGTGTAACTTACCCGAAACAAACTGCTCAAACTTCTTGGTCAGCTCACGAGCCACTACGATTTCACGCTCTTCGCCAAATGCTGTTTGCATAGACTGCAAACATTCCATCAAACGGTGCGGTGATTCATAAAACACCAAAGTACGCACTTCCGTAGCCAAACCTTCTAAAATCGCCAGACGCTTGTTGGCTTTAGCCGGCAAAAAACCTTCATAGGTAAATCGATCCGTTGGCAAACCAGCGGCACTTAATGCGGTAATCACCGCACTTGGCCCAGGCAAAGGCACAACATTGACCCCTTCATCACGCAATAACTTCACTAAATGGTAACCTGGATCATTAATCAGCGGCGTGCCGGCATCCGAAATCAAGGCACCATTTTCGCCATTTTTCAATTTAGCCAACAACTGTTCACTACGTTGCAACTCATTATGCTCATGCAGACTGATTAAGGTTTGATTTATACCCAGGGCATGCAATAAAGGTTTACTATGGCGGGTATCTTCGGCAGCCACCCAGTCAACTTTCTCCAGGGTTTCAACCGCTCTACGGGTAATATCCGCTAGGTTTCCAATAGGCGTCGCTACCACATAAAGCGTTCCTGGCGTTTGAGTTTGATTGTAAAGCGACATAATATCCTTTGAAAATTTGCAAGATAAAAACAAGTTAAATTAAACAGATAAGCAAGATTACCCAATCCAAATAAAGTTTGGGATATAATTCTTAAACGCCTTTTAACAACGATAAGCTATTTTAAAACAAAATGAATCAGACCTCGCCTTTTTACCACTTAAAACCTCTCAAACTCTTAACGGTTAGCGCCTTCGTTTTTGGGCTTGCCGCTTGCGGTACTGTGCCAAACAAACCGATTAAGCCTGAAAGCGATGCCCAGACCAAACAAGTGAGCGACAAACGTAATAACGCTGGGGTTGGCGCTAACGCGCCAAAAGCTTACAGTGTCGATGAACTCAGAACCTTACAAGCCAAAGCTTCGAAACAAGGTAACTGGTCTGACTATCTAGTTTACAGCACTTTATTGTGGCAACACTCATCAGTAGATTCAGCATATCAAGCGCAGATAGAAGACCAGGCCTGGTCGGTGCTGAATTCGTTATCCCCCCAAATTTTAGCGACCTTAGAAAACAGCCATCATGCTGAAGTTCAAGCCTGGCTTGCACTGCTTAAGACCTTTCAAGGCTCCAGATACGAAATCAGACAAAATCTGATGAATTTAAACAGTTTTGAATCTGAGGCTATTTTTCATAAACACCTATTACCCAAATTAATCGCTCAACAACCACCGGAAGAAACGGTAAAACAAATTGCCGTATTGCTGCCAATGGAAGGTCGTTATAAAGTGGTTAGCCAGCAGATTCGTAGCGGGATTATGAAAGCCTTTTTTGCTTCTGACCAGTCAATCACCCTTAAATTTTATGACACCACTTCGCTTGAAAACCTAGAAAGTGTATACACCCAAGCCAAACAAGAAGGTGCCGATCGAATCATTGGCCCTCTTCGAAAAGAAGCGCTTCAGGAACTCGCCAGTTTTCACGATGATAAACTGCTGGCATTGAATAACATTGATAGCAATTCGTTTACCCAATTTAGCTTCAAGGCGGCGCAACCCAGCCTTCAAATGGTGAAAAAATTCGAAGACGCTGGTTTTCAACGCATCGGAATCCTAGCCAATGATGGCAAATCATCAATGGTGAAAGCCAAGGCATTGGAAAACGCATGGAAACAAGCGAATCATCAGGCAATTTTAAGTGTATACCCGGACGAAAACCCAAAGTTACGAGAGGCTCTAGGGAGTCTGATTCATGAAAACCTCAGTGAGAGTCGTCAAAACAATTTACGTTGGTTAATCGGAGAACAGCTAAACTTCTTCCCGCGAACTCGCCAAGACTTAGATGCGATTGTGATTTTCGATAACGCATACCGCATGGCCGTTTTTAGACCACAGTTTGATTTCTTTGAACTCGATACACCGGTATTTGGCGATAGCGAGTTAACTCCCGCCAATTTCCAAGAGATTCCGCAAAACCGTGATTTAAACCGTGTCAGCTTTTTAACTTATCCGGCCACTTTAAATCCGGTAGATTTAAACTCAAAGTTTGAAGCCTTTGGTTGGGATAGTTTTATGGTCAGCACCCATATTGAAGATTTGCAAAACGGCGGCTGTTTAGCGGAAGCTAAAACCGGGGTATTAAGCCTGGATGGCAACGAAATCAGACAACGCCTAGTTTGGGCCAAATATGATAAAGAAGGTTTTTTAATCGAAGCACCGACTCAGGATGCTAAAGAGCTCGTTAATTCAACTCGTAATACCGACTTGGATTGACCCCACCATGTCTAGACTTGTTAAGCTCTTTTCCATTGGTCATCAAAAAGAGCAGCAAGCCAAAACCTGGTTAAGCCAACAGGGAATTAAAATCATCGCCGAAAACTTTTTGTGTAAAGGCGGTGAAATCGATTTGATTGGCTTGACCCAAGACCGGCAATTAATCTTCTTTGAAGTCAAATACCGCAAGCAAACCGCATTTGGTCACCCTTCCGAAATGGTGACGCCGCAAAAACAACAACGCATTTCACTTTGCGCCCAAAATTTCCTACTAAAACAGCCACAATATCAAGATTTTGCCATGCAGTTTGATGTCATCACCTTTACCGGTGACGATGAAACACCGCAGTGGATTCAAAACGCTTTCGACACTTATTAGACAAGAGTCATGGCCTCTTGGTCGATGGTTATTCAATGGTTAGAAAAACCAAAGACTATTGGCTAACGGCCAACCACTAGCGGCTCGCCAGCTTCTTCTCGGCCGCAATAATCGTCGGTAAGGTGCTTAATACCGAATCTGGATTTAAACTCATCGCATCAATGCCGAGCTCTACCAAAAATTCCGCAAACTCGGGATAATCCGATGGCGCTTGACCACAAAGGCTGATGTGTTTGCCATTACGTTTGGCACCTTCTATCGCCATCTTCACCATTTTTTTCACGCCAGGATCACGCTCATCATAGTCATAGGCGACTTTAGCTGAATCTCTATCCACACCCAAAACCAACTGCGCCAAATCGTTGGTACCAATTGAGAAACCATCAAAAAATTCCGAGAACTCATCCATCAGTAACACGTTATTTGGAATCTCGCACATCATATAGATTTTCAAGCCATTAATGCCACGCACCAAACCATTATGAGCCAAGGTATCAATCACCTTTTTTGCCTCTTCAAGACGACGGCAGAAGGGCACCATGATAATGATATTGTCAAAGCCCATAACTTCACGTACATGTTTTAAGGCCGCACATTCCATCGCAAAACTGTCTTTAAAGGAAGCATCGTTATAACGTGCCGCACCTCTAAAGCCAATCATCGGGTTTTCTTCCTTTAACTCAAATGCTCTCCCTCCAATTAAACTAGCATATTCATTCGATTTAAAATCCGACAGTCTCACCACAACCGGCTTGGGATAGAAGCCTGCCGCCAGGGTTCCAATCCCTTCGGACAACTTACAGATAAAGAGCTCTTTGCCACTGCTATAGCCCTCAGTCAACTGCTTGATTTTGGCCTTATCCTCTTCACTCTCAATCAACTCTGGTTGCAATAATGCTTGCGGATGAATCTGAATTTTATTGTTAATAATAAATTCCATTCGTGCCAATCCAAGACCATCATTTGGTAATCTATTTACCCTAAACGCCATCTCGGGATTAGCCAAATTCATCAAGATTTTGGTTTTGGGTTTTTCAATGTCCTGCAAATCCGTTTCAATGATTTCAAACGGCACCTGCCCGCTATAAACATGTCCCTCATCCCCCTCGGCACAACTTACGGTCACAATTTCGCCGGTTTTCATTAACTCGGTCGCCTTGCCAGTACCGACAACCGCTGGGATGCCCAACTCACGAGAGATAATCGCGGCATGGCAGGTTCGCCCCCCGCGATTGGTGACTAAGGCTGAGGCGATTTTCATTACGGGTTCCCAATCAGGCGTGGTGATATCCGAAACTAACACCTCCCCCGCTTTAAACTCATTTAAATGCTCAACCGATTCAATGACGCGTACTCGGCCATAGGCAATTTTGGCTCCTACCGAACGACCAATCACCAAACTTTCGGCTGGTTTCTCTGTAAGTTGATACTGCTTTAAAATCATCCCCGATTGCTGAGAAGCCACGGTTTCCGGGCGTGCTTGCACAATAAACAGTTCGCCGGTAATACCATCCTTAGCCCACTCAATATCCATAGGTCGGTTTTGCTTGGCATGGTCGCTATAATGCTTTTCAATTTTGAGGGCATATTCCGCCAACTTGAGCGCTTCGGTATCGCTAATACAAAACTTTTTCTGCTCTGAAATTCCTGTAGGAATATTACGAACAGGCTCTCTACGGTTCTCATCACTGGCATATACCATCTTGATTTTTTTAGTGCCTAAATGACGCTTAAAGACACTTCTAAAGCCTTTTTGAAAAGTGGCTTTATGCACATAAAACTCATCCGGATCAACCGCACCTTGCACCACGTTTTCACCAAGCCCATAAGCCCCGGTGATCAAAATCACATCCTCAAAACCGGTCTCAGTATCAATGGTAAATATCACCCCAGATGAAGCCATATCAGAACGCACCATGATTTGCACACCAATGGATAATCCTACCTCAAGGTGATTGAAGCCTTGGTCTGTTCTATAGTGAATCGCTCTGTCAGTAAACAAACTGGCAAAACAGTGGCGGCACGCATCAATATAGGCGGCCAAGCCTGATATATTCAAATAGGTGTCTTGCTGCCCCGCAAAACTGGCAGTGGGTAAATCTTCTGCCGTAGCTGAACTTCTTACCGCCAGCGAGACATTGCCTCCGTACTCTTTAATCAGTTTTTCATAAGCCTCAACCATCTCTTGATATAAATCATCCGGCAGTTTTGCTGCATAGACTAGACCGCGTAACTGAGCACCACGTTTTTGCAAATCATTAGAATCTTCTGGATTTAAGCCATCTAAAATTCGGGTCATTTCAGGCCAAAGGTTGTTCTCGGTCAAAATCCAACGATAGGCTTCGGCGGTAATCGCAAAACCATTAGGGATAGGCACACCTTGTGGAGAGAGTTCTTGATACATCTCACCCAATGAGGCGTTTTTTCCCCCCACTAACGGGATATCTTCAATGGCGATTTCATTAAAAAAACGGATGTATTTAGCTTGATCAGAACGACGCTGCTCAGACATGGAAAGTCTCCTTAGACAAGTGGACTAGAATTCAATAAATGATGCTACTAAGCTTACGCTGATTGGATTAGAAATGCTTAAGAATTTAGTTATTGCGAAATAAGAAATATCAATGGTTTTACCCTATACTCTCAAAAAGTATAGATTGCCACAAGGCATGCCAGGCCTGTTAAATTTTCATTTTTAAAAATGAAGCCAACTACAAACGCCAAGATTCCCCTTGGAATAAATTGTGCAAAGGTCTTAACGTAGTGAACGTTCAAAAACTTCAGCTGTTTGAGCGAAGCGAGTTCTGAAGTTTCAGTGAACAAGTTTAGAACTTGCCAATTTTTGGAGTGGGGTGCCTTTTCTTTGCTTCCTTTCTTTGGGCAAACAAAGGAAGGAAGGGGAAGCCTAAAAATAGATATTAAAGGTATATAAATATCTGTAAAGGCTTCTCAACAGATAAGAGTAAATTAAACCTTAAAACTCAATTTACCAGGCCTGATAGGCCCTCTTTCTAGCCATGTCTTGTAAGCTTAAGGTAAAAGCTATTTCTCAACCACAATACGAACAAACCGCCCATCACGTTGTGGGGTGTTTTCTATGAGTTTAAAGCCCGCCGATTTGAGCATAAACACGATATCATCAGCATGATAACGGTTATGCTCTAAGAAGTGTTCGAACACATCCTCCAATTCATCACGCGACAAATCGTTGTTCCATAACTCCGCATCCGGGTATTTATGGGTTAAATAATCCGCCAAAGGCTGACGTACCAGATCGATAATGCAAAAACGCCCGCCTGGTTTTAGCCACTTGTAAACCGCTTTAAACATGTTCACAGGCTGGGGTAGT
The DNA here is from genome assembly GCF_021654855.1 of Thiomicrorhabdus immobilis. NCBI lineage: Bacteria > Pseudomonadati > Pseudomonadota > Gammaproteobacteria > Thiotrichales > Piscirickettsiaceae > Thiomicrorhabdus > Thiomicrorhabdus immobilis. Next base: position 1,859,620 of record NZ_AP024202.1, read on the forward strand.
TCATGCACCAACATATTCGCCATTACCGTAGCGACCTTACCGTTTTCGATATGAGCACCAGGCTCATTCAAATCATCTTTCAACATACGGGCGTTGTCAGGTAATGAGATTTGGGCGGCCAACATGTATTCCGCAGCATCAATCCCGATAGCCGTATTGTCCGGATAACGAATCGCCAGGTCTTCAATAAATTGGCCGATCCCGGCACCTAAATCCACCAGGTAGTCACCTTTAGAAATGACCACTCCCATTTGCGCGTTCCAAAACTCCCAGAAATCGATATCGTGGCGACGGGCATAGGTTTGGGTAATCATTGTACGGGCGTGCTCTGCGTTTCCGCCGTGGTGGCGTAAAATTTGTGCTTGGGTTTTTTCCATAATCTGTCTCTTTTATTACTGTCTTTGAATTAAAAGCGAATTCCATTTAGCGTTTAATTTAACTCATGCCAAATATCTAAATAACTGAAATAGAGCACCCATTTTTGTGGGCGGCTTTCAATTTGTTCAAATAATTGGCCGTATCTTTGCAACTGCGGCTGATATTTCTCAACCTGCCTTTGTATAAATGTGCGGCTGTCTTTATCGTCACTCACACTGGTTTTGTAATCCACAATCCAACGAACCCCTTCGTCATCCACAAACGTACGGTCAACGATGTGGTTGGCAACCCCCTCTTCTTCAATCGAAGTCAGCGGATATTCGACCGCTGAATGCGCCAAGGTGTTTTGCAACGCCCAACGCACTGTTGAATTATTTAGGCCATTGAAAATAGACTGTTTCACACGACTTAACGCTTCTGGCAATTCGCTTTCCGGCAAACCTTGTTGGAGCAACCAAAGTTCATAAATCGGCCATCGCTCTTGCAGTTTGGACTCGTCCCAAGTTTCAATACCATCAAGCACTATCTGTTCAAAAATGGCGTGAACCAAGTTACCTACAGTCGTATTCAGCAAGGCGTTTTGTTGACTGAACACCAGGCCTGGAGGGTTTGATTGCCCGTTGTCCGTTGCTGATTGATCAAACTCATTATCAAGGGTTATTTGGCCTGGTTTGGCTTTTGCAACCGGTGACGGCACAGTGAACAAAGGCGGAGGACTAAAGCTGGCAAAGCCTTGGCGTTGCATTGGCAAGCGGCTGACTTTAGGCCATGGCATTTCGGTTTCTTCGCCGCCACTATCCTGCGGGTCATAAGCCTTAGCCAGTTCATCAAACTCTTTTTGTACGTAAGGCCACATGCTTTCCAACAGGCTGTCTTTGGTTGGCGTGACTTTACAATCATCCTTTTCAATCTGTTTTTCAGTCGGCTTATAGTTTACCTGGGCAAACAAATGCAACCGATTCTTGGCTCGTGTAGCCGCCACATACAGCAACCGTCCCAATTCATAGCGCTGCTTTTCCGCCTCGAACCCTTTGAGTAAAGTGCGTAAGCTCGAGGTCGCCTGACCTTTACGGTCAAGCGGTGCAATCACCAATTGCTCTTCACCGTTTTGTGCTAGAAATTGAAACCAGGAAACCAATTCGGCGTCATCACTACGCGGTTTTTTACCCAGGCCAGGTAGGATGACCGTATCAAATTCCAAACCTTTGGATTTGTGCATGGTCATCAACTCGATACGTTGGCTGTCCGGGTCGCTGTCGGGGCGTGCAAATAGGGTTTCCATCTGTTTTTCGAGCTGTTTGATATCGAGAATTTCAGTTTCGCTATTGGCCAATGTTTGACAAAACACATCGACGTTTTCCAATGCCAACCGGTTTTCAACACTTTGCGGGCCATCCAACTGCAACCAGGTTTCGCGAACCAAATCGGCAAACGACAAGCTACCCAATCTTTTTACCGCATTTTCGAGAATCGGCAAGGCTCTAGAGAAACGGGTTTCCCCAACATCTGAAAGCTTCTCGAAACTGGAAACACAACAAGGCTTCCGGCAGTTTTTTTGTTCCTCGTCATCCCTATTTTTGGCCTTACATTCACAATAATGCAACGCATGCCAAACCGTATTAAAAGGCTGTTCACCAATCAGAAGATAAATATCCTTTAAATCCAAACCAATCAAAGGCGAACGCAGCAAAGCAATCCACGCCGCTTTGTCGGCCAAATGCAGTAAGGCACGACTCAACGCCAAAACATCTTGCACCTCTTGGCGGTCAGCCAGGTTTTCCAAATCCACCGCTCTAAAGCCGATGTTCTGCTGTTTCAACAGTTGGGCAATCCCCATCAAACTGGAACGGGTGCGCCCCAAGATGGCGATTTTTTTGATTTTAGCCTTAACATCGGATGCTTTTTGCTCGGCCGCCAGCTCTGCCAAACGTTGTTGAATCACCGCCAGGATTTGTTGCGCCTCTTCTGCCGGCGATTGATTCAAAGCCCAGTGCGTGCTGACCGCCAGATTATTATCGTTAGAGAACGCCGTAGAATCGCTGTAACTTACCGCCCCAGTCTCTTTGTCATCTTGGCCTGGCAATATCTGTTTAAAGGCATCATTAACCCAATTGACCACTCCGGCGGTAGAGCGGAAGTTGACCTGTAGATTGAGCTGCTTCAAACGCACCGAGCCCAACTGACCTTGCCAAGCCTCTAAGAAATTGCCCACCTCGGCTTCACGAAAGCGGTAGATAGACTGCATAGGATCTCCCACCAAAAACAGCGTGCGGCCGTCATCGGGTTGCCAGCCGGCAATCAGCTGTTTCAACAACTTGTACTGTTCGCTACTGGTATCTTGAAACTCATCCACCAATAGATGTTGGATTTGGTAGTCGAGTTGTTGCGCCAAATCGGTCGGCTCCAACTCGCTACCCAACGCCTGGCTGGCCGCTTGCGCTATTTCAATATAATCGGCTTGCCCGGTTTGCTGGAATACCAGTTTTAAAAAGCCGGCACTGAGGGTTAACAGCTGAATCAACCACTGCAGATCTTGCCATTGTTCATCGGTGTAATCCGGTTGCGGCAAATTTTTCAAAGTCACCAGGCCTGGTAACACCTCGGAATGACTGGCGGCGGCAACTCTTACTTGTTCCAACACGGCTAAAAATCGGTCTTTCTGCTCTTTAGCCTCACCTTTTCCTGCCGGAAAACCGTTGTTTTTAGTCACCGTTTTACGCACTTCGTTTTGATTGGTTAATAACCAGTCAGCCAACACCCGCCATTTTTCGGTTTCACTGGTGTCTTCGGCAATCGGCCAGGCGCCACATAATATGGCTAACTGCGGCTGGTCGTTTTGCACCGCATATTCGGCGATGCTGCAAACTTCTTCAAAAGCTGGTTTCAGATAATAGAGTGCGCCAAGCTGTTCTGCCAACACCTTGTTGACGATCTCTTGCAGCGCCTGTTCCAGCACCTCACGCGCGGCTTCGCCTTGATATTGGATCAAGGTACGCATCCATTGATCACGTTTGGCGAGCATATTCATCAATAACGATTCGGCACGACCAAAACGGCCATTCACCAAGCGCAACAGACGACCGACCGGCTCCTCAAGTTGTGGCATTTTAAGCACTTGGCGCACCGCCTCTTGATAGGCCGGGGTCGCATCTTGCAGCAGCTGCGACTGGCCGCCCATTTTGGAGAGCAACGGCATCTGCCCCACCAAATAGCTGTTTAAACCGTCGATGGTTTTGATACGCAAACGGTTCGGGTTTTTCAACAATGACCACCCCTGTTCCTGGTCACGTTGTAACGCTTTGCGAGCCAATTTCCAGGTGTTGCTTTCCACCAAATTGGCATTATCCGCGAGCGGTTTTTCCCCCAACATCAAAGCTTCGACAATACGCTCACGCATCTCAGCAGCCGCTTTTTTGGTAAAGGTCATCGCCACAATCTGCTCAGGCGAGTTCACTTGTGACAACAATGCCAAGAAACGTTGCGCCAATAAGGAGGTTTTTCCCGAACCCGCAGGGGCTTGCACAATGAAAGAGTGGTGCGGATACACACCTTGAAAACGAGCCAAACCATCGGGTAAAGTCTCATCCGCTTGCAGTCCGAAGTGTTGCTCTAAAAAATGGTTATTCATGCCTGCATGACTTTCTACCAGGCCTGGTTGGTTTGCTGAATCAGCTATTGAGAACAGGGAACCTTGTTGCATCGTTGGTGACATTATTGCGCGCCCTCTTGTTCTTCATACAAATTTTCAATATCTTTGCGCTGCTGCAATACCTCGGGGACTCGTAATGCCAAATGGCCCGCCGCGTAGTCGATATCCGCCAAAGCATTGAAGGACATCTGCGCTTGTCCTTGCTGGATTTGGCTAGCCAGTTCCCTCACTTGCTGTTTTAAACTTTGCAAAAAATCGATCCAGGTGGTTTGGTAATAATCACCGCCCTCCTTTTCGGCCATTTTGGCAAACACCTGAATGCTCCGCTGTTTGAACAGCACCTCCTCTTCCTCGACAATCGCGCTGATTTTCACGCCATCATCGGAGTGCAATAAAGCGTAACCGATTCCGGCGACATCTTCACTGATCGCCTCTAAATACACCGCCAATTGCGGTGCGGCCAACGGCGTTTTAAGTAAACTATTAATCGAGGCTTTTCCGGTTTTGTAATCCAAAATCACCTTTTGGCCATCCACTTCGTCCACACGGTCAATAATCACTTTAAAATCTATGCCCGCCAAGGTAACGGTGTGGGCTTTCTCACGCTCAACCACCTTAAAGCTACTGCGCTGTGTTTCCAGCTCCAGCCACTGTAAACACAATTCCAAAATACGTTTGTGCTCTACCTCTAAAATGCCTTGGGCCAAACTGGCTTGCAGGCTTGCAAAGGCGTTTTCAATATGTGCATTAAGTTTATCCACAACTTCTTCATGACTTAATCTCAATAGCGCCACTTGGGTTTTCACCTCGAGCCAAAAATGCTCCAACACTTGGTGAATCAAGGTTCCCTGATTGGTATTTTGCAAACTGTCTTCAACTTGCTGGAAACCGTATTTCGCCCCCAAACGATAATCCACATAAGCCATCAACGGACACAGGCTTTGCGCTTGCAGGATACCGGTTCCACCGGGGGCTTGTTGGCCTAGCGGAATTTCCGCGCCCTGCCAATCCTCTTCCCAAACGATGGGGTTTTGCGGGTCTCTTAAAGCAAACAGCGCTTCGGCCAAGGTTCGATAAGCCGTTGGTTGATACAAAGCTACCTGTTCGGGGAACTGCTTATGATTGGGCAATATCGAACTCGGTAGCAAAGTCGCCTCGCCCGATTGCTGTGGATAACTCCAAATAACTTGGTTAGCGGAGAGTAATAATCGTTGACTGATTTGCATGGCATAGCTCAACTCACGGTTGGCGTCACTGCGAGGCAAATGGTATTGACGTTGCAAATTCATCGGAATAAACGGATTAGGACTAGGCATTCTCGGCCAAGCTTCGTTGGTCAACCCCATTATCCACAAAGCATCAAATTCTTGACCACCGGCCTCGAGCATACCCATGATTTGAATCGGTTGATGCCCCACACTCTGCGGTTGATGCACCAGTTCACTCAGGTAACGTTTCAATAAACTCAGCCACTTGCTGTAAGTTTGCTTGCCGCCGATATCCGCCAGTTTGGAGAACTCGACCAAGGCGTTTTCAAACGCCGTTTTCTGTTGAAACTCTTCCGATTGCAAGGTGCGGTTGCCCGGCCAACCCAAAGCGTCCAAAACCGACCAGGCCTGTTCAATAAAATCGGACAAACCAACCGATGCGCTTTGTCGTTCCTTATTGGCAATCGCTTTCAATGCCTTATGCAGCGATTGCGGCAAACTGTTGGCGGCGTTGCTTTCCAGCAGATTCGGCCACAACACATTGGCCCACTGCAGGCGTCTGAATTCGGCGTCTGCCTGCTGTCTTTGAGTGAAATCGCCCAAGGTATAAGGCGATATCAGCCACTGACTCCAGTTTTGATAACTGGTGGACTTTTGCGGCTGTAAGAACAGCTGCAGAGTTTGCCAGGCGTTTTCAATAATCGGCAATGAAAACAGCGGTTCGCCTAGAGAGAGGTTATAGAGTTTGTGATGGCTATTGACGCCATTCAACTGCGAGTGAAGCTGATTCAAGCCATTGAGATAGAGCTGTTCATCCAGACATTGGCTTAAGGCGGTTTTATAGTCGGCCACATTGGGAGCGACCACCGCGACCTTGATCAGTTCAATCGGCTTATGTTGCAACTGTTCCGCCACCTGCTGAATCGCCCAATTGCTCACCTGTTGTACTTCATCAAACAAGTCTTGAGCCGCATAACAACTCAGCCCACCAGCAGGCAGTTGCATCGTTTGGTTCGCCCCGACCTCACTCATATCTGTGTCGACATCCACCTTGCACCCCATGGATTCAACCGTTTGTCTCCATGTCTGGATATGCGGGGAAAGATCATCAAAACCGTGCAAACAGAAACGCTGTGGCAACTGGGATTGACCAATTTTTTGGTCATTCAACCAGGTTAGACGTTGCTGGGCTTGCAAGGCGTCATCTTGCCAACTTTTGCTTTTTAGACAAGCCAAATAGCGTTGCAACACCGCAATAAACAGACGAGCTTCATCAGACAACAGGCTTTGTTGCTGCCAACTCTGCGGCAACCACTCCGCACTTAATGACCAGGCCTGGTAGAGTTGTTTGGCGGTGGTATGCACATTCAACAATGCAATGGCTTGTGCCTGAAAACCATTGTCGTTGTCGCTTGCAGATTCTTGTTGTCCTGTTTGCTCCAAACGGCTATCCAGCTCGTCTTGCAGACACTGCTCCCACAACCATTGCGCCTCAAAACCATTCAAGACTTTCTTGCGCAGTTCATCCGCCGGCAAATCACCCGCAAACAACGCATTGTTTTGCCAAAGCTGCCACCACTGTTTCAAGGTCATTACCCGAGGGGTCTGAATCACATTCTGTCCGGATGACAAAATCGCATGCTCTTTAATCACAGCGGTCAAACGACTGTTAGCCGTAATATGGATAGTTTGCAAGTTTGTGGAATCCGCAGTTTGCGTTTCAGCGTTTGACGTAATGGGTGTATTGGACATAGAGTAAGATGCTCGAATCAAAGATTATTTTTATAAACAGGAAGGTTTATTTATTGACCACCAAAGTGGCAGCAATCATATCGTGCAGACCTTGCTTCTTTTCAGTAAAGGCCACCATAATAAAACCGATAAACAGCAACAAGGCAGACAGGATTTTACTGAAATAACGTGCACTCGCTCTTAAAAAACTGATGCGTCCACCGTTTAAATCGGTGACTTTCATGCCCAGCAGCGACTTGCCAAAAGTGCCTTGTTTAGACGAACTTTCCATGCCGGCATAATAGAACCAAGTGAGCATCAAGGTAATCAAATTACCCATTAAACTCACGCCCAGCATCGCAGTTTCATCCTCCGGATCCAAGCCTTTGAACGCTAAAAACACCCCCATGATAATCATCAAGACAAAACTCAATAACATCAGAATCAACCAGTCGATGATATAGGCGGCGACACGTTTCCAAAAACCACCATAAGTGACCGGCTTGGTTTGAATGGCGGTTTGGATGGTGTTTTCGTTGGCGGTTTCATTGGCAATTTGATTGTCTTGCATATCCAGCTTCCTTAAAAAATGACTTAAAAAGGTGTATTTAAATGATTACGCTAAAAAATCGATCCAGGCACGTCCATGCTGTTTAATGACTTTTTTTGCACCTGGCGTTTGCGGGTAATGTTTTTGCACTAAATCCCAAAAGGCTTTGGAGTGATTGGCGTGCACTAGATGGGCGAGTTCATGCACAATCACATAATCAATCACCCATTCAGGGGCTTGCAGCAAACGCCAGTTGAATTGGATGCGCCCATCGGAATAGCAGCTTCCCCAACGAGATTTATACCCTTTAACGGTCACCGAGCGGAATTTCACGGCCATCTTCTCGGCATAAAAATCCAGCTTAGGAAGAAAATAACTTTGCGCTTGCCGTTTAAACAACTGCTCAAGCGCCTGGCGACTGTGTTGCTGTTTTTGTGGCTCGCTTAAAGCGGGGTTCAAATAGACATGCGCCTTGAAGCTTGTTTCACATAAATCGATTAGGGGGTCTTTAGCCGTCAAGCTTTCAGAGCTTGGAGCCAACTCGACATCTAACCAGCTAAGCATATAGTTTTGCCCAAACAGCATAAAGCTTTCGCCATGCAATCCCTTGAATATTTCAGGAGCATTGGCCATAAAAACATCAATGCGTTTAGCTAACCACAACTGGTTTTGCTGTAGGACTTGATTCAAGCGTTTCGTGGAAATCGATTGGGGCACAGCCAAAACCAAAACGCCGTTATGCTGCTTTACCGCAATGTTTTTTCTGCGCGCCGAACGCACAATCGGCAAATGGTGATGACCGATGGTGTAATGACTGGCTTGCGGCTGTGCTGTGTGCAAACCGGATAATAGCTGATTAAACATGACTCACCTCAGCCTTTCTCGCTGCAAGATCGACAACCCACAAAAACATCCCCCGCATAAACCTAAATTCAAAGTCTGTTAAATGAAAAACGCCCTGTTTTAATCAAGCAGAGCGTTCTCTATAAAATTCTCGATATTTAAATAGAACATCCATTCTGTAGACCAGAATTGGACATTTATAGCAGCGTAACGCCCTGGTAAACAAGAACGTTAAGCGGCTTCTAACCCCGCCATGGTTTTATAAGCCCAGCTGTTGGCATTCATATAAGCCGATGAAACTTGCATGATATCCATACCGCTGTTCATCACATTTGAGTTCCCCTGTTCTAAGGAACGCACCACAAAAAGCGCCTTACCCATATCTCCAGACTGATCGACTAAAGCATCCTTAACAACCTGAGAAAGCGGCAACTGATCGACGATGTCAATCATAGAAGCTTTTAGAAAGGCATTGAGTGTTGAGAACATGCCGGTCATAAAGTAACGGTCTTTGTCGGTGCTTTTACCTTGCTTATCGGCTAACACCTCCATGAATTTGGCACGAACCAAAGCCGTGGTCAACAGCTCTTTTGGAACATCATTGATTTCGGACAACATCATCATGTTCACCCAAAATTTCAAACGCTTTAAGCCCATGAAATTGACGGCGTCTTTTAAGGTTTCGACCACTTGCGGGATATTATTACTTGGATGATTGATAACACTTAACAACTTGTGCGTTAAACCGACGTCCGAACCGATTGTTTCCACAATTTTGTCGAACGCCACATCAGGGTCATTGACTTCGGCCAACAACTTCAACATCGCCAGTTTATTGCCGGAAAGTTCTTTTTCACCGGAAATAATCGGATTGGTAAAGAAGTACCCTTGGAATAGGGAAGCGCCACTGAGGGCATAATCAGCGAACTGCTCTTCCGTTTCAATCCCACTGATTATGGTTTGAATGTTTTGCATTTTCAACGCACTCACCAAAACTTTAGCCTCACCCGCACTAAAATCATGCACATCCAACTTAACAAGGGAGGCAATATTGAGGAGTTTTTTGTATGCATCTGAGTTTTCATAACCCAATAAAACCACCTTGGCACCAGTTTTGATAATCTCTTTTAAGGCTTCCAAAGCGGGCTTGTTTTTCAGTAGCGACAAATCCACCTCGACCAGCATCGATGACATGGATTCAACCTTAGGTAACCACTCTACTTTTAGGACTTCTAATGGCGCATGGAAATAGACTTCTTTATTATCGGTTAATCCACTCATACCATCATGCTCGGCGACTCGATCACAAAACGCCTGCATGACACTTTCCCATTCAACTGTAGATGGATCAGCATCATTCACCAATTCCAACGACAGGTGATAACCGTTTAATGCCTGATTCACATCGAGTACAGGTTGTTTATTCAAGAAAAGTTGAGCTTGTTGCATTGTGTAAAGTTCCCCAATTAAGGCACTGAGCAGTGTATTTTCAAGCGCTCTTACTGACAAGCTTGCTTAAAATGACCACCCCTAATTTCTACATAAAAATTAACCAATAATGATTATGCATTATAGAAATATAATTACAAAGGGAAAGGCTAAATTTGCGAAAATATTGAAACTAATTTGCCGTTTTCTTGATGTCTGTTAAAAATCAATCAGATAGCCTAAAACAAACCTACCCACCCAAATGATTCAGCTTTGATAAACTATAGTCATGACAAATCAACCCGACCACGCTTGCCAACATTTTAAAATCACCAGCCCTGGTGAGATTAACGCTTTGGATTTATTAGCCAGCCACAGCGGTTTAAGTAAACAGCTATTGAAAGACTATGCCCAAAAAGGCGCGGTATGGATTGAGCGAACCCTTTCTTCACAAAAGAGTAAACCGGAACGCTTACGACGCTTAAAGAAAGAGGTGCCCGCTGGACAGGTTTTAGATTTTTATTACAATCCGCTACTGTTGGAGCAACAACCTCAAGCGCCTACTTTGATAGCCGATTTTGAGAGTTATTCGGTATGGATCAAGCCCAGAGGAATGTTATCCCAAGGGAGCAAGTGGGCGGATCATACGGCGCTTTATCGTTGGATAGAAATGCATTACCAGCCCAACAACCAACTCCGCCAGGCCTGGATAGTCCACCGTCTGGATCGGGCAACCCATGGATTAATGTTGATTGCCCACAGTAAAAAAATGGCCAACAGCTTAAGCCGAGCGTTTGAAAACAACCAGGTGCATAAGGTCTACCAAGCAATGGTGTGGGGACATTACCCAGCCGACCCCCAAACCATTCGGCACCCTATTGACGATAAGCCTGCGGTTAGCCATGTTTCACGACTTAACTATGACGCCAAGCAAAATATCTCTCACCTACAGATAGCCATTGAAACCGGGCGAAAACATCAAATCCGTAGCCATTTATCAGCAAGCGGCTATCCGATTGTTGGCGACCGGTTATATGGAGAGTTGGAAAAAGACCATCAGCTTTGTCCCATGCCGGACTTACAGCTCACGGCTTACCAATTGTGTTTACAATGTCCGATTGACGATAAGCAAAAATGTTTCACACTGCAAGACAATCAACTGGATTTAATCGTCCTAAACGAATAAGACTTCATCGTCTTGAAAAGTGGGGTTTATGAGAAGAAGCGTGCAATTCCCAATTAAGGGCACATTTTATTATGCTGCGGATATGGCGATAGAGCTATCGCTGCTCGCTATTGATGAGACCTTGCGTTTTCAACTCGAACCAGAAAACCCTTACGATGAAAATGCCGTGCAAATATGGCTTCCCAAAGCCGTTCATGCCTACATTAAGAACCATTCAAAACAAGAGATGACACACGGCCTATTACTCGGTTATGTACCGCGAAGCCTTGCCCCTAAAATCGCTTCTCACGTTCAACATCCAGAGTCGTTAGACTTAAGAATCAAGCATTACGCCAAGCATGGCAAACAGATTGAGATTGACTGCTTAGTCACCATTGACCAGGCCTGGTTGAATTATTTAAGCTTGTTGATTCACAGCAAATTCATTAGCCAAATCGAGCGTTTTAAACGTTTCAAACAAAGAACCTGGAATAAAAGCACCTAGTTAACGAGCATTTATGCACAAGTTTTGCATTTGTTGTTAAAATCGCCATTAATCGATTTTTAGTCATCCAACCAGCAAAGTAACGAATATGATGCCATCAGCAGAACAACAAGCCTGTATAGACCAACTGACTCAATCCGGAAATTTTCAGGTACTGCACAAACTCCACCCCCTAAGCGAGTTCAATCCACCTTCTACCCAGCAAACCCACAAGGTTTGCATTATCGATACCGAAACCACCGGTCTAGACACCGATGTGTGTGAAATCATCGAGCTGGGTTATCAAATTGTTGAATTTGATTCGGCTGGCCATTTTTACCGAGTATTGAGTGCACAAAACTACCTTAACGAACCCAAAGGGGAAATTACCGCTGAAGTGACTCAGGTAACCGGCCTGACCTTTGAAGATGTTCAAGGCCATACCATCCCTTGGGAAAAAGTCGAAGCGGAAATTGCCGAAGTTCAACTGTGTGTGGCGCACAATGCGGGATTTGACCGTCCGGTGTTAGAACGCTATAGCGATATGTTTATGGATAAGATTTGGGGCTGTTCCGTTGCTCAAATTGACTGGCTAAAGCTAGCGCATGTCGGCTCGAAAAGCCAGGAGTTTTTATGCTGGAAAGTCGGCCAGTTTTTCTATGGTGCACACCGTGCTTTGGACGATGTTCAGGCTTTAACACAATTGCTATCCTGCCAAATCTCCGACCAGAAAGTACCGGCTTTTAGTTTTTTACTCAGTGCGGTACGTCAAAGCAAATCGCTTATTAAAGCCACTGGCGCACCGTTTGATATTAAAGATGCGTTGCGCTCAAGGGGTTATCGCTGGAATGTTGGGGAACGTGTATGGCAAACCGTTCTTGATGATTCAAAATTACAGGATGAATTGGCGTGGTTGATTGACAACAACACCCCCAATCCAAATGTAATTAAATTGAAAGCGACCGATAGCTTTTCGGTGAGAGCTAGGTAAACTAGGACACTACGGCCACCAGGTTATAAATTAAAGAAAACCATCATGACACTCCACCCAACAACAGAACTTCTAAACAGCCTTTATTGGATAACCCTCTTTGCGGTTATCGTTTCTTCGGCGTCGGGGGTATTGAAAGCGGGATTCCGTCAATATGACCTGTTTGGTGTCATCATTATCGGCATCACCACCGGTTTAGGAGGTGGTTCCTTAAGAGATATGTTGTTGGGTAGAGACGCCTTCTGGATTGTCGACCAAGCGTTCTTTATCGCCTCTTTGGGTAGCGCCATCATTATGTTTATTCTGGCAAGAAACATCACCATTTCGCCACGTTTCTTCTTGATTCCCGATGCGGCGGGTTTGGCGACATTCAGTGTAGCGGGAACCCTAGCCTCATTGATGCTTGGCGCACCGTGGCTGGTTGCCAGCTTCATGGGGGTCATGACCGGCATTATGGGCGGGATTTTTCGCGACATTCTCTGCAACGCCTCTCCGGTTGTCTTCCAAAGCCCTTTATATGGCACCGTTTCATGGTTGGGTTCGTTATTCTTCATTGGCTTATTACAGCTTGATATCGATGCCACCATAGCCGCCATTTCCACCGGTATCGTTATATTTGTCAGCCGACTCCTCGCGCTGCATTTCGACATCAGTTTACCTAAGTTCCGCTTTAAAGGTTAATTCCCTTTTATCGGCGAATTTCAATCATTTCTTGGGCAAACGAACGCATATGAAAACCACTCTGCGAAAGTCTACATAAGACAAGCACAACACAAAACGAACACAAGGAAAATACTTTGATTATTGAAATCCCAGGTCGTGAAACCCTTGATATCCAGCATATTATTTTTGACTATAACGGCACCATTGCCTTGGATGGTAAGGTGATTGATGGCGTTACCGATAAAATCCAACAATTGGCAGGCCTGGTCGATTTCCATGTTGTCACCGCGGATACTTATGGCACGGCTGAAAAAGAGTTGCTAGGCGTTGCCTGCAAGGTAATCAACCTGGCAAACTCCCCCCATTTCAAAAGTAAAACCGTGTATTTGGCCTCTTTGGGTGCAGAACATACCCTAAGTGTAGGCAATGGTTTTAATGATAAAGAGCTGCTTAAACAGAGTAGAATTGGAGTGGCTTTGATTCAAGACGAGGGACTTTGCATTGACACTTTGATTGCGGCAGACATTGTTTGTAAATCGGTTATGGATGTATTCGCCTATATTGAAAAACCGAATCGCCTCAAAGCCACTTTAAGGGTTTAGTCGGCTAGCAAAAGGCAATAAGGCTCAATACCCCACCCAACTCGTAATCGCCATAAACAGAGAGACTAAAATGAAAAACTTCTTCAAAACTTTATTTAAACCACTATTAAACCTGTTTGAGCAAGGTGATGATGCCTACAACTATCGCCCTTCCCATCGAAAAATCTTGGCCGTTATGGGTGTGCTGTTTTTAATCATCGCGGCGGTAGCACTCTATTTCGGCATGGCAACGGGCGTAACCGAAGCCTTGCTCCCGGTTGTACTGTTTGCTGCAATTGGTGTGGTTTGCCTTATTGTCGCATGGCTAGGCAGTGATAGAGCGGTAGCGAAAATATGGCGCAACCGCTGATTTGAAGGGCGGCCACTGTAATGCGGAGTTGACACAAAACGGATTGGGAATCCGTTTTTTCCACCGATTAAAGCTTGGCAGAGGCCTGGTAATTTTACATTAAAAATCGTGTTTTGAGATTGCGCTTAAGGTCGCGATGTTGGTGTATCAACCTCAAACACCCAAGCAACCCCTTCACCACGATTATCTGAAGCCGCTTGCCAAGCTTTATCGGTATTTACCAGCAGTTGCACATCACCCATATAGTTGTTCTTTTTAAGTGAGTACCCCATCAACTCCAGCTCTTGTTTGACCTGATCAGGCAAATCCGGATTATAGGCAATCAGATCTTTCGGTAACAGCTGGTGATGCACTCGTGGTGCGTCTACCGCTTGCTGGGCACTCATCCGCTCCTCAACCACATTCACGATGGTTTGAAAAACCGAGGTAATAATCGTTGAACCACCAGGGGTTCCCACCACCATTTGTACTTGGCCATCTTTTAATAAAATGGTTGGCGACATGGAGGACAACATTCGTTTCCGGGGAGCGATCGCATTTGCTTGCCCCCCGACAACACCAAACACATTGGCCACCCCTGGCTTGGTACTGAAGTCATCCATCTCATCATTCATCAAAAAACCAGCACCTTCAATCACCACACCGCTGCCAAACGGCATATTTAAGGTATAGGTATTGGAAACCGCATTGCCTTGGGCATCCACAATCGAAAAATGGGTTGTCTCAGGCAGTTCAATTTTTCCAGGCTTAATCAGCTCAGATTCTGAAATCTCATCCAACAAAACACCCTGGCCGCGTTCTCTCAAATACTCATCAGAAATCAGCTTATCGACTGGAACATCGATGAAATCCGGATCACCCAGAAAATGCGCTCTATCCGCGTAAACGCGTTTTTCCAGCTCGGCATAAAAATGGGTTTTAATGGTTGTTTCGGACAATCCCGATTTTCTAGCTTGCAACAGCGCTTTATCCAACTTATCCACAAGTTGTTGTTTCATCTTTAACAGCTGCACAATGGCGATTCCGCCAGAACTAGGTGGCGGCGCTGAAACCACCTGATAGCCAAGCCACTCGCCCACAACCGGCTTGCGCCACTTGGCTTGATAGCCAGCCAAATCTTGCAAGGTAATCAAGCCATCATGCTTTTGCAACTGCTTGACCATCATTTTTGCGGTTTCACCTAGGTAGAAATCTTCCGCCCCCTGCTTGGCAATGCGTTTTAAGGTTTTTGCCAACTCTGGTTGCTTTAAAACCTGCCCTACTTTCAGCCCACCAAAATAGCTTTCAAAATTCAATGGTGTGGAGGATTTATCGGCGATCCACCGTTTAAACCATTGTGAGCGATCCGCTAACTGCGACGAGACTTCAAAGCCGTTTTGCGCCAACTCGATTGCAGGTTGTAAAAGGGTTTGCCAAGCAAGAGAGGCGAAACGTTGATGCACTTGCCACAACCCCATCACCGTTCCAGGCACTCCAGAGGCTTGATAGCCTACCAGCGACTTATACGGGATCACTTGGTTGTTGTCATCTAAATACATGTCCTGGCTCGCGGCCAATGGGGCTTGTTCTCGATAATCTAGAAAATGGACGTTCAAAGCATTGTTTTCAGCGTCTTTATCCGTTGGTGAATTCGGTACAACTATCTTTGGGGTATACAAAGTCATAAAGCCACCGCCACCCAAATTACCCGCTTCAGGATAGGTAACCGCCAACACAAAAGCCGATGCCACCGCCGCATCTACGGCATTGCCGCCCTGTTGTAATATTTGTTTGGCGACCTGCGCACTGTATTTGTCGGGCATGGCTACTGCGGCATAATGAGCATAATGAACATTAGCCCAAACAGAGCTGAAACCGGTGGATGCCAGCAATAAAGCGGTCATAATCAGACGTTGTAATTTGAATAAATTCATCGATGTTCACTCATTGGAGATAGAGGTTAATTGCCTGTGATGTTTGAGCAATGAAAACTAAAGACTAAGACGGGGAATCGGTGCATTCATTGTGGCGGCGATGGCTAGAACCAACTCTTTTTCAACCGAGTTGACCTTACCGTCATGTTCAACACAAAGCACCAAGGCTTCAACAATTTTCTGTTTTAAAGGCTCTGAACAATATAGGAGCTTTTCGGTCGCGGTTTTAAATAGGTTTTGCTGTGATGCCGTGACATCAATACGTTGTAGGTTTTGTAACCCCAGCTTTTCAACCGCCCTGTTAAAGGCCAAATCCATACTCAAATTGAGTCCATACTTAGATTCCTGCTTAGAATCCTTGATGTCATTTCCATAATAAACCAATGCCGAGAAAATCAATTGAAGCTCAATCGCGACTTGTTTCGCCTTTCTATAACGCACACGTTGTTGTGATGCCAAACCGAAGTGGACATCCAAATAACGAGTAACCAATTGAAACACACTCTGTTCAAAGATACTTTGCTGGTGATCCAAATCCATCACCTGTTGCAACAAGCCTTTGAATTGCAGGTATTGATTATCAGAAAGAGTCTTCAAAGCCGGCATGGTCAACTCGACTAAAGGCAACCTATTGGATAAATCGGTAGATAATAACAAGCTGACCTGCTGACTCACCATTTTATCTAACCCGGTAATCTCACTGCTGGCTAACAACCTTTTCCAGTCGGAATCGGCTTGCAGGGTTTCGGGCTCCTCACAAATCAAAATGGCCAAAACCAATGCCATCGCTTCCATGGGGTCTTTGGATTTATCAATCAACTCCAACAACACCTTTTGGGATTTTTGACTGAGCTGCTCGACCATCACCCCTGCCGCCATCAACATGGCCAAAGGCTCGGGAAGTTTATCGGCCAGCGCATTGAGCGGATGATTCACCTGTCCGGCTAGACTTGTTGAAGCCTCCATTTTTTCAGCCGAACTCGGCTGTGACGTTACCTGTGGCTTAAGATATTGGCCATCCCAACTAGGTTGAATCCTTAAAATCCGCATCTCAACCGGCGGATGGGTCGCAAACAAAAACGCCAATCGTGTATGAAACGCTTGCCCAAAAAATAGATGTGCCACTTCACTGACATCGGTATTTTTCAAACGAGAGCTTTCCGTCACCCCTCCGATGACTTTCAAGGCATCTGCAATGGCCGTTGGATCACGAGTGAATTGCACCGATGATGCATCCGCTAAAAACTCACGTTGCCGACTCACCGCAGCTTGAATCATATTGCCGAACAACACCCCAAACCAACCGATTAGACGCAAAGCGATTCCCGCTAAAACAATCGCACCATTGCCTTTACCTTTACTGCGTGAAGAACGAGAAGAGCTGGAACGACTACTGGATGTCAAGATACGCCCCAACAAGCCAATAAACTCGATGCCATAGAGCAACATAATGATTCGTAAATTCAAGCGCATATCACCATTGAGAATGTGACTAAACTCATGACCGACAACCCCCTGGAGTTGGCTACGGCTCAATTTATCGATGCAACCTTGCGTTAAACCGATGACCGCATCTTGCGGGGATAGTCCGGCAGCAAAAGCATTAATTGCCGACTCTTTTCTTAACACGAACACTTCCGGCACAGGCATCCCTGAAGCAATCGCCATCTCTTCGACCACATTGAGCGCTTTACGTTCATTGATGTTATCGGAATTGGGCGACAACTTGACACCCCCTAACGCGCTGGCGATGACCGCGCCACCTTTGGATAAATGACGACTTTTGACAAAAGAGCTGATTAAGGCTCCGCCGATAACAAAAGCACCCGTTGCGAATAAGGTAGGTAAACTTTGGGGAGAGAAAAGTAAGTAGTGCCAATCTAAGGTGATATGGTTAGCGGTGAAAAACGGCAGTAACAACATCAAGACCAGAGTGCTCAACAGCGTCAACACCATCAGTATCAAGATATACAACAACACCAAATATTTGGTTTTCTTTTTGGCGTTGTCCTGCGCAGAATAGAAATTCATAGACTCAAGATTCAACCGACCAAGTTGGGTCATCAAAACGACCCGACCAGGTAGGTTGAAAGACCTTTAAAACTGAACTTTAGGCGCTTGTTGAATGGCTTGACGGTCTTCAAACTCAAGCATTTGAGCATCAACGGGATGACCGAACATCGCTGCAAAAACCGTTTGCGGAAAACTTTGGCGATAGGTGTTATACCCCATGACCGCATCATTGAACGCCTGGCGGGCGAACGCCACTTTATTTTCCGTTGAGGTAAGTTCTTCGGTCAGTTGCATCATGTTTTGATTGGTTTTCAAATCCGGATAAGCTTCCATAACCATATTGAATCGAGACATGGCACCACCCAAGATACCTTCTGCATTTGAGAGTTTACCCATGATTTGCGCATCACCAGGATTAGCGGCGGCGGCTTTAAGCAAGCTAGACGCTTCGTTACGAGCGGCAATCACGGCTTCCAAGGTTTCACGTTCATGGGCCATCGCTTTTTTGGCGACTTCAATCAGATTGGGAATCAAATCATAACGACGTTTCAACTGCACATCGATTTGGGCAAACGCATTTTCAAAACGATTCTTTAACGCCACCAAGGTGTTGAAGATATTGATTAAATAAAGAACAAACAGCACAACGATGACTAAAAAAACAATAGTTCCAGTACTCACAAAAACCTCCTCCGCTTTCTGAGATAGAAATACCTAACAAACTTATTTTACACATAAAATTCGCTTTTTTAGCAGTGTTTTTAAATAATGACTGCCTCCTAAGACAAGGCTGTAAAACCATTGAAGCGAACCCATCATCTTCATTATTTTTTCACAATTAAAGTTCAACCAGAGTACATTTATGATTAAAATGAGATTACTTTGACAAGCAATCTATTAAACAAGGACGGGATGTCACCATGCTTAAAGGTCTATTTCAAAAAACGGCTATATTAACCTTAGCCTTATCAAGCCTAGCTTTTTTCTCAATGCACAGTTATGCCGATGATGAATACAGCGAATCCGAAGCGCAAATGACTCAGGATGTATCGGACGCCGAATTTGAACAAACCATTGCCGCATTCCAAAAAGCCCCGCAGTCTGCAGCTTTTTTTGATCACTCTTACGGTTATGCCGTCTTTCCAACAATCGGCAAGGTTGGTTTTGTCATTGGTGGAGCCTATGGTAAAGGACGAGTCTACGAACAAGGGCGCTTTTCAGGCAATGTTGAAATGACCCAGGCAACCATCGGATTTCAATTAGGCGGCCAAGCCTTTAGTCAGATTATCTTCTTTCAAGACCAACGCGCTTATGATGAATTCACCAGCGGTAATTTCGAATTTGGAGCACAAGCTTCAGCAATCGTCATTACCGCCGGAGCCAATGCCGAAGCCTCAACCAAAGGGACTTCCGCTTCAGCCAATGCCGGCAATAAATATGTAAAAGCCGATGGCCAATACTATAAAGGGATGGCCGTATTCAGTTTGGCGAAAGGTGGATTGATGTATGAAGCCACTCTAGGTGGACAAAAATTCAACTTTTACCCTAATTAAATCCCCCACAACCTCTTTGAATCAAGAGTCGGTTAAAGCGATTTAACAGGCTCTTTTTTATGAAACCAAGCGTTTTGAATGAGCCACACTTGAGCCACACTTAAGCCATTCAAAACCCTTAAACTAGAACAGCAAGGCAAATAATCGATGGATATTTTAGGTTGGTTAAATGATATTTTGTTACATGTTTCAGCTTGGATGAAAGGCTATTTAAACCAAATCGTACTGTCAATGGTAGCGACTTTACTGGTCATCTACGGCGACAATATTTTGAAAATGGTAAAACAGCAAATTGGTAGCTTGAAAATCTTTTTGCGTATTACCCTGTTTGTCGCTTTCTGTGCCTTTGGCTTCAGCTTTATCACTTCGATTGCCGCGCCATTTTTAAGCAACTGGCTAGCTCAAGCAAATGCGCCCTTATTGCCTTTTATCATCGTGCTGATTTATTACCTACTCGGCTATTTAGCGCAACGTAAAGGCATGTTGTGATAATTTGGACTATTTTATCGAGTCGATAAACTAAAAAACCCGATTGACCAGGCCAGGTCAATCGGGTTTTTTAGTAAACGTTTTAACGAGTTACCACAACTTAACTGCGGCTAGTAACCTCTAGCAAATGATAACCAAACTGGGTTTTAACCGGGCCTTCTACCGAACCGACTTCTGCACTGAAAACCAC
Organism: Thiomicrorhabdus immobilis; assembly: GCF_021654855.1. Taxonomy (NCBI): domain Bacteria; kingdom Pseudomonadati; phylum Pseudomonadota; class Gammaproteobacteria; order Thiotrichales; family Piscirickettsiaceae; genus Thiomicrorhabdus; species Thiomicrorhabdus immobilis. The sequence goes on from NZ_AP024202.1 coordinate 1,879,819, forward strand.
TTTATCGAATTCCGGAACCATCATTCCTGGACCAAACTGACCTAAATCACCACCATTTGCACCAGATGGACATTTAGAGTTGACCTTAGCCACATCCGCAAAATCCGCTCCATTAGCAATTTGATCTTTTAATTGGTTACATTGTTCTTCTGTATCAACCAGAATATGACGAGCCGTTGCTAAAGCCATAATTAAGTTCCTTTTTTAATTTTCAAAAAACGCATTTCAACGCGATTAAACTTCAATATAGGGTCTAAATTTTAAGATTCAAGTTTTCAATGGATTTTGATGAGGTTTTTTAGAATTTTCCTGCCCGTACGTAGGGTTGCTCATTTATAATATCGCCATGACTACACAAACAGAAAACCTTACACAAAAATTCGCCTCTATCCCGATGCAGGCAGTTGGTCCATTTAAACTGATCGGTGACGTCGAAGTTGACGATTTAATGGTTCCGATGGCGACCTATGAAACCCCGCTGTGGCCTTCCGTTGCTCGTGGAGCACGTGTCGCTGTACACTCTGGCGGCATTCGTGTTACCGTGGTAGACGAACGCATGACCCGTTCTGTTTTACTGCAAGCCCCTAATGCTGGGATTGCGGCTTTAAGGTTGAAGCAGATTCAGGCGGAACATGACGAACTACAAAAAGTGGTTTCTCAAACCAGTCGTTTTGCCAAACTGATTGATACCCATTATCAGGTAGTGGGCAATTTAATCTATCTGCGCCTTGAGTTTCATACCGGCGATGCCTCCGGCCACAACATGGTGACCAATGCGGCCGACAAGCTGTTGCCTTGGCTACTTGAGCGTTATAACGATTTACAATATGTCTCCATCTCGGCTAACTACTGCACCGACAAAAAAGTCTCTGCTGTTAACGGCATTTTAGGGCGAGGTAAATATGTCGTCTGTGAAACGACCATCCCAAGAAAATTCTGTAAACGTTTTCTGAAAACCACGCCAGAAGCCTTGGTTGATTTACACATCAAAAAAGATCTGATTGGCAGTATCGTCTCCGGTGGCTTGCGCAGTGCAAACGCCCATGTTGCCAATATGCTACTTGGATTTTATTTAGCCACAGGCCAAGATGCCGCCAATATCGTGGAAGGCTCGCAGGCGATAAACCACGCCGAAGTCACACCTGAAGGCGATTTATATTTCTCCAGCACGCTTCCCAACTTGATTGTAGGTACGGTCGGCAACGGCAAAGGCCTGGATTTCGTATTGGAAAACCTCACCTTACTTGGCTGCGCAAATAACGATGCCCAACCAGGTGAAAATGCACGCCGTCTAGCTTGTATTGCTGGTGCTACCGCTTTTTGTGGCGAACTTTCCCTTCTTGCCGCACAAACCAATCCGGGCGAATTGATGGAAGCACACATCAAACTCGAACGTGCGCATAACGTTTGATGGTTTGAATAATGAGTCATATCAATTCATCTCCCCTGGCAAACTTGGCCAAACAGGTTACCGATAGAAAACAGGATCATATCGATGCGGTGCTCAACGACCCGTTGGTTGAACGTAACACCCAGGGGTTTGAAAACATCAGACTCATGCACCGTGCCCTGCCCGAGTGTGACTTTGCAAACATCGACACCACAACAACTTTTCTCGGAAAATCGATACGATTCCCTTTTCTCATCGCCTCCATGACGGGAGGGGCATCCCAAAACTTAGGCGACATCAATCGCCATCTGGCGGAAGCCGCACAAGCGTGTAATGTGCCCATGGCGGTAGGTTCACAAAGAGCGATGATTGTGGATGAAGCCGCCAAACAGAGTTTTGCGATTCGCAAATTTGCACCAGACGTGCCTTTAATCGCCAATCTGGGAGCGGTCCAACTAAATTATGGTTTTGGGGTAGATGAGGCTCGTCGTGCAATCGATGTTTTACAGGCCGATGCACTCTATCTTCACCTAAACCCTTTGCAAGAAGTCATTCAACCTGAAGGTGACACCAACTTTGCCCGATTAGCTGAAAAAATCCACCTCTTAGCCGAACAGATTGACGTCCCCATCATTCTCAAGGAAGTGGGTTCCGGGCTATCACCGCAAGACATTGAACTGGGTTTAGCGGCTGGCATAACGCTTTTTGACCTTGCCGGACGAGGAGGAACCTCTTGGAGCCGTATCGAAGCCCACCGTTCAGACAATGATCTAGGGATTTTATTCCAAGACTGGGGTCTGACCACCGTTGAGAGTTTAAGATTGAGCGAACCTTATCAGGAAAAAGCTCAGTTTATTGCCAGTGGTGGAATACGAAACGGAATTGATATGATAAAAGCTGTTATAATGGGCGGTCGATTGTGCGGAGTAGCGGCGCCTTTGCTTGCGCCCGCCCAAGAATCAACTGAACAAGTTGTGGCTAGAATCGAACAATTTAAGCAAGAGTTCCAAACCGCGCAATTCTTGCTTGGCATCAAAGATATCGATGCACTACACTTAAACACCGCTTTGATTGCCCCTCTTTAAAAGGTAAAAAAATCAAAGATGATTTACAACCCATTATTCAACATGAATAACAGAACTAGAACGAATCCACTTTAGATTATGAAAGTAGGCATTGATTTAATCCATTTCGCTACAGCAGATTATTATTTAGGTTTAGATACCTTTGCTGCTGAAAAGCACATAGATGTTGAAAAATTCACCATTGGAATCGGTCAGGAAAGGATGTCAATCGCTCCGCCTGATGAAGATGTGGTTAGTTTAGCGGCCAAAGCCGCTGCGCCATTATTGGAGCAGATTAACGCTAACGAAATTAGCGCCGTGTTGTTTGCCACTGAAACCGGTGTTGATCAATCCAAGTCAGCCGGTGTTTTCCTACATGGTCTATTAGGTTTATCCAACCGTTGTCGAGTGATTGAGTTTAAACACGCCTGTTATGCTGGTGCGGCGGCCTTACAAATGGCCACGACCATGGTGCGCGCCAATCCTAAAGAAAAAATTCTGGTCATTGCCGCTGATATTGCAAAATATGACATTGATACCTCTGGCGAGGCGACTCAAGGTTGTGGAGCGGTCGCGATGTTGATTACCGAGTCGCCACGTATTATTGAAATCGAACCGGGTTCAGGTTTTTATACCGATGACGTGATGGATTTTTGGCGTCCCAACCATAGAACAACGGCACTGGTTGATGGAAAATATTCAACCAAAGTCTATCTAAACAGTTTAAAGCATGCTTGGGAGCACTTTACCGAGCAAACCGGTCGTACGTTTAATGATATTGATTATTTCTGCTATCACATTCCGTTTACCAAAATGGCCGAAAAAGCACATAAAACCTTAGTGAAAAAGGTGGGGGCAAAACTCACCCAAGCGCAGTTTGACGCTCAAACCTTGCCTAGCCAACTGTACAACCGTATCGTTGGGAATAGCTACAGTGCATCACTTTTTGTTGGTTTTATCTCTTTACTCGACAACAGCCTGCAGAACTTGGAAGGTAAACGCATCAGCTTCTTTAGTTATGGTTCAGGATGTGTTGCCGAGTTCTTTACCGGCATAATGCAACCAGGCTACCAAAAAGTGTTAATGACCGCCGATCACCGAAAACAGATCGATCAGCGTCAACCATTAAGCTATCAAGCCTATTTGGATTTTTACCATAAAACCGACTGCACTTTAGAAAATGTGGTTTTCCCTTTAAATAATAAAGGGCCATATCGTTTAGCCGGTATAGAAGACCATAAACGTTATTACGAAAAAACCAACCACTAATCGCTTTTCATTTAAATGGTTTGAACCCAGCTCTAAGCTGAATTAGGTCAATTGGCTCAATTACCGCAAACCATTTAACGCTTAGGAATGACCAGTGCAAACAACGCAATCAAAGCAATTTTCTTGTTCGATTCCTGCAAAACTCATTCTTTCTGGTGAGCACTCGGTGCTTTATGACTGCCCCGCATTGAGCATGGCAGTCAAACTATACACCCATTGCGAAAGTCACTTTACGCCAAGTTCAACCAATAGCATCACCATTGAACTCAGCGATTTCCAACAAAAGCACTGTTTTCCAAAACCCGTTTGGCAAAACTTGGCAACCGATATCGAAGCCCGATATCAGCTGTACCTCAACCAGAATACCGCTATCCAAAGTGTCCTATCCAAACCTGTCGACCTGGTTCTTGTCACCCTGCATCATTTTGATGTGTTTCACACGATAAAGAGCGGCAACTGGTACTTTAAAATACACTCTGAGGTTCCAATCGGCCGCGGTTTGGGAAGTTCTGCGGGTGTGATAGTGGGATTGTTGAGTAGCCTGGTAAAACACCATGACTTGGATGTGGACAAAGAAACCCTGTTAGCACTTGCCCGCAAGATAGAATCGCGCCAGCACGGCCAGTCTAGCGGCATTGACCCGGCAACCATCCTTTATGGTGGCTTGCTCGAATTTCACGCCAGATACACCACCAAACAGCATAAGGCACACGAATTCAAAGCCTGGTTAATCGACACCGGTTCACCTAACAGCACGACTGGGCAAGCCGTTTACCAAGTTAAATCACAGCATGGCGACAATAGCGCCTTATGGAAGCAATTCGGCAAAACCACTCAAAAAATCATCCAGGCCTGGTCTAAACAAAACGCCGCACAACTTTATACTGGTATTCGCGAAAACCAAGCTTTACTAGAACAGATCGGTATTGTGCCAAGCAAAGTGGCGACCTTTATTCAGAAGTTGGATGAAGATTATCAAGCGGTAGCGAAAGTCTGCGGTTCGGGTAGCGTTAAAGGTGATAACGCAGGTGTGTTATTATGCTTCTCAGAACAAGAACCCAAGGCTCTCTGCGACGAGTATGGCTATACATGCACCGCCATTAGCGTGGCCAACAAGGGAGCCACATGTCAGCCAGTTTAACCCTCCAACAAACCTGGCAAAGCCAAGCACCTGCCAACATGATGATTTTAGGTGAACACAGTGTGGTTTATGGCCACCCTGCTCTAGCCTGCGCGCTCAATCAATATGTAACCATCGATTGGCAAGCACGCAGCGACACGGCGATTAACTTCTACTCCGCCCTTGGTGAACACCACACTCAACTGGAACACATCAGCCACCACCCTAAACTCAACTTTGCGGTGGCGGCACTGCAAGCGTTTCAAAAAAAACTGCAGTTTGGCTTGGATGTTACCATCCACAGCGATTTCTCATCGACTATCGGTTTGGGTAGCTCGGCTGCAGTATTAGCTGCGATGCTTTCAGGCTTGAATGAAATTTGCAAAACCGATTACGATTTGACCAAACTCTTTGAGATTGGCCATAAAATCATTATTGATATTCAAGGCCGTGGCTCAGGAACCGACTTGGCGGCCAGCTTAGCTGGTGGTTTGATTTTCTTTCAGCCAAAAACCGAGATACAGCCTTTTCCTATCATTCAAAAAATGGAGATCGTTTTACCGTTGATTCTTATCTATGCCGGTTATAAAACGCCTACCGCCAAGGTTTTAGAGTTGGTCGCGGAAAACTGGCAAGACAAACCTCATGAGCTTGAGATGTTATATCGTTCAATGGCTAAAGTCACCAAACAAGGTTTTCATGCATTGGAAAATCAAGAGTTAGACGCTTTCTATCAGGCCTGTGCCGACTATCAAGCATTGATGGCCAATTTAGGTGTGAATGATAAAACCTTACAGAAAATCATCGATACACTCTATCAGTGCGGCTCGGTTAAAACAGCAAAGATTTCAGGCTCTGGGCTGGGAGATTGTATTTTAGGGATTGGGGATTTAGAAGACTGTGAAGCCGACACTCAAAAAACCTTAAATCTTTTTCAATCCATTGCCATTGAAATCACGCTACAGGGTGCTAAAACCGCAATCATCACTTAACCATCGCTTTCATTTAAAATAACGTATAAGAAGCAAAAATATTCCCTCTTTTGATTTACAGGAAATTCCATGCCCCAAACCATTCAGCAAAAATTTGTTCACCAAGTTATCGGTCACTCTGCAACGAACAACCGTCTTGCCAGCAAGAACAAAATCGGTAGCGGTTCCGCTCCGGTAAATATCGCATTAAGTAAGTACTGGGGCAAACGGGATGCGACATTGAATTTACCAACCAATGGCAGTCTTTCCATCAGCTTACCAGGCCTAGGAACTAAAACCCAAATTGAACGTTTAGAGTCTCAAAACCAGCAAACGGACTTGGTCTCTTTAAACGGCCAACGGCTTGACCAAGACAATGCTTTTGCCAAAAGGGTGAGTCAATTTTTAAACTATTTTAGAGAAACTCCCCAGACTTTTTTTAAAGTCGACACCGAGAACAGCGTCCCGACCGCTGCGGGTCTAGCATCCTCAGCATCAGGCTATGCCGCTCTGGTTTTGGCACTTAATGACCTATTTGCTTGGAACTTGGACAATAAATCACTCTCTCTATTGGCGCGTTTAGGTAGCGGTAGCGCAAGCCGTTCACTGTTCAATGGTTTTGCACTGTGGCACCAAGGCCAACAAGCCGATGGTTTGGATAGCTATGCCGAGGCAATTGATACAACTTGGCCGGAGTTTTGTGTCGGCTTATTGGAAATAGACGTTAAACAAAAGCCGGTCAGCTCTACTCAAGGCATGCAAAACACCGTCGAAACCTGCGCTTTATACCAGGCCTGGCCACAGCAAGCCAACCAAGATATGCAGACGATTCTACAGGCGATTAAAGACCATGATTTTGCAACCTTAGGGAAAACGGCGGAACATAATGCCCTGACCATGCATGCCACCATGATTGCAACCTGGCCACCCATTGTTTACTGGCAACCTGAATCGGTTGAAGCGATGCATAAGATTTGGCGATTACGCGAACAAGGTGTCGCCGTTTATTTCACCATGGATGCCGGGCCTAACTTGAAACTGCTGTTCTTAGAAACAGAAAAGCCTGCAATTTTGCAGGCTTTCAAACAGATAAAGATACTCGAACCTTTCAAAAGTTAGCCCGTCACAAAACGGACTTCCTCTGAACCGACTTTATTTCACAATGGATAACGTCGGTTTTTTCTTGGAACTTTGAGCCTTTTTATTTGGCTTTTTGTCGGAATCTTCCGAGTCGACCGTTTGCAAATTTGGCTTATCCTCAGCAAGGGCGTCGGAGTTTTCTGGATAAGGTTCCGCCGGAAACGGCATCCCCTGGCCATTCTCTCTAGCAAACACCGCCAACACCGCCTCCGGTGGGAAAAAGATACTGCGTTCCACTCCCTGAAAACGGGCTTTGAAAGAGAAAAGGTCATTATCAAAACTCAAGCCAAATACCGCAGAGGGATGTGCATTCAACACAATCACACCCTCTTGCACATACTCGTGCGGCACATTGGTTCCGGGATAATTCGCGTCAATCTGAAAATGCGGAGTCCACTGGTTATCCACAATCCAATCATAGATAGCGCGAATCAAATAGGGGCGGTTCGAAATCATTTCCATAGATTAGATGACATCTCGCATATCGATTTCATCGTCAGACAGGCTTTCTGCAAACATCTCACGACTTAACACCTTCTCGGCATAGTCGATAATCGGTTTAGCGCCTTTTGGAAGCTCAATTCCCAATGAAGGAAGGCGCCATAGTAAGACCGCCATACTGATATCGACCAAAGAGTAATCATCACTCATAAAGAAAGGCTTATGATCAAATACAGGAATCAGCTGAATCAAGCGCTCTTGCAGGTTACGACGAGCCACTTTAACCGCCGCTTCATCTTCACTGTTAGCGATAGTATCGACCAACGGATACCATTCCGTTTCAATCTGGCGAAGCATTTGACGCGAACGTGCTTTAGAAATCGGGTCTACAGACATCAATGGAGGATGAGGGAAACGTTCATCCAAGTACTCAATAATCACCTGTGGATCATATAGAACAAGATCTCTATCGACCAGAGTCGGTAAGGTTGCATAAGGATTTAACTCTAATAAATCTTCTGGCAAATTATCAACATCCACCTCGATGATATCCATTGGGATATCTTTCTCTTTTGCGACTAAACGCACACGATGACAGCTTGGGCTTTTAGAATCCGAGAATAAAACCATTACGGAACGTTTAGTGACTGGAATGTCGGACATGGAGCTCTCCTAAAAAGTAAATGAAGCTTAATCAAACCGCGCTATGAAATTTCATGCAAAATGAGTAATTAAGTTTGAGTTTAAAGATTTATTATACACCCTCTGTCAAGCCCCCTAAGCAGGGTGAATAAAGCCAACCCTCATGTAGGCAGGTTGCCCGTTAAGCGGCCAGTCAAAAGGGAGTTGAAACGGTAATAATAACCGACTTACCAGGCCTGGTAGGATTGGATTATGGGCATTTAAATGTCTTGCTCATGCATCCCTTAAACCATAACTGATGCCCTGTTCTATGTTCTGCAGATTCTGTTGCAGAGCAAACAGACGATCCATCCCTAAAGCCACCCCGCTGCAATCAGGCAAGCCTTGGGTTTCCAGCAACTCCAACAGGTTTTCATCCAAAGGAACCAGCGGCAAATTAGCTTGCTTACGGATTAACAACGAGTCATTGAAACGTTGCCGGTAAAGCTTAGCGTCGGTTAACTCCTGATAACCGTTAGCCAACTCCATACCATTCATAAACACTTCAAAACGTTCAGCTACCAGAGGGTTATCTTCGCTGATTTGCGCCAAGGCCGCGTCTTTCGCTGGAAAATGATAAATTACCGCAATTCCATCCTGACCCAATCGTGGCTCAATCACCTCGGTCAACACCAGTTGTTCCCACAGAGCCGTATCCTCATCATCCACCCCCACAATTTCAGGCACACCATTGGCGGTCAAGCAGGCCTGGTAGGTTTGTGAACTTGCCTCAAACACATTTTCAATCAAGGCGTACTTAGCAAACATCTGTTGATATGAAAGCATTTCAAGATTTAAAGGTGTTTTGATGACATCTTGAATCAACTCAACCACTTCGTCGATTAAATCCCGCATAGTAAAATCCAATCGATACCACTCGAGCATGGTAAATTCGACTTGATGGCGTGGACTGTAATCCGCATCACGAAACACTTTACCCAAATAAAAAATATCACCACTGCCTTCACACAACAGCCGCTTCATTGGGTATTCCGGCGAGGTATGCAAATAGTAGCTTTGCGGCTCTTTGATTCCTGGAACTTGAATTTGTGTTTTTAAGGAATGCAGATGCACATCGGGTGTGGCCGCCTGAGACAATATCGGGGTATCGACCTCGATAACCGAACGCGCATAAAAAAACGCCCTAACCTGTTGTAACAAGCTAGAGCGTTTTTGTAAGATGTCACGTCGATTTAATATAGTTTGCATAACCATTATCAATCTTTTATAAGGCTAATTATCGGGTTAATTAGCGGACTAACGTGACTGACTCAATCTGACTGTTTGAGTCTTACTTAGCACGTGAAACGTATTCACCTTTTTCAGTGTTTACAATCACCTTTTCACCAATCTGCACGAACAATGGGACTTGCACCACCGCACCGGTAGATAAGGTCGCAGGCTTGCCGCCTGTTCCGGCCGTATCGCCTTTCAGACCTGGATCGGTTTCCACGATTTCCAAGGTAATCTGCTTTGGAGGCGTCACCGAGATAGGCTGACCATTAAACAAAGTCACCAAACAAGAATCTTGTTCTACCAACCACTGTTTGACATCCGCTACCGCAGATTCAGCCGCTTGATATTGTTCAAATGAACTTTCATCCATGAAGTGCCAAAACTCACCGTCGTTATACAAATACTGTAAATCAGTATCCACAACGTCTGCCGCATCGACTTTCTCACCTGATTTAAAGGTTTTTTCCAATACCTTACCAGTAATCAAATTACGGTATTTTACACGGTTAAACGCTTGTCCTTTACCAGGAGAAACTTGAGTGTTTTCAACAATTGAACATGGTTGACCGTCCATTAAGAACTTTAAACCACCTTTAAATTCGGTTGTGCTGTAAGTTGCCATATCTTTACCTGAGTACATCACTTAAAATAATCGGCGTATTCTAACTCAAAAACCAGCAAACTAAAAATAATCTAAACTTGTAAATCAAAATATGTCTAAATCTGTTACCGAACTTTGTAAAATCTTAAACTTATCCAAAGATGAAATTGATGGCGTTGAAGACAGCGCTTTTCCCCTCAAAGTTCCTGCCGATTTTTTACAGCAAATTCAGCCAGGAAACGGTAACGACCCGCTTCTTAAACAAGTTTTACCCCTTAAGGATGAACTGAAACAAGGCACAGGGTTCAGCCAAGACCCGGTTGGCGATTTATTGAAGAACCCGACACCTTCATTGATTCATAAGTACCAAGGGCGGGTGTTATTGATTGCCAGCCCAAAGTGTGACATACATTGTCGTTACTGTTTTAGACGTCACTTCCCTTATCAAGAACACAGTAATCAACGCCACTGGCAAAAGGCGATAGAAACCATTGCCGCGGACAGTTCCATCCATGAAGTGATTTTAAGTGGCGGCGACCCGATGAGTTTAGCGGAAAACGCCTTGCTGGCGCTGATTGAACAAATTGAAAAAATCCCGCACATTACCACCTTACGCATTCACTCTCGAACCCCTATTGTGGCACCCTCTAAAGCCCCGAAAACCAGACTGTTAACTTGGGCGAAACAGAGCCGCTTGAATAAGGTATTGGTTGTGCACTGTAACCACAAAAATGAACTCAGCGATAAAACCGCCGAGTTGTTAACGCAATACCGTAACAGCGGTTTCCACCTGCTGAATCAAAGTGTGTTACTTAAAGGGGTTAACGATAGTGCCGCTACCTTGCAAGAACTTAGCCATGCCTTATTTGAGCAAGGGGTTTTGCCCTATTATCTGCATCAATTAGACAAGGTTCAAGGCGCCAGCCATTTTGAGGTAAGTGATAGTGGCGCCCTGCAAATCATGCAGCAACTGCGCGCCCAACTCCCAGGTTATTTAGTGCCCAAGTTGGTCAGGGAAGTGGCCGGAGAAGCCAACAAGACCCCAATCATAGACCTTTAATTTATAGAGCTGTAATTGACAGAGCTTCAATATGAAGCCGTTTTCTTAATCGAACATGCACTCTTACCAGGCCTGGTAGGTTTATTCAAAACCGTATTTTCGTTTGAAACCACAGCCGTTTTCTATAACTGGAAACCAGTCTGGGGCGGTGTAAAACTTATCATTCACCTTAGTTAAAATCTGCTGACGATACAACGCATAATTGAAACCGCTACCCTCAATCAGATAATAGGTGGTTTGCTCATCGATTTTCAACGGTTTGACGTGCATGGACTGAAAATACGGACTGATTTTAGCCGCCTCTTTTTCATGGGTGATCAAAATCGTTAAGCTTTGCCCATCCAGTGCCTTGAAATCGGTGAGCTTGTCATCTTCACGGCCGTACTTGGAAACACTGGCAAACACATGCACATTATCGTTACCGCAATGGTACGCCAAAGCCGACTGACTGCTGTAACCCAAGGTAAAGAACGCTGTGTTTTCAGGCAGGTATTCACAGACCTTTTCAGACTGGGTATAGACCGCTACATGATGTTGCTGGGTTGGCGAAATCAACTGATTGACAAACCCCAATGCCACCAGCAGAATCACCGCCACCCCGTTTGAAAAAACGGCATTAAACACAAACAGTTTTTTAAGCTGTCCTTGAGATAAACCTGAATATAAAACATACAATAGGGTAACGGAAATCAATGGCCAATGTAGCCCCACTGTATTGGTGAAGCTCACCAACAACAGAACGACCAGCAATGGAATAGCGGCAAACAGCACCAGCGTTTTAGGGTTTGAAAATGCGCTTACAGCCGGTAAATCATGCTGTTTTGATTGCACCAAATACCATAAGCCCAAAGGCGACAACAGCAGTAAAATCATGCCGACATAGGCGGCGACATTATGCAAAGCGAACTGGCTCTCCTCAGTGCGAGAGAAAAAATTGAACAGGATATTGTTCCAACAATGGGTGGCATTGAAATAGAGGTTTTCCGCCACCGCCAAGGCAACCATCAACACCATCAGCATAAGCTGTTTGAGATTGATGTTTCGCCAAAACCACAAAGCATAGGCCAATAGACCAATCAACATGAAAGCCGCAAAATACTTGGATAAAAACGCCAACCCTAAAAACAAGCCGGCCAACAAGGTGTCCAGCCAACTTTGCATGTGAATCGCCTTGGCAAAAAAGTACACCCCCAAAACCGCAAACAGCACTAACACCGTGTCATTGGCGGTAACCACAAACATCAAAGAGATCGGCGAAACCAAAAAGGCTAAAGCCACCCAGATAGCGGTTGTCTTTTCAACCAAGTCATTCAGCGTGATGAGTTTATAGAGTAAATAGGCGATCAATAACGCTGAGAAAAAGGCAAAAGAGCGATACCAAAACAAATCATCGCCCACTAGACTCAAGAAGTATAAAACCCAACCGACCGCTGGAGGGTGGTCGTAATACCCCAACGAAAGGTTTTGCCCCCAGGTGATGAAATACGCCTCATCGCCGGTCAACGGCAACAGGACAATCAGCGCTATTTTCAATAAGATAAATGCCACAAGCAGAGCTTTTTGCGGCAAACTCAAAGTGAGCCAGAATGCGGTTAAATTTGAAACCTTAGACATATTCAAGCTTGTACTCCACCCAGAATAACAAACAAGCCATAAGCCACCACAGCCCCTACCGCGATGCCGGCTAGAATCTCTATTTTGCTGTGCCCCATCCGCTCTCTAAGCGGCTTGCTACCATCCACTTCTTTGAGCTGATTGATGGCAACCGCATGTTTACCGACTTGCTGGCGTAAACTGTTGGCATCCAATAGCACGATAAACGCCAAGGTCACTGCCACCCCAAACGCCGGATGGCTAATGCCCTCTTTAAGGGCAATTAAAAACACCATACTGCTGACAATGGCGCTGTGATTACTCGGCAAGCCGCCATAACCTATCAAGCCAAAAGCCAATTGTTTGGCTTTGATTGAATTGACGATAAACTTGGTAATCCCAGCCACCAACCAGGCCATAAAAGGGGTAATCAGATAGATGTATTCCATTTATACAGCTCCTGCCGGCCACAACGCCCAAAGGCTGACGCCAATCCAACCGACAACGGTCAATAACAATTGTTTATCTGCAAACAGTGCATCAGTTGGTGATTCACCCTCGCCCAAGGCTTCGGTCACATACCAATAGCGAAACAGACCGAACAAGACAAAAGGAATGGTCAACACCATCTCAGGACGGGCGTTCATCACAAACAGGCTGTAAAATAGTAAAGCCCCAGTAGCCGACATTTCGGCGTAACGGTCAACCAAAGATACGGTGTATTTTTCTAAAACCGCACGCCCTTGCTGGGTGGTTTGCAACAGCTCTTGACGGCGCTTGATTGCCGCCAGATACAACGCCAAACATAAGGTGGTGACAAACATCCACGAAGACAATGGCACAGAAATCGCCACCGCACCGGCATAGACACGCAACACAAAACCAATGGCGATGGTGAAGATATCCAGAACCGGTTGATGTTTCAGATAAAAACTGTAAGCCACATTCAACAGCAAATAACCGGCAATTACCGCCATAACTAATGGTTGAAAATACACACCTAGCAATAAAGTCGCATAAAGCCCCACTAACCACTGTTTAGCCTGAGCAGGTGTCACTTGACCTGAAGCCAGCGGGCGTTTTATAGATTTGATGGGGTGTTTTTTGTCTTGTTCAATGTCTTTTAAATCATTGACCACATAGGTAGCGGATGACGCCAGGCTGAATAAAACAAACGCAATCACGGTCTGTGTAACCGAAGCCAAGTCTAAAAACAGACCGGTAAACATCAAAGGTGCGAAGACAAAACCATTTTTAACCCACTGTTTGGGGCGCATGAGTTTGATAAGACCGAGCAATACGGATTTATTACCGACTGCAGAAGTGTTAGAATTCATGAATTACTTTACCATCCTAAAATTAAGCCAATACGATGGCATACGCAAACAAGAGTTTGATGACTCAAATGCACTACCCATTAGACTAAATAACAGACTAAAACAGCAGAAACACCCACCAATGAAGATTGCAATAATGTACACGATTTTTGCGGTAATCTCTACCATCGCAAACATCTGGAGCCAAGATATCAGCTTTAGGATTTACCAAGGCAGTTATGCCCTTTGGCTGGCGATTTTTGTCGGTACCGCGGTGGGATTAGTGGTGAAATACGGCTTGGATAAACGCTATATTTTCAAATACCAAACCACCTCGATTGCACATGGTTCAAAAACATTCTACCTGTATACCTTGATGGGTTTGTTTACCACCGTGATATTTTGGGGCTTTGAATATACCTTCGATGCCGTCTATCAAACCGCGGAGATGCGTTATCTGGGCGGTGTCATCGGGCTGGCAATCGGTTACTTCGTCAAGTACCAACTCGACAAACGATTTGTTTTTAAATAGGAACTGGCTTTGAAACTATCCGGCTGGGGGCGCTACCCCATTATCCAAACCGAAAACGCCTATCCAAACCAACCAGGCCTGGTCAGTTCGCTGGTGAGTGTTGCAACAGACCAGCCCAAAACCACAACGCAAATTGCCCGAGGTTTGGGGCGAAGTTATGGCGACAGCAGTTTGGCAGAAAAAAGCATCAACCTATCTAAACTGGACCACTTTATCGAGTTTGATGAACAAAGCGGCCAACTCACCTGCTCGGCGGGCGTCAGCTTTGCGGAAATCTTGCGGTTTTTTGTGCCTAAAGGCTGGTTTTTACCCGTCACCCCAGGTACACAGTTTGTGACGGTAGGCGGTGCCATTGCCAGTGATGTGCATGGAAAAAACCACCATATTGACGGTGCCTTTTGCGAACACGTCAATGCGCTAGAGTTGTGCTTAGCCAGCGGTGAAGTGGTTGAATGCTCTAAAATCCATCACCCACATCTTTTTAGAGCGACCTGCGGCGGCATGGGATTGACCGGCATTATTTTGCAGGCCACCTTTACGCTCAAACGCATTGAAACCGCATTTATTCAAGAAACCACCTATAAAACCGCCAACTTAGCCGAAACACTCGCAAAATTTGAAGAGCATGACGCTGCCACTTATTCGGTTGCCTGGATTGATTGTCTGGCCACCGGCGCCAATTTAGGGCGTTCTTTGCTGATGCTGGGGGAACATGCCTCTGAAGAAGAGGTGAAGTCCCATCCAAGTGCGACAGAAACATTACAGGCCGGCAAAACCAGCAAACTCAATATGCCTTTTGATTTACCGGCTTTCACCCTTAATAGCTTTAGCGTGAAAGCCTTTAATGCCCTCTATTATGGCAAGGCTCGCCAAGCACAGAGCCAACGCCTTGTGCATTACGCCCCCTTCTTTTACCCATTGGACAGCATCCAGAACTGGAATCGTATGTATGGCAAAAACGGTTTTGCGCAATATCAGTTCGTCATTCCAAAATCAGCAGGCCTGGTAGGATTAACCGAGATATTAACCGAAATCGCCAACTCCAAACGAGGCTCTTTTTTGGCGGTTTTGAAAGTATTTGGCCAAGGCAACGACAACTACTTGAGCTTTCCTGAAGAGGGGTATACCTTGGCGTTGGATTTTAAAATGGACAGCACATTATTCGAGTTCTTGAACAAACTGGACGCCATTGTTTTGCATTATGGCGGCAAACTCTATTTGACCAAAGACGCCCGCATGAGTGAGCAGATGTTCAAACAGAGCTATCCTCAGTGGCAAGAGTTTCAGAAGATTCGCCATCAATATGGTGCACACCAGGCTTTTAATTCACTACAATCTACCCGCTTGGGTTTGTAACAGGCCTACATTTACAATAATTTACGTTAACAGAGAACCTTTCATGCAAAAAAACATCCTGATTATTGGTGCGACTTCAGCCATTGCCAAAGCCACTTTAAGAATGTACGCCGAACAGAATCACAATCTGTTTTTAGTGGCACGCAATGAAGCCCTGTTACACACCATTGCCGAAGACGCTAAAATTCGTGGCGCTCATCAAGTGGAATACCAAGCGTGTGATTTGGCCGATTTACATAGCCACCCCTCTCTTCTAGAAACCATCACCGCAACTTACCCAAAACTGGATATTGTATTGATTGCCCACGGCACTTTACCTAATCAACAAGCTTGCCAGGCGAGTGTTGAAACCACTTTACAAGAAATCAATATCAATGCCCTGAGCACAATCTCTTTACTGACGTTATTGGCCAATCAGTTTGAAAAACAGCAAGACGGAACCATTGCAGTCATAACCAGTGTGGCGGGTGACCGTGGTCGCCAATCCAACTATGTATATGGTGCGGCCAAAGGGATGGTCTCGACTTTTTTACAAGGCTTACGCAATCGTCTAAATGACAGTAACGTGCAAGTATTGGATATCAAACCCGGCTTTGTCGATACCCCCATGACCGCAGACTTTAAAAAAGGCGCTTTATGGGCGCAACCCGAGCAGATTGCCAAAAGTATTCTAAAAGCAATCGATAACCAGCGTAACACCCTTTACACCCCTTGGTTTTGGTGGGGAATCATGCTGATTATCCGTACCATCCCAGAGTGCATATTTAAAAAGTTAAAACTCTAAATCCACTTATATCCCATAAAGAAACATCATGATGCAAGCCAAAAAACTCACCGCCCAGACCGCCAGCTTTTTACTGGTTGGTTTTATGACATTACTGCACCTGTTTTTAGCCTTCAATGTGGAATTGGGTGGCGATGAGGCACACTATGCGCTGTATGGCTCGATGCCCGATTGGAGTTATTTTGACCACCCTCCAATGATTGGATGGTTGCAAATCATTCCTATGTGGTTAGCACCCACTGATTGGAGTGCACGATTGATTCCTATCGCATTATATGCGGTTTTGAACTATCTGCTTTACCAAATCACGGTACAGTTTTATCCTTCAAACCAAACCGACCAGGCCTGGTCAATTGAATGGAAAGGCTTTGCCAGCTTGGTTATTCTCAACACTAGCCTGATCCTTGCCTTGATGGGCATGGCGATGTTGCCGGACAATCCTTTAATGGTTGCGGTGCTCGCGCTGGTGCTGATCACCCATAAACTGCTACATACCAATCAAATCAAATACTGGGTGTTGTTGGGGCTTTTTGTTGGTTTGGCGGCTTTATCAAAATACACCGCCGTTACCGTCATCGCCTCGCTGATCCTAATCATGCTGATTGAAAAAAGATGGCAATGGCTAACATCCAAAGGGTTGTGGGTGGCCATTTTTATCGCGCTGATATTGATTAGCCCAATCCTATATTGGAACGCCGTTCATGATTGGGCTTCGTTCATTTATCAGATTGACCACGGTACCAAAAGTAGCGAATGGCGACTCTCTCGTTTATTGCAAACCCAAGCCATTCAGTTCGCCGCATACACGCCATTTCTATTCATTTTTGGCTGGTGGATGATGTTGAAACCGGCTAACTACCTGCAACAAAACACGCGCCTGTTACTGCTGTTTTCACTGCCTATCACCCTGCTGTTTGCATGGGGTTCCGGTTTTGAAAAAAGCTTGCCGCACTGGGTCTCGTTGGCATGGGTGTTGTTGATTCCAATCATCGTTAATTTTTTATGGCAGATTCGTCATAAAACCTGGGTGAAAACAATCACCGTTTTACACGTAGTTCTATTTGGCGCTGGCGTATTGGTAACACACAGCTTGTTATTCAAACCCTGGATCGCCTTTGCCGACCATAAAAACCCGCTACAAGGTGATTACGGCTGGCCACAGGCGGCCAAAACCGCGATTGAACTCCAAAAGGCGCATACAGACAACCCTGCTGACTTACCGCTATTTGTATCTAACTGGAGCTATGCCAGCCACCTCACCTGGTACGCCCGCCCACAGCCGGTTTACATCACCAGCGGAAAACAGACACAATTTGAGTTTTGGTTTGGCAAACCTAAAAAGGGGATGAACGGTATTTTGGTCGCGCCCCATTACGAAGACAATCCGCCAATAACGGGAATGGTGAACCATTTTTCCAGCTGTAAACCGCTTAAAACCGAAGATATGAAAGAAGCCGGTGCGATTGTGGTCACTTATCACTATTATTTGTGTACTAACTTCATAGCAGAGCAACCAGGCCTGGTGACGTTACCACCCACCGCCATAGAGTCGGTAAAATAGAATCGTCATGTCGAACCTTGCCAACCTAACCACTCATTTCGCTCAATTGCTGGTCACCATCATGTTGTGGCCTTTCAAAAAGCCGTATCTCATCGCGCAGGACATCATCCATCAACCCGGCAAAGCCTTCCCTGTTGTGGACTTTTTAAAGGGCTTGAGTGTGTTGATGGTAATACTGTTCCATATATTTTTTGCGGTGTTTTTTCTGTTTAAAAAAGACCCTGAAAAACTGCAACTTTTTGTCGACAGCATACCGGCCTGGTTCAGTTTTATTTTGGCCTTTGACAAGGCGGTAGACATCTTTTTCATGCTCAGTAGCTTTTTGCTGAGTTACGCTCTGTTGAAGGTTTACGATAAGAAACAGAGCATCCATATTGGGCGTTTTTATCTACACCGTTTCTTCAGGATTTACCCGCTGTTTTTAGTGGCTCTGCTACTGT
The DNA here is from genome assembly GCF_021654855.1 of Thiomicrorhabdus immobilis. Classification (NCBI taxonomy): domain Bacteria; kingdom Pseudomonadati; phylum Pseudomonadota; class Gammaproteobacteria; order Thiotrichales; family Piscirickettsiaceae; genus Thiomicrorhabdus; species Thiomicrorhabdus immobilis. The sequence goes on from NZ_AP024202.1 coordinate 1,898,374, forward strand.
ATGGACTAGCCGATATCAACAAGCTGTTGCAAGACGGCTGGTATAGTTTGCTGTTTATCGAAAACATCTACAGCAAAGGCATTATTCCGGTGCAATGGAGCCTGTCGATTGAGATGCAGTTTTATTTGATTTTGCCTTTTTTACTGCTGTTCTTGGCCAAAAGCAAACGACCAATCTTGTGGTTGACCGTTTTGATTATTTTATCGATTGGCTTACGTTTTGTCTTGGCTCTGCAATCGCCGGTCATCTACCAAACCCACTGGTATGACTTTTTAGATTCTGCTAAGGGCAAAATCTACATGGACACCATGTATTATGTGATTGAAAGTCGTATAACGCCTTTATTGCTGGGGATGTTGTGGGCGATTATCCTGTGGCGCTACCCGCTTGCCCAATTGAACTTCAGCAAAATCAAATTGGCGATTTTTTGGACGTTCGGTTTAGCGATTATTTATCTATCCATGCGTTTTCCAATCTATTATCAAGACTCGGTGTATTTTCAAAACTTCAACGAAACCTTGAACCTGTTTGTGGTGAGTTTGCATCGTATCGTGTTCAGTATGGCGATTTTAGGATTGGTGCTATTGGCCCACTACCAAATCCGCAATCCACATCAGGACCTTCTACAAAAATTCAATCATGCATTGGTTAACTTTAAAGGGTGGCGCCTTTTGTCCGAAGTGGCCTACCCCATGTACTTCTTTCACTTTCCGTTTATTGTGCTTGCCTGGGCGATAGTGTTAGGCACGGTAAAGGCCGAACAAGTCCAAACCATTCCACTCTATTTGATTCCTTTAGCCTATGTTTTGGCGGTGCTGTTTACACTTTATCTGTCGTTATGGCTTAACTTTTTAGTCGAAGCACGCTTTATCCGCATTGGAAAACAGATTGAAACCAAATGGTTTGGCGGGCATAATGCCTCCACTACACCGAATAACAACCACTCAAAATAGAGTCGAAGTCATGATATCGATTATTGTTCCTACTTATCAGGAAGTTAAAAACCTTCAGCCACTCAGTGAAATGATTCAAACCGCCCTCACTGAAGCCGGCGAATCTTCCTATGAAATCATCATCATGGACGACAACTCACAAGATGGCTCTATTGAAAAAGTAGCCGAACTGCAAGCGATCCACCCGATTCGCATTGTGACGCGAACAGAGAACCGTGGCCTATCACCAGCGGTGATTGACGGTTTTAATGAAGCACAAGGTGACTTTGTGGTGGTGATGGATGCGGATCTTTCTCACCCGGCGTCGGCTATTCCTAAAATGGTTGCGCAATTACGCGATGGCGAAAGTGACTTCGTTTTGGGTTCACGTTACGTTGAGGGGGGAAGCATTGATGAAAGCTGGACTTTATGGCGCTATATCAACTCGGTCGTGGCGACGATTCCTGCTTTGCCCATTACACGTGTAAAAGACCCAATGTCTGGTTTTTTTGCGATTCGTAAGGCAGATATTCCCTGTTCGCAAAACCTCTCGCCAATTGGCTATAAAATCGCCTTAGAAGTCATGGTCAAGGGAGACTTTCCGGTTGTTTCCGAAGTGCCGATTCATTTTGTCGACCGCATTCATGGTGAATCCAAACTCACTTTGGGTGAACAACTAAAATATTTACGCCACCTGCGTCGCCTGTACCAATACAAATTTCAAACCAAAGCCGAATTCTTTCAGTTTGCCTTTGTCGGTGCCAGCGGCTTTATCGTTGATTTAGCGTTTTACTTGGTCTTGCAGATGTTTGGCGCATCACATACCGTAGCACGAGCCATCTCGTTTTGGCCTGCAGTCACTTGGAACTGGATGCTCAACCGCACCATCACTTTCAGCCATAGAGAAAAAACGAAAAAGACCACCCAATGGGGAGCCTTCGCCACCAGCTCTTTACTTGGTTTTACCGTGAACTATGGAACCTATTACACCCTGACCAAATATGTGCCGTTCTTTACAGAACACATGATTTTGGCGTTAATCATTGGGGTACTGATGGGAATGGGCTTTAATTTTTCGATTTCCAACCTCTTTATCTTCAAAAAACTCAGAGAAGAAGTGGATCACGAAAAACTCAACGAAAAGCACTAAAAAAGTTAATCTGCGTTTTGTCTAAAGGCCAGTTGTTGCTGCTGCATCTTTTCAAAAGCGGTCAATAGCGGCTGATACTTGTCAGTTGAATTTTCAAGCTGGGACAATAATTCATAAATCGCCTCAATCGTCGATAACGACTGTTCATCTTTCTGTTTTCTAATCTGGTAACCGGATGCGCTTTTCGGCGTTAACGCAATTCTTGGCAAGGCATTTAACGATGGGTTAATCTGCATCATTTTAAAAGTCTTACGCCAAGTACCATCCAAGATAAGCACCTTGAAATGGTTTAGGTATTGTGACTTTATTTCATCAATCGCTAAATTGGCCACCACGGTAGTCTGATTTTCAGTTTCAGGATAAAGCAATAAAACCGGCTTATCATCCTGCAACCAACTTACCAGGCCTGGTAATGCATCAACTGACTCACCAACCCAGTACTGACAATGGCTTAACGCGTGGATGGCAATGATGGCGGTACCTTTTATCTGCTTTACTTCGGATGGGTGCTGTAAAATACCAATCTCGATGCCGTTAACAATTGGCTTGATAAAATCGCAAATACAGACCTTTTGCGGACGCTGACATTGGCTACAAATCACTCTAGACATGTTATTGCAGTAACCCTATAAAAGAATAAACCATAGATACAAACACCGACAAAAGACTTAACGCCAAGATGCCAAACGCCCTTACCTTTGAAGTCGCTTCCAGCGAAGCCTTTTACGAAATCAAACATTTCTTAAAAAGAAACCAAACTCACTCTGCAAACCGTGGCGATAAAATCTATATTGTCAGAAACCACCTCAAGCTCATTGGTGTAGCGCGTTTATTGCCGGTGGAGGATAGCCCTACAACTTTTTGGCTAAGAGGGCTATTTGTAGAATCCGCTTGGCGTAAACAAGGCATTGCCAGTCAGCTGCTAGAGCATATCGCCAATCAAGAAAAATCCAATCGTGAAATCAAAATGATTGCCGCATTTGCCGAACCCCATCTACTCAAGTTCTATCAGCGCAATCACTACACTGAAACGGCCATAACAAATTTACCAGACAGTTTAAAACAACGTATTGAACAGGCGCAATCGCAAGGTAAAACGTGGCGCTGCCTACAAATTACGCTCTAAAATTAATCGATAAAAAACATTTCTTCAATCTTACCAGGCCTGGTAAGTTGGTTCGTTTTAGTCATCCGTCAATTCAGCTAACGCTTCGGTGGTCAGCTCTGCTTCATTTAAGAGATGTTGTGGTATCTCTTTTTTGGTTTTGCCCGCCAAATTCTTTAACATCTCAGCTTGCCTGACCAAATTACCTTGTCCTGAAATCATCTGTTTATGCGACTGCTCATAGGTAGTTTGTGCCGTTTGCAACTGTTTACCAACTTTTTCAAAGCTCTCGACAAAACCGACAAACTTGTCATGAACTTCTGCCGCTCTTTTAATCAGTTTGACGGTATTTTCACTTTGACGTTCATAACGCCACAGCTGCTCGATGGTTTTCAGCGTAGTAAACAAAGTGGTTGGCGTGACCACCGCAACCCGTTTTTCAAAGGCATCCTCGAAAATACGACTGTCGGCTTCAATCGCCATCAGATAAGCGCCCTCTACAGGTACAAACATCAATACAAAATCCGGTGCATTCAGTTGGTCTAAATGTTCATAACGTTTATCGGCAAGAGTAGCGATATGTTTTTGCAAACTGACTAAATGCGACTTTAAGGCTATGGATTTTGCAGAAGGGTCATCGGCGTTTAAAGCCTGCTCATAATGTAGTAAAGAGACTTTGGAATCGATGACTACATGCTTGTTGTCAGGCATATTGATAATCACATCGGGGCGCAGACGTTTGCCATGGTCATCGGTAAAACTCTTTTCACGCTCGAACTCTACCCCCTCAGTTAACCCCGAACGCTCCAACAAACGTTCTAGAATCAACTCACCCCAATTACCTTGGGTTTTACTATCACCTTTTAAAGCCTGGGTTAAGTTTTGCGCTTCTTCGGTCATTTGCGAGTTTAACGCATGCAGTTGCTTTAACTGTTCTTTTAAACTGGCACGACCCTCCAAGTCCTCTTTATGAACCAACTCCACTCGGCTTTTGAACGCATCCAAGGCCCCTTGCATCGGCTTTAAGACGGCTTCGATAGTGGATTGACTGGATTGTGTGAATTGCGCCTGCTTCTGATCGAAAATTTGATTGGCCAATACCTTGAATTCATCTGCCAACTGTTTTTTTGCCGACTCAAGCAGCGCTATTTTCTCTGAAGAGGACTCCTTTTCAGATTGTAAAGCAATCTGTAATTCCGCAAGTTGCGATTCACTGCTTAACAATCTTTCTCGGAGTTTTTCTAAAGCCAATTCTTTTTCATCTAACTGTTGGTTCAATACAGTCTGCTGCTTAGTAAGCTGCTCTGCCTGACCTTTAATCGCCTGCAATTCATCGATTTGCAGGCGATTGGCCTGCACAACCACTTCAAGTTTAGCGTAACTGGTTGAAAGATTCTCATACTGAGATTGCTGGTAATTGAGCTGGTTCTCCAAATCTTGACTGATTTGAATTTGATTAGCCAAACGTTGATTTTTGGAATAGATGGAACGCGATAATAGCAAAATAATCGTTACGCTTATCGACAAGGCAACAAGCGTAACAGTCGAGATATCAATAATCATTTTTTGGTGGGATCAGCGTTTAAAATCTGAACTTGTTCTAATCTTTCTTTAACCGCTTTCTGCTCGGTTTTTGGCATGGCTCTTTGACGTGCTTGAGCGTCCAGCTTATAAGTATCTACCGTTCTGTTTTTATGCGTCAATAACGTAGTACCAACCGGAACAATTTGGGTTTTACCATTTACCGTGATGGGTACCCCGTTAATATTGGCATGTGTGGAATCAAGGTTGATATGTTTTGATGGTGACTGATCATACTTATTATTCACCCTGATAATCGTTGAGCCGTCAGGTTTAACAATAACAGCAGAAATCGCCACGCGTGGAGGAATATAAATACGTTTTTTCTTTGGCTTAGCGATAGCATCAGCTTGTTTGGATTCGAGTTTAACCAACTCTTCCTTTTGTGGTGCGACAGGAGGATTTAAATAAGCTTCACGCTGTTTATCGATTCTGAGGCGGTCTTTGGTACTTAGAAACAACTTTTTAAAATGAGGCGATACCTGGTTGTTTACGACCTTGAGTTTTTCTATATTCGCTTCTTTTTCAGCTATTTCACTGGCGAAGACCCAATTTGCCTGCGCCACTAGCATAATAAAGCTAAGCGACATGGATGTGAGTGCTATATTTTTCATCTTTTAACCCTTAATGCCATCCCTATGGGAGAGATTGCTTAATCAGACTGTCATGTGTATGGAAAACAATTAGCGAACAGTTCGCGGTTATATTGCCACTTGTTAAATCAAAATTAGCATTAATATCATGACCAGAATCTTTCAGTTTAACATCACAGTTTTTAACTAAGTAAAGAGGAGAAATGTTTTGGCTGATGCTTTCAAAAAGCCTTGATAAGTCCTCTTCATGTTGCAAAGACATTTTAATGACCACATCACTGTAAAAAAACATCCCATTCGGTATTTTAATTTTAGCAAACTGACCACTACTTAAAGGTTTCTCTGGAGAAAAAGAGAAACTTAACTCCGGGATAATATACTGATCCTTCAGTTTGATTAGAGAATCTGTCCAAAATACGCGATCTTGTGGCTTAACCAAACCTTTTTTGACCAGCTCTTCATATTTCTCACCATATTCCTGGTAAAGACGCACTTGCTGCTGCAAAAATTTCACTTGGCTACGTAATGAATTCAGCTTTTGGATTTTAGGTTTTTCTTGTGCTGACAGCTCTTTCTGAACTTCACCATACCCATACCAAGCACCTCCTAACAAGATTACCAAGATTAGAAAAATGATCAGTAATTTTCTAAAAAAGTGTCGTGTTAGCGGATCTGTTAAAAAACTACTTAGGCTCGACATCTTTCACCCTCAACGTAACAGTAAATGGCAATGCTTGAACGTCTTTCATTTCAGAATTGATTGCTAAAGACTGGCTTAATTTTCGATTTAATGGTTCTTTTTGCAGTTCCACCATTTCTATGCCAGGGATGGTTTTCAACTCTGCAACAAACTCATCCACCCATTTAACCGGATTATGGTATGTTTCATAAAAAGGAAAAACCCAAGCTTTGATATCAATCTGATTTCGACGACTATCAAATCGATCTAAAGTCTTCCAATCAATTGTAGAAAGCTGGATATTCGAATGATTTGCAAACACCTCACTCAACGCGTTTATATCAAAACTGATTAAACGATTTACTTTCAGCTTCAATATCGATTCTGAGAACTCTACCGAGGCTTTGATTTTCTGGGCATCGTCTTGGAGTTTTACCATCTCTTGGAGACGACTTTTTTCCGCTTGATGTTCAGCAATCTTTTGCTCTAACATCGCTTGTTTTTGCCAGCTTAGCAAGGTATCTATACCTGTAATCAATACATAATATAAACCGATGAGGAACACCAAAATATTAATCGATGTGAATACCCTACTGCCATTGAGTAATAAATTTATTTTCTTAACATAAGGTGTGTGGTAAAAGCCGCTTGGTCGATCAGTGAAAATAAAATCGACCACCGATTGCATCGAATAACAAGGGGAATGGCTTTGGCCACAATTGATGCCGTCCGGCATAATTTGTCTAAAACTGGCAGCTCCGACAAAGTAATCGTTCTCATCCCAGTTTTCGTGAATCAAACCCTCTTCTCTACATTTACCCAAAACCGAGTCGAGAATGGTTTGTTCTGCATCTAAAAAGACATAACCGATAGGATGTTCGTAAGGAATGATTCTCTGGTTATAAACATAAGTTATCGCCATTTTAGTTTCATCTACCAACGCTTGGATGGCAGAATCCATGTCATCAAAATCTTTATCCAGCTCCACCAAACGGCTTAATCTAAGTTCGCCATCATAAAAGAACGTTTGTCTGAAAATATTCTCTGATTGATGGGTAACCAATAAAAAAGCTTTTTTAAGGTCTTGTCGAGTCAGCTTCAGGTAAGGACGAACTTTTTTTGCAAAGAACTGTTCTAAGAGAAACGCCTTAGAGTGGATATTCTTAATCACCACTTGAGCTTCTTCAAGATTGCTTAAGAAGCTCTTTAACTTGAATGAATCTGTGACGGTTGCGGAAAGAATAAGCTCCTCTTTACGGCCATCTTCACTGGTTCTGGTATTATTTGTCCAATGGACTTCAGACAAAGCAACCGTATCCACATTAATTCGTTGCTTACGACGTTCTGCAATCGCACCCTTTTCCCAAGGATGGACTTTAGGTGCCCATTCAAAATATAGATCTTCATCGACTAAATCTAGAACAATTTCTGCTTCAACATTTTCGGGTAGAGCGCTGAGATATTCATCAATAAGTGCAACATCGGTCCACTCAAAATGTTGAGCCGCCCCTTTTGTTATTGAAACGTCATTGTTATATGCTGTAACACCATTATCTGTAATATAAAAAACATATCTCATTTTTACTGTACCTGTGCAATAGTGTCATAAATCGGTCCTAGAACCGCAATCATTACCCAACCCACAACAAAGCCCATTACCACTGTTAATATAGGTTCTATGGTCGGCTCTATCTTTTCAATCATCTCTTTGGCTTCACGGTCATAAAAGTAACTGACATTTTTTAAAGCGGTGTCCATACCACCACTTAATTCACCGACTTTAATCATACGAACAGCCATTGACGGAAAGACTGAAGCTTCATCAAAAGACTCATATATAGGCTTCCCCTCTTCAATCATTCTAACGGCCTGGTTGATATTGCCTTCTAAATATTTATTACCCGCAATGACACTCGACATTCTCAGCGCCTCAGGAAAGCTAACCCCTGCTCCATACATAACCGCTAACGAGTTAGCGATACGTGCCAGCTTTAACTTATACAATACAGGACCGACAATCCAAAGGTGCAATGTCATTTCATCTGTTTTAGTTTTAAATTCATCAGATTGTTTACGCCACCATTTCAATAAGAAGATCAGTATCATTGGAACAACAAAGATTTCTACGATATAGTTTTGGATAAAACCCGAAGTCGCAATCAACGCTATGGTTGCGAAGCCAAGCTCACCACCCATTGAGGTAATAAACCCAAGCAATTCTGGCACAACAAAAAGCATCATCAGAATCACAACAGCAATGACCACCGTGGCCACAATCGCCGGATAGATCATGACCTTTTTAGCCTTAGAAACCAGTTCATCCTCCCATTTAAGCATATTTGCCAAATCCAAAAGAATATCTTCTAGTTGCCCGGTCTTTTCGCCAACAGAGACTAATGAAACATATACTTCACCGAACTCTTTTTCAAACTGTTTTAATGCTTCGGAAAAAGTCGCACCACCTTCCATCGACTCATAAATATTCGCCAACATCTCTTTAACGGCATCACTTTCAAAATGGTCTTTTAAATCATTGATGATTTCTAAAAGCGGTACACCTGCACGTAACAGCTGCTCAAGCTGGATAGTCATGCCTATGATGTCTTTACGGGTTACTTTAGCTTTACCGAGAAGGGAAAATGAACTTGACTGTTTTTTATATGAAAGCAAATCAATATTCGATTTGATGAGCTTTTGCTCAAGTTCCTGTTCATTGGTAGCAGGCAGAACTCCATTAACACGCTTTCCATACTTGTTAATTCCTGTGTAATGATAGTTTTCCATTTATAACCTCACCTATAAAAGCTCTGTTAAGTTTACAACACGGCTTATTTCTTCTAATGTGGTTTCCCCCTGTTTGACCCAACGAATTCCACTCTGAGCCATGGTTGAAAAACCATTTTCAATCGCTTTTTCCAATAAGGCATGTTGTGAGGCACCCTCCAATAACAACTCATCCATATCAGAAGTAAACCTTAATGTTTCAAGAACGGCTAAACGACCTTTATAACCCACACCGTTACATTTATCACAGCCTTTTGCTTTAAAAAGTGTGTAATTATCGCCATCGGAAATCGATAATAATTTTCTTTCGAAATCCTCTGGCTCGTAGTGTTCTTTACAATATTTGCACAATTTACGGGCTAAACGTTGTGCAACGATACCAATCATGTTACCGGCCATAATTGAACGGGAAACGCCAATATCTAACAGCCGCGGTATAGCTCCAATCGCAGAATTTGTGTGTAAAGTGGCAAATACTTGGTGACCAGTCATTGCAGCACGAATTGCCATTTCAGCAGTTTCAGCATCACGAATCTCACCAATCAATATAATATCTGGATCTTGTCGTAACAAAGCGCGGATACCTGCCGCGAAAGTCATCCCGATTTCCTCGTTTACCGGCGTTTGACGAATCAATGACATTGGATATTCGACAGGGTCCTCTAATGTCATGATATTAACACCTACATCATTTAATTCATTTAAAATGGAATAAAGTGTAGTCGTTTTACCTGAACCTGTCGGGCCTGTTACCAACAGAATACCTGTAGGCCTTCCCATCATAATCTTCAAGTCATCGTAAGAATCTTTATCAAGTCCCAAGTCGTCTAATGGAACAATCCCCTTTTCACGATCAAGAATACGTAATACAAAGTTCTCACCATGTGAACCTGGTAAGGATGAAACACGAAAATCAATTCTTCGACCCTGCACAATCAAGGTCATTCGCCCATCCTGAGGTATGCGCTGCTCAGTTAAATCCAATTCAGACATAACTTTCAAACGCACCACCAAACCAGACCAAAACATCTTATGCAAAAGACGAATTTGCTGCAGCACTCCATCGATGCGATAACGGATACGAATATACTCTTCTTCGGGTTCAAAATGGATATCTGATGCATTACGCTTTACCGCATCCGTCAATAAGTTATCGACAAGACGAACCATGGGTTGCGAGTATTCATTACTTGAAGAGATTGAGTTTAAATCCGCTTTTCCGGTTTCTAACTCTCTTAAGATTCCTTCAATTGATAACTCATATCCATAGTAGTTATCGATTCCATTTTGAATCTCACCTTCAACAACTAAAACGGGTTGTACTTGAATTTGTGGATTTTGAAGATGTCTTCTTAATTTATCTAAAACAAGTATGTCCCCTGGATTAGACATAGCCACTTTGAGGACATTATCCGTCAAGCTGATGGGCATCAACTGATAATTATGAGCAAAGGTTTCAGACACTAACGACAAGGCTTTAGGGTCAGGAACCACACCCTTAAGACTCATAGAGCTATAGCCAACATAACTCCCGACGGCTTCGCGAACCACTTCAACATCCACAAATCCCATGGATACTAAAATCTCGCCAAGCTTATGACCTGATCGTTTGTGTTCAGTTAAGGCAATCGTTAACTGATCTGTTGAAATATAGCCTTCTTGTACTAAACGCTCTCCAAGAAGCATTGGAGTCTGCATTTATTTACCCTTAATAATGAATTGACGAATCGAAATCAGTCTATCCTTAACTTGATTCGGGTCGAAACTAACAGGCTTTTGTTCAGAGTAACCGAGTGCCTGTGTATAGTATTGGTCAGCTAATTTATATTGGCCTAAGCGGTCATAACTAACTGCTAGGTTAACCATATAGTCAGGATTGGATGAATCTAAAGCATAGGCATTAAAGTAACTCTTTTGAGCCTCTAACCAATCCGCCTTTTTAGCGAAGAGATTACCTTTCGTATATTGTAATATTGCAGATTTAGGATACTGTTCCGCCATTGCGAAAAGTTCCTGCTCCCACTGATGATTAAGAACAACTTTACCTGACAAATTAGCAATCCCTTCATAGGCATATAAATTGTTTGGCTCGTTATCTAAAACTTTTTGATAAAAGTTGATTGCTGAATAGAATTTATCTTCAGTAATAGCTACTCCCGCTGAACCTAACAATGCATTGATGTTATTAGGTTCTTTTGCAAGAACATCATTGAACAATATTTTAGCCTGACTATAATCCCTATTGTCATACGCCTGGTAAGCTTCAGACATAGTCGAGTTTGTAGTTTGAATGATAACCTTTGGCTTATCCGTAGGTTTTCTATATGGCTTAACCGTTTTAGACGGTGAAGAAACCCTTGAGTTCTTTGGTTCTGTAACTGGCGTAGGCTTCTTACTCGTTGATGGGCTGTTTTTCGAATTGGAAGCATTGAGGTTATTCTTCAATTGCGATTCAGTTTGAGTGACCTCTCTCTGTTCAGTATCGCTAAGATTATTTAGAACTTGCTGATCCTCTTCAGCGGCAATCATTGCTGCTTTTTGTGACGGAGTGTCAGTTGAATCGTTACTCGCCAATAACACATCATCAGCAACATTTGTTGTAGACGCATCTTTGCTAGATGATTCAATGTTACCCTCTTTTGATTCCGCTTTAGAATTAAAAGCATCTGATTTTTTCTGTTCAGCAAACTCCATTTTTACAAGATTGTATTTATTCATACTTGCATCTAACGCTTTGTTTTGCTGTTGATAGTAGAACATTCCATACGCACCTATTCCTACAAAAAGGAATACGACAGTTAAACTAACAATGGTTCTCGCTGATGCCTTAGAGCTTTTTACAATTTTTGGTTTAGTTTCTTCCTTACTCATCAAAACAGGATTGCTGGATAATGCCGTATTGGCTGAATCGTCGGAATTAGAAGTTTCATCTGCAGATGCATAACCAGGCAAATCATCCATACTCCACACAAAGTTTTGCTTGCTATCACTTGAATCAGTAGAAGATGTTGAAGTATTGTTTGAGGTGGATGCTGAGCCAGCAGAGCCATTTTCTGAAGTGTGGCTATCAACGATATTTAAGCCTTGATTGTTAGCTTCGCCCAAACGAACATTCCCTACAGGCATTGTTTCATCAATATCTAAAGAGTTAATTAGGGAATCAAGATCATTATCTGCTTCATTAGACGGCTCAGTTTTTAGAGCTTCGTCAGGAGAAACTTTTAACTTCAGACCACTATCTCGTAGAGTTAAATCTTCAGTTAAATCAAGTTCTTTTAAATTTTCTGAGGGTAGGTTCTCGGAAGGTTCAACATCATCTGCTGACGAGTCGAGAATTGAATCTAGACTTGGATTACTGCTCTCTGAAACCTTTTCTGGATTCTCACTAGACTCTAAAGGTTTGAGGCTAAACAAAGCCTTATCTTCGTTAATAGTGCCTTGAGCGGTTGCAGATTCGATATGTTCACCATTCGAATCAATTGATATAGCCATTTCTTCAGCCTGAGAAGATAAATCAGTCTCATGCTTATTAGAATCCTCACCCTGCAAAATAGAATTATCAACAGCTAAATTTTGTGAATTCTTTTTTTCATCTGCGGCTTTCTTTAAAGCTTCAAGCAATACACTCATAACAACATCACTTTGTTAATATTTATCAGTTTGAAGAAAACGACTAACGGAATTCAAATCACCATTATCGACATCAGGGTTTTTCACGATTACAGGGCGAATAAAAATCACAAGCTCACTTTTCTGAGTCGAATCATCCCTTGTAGAAAACAAATCGCCAACTACAGGAACATCACTTACCCACGGTAATCCTGTGCGGGTATTAGAGTTATTATCTTCAATCAACCCACCAATGATTGCAGTCTGACGGTCTTTTAGCCTTAACACAGAAGACATTTCTTTTTCTTGAATGATTGGAATTGAACTGACAACACCCTGTTTTGCCAAATCAGGGTTAGGATCGTTCACTTCACCAATTTTTCTAGAAATTGTTGGTCTAACATTTAATGTAACATCTCCATTCTCACTAACAAACGGAGTCACACTCATTGTAAAACCAACCGGCACCGTATTAATCTCTGTTTCATAAGTGGTTGTCGACAACGCCCCTGCAGTTGTAGCAGGAGTAACCGTGACATCTACAGAAAAATAAACGAGATTGTTAACGACTTTTAACAGAGCAGTTTGGTTATTAATTGCCATAATTTTTGGGCTAGACAAAACTTTTGAATCTCCAAACTGCTTTAGTAATTTTAAATTAGCTAATATATTCCAGTCACCACTCATCGCACCGTTGATAAGACTTCCTGCATTGTCGACAGTGGCGACGGAGAAACCATCAGTTGGCCCAGAGAAAGGAGAACTTATTCTTAAACCGCCATCATTACCGAAAGCTCTATCACCAAATAATGACCAATCTATACCGGCTTGGTAATCATCATTAAGAAGAACTTCAACGACAGTAGCTTCAATCAAGACCTGCCTTTCAGCACGCTGAGTAACCTCATCGATATATTCTTTAATTGACTTATGTTTTAGTGAAGTCGTGTAAACCGAAATAACACCTGCTTCCGGATTGACGACAGTATTTTGTGAAATACTAGATAATGCTGGCGATGAAGGAGATGGAGTATTCGTCATTTGACCATTATTAGCCGGGTTGGCCAAAATGACTCTACTTGCATTAGGATCCAGCTGCGCAAGTAACTGCACATTTTTTTCCAACTTATCCCAAAAGTTATGAACAGATTCAACAGAGACTTTAGTAGAACTAGCTTTAGCAGAACCAGCTCGACTAGCCGTTGTGGAAGAAGATACACTCATTTTCATATCAATAGAGTCATTACTTTTCTTAACGATATTGACATAATCAACTTTATAATTTCTCCACTCCGGGAAATCTGGCTTAATTGCAATAGTATTGTTGTTTAACTCATAAATAAATCCAACCTGCTCAGCGATTCTTTCTAAAATTCTATCCAGCGGTTGGTTTATAGCATTAATGGTGACATTCCCGGCGATACCTGCATAAATATCCATTTCTTTACCAGAGTCTTTTGCTAGCTTAAACAGCAACTCTGCCACAGGAACATTGACAGCTGATATAGAATAATTTTCTTCTTTAGCCATACCTCTTAAAGGAGGTAAAGAAGGTATTTGGGTAGTGACAACACCAGGGATAGCTGCGCTAGGAGATACAACATCTTCAACTTTAGGCTTGGCTTGTATATGTCCACTCGGAGCCAACTTTTCTGAGACAGGAGGCGCTATAGGATCTCTTTTGACAGAAGATTCCTGACATCCACCTATCGTAAACAATAAAGTAAAGATAATTAAATTCGAACTGAATGTATTGATATTCTTATTCATTGATTATTCCAATTTCTTTTAGTTTTAGATCAGTAGAATGCAAATTCTGTACCAATTGCTTCGTTGTAATAATATAAGGCCCCGACCTTTTGAGTCTTTTGGGTAAGCTCACCAACTCTTGTTGCAGGCTCTTAAAATTGACGGATGATTTATAAAAGACCTTTAACCTATAAACATCTTTATCTTTATTATAATCAATTAAAATGTAAAGCGACTTAGGATCTATTACAGTCTCATCAAAAAACGTCAATATCGTATCAAGACTTCTAATATGCCTTGTTGAAAGCTGGATTACATAACCATCATCAAGGTTCAACAACCAATCCCTTGCCTTTGAATGATAACTCAATATTTTAAGTAATGCTTCTTTATCGTTAAGAATCGCACTAGGATTTTCTATACGATAATTAGTTTGTTTTGTTTCTGATGAGCGATTTCCATTGATTTTATCCCCACCAATTAGTTTAATTTCACCCTTATTAGTATTAGATATATTTAATAATTTCTGAACTACAGCCTGGCTATCCTCTTTAGGGAGTTTACCAACAGTAGCTTGTTCTACTATTTTAGAAGTTTGCTTATAACCATTGGATTGTTCTATTAAAACAGTGTTTGCTGGAACTAAACCAATATCTTTACTAGGAATAAATAAATAAACAACTACTGTAATCAAAACAATAAAAACGACAGACAGTAAAATATAATTTAAGTAATCAGATTCCGCATCTCTAGAGTTGAACTCATACCTGGAAATACTTCTTAAATGTTTATCAGTTACAACTTTATCACCAGAACCAAATAAAATCATTAATAACTTATCTGCCAAAATATTAATATTTCTAGGAAGCCCATCAGTAATTTTTTGTATCTTTTTAGAGATAGGTAAGCCAAATACATCTAAACCTGTATAGCCACACTTACGCATACGGTGATTAAGGTATGCCTGAACATCCTCTGAAGATAAAGGAGGAACGTAAATATTATAAGATATACGGCTCTTTAACTGCCTGATCTTCGGGTTTTCAATAGCAACATCCAGTTCCGGCTGCCCAAACAAAACAATCTGCAATAACTTATGTTTGTCAGTCTCAATATTGCTTAGCAACCTAAGCTCCTCAAGACCATCATAAGTCATCGATTGAGCTTCATCTACCAGCATCACAACCTTGCGCCCCATGGAGTGCAACTCAAGCAATTTATGGTTCAAGGCATTGGTCAAAGTGAATTTATGATCGGAATTCGAAATTGGTATTTTGAGTTCACTACAAATATACAAAACAATATCCATAGCTGATAGATTGGGAGAATTGATATAGACGACTTCAAATTGAGAAGGTAATTTACTAGCCAAAAGTCTCAAAAGCATTGTCTTGCCGCTTCCAACCTCACCAGTAACTTTAATGATACCGTCACCTCTCGTTACGGTGTAAATAAGTGCTTCCAATATTTCTTCACGAGAACCGTTTTTATAGAATAGCTCCAAATCTGGAGTTGTTTTAAACGGAAGAGATTTCAAATCAAAGTAGCTTTGGTACATTCTAAAATCCGTATAGTTACATATCTCTATATTACTAGATTAATACAGACTGATGCTAAATAAAACCTAAAAAAAAACCCGCCAAGTGCTGAGCACAGGGCGGGTTTTTAGAATATAAGCTTGGCAATGACCTACTCTCGCATGGGACCTCCCACACTACCATCGGCGCTAAGACGTTTCACTTCTGAGTTCGGAATGGGATCAGGTGGTTCCATCTTGCTATTGTCACCAAGCAATTTGGTGTTACGGGCTGACGGTAGTCAACCTCGTAAAATTCTTTGGAATAGATCTAACTATCAGTATTCGGTATCTATTTGAGTATACTCAAGGTATATCACAACATCGCTTGTCGTTGATTTTCATCATCTTACAAGTCACTTTTGAGTTGTATAGTTAAGCCTCACGGGTAATTAGTACAAGTTAGCTTCATACATTACTGCACTTCCACACCTTGCCTATCAACGTCATAGTCTCTAACGGCCCTTCAGAAGACTTAAAGTCTAGGGAAAACTTATCTTGAGGCAGGTTTCCCGCTTAGATGCTTTCAGCGGTTATCCTTTCCGAACATAGCTACCGGGCAATGCCATTGGCATGACAACCCGAACACCAGCGGTTCGTCCACTCCGGTCCTCTCGTACTAGGAGCAGCCCCTCTCAATTTTCCAACGCCCACGGCAGATAGGGACCGAACTGTCTCACGACGTTCTAAACCCAGCTCGCGTACCACTTTAAATGGCGAACAGCCATACCCTTGGGACCGACTTCAGCCCCAGGATGTGATGAGCCGACATCGAGGTGCCAAACACCGCCGTCGATATGAACTCTTGGGCGGTATCAGCCTGTTATCCCCGGAGTACCTTTTATCCGTTGAGCGATGGCCCTTCCACACAGAACCACCGGATCACTAGAACCTGCTTTCGCACCTGCTCGACGTGTCAGTCTCGCAGTCAAGCACCCTTTTACTCTTGCGCTCATTGCACGATGTCCGACCGTGCTGAGGGTACCTTCGCGCTCCTCCGTTACTCTTTAGGAGGAGACCGCCCCAGTCAAACTACCCACCATACACTGTCCCTGACCAGGATTCACTGGCCTAGGTTAGAACCTCAATAATATCAGGGTGGTATTTCAAGATTGGCTCCACATCAACTGGCGTTGTTGCTTCAAAGCCTCCCACCTATCCTACACAGATAGTATCAAAGTCCAGTGCAAAGCTGTAGTAAAGGTTCACGGGGTCTTTCCGTCTAGCCGCGGGTACGCAGCATCTTAACTGCGATTTCAATTTCGCTGAGTCTCGGGTGGAGACAGTGTGGCCATCATTACGCCATTCGTGCAGGTCGGAACTTACCCGACAAGGAATTTCGCTACCTTAGGACCGTTATAGTTACGGCCGCCGTTTACCGGGGCTTCGATCAAGAGCTTCGCTTACGCTAACCCCATCAATTAACCTTCCGGCACCGGGCAGGCGTCACACCGTATACGTCATCTTTCGATTTTGCACAGTGCTATGTTTTTAGTAAACAGTTGCAGCCACCATTTTATTGCAACCCCCAGAAGCTTACGGAGCAAGTCCTTCACCTTAGGGGGCGTACCTTCTCCCGAAGTTACGGTACCATTTTGCCTAGTTCCTTCACCCGAGTTCTCTCAAGCGCCTTAGAATTCTCATCCTGACCACCTGTGTTGGTTTGGGGTACGATTTTTTATTACCTGAAGCTTAGAAGCTTTTCTTGGAAGCATGGCATCAATCACTTCGTCCAAAAGAGGACTCGTCATCAGGTCTCAGCATAAAGTATCCCGGATTTGCCTAAGATACATGCCTACATCCTTAAACTTGGACAACCATCGCCAAGCTGATCTAGCCTACTCCGTCCCTCCATCGCAGTAATAAAAAGTGCAGGAATATTAACCTGCTTCCCATCGACTACGCCTCTCGGCCTCGTCTTAGGGGTCGACTAACCCTACGTCGATTAACGTTGCGTAGGAAACCTTGGTCTTTCGGCGAGGGAGCTTTTCACTCCCTTTATCGCTACTCATGTCAGCATTCGCACTTCTGATACCTCCAGGACACTTTACAATGCCCCTTCGCAGGCTTACAGAACGCTCCTCTACCATGCATGTAAACATGCATCCGCATCTTCGGTATATTACTTAGCCCCGTTAAATCTTCGGCGCAGGCCGACTCGATCAGTGAGCTATTACGCTTTCTTTAAAGGGTGGCTGCTTCTAAGCCAACCTCCTGACTGTCTGAGCCTTCCCACATCCTTTCCCACTTAGTAATATTTAGGGACCTTAGATGGCGGTCTGGGTTGTTTCCCTCTTGACTACGGACGTTAGCACCCGCAGTCTGTCTCCCATGATTGTACTTGTTGGTATTCGGAGTTTGCAATGGGCTGCTAATCCTTGACGGACCGCTAGACCATAACAGTGCTCTACCCCCAACAGTAAGACATGAGGCACTACCTAAATAGTTTTCGAGGAGAACCAGCTATCTCCGGGCTTGATTAGCCTTTCACTCCGATCCACAGCTCATCCCCGCATTTTTCAACATACGTGGGTTCGGTCCTCCAGTACCTGTTACGGCACCTTCAACCTGGCCATGGATAGATCGCCCGGTTTCGGGTCTACACCATGCAACTAAACGCCCATTTAAGACTCGGTTTCCCTACGACTCCCCTATTCGGTTAATCTCGCTACATAATGTAAGTCGCTGACCCATTATACAAAAGGTACGCAGTCACAGAACAAGTCTGCTCCTACTGCTTGTACGTACACGGTTTCAGGTTCTATTTCACTCCCCTTCAGGGGTTCTTTTCGCCTTTCCCTCACGGTACTGGTTCACTATCGGTCAGAAGAGAGTATTTAGCCTTGGAGGGTGGTCCCCCCATGTTCAAACAGGATTTCTCGTGTCCCGTCTTACTCGATTTCACACTTAAAAGATTTTCGTATACAGGACTATCACCTTGTATCGTTAGACTTTCCAGACTATTCTACTAATCTTATAAATGCTTAAGGGCTGGTCCCCGTTCGCTCGCCGCTACTTAGGGAATCTCGGTTGATTTCTTTTCCTCCGGGTACTTAGATGTTTCAGTTCCCCGGGTTAGCCTCCTGCAAGCAGGATATCCATATTGGATGGGTTTTCCCATTCGGAAATCCACGGATCAAAGCATGTTTACTGGCTCCCCGTGGCTTATCGCAAGTTACTACGTCCTTCATCGCCTTCTTCTGCCTAGGCATCCACCGTGTACGCTTAGTCACTTAACTATACAACTCAAAAATAACCTTATGCCTTTTGTTAACTCCACTTAATTTGGTAGCTATACCATTTAATAACTAAGCTTCTGTTTATAAGGTCTGATGAGTGTACGCAACTAAAAGTTTTTCGCTGTCATGATATACGCTTGAGTATTCTCAATTATATATTTTACCTATACTTGATAACTCTTCCGATTCCTAAGAACCAGATTCGTTATCCAGTTTGCGTGGTAAGCACCTGGAAGGGATACTTACCACACCTATGTCACAAATGTCGGCTGTGACATAGGCTTCTCATTTGATTGAGTTCTTAGACCAACTACCTCTTAACTAAATAAGAAGCTTGTATCTAAAATCCTCAATCGAGAGATCTATTCCAAATTGTTAAAGAACTTTCAGTTTTGTCCGTTTCAATCAAATCGCTTTGACTAAAACAACCAATAGTACTGTTAATAAACTCTGCATTTAAATCTTTCAACTTAAACCAAAACTCATTAAGAGTAGTATTGGTGGAGCTATGCGGGATCGAACCGCAGACCTCCTGCGTGCAAGGCAGGCGCTCTCCCAGCTGAGCTATAGCCCCAATAGTATTTTGAGATGATTTGGATTTTTTTAGTTGCGAAGTTTGCTATCAGCAAATGAGCAAGTAAAAAGATTCAAAGCAGCCAAAATTGGTGGGTCTGGGTGGATTTGAACCACCGACCTCACCCTTATCAGGGGTGCGCTCTAACCAACTGAGCTACAGACCCGGGTCGTTCACTATACTTTCATGTAATTCAGAGACAATTTATGTGAAAACTCACTTAAGCTCGCAACCTTTTTTATCTTAAAGGAGGTGATCCAGCCCCAGCTTCCGCTAGGGCTACCTTGTTACGACTTCACCCCAGTCATGAACCACAAAGTGGTAAGCGCCCTCCCGAAGGTTAAGCTACCTACTTCTTTTGCAATCCACTCCCATGGTGTGACGGGCGGTGTGTACAAGGCCCGGGAACGTATTCACCGCGGCATTCTGATCCGCGATTACTAGCGATTCCGACTTCATGGAGTCGAGTTGCAGACTCCAATCCGGACTACGAAGGGTTTTTTGAGATTCGCGCACTGTTGCCAGTTGGCTGCTCTTTGTACCCCCCATTGTAGCACGTGTGTAGCCCATCCCATAAGGGCCATGATGACTTGACGTCGTCCCCGCCTTCCTCCGGTTTATCACCGGCAGTCTCTTTAGAGTTCTCAACTAAATGGTAGCAACTAAAGATAAGGGTTGCGCTCGTTGCGGGACTTAACCCAACATCTCACGACACGAGCTGACGACAGCCATGCAGCACCTGTCACTGCGTTCCCGAAGGCACCAATCTATCTCTAGAAAGTTCGCAGGATGTCAAGGGATGGTAAGGTTCTTCGCGTTGCATCGAATTAAACCACATGCTCCACCGCTTGTGCGGGCCCCCGTCAATTCCTTTGAGTTTTAATCTTGCGACCGTACTCCCCAGGCGGTCAACTTATCGCGTTAGCTTCGTTACTAATCTTTTTAATAAGACCAACAACTAGTTGACATCGTTTACGGCGTGGACTACCGGGGTATCTAATCCCGTTCGCTACCCACGCTTTCGCACCTCAGCGTCAGTTTTAAGCCAGGAAGTCGCCTTCGCCACTGATGTTCCTCCAGATATCTACGCATTTCACTGCTACACCTGGAATTCCACTTCCCTCTCTTAAACTCTAGACTACCAGTATCAGATGCAGTTCCCAGGTTGAGCCCAGGGCTTTCACAACTGACTTAATAGTCCGCCTACGCGCGCTTTACGCCCAGTAATTCCGAATAACGCTTGCACCCTCTGTATTACCGCGGCTGCTGGCACAGAGTTAGCCGGTGCTTCTTCTAAAGGTAACGTCAAATTAAGCAGGTATTAACTACTTAACCTTCCTCCCAATTGAAAGTGCTTTACAACCCTCGGGCCTTCTTCACACACGCGGTATGGCTGCATCAAGCTTTCGCTCATTGTGCAATATTCCCCACTGCTGCCTCCCGTAGGAGTCTGGGCCGTGTCTCAGTCCCAGTGTGGCTGATCATCCTCTCAAACCAGCTAGAGATCGTCGCCTTGGTGAGCCATTACCTCACCAACTAGCTAATCTCACGCGGGCTCATCCTATAGCGATACCTTCCAAGGAGAGGGCACCTTTACTCCGTAGAGCATATTCGGTATTAGCGTACGTTTCCATACGTTGTCCCCAACTATAGGGTAGATTCCCACGCGTTACTCACCCGTCCGCCACTCGACGCCTGAAAAAACAAGTTTTTTCATCGTTTCCGTCCGACTTGCATGTGTTAAGCCTACCGCCAGCGTTCATTCTGAGCCAGGATCAAACTCTTCAGTTTAATCTTGCTGATATATTTCAATTCCATCTCTGGAAATAAACACTCGGAATTGACAAAGTGAAACATGATAAATAAATAATAAATTATTCATTACCAATATACATATTTGTCAAAAATCGAGATTTTTTATTTGGTCACTCACTTAAGGAGTTTCCACATAAATTATCTCTGAATTACCTGATTTTTAAAGAACTTAGGTCTCTTCGAGAAGAAGAAGCAACTCAGTGCTTTTCCTTCTCGGTAAGCCGCTTATTATAAGTGGATAATCAATTCATTGTCAACAATTTATTTTAAATTATTTTCAACTTTTTTCTTACCCGCTTCGTTAAACTTCATTCATATGAACCCTAACGCTAAGCGCTGTTCCAACCACTTCTACTCGCCACTTAGTAGCTTGTTTTCCGTGTCTGCGTTGGAACAGGTGCGTATTCTAACCATATCCGCCCACAACGCAACCTCTTTTTTCACCTTTTTGACACTTTTTTTACATTTAACACCATCACACGACTTAACCCCACTTTACTCACCTTTTATCCACAGCTTTATCCACATTTAGCCTTTTTTATATCCTTTTTCACCCTCCCATTTACTCCACCCCTTCTTCTGTTGCTGGCTTTTTTATCATCAGAAACAAAAAAGGCGCTGTCTTACGACAGCGCCTTTTACTATTGAACATGTAACTTTATATTTAATATATAGGTTGTATCTATCTAATGAAAACCCTGCTTAACTCAATTAATATCTAAAATTGAGCTATTACCGCTAGCCTTACTCTCTTTACTTTCGTCCAATTTTTCACCATCTATTATTGGTGAAGCCCATGGACCACTTATTTTGTACTTATAGGTTATCAAGTTTTCATTTACACCTGGTATCACTTTCATCAAGGTATATACAGCCAATGCCGTTAAAGGATTAGCCGCGCCTGCCAATGCTGCGAGTGTAGGTATGGTTGCACCGATTTTCGGTGTAATCTTCGCATTCAAATCGAATGTTTGCTTTTCTATATTAACCATACCGCTTATATCTCCGTTTGCGGATGGAGCCTTTATGGTGAATTCTGTTAAATTCAATAACCCATTCTTCAATATGGCACTACCCTTGATTTCATCGTAAACCATACCTTTATTGGTTACGTCTTTCAAATCAAGCTGCAACCTTCTTACCAAAGACTCGACACTCAGTAAACCAATCAATCTTGCAAAACCTGGCTCAACATCTTCCACAGAACCTTCTTTGATTTTAAAGCGTATATCGCCGCTTGCCGCTTTAGTTGAGAAGCACTCCAGCCCCCCAAACCAATTCAACTGTAAATTCACATCTGCAGATTTACCACTAAACCCTTTATTCAACTTAATGAATTCAGTAACAGCCGAGACATCATTTGAAGTCAACTGCGCCTTAAATAGACTTTGTTGTTTTTTCTTGGAAAATTCATAACTCGCGTTTAACACACCAGCCTTACCGCCAAAATTTCCTTTGATATCTTTAATTGATAATTGTTCAATGCCATCTTCCAATCTAAAAGAGATTGCATCGATCTTACGCTCATCAATACTAATATTCTGCCCCGTTAAAACCACATTCGGTAATACGCTATTATCATCGGCCTTTGGCTGACATTCACCGGCTTGCTCGAACGCAGAAGAATCCGTACCATTTTTTATATCCGTATCATCGGTAAAGAACTTAAAACGGGACAAGTCCACACGAATCAGATTATCGTTTTCAAACAACACTGAACCAGCAATATCTTTGCTTTTTATATCAACTGAAACGGGTTTATCTACAGATGAATTTACATCAATAACTATCTGTTTGTAATTATGAGATAGAAAGCGGGTATTTTCGATTGCAAAACTAACGTCATCAAGAATCAGACTGCGCTCAGTATCAGCTTTTTTTTCAAACAGGTCAGCCTTTTTGAATATAGGAATCCAAGCATCTATATCAAAAAAGTCGAATTCTCCTCGAATAAACGAGGTTGATTTTGAATACCTCTTAAAGATTTTATCGGGGACTCCAATGGCAATTTTATTACTTTGCAATTGATATGCATCCTTAAGCTCCTGCCAATGAAATTGTGAATTCACCAGGCCTGGTAGCTTTGCATCTACCAAAATATTACTTTTTGATATTTTGGTATAAAGCTCAACTTTTTTATTATGCAACGCTTTAGCATCGAAAGGAGCTGGCAACAAACTATCACCCTGTGAGACGTCAGCCAACAAAGCCAGGCTAATATCCGACTTTTTGGCCGATTTGAAGGGTATGGTTAAATTTACATCCCAGGGAATCGGTTTCTGAAACCAGTCATGTTTCTGGGCAAACAGGTTACCCCCCGCTTGAACTTTCACTTGTTTGTTTTTGCTGTCAGTGACAATCTTCGCAACACCCTTTCCATCCAATGCATCAAACGTTAGTTTATCCGCAGAGATTACAGAGTCGGTAAATTGTAAAGTTCCATTTATACGACTAAGACTTAATTCCTTAAATAACTGTAGACTCGCATTCTGAAAGATGACTCGGCCAGACACTTCTTCATTTCGCCCTTCATAACCAGAAATAGGTACCCAGATTTGATCTAATACCACACTGGAATTACCCGAAAACTTGCCACTCTCTTTGAAAAAGGCCTGCATTCCCAACTTACTCGCAATAGGAGACAAACTTAAATAGTTAGCGGCATTATTCAAAGAGGTTACAACATTGCCTTTCACCGTTAAAGCGATATCATGCTGGTGTAAATCAGGAATCGTGACATTGACATTGGTTGCCAGCACATCCGCACCAATATTTACTTTATCGACGTCAATGGCCAACTGAAAAGGCTTAAAAACAAGATTTGCATCAAAATCTTTCAAAACAGGCCATTTAGAATCAAATTTTAACCTGGCATTTTTTACCTGCCCCGTTACCATAAATTCTCCCTGACCCTCTTCAAAAGGAAAGTCCGCAAAGGCTCCTTTGACAACCCCATTCAAAGAAACATCCTCACCACCTTGCAAGCTTTCGGATAACCAACTTTTCAACTTCGGACTCATCAAGCCATAAGGTAAATAATCTTTTAGTTCAGCGATAGAACTCACTTTTAAATCAAACTCACTATCGATAGTGCTTGAAGTCAACTTCTTGAGAGTTATGCTGACTGGAATCTTATCGAGATTTATTTGTGTTTTTGTAAGTTGCCAGGCCTGGTCAACCTCATCAAATTTCAATTCAACGGAGTTGGGAAGTGACAGTTTCATAGGTTTACTATGAATTGTTGGCGACATCACCCAAATAGGTTTAGGGGTAGACACCAAAATATGACTTGGTGTTTTGACGATTTGCAGATGTTGCAAACTCATCCCCGGGTAATCGGTTACCGGTACATCAAGCCGATCAAAATGAACGGCTAGTTCAGGCACATCCAGAGTCTGCCAATCCAGCTTGCCGTTAAGCTTAGAAATACTTAAATAGGCCGCTCTATCAAACAGAGCCGCTACATGCTGAGTGTGGATCAACGATTTAACCAGGACCTTAAATGGCTCTATGTCAAAATAGTCGGCATTGAAATTCAGATACTTTCCTTGTTCAAAATATAGCTCAACGGGAGAAACCGTCTTGATGAACTGATTATCAATTTCAATTTTAGCTAGACTAAACTTCCAGTCCTTAAAATGCTTTTGAATATTCTGTTGCTCAGCATTCCACAACAACTGTAACCCTAAGCTGACCGGCAGGCCTTCTTGTTTTTGTGTCCAATGTAACGCTTGTGTGTGCAAGTTGACTTCGAGACTGGCAATTTGTGATTGTGAAATACTGCCCTTCAAATCCAAAATCAATTCACCTTGCGGCAGAACGGCTTGCCAGTTTTGAGACAAAAGTTTGCTCAACCGTTTGATTCTCAAGGGTCTAAATGACGATAATGAAAACTCCCCGGTGCCTAGGTCTCCCCAAACATCGGGTGAAAAGGAGGATTTAAGGTGAAAGCGTTCATAATTCAGGACATCTTTATAGTTAAGGCTGAATTCACCAACAATCGTTAATCTTGAAGCATTAAGCGATTGAAAGTCATAGAATTGCACCGACAATCCTGGTCGACCGACTTCAGTCAACACCAAGTTCTTCAACGTCACCCGCTTCCAAAATCGGCTGATATTAACATTGATGTTCGCCAAATCTTCTGGCTGAAACTCTTCTTGCGAGGGAATGCCTGCCGGCTGTTGAACCTTGTTTTGAAAAGCACCCTGGGAAATTTCCAGGTAATCACCATACTCTACAGCCGGAATAAAGAGGGCTAAAAGATTAATATCTACGGCTAAAAAGTCAGCCTGGAATTGAAAATCTGGCGAATCAATAGACAGCTTATCAATTTTGGTTTGAAAGCCTAACCAGCTCTGTTCTACTTCAATATGAGCCAGTTTAATTTCGGTTTGAGTAACGGACTGCGCAAGGCCAATAAATTGCTGCGGATAGAACTGAACCCAAGAGATAAACAATCGGGTAATCAGGAGGTAGGCTACAAACAACCAAAAAGCCCACTGCAAAAAATGATGTGTTCTTTTAATCAACATTCAACCAGGCCTGATAATTAAGGATATCGTTAAACTAGATGCTTTCATACTCTTTATTATGCATTGAAATTTAAGCAACACTTTGAATAAAACCTTAACCGCAAATAGTAAATGACTGATGAATCACATCATGACCACATCAAACTGTTCTGCGGCATAAGTGCTTTCCGCCTGAAAACGGATACTCTTATTCAAAAACGACTCCAACTCAGCAACACTGCTAGACTCTTCATCCATAATGCGAGAAACCACCTCTTCGGCCGCGATCACACGGTATTGGTTGGCATCAAATGATCTTGCCATGCGGGTAATCTCACGAAATATCTCATAAGCCACGGTTTCTGCGGTTTTAACCGTACCGCGGCCACTACAAACCGGACATGGCTCACACAAAGTTCTCTCTAGACTTTCACGCGTGCGTTTGCGCGTCATCTCAACCAAACCTAAATTTGAGATATTACTGATCGAGGTTTTCACACGATCCTTGCTTAATTCTTTTTCCAATGCCGCCAACACATGCTGCTGATGCTCGACATCATCCATATCGATAAAGTCCAAAATGATAATACCGCCTAGATTACGCAGACGTAACTGACGGGCAATCGCTTGTGCCGCTTCAAGATTGGTTCGATAAATCGTCTCTTCGAGGTTTTTATGTCCAACAAACGCACCGGTGTTCACATCGATTGTCGTCATCGCTTCGGTCTGATCGATAATAAGATATCCACCCGATTTCAAATTCACTCTTTTATGTAAAGCGGTTTGAATCTCTTCTTCAATATTATATAAATCAAAGATTGGGCGCTCACCTTTGTATAATCCCAAACGGTCATTGAGCTCCATGACATACATATCGACAAACTCTTTCATCTTCTTGAGAGTTTCGGTCGAATCCACACGAATCTTCTCAATTCTTTCTAATGGGATATCGCGCATAATCCGTAGATAGAGCGGTAAATCTTCATAGATGAGCGTCGGTTTTCTGGCTAAACGCGCTTTTTCTTGCACGCCACTCCACAAGCGTTGCAAATAAATCATATCGGCGCGCATTTCATGAAACTCTACGCCATCGGCAACCGTTCTCACAATCACACCACCTTCAGAGGATTTATATTCAGGTATGGTTTTCACCATCTCCCTCAAGCGCTCACGTTCATCAGAACCATCAATCTTTTGAGAGACTCCTAACGCCCTTTCAACGGGCATAAAAACCAGCATTCTTGATGGAATCGTCACTTGCATGGTAATTCGTGCACCTTTAGTACCTAAAGGATCTTTTATCACTTGCACCATGATTTTTTGGCCGCAATGCAGCAATTTTGCGATATCGTCACACTCTTCATCTTCATGGCCTATCGCTTTATGGCAAATATCCGATACATGAAGAAAAGCAGCGCGCTCCAAACCGATGTTTACAAATGCAGCCTGCATACCAGGCAAAACCCGGTCGACTTTACCCATATAGATATTGCCGACCAAACCTCTTTTATTGGCTCGTTCTACCCAGACTTCCTGCAACACACCGTTTTCAACCCAAGCAACACGGGTTTCATTTGGGGTCACATTCACTAAAACTTTTTCTTCATTGTGCATCGGTTAATGCCTTCACTCTTTTTTGGCCGCTTTATTTAGGACCTTTTATTAATTTCTTATTATTAATTTCTTATTATTAATTTCTTATTATTAATTTCTTATTATTAATTTCTTATTATTAATTTCTTATTATTTATTTCTTCTACGTTAATTCGAATAATAACCGGATTGAGTAAGCAACTCATTCAGTTCAAACAGAGGCAGTCCCATCACTCCCGAGTATGAACCCTCTATCCTTGTGATAAATTTAGCCGCCAACCCTTGAATGGCATAACTACCCGCCTTATCTTGCGGCTCTCCAGTTGAAATATAAGCTTTGATTTCATCATCCGTTAAAGCTTTAAAATGAACTTTGGTGGTATTCACCGTGGAAAACACCTCTCCATCAAACACCACGGCTGTCGCAGATAACACTTGATGCGAGCGGCCAGATAACATCGATAACATTCGATAAGAATCCGCCTGATTTTTAGGTTTGCCCAACACCTTAAAACGGCGAGTCTCGGCATCCATTCCAGAATCGATTTCTTGTTCAGCGACTAAAACCGCGGTATCTCCGCCAATCACCCACACGATTTTGCCTGCAACTTTATTAAAACCCGCCAACGCTTTTTCAATGGCAATCCGTCTAACATAAGATTCCGGATTCTCATGGGGTAAAGCCACCTCTTCAACGGGCGCATTCACTACGTCGAAGTCCAAGTTGAGTTGCTCGAGAAGCTCTTTTCTTCTGGGTGACGTCGAGGCTAAATAAAGCGGTTTTTTTATCAGATGTTGTGTCATAATTTAACAATTAAATCATATTTGGTTGATGGCATATAAAGGCATCATTCTAACGCCAAACAGAACTTTTGGGCGTTTTTCAAACATCAATTTCCAGCAAGAGCGAGTCGGACTCGCAAAAAACCTAACTTTAAGAGAACCTTATGGACTTAATTCTGCCAAACCACACTCCTGAGATATTAGAAAAGACCTTTGACAGCATCTATCTGTATGAGCATGAACTTTACTCTTTAATGGCTGAAAAAACCGAGATGAAATGGTTATTGGTCATTCCAAAACAGCCTCTTGATGCCGATGAAAATTTAGACTACATTCAAGAGTTATACGGTTCAATCTACCAGTTAATTGCCTTTATGCAAAACAATCAAATTGGCCAACACTTCAATATAGCAAAGATAGGCAATAAAAACCCTAATCAGCATATCCACTTGATTTTTAGAGAAGAGAATGATGAAGTTTGGCCTGACGCCGTCTGGTGTCATGAGCCTTTAAAAAGTTCATTAGAAACACCAGAAAAACTTAAAGAAGCGTTAAGACCTTTCTACCAGGCTTGATCAAGTTCATTGTCGCCGTTTAAGTAGTTTTGAAATGAGGCTATTGATTTAATGCCATAGCAAACACTTGCGCAATATGCATGGATTTATATTGGCCTAATTCCTCTAACTGATGTCGGCAACTGGTACCCGTTGCCACAATCAAATCATCCGATTGAGCTTGTTCTAGTGTGGGCAATAACACTTGATTGGCAATGCTCTTTGAAACCTCATAATGCTTATAACCAAACTCACCCGACATGCCGCAACACCCTGAAGGAATCATTTTTACCTGTAAACCCGGGATTAACTCTAAAGCGTTTTTTGAATCTATCGGTTTAGCCAAAGCCTTTTGATGACAATGAACATGCAACCAGAGCGTTTTGTCTAAGGCATTTAAAGCAGGCAAGCAACCTAATTTATTCAACTTAAGAATCAGCTCTTCAAAAGACAGGATATTGGCTAGACCTTGAGAAATATTCAGGTCTGCTTGATTTAACCAGGCCTGGTTACCTTCAAACACAATATTGCTCAGCAAATCTTTGGCTTCATCACGCCAAACTAACAATTCAGAAGGTTCAATCCCCACAATTAAGTCTTGTGACTGGTAGTCCTCCATGGCATAAATTGTGGCCAACAAAGCTTTTCTGGCGTGTTTTAAAAGCCCTTTGCTAATTAAGGCTCTGGGCGAATGCTCTAAATAAACAGGCACAACTTCTAAACCAAGCTTATGCAACACCTCTAAAACAGCCTGCCCGACTCTTGGTTCTTGATATTGACTAAACAAATCACACAATACCCAAACCTTGGTTTTAACTTGATTAGACTGTGTTTGTCTTGTTGCTTGGTAAGAAAAATAGTCCCACCATTCGGCAAGGTTTGATGAATGCGCCTTGGGTAAGGTTCTGCGTTTGTCGACTCCCATAAGGGCTTTGATAGTCGACCTAGATTGCACCCAATTAAAGGTAGCCGGCCAATTTTGCGCCTGCTTTAAAATGGAACCGTAATGGGCAAATAACCAATTAGAAAGCGATACCCCTTGTGTTTGATACAGCACCTCGGCTTTAAGCTTAGCCATGTCCACATTAGCGGGGCATTCTGTCTTGCAAGCTTTACAGCCTAAACACATCTCCAAGGCATCCTGTAGCTCGGTTTGCGACAACGCTTTAAGGGGATTCGGCTCGGTCAAAGCAAAACGTAATAAATTGCTACGCCCCCTTGTTGAATAATTCTCTTCACGGGTAGCTTGGTAAGATGGGCACATGACACCACGACCGGCTGATTTTCGGCAAGCTCCAGCCCCGTTACATTTTTCAACCGCATCCATTAACGATAAATCACTCGACCAATCGAACTTGGTCTCGATTAATTGTTGAGGTTGTCTATCAGCACGCAAGTTTTGAGTGATTGGCATATCGCCGATAATCACGCCCGGATTCAATAAGTTATGGGGGTCAAATGCCCGTTTTAGCTCAAGTAGATAAGCATAAACCTGTTCACCGACTTGTTCTTTAATGAATGGTGCTCGAATACGTCCATCACCATGTTCGCCCGAAATCGCCCCACGGTACTTTTTAACTAACTTTGAGTTTCGTTCGGCAATGGTTCTAAAAAGCTGTTTACCCTCTTCGGTTGCCAAATCCAATTCTGGACGGATATGTATCAAACCCACCGAAGCATGACCGTAATACACACAACCTACTTCCAACTCAGCCATCAGTGCTTGCACATCACTAAAATAATCAAATAGATTTTTAACTGGAACAGCCGCATCCTCAATGACTGCAACGGCTTTTTTACGGGTGACCTTACCCATCAACATGCCCAAGCCCGCTTTACGAACCTCCCAAACTTTTGCCGCTTGCTTGGCATCAATAATAGGAGAAGCGTAAGCTCCATGTTCGAGTAACCAGGCCTGGTAGGTTAACATTTGATGATTCAAATGATTCAAGTCCTCAGCAAACCATTCACACACCAAAACCGCTTGAGGGTCATCCTCAATCCAAAAACGATTTTGTTGTTGCTGAATATTAGCTTTAGTGCCATCGAGCGTGGCTTTATCAATTAACTCAATCGCCGCGGGTGCAAATTCCAACAGATGAGAAACCGCTTTCATCGCGGTTTCAATCGAATCGAATTGAGCGCATAAGAGCTGTCTGTGTTTAGGTTGGACAACCAGATTTAACGTGGCGGTTTTCACCACCGCCAAAGTACCCTCGCTCCCGCAAATCAAAGGAGCTAAATTAAAAGGTTTGCCATTTGGATTGAACGGTTGATGATGACGATAAAGTTCATCTAAAGCATAGCCAGTGTTGCGGCGTTTGATAGAAGGATGCGGAAAGTGTTCGAGAATTTGTTTGCCATGGGTTTCCAACAAACGCACCACTGTGCGGTAAATACTACCCTCAAAATCTTGCTGATTCAATTTGTTATGCAGTTGTTGTGCCGTTAAAGGACCAAAATACGCCTCACTACCATCCACCAAAATCACCTCTAAGGCTTTAACATGTTCACGGGTAGTACCGTAATAAACCGAATAAGAACCACAAGAGTTATTACCAATCATCCCCCCAATCATAGCGCGATTGGAGGTTGAAGTATCTGGAGCGAACTTCAAACCATCCGCCTTAACAAAGTCATTCAAATCATCTTGAATGACTCCAGGTTCAACGGTAATCTCATGTAAATCAGGCTGATAGTCAACAATATTCGTTAAATGCTTAGAAACATCAATCACCACTCCAGAACCAATCGCCTGCCCGCCAAGAGAGGTTCCTCCTGCTCGCATGGTGATTGAACGATGCATAATCAAACTATCACTAACAAAACGAACTAACTCTGCTTGAGTTGCAGGCGCTCTTACCTCAACAGGATAAATTTCATATTTGGAAGCATCGTTAAATATAGATTTCATTAAAAAGGCTCGTTAATCAGCAAGATATTGCTTAGTTTTGTAAAAGAGAAGCCACATTATTGGCTACAGGAAAACCATGTTCGTTTTGAAACGTAGACCAGTCTTTAACTTCACTCCAATCAGTTAAAAACACAAAGTCTAAGCCAGCTCGATTAGAGGCCTGGAAATCATATTTACTATCACCTAAAAATAGAGCTGGTGCATGAATGGTTTGTGTTTGTAGTTCGCGTTTTAAAATCACATCCTTATCATCTGGACTACCAAAAATACCACCATCAAACAGATCAAATAACTCTCTAGCAGCGAAAACCTCTCTTAACTCATCCTGATCACCACCAGAAACAATTAACCAGTTTGCTTGTGAAGTTTGCTTGCGCAACTCTACAAGTCCTGGCGCTATTTCACTTTGCATTAATCCAATTTTAACTTCTGTCGCAAACTTACTTAAAAGGCCATCTAATAACGACTGTGTAACATCCTGTTTTAAAATCTCTTGAATAAAGTACTCAAACTTTAAATACCTTGAAATCCCTCCATTTCGAACATGGTAGTCAACTAATGCTTTTGCCTTATCTTGTCCAAAACTCAAAGTCGCATCATAAAAAGCCTGAGTTTTGACTTTATTCGAATTCAACACTACCCCATCACAGTCAAACACCAATGTTTGATACTGACTCAAATCCAAATTCATAACTTACTCTCTTGAGCAACTAAAAGCGCAGCTTCAACTTTAGCAACATCTTCAGGTACATCTACTGCCAAACTGCCAGGCTGTGTTTGAAACATGCGAATACCTTGATTCCATTCTAAAAATCGTAAAATCTCAATATCTTCAGATTGCTCAATGGTACTTTTACGTCCAAAGCTTCCATAATCCAATAATTCTTGTCTACTAAAACCATAAATACAAACCTGTTTGTAATATTCAGCAGGTGCATACTTCTCATCCTTAATACCTGGAATCGCCTGACGAGACATATAGATCATCTGCTGCTGCTCAGTAAAAATGACTTTAGGAATGTTAATGGAATGAGGGTCTTCAAATTCTGATAAGGCACAATATCCGTTAATCACTTGATCAGGATAAGCCTTCTTTTGCTCAATCGCATTCAATATATCTTGTGGTGAAACTAAAGGTTCATCACCTTGAACATTAATATAAATATCCGCATCTACTTTTTCGGCGACTTCCGCTAATCGATCAGTGCCTGTTAAAGCTTGATTACTGGTCATGGCCACATGAAAACCGGCATCTTTAACCACCTCAGCAATTCGGTCGTCATCCGTTGCCACATAAACATTGTTCGCACCTACCGCTTTTGCACTTAACTCTGCCACCCACAAAACCATCGGCTTACCCAATAGTGGAACAAGAGGCTTACCTGGATAACGGGATGATTTATAACGTGCAGGAATGACAACAATGGCTTTCATATATGTCCTTATTTAGTTAATGCGTAAACAGAAATGGAAGGTATTTCATACAGGGTTGGAGTGATGGATTGCAAAGACAGAGCATCCTGGTGTTTTTGATATAGGTTAAAGACTTCATCGGTCTCTTTCTTACGAAGGTCATCCGCACTATACCCATCAAATCCTGCTAAATAAATTGATTTGGCCTGTCCAGATGTTGCGATTGCCAATGCATAAGCCACCACCAATGAGTTAGGTAAAGTGCAGTTTGTTGAGTCAAAAGAAAATTGACAGGCTTGTATCGTCAAACCAAAATCGAGCGTTTTTTTGTTCTTTAACTCCGCCCGTACATCGTCAGGCAACATATGAAAAGGGGTCGCCAAAGGTTGCGACAATTTTACATGTTCAGAACAGTCCGCGAGCAGACGTATAGGGTGACAAGCTGCACGAATATTAATCAATGATTCATCAATATTTTTTTGCGTATTTAAGGCAATCACAAAAGGCTGTTTTGCTTTTATGTAAGATTCAATGGCTCTTCGATGCTGTTTAACACTTGGGCCAGCGCCCAAAATAAGCACTTCACGATTTGATAAGACACTTGCTGGCTGCCAGGTTCCCGTTGGTTCACCAGAAAAGAAATGGCGTGCCGCCTCCAAGGTACTTAAATTAAAACGTTTACCACCTTCCGACTTTAAATGTTCAATTACTGCCAATACATCTTCATCGTTATAGCGACTATCGCTTAACATTTCTTGAATGTAAGACGGATGTATTCCAAATTTGCCTGCCAAATAGTAATAAGGGTTACTACCCCATCCATAGTGTTTTTGTAATGCATCAAAATAATTTCTTATTAGCTCAAACAGTGGCGTTAAATTTCCAGATTTCTGATAACGGTTTTGCAGTTCAATTGCTAAATATTCAGTTTTCCCATTACCTGGTCCACGACCCATACCAGTCACGGTTGCATCCAGCCACTGAACACCCTCCTCAATAGCTTTAAGAGAGTTAGCGAGTGCGTTGCCCATGTTATCGTGAGTATGAATTCCTAACTCACCCTGCCAACCTTGTTTAAACGCACGAACAATTTTGGTTGTCTCTTGAGGCGTTAAACTTCCCATGCTATCGGCGAAGTACAGAACATCAATTGGAAATTGACTTGCCTTTTTCGCTAAGTGAGAAATTTCAAGTTCATCACAGTCAGCCACCTGCATCAAGTTAAAGCCAACTTGATACCCCTTAGCTTTAAGCCAACTAGCGGCAGGTAAACAAGCTTCAAATTGATTCACGTGGCAGGCCACCCGTACCAAAGAGACAGGAGAGTCTTCTGCCTTAACAAAAAGCTCTTCGAGAATGGCATCCATCTCTATACTAACTTCAACCAATTCACTTCCATTAAGCATGACACCAATTTTATTCTGTAATGATTTTGGTATACCCAAATCATTCAAGAAAGCATCGGTACTATAGGCATATCCGCCTTTGAAACCTTCCATTTTTAGTGAACGAAAACCAATCTCAACATAATCAACATTGAGTGCATCCATCGCAGACAAATAATCGGTCACTAAGCTATTTGAGAAATCCCATTCATTATAGTAACCACCATCTCTAAGGGTACAGTCAAGCAACTTAACCATTGGAACTAAAACCTTCGCTTATATTTTGATTTTTTTGTTCAATAAGACTAAAAACAATAAGCAATGAACACAATAAGAAAAAATGGGTACTCATATCTGTATTTTGCAATGGCGTTTCAGGCAAAAATGCTAAAAAGCTAGAAATAGAAAAAATTAGACCCGCAATAGCAATCGGTTTAACTTCTTTAGAAACGATACCCACTCTCTTAACAAAAAATGCAATCAAAAAAACAAAAAATAATAAAACACTGACAAAAACAAAAACACCTTTTGTTAAAAAGCTCATTAAAAACTGGTTATGCAACTGCGAGTATTTAAAGCCACTGATGTCTTGATTAAAATGTTCTTTAGCAAAATGTTTGGATTCAAGTTTTAGAAACTCAGGAAACGCATCCTCACCAATTCCGAACCAAACAACTTCTGGTATTTTTTGAACCGCAATTTCATAACTCAATAATCGGTGTCCTAAGCTAGAGTTCATTGATTCTCGATCAAGGTATACATTAATCTCTTTGGCAGCTAATGAACTTCTATCCGCAATTCTTTTTTTTATAAAATCAACTTGCGACAAACTGAAAAGAACTATTCCTATAAGAATAATAAAACTGACTTTTGGATATTTAATTTTTGGGAATGAGTCTTTAAATAGTACAAAATAATATATAGCCCATCCTACTAAAGCCTCTGGCCAACCA
This sequence comes from Thiomicrorhabdus immobilis, assembly GCF_021654855.1. Lineage (NCBI taxonomy): Bacteria > Pseudomonadati > Pseudomonadota > Gammaproteobacteria > Thiotrichales > Piscirickettsiaceae > Thiomicrorhabdus > Thiomicrorhabdus immobilis. The sequence goes on from NZ_AP024202.1 coordinate 1,933,869, forward strand.
ATCCATGCAGTTCGACTTTTAGTTAACACTGCTGTCAGGAATAAAGCCACGATAAGCAATACAATAAAACTCAACATCCATTTATTCTTTTTTAAAGCCCAAGGTAAAGAACCTAAAAGAATGATAAAAAAGCCATTAACAACTACCGCATATTTAACTGGATGTGAATTAATATCACCTAAACGCTGTGATCCTATCCCAGAGTTAAACCAACCATATTCATAGGCATCTAAAACCCCCACAGATAAAGCGATAGAACCGCCTATCAACATTAGATACCAGAAAAAATCTAATCCAGGTTTTAACTTATAAAGAGCTATGGTTAACCCGATAAATACCCAGCTTAAACTAACAACACTTAAAACAAATAAAGCTCTTTTTTCAGGCGACTCATGCGCAAAAGTAGCCACTAAAGTCGTTAACCAATAGAGAACTAATAAACCTACCCATATCCATATTTCTCTAGGAACCTTATCTTTTATTTTGTATAAGGTAAAACTGCTAATCAATAAGATTAAGACAAGAACGAATTCAACATTTACAGATATAACATTACGGTACACATATAAAATAAAAGTGATTGCTATCAAGAAAAACAGCAATCTTATCGTTCCTCTATACTCTCTATTTGGTAAAGCCATTATCCTGTCAGTCATTAATATATCCATTTTCACCAGGTCTATTTTTCTGAATATCACCAATGATTGTCATAATCATCTGCTCTATGTCACTTTCAGCACGAATAATAAAAGCCTGTAAATACTTAAGCTCTTCTTGCGAATAATGCGCGAAAGCTTCCAGGTCTAGTTGGGAAAGTTCTGAAAAACTAATAATCCTTGAACGGTTCTTTAAAGCATCATCTAATAAAAATGAGATCTTAGGGGTATTAGACTCAATGGCAACGAAAGGAATCTTATTTTTTAAACACATGCTCACCGTATGATAACGTCCAGTAATCACCATTTCATGTTCAACTAAATACTGAATAAAAGCACTCGGTTGCGTTGAAATATTTCGATCCCCCTTTAGCCATTTAAAAATATTTTTGACAAACGGGCGTGGGCTTTTAAAAAAATTAGCGTTAGAAGGACGTGCCACAACCATTGAACGGAAATCAAAACCGTGCTCTTGACAATACTGTTTTAATAGTGGAATTTCTGATTTAAGAGCTGTATCAATCACGCAAGCTGGTTTACTTGGTTCATAAACATAATGCCCAGCCTTTGCAAAGGTCAAATCTGGGACATAAAAACCAGTTAAACCAAAGCTATGTAATTCCTCTAAACTGCCTTTGTCACGCACATAAATTAAGCGGTAAGCCTTTAAATATTCATAAGCTTGTGCAGTATTTTTATGTAATGTGGCATTAATTAGATAACAAGGTAGTTGTAGTTCTGTTTTTGCAAAACTAGCAAATTCAGATAATGCCCGAGCATGTTTGCGATTCTCACTATGGTGAATAGTCCCTTCACCATTAACTATGATTGCATCGACTTTTGCTTGTTTTTTAATCTGACGTTTATGCTTACGCCAATCAACACCAACAGGCCAAGTCCAAACAATTTCAACCCCCTGCTGTTCCAATAGTCGGGTCAAATTCTCCATCACAAGCATACAACCGTAATGGTTGGTGGGTCTGGTATCATTAATAATGGCAACGCGGATCATAATATCTCATTTAGCTTTCCCGATTCTTTAAAACAAAATCGGTGATTTTCAACAAAGGATTTAAAATCAACAACAGATAAATCCGTTAAAGCTCTTCAATTTTAAATTGATTTTCTGGCAATGCAGTGCGAATAAACTGCTCTTCTTGATTTCCAGAATGCGGATTTCTTTTTCTTGGAATTTTTAAAAAATCCATTATTTGATGACTGAATCGCTTTTTTTGGTACCAGTTATCACTTTTAAAGAAATCAAACCCATAAAGAGTGACTTGACCCTTGCCAATATAACGTCTAATCACATCATAGGTCATACAGCCTGTTGAAGGGTTTGCCCCAAATTTATCATGTAATTCTTGCCACCAATCCAAAGGATAGAAATACAGTTTTTCAGTGGTTTCTTGAGAGAACTCTTCTCGATGTTTTGGTGTCATCCACATAACAGTTGCATATTGATTCACTAATTGATCAATATTTTCTTGTTCAATAGAAGCCGCTAAAACATCCAGTTTATGTCCAACATGCGCCTTCATCTCCTCTGGCATATTCCATGCCCGATTCATACGAATAACCACATCATGCTTATCCACTGGATATTTTTTACCCAACACCTTTTGAGAATTGCCTACCAGGGCAATATTTTTATCTTTAATTAGTGCTTCAATATCTGTAAATGTCTGCACATTTTTCCCTTTGACGTTAACTTCAGCGAAACTTAAACCCTAAAAGCCTTTAATATCTTTGAAAGCCGCGACCATATTCAGACCTAATGGCTCATATATACGTTTGAATTTTATTTGAAATGCATCTTCTTCTGCTAGAACTGCCGTCACTTTCAAATCTGGCCTTAACCATTTCGCTGTTAATAGTGCTGTTCCAACATCTCCGATTACATGAGACTGTTTCTTTAAAAATGGCAATATAAATTCAAAAGCCAGTCCACTTGGCAGTAATAGCACATTATACTCTTCAACGAGTTTTAGCGGGTCTACTTGCCTTGTGCGAGGGTGATACTTAACGGCAACAGGAATTTCCTGTTGTTTCAAAAACGTTAAAAACTCAAAAATACGTTTTTCATAACCAGTCATTTTTTTTATATTATTAGGATGTGGAATCAGCAAAAAAACGCCAACATTTTGTAAAGTTCGCAATATTGATTCATTTACTTGAAAATCAGACAAAATGGCTTTACTAAGTTGTTTAACCTTATTACTTACAAACCACTCTGGCTTAATGAGCTGACATTGCTTCGCTTGCAACAATGCCACAGCAAAATCAGGTTGAAACAACCAGGCCTGGTCAATCCATTTCGAAGCGCCGACTGTTTTCGGTTCTTGCCACCAACATCCATAACCTATTTTTTTTAAAAGACTATTAATCACATCTTTAAAATATTTATAAGGTCTACCAGCATAGGAATACAGGCCATCATCTAGATACCAACCTTCAATAGCGACATTGCTTGACTGACTCGTATGCATTGCGTATTGAAACTCCACTCTTCGATCACTACCCGTAGCAATCGCGTCTGGATTAAATACTTTAACCAGTTCTGATAATTTAGCAAAACTCTGCTTTCGTTCAGCCATTTTATGCCAGCCTTTGGCTCGACCAAAAGTCAAATCTAGGGTTTCAAAAGGACTCTCTTGCCAGTTGTATAGTGCATTAAAGTAGACATTATCCTCTAAGCTCTTTTGATCAATCAGCACCATTTTTGAAACTTGCTTCTCAGAAAAAGCACTTGCATGAGCAACGGCTACCAAAATATTTAAAGGGGTTGATGGTAGATAAAGGACTTTTTTCTTAAGCAATGTCATCATAAAGGCCTATTTGATTTATCAGTGCTGAAAAAACATCCTCAACACTCAACCCCTCCAAAGACTGTAACGCTTGCTCTTTGCCAGAAAATTGTTTGATATACCCTGGCGCACAAGGTGATTCCAAGCGTGTGACTTTGGCGCCATCCGCTCCTACCAACTTAGGGTCTGTCACTCGGTATAAAACCACCATAGGCACTTCTAATGCCGCCACCACATGCGACAAGCCGGTATCTACCGACACGACCGCTTGAGCGTTTTTAAGGGCTTTGGCCATATCATTCAGGGACAGCATCTCGGTTGGCACCCAAACATTTTCCGGTTCGGTGGTACTTGCGATTCGTAAAGCACGTTGCTGCTCTTCTTGATTTCCCCAAGGCAAAATCACCTTTTTACCCATTGCATTGGCTTTTTGTAAAAGTTCAATCCAGTATTCTTCTGGCCAATATTTGGTTTCCCAAGTGGTGCCGTGTAAAAACACCCAATAATCGTTTTCAGCAAACTGCTCAACAACCAATTTTGGCTTTGACCAGGCCAGGGTATTTAAGCCATAGACTATAGGGGCGTTTTTTGGCAATTCATAATTTAGACTTTGCGCAAGCAACTGACGTAACCGCAAAATCGCATGCTGCTCTTTGGCTACAGGATACTTGAATTGATAGAACAAAGTGGCTAAGGGTTCGCGAGCACTGTGCCAATCATAACCCGCAGTTTTGGCATTAATTTTTCTCGCTACCCAAGCACTTTTCAGCAAACCTTGCGCATCAACAATCAAATCATATTGGGCTTGATTGACCTCTTCAAAAAACGTTTTGATTTCTAGACGTGTTTGCTTTTTCAGAAGCGTTTTACGCCATTTACGCAACTCTATCGGATAAACCTTATCCACGACAGGATGCCATTTTGGGATTTCTGCAAACGACTTTTCCACCACCCAATCAATAACCAGGCCTGGTCGCTTTTGTTGTGCATCCGACAAGGCGGGAAAAGTGTGGAACACATCGCCCATTGAGGACATTTTAATCAGCAGAATTCGCATAGAGTAGACGTTTACTTTGTAAAATTTAAAACAGTCGGGTTTTCAGTTAACCAAGTTAAATACTTTTTAACCCCTTGAGCCACGGTATGAAACGGAGCATCATAACCCGCCGCTCTTAAGGCTGAATTATCCGCTTGAGTAAAGCTTTGATAAGCGCCTTTCAAATGCTCCGGAAATGGGATGTATTCAATTTCACCTTTACCATGAAAATCAATCACCGCTTCGGCAATGTTTTTAAAGGGTTCTGCCGCAGCAGGACCTAAATTGAAAATGCCCGATTTTTCCGGGTGGGCTAAAAACCATAAATTGACCTTAACCACATCTTCAATATAAACAAAATCACGGGTCTGCATACCGGCACCATAACCATCGTACTCACCAAACAGCTTAAGCTTTTCACCTGCTAAAATTTGATTGTGAAGCTTAAAGGCCACACTCGCCATATCGCCCTTGTGCTGTTCTCTTGGTCCATACACATTAAAGTATCTAAAACCCACAACCTGACTTTTGGCTTTTGGCAAAACTTGGCGAACATATTGGTCAAACTGAAACTTGGAGTAGCCGTAAACATTCAAAGGTTTTTCATAAGCTCTGTCTTCAATAAAGTCAGGGCCGTCGCCATAAACAGAAGCGGATGACGCGTAAAAGAATGGAATCCCCCAATTTAAGCAATAATTCAGCACATCTTTTGAATATTCATAATTATTGTCCATCATGAATTTACCGTCCCACTCCGTTGTAGCAGAACAGGCGCCTTCGTGAAACACCGCTTCAATGTCAGGTAGCCCTTGCTCGGCAAAAATACGTTGCTGAAAGTCTTCTTTATCCAAGTAGTCGGCGATATCGCAGTCGGCAATGTTGATAAACTTTTTACCGTTTTTTAAGTTATCCACCACAATAATATCGGTACGGCCCTGTTCATTTAACGCCTTAACAATATTACTGCCAATAAAGCCTGCACCACCTGTTACAACAATCATTTTTAACCTACTATCTTTAACTGAGCAATTTTGAAATTATAAAACCACCCCAAACCACAATGGCGATGGCAAAAGAGATAAATACAGCCGCTGAGCCTTGGTCTTTAGCGCGGCCTGAAAGCTTATGATAATCTGAACCAATTCTGTCAACGACGGATTCTATGGCCGAATTCAATAATTCAACCACCAATACAATCAATAACACCGCAATCAATAGCGCTCGCTCAGTTGCGGTATCCCCCAACCAAAAAACCAATGGGGACATCAAAGAAAACAGGATGACTTCCTGTCTAAATGCCGCTTCATGTTTCCAGGTTGATTTAAAGCCTTTCCATGAATAACCCGCAGCGTAAACTATACGTTTCAGTCCCGAATGAGGAGATTTCATTGCAATCCTTTATCGTAATCTTTGCCATACACCAGACGCGTTTTGGCTTGGTATTCAGGTAAACAGAGTGACTTCTGCTGATTCATTAAATCACTCTCTACGGGAATCATACACTGAGCGATATGAAAAAAGTCATCCAGCATAATAGGCGATTTGATATGTGAGGCTATTAACTTGTCACGCTCTGAAAACTCCGTTTGATAAGCCGCATTTCGCCAAAACATAAATGGCACTTCCAACATACTGGTGGTCACGCCATCTGGCCCATGACCTTTAAAGTCTTTGGTATCAAACACCTCTTCACCATGGTCTGACCAGAAGGTTAATCCTGCGATGCCTCGCGTCGTTTTAAGCTGTTTAATAATTTCACCGAGCACAAAATCGGTGTAATGTACTGAATTATCGTAAGCGTTAATAAAATCTAGTTGGCTTGTCGAAATATCATTCGTGTAGGGTTTGATCCCTTTATTATCAGTAAACACGGCTTGTTCAGGAGGAAAGCGGTTTGCATACTGCAAATGACTACCCATCAAATGCACAAAAATCACTTTATTTTTTGCTTCATCATTAATTGCTTCTTGGATTACTGGCAATAAATAACCATCATAGCGATTAACTTCGACACCATGAAAGTCGTGACTTATAAATTTTGGCACATCTGCTAAAGAAGCAATTGCACTCGTAGGACGTCTAAGTGGTTGTTGGTTTGAAATCCACCATGTTTTAAATCCTGCCTTTTTAAACACTTCTAATACACTTGATGCTTCTGAAATCGATAGTTTATTTTCAATATCTGACTTAGTTAATGTGACATTTAAGGATTGCGCTGTTTGTGCAAAGTTGGAAATAACATCCCTAAACACCAATAAATCTGCACCCAACTGATCCAAGAAAGGAGTTGTATTTCGCTTATAGCCATACAACGACATGTGATTACGATTTAAGGATTCACCAACCACAACAACATAAGTTTGCGGCCCTTCATTACAAGCCTTAGCTCCATAAGAAAGGTTTTTATACAGTTCCTTTCGCTTTTCAATCTCAACACTTATTGCATCTTCATTCTTCACATAATCAATTGCCACCCCGGTAAAACCGGGAATCACATCAAAGGTACGACCGCGGTCGTTAATTTGCTGAATGGCGACCAAAAGCATCAAAACACCCAGGCCTGCAAAGACTTTTTCACGGGTTAATTCGGCTTCTTTAAATAAGATTTTCTTTAAAGAATAAAAAGCGATTGTCCAATAAGCCAATAAGATTAAGACATTCTCTACACTAATATAGGCCTGTAAAAACTCAAGCGCTTCATGGGTATCGGTTAAGGCAATGGCCTCAAACGTGGCGCTGACAAATACCCCACCAAAAGTAACCGCATAAACAATATCCATACTACCGGATATCGCAAATAGAAAAATCACACCTAATAGAATTTTTTGTAAAACCGTATGTCTGAATAAATAAGCTAAACCGCCTAATAGAATCAACCAACCTAAACGGGCATTGAGTTCTGAGCTACGAATAAAATCGGAATAGATGTACATAATCAACAATGGGAAAAACAGTACAAAAAACACTGACCACCAATGTGAACGAACCAATTTAGACACAGTTACTCCGTTTTTAAAAAAGCATACGTTGCAATTTACGACAAAAACGTGATTTTATCATTTAAGCCTAATAAAAGGGTAAAATACCCACAACTTAATCCGCTGAAAAAAGCCAGAATGAATCAATTAAACTCCTTTTGGAAACGCTTAAAGGCCCATTTGCATGCATGGTTTGTTGACCATGAAATACTCCGTAGCCTGTTCAGAAATTTTTATGCGCTTTCTAACAACGCCTACCGTAGCAACCACCCCTCTCCAGCATTTATAAAAAAACTGCATCATAAACATGGGGTTAAAACCATTATCAGCATGCGCCGAGCGGATACGACGGGGGCTTATTTGCTTGAAAAAGAGGCCTGTGAAAAGTACGGAATCACCCTTATCAACCATCCAATTTCTTCTCGCTCTTTACCGGATGTTGACAAGGTATTACAAGCCAAACAGATTTTAGAAACAGCCGAATACCCGATTTTAATTCACTGTAAATCAGGTGCCGACCGTGCCGGCATGATGAGTGTGTTTTATAAACTGTTTATTGAAAAGCAACCTATTGAAGAGGCTTTGAAGCAACTGAGCATGAAATATGGACATTTTCGCTGGGCGGAAACCGGTAAATTAGATTATTTTTTTGACGACTATTTACGTTATCGTGAACAACACCCTGAAACCGAGTTTTTAGATTGGTTAGAAAATCACTACGATAAACCGGCACTAAATCAAAGCTTTCACAGTTCGGGCTGGGCCAACATCGTTGTTAATAAAATCTTAAATCGAGAGTAATTCATGTTTGACCGTCAAACCCTATCACTCTACCGAAGGCTACTTGGCTATATTATGCCGTTTAAAAGCCTGATTGCCGTTACCTTATTGGCTTTATTAACCATTGCCGCCATGGAGCCCGCAATTGCCATGGTTCTTAAAGAGCTGGTAGACGAAAGTTTGATTGCCAAAAATCCAGACTCTTTTGTAATGATGCCTCTGCTTTTGGCAGGGGTCTTTATCATTAAGGGAATTGCCGAATACTTCAGCAAAGTGTTTAGCCAGTGGATTGCCCAAAAAGCCGTGTTGGCTATTCGTGCAGATATGTACCATAAAATGCAACACCTGCCGTTTGGCATTTTTCAAAGCTATGGCACCGGCAAGCTCATGTCCAAAATCACCTACGATGTGCCGCAAGCCAGTAATGCGTTATCCACCGCCTGGGTGATTTTAATTCGCGATAGCTTGACCATTGTGGCTTTGATTGCCTATCTGCTTTATATCTCATGGCAGCTGACCTTGCTGATGCTGATTGTTGGGCCGGTGGTCGCCTATATTATTGATAAGGCCAGCAAACTGATGCGTAACTCCAGTAAGGCTATGCAACGCAATATGGGACAGCTTACCGAACGCTTGGAAGAGAGCTTGACGGCCCACCAAGACATTAAAATCTATGGCGCTGAACAGTATGAACAAACTCGTTTTCAGAACACTGCAACCGAACTATTGAACAACTCCATGCAAGTCACCAAGGTATCGGCCTTAAACGTCCCGCTGGTTCAGGTTTTAGCGGCGATTGCTTTATCAGGAGTGGTGTATGTGGCGATGCAAATGTCAGCACAAAACCTGTTTACGCCAGGTGAACTACTCGCTTACATCACCGCGATGGCGTTAACCTTTGAACCGATTCGCCGTTTGACCAGCATTAACGAAACCGTGCAAAAAGGCATGGCCGCTTCGGAAAGTATTTTTGAACTACTAGACCAACCCAACGAAGCCAATACCGGCACTCATACCTTGGAAAACGCTCGAGGCGAATTGCAATTTAACGCAGTGAATTTCAGCTACCCTAATAGCCAACATGCCGCGCTGGAAAATTTTAATCTTACTATTCCTGCCGGTAAAACCACCGCTTTAGTCGGTCAATCGGGCAGCGGTAAATCGACCTTAGTTAATTTGATTACCCGTTTTTATGACGCCGATTCAGGACAAATTTTATTAGACGGCCAAGACATCCAAACCTTAGAGCGCCATTTTTTAAGAGAACAGATCGCCCTTGTCAGCCAAAAAGTCACGCTGTTTGATGATACCGTAGCCGCCAATATCGCTTATGGTCATAGTGAACATGATCGTGATGCCATTATTACGGCCGCAAAAGCCGCTCATGCCTGGGAATTTATTGAAAAGCTTCCAGCTGGATTAGACACCTCGATAGGTGAAAACGGCAACTTACTCTCCGGTGGGCAACGTCAGCGTATTGCGATTGCCAGAGCATTCTTGAAAAACGCTCCTATCTTGATTTTTGACGAGGCCACTTCCGCTTTAGACAATCAAAGTGAGCAAATGATTCAGCGCGCGATGGACACGCTTAAACAAAACCGTACCGTGATTGTGATCGCCCACCGCTTAAGCACCATTGAAAATGCCGATAACATTGTTGTAATGCAACACGGAAAACTAATGGAACAAGGCAACCATGCGGAGCTTTTAGCCCATCAAGGCATCTATTCTCAACTCTATCAAGGACAGGAGTTCGATGAGTAAGTCATCTAAAAAGCTTTATACCCAACATTTTCAAACGCGATTTTTTGCACCTCAATACTGGGGTATTTGGCTAGGCATAGGGTTATTACGTTTATTGGCTTTAGTCCCTTTTCGCTGGAAGTTTGCAATCGGTAAAATTCTTGGAAAACTACTGTACCGTCTTTCCCCCAGACGCCGCCGCCTTGCTTTAGCCAATTTAAAACTCTGCTTTCCTGAAAAATCGGCCACGGATATCCAGCGCCTATTAACACAGCATTTTGAATCTTTGGGCATATCCCTGATGGAGATGACGATTGTTTGGTGGGGTGACCACAAAACCAATCATCAAAATGCCTTTGAAAGAAAGCTTGTGACCTTTATTGGTGAAGACAATCTGCGCAATGCGCAACAACAAGGCAAAGGGGTTTTAATTTTGGCGCCGCACTTTACTACTCTAGAGTTAACCGGCCTATTTGTTTCATTTTTAACCAATTATCACGCCGTTTATCGCCCGCATGACAACCCTTTAATGGATTACTTAATCGCCAAAGGACGTTCGATTGAATTCAGTAACGGTGAGCAGGTTGAGCCGGTATCCAATGCCAACACCCGCCAGATGCTGAAAGTCTTGCGCGCAGGCCACAGCATGACTTTTTTACCAGACCAGCGTTATCGCGCCAAAGGCCATGTTGAAGTGCCTTTTTTTGGGGTTAAAGCCAAAAGCAATCCAGCTACCTCTAAAATAGCCAAGATGACGGGTTGTGCAGTGGTGCCGACCTTTACCCGGAGATTGGAGAATGGACATTACGAAGTGGAATTTTTACCGGCTTTGACTGACTTCCCATCAGGGGATGATTACCAAGATACCTTAAGACTGCACCACTTGTATGAAGCAGAGATTGTCCGCAATCCCAGCCAGTATTTGTGGGTGCATAATCGCTGGAATTTAAAAGATTATTAATCAATAGCGGTTCTAACCAGGCCTGGTTAAATCGAAAATGCGAATTTTAAAACCAAAAAAGCCGTAATTGCATCAAATCAATTACAGCTTTTTTGGTTTTTTTGCAAAGCTACCAGGCCTGGTAGCTTTGCGTGGATGCTTTTAAATCTAGATTAATGATGACCTGAATGACTCGGGTCAAAATCTTTTAAAGTGTATTCAGCACCACAATATGGACACTTGGCTTTACCAGTTGCTTCTATCGGTAAAAACACGCGCGGATGCGAGTTCCATTTACTCATATCAGGTGTTGGGCAGTGTAACGGTAAATCATCATAAGTCACTTCATAATGAGATTTTGAATTAGTTGAATTTTCACTCATTTAAGCTCTCCTTATTTAGCGACGTTAGTTAACCATTCCATATGTTCTGCAGAACGGCCGTGAACGATGTCAAAGTACAAACTCTGTAGCTTTTCAGTGATTGGACCACGTGAACCGATACCGATAGGACGGTTATCCAATTCACGGATTGGCGTTACTTCTGCCGCAGTACCGGTAAAGAAAGCTTCGTCCGCAATATAGACTTCATCACGGGTGATTTTCTTTTCAATCACTTCAATACCCATATCTTTAGCTAGCTTCATAATGGTTTTACGAGTAATCCCATCTAAACAACAGGTTAATTCAGGCGTATATAACACACCGTCTTTTACCATAAAGAAGTTCTCACCCGAACCTTCAGCTACATAACCATCTACATCCAACAACAAAGCTTCATCACAACCGTGATTCATCGCTTCTTGTAGCGCAAGCATAGAGTTCATATAAGAACCGTTTGATTTCGCTTTAGTCATGGTGACGTTCACATGGTGACGTGTATAAGAAGAGGTGGCGATTTTAATACCACGAGTCAGGTTCTCTTCACCCATGTACGCGCCCCATTCCCAAGCCGCAACCATCACATGCACTTTAAGGTTATCCGCACGTAATCCCATACCTTCAGAACCGTAAAAGGCCATTGGACGAATGTAAGCCGATTTAAGATTGTTCTCACGAACCGCCGCACACTGTGCTTCATTCAAAGTCGCTTTATCAAACGGCATTGGCATATTCATGATTTTTGCTGAGTTAACCAAACGATCGGTATGCGCATCCAAACGGAAAATAGAGGTTCCCTGTTCCGCATCATAAGCTCTCACACCTTCAAACACACCCATACCATAATGTAAGGTATGTGTTAAAACGTGAACCTTAGCGTCGCGCCATGGAACCATTTCGCCATCTAACCAGATTACGCCATCTCTATCTGCCATCGTTTGCATTAACAAATTCTCCACAAAATTTTCAAAAATATTAAGAGCGATATTTTATCCTAAATCCTGACTATCACAATTGAAGTTTTGAATGTTTTTCCAATAAAAACCATGTTTTAGGTGATTTTATGGGTTCTTTTTACTTACTCAACCCTATTAGACTTGAATTATTGCGAGATTTAGATAAAATCATTTTTTTGGAATTGCATGGCAACTTAAAACTTTTTAAGTTATTAAGTGCAATCAAAAAAGCAACCTTGCAGAAAGCATTTATAAACACCTAGTCCAAGCTGGATATTTATAAATACTTCTCTCGGGTTGCTTTTTTTGTTTATCCAACACATGAATTTGCTTTCAGCGTGAATTATGGTTACAAAACCATAACGATTATTAGGATATTTTATGTCAGATCATTTAATGAATACTTATGCAAGATTACCGGTGACCTTCGAAAAAGGTGACGGAGCGACCCTGCATGATACTAATGGAAAATCGTACCTTGATGCCATCAGCGGAATTGCCGTATGTAGTTTAGGCCACGCCCACCCTGCAATAAGTGATGCGATTTGCAAACAAAGCCAAACCTTGATTCACACCAGCAACCTCTATCAAATCGCCAACCAACAAGCGCTTGCCGATAAGTTGATTGAACACTCTGGCATGGATAAAGTGTTTTTCTCCAATTCCGGCGCTGAGGCGAATGAAGCGGCGATTAAAATCGCCCGAAAATATGCCCACAAACACAATATCGACAACCCTTGCATTATCGTCATGGAAAACAGTTTTCACGGCCGTACCTTAGCGACGTTGTCAGCAACGGGAAATCCAAAAGTTCACGAAGGTTTTGCCCCCTTGGTTGAAGGTTTTATACGTGTACCGTTCGATGATATCGATGCCGTTAAGGCACACAGCGATAACAAAAACATTGTTGCCATTCTAGTAGAACCCGTACAAGGTGAAGGCGGTATTCATGTACCTAAAACAGGTTACTTAGCAACACTTCGTGAAATTTGTGATGCGAATAACTGGCTACTGATGGTTGACGAAATTCAAACCGGGATGGGACGCACTGGCGAATGGTTCGCATTCCAGCATGACAATATCAAGCCAGATGTATTAACTCTTGCCAAAGCATTAGGTAACGGTATGCCGATTGGTGCATGTCTTGCACAAGGCGAAGCTGCCAATACCTTTGCTCCAGGTAATCACGGTACCACTTTCGGCGGAAACCCGCTTGCCTGCGCCGCCGGCTTAGCGGTAATCAATACCATGGAAGTTCATAACCATGTCGCTGCGGTTGCTAAGAAAGGTCAATTACTGATTGAACAATTCCAGCAAACCCTTAAAGGACAAAATGGTGTCGTTGAGGTTCGCGGCAAAGGCTACATGATTGGTATTCAACTTGACCGCCCTTGTGGTGACCTGGTTACCATGGCCCTTGAACAGGGTTTGCTCATCAATGTCACCCGCGGCGATACCGTTAGACTGCTACCGACTTTTGTCATGAGCACAGAACAAACCGTATTCTTAGTTAATACACTCAGTGAATTAATTAAAACCTTTTTAAACAAATAAAATAAAGATTAGAAAGATGACTGTAAGACACTTTTTAACCCTACAAGACTTAACACCTGCGGAACTAAGGCAGATTATGCAGCGTGGCACAGAACTTAAAGCCATGCATAAAGCGGGGGAAATATTTGAACCCCTGAAAAATCAAACCTTAGCGATGATTTTTGAAAAATCTTCAACACGTACCCGTATCTCATTTGAAGCGGGCATGACTCAATTGGGAGGTCACGCGTTGTTTCTATCTTCAAACGATACCCAGCTTGGTCGCGGTGAGCCGATTGAAGACAGTGCACGTGTGATTTCCAGCATGGTGGACGGCATCATGATTCGTACTTTTGGCCATGACATTGTGGAAACCTTTGCAAAACATTCATCGGTACCAGTCATCAATGCTTTGACGGATGATTACCACCCTTGTCAGCTATTGGCTGACATGCAAACCTATCAAGAGCACCGTGGAAGCATTGAAGGCAAGACGGTTACTTGGGTCGGTGACGGGAATAACATGTGCCACTCCTATATTAATGCCGCAGCTCAATATGGCTTTAAGTTACGTATCGCTTGTCCGGAAGGCTATGACCCGAATATGGACCTGGTCAATGCCAATAGCGACCGTGTGGAAATTGTACGAAACACTTTAGACGCTGCTGAGAACTCAGACTTAATCGTTACCGATGTCTGGGCAAGCATGGGGCAAGAAGAAGAACAGAAACTGCGTGAACGGGCATTTGCTGACTACCAGGTGAATAAGGAAGTAATGGATAAGGCAGACAAAGAAGCCTTATTCATGCACTGCCTACCCGCACATCGTGGTGAAGAAGTGACTGCCGACGTGATTGACGCCAAAGACAGCGTTGTTTGGGACGAAGCCGAAAACAGACTGCATGCTCAAAAGGCTTTGTTGGAATTTTTGATGGCAAAAAAATAATTCCTTTTTTGCTTACCCCATAAAAAATCCCGCAAAAGCGGGATTTTTTATGTCCAAACGATAAGTCTGAAAACGAATTACATCGATCTTCTAGCTAAAAATGCCTGTGACAGGGTTCCACTATCCAAATATTCCAACTCGCCACCCATCGGAATACCTTGAGCCAACCGAGATACCACTACACCCTGTTTGATTGCCATCTGCTGAATATAATGCGCCGTGGCTTCACCCTCAACCGTAGGATTGGTGGCAATAATCAATTCAGAAACAGAACCGTCTGACAACCGCGATTCCAATAGGTCTAAACCTATCTGTTTCGGACCAATACCATCAATCGGTGACAAATGCCCCATCAAAACAAAATACTGCCCCTGAAAGATACCTGATTGCTCTATCACACCAACATCAGCAGGAGATTCAACAATACACAATTCACCGGTTGCTCTGCGAGCTGACTGGCAAATACTGCAAGTTTCTTCCTCTGTCAGGGTTCTACAAAGTGAACAGTGTCCAACTTCTTCAACCGCTTTAGACAAAGCTTGCGACAAAAGTAAACCACCACTTTTATTGCGCTCCAACAGATGATACGCCATACGTTGCGCCGATTTTGGTCCTACTCCGGGTAGAACACGAAAAGCTTCAATGAGCTCTTGGATTAAAGGACTTTGCAATTCACAATCTCATTTTTTGCTTAGAACGGCATCTTCATGCCGGCTGGCATATTCATTCCCGCGGTTAAACCACCCATTCTTTCTTGGGTAACCTCTTCTACACGGCGAGCGGCACTATTGACCGCCGCAGCAAACAAATCTTCAAGCATCTCTTTGTCATCCATCAAGGAATCATCGATCTCAACCTTAACCAATTCATGTTTACCGGTCATAACCACTTTGACCATGCCACCACCGGCTTCACCATTGACTTCCATTTTGGCAATTTCCTCTTGAGCTGCTTGCATATTTTTCTGCATCTCTTGAGCTTGCTTCATTAAGTTGCCAAGGCCACCTTTTCCACCAAACATAAACTTTCCTTTATTTTCTGTTATACATTTCTTGAATTCTAAATTTAATCTTGAGCTTAAATCACCAATAAAACACTTAAAAAACCTGCTACAAGGGTTTAAGCGTTCCTGGAATCACGTCCATTCCTAGTTGAGCAAGAAATGAATTTACCACTCCATCGTTGGCAATCGATTGCTGTGCAGCCAACTGTTTATCTTCGGCCAGTTTTTGCTCGTATTTAACAGGCGTAAAATGCTCAGACGCCCCTACCACTTCAAAAACCATCTGAGTACCAAAATAGGTTTTTACGGCAGCCTCGATTTGCTCTAAGACCATTTCAGGCTTGGCATATTGCTGTTCAGGATCAATACTCATCCGTAATACCTTATCGGTTAATTCGACAAGCACACTATTACGAGCCATATCCTCAGCCATGCCTTTCAAGTCCAGACATTGGATGATTGATATCCAATCTTGCAAATAGTCGCCTGAAGGAGCGAATTCAGCTTGTTCAACGACCGCCAAGCTTTCAACACCTTGCTTCGCTTGGCTTGACTCAACCTGTGTTAAATCGTCTGAATTTGGCGCAGCTTCAGGCTGATGCTTTGCTGTTATCGAATTGGGGTTAAATTGCTGAACTGAACTATTTTCACTATGACGATCAGCGGCTAAACTCACCCCTTGCTCGGTTTCATCAAGATGCCAAGGCGGTAAATCATCAATCATTGTTGCAGAAGATTGGTATGCAACATCTTCATCAGACCCCATTTGCTGGTTTTGGGCAAACGCCTGATTCTGTAGATGATTAATCTGCTCACTTATTAAGTCATGCACAGGGACTGCAACCGAACTTGAATGTTCATCAACAACCTCTGACGGCATTACAGGCTCAAGGTCAGCATTTTTCTCCGCTTGCGGTGGCTGTTCTATAGCCGTGTTTGAACCAGGCTTAGCGAACGGTTGTTTCAGGCGTTCGCGAATTTGAGCCAGGTGGTCGGTGCCCCCTGCCGGCTCACTTTTTGTATTTGAATAAGATGGATTAGCCTGAGAATCATTAACTGTTTGAACCAAATCATTAGTCGGCAGTTCGCTTGGTAAAGGAACGGCTTGATGTGACGCTATAAGGGTTGGTTGATTGTCAAACGGGCGTTCTTCAAATTGCTGTTGTTCATAATCTTGTTGATTATCTGTCTGCTGTAAATACTGCAGGGAATCGGCTTGCTGCAGATAGGCCTGTTGAGAATCATTCTCTTCGGATGCGGCTTGAGCATAGCCGACTTCTGGAAGCGACTCTTCTACTTTGGAAAAAGCTGATTCATCAGTTGTTAACTCTGTTTCAGCGTTTATTGAAAAGTTTTTTTTTCCGACCAATGAACGTGCGGTTGCAAGTCCGGCTAAGGCATCCATTGGCGAAAGCTCGGCATCAGCAGATTCTGCCATAACTGGCTCAGATTGCGAAACTTGCTTGACGGCTACCTGATTCGACTGATTTTCGGCAATTACCGCGTGAGCGGGTTGAAATGCCAACATTCGCATCAAGGCCATTTCAAAGCCGATTCGAACATCCGGAGCCAACTGCATGTCTTGCTTGGTCAAAAGTGCGATTTGATACAACAACTGCACTCTCTCTGGAGCAAAACTCGCTGCAAAACCTTTGACAATTTCTGCCGGCAACAAAGTGGTGGTTTCATTATCGGAAAATACCTGCACGTAAGAGATGGCGTGCAAGCTTTCAATCAATTGAGCCAATAATGCCTGGTAATCCACCCCCATTGTCGCCAACTGCTGGATCACATTTTTTACCTGTTGAGCATCATCATGAGCCAAGGCTTGTAAGATGGCTACGCCAAACTGTTGGTCAACCAATCCCAACATGGTTTGCACAGGCTCAAACATCACTTCACCGGCACCATAAGCAATCGCCTGATCCAACAAACTCAAACTATCACGAGCCGAACCATCCGCACTCTTGGCAATCAACGCTAAAGCGGAGTCTTCAAAAGGAATCTTTTCCTGCACCAAGATATGCGCCAGATGATTTTGTATCTGAGGCTGGGTTAAACGCATTAAATTAAATTGTAAGCAACGCGATAGAACGGTAATCGGCAACTTGTGTGGATCGGTCGTCGCCAATAAAAATTTAACATGCTCGGGCGGTTCTTCAAGCGTTTTCAATAAAGCATTAAAACTGCTTTTAGAAAGCATGTGAACTTCATCGATTAGGTAAACCTTATAACGACCTTGAGTCGGCGCAAACTGAACATTATCTAGAATCTCGCGGGTATCATCCACTTTGGTTTTGGATGCCGCATCGACTTCGATTAAATCAATAAAACGACCTTCATCAATAGAACGGCAGGTTTCGCAAACCCCACAAGGAGTCGAAGAGATACCCTCTTGGCAATTTAAAGCTTTGGCGAAAATTCTGGCAATGGTCGTTTTACCTACGCCACGAGTACCGGTGAACAAGTAAGCATGATGCAGACGTTGCTGATCCAGTGCATTTGATAATGCCTGCATTACGTGAGACTGACCAACTAACTCAGCAAAGTTTTTTGGACGCCACTTGCGTGCTAAAACGGTATAACTCATAACGAGAACAACAACTCTTTAAGTTCAAAAATTGGCATTTATTTTAACGTGTCTTGACGACAAAATCAGAACTATTTAAAAGGTCTGTCAAACAACGAGGTTGCAACGGAAGTCCTATCAAAAAACAAAATCTAAAGCAGAAATATCCGCAGATATACCAGGCCTGGTAACTTATAAATCGACAACGAAGTAGAATAAAACAGTAAAGAAATGGGTGGCGACCCTACCCACCTTACCTCGGCGCACGCATCAGAAGGTACCGTTGCTTCCTTCCGGACCTGGCGGAGTTCCCAACTTAGCGTCGCGAGGGGATGAATAGAGTCACCATAATATGGAGCGGGTAAGGAGAATCGAACTCCTCTCATCGGCTTGGAAGGCCGAGGTAATAGCCAATATACGATACCCGCTTTGGCGGAGAGCGGGGGATTCGAACCCCCGATAGGTATTAACCTATACCCGCTTTCCAGGCGAGCTCCTTCAGCCGCTCAGACAGCTCTCCTAAGGAATGCAGGATTATACTTGTTCAGTTAAATAATGTCTAGAAACAATTAAGCAAGTCACTGGACTGGCCTATCGCCAAAATAACCATGAAAAAGTAGGATAGGTTTTCATTTTCTTCACACCGCAATCAAGTTGCTGATAACTGGTTTGCCAATCAATGAAAGGCGAAAAAAACAGACTCATCATCCATTGAAAGAAATTCAATCGTGTTGACGGAGTACGGTTAAAGTCTTTACAACTTTGTTGGGCATAACCATCAATGTTTGTTGTTGTTGTTACCGAGGTCGTTGTACAGCAACAGCCAAAGAACATACATGTAGTCACATCAGTGGTTGAACTCGTACTACCTAAGGTTGTTTCATAACTTAAACAACGTTGGACCTCTGCGTCAGTGGAATTTTTTGGCCCATCTGTCATATCGGCTAAAGCGCCCGTAATATTTGGCACATCTGTAGCATCGGTACCATCGACACAGACACCCGTACGACCGACATAAAAATAGCCATCCACATAGACTTCTTTATCTTGTGGCAACAGAAAGCCAAATAAAGCGACCTTATGATACAAGTAGTCACCCGTCGTTTCGAAACCATTATCATAGCTATCGTTTTTTTCTAAGGTAGAGCCATCCCAGTTCTTAACATAATAATCTGCACTACTCGTCCCCCATAACAAACTCCAAAAATTCCAGGTTTTAGTAGGAAAAGGATTCACCCCGCTGACCACTTCCAATGGCTGCTGAGCAGCGACAATATCATAGTTATCCATTTGAGAACTATCGTTTATATCAACAAGCTCCGTACTACCCTCCTCAACCTTACCCAGCCACTGGGACGAGAGTTCAACTGAAGGATATTTTGTTTTGTCAACATTTCCAGGATGGGATTCAACATAGCCATATTCACAATAATTCTGTCTATCGACCGAACCCGGAGCTCCGATATTTCCAGGAAATGTCGCTGGCACAGCACTCATATCAGCCGACAAACACATATCATAACGTTTATCACAAAAACAATCGGCCATATCGGTACTATTGGCATCTTCTTCAGAAATACCGTAAATCGCCTGTCCTTTAGGGTGGAAACCAAGTAGACCTGTCGGTGAACTTTCTACCAATTCCAAGGCAACAGCACTGAATTGAATTGGCTTACCATCGGCATCCTGACCGGAACGAGGATTTGATTCATATTCAGTTAAAGGTTCAAACTCTTCGGTTATCGTATAGGTGAGATTGGTTTTTGGATCTGTATATGAATATGCTGGTACCGTTTTCATATTTCCAAATGTAATATTTAACGACACATCGCCATCAAGTGTATGGCCTAACTTACTTAAAAAATCACCAATAACTTCACGTACCTTATCCCCTTCAGTCGCAATATTATCCTCTGTCAAGGCCAACTCGGTTCTTAAAGCGACAGGCGCTAAGGCTTGGGCGTAATTATTGAAATTACGCTCCATAATCATCTTATTGCCTAACTCCATAACCGTAAAGACACCTGATAAAGCTGTTGCGATGCTAAGAGCGCCTAAAAGAGAGATTGAACCTCTTTGTTTTTGTAGTACTGAATCATTAGACATATCTACTCCACCAAACTTTTCACTAACTTTAAATTATTCAAGGCTTTTGCATTCAAAGGATCATGTTCTAACGCCTGCATAAAAAAGCTTTGAGCACGTTGATATTTTTTTTGTAAAATCGCTGAAAAACCCAAGTTATTTAAAGCACTGACTTTTCTATTAAGCTCATCAGACTTTAACCAGTCGTAATATATCGTTTCAGCTAAACTAAAATCCTCATTGATAAGGGAGAGTCTTGCTAACTCCGATTCATCGTCAATGGTTTTATCGGTAAATTTATTAATTTCTAGCCAAGCGACAAACGCCATATTCGATTTTTGCTGCGCTTCATAAATTTGAGCTAACATTCTATAGACTCGAATATCATCCCGATTGACCTTACGTAATCTATGTAGCAAAGTCTCAGCTTGTGAAAACTTTTTTCTTTCAATTAATAGTTTTGCCAAGTCCAAAGCAAAATCTAATTCTTCAGTCGGACCAAGTTCCGTTGACAAAGGCTCAACTTGTTGCGAAAAAGTTGAATAGTCATTTTTACTTTCGTTTTTTGCTGCGAACTGGGTACACCCGGAAAAAGAAATCAAAGCAAACAAAACCAACACAGCTCTGAAGAAGTCAATATTTGGCAACATGGCATTTTTCATCAAAAAGTTCTTCCTAAGATAACCATTTTCTCACCAAGCAGGAGTATCAAATACGGTAGCATCAAAAACGGCATGATGACTACAGCCATCTTTGCTGAAGTTTTAGCCGCCTTTTCTTCCATCATCTGCTCTCTATTTAAATACATTCTACGAGAGAACTCGTTTAGAGCTTCACCTATCGAGCTACCTAATTTTTCATTCTGTATCAACACTTGTACCAGGCTCTGCACATCTCTTGTAGGGTTACGCTCTGCAAACTGACGCAATGCATCCGTTCTAGACATACCAATTTGAATTTGATCCAATAAATACTCAAACTCATAACAGATTTCAGGATGCACATTCCGAAGTTCACTTGAAACTCTTTTGATTGCGACCAGATAACTTAAACCTGCATTCATGCAGATATTGCACATATCTAAAAAATCAGGAAGATGTGCATCAATCAAACCCAACCTTTTCTGACCTTTATAAATTACAACCCTCTCTGGCAGTAATAAGAAGATCACCGGAACGATAATCATCCAAACGGGAGAGACTAACTGCCAACTCCAAAGAAAAGCCATGAATAAAGCAGATGCGATAATCAACATATACTTGATGAAAAAGTAACCGCCAATGTCACTATCCCGTCTATATCCAGCACTAATTAATTGCTCTTGTAGTTTGGCAATTTCTTTGCCGTTTTTCGGCCCTAGAGACCGTCCTAAAGAACACCACCAACAGCGGTTATAGCTATTTTTCTGTTTTACATACTGGCTTACAAGACCGACACGAGCCTTCATATGTTCCTTTTCTAACTGAACCATATGCGCTACCAAAATGCGTTTGACAATCAACCAAGTCGCGAAAAAAGCAAGTATTGCCACGATGGACAGTAATAAAAGGTATGACACGCTTCTAAAACCTCATTTTTAACATTTGACGAAGGATAATCATTCCAAGCGCAATCAGAATAATCGACACCCATAGCAATTGATTTCCTAAAGGGTCTTCAATAAAAAACGTCATGGATGGATAATCAAAAAAGTATTTATAACCCAAATAGCCAACTGGAGCTCCTCCTATAAACCATGCAGTAAAACGTGATTCTGCAGTCAGTGTTTTCAGTTTTGCTTGAAAATTTTCACGACGTCGCATCAACTTGGATAGCTCACTTAAGATACTCGACAATTGACCACCCGTTTCACGTTGAATAATCAACGTGATAACAAAAAATTGTGCTTCCGGCAAATCCACGCGCCGTTGAAATTCTCGAAGAATGTCACGCATACTTATCCCTAAAACGAGCTGTTTATTGACCTCCTTCATTTCCTGAGCCAAAGGCCCTTCCATATCCTCCCCCACTGCGGAAATGGCACCATCGATTCCATAGCCTGATTGCAAAGAGCGGACAATAGAATCTAACATTTCTGGAAATCTTTGACGTAACTCTGTCTGTCGTTTATTAATTTTTACCATTAAAAATATCGAAGGCAGCGATACTAACAATATAATTGCTAAAATGACTTTGCCACTAAGGTCGTGAAGATTTGCAATCAGTAGAAAGAGACTTAAAAATATTAAAACTGCTTGAGCGATAATAACCTTAATAACTTCTTGTTTTTGAGTAATCCCTGCCTTCTTAAACTTACCGCTTAACCACAGATACCATGTTTTTTCCGCTTGGGAAAGAAGCTGTTCTTGAATGGTTTTTTGTTCAGAATGGTTGATGCCAATACGAATTAACAATTGATTGAGTTGCTGTTTCTGTTTTTGCTGTCGCCCCCAAGACATGCCTATGGTAAACAAGATAAACGATGCAAAAATAGCTAATGCAATAATGAGAAGTTCAGCATCCATCAACTAACTTCCTGGACAAAATTAAACATATCCGCAGGGAAACTATAGCCGACAGCTTCACACTTTTTACCACAAGCAGGTCTTAAACCTGTCGCGCGGAAAGCACCACGCATACTTCCAGAAGTTTTATTGAGCTGGTTTTCGAAAACAAAAATCTCTTGAAGAACGACGTTGTCCTCTTCAACCCCTACCACCTCAGTAATAAATTCAACTCTGCGTTTACCGTCTTTACCACGATTCACATAGATAATTAAGTCTATCGCACTGGCAATCTGCTTACGGATAGATGCCGCAGGAATATCAACCCCACTCAGGTTAATCATAAGCTCTAGACGAGCAATGCTATCGCGCGGACTGTTTGCGTGCAGAGTAGCCAGAGAACCGTCATGCCCGGTATTCATAGCCTGCAACATATCTAAAACTTCACCACCACGAACTTCCCCTAATACTATACGATCGGGACGCATACGTAACGCATTCTTTAACAATTCACGTTGGGTTACTTCACCTACCCCCTCTGCATTAGGTGGTCTGGTTTCTAATCGAACTACATGAGCCTGCTGCATTCTCAATTCGGCACTGTCTTCAATCGTAACGGTTCGTTCATTCTCAGGAATCAATCCCGATAACATATTGAGTGTTGTTGTTTTACCTGAGCCAGTTCCGCCACAGACAAGAATGTTCAACCCAGCTTTTACAGCGTAATCCAGAAAAAGAAACATCTGTTCCGTCATTGAGCCATAGGCTATCAAATCCTTAGCACGAAGATGTTGCTCCGGAAATCTTCGGATAGAGACACTAATACCGTCTACGGCTAAAGGGGGAATAATGATATTGATACGAGAACCGTCGGGAAGCCTAGCATCAACCAACGGAGATGACTCATCAACTCGACGACCTGTTGAATAAAGCATTCGATCCACTTTATTCCTCAGGTGCTCTTCACTTATGAAGCGCACATCACTTAATTCAAGTAACCCTCTGCGCTCAACATAAATTTGATCATAGCCATTAATGAGGATATCTGAAATGGTTGGGTCGGCCAACAATGGCTCGATTGGACCTAAGCCATAAATTTCATCCAACAACTCAACCCCAAGCTGGCGGATTTCAATTTCCGACAACGGATAACCCATTTCAGCTGCCACATTTCGAACCAACATTTCCAGGCGAGGTTTGAGTTCTTGTCGGGTTTCCTTACTGTCGGCTTCATAAAAAGCCTCATCTTCAGCGGCTTTTTTTTGGCAACGCGATTTAATTTCTTGAAATGTAATATTTTGGGTCAGACTGGACTCTTTGATATTTTTTCTAGGAGAAGCGTTATCCTCATCAAATTGCAAACTATCGGCGTTTACCAGGTTTTCAAGCGCCTGGTTCTTTTGTTCGCCTTGTCTTAATCGATCACGAATACTCATTTAAGAAACCGTTTGTGTTTGAGAAGAAGGTTTGGATTGTTGCTTAGTTACTTTGGTCTGTTTTTTCAAAAGTTTATTGATAAATTTCATTGCCCCCCCTTTATGAAAGATGCCTTTCATTCGGTTTTTCTCCAGGACTACATCCTCAACCATTGGCCGTAAGCTACCGTTATGTAGCATATTCGCAATACCCAATAATTGTCTATTTACATTGGATTCAGGCTTAAACTCTTTTAACAACTGTCCATGATTTAAAGATTCATTGAATCCTAAATAATCATTTGCCACATGAACAACAGTATCTACATCAAAAGAATCAATGACCTCACTCATTATCGAGTCATCCTGACTGGTGCTTCGATTGATAATCAGTTTGATGGATTCTCGAACATAACCCAGTTTTTGAGTTAACTGGATAACGGAGTTGACCGCTCTAAAAGAAGATAAAGAAGGCTCAGCTACAAGGACGATATTGTCAGATTCATCCAATGAGCTCAACGTCATATCAGACAAATCACTGGCACAATCAATTACAACGTGGTCATAATAACGTCGCAATAATTGAATAATCGTTTTAATCAACTCTCCATTCAAAGTATCCAGTTCAGTCACTTCTGACGGGAGCGATAAGATATATAAGCCGGACTCATGACGACTCAAAGATTTATAGATTAAATTTTCATCAAATCGGTTCAAGTTATAGACAAAATCAGTTAAAGAATATAGCCGTTTACCTTCCATATTAAGATATAAAGAGGTGTCTCCTAACGGCATATTCAAATCAACTAAAACCGTTCTTCCTTCTGTTAAATCATTAAGATGTGAAGCGATATTGGTCGCTAATGCGGTGCAACCTACTCCACCTTTCAAGCTAAACAAAGATGAAACATTACCATTCTTACCCTGACGGCGACGTTCCTGCATGTGTAGAATGGATAATATATGGAATACCTCATTCGGACATTCGATAAAACCTAATACACCCTGATGGCTGGCTTCTATAATAAAATCTGCATTTTTTTGTTTTAAAAGAATGTAAACCGCCACCCCTTTGGCCAAAGTGAGTATTTGGTTAACGTCTTCTAAAACCGATTTGTCATTACCATCGTATTCCAATAGAACAAGACTGACGTCTTCTGGCCAAATATGAGGAACTTCGTCCAATGATTCCATTAAATACTTTGAAGAAACTGAAACACGCACAGCTTCTTTAAGGTCCTCATCCGTACCTAAATAAAATAATTGCCTCAATGCGATTGAGTTAGTTTGCAGTACCGTACTCATTTAGGGTTTCTCCAATCCAATCTTCACCGAAAGCTCAGGAAGAACACTCTTCCCTTCAGGCAACATCTCGACAATTTTACCCATAAAAAAACCATCCGCTGCACTAGGTCTATCCATGTTTTCTCCAGGCAAAGCGATCTTTGCACCTTCTTCAATGGGCTCGACAAAGGTCGGTGTCACTAAAATAGCCAACTCTGATTGATCTTTCTCATAACTCGTTGAACGGAATAATGCGCCAATAATAGGAATGTCACCCAACAATGGAATCTTAGAGACTGAAGAACGTAAATTATCTTGAATCAAACCACCTATTACAAAACTTTGTCCTGATGCAAGCGTAATGGTTGTATTCGCTCTACGTGAACGGAATCCCGGCACAACAATACTTCCAGTTTGCGCCCCGGCACTTTCATCGATATTACTGACCTCTGGCGCCACAGTCATTTGAATATCACCCGATTCTGTAATAATAGGACTAAAGCGTAAACGTACTCCAAACTCTTTATAAGTAACGGTAATCGTTTCTGCGTTCTGAGCGGTTGGTATCGGCACCTCACCACCTACCAAAAACTCTGCAGTTTCACCCGATTGTACAATCAATTCTGGTTTAGCTAAAACGCGTGCTAAGTGATTCCCTTCAAGAATCGACAGGACGCCAAATAAATTCCCTCCATTCGGCTGAACCCCAATTTGGAACGCATCTTGATGGGCGACCGACAAGGTTGCCTTATCTAAATTTGTATCTAAATCTAGCAAAAACTCCATCGTTGTTCCAAGCACCCCAGATGGAGCAATATTAACTCTATCGCGACGATCCATAATCGAGGCGCCACTTCTAAATGGATTACCTTTAACAACTTCTGCAACCCTTACCGATAATTTGACTTGTTGTGGACCGGTAACCTTTACCAAATTAATAACACTTACACCTAAAGCTGAAATAACTGAATGAATACGTTTTTTCTGAGCTTTATTCGGAACATCTCCTGTCAGCATTACCATGTAATTACCTGCTAAAGGCTGAGCATTCAGACTTCCCTTAGAACTCTCTTCTTGCAGAACATTTTTATCTTTTCGCCTATCCGTCTTTAATATAGGGTCACCATCTATCTTACTGCCGATAATATCAACTTCTCTTCTTACAGATGTCTCGGGATTTATCCAAATGTTTTTTAACTCAAACTTTACAGTACCTTTAGGATTAAGATCTTTTAACAAAGCTGTTATGGTGCTTTCAATTTCTTCTTTACGGGACTGATCAGGAGCAACATTAAGCGTGACTTGATGATCGACAGAAGGAGTATCACGATAGGTTACGATTAATTGGGTCCGACCTGCGCCTTTTCCTGTTACCAGCAACTCGGTTTTACTCAATACCTTAACGGTTGCCAACTCTGGATTTGCAATCATTGCTCGCTTAAGAGCTTTATCAAATTTAATAATTTGACTATCCGTTTCCGTTAAATTGTATGTCTTTGCCAACTCCGCATAGGCATTTAAAGGCCCCATTGCCAGCACCAAGCTTAACGATCCTAACAATGAAGTAAGATTAAAATTATTTTTCACTGTGTAATTACCTCTTGGACATTATCGCCTTGCATAATTTGAATGACATCACGCTCTTGTTTTGGCTTGTATTTTGGCGGTCTCTGTTTGCTACGTTCTATCACCTGAACATTCACACCATCTGTTTTAACAACATCCACATCCTCTGGCGCTCGTAATGCCAAATGAATAGCACCAACATTAATCGCCAATGCCAACTGTTCCGCTTCAAAGGTATTTACATTCAAAGCGACCATTGACGCTTTAACAAAAGCTTCACCATGCTTTCTGTCATTGGCCTGCTCATTTTGCTTTTCTGTTAGAGACCCCATACGATTAACTTGCCCAATAGACAATACCTCAATGTTTTGCAAAATCGTACGACTAATCATTCTCTTACCATCAGCACTTTCAAACACACTAATGACATCTACATGATCACTCGGGTTCAACATGCCTAATAACCCACTTTCCGCAGAAACAGGTATGCGCATCGCACGCATCCCTGGTTCTAGCAATGATTCGATTCTGCCCTGCTTCTCTCCCTGCAAACCGAATTTTTTATCTATAAGCCATTCGCCTGCATAGATAGGCTGCTTGGTAATATGACCTATAACCGCATTTGGATCGACAACAACCCCTTCAGCAACCACCCCTTCCGTTGGCACCATAAGAATCTTCATATCAGCCGCTTCAATGACCTCTCCGCGGTATAAGTCACGACTAGCCACAACAATGGAGCGTAATTCAGGTTTTTCAATTACCGTTACGGTTTTGACTTCCGTTTTACTTTCGACTTCTGCAACACGGTTCTCGACATAGCTATATACCAAGCCAACAGCCAGTATGGCAAATAAAGACGCGACCCCATACAGGACTAAATCACTGCGTTGAATTTTCATAACATCTCAATTAATTAAACGATTAACACCCTAAATCAAAGCTCAAAATCAATTTTGCTTTAACGGGAAAACTTTTAGCGAATGCTTCTGGAAGAAAAATAGTTTGGGATGTAAAACTGACATCCATCACAAATACTTGAGGGACCATTCCTGTACTTGATACAACAGAAATAGTTAAATTCTCAGAATTAAAACCTGGAAAGATGCTTGTAAAAGCATTTGCAACCGTAGTCTTTGCTTCTGCTTCATTCAAACTTACATGCCCATCCGAGCATTCCACATTAGATACCGACAGAGTAGGATCCGATGAAAGAGCGGCTGCTTCTGCCATAATCAGATGATAGGCATCTGCCATCACATCATTGGCATAGAGCCGGTCTGATGCATACACAACCACATCGACAATCAACAACACAACCACCATCATGACTGGCAGCACATAAGCTGCCTCAATCATCACCGCGCCTTTTTGCCTATCAAAAGACTTCAAGATAGTTGCCTGTTAGATTTATTAGGACGCAATGTTAGTTGAAACTGTTGTTAATTTATCATTAATCGCCTTACCGATACCAACCGTTTCATCTTTGAAGAAAAGAGCTGCCACAGCTACTACCGCTGCTACAACTAATGCATACTCAATCATTGATGCACCTTTCTGTTTTTTAACTTGCTTAGTCTTAATCATCTCTATAACTTTTTGTTCATTTACCATTTTCGTATCCTTTTTATTATTTTAAAAGCATCCGACCTATCGGATTGATTGAGTATTAAACTCCAGTAGACGAACGTCTTCAATATTTTTTACGCTTTTCTACATACAAACATTTTGATTACAGTATAAGTATTTTCTTGTACCGTGTCACATTAAATATATTAGCACTTATCTATATGATTTATAAATAAAATATATAACTAAGCCAGGCATAAAACAAAATAATATAATAATATTCTTATATTATTTTTAACTAATATCTTTTGTGTAAAAAAGAATATTTAAACCAAAATACCAGGCATAAAAAAACCAGCATTTTGAAGTGACCCCCAAATGTTGGACACCAACTTTGGGGGTTTTTCATGTCCAAATACAATCGAGAATTTAAACTGGCGATTGCTAAGCAGTGCCTTTCTCATGAATCCAGTCTGTCCATTTCCAAGCGACTCGGTATTCCAGATCGCTATATCCGTTACTGGACACAAGTCTATCGTTTCCATGGTCAAAATGCGTTTATCAAACGTAACACACCATACTCTTTTGAAGACAAATATCGTATCCTAAAACACATGCGTGAAAATCACTGGTCTATTAGTTATACCAGTATTGTCTATAACATGAGTTCTGCGGGTACGATTTCTACTTGGCTCACTCAATTCGAACGGTTCGGCCTTTCAGGCTTACAACCTAAAAAGCAGGGTAGAAAAATGAAAAAAAACCAAAAACAAGAAATGGTTAAGCCAACTGAAAAAATGAGCCTAGAGGAGTTACGAGAAGAACTCGAATACCGTCGAGCGGAGAATGCCTATTTAAAAAAGCTCGATGCCCTGCTACAGGAAAAAGAACGCCAAACCAAGAAAAAGCAGGGCTCATAGATCAGCTTAGAACGTTCTATCCACTTAAACATCTTCTCAAGGCCGCCGGGCTTGCACGAAGTGTGTTTTATTACCATCAGGCGCGCAGTGCGCTGCCTGATCGTTATGCGGACGTTAAAAGAGCGATTCAACAACTCTTTAATGAGCATAAAGGTCGTTATGGGTATCGACGTATGACCTATGCGTTAAGACGCTTAGGTCACTTTTTAAACAAGAAGGCCGTTCAACGTTTAATGCAAGAACTGAACTTGAAGTCATTCGTCAGGCCAAAGCGTTACCGATCCTATAGAGGTCAAGTAGGCCGAATTGCCGAGAATGTGCTTCAAAGAAACTTCCGTGTTGATGCACCGGATAAAAAATGGGTAACCGATGTCACGGAGTTTAAAGTCGGAGAACAGCGAGTTTACTTATCCCCGGTGATTGACCTGTTTAACCAAGAAGTGATTAGTTATCGAGTGGCCAAGAGTGCACGGCTACCGCTGGTGACCGACATGCTAAAAGAAGCAATCAATAAGTTAACAGGCAAAGTCAAACCGATATTCCACAGTGATCAAGGCTGGCAGTATCAGCATAGTGATGTACAGAAGTTACTGAAAGAGAATGGATTAACTCAGAGCATGTCAAGAAAAGGGAACTGTTTAGATAATGCGGTTGCTGAGAACTTTTTTGGAATCCTAAAAACCGAGATGTATCATCGTAAGAAGTTCAATAGTGCTGAGCATCTAATGGAAGAAATTAAAGACTATATTGAGTATTACAATACAAAACGAATCAAGGTGAAACTAAAAGGCCTGACTCCGACAGAATATCGAAATCAGGCCTTAAGTGCCGCTTAACTAAAATGTCCAACTTTTTGGGGTCACTTCATTTAGCTGGTTTTTAATCAAAGTGAGTTAGAAGTTATTGAAAATCATTGCATTTCTAAATCTTCTGCAACAGATTGAAACCCTGCAATCGCACAAGCTTCATCATCCATCCCATCAGGAGCACCACTTACCCCGACAGCGCCATACATCTTTCCACCAGCAGCGATTGGCGTTGAACCCGCCATAAATGCCAATCCTTCACCAATGGTAGGCAAAGGCCCTTTGGCACGACCTTCAAGTTGAGAACCTTTTACATTAAACATTGCCGCAGTATAAGCTTTTTTCTTACTGATATTCAGGGATACAGGAGGTGCAACCGTATCACGCATTTGCACCTGGACAATACCATTTCTATCCACCACCGTGACACTGACAGGAATCCCCTTCTCTCTACATGCTTTGATTGTATTTACAGCGATTGTATTTGCTGTATCGGCTGTAATACGTGCAACATTTGCAGTCATAGCTTCTTCTGCATGCGCAGGCAGAGTTCCTGCAATCGTTAAACTGGCCACTACAAGTGCTTGAGCTAATTTTTTCATTGTTTTATTTCCTACGTTAGTTGTACAAAAACATGAATCCTAAGTATAACCTTTTAATTGTTCTATTCAATAGAAAACAGTGTTCTTTAATCATCATGCAAAGACAATCCATTTAGACTGACCAGGCCTGGTAACTACTCAAACCTCTCAAGAACCAATTTAACCACAAACTACAGGCATAAAAAAACCGGGAAGTGAAGTGACCCCCAAATGTTGGACACCAACTTTGGGGGTTTTTCATGTCCAAATACAATCGAGAATTTAAACTGGCGATTGCTAAGCAATGCCTTTCTCATGAATCCAGTCTGTCCATTTCCAAGCGACTCGGTATTCCAGATCGCTATATCCGTTACTGGACACAAGTCTATCGTTTCCATGGTCAAAATGCGTTTATCAAACGTAACACACCATACTCTTTTGAAGACAAATATCGTATCCTAAAACACATGCGTGAAAATCACTGGTCTATTAGTTATACCAGTATTGTCTATAACATGAGTTCTGCGGGTACGATTTCTACTTGGCTCACTCAATTCGAACGGTTCGGCCTTTCAGGCTTACAACCTAAAAAGCAGGGTAGAAAAATGAAAAAAAACCAAAAACAAGAAATGGTTAAGCCAACTGAAAAAATGAGCCTAGAGGAGTTACGAGAAGAACTCGAATACCGTCGAGCGGAGAATGCCTATTTAAAAAAGCTCGATGCCCTGCTACAGGAAAAAGAACGCCAAACCAAGAAAAAGCAGGGCTCATAGATCAGCTTAGAACGTTCTATCCACTTAAACATCTTCTCAAGGCCGCCGGGCTTGCACGAAGTGTGTTTTATTACCATCAGGCGCGCAGTGCGCTGCCTGATCGTTATGCGGACGTTAAAAGAGCGATTCAACAACTCTTTAATGAGCATAAAGGTCGTTATGGGTATCGACGTATGACCTATGCGTTAAGACGCTTAGGTCACTTTTTAAACAAGAAGGCCGTTCAACGTTTAATGCAAGAACTGAACTTGAAGTCATTCGTCAGGCCAAAGCGTTACCGATCCTATAGAGGTCAAGTAGGCCGAATTGCCGAGAATGTGCTTCAAAGAAACTTCCGTGTTGATGCACCGGATAAAAAATGGGTAACCGATGTCACGGAGTTTAAAGTCGGAGAACAGCGAGTTTACTTATCCCCGGTGATTGACCTGTTTAACCAAGAAGTGATTAGTTATCGAGTGGCCAAGAGTGCACGGCTACCGCTGGTGACCGACATGCTAAAAGAAGCAATCAATAAGTTAACAGGCAAAGTCAAACCGATATTCCACAGTGATCAAGGCTGGCAGTATCAGCATAGTGATGTACAGAAGTTACTGAAAGAGAATGGATTAACTCAGAGCATGTCAAGAAAAGGGAACTGCTTAGATAATGCAGTTGCTGAGAACTTTTTTGGGATTTTAAAAACAGAGATGTACCATCGCAAGAAATTCAATAGTGCTGAGCATCTGATGGAAGAGATTAAAGATTATATTGAGTATTACAATACAAAACGAATCAAGGTGAAACTAAAAGGCCTGACTCCGATAGAATATCGAAATCAGGCCTTAAGTGCCGCTTAACTAAAATGTCCAACTTTTTGGGGTCACTTCAAAGACCCGGCTTTTTATTACTTTAGTTATTGAACAAGTCAAACAATACTCGACTGTTTTGCTAAAGCCTCTTGCTGTTTAACCCCGCCATGCCACTGCCAGATGTAGTACATCAATGGAATAACCAACAGAGTCAATACGGTTGACGACAGAGTACCAAAGATTAACGATACCGCCAATCCACCGAATACAGGATCGGTAATCATAATCATCGAACCGAACATAATCGCAAGTGCCGTTAACAATATTGGACGGAAACGCACCTTACCAGCTTCGATTACCGCATCTTTCAACGTTTTACCTTCAGCTCGATACTCTAAGATAAAGTCAATTAACAATAGCGAATTTCGCACAACGATACCCGCTAAGGCGATAACCCCAATCATCGACGTTGCGGTGAAGGCCTGACCGGTCAACCAATGCCCTGGGAAGACCCCTATCATGGTTAACGGAATCGCTCCCATAACAATAACCGGCATCATAAACGACTTATAATAACCAACCAAAATCAGGTAGATGAACACCAACGCGACAATAAATGCACTCCCCATATCACGGAACACATCTAAGGTCAGACGCATCTCACCACCCCATAAGATAGTGTAATTCATAACATCATCCGGCTGAGCCTGTACAAACCCTAGGTTGGCTGTATGGAAAGTCACACCGGATTCAGGCAATTTAACACCATCCAGCATTTTGTCTAATGACAATACCGAATATACAGGGCTTGATTGCAGTAACTCACCACCAATCATCACCATTTGATGTTGGTCACGCCCTAAAATCGGCTTGGCATAAAGCACCTGTTCAATTTTAGCCACTGCAGATAAAGGCACAGACTCACCTGAACGTGACTGAACCTGTAAAGACATCATTTGTTCAGCAACGGTTCTTTCCGAACGTGGTAAACGCACGATAATATCAACCGGCTCACGGACATTATCCAGGTGCATATAACCAAGTTCAAACCCATTGATATAGTCACGCAACATTTTACCTACTTGAGCAGGCGCCACTCCTAATAGATTAGCTTGCTCACGGTCGATATTGATTTGATAACTCATGTTATCTGCCGTAACCGAGTCATCCACATTGATTAAACCGTAAATTTGATTAAAGGCTTTACCTACTTCAATCGATGCTTCACGTAATTTCTCATAATCCGGACCATAAAGTTCGGCCATAATCTGTGTGGTTACAGGTGGTCCTGGAGGCGTTTCATACAACTTAATATTGGCTGATGGGAACGTCTTACGTAGTTCATTCAAATCCAAATTAAGCTGTTCAACAATTGCGTGTGAAGACAAATCACGGTCATGTTTATTCACAAGATTCACTCGAATCTGCGCAAAATTAGCCCCTTGCTTAATCAAGTCACCACGCACCAATGCCGCAAAGTCGATTGGCGCATGATTACCTAGGTAAACACTGTAATCAGTAACAAACTTAGTTGTAGACAAGCGATCACCAACATGCCGAACCACACGATCCGTTGCTTCTAAAGCAGTACCTTCAGGCATATCAATCTGCACCAAGAAAGTGCTGGTATTGTCATAAGGCAACATTTTCACTTCAACCCCCGCAGGATGAAGTGGATTATTCATACCATCATCACGCATAAACTGTAGCGCAGGCTGAAGCATGGCGCCAATTAAAGTCAACAATACAACAAATAGAAACACATTACGTTTGGTACGGCTTTCAATCATCGGATTAATCGCTTTAACATAAAGCTTTTGCATCCAATCTTCTTTATGCACATGATGCGTTTCTAGACTTTCCCTAGCCTGCATCTCTTTAATGGCATTTTTACCTAATAGTCTATAAGCCGCATAAGGGACTAGAATATAAGCCACCACCAATGAGGCAATCATCGCTACAGGCACGTTAAACGGAATCGGCGCCATAAACGGCCCCATCATACCGGTAACGAACAACATTGGAATAAAGGCCAAGATAACCGCAATGGTTGCTACATTGGTTGGATTACCAATTTCATTGGTGGCCTTAATCAACACTTCATCAAAATTTTCGGGATCGAAGCCTTCATGGATATGCCTGTGAATATTCTCTATAACGACGATGGCCGCATCCACCAATAACCCTAAAGAAAGAATTAACGCAAAAAGGGTAATACGGTTGATTGTTTGATCAGCAATCATACCGATAAACAATACAACGAATAAAATCAACGGCACGGTTAATGTCACAATACCCGCTTCTCTCCAGCCCAGGAATAGAACCAGAATAACCACAACGGAACCTACCGCAATCGCCAAGTGCTCCATAAGCAGATTGACTGCTGCATTAGCCTTTTCGCCATCATTACGTGTGACAACCACATCAACATTAGCCGGAATAACCGATTTTTTAAGAGCATCCAAACGCTCAAGAACGGCATTGGCCACATCCACAGCATTGGTACCTGGTCTTTTCGCTAAAGTGATGGTAACTGACGACTGCTCACCTAAAGACTTAATCGCGGAACTTGGGCCAAAACCAATACGAGTATAGCTTTCAGACTCTTGAGGCCCGTCACTGATGGTGGCAATATCTTTTAAATAGATTGGGCGACCTTTGTTCGCACCAATCACTATCTCACCGACTTCTTTGGCATTACCCAGATAACCGTTAACACGAATCAATTTGTTACGGTTATTGTTAACCACAGAACCCACGGGCAACGAAACATTACTACCTTGCAACATATCGCTGATGGCTTCTAGCGACAGCCCGGTTAAGGCAATTTTCTGCGCGTCTAACCAAACATTAATCGCACGCTGCTTCCCACCGACGACTTCAGAGAAGGACACACCAGGAATATTGCGTAGATTTTCCACTAACTTCAAAGAGATATCACGTAAGTCATACCCCGATAACTCTTGTGAAGTGACCGCCAAGGTCATGACAGGAACATCATCAACGTTGATTGGCTTAACCAATGGCTCTTGGGTATCCGGAGGCATCTTATCCATGTTTTGCATAATTTGGTTATAAACCTTAACCAAACTATCCACCTGGTTTTCACCCACTTCAAATTGCACAGTGACCACACCAAAATCATTTGAAGCATAGCCAAAAGTATGATCGACTCCTGGCAGAGCACTTAAAATGGTTTCCAGTGGCTTGACCACCATATTATTCACTTCTTCAGGTGTCGCACCCGCTTTAGGAACAATAATATTGGCCGCAGGCACAACAATCTGGGGATTGTATTCGCGCGGTGTAATTAGATAAGCCATGATTCCAGCAAGTGTTACCGCAATCACCATCATCATGGTTATTTTTGAGTGGATAAACGCTTTCGCAAGTTTACCGGCTATATTCAACTCCGCCTCAGGTTTGGCGTTTTCTGGCACTTGATTCTCCGCCATCATTACGCTCCTTCAGCTGGTGTCACGGTTTTTTCTGTACTCGCAGAGTCAACAATATCGCCATTTAGCATTTCTTGATTATTGTTGATGACAATCTGCTCACCTAAAGCCAAACCAGATTGTACTTCAACCATTCCATCCATGACCGCACCCGTACGAACCATATGGAAAAAAGCACGCCCGTTTTCAACCACAAACACACCTTCAATACCCGCACGATTCACAATCGCCGATGCTGGCAACATCATAGTTTGACGCTCACCGCGTTTGAAGCTAACACGAGCAAAAGTTCCACTATTGACATCATTCACATTCGGCAAGCTCAACTTGACCGTATGTGTACGCGTTTTAGGATCGGCCGCACTCACTAAGGTATAAATAGTCCCAACAAACGGTTTTTTAATACCATCAATCAATACCTGAGCTGAATCACCATTTCTAAGCACTGCATACAAATCGGCAGAAACTTGAGTTTGCACACTCAAAGACTTAAGGTTTTCCATAACAACGATTGGATTTCCTGGCGCGGCTAATGAACCTGCAACGGCCATCTTTTGAACAATAACACCATCAAAAGGAGCTTTAACATTAGCATAGTTCAACTGTGATTTTGCCTGGTCTAAAGCCGACTTGGCCGATGCCAGATTTTCCTGAGCCACACTATATTGCAACTTGATTTTGTCATATTGCTGTTTAGAGACGGAATCTTCTTTATAAAGTTTAGTGAAACGGTTGTAATCCAAATTGGCATCGGTCAATGCCGCTAAAGCTTGCTGATAAGCAGAATTGGCTTGAGAAATTTGGCTTTTAATATCGCCTGAATCGATTGAGAATAACAAATCACCACGCTTAACTTCTTGACCGACCTGAACATCCAAGTTTTTGATATAGCCCATTAAACGAGAAGCGATCTGTGCTTTTTGATCAGGCACAACCGCTCCAGGAACCACAGAAGTCAAAGGTATGGTACCTAATGTAACGGTCACGACATCCGCCTTAATGGTTTTAGCAGACTTCTGAGCGACTTCTTCACTCTCTTGCCCGCCACACCCTGTTAAGCCAAAGGTAACGGCCAATAACGACATTCCAATCACTTTAGAGATTTGTTTCATTTTGAACCTCAATCCTATCAATTCTTATTAATTTTTTATCTTATTCAAATCAGTTTAAAAACACAGCTATCAAAGACGACTAACATCCATACGACCGGTTGCCAACAACAGTTTGGCCTTATAGACATTTACATCATACTGCGCTGAAACCAAGTCAGCTCTTGCTTTGTCTAACTGCGTGTCGCCGGCCAATACTTCGGTAATGGTAGACACACCGTTCTTATAACGTTTCATAATCAAATTCTGTGCTTCGTTCGCTTGTTGAACGGCTAACACATTTGCTTCAACTTGTTTTTTAGCGATTTGTAACTTACGCCATGTAGTCAAAACCTCTAAACGAACTTTATTCTCTTGCGATCTAGCGGCGGCTTTTTTCTGCGCCGCCGACGCATTGGCCATATCGACTGAACCTTTCGTCACCCCAAAATCAGTAATTTTCCAAGAAACAACACCTGCAATCGTATAAGACCCATTATTTAGTGCCAAAGATTCGTCATTCCAGTCTTGGCGCAACATAACATTGAAACTTGGATAATAGTCCGCTTGCGCTGCCGCAACCGCATACTGAGTCGAAGCTGCTTCTTTACGTTTAGCATCTAATTCTGGGTTTCCACCTAAAGCCATAACCAACAACTCTTCCGCCGAATCAACCGGCAATTCCAGATCCACTCTTTCACCAACTTCAAGGCTTTGGTTAGTATCGGTACTCATCAGCATCTTCAACGTATCCAGAGCAATCTGTTCTTGACCCTGAGCCTTCAACAATGCCATTTGAGCATTAGACTGATTCACCTTGGCACTTAAAAATTCCGAACGCACCACCACACCTTGTTCTACTAAGTTTTGAGTGGTTTTCACATAAGAGTCAGCTGTCTCTTTAGCCTGTTTTGCAACCGTAATGAAAGAGCGGGCGGCATGTACCGCTTCATAGGCTTGGTAAATATTGAATGTCAAAAACTGCTGAACGGCCACATCACCTTTTTTGGCCGCATCAATCATCGCGGCCGCTTGGTCTTCATAACTGCCGATTTTGCCGCCATTCCAAACAGGAATCAGAATCTCGATACGTGTATTAAAGTCAGTATGTGCTTGAGGATTGTTTAAAGATTCAGGAATATAATCCGCATTTGGCGAGCCCGAAGGTAAGAACGCACCAGACTCAGCGATACCGAAATCACCAATTGTCGCCTGGCGTTGCTGGAGTTTCATACCAAACACATTAAGTGCGTTATCAGAATTGCTCCCGGTTACAGATAAGGTAATTTGCGGTAAGCGACTTGATTCTGCCTTTAATAAAGCACCCTCAGCCTGCTGAATTCTTGCAGCGCTCACCGTCATTTCAGGATTCTGATTTAACGCGGTATTAACACACGCTTTAAAATCCATTTTTTCTGCATACGCTGACAGCGGCATCACTGCCGATATCGCTAACATTAAGGTCGTTAATTTGCGCTTAATCAATCTTCCCTGCTCCATTTTCTCTCCAGCCGCTTGAGTCTAATCTTTAATCATGTCGAATTAATAAAAACCAAAAAAGGATGGTAAACCATCCTTTTTAAATTTGTTTTATGCCTGAGAAATAGACCTTACCCATATTCGCTTTACTTAATATTGCTAACCTTAGCGATTATTTGGTCATAACTCAAGCTTATTAACATATAAGCAATTCCTGATATTATAAAGATTTAAAACATATAAGCAAATACTTATACGTATTTTTATATCACTGACACAAAACCATCTTAAAACCTGCTTAAAAACCTAACTCAATGACTTTTTTCAACCACACAAGTTCACCGTGAAAGAAATGACTTGCCCCATCTCGCCAATAGATATCCGGCGTGGTTGCTAAATCCATACTCCAATCCAAAACCTCTTTTGCGCAAATCACTTCATCCTGACCTCCTTGAATCAACACCCAAGGCACGTTAATTTGCTCTATCTTGGAAAAATCATACAACCCAACAGGCGGCGCCACTGTGCATAGCGCATCAGCTTTACTAGCTTTAACCGACTTTAGCGAAACATAACTACCAAAAGAAAACCCTGCCAAAACAACATTGCTAGGTGAAAATTCATCCTTGGCCCAATTAACCACCGCCAATAAATCTTGTTGTTCCCCCTCGCCATTGTCATATTCACCTTCACTACAACCCACACCTCTGAAGTTGTAAGCAATCGTTGTATAACCTCTCGAGGCGAAAGCTCTCTCCAAAGTGGTAACCACCTTATTATTCATCGTTCCACCATACAGCGGATGCGGATGGCTGATCACAACCACTTTTGAGCAATCAACTTGCCCCCCAACCTCTTTTGAAACCTTAAGCCTAAGCTCTATCGCACCAACCGGACCATCAATCAGAAGCGTTTCATGTTGTATCTTCAAAACCATACCCTTTATACATATACTTATTTATCTTTTGCCTACACATTTATATAACTAATTTATATAACTATTAATGCATAACCACTAAAACCAAGATTGAAATCACAATGGCAAATACAAACTTAACTTTTCAGGATTCCATTAATATTAACTTAAATTCATGGCAAAATAACTAGCAAGCACCCAAGCTTTCACCAATCCCATTTTGAGTACACTGATTAATTATGACAAACCCGACCAAAACCATCATCATTGATGACGCCGTACCTTATGCCGAAGCCATTTTTTCACACCTAGGCAAAGTTATCACCCTTCCAGGAAAAGCCATTGATGCTGAAACCGTAAAAAATGCCGATGCCTTGATTGTACGTTCAAGAACTCAAGTGAATGCGGAACTGCTGGCAAACAGTCAGGTTTCATTTGTTGGCAGCACCGTGGTTGGGTTGGATCATATCGATCAGGAATTCTTAAAATCTAACAATATTCATTTTTATTCAGCTCAAGGTTGTAACGCGAATTCGGTTGCCGAATACATTATCACCGCTTTGTATGAACTCGCAGAAACCTTTGACTTTAAGCTTCAAGATAAAACCCTGGGGATTATTGGAGTGGGTAATGTCGGCGAAAAAGTCTATAACAAAGCTAAACAATTGGGCGTGACCTGTTTGTTGAACGACCCACTCAAGATAGACAAACAACCAGACCAGGTTAATTTAGATAACTATGTTGATTTAGACACTTGCTTGACCGCCGATATCATTACCGTACACACCCCGTTAACACGAAGTGGAAAACATCCGTCCTATGATTTAATCTCGGCCGAGAAACTTGCACAAATAAAGCCGCAGCAAATTTTGATCAATGCCGCGCGTGGTGGCGTCATCAATGAACAAGCGTGGATTAACACACCCACCCTAGCCAATATCATTGACTGCTGGGAAAATGAGCCCAATATCAATGAAGCTCTATACCGAACCGCGTTTCTTGCCACACCGCATATTGCTGGACACTCCTTAGACGCAAAGGTAGCCGGAAGCGCGATGGTTTACAATGAACTCTGTCGTTTTTGGAACACTCCAATCCAAGACAAATGGCGAAACCAACTCCCTCCACAGCCAGATTTGATTGAGATTACAGAACAAGCACCCACCCAAACAGCAATGCGACAAACCCTCAATAAAACGCATGACATTAAGACTGATGACCTTGCGATTCGCTCAAAAGACATCTCAAAAGTACATAATAAATACGAAAATTATCGAAGAAATTTTCCTATATATCGTGAATTTAGCCAACATAAAATCCAAATCACAAGCAATCCAGAACTCAATAAGCTATTAGAATCATTAGGGTTTACCCTCATTGCAACTCAATCATATTAGAGTATTAGGAACTCTTAATAAAATAAAGTTATTAAACCAACAAAAATTTTAGGTTTGCTTTTGCTTAATTAATCAGTAATCTATCCAATGAAAAATATAGAGCGGGAATAATCCTCTCAATAAAACATCCAATTGCAACGGAGAACATGAATGAAATTAATTAATCTTTTTAAAGCAGCCATCCTAGCTGTAACAGTTACAACTTTATCTGGTTGTGGAACTATGAACGCAATCGGCAACCTAAATGACGGTGCTGGCGGAACTTTCATGGAAATCTGGGACAAATGGGTTGAAGCTGAAGGTGACATCGCTGACGCAACCATGTGGGAAGTCAAAGTTGACGAAGGTGTTTCTTTAGAAGACGTTATTGATGCTATCAACGCGGTTGGTGTTAACAACAACATTAAAAACGTTGGTGAACTTCCTCTTTCTGAAGAATTAAAAGCTCGTGGTATTGAATCAAAAATCATTCATGTAATGTCTTTCTGTAACCCAGAAACAGCTCGTAAAATGGTTGATTTCTCTCCTGCAATGGGTGGTTTCCTACCTTGTCGTGTAAACATCATTGAAGAAGAAGATGGTCTACACATCTACACAATGAACATGGATATGGCGATCAAAATGGGTAAAAAAATGCCTCCTGAGTTGCTAGAAGCGACAATGGCTGTTCGTAACACTATGTGGGAAATGCTAGAAAAAGGTAAAACTGGCGCATTCTAAGCCAAACCTTTCAAAAGCTACCAGGCCTGGTTGATTTAACTAGGCTTAAAAATTTAAAACCGCGAATTGCACCAGTAATTCGCGGTTTTTTTATATGTACGTTTCTGCAAATTGATAGAAATCAATCTAGAGTACAAATCAACCAGTAAACTCGATTCACTCATATAGTCTTACTATAAATAGCCCAAGCAAAACATCACAGAAAACTTCTCATAACTTAGAGCAAGTCAGACCTATTTCGACTAGTTATAAAAGCCACGATCAACTCGTTTTTAAGTGATCATTCAGTCATTATCAAGCAAGCAACAGACATATAAACAAGCGATAAATACTGTAGTAAAAAAACAACATTTATAAATAGATTTTCCATCAAAATACTGATAGTTCTGAATAAATAGTCCTAATTTACGTATAAGAATTATTTTTACATCGATATATCAATAGGTTAAGCGTTATAAATAATTTTATACAGCCATACAAAACCATACAATTAATTACTTATATGTAAATTGATACACCCTTAAATTTTTTTAATTACCAATCCATTTTCAATTATTGCATAGTAGCTTCCGAAACAGATAAGCAGGCCTGGCAACCACCAGCAACCCGCTTAAATAAAATCAAAAACAAAGAGAATGAAGAAAC
Organism: Thiomicrorhabdus immobilis; assembly: GCF_021654855.1. Lineage (NCBI taxonomy): Bacteria > Pseudomonadati > Pseudomonadota > Gammaproteobacteria > Thiotrichales > Piscirickettsiaceae > Thiomicrorhabdus > Thiomicrorhabdus immobilis. Next base: position 1,976,166 of record NZ_AP024202.1, read on the forward strand.
AATGAAAAAGACTAAATTAGCTTTAGCAATCGCAACAGCGGCATTTGCATCATCTGCAATGGCTACAAACGGAACAAACATGACAGGTGTTGGCGCACAGTCTTCTGCAATGGGTGGAACAGGTGTTGCAGCTTATTACGGTGCAGAAAACGTAATCGTTAACCCTGCAATGATCGGTAAATCAACAGGAACTGAGTTTTCTTTTGGTGGTACTTTATTTAAACCTAGCGTAAGCAATGATGGTATCTCAGATGCCGCTCAAGAAATGCAAGACAGTGCTGCGGATACTTTCGTAATCCCTTCAGTATCGTTAACTAGCCGAATCAGCGATACTTTGACTTTTGGTATTGGCATGTACGGGACTTCAGGTATGGGTGTTGACTACTCCGCTTATGAATTTAATGGCGGAGCAGGCGTATACGATCAATTCGAAGCTCAATCAAATCTTCAGATTATGCGTTTTGTACCAACTTTAGCATACAATGAAGCTAACTTTGGTATTGGTTTCTCGCCAATCATTCAATACGGTGCATTGGATATCCATTATAACGGTGCTGCTCTAGCAGCAGGTAAAGTTGGAAGCGGAATGTCTTCAGACTTAGGATTTGGCTATAGCATTGGTGGTTACTTTGATGCAACGGAAGATTTAACTGTAGCAGCAAGCTATACTTCTGCAATCAGCATGAAATATGATAACCAACTCTCTGTAGCATCAACTCCATTTGCCGGCTTTTTAGGTGCTGCTTTTGAAGATGATCTAGAGCAACCAGCAGAACTTAAAGCAGGAATCGCCTACAAGATGGGGAACATCACACTTACTGGTGACTATAAACAAATTAAGTGGTCTGAGACAAAAGGTTATGGTGATTTCGGCTGGGAAGATCAGAATGTTATCGCAATTGGTGCTAAGTACCAGGGCAACGGTTACTGGCTAGGCGCAGGCTTCAACAAAGCAGACAATCCTATCAAAAAACAAGATGGTGCCACTCCAGATGGAGCTGTAATCAACATGTTTAACAACATCTTCTTTCCAGCAACTACTGAACAACACATCTCAATTGGTGGTGGTTATAACTTAACTAAAAATGTAGCAATTGATGCGGCGATTGTTATTGCACCTGAAGTTAAAACAACAGTTGATACTTCTTTCATAACAAATGCACTTGGCGGAGCTCCAACTTCAACCAATACTACTAAGCACTCTCAAAATGCTTACACTGTATCTGTACGTTACAACTTCTAATTCTTAATTGAATCATTAGTTAAACTTTTAAGCCGCGCTAGAGAACTAGCGCGGCTTTTTTATTGTCTATTTTTCACCTAAGTTACCAGGCCTTTATACCCACTTTCGGAATATGGCAACTATTTAACATCCTTATTCAACCCACACACTCTCGTCATAAATTTTTAATTGAATTATTAAAATCCCATATTGTGTTTTATCTATTTTGTGAATACTATTCACTTAACAGCAATACTCTTATGGAAGTGTTTTTATGGCAAATGTTTTAATTGCAGGATGTGGTGATATCGGCTGTCAACTAGGCTCTTTATTGGCACAGCAGAATCACACAATTTACGGCATTCGCCGCAATATTGAAGAGATTCCTGATTCTATTTCACCGATTCAAGCGGACTTGGCTTTTAGCCTTCCTGAATTGCCTGATAACATAGATTATGTTTTTTACATTGCCGCAGCGGGCAAATATAAAGATTCGGCTTATTATCAAGCCTATGTTTTAGGGGTTAAACACACCTTAGAAGCGATTAAAAACCACAATATCAAACGTGTCTTTTTCATCTCTAGCAGCTCGGTATTTGGTCAAAGCGAGGGTGAAAAAGTGGATGAAGACAGCCCCACGACCGATTCAAACTTTTCGACCCGACGCTTACTGGAAGGTGAGGAATTGATTTTGAATAGCCATTTTCCATCAACCATCATTCGTTTTGGCGGTATTTACGGACCAGGTAGAACACATTTGATTGATTTGGTACAGGCAGGGAAAGTGCATTGTATGGAAGATGTGTGGAGTAATCGTATTCACTCGGATGACTGTGTAGGCATGCTCGCCCATCTTATGAATTACGATATTAAAAACCCAGAGAAATTGGAATCGCTCTATATTGGTGTAGACAACCAACCGACCCCCTCTTGCGAAGTGTATGACTGGTTAGCGGAACAGCTTTGTGTCCCCGATGTTGAGCACATTGAACCTAAAGAGTCTTCACGCCAGATGCGTAGCAATAAACGTTTATCGAATGCTCGCATCAGAGCAACCGGCTATGAAATGATTTACCCGACTTATCAAGACGGTTACCAAGCCATTTTGGATGCCATGGAATAAAAAACCTGAAATAAAAGTTTTTCAGACAAACCAGAGTGGCTTTATATTTTCAAACAATGTAAAGCCAACTCCAACCCACTACTCTTTCTTATCAAGTACTTCACCTTCTAAGACCTCACCTTTCAAAGTTTTATGCGTTTGTGTTGCTTTTTCTGACCACTCACCTTCATATACCGAATCTCTGGTTTGGTAACGATAACGCCCTGATGACTGCATCCCTTTAACACTCTGTTTAATCAAAAAACGGCGTATAAACGGCACTAAAAACAGCAAACCGATTGAATCGGAAATCAAGCCTGGAAAAAACAGAAACACCCCACCCAAAAAGATAAAGACCCCTTCGAGCATACTGGTTTGTGGCGACTTACCCGCCGCCATTTCCATCTGCGCATTCTGCAAAGTCGCAATACCTTGGCTTCGCATCAAAAACACACCTAAAACGGCGGTGAAGATCGTCAATAAAACCGTTGGCAGGGCTCCAATGACATTACCAACCTGAATTAAAAAATACAATTCAATCAGGGGTACAACAAATAAAAGTAAAAATAAAATTCGCATTTGCGGCTCTCTAGGGTCTATTCGGTAAATAAGAAATTCAATGTAACCAAATTATTGTTCAAAAGCATTGAGGTAAACTTAATCTTCATGATTAAACGATTAAGCGCACTTTATTAAACAACATAAAAGATTATAATTGCTGAACTAAAATTAACTCGCTTAACAAAAAACATCCAGTCTTTTTTTAATAGGGTTAAAACGGACTTTTTCAAGCTTCATTTCCAGCATAGGGTACAAGAACATTATGGTCTTAGAAAAAATTAAACCGAACGCAATCATTGGTAACCACTACAAGAACTTAATTAGCTCTATTTTCATGATTCTGCTAACCGCGTTTTCATTCACCAGCTATGCGGCCGATGAACTGCTTGAAGTGGACGATGCTTTTGTTTTGCAACAACCCATGGTGGACAATCAAGCCATCCAAGTCCATTGGAAAATCGCTGACGACTATAAACTCTATAAAGATAAGATCAGTGTTACCGCCAGCAACATCACTTTAGCTGAAGCACAATTTTCCAAAGCGGAAACCGTTGATGATGCCCTATTTGGTAAAAGTGAGGTGTTTCACGGTTCGGCATCGGTCACTATTCCATACACAGGTACGGCTAATACAACAGAATTAACCGTAAAATATCAGGGGTGTGCAGATAAAATCGGAGTTTGTTACCCGCCACAAACTCGTACCTTTACGGTAGCTCTGCCTAGTCAAACCATCTCTGACAATCAAACTGGCAGTCAAAACTTCGGTTCTTTATCCGCTTTAAACAACTTCTTAAAACAGGACAATGAGCAGCCGGAACTATTGGACGCTGAAGACGCCTTTGCATTTAGCCACTCAATTCAAAATGGCCAGCTTGAACTAAACTGGAACATCGCCAAAGATTATCATCTTTATCAAGATAAAATAAAAGCGTCCGTAGTTAAAGGTAATGCCACCTTACAAACCCTGAAGTTACCAAAAGCAGAATTGATTGATGACGAGTTATTTGGTAAAACCATGGTTTATCATGGCCAATTCTCTGCCTCTCTACCTATTGCAGAAATCAAAGATAAAGCCACCATTCAAATTGAATACCAGGGCTGTTCAGCGGCTTCCGGTGTCTGTTATCCGCCAGTCAAAAAACAGATTGAAATTGATGCCAAAAACATCAATACCGACGTTTCAACCGAGATTGCACAACCAGCCATCACCGCGGATAACGCAAGTAACACTGAGCAACTCTCTGAAACCGATCAAATTGCAGACACCTTAAAAAACAGCAGTGTCTGGATTGTGATAGCGACCTTCTTCATCTTTGGCTTGTTACTGGCATTCACTCCTTGTGTCTTCCCAATGATTCCAATCCTTTCGAGCATTATTGTTGGCCAAGGCGACCAGTTGACCACACGCCGCGCTTTTGTGATGTCCTTGGTTTATGTACTGGCTATGTCGGTCACTTATACGGTGGCCGGAGTACTTGCAGGCATATTTGGTGAGAACCTACAGGTGGCTTTCCAAAACCCATGGATTATTGGTAGCTTTGCGGTCATTTTCATTCTGCTTGCCTTCTCGATGTTTGGCTTCTATGAACTCCAATTACCGAGCAGTTTACAATCCAAACTCACCAACATCTCCAATAAACAGCAAGGTGGAACCCTAACCGGGGTTGCCATTATGGGCTTTTTATCGGCATTGATTGTAGGCCCTTGTGTTGCTCCCCCACTTGCTGGAGCATTGATTTATATCGGTCAAACCGGTGATGCGTTACTAGGTGGAACCGCCCTCTTCGCGATGAGTATGGGAATGGGATTACCACTATTATTGCTTGGAACGTCTGCTGGGAAACTTCTGCCAAGAGCGGGAGCCTGGATGGACAATGTCAAAGCCGTGTTTGGAGTGATGTTAATCGGTATTGCCATCTGGATGGCTGAACGCATTGTGCCAGCAGAAGTCGCTATGTTGAGCTGGGCTTTACTGTTCATTATCTCAGCGGTTTATCTAGGTACATTTGAAACCAGCAACGGTAAAACGGGTTGGGCAAAATTGGCTAAAGGCTTTGGAATTGCACTCTTCCTCTATGGCGCCATGATTTTGGTGGGGCTATTAGGTGGTAGCAAACAGATGTTTCAACCTTTGAAAGTCTTTCAAGGTGGGGGGATAGGTGTACAAAGCCAGTCAGAACACTTAAGCTTTAAAACCATTAAGTCACAAGGCGACCTTGAGGCGGAACTGGCTAAAGGCAACCCAGTGATGCTCGACTTCTATGCCGATTGGTGCATCAGTTGCAAAGAGATGGAAGCCCTAACCTTTACCGATGCAGGCGTGCATGCCGCCCTTAAAGGCGTGACATTACTGCAAGCGGATGTGACCGCTAATGATGCCACTGATAAAGCGTTGATGAAACAGTTTGGCATTATTGGCCCACCGGCAATTCTATTCTTCAACACCGCTGGAACAGAACAAAAAGCACAGAGAGTGGTTGGATTTAAGAAAGCTGAAGACTTTACCCAAAACATCAATAAGGCTTTTAAATAGGCGCTCTAAATCACTGTTGATTTCACAATGGTAGTTAAACCTGAAGCACTGCTTTAACTACCATTGTTCACCCACTCTTTCTTACACAATCCTCTTCTCAGTTTTTCTGACGTTTATTGCAACTTCAAAACAGAACGCATCTTTTCATGCAAAATACCTAATGTTTTTATTGTTATTTACATAGAGATATCAAAGCAGTTACGTTATAATTCAGCCATTCAATTTACGTGTATAAACAGCTTAAAAGGCAAGTTATGGCAACGATTCTGGTAATTAATGGACCAAACCTCAATATGTTGGGGCGTAGAGAGCCTGAAATCTATGGTTCAGAAACATTGGATGACATAATTGAAGGTTTGATTGAGCTTGCTGACGAATACAATGTTCGCTTATTCGACTTTCAAAGCAATGCTGAGCATGAGATTGTTGAGCGTATCCACCAAGCAATGGATGACGGCACCAACTATATCATCATCAACCCCGCCGCTTTCACCCATACCAGCGTTGCCATTCGTGATGCGTTAGCCACAATTAATGTGCCTTTTATTGAAGTGCACTTGTCTAACGTCTATAAACGTGAAGCTTTTAGAAAACATTCTTACTTTTCGGATATTGCTGATGGCGTGATTGCAGGCTTGGGAACCAAAGGTTACCAATTGGCCTTTGAAGCGGCGATTGAAAAACTGGAAGCCTAAAACCAAACAAAACCAGCGTAAAACAACCCTATATAAAAAACTTAAGATTTAACCCAGTATCTCGTGCAAATACTTGATACCTAAAATAAGAACAGAGGATACACCATGGATATTCGTTCAATTCGTAAATTAATTGAAATTGTAGAACAGTCAGATATTGCTGAAATTGAAATCAAAGAAGGCGAACACAACATTCGTATCTCTCGCAGCAAAGAACAAGTGATTGTTTCTGCACCGATGGCAGCCGCTCCAGCACCTGTTGCGGCACCTGCTCCAGTCACAGCGGCGCCTTCTGCTACAGCTCCAGTAGCAGAAGCGGCGTCTTCAGAAGCAAACGGTCATAAAGTGACTTCTCCAATGGTCGGTACTTTCTACTCAGCACCATCTCCTGATGCTGGTCCTTTCGTTAAGGTTGGCGACAAGGTTTCTGAAGGTGATACATTATGTATTATCGAAGCGATGAAAATCATGAACCCTATCGAATCGGATAAAATTGGAACAGTAAAACAAATCGTTGCAGTCAACGGTGAGCCAGTTGAATTTGGTCAAACACTATTCGTAATCGAATAAGGAATAGCAATATGATCGAAAAAATCCTAATTGCTAACCGTGGGGAAATTGCCCTTCGCGTTTTAAGAGCCTGTAAAGAGTTAGGCATTAAAACCGTTGCGGTTCACTCAACGGCTGACGCTGATTTAAAGCATGTATTATTGGCTGACGAGTCTGTTTGTATCGGGCCTCCAGCCTCAACCAACAGCTACCTAAATATGGCGGCCATCATTTCCGCTGCCGAAGTAACCGATGCCGAAGCCATCCACCCAGGATATGGTTTCCTTTCCGAAAACGCCGACTTTGCAGAACGTGTTGAAGAAAGCGGTTTCCGTTTTATTGGTCCTAAAGCCGAAACCATCCGCATTATGGGTGACAAGGTATCTGCCATTCGTGCCATGAAAGCGGCTGGCGTTCCAACGGTTCCTGGTTCTGGCGGCCCGCTGGGGGATGACGATGCTGAAAACCACCGCATTGCTAAAGAGATTGGCTATCCAATCATCATCAAAGCATCTGGTGGTGGTGGTGGTCGTGGTATGCGTGTTGTACACACTGAAGCGAACTTACTGAAATCTATCCAATTGACCAAATCCGAAGCGGGTAGTTTCTTTGGTAACCCTGAAGTTTACATGGAAAAATTCTTAGAGAACCCACGCCATGTAGAGATTCAGGTATTAGCCGATGGTCAAGGCAATGCGGTTCACCTTGGTGAACGTGATTGCTCAATGCAGCGTCGTCACCAAAAAGTGGTTGAAGAAGCGCCAGCGCCTGGTGTAACCGAAGAACAGCGTAATAAAATCGGTGCGGCCTGTGTTAAGGCTTGTATTGAAATCAACTACCGTGGTGCGGGGACATTTGAGTTCCTATATGAAAACGGTGAGTTCTACTTTATTGAGATGAACACCCGTTTACAGGTTGAGCATTGTGTTACCGAAATGGTTACCGGCATTGACCTGGTTAAAGCACAGATTGAAGTTGCCGCTGGCTTACCATTAAGCCTTAAACAGGAAGACATCAAACTGACCGGTCACGCTATCGAGTGCCGTGTGAATGCTGAAAACCCGGCTAAAAACTTTATGCCATCGCCTGGTAAAATCGAAAGATTACACCTACCAGGCGGCCTAGGGGTTCGTTGGGATTCTCACATCTATACTGGCTACTCAGTACCACCACACTACGATTCAATGATTGGTAAGCTGATCTGTTTCGGTAGTTGTCGTGATACCGCGATTGCCCGTATGGACAGTGCTTTAAGTGAAATGGTGATTAAAGGTATCGATACCAATATCCATCTACAGCGCGAAATCATGAATGATGGTGGCTTCCAAGACGGTGGTCGCAACATTCACTATTTAGAAGAGCGTTTAGAACACTTAGTTTAAGCAATACTGCTGTCTTAAGTGAATAACCACGAAGATACTTTGTGTCTTCGTGGTTTTTACATTTTAATCATTCCCAAATTCTAGGAACTCTCATGGCTTGGATTCAAATCAATACCATCGTTGAAGAAGCATTAGCTGAACCTCTATCTGACGCACTCATGGAAGCGGAAGCCGCTTCGGTCACTTTTGAAGACGCAAAGGATCAACCTATTTTCGAACCCGAAATCGGCACGACGCCTATTTGGGGAGTGACCAAAGTGGTCGGGTTATTTGATGCCGAGGTAGACAGTAAAGCGGTGATTGAGTTATTAACTCAAATCATTCCACAAGTTCCAGCCGAACAATATAAAGTCGAGCAATTAGAAGATAAAGACTGGATTCGCGCTTGGATGGACCAATTCAAACCGATGCAGTTTGGTGACAACCTTTGGATTGTGCCAAGTTGGTGTGAACCTCCGCAACCCGAAGCGATCAACTTAATGCTTGACCCTGGTATGGCCTTTGGTACAGGAACCCACCCTACGACTTCACTCTGTTTGACTTGGTTGGATCAAAACGCGCCTCAAGGCTTAAACGTGATCGATTATGGTTGTGGTTCTGGGGTTTTGGCTTTAGCGGCCAAAAAGCTAGGCGCTGAAAACGTGAAAGGCACAGACATTGATCCACAAGCGATTACCGCCAGCCAGCAAAATGCGGAACGCAATAATGCACAGATTGAATTCGCTTTGGTCAAAGAGTTTCACTCTGAACCGGCTGACTTAATCGTCGCCAATATCTTAGCCGGGCCACTTAAGGAACTTTCACCTGAATTTGATAGATTGTTGAAACCTGGCGGAACTTTGGTGCTTTCTGGATTACTGTCGAACCAGGCTCAAGACCTTGTTAAACACTATAAAACGGTCGGCATTGAACTGGATAGCATGCAAACACAAGAAGAATGGGGTCTTTTAGCCGGTAAAAAATTGGCTAAAAAAACCTACCAGGCCTGGTAGGTTTGGTTTCCAAGACAACAACAGACTAATATAAAATTTCGACTATGCTGCAAATCGGTCCCTATCAATTTGAACACAATATTGTGCTTGCCCCAATGGCAGGCATCACCGATGCGGTGTTTAGGGAAATTTGCCGACAAAACGGTGCGAGCTATACGCTGGCGGAAATGGTCGCCTCTAAAAAACAGCTTTGGGAATCCAAAAAATCCTCTACCCGACATGTCGATTTAAATGACCCAGAACCTCGTGCGGTGCAATTGATTGGTACAGACCCTCAAGAGTTGGCCGATGCGGCCGCTTGGCAAGTTTCGCAAGGCGCGCAAATCATCGATTTGAATATGGGTTGTCCAGCCAAAAAAGTCTGTAGTGTCGCGGCGGGTTCCGCTCTGATGGCTGATCCCGATAAGGTCAGGAAAATATTCAACGCGGTGGTGAATGCGGTGGATGTTCCGGTAACGGTCAAAACCCGAACAGGAACCGATTTTGACAACAAAAACGCGATGCAAATCGCCCAAATTGCCGAATCCGAGGGCTTGAAAGCCATCACCATCCATGGGCGTACTCGAGAGGATAAATTCCAAGGGCACGCCGAATACGATACGATCAAACAGGTCAAACAACAGGTAAATATTCCGGTGATTGCAAATGGTGATATTTGCACCCCCGAACAAGCCGATTTTGTATTAAAATACACCACTGCTGACGGCATCATGATTGGACGCGCCTCCCAAGGCTACCCTTGGATATTTCGTGAGTTAAATCATTACCTTAATACCGGCCAAAAACTCGCAGCTCCTAGCTTGCTTGAGTTTGAAACCACGATGTTACAGCATACCCAAGGCTTGCATGCCCTCTATGGTGAAATCTTGGGAGTACGAATTGCCCGTAAACATATTGGCTGGTATGCACAAAGCTTGGACAATAAGCTAAACCAGCAAGGCAAAGGTGCGCTATTACGTAAAGAATTTAACTTATTGAATTCGCCTATTGAGCAGATCGATCTGCTTGAACAGTTCTTTAAACAACTGTTATGAACCAAATAAAATTGCTGTAAAACAGAATAACCCTGTCTGGAATGGCTAGCTAAACAACCATCCAGTGAAAAAGACTTAATGAGCATGACCCAAAAAAACATCCATCAAAATAGTCAGGCATTGCCAACCTCATCGCTCAGCCAACAGGTTACATCGATGCTTGAGACTTACTTCAATACCTTAGAAGAACAAAGCGCCAATGATGTATATGAAATGGTTTTGCAACAAGTTGAGAGACCATTGATTGAATTTGTACTACAACAAACAGAAAACAACCAAACACATGCTGCCAATATTCTAGGAATTAACCGTAACACCCTTAAGAAAAAGATGCAGAAATACGACCTGGCCTAATCCGTCTCGTCAAACCTAATTTAAATTTTAGTTTATATTTTTGGAGAACCATCCCATGAAACCAGTACGTCGCGCCCTAATTAGCGTTTCTGATAAGACCGGCATTTTAGAGTTTGCCGAATCTTTAACAGCAATGAATGTTGCAATTCTTTCAACCGGCGGAACTTATAAAGTGCTATCAGAAGCAGGCTTACCTGTAACTGAAGTTTCAGAATACACCGGTTTCCCAGAAATGATGGATGGTCGTGTAAAGACGTTACACCCTAAGATTCATGGTGGCCTTTTAGGTCGACGCGGTACCGATGATGCCATTATGGCCGAACATGGTATTGATGCCATCGATATGGTCGTGGTTAACCTATACCCATTCGAAGCCACGGTAGCCAACCCGAACTGTAAATTGGAAGACGCCATTGAAAACATCGATATCGGCGGCCCTACCATGTTGCGTTCTGCGGCTAAAAACCATAAAGATGTGGCTGTCGTAACCGACCCTGATGACTACGCACACATTCTATTGGAAATGCAAAACAACGATGGTCAGTTGAGCCACGCAACCCGTTTTGATTTAGCGATTAAGACTTTTGAACAAACTGCACGTTACGATGGTGCGATTTCCAACTACTTCGGCACTATGTTTTCTGAAGATGGCGAAGATAAGTTCCCACGTACTTACAACACCCAGTTTGTTAAAAAACAGTCTATGCGTTACGGTGAAAACCCTCATCAAAATGCCGCTTTCTATACAGAACGTAATCCATCAGAAGCGTCTATCTCGACGGCAACCCAAATTCAAGGTAAAGAGCTTTCTTTTAACAATATCGCGGATACCGATGCGGCCTTGGAATTAGTGAAAACTTTCACTGAAACCGCTTGTGTCATCGTTAAACACGCCAACCCATGTGGTGTAGCAATCGGCTCTAGTCAATTAGACGCTTATGACCGAGCTTATAAAACTGACCCAACGTCAGCATTCGGAGGCATTATCGCTTTCAATACCGAACTGGATGCCGATACAGCACAAGCGATTGTCGAACGTCAGTTTGTTGAAGTGATTATTGCACCGACCGTATCTGAAGAAGCTAAAGAGATTGTTGAAGCTAAACAGAACGTCCGTCTACTTGAATGTGGTGAATTAGGTGCACAACAAGCCGCTTACGACTACAAGCGTGTAACCGGTGGCCTACTGGTTCAAGACCGTGATTTAGGTATGGTCGATGAAGCTGACCTAAAAGTGGTCACTAAAAAAGCGCCAACTGCAGAACAGATGAAAGACCTGATGTTTGCTTGGAAAGTCGCTAAATTCGTGAAATCTAACGCCATTGTTTATGTTAAAGACGGCATGACGATTGGTGTGGGTGCAGGTCAGATGAGCCGTGTTTACTCAGCGAAAATCGCCGGCATTAAAGCAGCAGATGAAGGTTTAGAAGTCCCTGGTTCAGTGATGGCATCAGATGCGTTCTTCCCTTTCCGTGATGGAATTGATGCAGCGGCAGAAGCCGGGATTACCGCAGTGATTCATCCGGGCGGTTCTATGCGCGACCAAGAAGTGATTGACGCCGCTGACGAACACGGTATAGCGATGGTGTTTACAGGGATGAGACACTTTAAGCATTAAAATCAGTTGAACCACGAAGACACGAAGGCACGAAGTTTTTATGCAATTTGACAACCTTTCCAATCAAGTCATTGGTTTAGCAATTGAAGTACATAAAAATTTAGGGCCTGGGCTGTTAGAGTCGGTTTATGAGCAATGCCTTAGTTACGAACTAAAAACTAATAATATCCATCATCAATGTCAAATTGAAGTCCCCGTCATCTACAAGGGACATCAACTCAATCAAAACTACCGTATTGATTTACTCATTGATAACCAACTTATTATTGAGTTAAAAGCAGTCGATAAACTCCAAGGCATTCATCAAGCTCAATTACTAACTTACATGAAATTAACCCAAATAAAAACGGGACTATTGATTAACTTCAATGAATCCATTTTAAAAAATGGTATTAAAAGATTCGTTTTATAAAACTTCGTGACTTCGTGTCTTCGTGGTTCAAAATTAGAAAGAGAAAATGACTATGAGAATTTTAATAATTGGTGGCGGCGGCCGTGAACATGCCTTGGCTTGGAAAACAGCTCAAGCGAAAGAGGTAAAAGAAGTCTTTGTAGCTCCAGGCAATGCGGGTACGGCTTTAGAACCTAATTTAACCAATGTAAACATTGCAGTTGAAGATATAACAGGCCTGGTCACTTTTGCTAAAGAAAACAAAATTGATTTAGCCATTGTTGGCCCTGAAGTACCTTTAGTTTTAGGTGTGGTCGATGCTTTTAACGAAGCTGGCTTAAAGTGTTTTGGCCCTACTGCGGCAGCGGCACAGTTAGAAGGTTCAAAAGCATTCTCCAAAGATTTCTTAGCCAAACACAATATCCCTACCGCTGAATATGAAGTGTTCACTGACATCGAACCAGCGCACGCTTATTTAGATAAAGTCGGTGTACCGATTGTCATCAAAGCTGACGGTCTAGCGGCAGGTAAAGGGGTGATACTTGCAGACACCTTGCAAGAAGCCAAAGATGCCGTTTCAGATATGCTTGCGGGTAATAAGTTTGGCGATGCCGGTTCACGTGTCGTCATCGAAGAGTTTTTGGTGGGTGAAGAAGCCAGCTTTATTGTCATGGCGGATGGTAAAAACGTATTGCCAATGGCAACTTCTCAAGACCACAAAGCTCGTAACAATGGTGATACAGGCCCAAATACTGGTGGTATGGGGGCTTATACACCAGCTCCAGTGGTAACGCGTGAAATTCACGATCGTATTATGGATACGGTTATCTACCCAACCATTGAAGGCATGGCTAAAGACGGTCTTCCTTATACAGGTTTCTTGTATGCAGGAGTGATGATTGATCGTAATGGTATTCCAAAAGTACTGGAGTTTAACTGTCGTTTTGGAGACCCTGAAACCCAGCCGATCATGATGCGTCTAAAATCAGATTTAGCGGCGTTATGTTTAGCTGCAATTGATGGCAAACTGGATACCGTTACCGCCCAATGGGATTCTCGTGCGGCATTAGGTGTTGTGATGGCTGCGGGTGGTTACCCTGATGATTACCGTAAAGCCGATGTGATTTCCGGTCTTGATAAAGTCGATGCCGCTGACTTAAAAGTATTTCACGCTGGAACCAGTCTAAATGACAACAATGAAGTCATTACCTCTGGTGGACGTGTGCTTTGTGTAACCGCCTTAGGTGAAAACGTAACCGCTGCGCAAAAACGCGCTTATGAAGGTGTTGCGATGATTAACTGGGATGAAGTGTATTATCGTGATGATATCGGCCATAGAGCGGTAGCCCGTGAAAAATAAGCTTTAAAAAGTTGTCATTTTCCACTGTAAATTAAGCACCTTCGGGTGCTTTTTTTATAATGGAATATAGGGTATAGTTGAAAAACCTAATTTTTTCATGGATAAACAATAGGAAGCGCTCATGTATATCCCAGGAACAATCCGTAAGGAGGCTGTTATGCCAATGGATAGCGTACACAATTACTTTGAACGTCTGGTCTTCAATGAAATAAAAGAAAATTATGCAGATAAATTTGAAGACAGCAACGCATTAGCGGATATGGCTTGCATCGCTTTGAATCGCATCCCTCCCCGTTACATTCGTTACGATATCGACATGTCTTTCTACATGTCGGTGGAAGAACATATTGATGTAGAGAAGAAAGTAAAAAAAGCGGTGAGGAAAGCATACAAAAAAGTTAAGCGTTTTGAAGACAAATTTGAAGACGAAATCGCTTAAATCGATACATCCCTCCTCTCCATTTTAAAAAAGCTTGCCTCTTTTAAAATCATCCTTTATAAAAAAGCCCTTATTTTCTATGCTGAGAATAAGGGCTTAATTCAATCGTGAATTTACCGAGATTAATTGAAAACAATCTCTCCATTCGCTAACGATATATTCACGCTAGAACCTGCAAGGTAATCACCTTGCAAGATTTTTTGCGCTAACGGGTTTTCGATACGCTGCTGAATGACTCGTTTTAGAGGTCTAGCACCAAACACCGGATCAAAACCTGCTTCACCTAGGATATCAAGAGCTTCATCACTAATCTCCAATCCTAAATCCGCATCCGCCAAACGGCTGCGTAAGCTTTGCAATTGAATATTGGCAATCGCACGAATTTGCTCTTTTCCTAAAGGATGGAAGACAACAATGTCATCGATACGGTTGACAAACTCCGGTCTGAAATAACCACCGACCACTTCCATCACATCGGCCTTCATCTCGTCATAAGAGGCAACACCCGCTTTTTCCTGGATGACTTGTGAACCTAAGTTTGAAGTCATGACGATGACCGTGTTTTTAAAGTCGACAGTTCGACCTTGACCATCTGTCAAACGTCCATCATCCAATACTTGCAACAGTATATTGAACACATCAGGATGCGCTTTTTCAACCTCATCCAATAAAATCACCGAATAAGGTTTACGGCGTACCGCTTCGGTTAAATAGCCACCTTGTTCATAGCCGACATACCCTGGAGGCGCCCCGACTAGACGGGATACGGAGTGCTTTTCCATAAACTCGGACATATCAATACGCACGATGGCATCTTGAGTATCGAATAAGAAATCCGCTAAGGCTTTGGTCAATTCGGTTTTACCGACACCCGTTGGCCCTAAGAACAGGAAAGAACCATTTGGACGATTTGGATCTGATAGGCCAGCACGGGAACGACGAATCGCATCGGAAACCGATTTTACCGCTTCTGCCTGACCAATGACGTTTTTACCCAAGGCTTCTTCCATACGTAATAGCTTGTCACGTTCACCTTCCATCATTCTCGAAACAGGAATCCCCGTCCAACGAGCGACGACTTCAGCAATCTCTTCTTCGGTTACTTTATTTCGCAACAGATGCGAACCTTCCCCCTCTTCAGCTTCACTCTCAGCCATTTCAGCGGCTTGGATTTTCGCTTCCAACTCAGGGATTGTACCGTACTGAATTTCAGACATTTTGGCCAGATTACCCGCACGTCTTGCGGTTTCCAACTCTAAACGAGCGGATTCAAGCTGTTCTTTGAATTGTTGAGCACCTTGTAACGCGGCTTTATCCTTTTTCCAGATCTCCTCCAAATCCGAATACTCTTTTTCCAAAGATTGAATCTCATCTTGAAGGATGGTCAAACGTTTTTTGGAAGCTTCGTCTTTCTCTTTTTTAAGCGCAACCTGCTCAATCTTCAACTGAATCAAACGGCGGTCTAACTTATCCATGACTTCAGGCTTAGAGTCAATCTCCATACGGATACGTGAAGCCGCTTCATCGATCAAGTCGATCGCCTTATCCGGTAACTGGCGATCGGTGATATAACGCTGTGAAAGCCTTGCCGCAGCAACAATCGCAGGGTCGGTAATATCCACCCCATGATGCACTTCATAACGCTCTTTCAAACCACGTAAAATCGCAATGGTATCTTCTTCGGTCGGCTCATCGACCAATACTTTTTGGAAACGGCGTTCTAAAGCCGCGTCTTTTTCGATGTTTTCACGGTACTCATCCAAGGTGGTGGCACCAATACAGTGAAGTGCACCACGTGCCAAAGCTGGCTTCAACATATTACCTGCGTCCATCGAACCTTCGGTCTTACCTGCACCGACCATGGTATGGATTTCATCGATAAATAAGATGACCTTGCCTTCTTGCTTTTCCAGGTCTTTCAATAAGGATTTCAGACGCTCTTCAAACTCACCACGATATTTCGCACCCGCCAACAGGCCGGCTAAATCAAGTGAAAGCAGACGTTTGTTTTTCAAACCTTCCGGCACTTCACCGTTGATAATACGCTGAGCCAAACCTTCAACAATGGCGGTTTTACCAACCCCAGGTTCACCAATCAATACCGGGTTGTTTTTGGTACGACGTTGTAAAACCTGAACTGCGCGGCGAATTTCATCATCACGGCCAATAACCGGGTCTAATTTACCAGCTTCTGCTTGCGCGGTTAAATCAACGGTATATTTATCTAAAGCTTGACGGTTCTCTTCTGCATTCTGATCTTGCACGGTTTCGCCTCCTCTTACTTGCTGAATGGCTTTGTTAATCGCTTCGATGGTTGCGCCGGCTTTTTTCAACAGACTGGCTGCAATATCTGAGGTTTCCAATAGCGCGGGATAAAACAATTCGCTGGCAATATAACTATCGCCATTTTTTTGCGCCTGTTTATCCATTAAATTTAATACATTTGCGGACTGCTGAGATAATTGGACATTACCTCCAGCCCCGGAAACCTTGGGTAAACTCGCTATTTTTTCTGCTAAAGACTGTTTTAAAAGCGGCACATTCACATTCGATAATTGCAATAAATCCGCCGACTCGTCAATTAAAGCCGCAAGGACATGAACGGGTTCGATAAACTGGTTGTCTTTGCCGACTGCAAGTGACTGTGCCTGACCCAAGACACTTTGAAACTGGGTAGTAAATTTGTCCATCATTTTTGGCAAACTCCTTAATGAATACTGTATAACTACCTAAAATATAGGGATAATGTTTTTACATTCAAGGGCGAATTGGTTATATTTTATTATCACTCCATTCAATAATTGAAGTATTGATTACAAGTAACTTGCTTGATTTTTCTAATGACAAGCACCCAAAATAGGAATATCACACAGTGGATGAACTATTCTTTTTAGCTTCAAAAATAGGTTGGGCCTTTTTAAGCCCGGGAAATCTTCTGGTGTTTTTTCTATTTTTTGGTGTTGTTTTTTTAGTTTTCAATAAGATTTCCGCTGCTAAGAAGATTTTGATTCCAACAGGCCTGGTGGCTTTTGTTTTAATGGCTTACCCGATTAGTGATTATCTGATGAAGCCACTGGAAGAACGTTTTTCAACCCCTTCTGTAATGCCCGAAAAGATTGATGGAATCATCATATTAGGTGGTGGAGAGGATTTAAAACGCTCTTTGAGTTGGAAGGTGGCTGAACTCGGTCTAGGTGGTGACCGCTATATCGGTACAGCCAGTTTGGCGTTAGCCTACCCCAATGTTCCAGTGATATTCACGGGTGGAAGCGGCTTGGTAAGCCTACAAAACTCGGAGGGTGAAGGCGCTCTGGCTAGACAAATTCTGACCACCATTGGCATTCAAGAATCACGTCTAATCATTGAATCTAAATCCAGAAACACTTATGAAAATTTTAAGTATACAAAAGTGCTGCTACCCAAACCGCAAGGTACCTATCTACTGGTAACATCCAGTTTTCACATGCCTCGGTCGGTCGGTGTTGCCAGAGCTCAAGGCATCAACGTCATACCTTACCCTGTTGACTACCGCACCAATGCCGACGAGTTAAGGATTTTCGATTTTGACCTTTTTGACCACTTAAAAGCATTAGAACCTGCTTGGCGCGAATGGGTGGGGTTAACTGTATATTACTTTACCGACAAAACAGCCAATTGGTTTCCAAAACCGGGTGAGATAGTTGAGAAAAAGAGCCAAAAGGTCATTCCTGGGTTTTATTCCGATAAAGTGAACACCTTCGAACCTTAAGCAAGAACAGAATGACCAGGCCTGGTCGCTTTTCAAAGACTTTGAAAAAAAGACAAAAAAGCCGAGATTGACTCGGCTTTTAATATTCTCGGCTTTTAATATATTGAATAGACCTATATTTCATATTACTTTCGAAAAACGGTTTGCCGTGCCCGCTTTTAGATAAGCATCAAACACCATGCAGATATTGCGGATCAATAAACGCCCTTTAGCGGTTATGTAAATATCCTCCTCCGTCATGGTGAGTAATCCATCTTCTGCCATTGGCGCTAGATTTTTCAGTTCAGAAGCGAAGTACTCCTTAAAACGGATATTCCACTGTGCATCAATTTTGGCAAAGTTCAAATGGAAGTGGCTGATTAAACGGGTAATGACATCACGGCGTAATTCGTCGTCTTCCGTTAACTGTACACCACGATAAACCGCTAAATCACCCGCATCAATCGCTTCATAATACTCGGCTAAACTTTTACGGTTTTGTGCATAGGTATTGTTAAGCAAAGAAATCGAGGTTGCCCCCATCCCCACCAGATCGCACTCGGCATGAGTCGAATACCCCTGAAAATTACGGTACAAGGTTTCATTTCGCTGGGCAATCGCCAGCTCATCATCCGGCTTGGCGAAGTGATCCATCCCAATATACACATAACCCGCTTCCAACAAACGTTCGGTAGTGGAGTGCAAAATCGCCAACTTCTCATCGGCCGAAGGCATATCCGCTTCATTCATTTTCTTTTGAGTGGGGAACATGCTTGGCATATGGGCATAGTTGAAAATAGAGAAACGGTCTGGCTCGGCTTCCAACACTCGGTCTAAGGTATGTAAAAAACCTTTTTCGGTTTGTAGCGGCAAACCGTAAATCAAATCGACATTCACCGACATAAAGCCCGCTTCACGCGCGCCTTCTAAAACCTCAAACGTCTCCGCCTGGGTTTGGATACGATTCACCGCTTTTTGCACCGCCGGATCAAAATCCTGCACCCCTAAACTCATGCGGTTGAAACCAAGCTCGCGAAGCAGTTTAACCGATTCACGGTTTGCTTCACGTGGATCAATCTCTATGGAATATTCACCGGTATCGTCATCATATAAATTAAAGTGCTGACGGGTTTTCTCCATCAACTGACGCATTTCATCATTATTGATAAACGTGGGGGTTCCGCCGCCTAAATGCAACTGCTCTACCTTACGGGAGGAATCAAACAATTCAGATTGCATTTCAATCTCTTTGAAAAGACGCTCTAGATAAGGTGTGGTTTTTGAGCGGTCACGTGTCCAAACTTTATTACAGGCACAAAAGAAACAGACTGTATCGCAAAAAGGGATATGGAAATACAATGACAAACCACGATCCGTCTGATTACTTCTTGCGGCCGCCGCTTTGTAATCATCAATACCAAAGGTTTCATCAAACTGCACTGCGGTTGGATAAGAGGTATAACGAGGTCCTGATTGGTTATAGCGTTTAATCAACGCTTCGTCGAACTGTATTTTCTGTTCCATCAGTAGATTCCTAAGTCTTTTGGCTTTTCTATTAGGCTCGGCATAATAATCGATATGGCTCAGTGAAGAGTTAATCTGCCTCAAGAGTTAATGAATTAACTCGGTTTCGGCCATTTTCTTTGGCGAGATACAATTGCTCATCAACCAATGCAAAGATTTCATTAGGCGTTTTATCCAAACGGGGATGGAAAGCCCCACTTCCCAAACTAATCGTTAAATTAATCTCTGAACCGGTTGTTGAACAAAAAATTTGCTCTGCAACACAAGCCCTAATACGCTCTGCTAAAACTTCAATTCCAGAAGAATCTTTATCAATGGTTAATACAGCAAACTCTTCTCCACCCCAGCGATAAACGTAATCTTCGGTGCGTATCGCCTCAGCCAAAACCTGCGCGACCTCTTTCAGAGCTTGGTCACCATAGGCATGCCCCTTGCTGTCATTCAGGCTTTTAAAATAGTCGATATCGATAATAATTAACCCCAACCAAAAACCGTGTCTTTTGGAGAAGGCGATATTCTGTTTTAACTGAGATTCAAACGCGCAACGATTTGCCAAACCGGTTAAGGTATCCATTGAAGCAGCTTTAATGAACTCCTCTTCAATGCGTTCCAACAAAACATGACACACCGTATCAGACGCATTTTCCATCTCTACTAAAAAGTCGATAATTCTTTCTGGATGCTGCTCTTTGGCTTCTTTTAAGGCCATAAAGCCTAATTTATGGACTTTTTCATGCGCAAGGTTAAAATTTTCTATCTCTTTTTCAGGAATGGCATTGATGCCTCCCGAATTCAACCACTTACCCAGCTGACATTCTGAAGTTGAAAATGAAAACTCACCCTCTTCAATATCGCCTAATGCGGCTGAAAAGGTTCGGATTTTCCAATTTTGATGATCGATAAACGCTTGAACCAATTCTTTTGGTAGCTCTGCTGCAATCAGCTGGAATGATCGCTTCATGCGCACCACTTCGAGCTCAGACTTCTTTTTCATGTTATCGAGCGTTTCGTGCAACTGAAAAACCGAATTAACCACAGATTGCACTAAATCTACGGTATGACATAGACCTTTTGCCAAAACGGGATTGTCTTTTTTCTCGGCGAGCAAAATAAATACCTGTCGACAGTAACTCAAAATCAACATGCTACGGTTATGTGTCAGGCCAGCGTGATACCAATCAAGCGCTTGATGATACATCGACGAATAGAAGTTTTCATCTAACTCAGCTTGGACAAATAGCGCGTAGAAATCATCCCTAAAAACTTGTTCAACCGTCGCTTGTTCAAAGCCATATTTAAGCAACCAACTATTGAATTCACTGTCAAAAAAAGGTTTTTGCGCAATTAAATATTCTCTATTTGATTGTATTTCAAGGTTTTCAATAATAGATAAACCTAACATATCCTTAATACTGTTCATTTAAATTTTCTTACTCGTTTGCGCATGCCGTTGAAATGGCTAATCGGCTCTTATCAATTTTATTGATTCTGTTTTTATTGGTTATGTTTTTATTGATTAAGCTTGTGTAAACAACCAGGCCTGGTGGATTTTACTATTGCGTTGAAAATCTCTCGGCATGGTTTTTTGGGTGATGTTCTCAATATTGACGTTGCTAAACGCTTCATTATCCAATTTAAACTTACGCAAGTTATTAGAGAAAATTAACACACCATTCGGATTCAATAATGCCAACGCCTGGTTGACCAAGGTCACGTGGTCACGTTGAATATCCAAAGTGCCTTCCATACGTTTAGAAGTAGAAAACGATGGCGGATCCAAGAAAATCACATCAAACTTTTCAGTCGGATTTTCACTTTCGGTTTTCAGCCAATCCAAAACATCCGCTTGTTTAAACTTGTGATGACTCGTATCCGCTTTATTATGCATTAGATTATGTTCAGCCCAATACAGATAGGTTTTAGACATATCCACACTCAAACTGCTTTTAGCGCCCATCACCGCTGCTTCTACCGTTGCGGTGGCGGTGTAACAAAATAGATTGAGTAAACTTTTGCCAACGGATTTCTGCGCAACTAAGGCACGTACGTCACGGTGATCCAAAAACAACCCTGTATCTAAATAATCGGTAAAGTTCACACGAATTTTTGCACCGTTTTCAATCACGGTATGAAAATCTCGGCTGTCATCCAATTTCTCATATTGAGACGTGCCCGATTGACGGCTACGCACCTTGAAAACAATCTGCTCTTTGGGCACTGTTGGGAAGACCTCAGGCAAAGCCGCCAAGGCTTCATGCAAACGCTTTTTGGCTTTGGCTTTGTCTACCGTTTTTGGGGCCGCATACTCGTTTACAATCAACCATTCACCGGCATCTTCGGTTTGGTAAAAATCAATTGAGATGGCGTATTCAGGCAGATCTGCATCGTACACTCGATAAGCGGATATTTCGTGACTCTTAGCCCATTTACGCAACTGCTTTAAATTCTTTTTAATGCGGTTGGCCACCATAATGGCGCCTTCAGACGAGGCCAACTCCGGCATCACATTACTGACTTCTTGAACCAGATTCGCACCACCTTTGACCGCAGGTTCACGATGGAATTCCGGTGTGATATCAAAACGGAACAACTTACATTCCATGGCGCCGTTAAAGAAATTGTGACTACGTTTGGCCTTTAACCCTAAGTACATCCCAAGTTCAGGATTACAGGTTAATACCGCACCTTGCCAGCCTTCGAATTCATTTTTTAAGTAGGTTCCCAACGCTTTATAGATGGTTTTGACCTCTTCAATCTCACCTAGACGTTCGCCATAAGGCGGGTTGGTAATCACCAGGCCGGGTTGCCAATCGCCCCAACGACGACCTTGCTCGACCGTCATCTGCTTGATTTCAATCGAATCCAAATAACCGGCGTTATGAATCGCCTCTTCAGCAATATCCAAAGACTTATGGGACGCATCCGAACCGTAAATATCCGGCAAGTTTCTTAAACCTTCCGCTTCACGCGCTTCGGCTTCCTCAATCAAGCTGCTCCACAATTTACTATCATGCTGTTTCCAGGTGTTGAGTAACATGTGATTGGCTTTTTCCAGGCCGGGTGCCAAATCGGATGCCATCATGGCCGCTTCCACCAAAAAGGTTCCCGAACCACACATAGGGTCATACAAGCTTCCCCCCTGTTTGGCGATTTCTGGCCAACCGGCACGCATCAATAAAGCGGCTGCCACGTTCTCTTTCAAAGGCGCTTTAACTTGCTGGCCTTCACGGTAACCACGCTTATGCAAACTATAGCCAACCAGATCAATGCTCAAAGTCAATTGATTACGGTTCAGATGTCCATGCACCCGCAATTCTGGGTTGTCAGTATCTACCTTGGGACGATTGTTGGTAATGCCCCTAAAAAAATCGACAATGCCATCTTTGATTTTCAATGCCCCGTAATGGCTATGGTCAATCCCCATGCCTTTACCTGAGAAAGAGACCGCAAACGTACCGAACTCATCCATATGTTTTTGCCAATCCACCTTTGCGACTTGCTCGGTGAGTTCTTCCTGGCTTTCCAGTTCGGTTTCTAACACAGTAATAAAAATTCGGTTTGCCAAACGCGACCACAAACAGCTTCTATAGCCTACTTCCAAACTGCCTTCAAAGGTAACCCCGCGAGGTTGGGCTTTGACTTCAGTTGCACCAAAAGACATTAACTCTTCTCTTAGTAATTCACTTAAACCGCCTGGCGCTGTGGCAAAAAATTTCATTGTTTTGGTATCCATCAATTTGATTAGCTTTAAAGTCTGTTCGTGAGTGATTGGCTCACCGATAGGCCTCAATAAATATCTGTTAATTTTAAACTGTTTTGCGCCCAACTTTTATTTAGTTTCGGTAGAATAAGTCTTTGCTATACTTTTTAACGGTAGTTTTTACTTACTTTTTACTCGGTCAGAATCGAAATTAACCATGCAAATAAAAAAACACCTTATCACCTATCTTGTAAGTATCTTTCTGCTCATGAGCTTAGGACTAAATGCGCAAGCTCAATCCGATACTTTTACGCCTTCAGAACAAGGTTTTAAGATATGGCTAAATGACTTTAAAAAACAGGCTTTGCAAAAAGGCATTTCACAAAGCACTTTAGACCAAGCATTTAAAGATATTGAGCTTAACGATAGAGTGCTTGAATCGGATAAGAAACAACCTGAGTTCACCCAGACATTTTTTGAATATTTCAATCGTGCCGTCAGCGACAGCCGCATAGAAAAAGGCTTAAAAAAATACGCAGAACAAAAACCGTTACTCGATGAAGTCACAAAAAAATATGGGGTTCCCGGGCGCTTTTTAGTGGCCTTTTGGGGAATGGAAACCAACTATGGCAGTTATACCGGTAATATCCCGATTATTGAATCATTGGCAACACTGGCTTACGACCCACGACGGAGTGAGTTTTTTACCACCCAATTAATCAGTGCCCTGACAATTTTGGATAAAGGCCATGTTTCTCTAAAACAGATGAAAGGTTCTTGGGCAGGAGCCATGGGGCAATGCCAATTCATGCCCTCCAACTATCTGCAATATGCGGTAGATGGTGACGGCGATGGCAAAATCAACCTATGGGACAGTCTGCCTGATGTTTTCTACTCAGCCGCTAACTTCCTACAGCAACTGGGTTGGCAAAAAGAAGAAAACTGGGGACGTGAAGTGGCTTTACCCAAAAACTTTGATTACGCCCTAGCCGACAACAAAACCAGTCGATCATTGAGTGATTGGCAAAAGCTGGGTATCACCCTGGCGGATGGACGTGTTTTACCGGATGAAGACATGCAAGCCCGTTTACTATTAGTCAGCGATTATCAAGGACCGGCTTTTTTAGTTTATGACAACTTCAGGGTCATCAAACGATGGAATAATGCCGACAAATACGCGGTAGCGGTTGGTCATTTGGCAGACCGCATCGTTGAACGTCCTCCACTCACCAAGCAGCAACCTAAAAATGATAAAGGGTTAAGCCTTGCCCAGATAAAAGAGATTCAGACCCTGCTAAACAACTTAGGTTACGATGTGGGCACTCCCGACGGGATTGTCGGCAACAAAACGCGTAAAGCGTTGCGTGAATTTCAAGTCCAACAAAAATTGCCTGCGGATGGTTTTGCCAGCTTGAGAATGCTCGATGTATTAAAAGAGAAAACCAAACAGCTTAGTATGCGTTAACACCTACTAGGGGTTTAAATACCGAGATAATCCATCAAGGTGTCATAATGGAAAATTCAATTCACACAGAACTGGAAACGGTTGCTTGTAAGATAGTGGCTTCGAGTGACCCGAATTCAGCGAACGATTCAAGAAACTCTCCGGTTCAATCCCTTGAAGCATTCCAATCAAGCGACGGATTGCCCATCCAGGCACCTAACCACAATGGCATTTGTGATGAACCCGCTTACCTGTTTTGGAAAATTCAAAGCCGTCTAGCCAAACTCTCTCATCGACTCAGATTGGAAAAACGCATTATTATCGATGCCGACAACCACAGCAATCACGCCCTATTAAACCGAGAAAAACCCATCAAACCGCTCCAGGATAAAGGCTAACTAAACAAAAGCTTACGTTAAGACGCCTGAAAGCTTGCCTGCTGTTCCACAGACTGCATTGATTTCACCGCTAGCAACTGACTGGCGAATATCGACAACAGACAGTAACCAAGAAAGTAGTAAAAACCACTCTGCAGGCCAATCTCGGTTTGTAATAAAGCAGACTCTCCAGAACTTGCCTTGATCGCCAAAAAAGAGATGATCAATGCCATCACAAAGACATCCGCCATAGACCATTTGCTTAACAAGCCGCTCGAGTTTCTTAAAATCTGTGCCAATTTAGAGGTTTTAAAAAGATAAGAACTACCAAGTAAAGCGAGCTTAACAACTGGCACAACCAAACTAAAAAACACAATTAAAAATGCGACCAATAAATTGCCGTCTTGCCATAAGCCTTGCGCAGTTCCCAAAATACTCTTAGCCGTATCTTGAATCACCACAGTACCTGTGACATTGATCTGGTTAAGCACTTCCATGGTCACCGGCATTAGGAAATTAGGAATCGAACCACTCGTCAAAATCGCCTCTTTACCCAAAACCGTCAACTCGCCTTTATCCAACATGGTGGTGATATGCAAAACCGGCTCGGTAATGCCTGGGATTAATAAGGCATAAGCCGAAATCAACGCGATAAAACCGATGATATGAGTAAAAAATACCGTTTTTGAATTCATAATCGCTCTTTTATAAATCAATGGAATCATGGGCATTTTACTGAGATACTCGGCAGATTGTGTGACTAGATAATGGATGGTTTTCATTATTGATAAAACAACCAGGCCTGGTCGTTTTAAATTTTGACTTAAGATTTGCTTGGTCTTTTCTATTGAGAGGTCTTTTCAGATTGTTATACACCTTTAATTAGGCTTCTCAAGCAGAACGCAAAATAAACAAGGTAATGCCCCCATTTCCTAAGACATACCAGGTTCAAACGTTACCTGAACTTGATGATGCAGAGTAAATACTTGATCAAAAAGTAGCGTAAAGATAAAGGTATAAACCAAGAAAAAAAGCAATAAAGCCGCTTCCATAGTCAATGCTGTCCATAGGCCAACATCATACCAAAGCATATACAGCGGCAGGCAAATCAACACCAATCCCCCTTCAAAACCTATCGCATGAATACTACGAATAGCCAAAGTACGCTTTTTAATTTGCTTACGAAGCTCCCAATATTCAAACGTTGCATTATAGATATAATTCCAAACAACAGCCGCTGTCGACATAATAATCGCAACCGGTAATGATTCTTGGGCATCGCCATCACTCAACAGCATAAGAACCAAAGTTGAAAATAAAATAGCGGTAATTTCAAAAAGAATAACGTAAATAAGTCGACGTTTAATAGGACTCAAGGTTATCAACGGAAAACTCCACAGAGCACTTAATAGCTCTTAAATAGAATAAAGAGCCGGTCCGTCCCGGTTGATAAATAGATGTAGAATCAGAATGTTCTACCGCAAAGCTACGGTTTCCGCTTGCATGGATAATATTACACGATGCTTAAAGCAATGCCAACCTAGGTTAGAGGAGCTCTCTTATCTTCACTTTAATTAAATTACCAGGCCTGGTCGTTTTGATTTTAAGGTTTATTTTTGCTTAGCTGTTGAGAAGCCTTTTTAATATTTATACATCATTAATTTTAGCGTTTGAGCTTCCCCTTCCTTTCTTTGCTTGCCCAAAGAAAGGAAGCAAAGAAAATGCACCCCGCTCCATAAATTGGCAAGTTCTAAACTTGTTCACTCAAATCCCAAAACTCGCTTCGCTCAAACGAAGAACTTGGCTGTAGCGAAGCGGAGAGACAAGAAACAGTTGGGATTTTTAACCGTTCACTGCATTAAGACCTTTGCACAATTTATTCCAAGGGGAATCTTGGCGTTTGAGGTTAGATTTACAGATTAAAAAAGTAAATTACCCTATGCTCACACAATGAATGGTCAGCCACAGGGCATACCAGGCCTGGCATGTCTGTGGCGTTCTATACTTTGTAAGCACAGGATAAAAATTACAGCACAATAACATCTCAACAATAGAAATACGGAATTAACGTAGAAAAAGCATCCCTTCTGTAAACAATCGTGATTTCACTTAGCGTAGGATGCGTTTAAACATTTCCATTGTCCGAGCGTAGCGAGTTATGGGAGTGTCAGCAGACAAGCTTAATGAAATAGATTGTGTCAGCAGGGGGCCTTTTTTCTGGTTACTCTTTTTGGGCAAGCAAAAAGAGTAACGGGAAGCCCTTAGATAAAAACAAAGAATTATAAATATTGAAAAGGCTTCTCAAGCATAGGTAAAACAATTTAACTTTATTCAGAACCTTTTGATTTAGAGGCTTTCTGAGCTTTTGGCTTTAACCAAAATTCCGATAACAATAATAAACCCGCACCAATCGTGATTGCGATATCCGCTACATTAAAGGTGGCGTAATGCCATAAGCCGATATAAAAATCGATGAAATCAGTGACACGCCCTGCTAGAAAACGATCAATTACATTTCCGATTGCACCACCTAACACCAAGTTAATGCCCCAGACTTCTGCAGTGATTTTGTTTGGTAGTTTTGATAGCCAAAACATCAAAATGGCACTGACCACCAAAGCCAGGCCAGCAAAGAACCAACGTTGCCAACCGCCCATTTCCGCTAAAAAGCTGAAGGCAGCACCATAGTTATAAGTCAGCATCCAATTTAACTGAGGCATAACCGCAACAGGCTCGGCAAAAGTTAAATTACTCACCGCAATGTATTTGGTTAATTGATCAAATACAATCACTAAAATGGCTAACCAAATGGTTTTTATACCTGTTGTTTTTAACATATTTTGAACCACACACGTAGAACTCGGCGAAGAGCCGAGAAAGCACGAAGGCACGAAGAAACAAAAAGCTGATAAGTAAGTTATTTGTTATTTAGCCAAATCAATATTAAATGATTAGCAAAATTAATTTAACCTAATGATAAACTTCGTATCTTCGTGCCTTCGTGGTTAATTTAAAAATTATGCAAAATGGCGGACTTCGCCTTTACCATTTTCATCAATATTATCCACACAACGCTGACAAAGCTCTGGATGCTCGGCGATTTTGCCGACTTCTTCACGGTGATGCCAACAACGTGCACACTTGGCGTGTTCAGTCGCGCCGGCATCAATCCATAGGCCAGCCATCTCTGATTCAATAGCAGAATCGGTTTTGTCTGCAAGTGGCTTAATGCTGGCTTCAGAAGTAATCAGCACAAAACGTAACTCGTCTGCTAACTTGCTTAACTTAGCAAAAATGGCATCATCACAATACAAAGTAACTTCTGCTGTTAACGAACCTTTAATCACTTTATCTTTACGCAACTCTTCAAGCTGTTTAGCCACGGCTGAACGCACGGCAATCATCTCTTCCCAGTAGGCTGAGTTCATTTCGGTGCTTTCATCCAATGCCGTCAACCCTTCGTACCAAGTCGCCACAAACACGGTTTCGCTCCGTTCGCCAGGCAGGTATTGCCAAATCTCTTCTGCGGTAAAGCTCAAGATTGGCGCCATCCACCGGGTCAAAGCCTCAACGATATGATATAGCGCGGTTTGCGCTGAACGTCTCGCTAAACCATCGGACTTGCAAGTGTATTGACGATCTTTAATCACATCCAGATAGAATGAACCTAACTCAACGGAACAGAAGTGGGTCATCGCTTGATAGATGGTATGGAAATTGTAGCTATCGTAAGCTTCTATAATTTCCGCCTGCAGTTTAGCGGCATGTCCAATCGCCCATTTATCTAACGGCAATAAATCTTCATAGGCCACCATATCGGTTTCTGGGTTAAAACCATTTATATTGGCCATTAAGAAACGTGCGGTGTTACGAATACGACGATATGAATCCGCCGTACGACTGATGATTTCATCCGATACCGTCATCTCATAACGGTAGTCGGCTGCTGAAATCCACAAACGTAAAATATCCGCACCTAACTTATTGGCGATTTGCTGCGGGGCAACCACGTTACCTTTAGATTTAGACATTTTCTTACCGTCTTTATCAACGGTAAAGCCGTGTGTCAGCACTTGTTTGTAAGGCGCTTGACCATCGGTTGCCAATGCCGTCAACAATGAAGACTGGAACCAACCACGGTGCTGGTCAGAACCTTCTAAATATAAATCGGCAGGTGCATGTAGTTCTTCACGTTGACCTAAAACGGTAAAGTGTGAAATACCCGAATCGAACCAGACATCCAAAATATCGGTGACTTGTTCATAATCATCTGCTTCATCACCCAACAAAGACGCCACATCCAAGTCATACCACGCATCAATCGATTTCTCTTCAACTAGCTTAGCCACTTGCTCCATCAATTCAGTTGTGCGAGGATGCATTTCACCGGTGACTTTATGGACAAAGATGGCGATTGGCACACCCCAGAAACGCTGACGAGAAATACACCAATCTGGACGACCATCAATCATGCCTTCAATACGATTTTGACCCCATTCCGGAATCCACTGTACTTTTGGAATCGCGTCCATCGCTTTATCACGAAGACCTGCTTCGGTCATGGAGATAAACCACTGCGGTGTGGCACGGAAAATCAGAGGCGTTTTGGTACGCCAGCAGTGTGGGTAGCTGTGCTCAATCACTTCAATATGCACTAAAGCGTTATGCTCTTTCAGCACTTCAATCACGTGGTCATCCACTTTAAGGACATTCTCACCTTCAAATAACGGGGTGCCGGCAACATAGTTACCGTTACCGTCTACCGGGCAATCGACTTCCAAATCGTATTTTAGACCTACCTGGAAATCTTCCACCCCGTGACCTGGCGCGGTGTGAACACAACCGGTTCCGGCTTCGGTGGTAACGTGGTCACCTAAAATCAGCGGAACGATTCGGTCATAGAATGGGTGCTTTAGACGAATCAAATCAAACTGTTCACCACGACCATAGGCGATCACGTTGTACTTATCAAATCCCCATTTGTCCATGGCATCCTTGATCATCGCTTCGGCTAGGAATAGACGCTCTGGGCCATTTTCTCCATGCACCTGTACCACAGAATATTCCAATTCCGGGTTAATCGATACCGCTTGGTTAGCTGGCAATGTCCAAGGTGTGGTGGTCCAAATCACTACCGATAAAGGGCCTTCACCAGTATGGTTTTCAACATGATGACAACGTTTGAAAAACGCTTCTTCATCCACCACGGCAAAACGTACATCAATGGATTTTGAACGCTTGTTTTCATATTCCACTTCGGCTTCAGCCAAGGCTGAACGTCCACCTACCGACCAATAAACCGGCTTGGTGCCTTTAACCAAGTGACCGTTTTCGATAATTTTGGCAAGGGCGCGAATTTCATTGGCTTCAAATTTAAAGTCTTTGGTTAGGTATGGGTTTTCCCAATCCGCCATAATCCCTAAACGCTGGAAGTCCGCCATTTGGCCTTCAACTTGTTTTTGAGCATAGTTGCGGCACTCTTGGCGGAATTCGGTCGCGCCGATTTTCTGACCGACCTTGCCTTTTTTCTTTTCAACATTCAGCTCGATAGGTAAACCATGACAGTCCCAACCTGGCACAAATGGGGCATCGAAGCCGCTCAAGCCTTTTGATTTAACAATCATGTCTTTCAACACTTTGTTTACCGCGTGGCCGATATGGATATCACCGTTGGCGTAAGGAGGTCCATCATGCAAAATAAACTTAGGACGCCCTTCCATGTGCTTACGCACGGTTTGATACAGTGAATCAGACAACCAAGCTTTTACTTGCTCTGGTTCACGAGTTGGCAGACCGCCTTTCATAGGGAAGTCTGTTTCAGGAAGGTTCAAAGTCGGTTTATAGTCTGTCATTATCTAACTTCACATATTGAGAGGGCCAAGCCCTAAATTAAAATTTTAAAATTCGTTTAAATTTGATTGTCTGTTTTGTTGTTTCTGTTTCGTTTTTTGAATTTTGATTTTATGCAATATCAAAAAAAGCTTTGGCCTTTTCGGCATCCAAAGCAATCTGTTCTTTTAAGGCATCCAGGCCTGAAAACTTCATCTCCGGGCGAATAAATTGCTCTAAATTCACCTGGACATGGCAACCGTAAAGGTCTTTTTCCCAATTGAAAAGATGTACTTCAATCGACGGTCTAATGCCATCCACCGTTGGGCGCAAGCCCAAATTTGCCACGGCTGGCCACGGCTTGTCTGCAATACCTTCAACCGTCACCGCAAAGACACCTTGTACCGGCATCTGGGTTCTTTTAGGATTGATATTCAATGTTCTAAACCCAATGGTACGGCCTAGTTTTTGGCCGTGAATCACTCGACCATAAAAACTGAAGTTGCCACCCAACAACCCTTTTGCTTCCGCCAGGTTTGGTGTGCCTGATTCATTTCCGGTTAAGGCGGTTCTAATACGGGTACTACTGACTCGCTGTTGCTCAACATCATAGGTAGGCATATCACTCACGCTAAACTGATGGACTGCACCAGCCTGTTGTAAAAACGCAAAATCACCTTGGCGTTGTTTACCAAATTTAAAGTCATCACCCACCACTAAATGTTTCACATTTAGACCTTGGAGCAGCACCTGCTCTACAAACTGTGATGCCGTTAAATTGGCAAATTGTGTGTTGAAACGCACACACAAAACGAAATCAATCTCAGTATTTTGGAACGCATACAACTTTTCACGCAGGTTCATCAATCTCACCGGCGCTTTTTCAGGTGCGAAAAACTCGATTGGCAGTGGTTCAAAAATCATCACCACACTTGGTAAACCGAGTTCTTTCGCTTTTGAATTCAGCGCTGTTAAGACTTGTTGATGCCCTAAATGCACGCCATCGAAATTACCGATGGTTAACACACAACCTTGTGCAAGTTCTGTTTGAAAGCCTGGCAAATTGTGTAAGCCGCGAATTAGCTGCATACGTTCCATATTCTGTTTAAAATCAAACCGTAAATTATAGCCTATTGAACACGCTAACTTTTTGTAAATCTTTCAAAAAACACCTAATTTTAGCGATTTAATACCCTATCAAGAAAGTCATCCGTGATTTTGAAACCATTCAAAGCGACCAGGCCTGGTTAGTTCTACTAAGTTTTAGATTAAAGATGGTTTATGACGTTTTATTGATTAACTTTCTCGGGTTCAAACCCAATATTAAAAGCGCCAACCCATAAAGCACAATGGCGCCAATCACCAAACCAAATAACCAACTCATTCTCAACCACACATCAAACTCATGCCAACGCTCTACCGCTGGCGACACCACAAGTAAAAAAGCCACCACCACCACATTGGCCATGCCAATCTGAACACTCAATTTCCCCCACCCCGGCATCGGGGTAAACACTTGCTGTTTTTGTAAATACCAATACAGCAATCCCGCATTGACAAAAGCGGACACGGTGGTGGCTGCGGCTAAACCGACATGGGCAAAAGGACCTATCAAGATTAGATTTAAGACGGTATTGGTCACCAAAGCCACCACGGCGATTTTAACGGGGGTCTTCATATCCTTACGAGAGTAAAAGGCGGGCGCCAAAATCTTCACCAAAATAAAACCTAACAACCCAAAAGAGTAGGCCATTAAACTCATGCTCGACATACTCGCATCATGAGCGGTGAACGCGCCATAGAAAAACAAGGTGGTAATCAAAGGTTCGGACAAAATCAACAAGCCCAAGGTTGCCGGTAAGCCAATAATCAAAACCAAACGTAATGCACTATCAATATCTTCTTGAAAACCCTGCCAGTTTTCATTAGCGGCTTTTTTAGACAAACCGGGTAACACCACCGTCGCTAATGCCACACCAAACACACCAAGTGGAAACTCCATCAAACGGTCTGAATAATACAACCAAGAAACCGAACCGGTGACTAAAAATGAAGCCAAAACCGTATCTACCAGTAGATTGATTTGTGCCACCGACACCCCGAATAAAGCCGGTAACATCAAGCGTTTTACATCATCAACCCCAGGGTCTTTCTGGCGGGTTGGGTGAGGCAACAATCCCAGTTTATACAGAAAAGGCAGATGAAACAGCAATTGCACTACACCAGCAACCAGCACCCCCCAAGCCAACGCCATCACGGGAACATCCATTAACGGCGCAACCCAAATGGCAAAGCTGATAAGCACTAAATTTAAAAACACCGGAGTAAAGGCAGGAACCGCAAACTGGTTATAGGTGTTCATAATGGCGGAAGAAAAGGCCACCAAAGAGATCAACAGCAGATACGGAAAGGTAATCGACAACATATCCGCAGCCAAGGCAAACTTCTCCGGCTGATCCATAAAACCGGGGGCAAACACCATCATCCATAAAGAGGAACCAAACACCCCAAAAGCCGTCAGAAGCAACAGAATGCCACCTAAGCGAAAACTGATTGCATTGACTAAATGCTTAACCGCCTCTTGACCACGCTTCTCTTTTGCCTCAGCCAAAACCGGTACAAAAGCTTGTGAAAACGCGCCTTCCGCAAATAAACGGCGGAAAAAATTGGGGATTTTAAATGCCACAAAAAAGGCATCCGCCCCCATACTGGCACCAAAATAGCGGGCAATAATCACATCTCGCACAAATCCTAAAACGCGCGAAATCATGGTCATCCCACCTACTGTTGCGGTAGCTTTAATTATTCTCTTCAAAAGGGGTTCCGTAATTTACTTAAACAGGGAAATAAGGTGGATAAATTGTACCAAACCCATAGTTTAACCACTATTTAATTAGGGCAGACAAAAAAGCTTTTATTTTCACTGCCTATGTAAATATGAAAAGATATTATGTACAGTTGATTAGACACACGTTAGCCCAAAATATAAAGGCCATAAGATGAAAGCCGCAGAGTTATTTGTGAAATGTTTGGAAAACGAAGAGGTTGAATATATCTTCGGTATTCCAGGAGAAGAAAATCTGGATTTAATGGATGCGCTTTTGGAGAGCAATATACAGTTCATTTTGACTCGCCATGAACAAGGCGCGGCGTTTATGGCCGATGTTTATGGCCGTTTAACCGGACGCGCTGGCGTGTGTTTATCCACCTTGGGGCCTGGTGCGACCAACCTGGTGACGGGTGTGGCTGACGCCAATATGGACCGCGCGCCCGTGGTTGCCATTGCCGGTCAAGCCAGCACCAACCGGCTACATAAAGAGAGTCATCAGGTATTAGACTTGGTCAACCTGTTTAAACCCATCACAAAATACAGCACCCAGATATTGACTCCAGAGGTCATACCAGAAGTAGTACGTAAAGCCTTCAAAGTGGCGCAAGCAGAAAAACCTGGCTGCAGCTTTATCGACTTTCCTGAAAACATGGCCGACAAAACTTTAGATAAAAAACCTTTAAAAAGACAAAGCCCACTGCCCTCCTATGCCAACCCGTTAAAAATCGATCAAGCGGCTGAAATCATTTCGCAGGCCGATTACCCTATTATCATAGCGGGTAACGGTGTGCTACGTTCACACGCCAGCGAAGCATTATTTGAATTTGCCACAAAACTCAATATCCCAGTGGCCACCACCTTTATGGCAAAAGGGGCTTTGCCGTGCAGCAACGAACTCTCACTCGGCACAATCGGCTTACAGGCTCATGACTATATCTCTTGCGGAATAGATCGAGCCGATGTGGTGATTTGCGTCGGTTACGACATCGTCGAATACCACCCTCACCTCTGGAACAGAAATCCGGATACCAAAATCATTCATATTGATACCCAGCCAGCCGAAGTGGATGAGTTCTACATCGTTACCGCCGGTTTAATCGGAGACATTGGACAAGCATTATCGAGTATTGCCGCAATCAGCAAACGTCATACCGGCTCACCCTATCAAGGACTTAAACAGCGTATCGAAGAAACCTTTCATCAGTTCGACAGCAATCAGGACTTTCCGGTCAAACCACAAAGAATCCTCAGCGACTTGCGTAAAGCCCTTGATGCCAAAGACATTATTGTCTCGGATGTTGGTGCGCACAAAATGTGGATTGCACGCATGTATCAAGCACAACACCCTAACAGCTGCATTATCTCTAACGGCTTTGCTTCAATGGGAATCGCGCTCCCTGGTGCGATTGCGGCCAAACTCGCCAAACCAAATCAAATCAGTGTTGCCGTGACCGGTGATGCAGGCTTTTTGATGAATGTTCAAGAAATCGAAACCGCCGTTCGCCTTAATATTCCGATTATCGTGTTAATTTGGAACGATCAACAATATGGCTTAATCAAATGGAAGCAGATGAATCAATTTGGCCGCGAGAGCAATGTATCATTCAACAATCCCGACTTTGTCAAACTGGCAGAAGCCTTCGGTGCTAAAGGCTACCGAATACAACAGACTGATGATTTGCTGCCAACCCTGAAACAAGCCATCGAGGATAATTGCGTGGTGTTAATTGATTGTCCGGTAGATTACTCTGAAAACTTAAAACTGACTCATGAGCTAGGTGCCATGATTTGCCCAACTTAAAAACAAGGAAACAGCAATAAACATGAAAAATTTTTGGATGATTAGCTTAATGGTTTTATGCGTACATTACAGCCCAACCACTCTTGCAGAAGACTACAAGCCCTCGAGCAATATTGTTAGCCTAATGCCGATTGTCATGGACAACTTGGATACCTTACAACTGACAGAGGTACAACTCGATCAAGTTAGAGCCATTTCAAGAAAAAGTTTTGCTGGCGTTGAGCAAATCAATGCGGAATATCATGTGATTAAAACCGAACTTAAAGAAGAGTTACTGGACAGCAACAACCAAGACAGCCAACACAGCAAGCAGTTAGTTGAAGAGTTAGTGGCGTTAGATAAAAAACGCATGATGTTAACTTTGGAGTGCACTTTAGGGTTAAAGAAAGTACTGTCTAAAGCCCAGTTTAAAGAGGTTGTCGCCCAGCTAGAGTTTCAGGGAAAATAAGCACTAAACCACTTGTGACCAATCTACCGGTTTTTTCAAGCAGAATGGGCTTTAAGCACCTTGGCTTTATAGACAAAAGTACCAAATGGTACTAAAGAAGCCAGCAATCCAAGAAACCCCTTAGTCTCAGATAAATGCCCCTTACCGACATGATAAAACAACACGACATTAAACGCGATAAACAAACCACCATGCGCTCGCCCCACCAAACTGACATATTCCGGCATGCCATATTGATATTTAAGCGGCATAGCTACAAACAGCAACAGCAATAAAGACGTACCTTCCAGCAGCGCCATAAACTTCAAGAATCTCATAACTTCACCTTTTGACAGACAATAAAAAACCGGGCTAAACCCGGCTTTTTCAATCAACTTATTTTATAAGTCATTTCGCTTCTAAAGTGCGGTTGTCCAAGGCGAAAATAGTGAGCTTACAAATGTAAGTGATCAATTTTCAACGCACAACAGACGCGCTTTAGAAGTGATAATGGCTATAAATTAAGCCATCGCTTTGATGCGTGCGTTGATACGGCTCTTAGAACGTGCAGCTTTGTTCTTAGCGATAATACCTTTACGCGCCATACCATCTAATTTTGACTGAGCTGAACGGAAAGCAACGTTTGCCGCTTCTTTATCACCCGCAGCGATTGCCGCTAAAACTTTTTTAACTGCAGTACGCATGTCAGAACGTTGTGCAACGTTTTTAATACGATTTCTTTCTGCTTGACGTGCGCGCTTAGCTGCCTGTGCTGAATTTGCCATTTTTATTTCTCCCGAAATATTATTTTTACGTGCTAACGATCCGTAGACCTATCATTAACATTTAACACAACATTGCCCTATGCGTACACAGAAACAATGACTACGATGTATAAGAAGGCGAGATTATCCACATTTATCAACTTTTGGTCAAGTAATTGAGCAAATTTATTTGAAAAATAATAACTTACCAGGCCTGGTTGTTTTAGATTTTGCTTTCAGATTTGATTAGTCTTATCTGTTGCGAAGCCTATGCGGATAATTATAGAGCTCCAACATTGGCTTTTAGGCTTCCCGTTACTATTTTGCTTGTCCAAAATAGTAACCACAAAAAGACACCCCGCTCTCTCAAGAGGCAAGTTCTAAGCTCATTCACTGAAAACGCTGAACTCGCTTCGCAAGCTACGCTCAAACAGCAGCGTTTTTTAATCGTTCATTTCGCTAAGAACTTTGCACTCTTTCGTTCAATGGGGTTTTGGGCGTTAGTGGCCAGCTTTACAGAACACAATACGCAAAACGATAACCCTTTTCTCAGGACTAGAATATCAACCAATAAAAATAAGCGTTTCACTTAAGAAAAGACACGCCATTGAGACCCGAAAAATGGGTACACTAGCGCCAAACTTAATGCAGAGATTAAGTAAATATGCCGCTTTTACTCTCTGTGATATGGATGGTTTTGGATAACCGAATAAGCTCTATAAATCTGCTCTGCAACTAAAATTCTGACCATCGGATGAGGCATGGTGAGTTTTGATAACCCCCACTTCCAACTCGCCTGCTGGATTAAACTTTGCTCCAACCCGTCGGGGCCACCTACCACCAGGGCAACATCTTGACCACTTGCCAACCACTCTTCTAACTTATCCGCCAAGCCTTTAGTCGTCACCTGTTGACCGTGTTCATCCAAGACAATCAACTGTGCGCCTTTTGGAATCGCCGCTAGAATCTTTTTGGCCTCTTCCGCTTTATATTTATCGGCAGAACCTGTTTTGCCTCGAGTTGCCATAGGCAACTCGATTAATTTAATGGCGCAAGATTTCGGCAGGCGTTTTGCGTATTCCGCATAACCGTCTTGCACCCATTTTGGCATCTTTTGTCCAACGGTAATAAAGTGAATGACCATGGTTTAAATCAGTCTGCCACTTGCTCTTGAGTAGCTTGCTCAGCGGCGTTTTGGTTTTTAATATCCCAAAGCTTATCCAATGCGTAATGTGCACGCGCACCTTCTGTCATGACATGCACGATGGCGTTGCCCAAATCAACCAACACCCAATCAGGTTGTGGCCCGGCTTCCACACCTAGAGGTGGTTCGCCAGCATCTTTAAACGCCTGTTCTACGTGAGAACCCAATGCTTTAACGTGAGTGGTAGAAGTACCGGTAGCCACCACCATTAAATCTGCGAAAGAACTAATGCCTTTCACGTCCATCACTTGAATGTCACGTGCTTTTGAATCGTCTAATGTTTTTACAATTAGGTCTTCAATCTGTTTAATATCCATACTCATTGAAAATTTTTGCTCCTTAATCGCCAGCGATTTTTATGCGTTTGTAGACTCAATCGGCTGATAAAGTCCATGTTTGTTAATATATTCCATCACACAAGGTGGCAGCAAATACTCGGCTGACAACCCTGCTTGCAGATACTTCCTGACCAAAGTAGAACTGATATCCAACTGGGTCACATCCATATCTCTAATTTGTCCCTGAGTTTGTGTATATTCAGACACACAATGCTGTTTGTATATTTCGCCCGACTTACCCGTTTGAGGTACGGGTTCACCAGGACGGTGCATCACCAAAATATTGGCTAGCTCCAAAATTTTTGACCAATGATGCCAACTATCAAACTTGGCAAATGCATCGGTTCCCATCATCAACACCAACCCCGTATCAGGGAATTGCTGCTTCAGTATCGACAAGGTGTCCACCATATAAGATGGCCCGCCTTTATCCATTTCAATGGTATCCAAAACAAATTTAGGCTGGTTTTTGATGGCCAGGCGAATCATTTCGCTACGCTGTTGAGCGGACACATTTGGGGCATTTTTATGCACGGGTCGATAACAAGGAATAAAACGCACTTGTTGCAGACCCAAGCTTTGCATGACCTCTAAAGCGGGGCGGAGGTGACCATAATGAACCGGGTCAAAGGTACCGCCATTTATGCCGATCAACTCCACTTCAAAAGGCCTTGCAAACCGCTGATTTCTTTATTCACGAATCGAACCATCACCCAATACAATGTATTTCTGTGAGGTCAAGCCTTCTAAACCAACCGGGCCACGCGCATGGAACTTATCGGTACTGATACCGATTTCCGCACCCAATCCATACTCAAAGCCATCGGCAAAACGGGTTGACGCATTCACCATGACCGAACTGGAATCCACCTCGGCTAAAAATCGACGGGTCGTACTGAGGTTTTCGGTAATAATCGATTCAGTATGTCCTGAGCTGAACTCGGCGATATGATCCATCGCCTCATTCACATCGGCGACCACTTTAATGGAGAGAATCGGTGCAAGGTACTCGGTTGCCCAATCCGTCTCAGTGGCAACATTCGCACTGATAATGGCACGGGTTTTTTCACAACCACGCAACTCAACATCTTTTTCAGCGTACATATCCGCCAAAATCGGTAAC
This sequence comes from Thiomicrorhabdus immobilis, assembly GCF_021654855.1. Taxonomy (NCBI): domain Bacteria; kingdom Pseudomonadati; phylum Pseudomonadota; class Gammaproteobacteria; order Thiotrichales; family Piscirickettsiaceae; genus Thiomicrorhabdus; species Thiomicrorhabdus immobilis. Next base: position 2,015,489 of record NZ_AP024202.1, read on the forward strand.
ACAGCCTGCGCTTGAGATTCAGCGACCAATAACGTCTCCATCGCATTACACACACCATAACGGTGAGTTTTCGCATTAAAGGCCACTTTAATCGCTTTGTCTTGGTCGGCATCATCATCGATATACACATGACAAATACCGTCTAAATGCTTGATCACTGGCACTCTTGCACCTTCACTGATGCGTTCAATCAACCCTTTACCGCCACGGGGAATAATGACATCGACATATTGTGGCATAGCAATTAATTCACCTACCGCTGCACGGTCAGTGGTTTCTACCACTTGTACCGAAGTCGCTGGCAAGCCTGCCGCTTTCAATCCTGTTTGAATGCATGCCGCCAAAGCTTGGTTAGAATATGCCGCCTCAGAACCACCGCGTAAAATCGCTGCATTACCCGACTTTAAACATAGAGCCGCCGCATCAATCGTCACGTTAGGACGAGATTCATAAATAATCCCGACCACACCCAAAGGCACACGCATTTTACCGATTTGAATGCCGGATGGACGGTAGCTCATATCACTGATTTCACCGATTGGGTCTTGTAACGAAGCGATTTGACGCAAGCCTTCTGCCATACTGGCAATACCCGAATCGGTAATCGCTAGACGATCCAACATCGCAGCATCCAAACCATTGGCTTTACCGTTCGCCAAGTCTTTAGCATTTTCGGATTTTAACTGCTCGGCAGAATTTTCAATAGCCGTAGCCATCGCTAGCAAAGCGGCGTTTTTCTCTTGAGTTGTGGCACGCACTAAAGCACGAGAAGCTTTACGAGCTTGCTCACCTAATGTTGTCATATACGCTTTTACATTCATCAACCAATTCTCTTATTCATCAATTTTAATCTTAAATACGGTGTTTTTATCAACTGACCAGGCCTGGCAAGATTTTAACGCGCTATTTTTGCGACTAAATCCGCTAAACCAAACCACACCTCACGTTCATTCAACGTCGGCTTAATGCCTTTTATCATCATATCAATCTGCAAAGCTTGCTTAAGTAATGCTTGCCATTGTTGCAACCCTTGGCGTTGCATTGCACTGCTGTATTCACCCTGACGCGACTGCCAAATGCGGCATTTCTGAAACGCCTGATTCAACGAAATTTGCTGGGTAAGCTGCGAAAGCTCAATCAACTGTCTTAACTCTTTAGACAACAGCCAGAGTATCACGGGTGCTTCAATACCTTCTTGTTGTAAACGCGCCAACATTTGCACACTGTAAGCGGTATTGCCATTCAACATCGCGGTAGCTAAAGCAAACAGTTGATAATGTGCTTGGTCAACCACATGCTCCAAAATATCCTGTGCGGTTATCACTGAACCGGCAGGTAAACTCAAAGAGAGTTTGGTGATTTCTTGGTCAGCGGCCAGTAAATTACCTTCCACTCGGTCAGCCAATAAATTCGCCGCTTCAGGCTCCAAACTCAACCCCTGTTTTTGTGCTTGAGTTTGGCACCACCCCGGCAATGCATTGGTAGGAACCGGTTTGGCTTGAACCACCAGGCCTGCCGACTCGATTGCGGTAACCCACTTGGCCTTAACCTGACGGCTATCCAAACGTTCACACAACACCACCAAGACAATTTCCGGTGGCAAAGCTTGCACATAAGCGCACCAATCTTGAAAAAACTTACCGCCATCTCGCCCAGGAGAGCCTTTGGGCATATTAATCAAAATCATCCGTGATTCGGAAAACAGAGAACCCGCTTGGGTATCCATCTGCAAGCTTTGCCAATCGAAATTGGCATCGACATCGTAGCTTTCACTGGTCATGTAACCTAATGAAAACAGCTGTTTCTTTAAGCCATCCAAACTATCACGTAAAAACAGCGGTTCTTCGCCATACAGTAAATAGATGGGCTTTACCGCCAAGCTACCGCTATTGACCTGGTTTAGGAACGCACTGGCTAAAATCACTGTTTACTCTTTTGCCTTACTTGTCACTTTATCCGCGTTTCGCAAAGCGCGCGCGACTCGATCTAAAATCTGACGCGCCAACTCTTCACTCATCGATTTTTGGATTGTCCGTAATTCGTTATCCGATGCTAAAGCTACCGCGGTATTAATCTGTCTATCACGGTAAACCTCACTTGAACCTGAAATGATTTTTTCACCACTTGTCAGATTGATGACTTGAAAAGATTGTGTCATTTTCAACAACTGCGAAGTTGCATCACCCAGTCTAGTCGATGTCCTGGAGGCTTGATACTGTGTTGGCATCAGCAGAATTTGCACCTCGGCGGTTTGATTATCCAACACCTCAACCTGAACGGAGTTCAACTGACGTTTCAAAGCCAAGACCAGCTCTTCTCGCACATTGGAATCGGCTTGAATCTGTGCCGATTTAAATGGCAAAGCCCCTGTCGAACCCAAACCTCTTAAATGAAATCCGCAGCCTGACAGCTGTAGTAGCATTACCGCTAAAAGAGCATAAATACTGAAACGTTGAACAAATATCAACATCAAGTTAGCCTTTTACCACAAGGTTAACCAAACGCCCCGGTACCACGATTTCTTTGACAATCTCTTTACCGTCAATGAATTTCAACACCGCTTCTTCGGCTTTGGCCGCCGCTAAAATTGAGTCTTTATCAGCATCCACCGCAATCTCGATTTTGCCACGTAATTTACCATTTACCTGCACCATCAACTCGATTTCAGATTTAACCAGTGCCGATTCATCCACCTGCGGCCAAGTCGCATCCACGACCAATCCAGTTTTACCCAATGATTCCCATAAGCTCTGTGCCATATGCGGTGTCATTGGTGAAAGCATCAACACTAAAGTTTCCAACGCTTCTTGCATTACGCCGCGCGCTTGAGCGGAGTTTTCATCAAACTTAGACAGTTCGTTCATCAATTCCATACAAGCGGCAATGGCGGTATTGAAGGTTTGACGACGCCCCATATCGTCACTGACTTTCTGCAAGGTTTCATGCACTTTCAGGCGCACCGCTTTGGCTTCTTTAGTTAAACCTTCAGAACTATTGGCCGCACTAACCAGACCCGCTTCAACGTGTGAATGCACCTGGCGCCAAACACGGTTCAAGAAACGGAACGCCCCTTCCACACCTTTGTCCGACCATTCCAAGCTCTGTTCTGGAGGAGCGGCAAACATAATAAACAAGCGAACCGTATCGGCACCAAACTTCTCAATCAAGCCTTGTGGGTCAACCGTATTGCCTTTTGACTTAGACATCTTAGAACCATCCAGCAACACCATACCTTGTGTCAGTAGGTTTTTGAACGGCTCGTCGGATTTCACCAAACCTTGGTCACGCATCAATTTATGGAAGAAACGTGCATACAACAAATGCAAGATAGCGTGTTCAATCCCGCCAATGTATTGATCAACCGGCGCCCAATAATCGGCACGTTCATCCAGCATCGCTTCTGAATTATCTTTTGAGGTATAACGAGCGTGATACCAAGACGATTCAAAGAAGGTGTCGAAAGTATCGGTTTCACGTTTTGCGCGACCGCCACATTGCGGGCATTCGCAGTTTTTAAAGCTATCCATCTTAGCCAATGGCGAACCCGAACCATCCGGCACCACATCTTCTGGCAAACGTACAGGTAATTGGTCTTCAGGAACCGGCAAAGCACCACACGCTGGACAGTAAATCACCGGAATTGGGCAACCCCAATAACGCTGGCGGGAAATTCCCCAATCACGCAGACGGTAGTTGGTTTGCTTCTCACCTAGGTTTTTCTCACCCAATGCTTTTGCCATAGCGTGCAAAGCATCTTTGGACTTTAAGCCATCAAACTGACCAGAGTTGACTAAAATGCCTTTTTCGGTAAAAGCTTGTTCAGTCACGTCGGCCATCTCTTCCGCATTTGGCGCAATCACCGCTTTGATGTCTAAATCGTACTTCTTGGCGAATTCATAATCACGCTGGTCATGGGCTGGCACTGACATCACCGCGCCAGTTCCATAACCCATCAATACAAAGTTAGCCGCCCAAACCGGAACAATCTCACCGGTAATTGGGTGAGCCACACGAACGCCGGTATCGACCCCTTTCTTTTCCATGGTTTCCATGTCGGCTTCAGCGGTAGAAACATGCGAACATTCTTCAATAAAACGCTCTAATGGTTCATTATTCACCGCGGCTTTTTTACACAATGGATGATCTGCGGCAACCGCAACATAAGTCACCCCCATCAAAGTATCAGGGCGAGTGGTGTAAACATCCAAATTGCCGTCTTGGCCTTCGATTGGGAATGAGATTTGCAGACCAGTTGATTTACCGATCCAGTTTCTCTGCATGGTTTTCACTTGTTCTGGCCAGCCGTCCAGCTTATCCAGCCCTTCTAACAGCTCTTCAGCGTAATCGGTAATACGCAAGAACCATTGGGCGATTTCTTTACGCTCAACCGGTGCGCCAGAACGCCAACCTTTACCGTCAATAACCTGTTCATTCGCCAATACCGTCATATCAACCGGATCCCAGTTAACAACTGAAAGTTTGCGATAAACCAAACCTTTTTCCATCAACTTGGTGAACAACCATTGTTCCCAACGGTAATATTCTGGATGACAGGTCGCCACCTCACGAGTCCAATCGTAACCCAAACCTAACGACTTGAGCTGGTTGCGCATGTAATCGATGTTTTCATAAGTCCATTTAGCCGGCGCTACATTGTGCTGCATAGCCGCGTTTTCCGCAGGCAGACCGAACGCATCCCAACCCATTGGTTGCAATACATTTTTACCCTGCATACGCTGAAAACGCGAGATAACATCACCAATGGTATAGTTACGCACATGCCCCATGTGCAGTTTTCCGCTTGGATAAGGAAACATCGACAGGCAGTAATATTTCTCTTTGCTTTGATCTTCCATCACCACAAAGGTCTGGTTGTCGTCCCAAGTTTTTTGGATATCTGCTTCAAGTTGTTGCGGGTTATACTGAACTTCTGACATGGCGTTTTTCTTCTACTTCTTAAACGGTTATGGCAAGTCAAAATTGGAACTTGCTTATTAAATTAAATAAGTTCAATATTATAGTGTATACAACCTCTAAACAGGAGAAAATAATGAGCGACAATAAAATGCTGAAAGCGTACCGTACCCTTTTGAATCATGCGAAAGAATTTGTGATTAAAGCGGAGAATAAAAGTTGGGAAGCTTTAGGTGAAAGCATTCAAAAAGCCGAACAAGCCGACCATGCTTTGGCGGAATTAAGTGCGCAAGAATTCAAACAGGTGCAAGATGATTTACATGCCGATTTACAACAGACCGCTGAGTATTTAGCCGAAGTCGAGCAAGGTGTTGAAGAGTTTATTGAGATGGACTTACCCGTTTTAGAGCAATACCTAGCGGATAAAGCATTAAGTTTAGCCGACCCAACGAATATCACTTTACTACGTTACCGCTTGGCCGCCGCAATGGATGAAAATCACCCGGTATTTTCAAAACCGCATTAGACTCTTCCATACTAAGTTTTGAACTTTGAAGCCACAAAGACGCTGAGTTATTTAAGTCACCAGGCCTGGTAACTTTAGGCTTAGCCTCTTAAAAAATTTAAAAAGCCCTTTCACCTAAAATCTTTGTGTCTTCACAAGGTTGCGACTTACAGCGCTAAACAAAATAATCAGTTAAATCTGCCACGCTGTAAATAGCGTTTTGCCAATAGAAAACCGAAATAGGTAAACAACAAAAACAGAACCGGCATGGTTTTCCATTCAGCGTAAAAAGTCAACCCATCATAAGGTTGGACTTTACCGCGTAACACCCCTGTTTCATAAGCGGGTATCTGCTGCCTGATATTGCCTTTGATATCGACAATCGCGGTATAGCCGGTATTGGTACTTCTGGCAATTTCACGACCTAATTCCAAGGCTCGCATCCGTACTTCTTGTAACTGCTGGGCGGGCTCAAACGTATTGGCAAACCAAGCATCATTACTTACGGTAATCAAATACTTAGCCTCAGGCAATTGATTGGCCAATTCATCACCAAATGCCATCTCATAACAGATGCTTAAGCCCGCTGGCTGGCCACCCAACATCAATGGCTTTTGGTCTTTTTCGCCATGTGTAAAGGTCGCGAATGGAATGTCAAACAGTCCGCTGACAAACTCAAACGCACTGGTAAAAGGAAAATACTCACTAAACGGCACTAAATGGTGCTTGTAATAACGCTCTTCCGGACGATGAACATTGATTAAGGCGTTGTAATAATTATCTGAATCTTTACCCCCCGCAATCACACCCACCAAAATATCGGTTTTCAATAACTTCGCGTCTTTAATAAAACTTTTTAAAGCCCCCTGTTCCACCACGTCATAATACGCGGGCACCGCGGTTTCTGGCCAAACCACCACATCGGCGTCCATATTCAACTTGGTCAAACCTATATAAGTTTTTAAAGTAGGATAAAACTCATTCGGCAACCACTTTTTCTCCTGGGCGATATTGCCCTGAATCAATGCAACCTCAAGCGGTTTGCCAAGAGGTTTAACCCATTGCACATTCTGCAATAGGCCACCAACCGACCAAATCAAACACAAGGAAACGCTTGCCGTTACCCAACTTTTTTGTTTAAACAACCATAACAGCAGGCCTGCTGAAATCGCTAACGCCCAAGAAACTCCCCAGACACCTAAAACAGGGGCATAACCATCCAACCAGGTTCCTAAGTGGGTAGTGCCACTCAATAAAAATGGAAAACCGCCAAAGATGGTTGAGCGAACCAGTTCAATTAAAACCCATACTGCTGGAAACAATAAGATCAAGACCAGGCCTGGTCGGTTTGGATTTTTAAAATACTGGGCAATCCAACCACCAAGAGCAACCGATAAAGCCAGAAAAAGCACAAAACAGAAGGTCAGAACAACCGCTACCGGAAGCATGACTCCCGAATAGAAATACATGCTTGAAAAAAGCCAACTCACCCCTAAGCCAAATTGACCTAAACCGAACCATAAACCGATCTTAGCGGCTTCAAACCGTGTTTCTGCGTCAAGCCAAAGTAGAAACAAGCCCGCAACAGAAGCCAGCATAATAGGTGAAAGATCAAACGGAGCAAAAGCAAAGACACTGATCACACCTAGAAGCAAAGCGAATAGGTGTGATTTTTGAGGGACAAAAACGTTTTTCAAGAATAGGGCGACTGACTTCAAAACAGTTTCCTTTGATTCAAAATAGAGGATTTAGGTTTGCCATAATCTTTACAAGAGTCAGATTGTAAAAAATCATTAAAAACCCGTTAACTGTTTTGAGTTTGTTGTTCAAGCATTTCCTGAGATTGCTCTTCAGTAATCTCAATCATCGATTCTTCAATCGGCTTAACTTCAAAAACTTCTGCACGACGTTCAGTTGCTTTCAAAACTCGAACACATAAACCATGAGTTTCTAAAACTTCACCTACAACAGGCACATGCCCCAGTTCAGAGCCAATGAACCCACCAATGGTTTCGGTATTTTCAGTCTCTATTTCTACATTAAAGAAACTATTGAACTCTTCCAAGGTGGTTAACGCTTGTACAGAAAAAGCACCAGCCGCACGCTTTTGAATATTGGCATCTTCGTCAATATCATGTTCATCTTCAATGTCGCCAACAATCTGTTCCAAAACATCTTCGATGGTGACCAGGCCTGCTAATTCCGCATACTCATCCACTACCAACGCCAAATGGTTACGGCTTGCTTTAAATTCTCGTAGCAAAACATTTAAACGTTTACTTTCAGGGATAAAGATTGGATCACGGTAAATTTTTTGCAAATCTTCTTTGCTATTTAATTCACCCTTAACCACCGCACGTAACACGTCTTTGGCTAATAAAATACCCACGATCTCTTTATCTTGCATAACTGGGTAACGAGAGTGCGAGCTCTCCAACATGGTCTCTAAAATGGATTCTAAAGGTTCGGTAGCATCAATAATCTCAATCTGTAAACGCGGAATCATAATGTCGCGCACCCGGGATTCAGACACATCCAAAACCCCTTCAATCATCAATAATGCATCGGCATCAATCACACCTTGCGATTGCGCTTCTTTTAAAACGGTTACTAGTTCTTCTCGACTCTCCGGTTCATCTGAAAATAAACTTCCAAGACGCTCTAACCACGAAGAGCCGCTACTACTGTCACTCATTTGTTTCTCTTACCTTTTCACTATAAATTCTGTTGTTTGAATGTTTCAAACATTCAATCTTGTTCTAAATAAGGATTTTCATACCCTAGATTTTTCATAATCTCGATTTCAATGCCTTCCATCTCTTCGGCATCGTACTCATCTATATGGTCATAGCCTTGTAAATGCAAGGTACCATGGACAATCATGTGTGCCCAATGTGCTTCTAATGGTTTATTTTGCGCCTCGGCTTCCTCAGCGACCACCTCTGCACAAATCACCAAATCACCCAAATAAGGCAACTCTTCACCGATATCTACCAGGCCTGGTGGTTGTTCAAATTCAAACGACAAGACATTGGTGGGCTTATCCTTACCACGATAATCCGAGTTTAATTGCTGGCTTTCTTCCTTATCAACAATACGGATCGTCATTTCAACCGGTTCAAAACTACGAGGTTCCAACACACTGGCATGCACCCATTTTTGGCACTGCTCCAAGGTAGGAATAGCTTGCTCATCTATACCCCATTGCAAATCTATATCAATCATCTTACGGCACCTTATTGTTGAAAATCGGTTGTATACCAAAAACTTATTGGGAGTTTTGTGCGTCTTTTAACTGTTCTTGCTTACGATCATATTTATCGTATGCTTTCACGATTTTTTTCACGAGGGAGTGGCGAACCACATCATGCGCTTGATAAAAAGTAAAACCAATACCTTCGACACCTTCCAACACTTCAATAACATGCCTTAAGCCTGAACGCTGATGTTTGGGCAAGTCACATTGTGTAATGTCACCGGTAATCACCGCAGTCGAACCAAAACCGATACGCGTCAAAAACATTTTCATCTGCTCTACCGTGGTGTTTTGCGCTTCATCCAAAATGATAAAAGAGTCGTTTAACGTTCTGCCACGCATAAACGCCAATGGAGCAACCTCAATGACGTTTTTCTCCATCAAGCGCTCAACCGTTTCAAAGCCCATCATCTCAAACAAAGCATCAAACAAAGGGCGTAAGTAAGGATCAACCTTTTGGCTTAAATCACCGGGTAAAAAACCTAATTTCTCTCCCGCTTCAACAGCAGGCCTGGTGAGAATGATACGACGAACTTTTTCATTTTCCAATGCCTCAACCGCACAAGCAACCGCCAAATACGTCTTGCCCGTTCCCGCTGGCCCTATACCGAAATTCACATCGTAAGACTGGATGGCCTCAATGTAACTGGCTTGATTGGGGTTACGCGTTTTAATGGTCTTTCGACGCGTTTTTATCAAGATTTGTTCAGCATCTAAAGTCCGCTCGCCATCCAGGCCAAACTCGTGTAACAACAAATGCACTTTAGCTGGCGTTAAGGTTTCACTTTCGGTTTCTGCATACAGATCCCGAATCACCTGCTCGGCTTGTACCGTGCGATTAGCCAAGCCCGTGACCGAAACTTGAAAACCACGGGCATTAATTTCAACGCCCAAACGCAATTCAACCTGGTCAAAATGTTCATTACGCCAACCACATAGGTTTTGCAAACGCTCATTATCTTCAGGATACAACGAAAATTGAATAGTATGTAAAGCTGGCAAGATACGCCTCAAGAGTAAAATTTAATAGTGAAATCATAATAAAAAAACCAACAACATGTTGGTTTAATTACTATTTTCTTCAATCTGAAATTAATAGAATGCAAATTTATATCTATTTATGACAATTATAAAGCGTGATACTGTGGCGCAACGTGTTTGTCAGCTTCGGGTGTTGCCACCAACACACCACGTAAGGAATTGGTTAACGCCTCGGTGATTTCTACATCCACAAATTGACCGATCAACTCTGGTGAACCTTCAAAGTTAACCACACGGTTATTTTCAGTACGGCCGGCCACCTCGGTAAAAGAATTACGTGACAAACGTTCTACCAATACACTCTGTACCGTGCCGATCATGCCATCGCTAATCGCTTGGGTTTGCTTATTTAACTGCTCTTGTAACACAAACAAACGACGTTTCTTCTTTTCCATCGGCTCATCATCAGGGAAACCTGCCGCTGGAGTTCCTGGACGTTCGCTGTAGATAAAGCTAAATGAACGGTCGTAATTCAGTTCCTCAACCAACGCCAAGGTTTCTTTGAAATCATCACAAGTTTCACCCGGGAAACCAATGATAAAATCACCCGACAAACTCAAGTTAGGACGCAATGCACGCACTTTACGAATGGTTGATTTGTACTCCAACACCATATGGTTGCGCTTCATCATCGCCAAGACTTTATCGGAACCCGACTGGATAGGTAAATGCAGATGCGAAACCAACTCAGGGATTTCCGCATAACAATCGATAATGCTCTGTGTCATCTCATTAGGGTGCGAGGTAGTGAAACGAATACGGTCAATGCCGTCAATCGTTCTTACCGCATGCATCAAAATGGCTAAATCGGCAATTTCACCATCCGCCATTTCGCCACGGTAGGCATTGACGTTCTGCCCCAAAAGATTGACTTCACGAACACCCTGTGAGGCCAAAGTGCGAATTTCATGCATTACATCTTCAAACGGACGACTGACCTCTTCACCGCGGGTATAAGGCACCACACAGAAAGTACAGTATTTTGAACAGCCTTCCATAATCGACACCATCGCCGACACACCATTCACTTCGGGTTCAGGCAGGTTATCAAACTTCTCGATTTCAGGGAACGAGATGTCAATGACTGCTTTTTTCTTTTTAATCGAATCATCGCCACGCATTCTCAAGGCTTCATCAATCATCGCTGGCAAGCGGTGTAACGTCTGCGGGCCAAAAATCACATCAACACTCGGAGCACGCTGACGAATCACCTTACCTTCTTGAGAAGCGACACACCCCCCCACACCAATCACACGATTCGGTTTTTTGGCTTTCCACTTAGACCAACGACCCAGCTCAGAAAACACCTTCTCTTGAGCCTTTTCACGCACTGAACAGGTGTTCATCAAAACCACATCGGCGTCTTCTGGTTCGGTGACCAACTTTAAGCCATAGGTTTTTTCCAGCAAGCTGGCCATCTTGTCAGAATCATACTCATTCATCTGACAACCATAAGTAATCACATAAAGTCCGCCGGTAAATGGTGTGGTTTGAGACATATAAATTCCGTAACAATAAAAGGGTAATTCAATAATAAAACGGTTTCTATCTAACTGAATATACTACAGATTTTAATAGAATAGAAATAAGGGCGGGTATTCTAACATAGAACATTATAAAAACCCTAAAAACAAAAAACCCGCCAATTGGCGGGTTAAAAACTAAATTAAAATATACTTTAAAACTCTAGGCAACCAGAAGCTGCAGCACCAGCACCAGTACCAGCATCATATCTAAACTTACCTTCAACAGGATTTCCATCATCCAATTTGATATCCATACCACGAAGAAGCTCTTCAGCATTATCTACCCCAGCAGTATAATTCATGCAAACATAATTTTTATTTGCCTCTACTGTTACAGTTCCAGTAGCACCTGGGTTTGCAATACCAACAGAAATGGTTGCAGCATCATCAACTTCTGGAGTGATATTTGGATCTTTTAAGAATCCTTGCAAACCTAAATCAACAAAGAAATCTCCTGGTAAATCAGTACCTTGAATTGCACTTAGTCCCGCTGTACCACTCGTTACCCAAGGAGTAGCAGTACCTGCACCATTTTCAATTGTTAGCTTATTTGCTGTTAATGTATTTGGAGCCGCAGATCTTGCAGTTCCAGGATAATACCCCATACGATCACGATATGCATATGTACTAGCCTGAATTGCTACTAGCGTGTCAGTATCAGATTTAATCTTTGCTGCATTAATCATCTCCTGCCCCTTAAGCACACCACCTAAAAGCAAACCGATAATAACCAATACAATTGCGATTTCAACTAATGTGAAACCTTTTTGATTTTGTAAGTTTTTAACTTCCATAAGTATCTTCCTTTTTTATATTTCATTACACGTTTCGTGTAGTCTGAATATTACAGCTTTAAAAAGATAAAAAAAGAGTAAATTTTTTTTACTCCTCCAAAAAGGTGTTTAAAAAGTGTTTTTGAGCTTTTTAGATTTTGTCGTTTAGAGTAACCAGGCCTGGTAATTCGATAAGAAAACCAAACTCTGTACCATCATTTTGATAAAAATGTATTTTTCCGTCCACTTGTTTTAATAACTCTCTGGATAAAAACAACCCTAATCCCATACCGCTTTCACTGGTTGTCCAAAAGGGTTCAAACATTCTTTCTGGCATTAATACATCATCAGTGACCTTTTCACTCAAAATGTTTATTTTGATGGATTCTGTCAACGTCTCTTGTGATATAGATATTTGAATTGGTTTATTTGATGATGGATGGTCTCTGAAATTACCGAGAATGTTTTTAAATACTTCTACCAAAACCTGCTTTGGCAAATTGGTTGACACATTGCCTTTTATCTCAACCTCTAAACCATACATTTGTGCGACATCAACCAGCAGGTCTTTTATGGTTTCTACATGACCTTCATAGAACTCTGACAGAGGCTGCTGCATATGCTCAACCGTTTTACGCGCTCTTTTTGCCATAATAGGCAATGTGCCATATAAACGGTTAACTAATTTCACCTTGTTTTCATCGCTGTCAACCGTCTTGACTTGCTCAGATAGTAGCTGAATGAATTGGGCGATATTCTTGATTTCATGCTGAACAAACAGTTGATAACGTTCCAACCTCTTTTGAGAGGTCAAAATCTCAGCTTGTTTGAGCACCAAATCTTGGTCAAGAACATTTAGAAACGTCTTGATCACCAAGCTTGATACACTTTCGTGCTGACTTGCTCCTCTCTTCATATAAACAATCATTTCAAATCGCATATCTTCTCGTGACACAAGATAACTTTTGCTAACAAGCCTGGCTTTAACCGCCGCTCCTTGAACCACACTCTTTCGTTCACCAAACCATTCGATATTTGCTTGAAGCCGTTCACAACCGACCGATTGCAAAACCTTCCAGGCCTGGTCAAAAAAGTCTAGGGCATCTTGATTACAATTTTGATTTAATTCATATAGTCTGGATAAAGCGCTATTCAATCGCTTGGATTGGCGACGAAAGTAATATGCGGTAAAAAACAGTGAAATACCAATCAGGATAAAACCAAGCCAAACGGCATTTACCAGGTTATTAGAGGTTAGTTCATTCACAAAGGCGGTTTCTCGACTCTAAACACAACAGATTGAAAATGAGCAATCATTCATCTCGCTGTAAATTATATTTTTTAATCAGATAATAGACATTCTCGCGCTTAAGACCTAATCGACGAGCCGATTCATGCACATTGAAGTCGGTTTCCAGCAACACTTGTCTAACCAATTTTTCTTCAGCCTGATTACGGATTTGTTTGACTCCACCACCTAAAGGGGCATCGATTTGCATCTTTTGCAAACCTTCTTGCTGTTTAAGCTTTTCTTCCTGAAGGTAAAACATCATGGCTCTTTTAACCGATTGAATTAAAGAGTCGTTGGCAACGGGTTTTTCTAAAAAATCAAATGCACCGTACTTTAGCGCCAAATACGCGGTAGATTCTGGATTTTGCCCGGTAAGCACAATCACTTTAATTTGTGGCTGATGAAGCTGAATCCACTCAAGTACGGCAATACCTTCAGCTGGAGTATGCTCATGCGGTGGCATGCCCATATCGAGTATAGCGACCGGCAAGGTTTGTTTACCCAACAATTCAATCGCCTCTATACGTGAACCCGCTTCCAAGACGTCATAACCAGCTGCTTCTAAAGAAAAACCCAGCATGCCACGCAATGCTGGGTCGTCATCGATTAATAAGATTTCTTCCATCATTTTATGGGGCAACAAAACCACCTGATGAGCTATCATAAACTCTCAAGTCGCTCTCCCCCTCCAAACTTAAATACTCAAAGTTAGAGATAGAACTACTTAAACCACTCCAAGCCGCATCCCATTCAGCACCCGTCATTTCGACATACAGTACATCCGCACCATTGCCGCCATCAATATCGGCTGTTGAACCGATAACCACGGTATTGGTAGCCGCTGTTTTGTTGATTATCAATAAGTCGTTATCCTTACCCATATCGACCAATCCGTTAATCGCGCCATTTAGAGTGATAACATCATTACCATCATTACCATAGATTTTAGCCCCATCATCGACATTACCATCTACGACAAGGGTATCTTTACCATCGGTGGTATCAGTGGTCTCAATAACCACTTCAACACCGGCAATAATAACAATGGAGCTGTCACCCAAATTAACGACCGCCCCATCTTGAATATCTTGTCCAACATAGACCGTATCATCACCAGCACCCATTTTCACATTACCACCGGCTTCAATATCACCTTCGATATGGAAAGTATCATTACCATCCTTAAAAACAACATTGGCATTCAAATCACCCTCTTCCAGATAATTTCCATCGGCATCGGTTGCATCACCATGGTCGATATAAAAGGCATTATCAACCCCATCCGCCACGTTCAAGTCATTGGAACTGTCCATATCCCCTCGAATGATTACGTCATAACCGGCATATTCACTGTCATCAGGATTCTCTGTTGAAGCTGATGGAGGATCTTTAAAATCTCCCAAAGCCTGCTCTTTGATTTCATAGGCAGAAATAGTGACGATTTGGTCGTCATAAACACCTTCATTGAAAACCCCTCGTACCAGCGTCATATCGGCATTACAGTTCTGAGTCTCTCTTGTTTCTGTCGTACCCGCTCCACATGCAGACAAACTAGTTCCATCACCATTCTCGTTAAAGGCTACGATGACCGCAGGAATAAATTCAACCTCAACATCATTTGCACCACTACAATCGTTAGCTGCATAACGTTTACAGACTTGGTAACTATTCACTAAAGAACCGGGGATTGCTACGGTTGGAGGTGTATCTAAATCGAAAGCAGGTGCACCTTTACTATAAAAGTAGCTTCCCGCCTTACCCAACAAGACTGCCGCATCCGCGGCAACATCCACATCCAATCCCATTACCGCACTGGTAGCGGCTTCTTTATGAATACCATAACCAAATAAGTTGCTATAATCATCCGATGCTATCGCTCTGCCAATACCGATATCATCATAGGGAATGGTACCGACATCACTACTACACTCTGTCCCCAAAGCGCCAACCCTGTCTTCATGACCGTCACCATCCGTATCTGGACACGGCATATGCTTATTCACTTTTACATAATTAAGTAAAGCTTGCTTAGTTACCTTTAAACTTCCCATGGTATGCGCCTGCTTTGCGTTATCCAGGTAGGCTCCTAATGTGGTAAAACCGGCGCCAATCAAAAGCCCGACTATCACCAAAACAACGGCCATCTCAACCAAAGTAAAGCCTCTATATTTTGTATTTAGAACATTCATCGAAACTCTCCATTATAAATAAGTGCCATTTTGGCTTGGTTGACCGTAACCCAGGTTATAAAATCACGACCCTCACCGGTTTTGATATCTACAAACACCCGGTCATCATCACAGTTTTCAAGCTCGGCGGCCGTACCGACAACACAACTATTAACCGCATCGTTATAACGATAAGTTTGATCACCGTTAGCCCCCCAAGAAAGGGCCACCGCCACCGTACCATTACCTAAAGGACCGCCAAATGGATCACCATCAGAACCATCATAGGCTGTATCCGACTGCGGATAAATCTGCAAATTATAAGACCCTGCCAAAGAGCCATATGGTGGCGTCGCCAAATGAAAATAAGGCGGAAGCTGATCATTTGTTCTAGGATCAAGTTCGATACAACTAGCTGGAGAACAAACAGAATTACAAGAACCTGTGCCGCCACAATAATAAATATTGGAGTCTGGACATAATCTTAAATCACCTGCACCATCTGCACCCGACTTGACACCACCATTCCCCATAACACTGGCTGAAGAACAGACATCAGTTATATAAGTTACATTTTCAGCCTGCTGGTTCACCCTGTAATAGTAAGGATTCCCCCAAGCATCGACACCATTAATTCCCAAATCCTTATAGGGTAAATACCCCTCCCTGTCGGTGCAGCTGGCATCTGCATCCCGGTTTTCACTACCATCATTATCCGTGTCAGGACAAGGTAAAAACATATTCACAGCCAAAAAAGTATTGAGTGCTTTCTGGACTTTATAAATTCCAACACGTTCAAATTTTTCTTTTTCAGTTTCAGATAATAACTGGAATATACCCGTGAACAGAGTCAATAATAAACCCAATATCACCAGGCCTATAGTCACCTCCAACAGAGAAAACCCTTGATGATTACGATTAAAATTAAACTGTTGGTTTGATTTAATATTCATACTTGCACTTCAAATCCGTACTACGCCAGTTTGCTCCACCCGCGTTGTTGTTGGGGTCATTTAACGTGGTATAAACATAATCGTTGTACCAATGCTTTAAATCTACAGCGATTTCACTAAATGGATTAATCTCATCAGGAGAACCATCTCCGTCTTCGTCTGCATACTCCAATCCTTCATAACGAAAACGCTCCACGCACAACCTACGGTTAATGGCGTTATCTAAGTCTTGCATGGTAATCCCAACAATCTTATCCGCATTAGGATCATCCGACAGATCAGAGGCACGCGAGATAAAATGTCTGTCAACCAAGCCATCGGAAGCATCAACATTATTAGCAGCATCCAATCCATCATCTCCCGCATCGATAATCAATGCAATATAACCGGTCTTACCATTCAGTGTCAGAACGGGTTCAAAAGCATCCAAATTATCGGTTGCGGCGCTGACATCTCCAACGAATTGGGTAGGATTCATCGGCGCATATTTTTGTAAAGCATCATTAATATAATCAGCGGCTGGATTTTGAGTACTGAAACGCTCATCCAAAAAATAATAATATCGACCCGCTTCTGCGAAATGAACCCGATGGGTACTGATGGATTCCGGTACAAAACCTAACACACCACCACTTGGCACAAACCCAGTATTATCTTCATCCGGAATCGTACCTCCAGGAGTAAAAGGATTGGAACAACTACTTTCAGCTCCCTCCACATCGCCATCACCATCTAAATCAGGGCAAGGGAAATACCCCGGGGCAGGAATCTGTGCTGAATTTTGATAAGAACCGCTGTCATCCGTTGTATAAATCTCAGGATGCAACACCGCATACTCCAACAATCTTTTCTTAACCAGCTCCAATTCATAAGAATCGGCTTGAATATCATTGGTTTTAAAAACAGAGATAAGCGAATAATGTTTAGTAGAAAGCCACAAAGCCGCAATAATTGAAATCACAACTATCACCAACAGAATAACAAAACCCTGCTGAAGACTATGTTCATGATTAAGCTGTTTTTTCATAAAACCGCACCTACGTAACTTACAACACAAAACTTAGCAAACAGTTAGCAATATCTAACACCGTAATACTTAAGTTCTTTAATAGTTCATTATAGAACAAAACCCTAGCAATAAAATACTACCCAAAAGTATTAGGCGGTATTACTTAGTAATTCTAACTTTTAATTTCTACTCTCATTAACATATATTCAAAATACGACCAAACATAAGCTATACAAAATAGATGCCGTCTTAGTAAATTTAAATTAAATTGAAATACTTTACCCTTCATACAACTGAAGAAAACCTATTAAAAAATATATATTCTCAAATTACAGGCAAAAAAAAACCCCGCCATAATGACGGGGTTTTACTACAAAGCTTAATCAAACTGCCTTACGACAGCAATTGATTAGAACTTATGCATAAGACCAACAGCTGTTGACTCTACACTTTCACCTTTAGTGAAGTCTTTATCAAACATTGTATATTCAATATATGCAGTAGTCTTTTTACCTAAAGAATAGTCAAGACCTAAAGCAGTTACAGAACCATCTTTACCAGAGTTTTTAGACTCAGAAGTATCAGCCCACTTGATTTTAGGCATCATATTACCCATTTTATAGCCAGCAGAAGCTACTACAGCAGCACCTTTATTTTCTTGGGTTTCGTACATTACGTTAGCAACTAAACCGCCAGTAGCATACTGCGCAGAAAGACGCATTTCTTCTGCATCTTTGAACCCATCACCACCATTATAAGCAGCCGCTAGATAAAGACCTTTTTTTGTAGAACCATACATTGCCGCAATTGAGTACGCATCAGCTAGTTCCGAATCTTCAGCCCCACCTTTTCCATCAGCAGTTCCAGAAACGCCAGCAGCAACCAATTTAATTCCAGCAAAAGATGGAGAAACATAAGCAATTACGTTATCAGCACGAACTTCACCACCAGATGCTAATACTTTAACAACATTACCGTTATCAGTAATACCATCGTTGAAAAGATCTTTAGGTTGTGACATTTTTAATGGAGTATCATTTAATGGAGTATCATGAGTACCCATTAAAACTGTACCGAAACCACCAGCTAAACCAACAAAAGAGTTACGAGCATTCATTTGTTTAGAATCATTACCAGAAAGATCAATATTGAATTCCATCTGGTAGATAGCTTTAAGCCCGTTACCTAAATCTTCGGTACCTTTAATACCAACTCGTGAAGCGACCGAATTTACCGCTAAACCAGGAGATTGCGGACCAGAGCCAAGATTTTTAGTTGCAAAAGCATTTGCTTGAACTGCCATATTAGCAATACCATAAACAACTGGCGCATCAGCCATTACTACTGGCGCAGCAACAGCAGAAGCGATAGCAAAAGCGATAATATTCTTTTTCATTTGAAAATCCTTAATTTAATCATACATTAACAGCGAATAAGCCTAGCTAAAACTATAGTGGATAAAAATACTTATCACAAACTTTGCTTAAAAAAATCAATACATTAATTTATTTTGTTGTACAAATACGACAAATTTAAACCAATCATATAATCCATTCTCTAAACATGCTTTCAACTGTAAAAAAAAACCCCGCCAAAATGACGGGGTTTTACTACAAAGTTTTATCAAACTGCCTTACGACAGAAATTGATTAGAACTTGTGCTGTAGACCAATGCTAGATTTAGTCGTTGTAGTATCACCAGCACCTGCATCAGTATCGAATGAACCGTATTCAATATATGCAGTAGTCTTCTTACCTAAAGAATAGTTAAGACCTACAGCAATAGTTGAAGGGTTAGTATCGTTGTCTAAGTCAGAAGTAGAGTACTTGATTTTAGGCATCATTTTACCCATTTTGTAACCAGCACTTGCAGTGATGTTTGAACCATTAGCTTCAGAATCCTGGAACATTGCGTTAGCAACTAAACCACCAGTAGCATACTGTGCAGAAATACGCATTTCTTCAGCATCTTTAAACTGATCACCACCGTTATAAGCCGCAGCTAAATAAAGACCAGACTTAGTAGAACCATACATAGCAGCAATTGAATATGCATCAGCTAGTTCAGAATCTTCAGTTCCGCCTTTACCATCAGTAGTACCAGCAACTGAAGCAGCTACAATTTTAATACCTGCAAAAGAAGGAGAAACATATGCGATTACGTTATCTGCACGAACTTCACCACCTTTATGCAACGCACCACCATCAGTGTTTGCGTTATCGAAAAGACCGTCGTTGAAAAGGTCTTTAGCCTGAGACATTTTTAATGGAGTATCATGAGTACCCATTAATACTGTACCGAAACCACCAGCTAAACCAACAAAAGAGTTACGAGCATTCATTTGCTTAACATCATTACCAGCTAAATCGATATTGAATTCCATCTGGTAAATCGCTTTAAGACCGTTACCTAAATCTTCAGAACCTTTAACACCTAAACGTGAAGCTACTGATTCAACATTAGAACCTGAATCTTCAACAGTGTTGATTGCCATGTTAGCAATACCATAAACAACTGGAGCATCAGCCATAGCAACTGGAGCAGCGATAGCAGAAGCAACTGCTAGAGCGATAATATTCTTTTTCATTTGAAAATCCTTAAATTAGTTAAAACTGCCTACGCTTGCAGGCTTGTGATGCACTATATTGAATAAGACCATCTGGCGCAACTAAGTTTTATAAAAAAAACCACAAAAATTTTCTGTGTTGTTTTTTTACAACATCACTATTTTACCCGCATCCTCGACAAACCACGAAGGCACGAAGACACGAAGGATTTAAAAGTAAAGAGAGGTAAGTTTTGATTTTTTGATATAGTTTGATAAAAGAAAGTTTACCAGGCCTGGTAATCTTTTAAAAACTTCGTGTCTTCGTGGTTAATATTTATTGTCATGTCTTTGAGGTTAATTTTTTATACAAACCAATATATCAGGCATAAAAAAACCCGCTCTGGCGAACCAGGCGGGTTTCTTTTGTTTCAAATTATAATATCGAAATATTAACGTTTTGAGAACTGAGGACGACGACGTGCTTTGCGTAGACCAACTTTTTTACGTTCAACTTGACGTGCATCACGAGTTAATAAACCACGTGAGCGTAAAGCTGGACGATTACCTTCTTCGTATGCAACTAAAGCACGAGAAAGTCCGTGACGAATTGCACCCGCTTGACCAGTAGTACCACCACCTGCAACAGTGATGTTTGCATCAAACTGTTCTAGGCTAGCCGTTGCTTCTAGAGGCTGGTTAATTACCATTAAGTCTGTTTCACGAGCGAAATACTCAGTGATGTCACGACCGTTTACTGTCATCTTACCTGAACCCGCTTTCAAGAATACGCGAGCTACTGAGCTTTTACGACGACCTGTTCCGTAGTATTGTTCTGTTGCCATTTTTATATTCCTTTATTACAAGTCTAGAGTAGTTGGCTGCTGAGCAGTATGCGGGTGATCTGTACCAGCATATACTTTTAGCTTTTTAAACATTGCGCGACCCAAAGGTCCTTTTGGCAACATTCCTTTAACAGCAAATTCTAGCGGACGATTAGGCGCTTTATCAATTAACTTTTCAAAGTTAGTCGATTTTAAGTGACCAATGAATCCAGTATGGTGATGATACATTTTGTCTTTACGCTTATTACCTGTTACAGCAATTTTTTCTGCGTTAACAACAACAATATAGTCACCACAGTCTGCATGTGGAGTATATTCTGGCTTATGCTTACCACGTAAACGTAAAGCGATTTCAGCAGCTAAACGACCTAAAGTCTTATCTTCTGCATCTACAACATACCAGTCGCGTTTGATTTCAGCTGGTTTTGCAACAAATGTTTTCATAATTTGTTCCTAAATATTTAAATAATCCAAATCCAAGATTTGATTCAACAAAGTTATTTGTCAAACCAAATCCTCTTACTGTTTAACGGGCAATAAGGGGGAAGGATTAACAAGACGCGTGATTATAAAGCAACCTAAATTAATTAGCAAGCTTACAATCAGGTTTATTTCTTTAAATTCAAGAATTCCCACCAGGCCTGGTTACTTTATTTTCAGTGAAAAATAAAACACAAAAAAGCCTGCTAAATATGATTTAACAGGCTTTTAAGGCTTTAACTAATTTTTATAGTTTTTTGAATAAAACTACTCGACTACATTAAATCAAAAGACTTAGACATACCAATCACTAGGTAAGAAGTATCGTCCGCGCCAGCATCACTCATAATGAAGTTAGCTGTTAAATCAACACCCATATCTAAGGTTGTTGCATAACCCACATCTAAATAACCTGCATCTTTAGTTTTAACACCGCCATCCTTATCTGTTTTAGTCACACCATAAGTTAGAGAAACCCCTTCAGCCACAGCTGAAGCATCATAACTTACTGCATAATGGATATAGTTTGTAACATCTGGATCCACATCAAAATCAACAGCCAAAGTAACTGGACCATAACCGATAGAAGTATTAATCTCTTCAAATGAACTCGCACCCGGAGCATATGCAACCTTGTCAGTATAGCTATAGTTAGTATAAGCAATACCTAAATCAATATCACTAACCGTTCCAGCCCAACCAGCATATAAATCATATTCATATTCCTTATCCATTGTTGATGCCCAGACACCTGCATACAAACCCATATCCGTTTCAAAATCCAAACCACCTTGCAACGCAGGCTGACCAGTACCGTCTGCACTTTGGTTAAAACCACGGAAAATATAATCCGTCACCACACCAACGTTAGCAGACACACCTGCTTGCGCAGCAGCCGGAACCATTGCAACTGAAGCCGCACCAGCAACCGCCAAAGATAGAGCTAGAGTTTTTAACTTGAATGTTTTTTTCATTTTTCTCTCCAAAGAAATGATTTAAGTAAAATTAATTTCACAAACCCTATAACCAATTAAGTGCCAAAACATAAATTAACCCATAAAAACAATTGGTTAACTAAATAAATTCACTTCTAAAATTCTCTTATGAAATTTATACGCACCAAAAATAACCTGCTAAAGCACCAATATCAATCAAACAGTTTACTCATTTGTTGTAAAACTAACACTAACTGTTGCTCAACTACCCTAAATTCTTTTATCAGTGCTTTGCCTTTAGGTGTCAAAACACTACCGCCACCTGATTTACCACCTTGGGCTTTTACAATAAGAGGCTCCTCATACATAGAATTCAACTCTTCCACCAGCTTCCAAGCTTTTTTATATGACATTCCCATACTTTTAGCCGCCTGACTCATTGAACCGTAAGTCTCGATCTTTTCCAATAGCTCGATTCTTCCAATGCCAATATGCCCGGCGTTTTTTCCAGTAATCCAAAAACGTGCACGAATATTATCTGAATACGGCTCACCTGGAAGCTTTTCCTTGTCTACAGACATCTACCTTACCTTAATTTATATACATAAAGAAACACGCACCTCACCCCAGCAACACATTAGCAATGACTGCTATTCATTGACAAGCAAAAGACTAATTGCCAATATAATATTCGACAAATACGCTCAACCTGGTTTTAAAGGCAACTTATTCTAGCCAATAAAACCGCTGAAAACCAAATCACATTACCAAACAACGATAAAAAACCGTAACACCATATAATAAGGAGTACATTATGAACGTAGGCACTTTAGATCGTATTATCCGTATTGTTTTAGGATTAGCCTTGATCGCGCTAACCTATACAGGCATCATCGGAGCATGGGGTTATATTGGCATCATACCATTAGCAACAGGCATCCTCAGATGGTGCCCACTTTATACAATCATAGACATACAAACCTGCCCTTTACACGAAACCGTTAAAAGAGATTAGTGTAAACCTACCTGTTTACTATCTAATTTAGATACGCAAACATAAAGCCGAGTAAACCATCTTTACTCGGCTTTTTTATTAAAATAATAAATTTGATACCGCATACTATATTGCATAACAATGATTTCACTCCCTCTGTGAGTAGCAAATTTTCTTGCATTCTCAGGGAAAAGATTCAAAAATAGCAGCACAACACATACAAACATTGAAATTACCATGTCTAAAGATGCCATCCAGAATCTCATTAAGAGATACCATGCCACAGCAGATGACCATAAAGCTGCCAACAAGGTTGCCGAGCAAACGCACAAGCAAATCAAGGACTTGCAAATCTGTGCGACACCCGTCCATTACACACTGATGTATGAAGCCATCAGTGAAATTGACCCTTACTTAGCCAACGAAATACAAAAAGCCATCGCAAATAAATCTTATGACAACAGTACGGCAGAGTCCCTGTTTATCGATTTAATCTCTCAATATGTGCATCCAGGCCTACCTCCAGAAGAAGTGGAAGGTTTGCTTAACGCTCTTTTAGAAGAAATCACCTCTTGGGTAAGCCAAACAAAATCAAAAGAAGAGTTGCTTACTTCAGAAATAGAACAGGTTAGCCGAGAAAACCTCCCTTTGCATATCGCTGAACGACTAGATAAAAAGATACTACCGACTTTACAAAGTTTTTTTTCCGATACCGACAGCTTAAGAAAACAAGTACAAAATTCAGCGATAGAAATCACCCAGCTTAAAAACGAGTTGAAACAAGCTAGAGCGGTTGCAAAGACAGATGAATTAACCAACATCCCTAATCGACGCGGCTTCAATGAAATCATTTTAAGAACGGTGGCCAATGCCGATGCTGAAATGTCGTCATTTGCAATGATAATGATTGATATCGATTACTTTAAGGCAATCAATGACAAATTTGGGCATTTGATTGGTGACAGTGTTCTGCGCTATCTTGCCAAACAATTGCATGAAGAAACCAAAGGTAAAGACTCTGTTGCTCGTATTGGCGGTGAGGAGTTTGTGGTTTTACTACCCAATACCGGTTATGACAACGCCATGAATGTTGCTAATAACTTACGTAAAAAAATTGAAAACAACAAACTCAAAGTCAAAAATCATGAGACAACATTAAAGCTTACTGTTTCGGCTGGCGTATCGACCTATCAATTAGGAGAATCCATTGAAAGCCTTATCAACCGCACCGACCAAGCCTTGTATCAAGCAAAAAACAGCGGGCGAAATAAAGTTTGTGGCGTCTGTTAACCGCCCTCCTCAGGTTTAAAAAAGACAAGATTACACTAGCAAAATTAAGTTGGTAGAAATTAAGCTCGTAAAAAACGTCTAGTTAAATCAAAATGTAAGAGCCAACTCAAAACTTTATGAAAAGACAACCCCACTTATTTTTCATTTTATTTTTTGTAATAGCCCTTACGGGTTATTTTGCATTTAATGAAAACTCGAAAGCGGACGGCAAACAGCCAACCTACATTTCACAAGAGTTTGAGATTTTAGAAAAGCAACAAACAGAAAACCTGATCCAACCCATTCCAGAAAGTTTGCCTCTCAATTCACAGAAGGTGATTTTAGGTGAAAAATTATTTGCTGATAAAAACCTATCGGCAACCAAAACCATATCTTGCTCAAGCTGCCACAACCTTGCTTTAGGAGGCACCGATCAAAAAGCTGTTTCAACAGGAATCCACAATAGACTTGGCACCATAAACGCACCTACCGTATTTAACAGCGGTTTTAATTTTGTTCAATTTTGGGACGGTAGAGCTCCAGATTTAGCGACACAAGCCGTGTCACCTCTTTTCAATGAAAATGAAATGGGAAATACCAACTGGGAATCGATTATTAGTTATCTGAACAAAGACAATGAATACCGGACTCTTTTCCAAAATGCTTATGCCTCTCCAGCCACACCTAAAGCCCTCTTGGATTCTCTCTCCGAATATCAAAAATCATTGATCACACCCAATTCAAAGCTTGACCAGTATCTTAAAGGTGACCACTCTGCTTTAAATACTCTGGAACTGGAAGGTTATCAGCTATTTATCAACCGTGGTTGCATCTCCTGTCATCAAGGCATCAATATGGGAGGGAACCTATATCAAAAAGCAGGCGTCTTTAAAGAGCTCTCCACCACCAAAACAGGGGATTGGGACGGTCGTTACAAGATAACCAAAAACATTCAGGACAAGGGGGTATTCAAAGTTCCCTCATTGAGAAATATCGAGCTTACTGCGCCATACTTTCACGACGGCTCCGCTAAAACCCTTAAGGCGGCCGTTGAATCAATGGCCAAATCCCAGCTGGGCACGGAGCTTACAGAACAAGAGTCTTATAAAATCGTGACATTTTTAAAAGCCTTAACCGGTGAGTATAAAAAACACCCCTTATGACATCATCGACATCATACAAAGCTGAATTTAAACATTAACAAAACGATATAAATTCAAAACCCAACCTATTTAATACAGGCCTTATACCGACAATGACTCAAGCGACTCACCATAAAAGCCAACTTAAAGAACGTTTACTTGCAAACGCTCAATCGGCTTTTGATGTGAAAAAATGGGGCTTTATCATTATTAGCCTGAGCATTATCGGCTTTTTTTACCACAAGACCTTCAACCCTCTCATTGAGAATCGTACCGAAATCTTGCAAGAAGCCTACTTTATCAATGAAATTCAAAACAGAATCATAGAAACCCTCACCCTGAGTCAAATCCTAAAAAATCCAAACTTTGATGCGATTAACTTGCAAGCTAGCTCATTGGAAAAAGTGCTCTTAAAACTGGGGCAAAATCCAGGCATCTTGGTTAACCCTTTTTTACTAGCACACGTAAAGAAATTACTTGATGATGCACATAAACAACACCAGCATATCGAATCATTCAAAAGCTATCTTGCCGTTTTGCAAAACTCTCAAAACTTTTTACCTACCGCCTTCAATGACTGTTTTACAGCGGTAAATACGCCAAACTCAAAACACTACTCCGCCAACGACATCAAATTGATTCAAGACACCTTATTACTGGGATTATCGTCTAATCAAAAAAACAACCGTTTTTCCACATTTGACTTAAAACGCCACTTGTTAATGCTAAGTGAGATTGGGCTAGACGACACCTGCCACAACTTTATTCAGCACAGTCAAATATTGTTGGATTATTCCTCTTTCACCCACAATACATTTGAACAAATCAAAGCACTGAATTTGAACAATTCAATCCATCAATTTTATTTAGATATCGAAAACAAAACCACCAGTGCCGTTGAACAGAACCGCACCTACTATCTGATACTCGCTTTCTTTGCGTTACTGCTTATTTTATATATCGGTAAGACATTGAGCTCGTTATACAAATCCAACCAACAACTATCTAAAACCCTTACCGAACTTTCGGAAGAAAAAGGGCTTTTCTCAACATTGATTAAAGTGAACAGTGCCATAACCAGGGAACATGACCAACAAGCCCTTTTTCAAAAAATCTGTGATATCGCAACCCAAGAAGCCAATTTTGACAATTGCTGGATTGGGTTGTTGCAAGAGAACCAAACTGTCAAACCGATTACCGCATCTGGCGAGGGCCGAGAACTTGTCTTGAAACTCGCCCCGAGTATCGACAATCAAAAGCCGGAAGGCAAAGGGACAATTGCTGAATCCTATAAATCAAGGCGTCCGGTAATAACCAATGACTATCAAACCAGAATGTTCAACACCCCTTGGTTCAAAGATGCTCTTGCCTGGGGTATACAAGGTAGCGCCACCTTGCCGATTTTCATGGATAACGAAATCATTGGGTTTTTAGTGGCCTACACACGTAAACACAACTTTTTCAACACCCAAATCAATCTCTTGTTAGAACAACTTGCCAACGAGATTGGCATTGCATTACAAAACATCCACCTAGAAAAAGAGAAAAAACGCCAGCAACAAAACTTGGCTATCTCTGCTATTGCTTTTGAAAGCCATGAAGCCATCCTGATTACCGACAGCAACCAAAAGATTATTCGTGCCAATAAAGCCTTCACTCAACTTACTGGATTTAGCCTTGAGGATGCCATTGGACAAACCCCTAGAATAATCAAATCAGGATTGCATGATGAAAACTTCTATACAAACTTATGGGAAACCATCAAGAAAACAGGCAAGTGGCAAGGTGAGATTTGGAACCGCAAAAAAGACGGTACACTCTACCCATCTTGGCAAAGTATCAGCACCCTATACAACGACGATAACAGCATTAGCCACTATGTATCGCACGCTCTCGATTTAACAAGGGACAAAGCTTCTCAAAAAGAAATACACTACCTAAACAATCACGACAGCCTGACGCAACTGCCGAACCGTAATCTACTGATTGACCGTCTAGAACAGCAACTCGGACAACACCACCCTCATTACAGTTTTTTATTTTTGATTAATATCAACCGATTCAAAATACTTAATGAATCATTAGGCCATACCGCAGGTGATGAACTGCTTATTAAAGTCGCGCAACGTCTCAAAGAGTTCCATTTCGACGATATCTATAGCCTAACTGTAGCAAGAGTAGGTAGTGATGAATTCAGTCTGTTATGCTTAACCGAATATGCAACGTTAGATGAAGCCACTCTTGAAGCGGGGCATATAGCTGGAAAACTTCAAAACGCACTCGCCAGTGAGTTCAATATACAAAACAACAGTGTTGTAATCGATCTTTCCATAGGTGTGACACTTTTCCAACCCAACGATTCGGAACACGCTAAACAAACACCGGAAAGACTTTTACAAGAGGCTAATACAGCATTACATCGTGCCAAACAGGCGGCTGTTCCTTCTATTCAGTTTTTTGAAGCAAGTATGCAAGAACAGGCTCAGCACAGACTTGCCCTTGAAAACCATTTGCGTAAGGCATTATCCAATAAAGAATTCATTCTTCACTATCAACCTCAGCAATCGCTTAAAACCGGAGAAGTTATCGGCTTAGAGGCTTTGATTCGCTGGCAAAAAAGCCCTGAAAATCTCATTTATCCAGGTGAATTCATTAATGTATTGGAGGAAACCGGCTTAATCAATGCGGTGGGTAGCTGGATAATCGAGGAAGCAATCTCTCAAGCCAAGGTATTCCACAAACACAATTCAGAACTGACCGTTTCAGTGAACCTTTCTGCCATTCAGTTTAATGACAGCCAGCTTGTCGACAAACTCAAAACACTACTTGAAGACAATCACTTTCCTGCGGCACAATTGGAAATCGAGATAACAGAAAGCTTATTAATGACCGATATAGAACAAACGCTGATTAAACTGAATGAACTTGCGTCACTGGGTATTAAAATTGCCATCGATGATTTTGGAACCGGCTACTCTTCACTTGCTTATCTTAAGCGTTTTCCTGTTAACCGCCTTAAAATCGATAAATCTTTTATTGACGACATCACTAATAAAGATGATGCCGACCAAGCCATTGTTAAAGCAACCATACAGATGGCGCACGCTTTACATATTGCTACGATTGCCGAAGGTGTAGAAGAAATAGCACAACTGGAAACCTTGAAAATACTAGGTTGCGATGAAATCCAAGGCTATCATTTAAGCAAGCCTTTGTCATTTCACAATACCCTCCAGTTCTTAAAACAGAATCATCACCTTTAACCCTCTCCGCAACCCAATCAATATAAGACTCAAATTATGTTTCAATCAATTCAAAAACAGACTGCTGTCAACCTCATCACTGGATCATTAGGTGCGGGGAAAACCACCCTGTTGAAAAACCTGATCAAACAAAAACCAGATAATGAAAGCTGGGCAATTTTAGTCAATGAATTTGGTGCGATAGGTATCGATGGTGCCATTTTAGAACAGAACAAAGAAATCACCGTGGCGCAAATCCCAGGAGGCTGTATCTGTTGTACGGCACAAAATGAACTGAAAGATGCCATAGAACAACTATTAAAGGTAGATAGCTTTGACAGATTGTTTATAGAGCCGACAGGCCTAGGTGAGCCGGATATTTTAGTCGACTTGTTACAAAGCCCGTTTTTTCAAAAACGCTTCGATGTACAAACGGTTTTTGCGGTTTTAGATGCTTCGAATACCAGCGTTAAGGAGATAGAACTGTACACCATCATTCAAAACCTCCTTAATATGGCCGATGTGGTTGTACTCAACAAGAGCGACTTGGCATCAGAGGAACAGCTGCTGGCTTTACAAGACTACTGCAAACAACTCTATCCACCCAAAACCGCGGTTTTGTCTACCAATCACTCCCAAATAGACGCTCGCCATATCAATCTGACTGAACTCCACTCCCTAAAAGCGAATCAAGCGCAAAACTTTGCCCTATCGATTACCCAACAAACCATCAGCCAGCAAAACCAACCTAATTCAGCAAGCCCATCAGCGCATCTAAAAAGCGCTGATAAAACAGCATTCGACATTCAATCGAAGGTCGAGTTACCAGGCCTGGTCAATCGACAAAGCCAAAATCAACTCGGCACCATTTCGGTAGGTTGGATATTCAACGACAGTGTCGAATTTGATTGGAAAGTTATCTTAAAGCAGTTTGAAAAACTAAACGATTTAGGCTGCGCGAACAAACCATTACGAGCAAAAGGGGTTTTCAAAGTGGGTAAACCTTGGATGTTATTTCAATGGGTCAATGAGCAAACATCTCGAGAACTCATCGCCCATCGTCGTGATTCAAGAATCGAGATTCTACTACCTGAAAATACCGAGTTCGATTTTGAATCATTTGAAAAAGGATTAAAAAAATCCCAAAAAACGTAAAATCTACACTCAAAACGTCCATGATTATCTTAGTGCAATTCACACCCCTTTTTGATGCAAAACCATTCGTAAAACAACGCATTTTTTAAATTGCGTTATTTTCGAAAATGCAAGTCTTTTTTTTATTTCTATCAATAGATTTTTTTCTAGCCGAATAGAATTTTTTTTCAAAAAAAAATCAGAGATTATCACAGACTTATCCACAGGCTACAAAGTAAGTTTTCTAGGGGATTTGACCGTTTTTTCCACAGTTTTTCGCTCGGTAAAAAGCCAAAATCCAATATTTTTTTAGACTTGCGCGCATTTACAAAATCTACTATATTTTGCGTTACAGTTTTTGCAGTAAAACTAGATGTTGTGTAAAAAGCACAAAGACACACAACACAATTAATATCTTTAATTACAATTGATTTTCTAATATTACGCTAAGCTGATGAATTTATTAAAGATTCGTTTTTCTACTTCTTTTTTAGTTCGTCTTTTTTATACACAGGTTGAAAAAAACGCCCATGACTAATCAAAATATTCAAGTAACCAAACGCAATGGAACCCAAGAACCAATCGATTTGGAAAAAATTCATAGAGTCATTTCATGGGCAGCCGAAGGATTAGAGAACGTTTCTGTTTCTGAAGTGGAATTACGCTCTCACATTCAATTCTACGATGGGATCACCACCTCTGACATTCACGAAACGATTGTTAAATCTGCCGCAGACTTAATCTCAGAAAACGCACCTGACTATCAACACTTATCTGCCCGTTTAGCCATTTTCCATTTACGTAAAAAAGCCTTTGACCGTTTTACCCCTCCAGCTTTATTTGAACACATCAATAAAATGGTACGTAGCGGTCATTATGATAGCCAGATTTTGGAAGACTTCACCAAAGCGGATATTGACGAACTCGATGCATACATCGACCACGCACGTGACCTGACATTCAGTTACGCCGCAGTGAAGCAGTTAGAAGGTAAATACCTTGTTCAGAACCGTGTAACCGGCAAAATCTACGAGAGCCCACAGTTCATCTATATGCTGATTCCAATGTGCCTATTCGCACATTACCCTGCTGAGACACGTCTACAGTATATTAAAGACTTCTACGATGCCTCATCACTGTTTAAACTATCTTTACCAACACCAATCATGTCAGGGGTTCGTACCCCAACACGCCAATTCAGCTCTTGTGTGTTAATCGAGTGTGGTGATTCCTTAGACTCAATCAATGCAACCTCTTCGTCCATTGTTAAGTATGTGTCACAACGTGCCGGGATTGGCGTCAATGTAGGTCGTATTCGTGCTTTAGGTAGTGAAATCCGTGGTGGTGAAGCCTATCACACCGGTATGATTCCATTTATCAAACACTTCCAAACAGCGGTTAAGTCTTGCTCGCAAGGTGGGGTTCGTGGTGGCGCGGCAACCCTGTTCTACCCAATCTGGCACTTAGAAGTCGAATCGCTTATAGTGTTGAAAAACAACCGTGGGGTTGAAGAGAACCGTGCCCGTCACCTTGATTATGGTGTACAGATCAACAAGATGATGTATCAACGCATGATTGAAGGTGGTGAAATCAGTCTGTTCAGCCCTTCTGATGTACCAGGCCTGTACGATGCGTTCTTTGAAGACCAGGTTGAGTTTGAACGTCTGTATAAAATTTACGAAGCCGATGAAAGCATCCGTAAGAAGAAAGTTAAAGCGATTGACCTATTCACCCAAGTCGCTCAAGAACGTGCGCAAACCGGCCGAATTTATATCCAGAACGTCGACCACTGCAACACCCACAGCCCGTTCGACCCAAGTAAAGCACCTGTTCACCAATCCAACTTATGTTTAGAGATTGCTTTGCCGACCAAGCCATTAAACTCGGTTGAAGATCCAAATGGTGAAATTGCACTCTGTACCTTATCAGCCTTTAACCTGGGTGCCTTAGAGAACCTGGAAGAGTTGGAAATCCTATCTGAACTGATTGTACGTGCTTTAGACAGCTTGCTTGACTACCAAGACTACCCGGTTGAAGCGGCACGCCACTCAAGCATGGGACGCCGCACTTTAGGTGTAGGTGTGACCAACATGGCATACTACTTGGCTAAAAACAAAACCAAATATTCTGATGGTTCAGCCAATAATTTGATGCACCGTACTTTTGAAGCTATCCAGTTCAACCTGCTTAAAGCCTCTAACAAATTGGCTCAAGAGCAAGGTGCATGTAGTTATTTTGCAGACACGACCTATTCACAAGGTATTCTGCCAATTGATACCTACAAAAAAGAGTTGGATGAAGTATGCAGTGAACCATTACATCTGGATTGGGAAGGTTTACGTGCTGATATCAAGGCTCATGGCTTACGTAACTCAACCTTAACCGCATTAATGCCATGTGAGACTTCATCGCAAATCACCAACTCAACCAACGGTATCGAGCCTCCACGAGGCTATGTTTCAGTTAAAGCATCTAAGGACGGGATTCTAAAACAGGTTGTTCCCGGCTTCAAAGAACACCGTAATGATTACGAATTACTGTGGCACATTCCAGACAACAAAGGTTACCTTCAGCTTGTGGGAATTATGCAGAAGTTTGTTGACCAAGCGATTTCAGCTAACACCAACTACGATCCAGCACGATTTAATGAAGATAAAGTACCGATTAAACTGGTTCTACAAGATTTGCTGTATGCCTACAAAATGGGCTTAAAAACACTGTATTATCATAATACACGTGATGGTGCGGATGATTCGCAAGAAGATGATGGCTGCGCAGGCGGGGCTTGTAAGCTTTAAAATGGTTGCATTACTCAATCTCCACGTTAGTTAAAGACTCGTTTACAACAGTAAACGTCGCCCTTAACGGCATTGACCTTGAGCAATACACCCCATTTTAACCATAACAATGACTGACTTTTAAACAAGCGATTGGATTCTATAATTCAGTCGCTTTTTGGGTTTATACACTCTAAAGTTATCATTATTGATTTACATCAAATAATATGAATACGATTAGTTTAAGCTGATTACAGCCATTTTTACATAACGTCATCGAATACTGAAATAACCCATGTCCTATAAAACTCAAATTGATGTTGCAGAACAACTGGTACGCAAAATTAGCGCACCGGTTCTGCCTTCCGTTGTGGCGCAATTACAAACTTTGTTTGCAGAGAACGAAATCCCTTCTGCAAGCAAGATCAAAGAGTTACTGATTGTTAACCCGATACTCACTGCAGAAATTGTCGGTTTAGCGAACATTCCCGCTTTAACCAATTCTCCACACATCAAAATCAAAGACATTGATACCGCCATTCTTCGCTTAGGCACCAAATACCTTAAGAATTATGTCATGGCGATTTCAGTTAAAGAGCTTTTAAACACCAGTAAAATCGCTGGCTTAAGTTACCACAGCCAAGTCATCGCCAATATTTCCATGGAAATCGCACGTTATAACAAATTTATTCGTCCTGATGAAGCTTATCTATTGGGACTGATTCATGACATCGGGGCATTTATTCTTGCCGAGATAGATGAGAACTACGGTGCGACTTTTGTGGGTAAACAAACCAACCATTTTGGCCTTGAGGAGGATGAAGAGGCTCGATTTGGTACAACCCATTCTGCAATTGGCTATGTGCTTACGCATGGGTGGAACCTTCCGAACTATATCTCACAGACTTTGCTGTTACATCACTCCCCTTCACTGGATAAAGTGGAAAATGACAAACTGAAAAACATGATCGCCTTGATTGAGTTGGCTCATGCCTTGGCCATCAAGCATCATCACGGAAAACAAGAGAACAAATCAAATGATGATATTTGTAAACTCAGCCAAAAGATACTGGGACTGAGCGACCAGGAGATTAGTCAGATACATAACAAAATTTAGTGTTTCCAACCTTGTTTTAAAACCGACCAGGCCTGGTCGTTTACATGACTTCCGGAAAGTGAGGCCAATGATGGTTTTTATCACCGACCGCGATAAAGAATGGGTTTAACAAAGACTCGGTTTGAATATACTCTAAAGAGTGCCCTGCAGCATTGATTACCGCACCACCCGCCACTTCTAAAATGCATTGTGCGGCGCCGGTATCCCATAAGGATGTGGGCCCAAAACGTGGATAGACATCCGCCTTACCTTCCGCCACCAAACAGGTTTTCAAAGCCGAGCCCATTTTAACGGTAGTGCTATGCCCAAGCTCACCCATAAAACGTTGCAATCGGCTACCATGCCTACGACTTACCGCCACTCTAAATGGTTGGCCTTCACCATGCTGCTGCAACGGTAAATCCGCAACCTGAATGGGTTTTGCCTTGTTGAGCTGGCATTGCCAATCACAATCCAAAGGTAATGAAGATGGAAATAACCCCTCCAACTTACCCACGATTGAATCGACAGACTTCGAATCGGCACCATCTAAATCTTGATAGGCAAAATAGAAGTCGCCCAACTCGGTTCCATAAACCACCCCCATTACAGGATGGTGATTATGAATCAAAGCGATATTGACACTGTACTCTCCCGTTTCAGCGATGAACTCCTTGGTTCCATCCAACGGATCCACCAACCAATACGTTGACCAGGCCTGGCGTTCTGCAAAAGGGACATTACCGATACTCTCTTCAGTGACCAAAGGGATATCTGGCGTTAAATGTTTTAGCGCAATACAGATAAACTCATCAGCGGCCTTATCCGCTTCAGTCACAGGGCTACCATCAGACTTACGTTCAATATCAACCGCTTGGCTTTGATGATAGTAAGTCGATATCAACTGCCCAGCATCATAAGCAATTTGGCAAACGGTGGGCAACCAAGTTTTTAATTGTAAAGTCTTATTCGACATATCGATTCACTACCTATATACATCATTTTAGAAAAATCTAAATATAACCGCGTTCTTTCAATAACAACATCAATGCGGCGTAAGCCCTTCCCTCAGAAAATTCCGGATGCGCAAGTAACTTATGCCAATCGGAGAGATGCCATTTGATGACCTCTAAGGGTTCTGGCTCATCGCCTTCCGCCTCTTGGGGAGACAAACCTGTCGCCAATACGATGTGCGTGTAATGGGTCATATAACCCGCCGCCAAACTGACAGAATCCAGAAGACGAACCTCTTGCGGCAAATGCCCTACCTCTTCTTGGCTTTCGCGAATACTCGCCTCTTTCCAAGTTTCACCGGGGTCGACCTTACCTTTTGGAAAACCCAACTCATAACGACCTACGCCCGCACCATATTCTCGGATTAATAACACATGGTCATCATCCAATAACGGAATAATCAATACCGCACCATCCGTACTTCCCAATAAGCGCTCATAACTCACCTGTGTGCCATTGGCAAACTCAAGCTCTTGCTTTTGTACCGTAAAAATCCGTGACTTGGCGGCAATATTTTCAGCTAAAATGGTAGGCGTTTTCTTAGACATGCAAGCTTACTCGAAAAGATTATCTGCTTAAATTGAGTTCTCTTTAAAGATGCGTATAAAAGCACCAACCGACTCAATGGTTTAATGGATTCATCATAACGCTACAGGATAAAAATTGCCAATGACACAGACAACCTCAAACCACTTAATTGACTGGTCAAAAATCGAAACCGTGCTACTCGATATGGATGGCACCCTGCTTGATTTGCACTTTGATTGGCATTTTTGGATGGATGTGATTCCGCAAGCTTACGCTGAAAAAAACCAGATGACAATTGAACAAGCCAAGGAACTGATTCACAGCAAGATTCACTCGCAAACCGGCACACTTAATTGGTACTGCCTGGACTACTGGAGCGAAACCTTGAATCTACCTATCGCTGCCTTAAAAAGAGAGTTACGCCATCAGATTAAAGTGCATCCAGAAGTCATGGAATTTTTGGCTTTTTTAAAAAAACACAACAAAACCGTGGTTATGGTGACCAATGCGCACCGTGATAGCTTGGCGATAAAACTGGAAATGACCGAGATTGAACCCTACTTCGATAAATTGATTTCAGCACACGATTTCGGCATGCCAAAAGAAGACATTGCTATCTGGTCAGAAATCCAAAAAGTCATCGCCTATAATCCAGATAAAACCCTGTTGATTGATGACAACACCCATGCGCTTAGCACCGCAAAAGAATATGGCATCAAGCACCTGTTATGCGCCACCTTCGTTAGCCCAAAACTCGATAAAATCGATCCAAAAGGCTTTGAGCACTTCAGTAGATACTCAGAGATTATGCCTTCATAAAATCTTCGAAAACCCATGGAAAGCTTCTGAAGTCCCCGGTATTCCACTTTGGTTTTATTAAAAAAACCAAAAGACACTAATTTAAGATGACCAGGCCTGATTGTTTTTTTGGTTTTAAGGTTTATTTAATCTTAGAAATTGAGAAGCCTTTTATTAATGATATACCTTTAATTTTATCTAAAGGCTTCCCGTCACTTTATTTGCTTGTCCAAATAAAGTAACCAAACAAAAGACACCCTGCTGACACACTTGATTTCACTATGCTTGTCCGCTGACATTCCTGAACTCGCTATGCTCAAACAGCAGGAATGTTTAAACGCGTCCTTCACTAAGTTCAATAACAAGTGCTTACAGAAGGGAGTTTTTTTCTACGTTATCTCATTGTTTTATTGTTTGATTTATTTTGGGTTGAAAAATATAACCAGGCCTGGTTCATTTTGTTGTTCTGTAAACTCAGTCACAAACGCCAAAAGTCCCCATTGAACGAAAGCGTGTAAAGTTCTTAACGAAGTGAACGGTAAAAAAACGCTGCTGTTTGAGCGTAGCTTGCGAAGCGAGTTCAGCGTTTTCAGTGAATGAGTTTAGAACTTACCTATTGAGAGAGCGGGGTGTCCTTTTGTGGTTACTATTTTGGACAAGCAAAATAGTAACGGGAAGCCTAAAACTAATATTAAAGGTGTATAAATATACAAAAAGGCTTCTCAACAAAGAAGACTAATCAACTTTTAAAACTAAAAATAAAGCAACCAGGCCTGCTAAGTTTTGCAAACGCTTTTAAAAACTTAAGCCTCACCCATCACCATAGACTCTAAAATTTCCCAACGTTCAAATGCGGCTTCTAATTCACTTTCTTTATCATTCAAGCTTTTCAAAGTCGCTTGCACCACTTCCTCACCTTGCTGGTAAAAGTCGGGTTGCGCGATTTGCTCGTTAAGCGCTTCCAATTCCGCCTCTAAACTCTCCAGCAATTCGGGTAACGCATCGTATTCACGTTGGTCGTTGTAGCTCAGTTTTTTAGGCTTTTTAGCCAGTGTCGTTTCAACGGCTGCCACTTGCGCTACTGGGCTGGGTTTTTCAGCTTCCGGCTGGCGGGTTCCGGTTATTTTGGTCACATCGCCATAATGCGCTGGACGTTGGCGTAACCAGTCGTCGTAACCACCGACATATTCATTGACCACACCCGGAGCATCAAACACCAAACTGCTGGTACACACGTTGTTTAAGAACGCTCGGTCGTGGCTTACAATCAACACCGTGCCTTGATAGTTCATCAATAACTCTTCAAGCAGCTCTAAAGTTTCCACATCTAAATCGTTGGTGGGTTCATCCAATATCAAGAGGTTGGATGGTTTGGCAAATACGCGCGCCAATAAAAGGCGGTTACGTTCACCACCGGATAACGATTTGACCGGCTGACGAGCACGCTCTGGCAGGAATAAGAAATCCGCCAAATAACTCATCACATGCTTACGTTGCCCGTTAATTTCCACATGGTCACTCTCTTCAAGCACACTTTCCACCACCGGCTTGTTTTCATCCAATTGCGCACGATGTTGGTCAAAATAGGCGATATCGATATTGGTACCGAGTTTGACCGTGCCTGAATCGGGTTGCTGTTTACCCAGCAACAGCGCCAGCAAAGTGGATTTACCACAGCCGTTTTCACCGATAATCCCCACCTTGTCGCCACGAATGATCATGGTGCTTAAATCGCTGACAATCGGTTTGTTTGGCCAGTTAAAGGTGAGGTGTTCAATATCAAACACTTGCTTACCAGAAGCATCCGAGCGGTTAACTTGTAAGTTGGCGGTACCTTGCTGACTACGGCGCGCCTTGTGAGTTTCGCGCAGTTTTTCAAGCGCTCTCACGCGGCCTTCATTACGGGTACGACGTGCTTTGATGCCTTGGCGAATCCAAGTCTCTTCCTGCGCGAGCTTTTTATCAAACAGCGCATTTTGTTTGGCTTCCGCTTCCAGGGTTTCGGCCTTACGTTCTAAATAGGTGTGGTAATCGCAGTTCCAATTGCTCAGATTACCGCGATCCAGCTCAATGATACGGGTGGCCAACGCTTGCAAAAAGGCACGGTCGTGGGTAATGAAAATTAGTGAACAGCGAATGTTCTTTAAAAAGCCCTCTAGCCATTGAATGGAGGGGATATCCAAATGGTTAGTCGGCTCATCCAGCAACAGAATGTCCGGGTTTTGCACTAGGGCTTGTGCCAATAACACGCGGCGTTTCATCCCGCCAGAGAGTTTGGAGAACTCACTGTCCTCGGGTAAACCGAGTTTAGAGATGATGGTGTCCACACGTTGTTTCAACTCCCAACCGTTTTGCGCTTCGATGTCTTGCTG
This sequence comes from Thiomicrorhabdus immobilis, assembly GCF_021654855.1. Classification (NCBI taxonomy): domain Bacteria; kingdom Pseudomonadati; phylum Pseudomonadota; class Gammaproteobacteria; order Thiotrichales; family Piscirickettsiaceae; genus Thiomicrorhabdus; species Thiomicrorhabdus immobilis. The sequence continues at coordinate 2,054,097 of NZ_AP024202.1, forward strand.
GGTTTTGGTGAATTTCTCTAAGACTTCATCACTGTAGTTTTGTTCAAGCGCCAAGCTGAGTTGATGGAACTCTTCCAATAGATGACCTATATTGCCCATACCATCTGCAATGACATGAAACACGCTGCCAGTGGTGTCATGCGGCACTTCCTGCTGCAGTTTGGCGATTTTTACGCCATCTTGCACAATGCGGGTGCCGCCATCGGCTTGCACAATGCCTTCAATCACTTTCAATAATGTGGATTTGCCCTCGCCATTACGGCCAACGATACACACGCGTTCTTGCGGTTCGAGTTGAAAAGAGACCTTATCAAGTAAAGGGGCGGCGCCATAGCTTAAAGAGATGTCGCGTAAAAAAAGTAGTGCCATAAAAATCGTCGCTTAGAGTTCAGTGAATTGAATGAGTTAAATTGTGCTTACAACAGATAGGAAGTCAGTCTTTTACCACTTCCAAAATCAAGTTTTGGCTGGACGAGATATTATAGCGATTTAATGTACAGTCGGTATTTTCATTCTCGATTGTCTGCCAAAATTCTACAACCTCCTGGGTTTCGGAGGTGGTTAACGGTTTGCCATTGGGCTGTTTTTTATCCCATTGATACCAAAGATTAAATACCACCAGGCCTGGCGAGCGTAAAGCTTGCCAGAGATTTTCTTGAAATTGCTGGTCACTGAGTTCGGAGGGTAAACCTTCGGCATTGAATATATCGACAATAATCACATCATAATCGTGTTCATTCTCTTTGATGAACTCGATAGCATTGGCTTGCACGGTTTCAATTTCAGGCTCATTCGGAAGCTGAAAGAATCGGTAAGCACAATCGATTACGGCTTGGCGCAACTCCACCACGGTGATTTGCAAATTAGGCTGGGTGTGGAACAGATGGGTGGCCATCGAGCCGCCGCCTAAGCCGAGCATTAACACTCTAATGGATTGGTTGGCTTTTTTGCCGGAAGCAAAAGCGTGAACCCGTTCAATGATTTTCTCTTGATACTCAAAATTCAACGTCATCGGCGCATTGAGGTATAAACAGCTCTGCTCAATGGGCGAATCAAAATGCAGTTTTCGAGTAACGCGATTATCCACCACCTCGATTAAGCCAAATTCATCACGCGTGCTGTGAATAACCATGCCATCATATTTCATGGTTGAACCCCAGTAATCGGTGTATTTTTATCTACCAAACCTGCCCACCAAAGTCGTAAGCGTAAACCCCAAGCGGTAGTAAAGCCCACCTCAATGAATTTGATTTCACCGTTAGGCGCAACCACAAAATCCGCAGGTACCGCTTTGGCACCAAAGGTTTTGAGCCAATGGCCTTCTAAATCGTTGACGATAAAATCCGGATTCATCTGATTCTCTTGAGCGTAGGTCAGGAGTTGTTCATCGTCTGCCGACTGAGTCGCGATATTGATCACCGCATAGTCTTCGGCAACCGATTCAATACCGCCTTTGCTCACTTGGCAAATCGGACACCAGGTTGCCCAAATATGTACCAATACCGGTTTACCTTGTTGGTTCATCGCCTGCAAATCCAAGGTCTTACCGGTGATAGATGTGACGTGCATGATTGGCGCTTGACCGTGAATCACGTCACCTTGCATAAAAGGGCGAACTGAAAGGAACACCCCAATAAAAATGACTACCGTCAGCAGGTTTTTAAACCAATTCTTTTGCCAGATTTTAAGCGCTGGTTGAGGATGGCTTGAGGGTGAAAACGTGTTGTGATTCTCGTCTTGATTTTTGTCGTGGTTTTTGTCGTGATTCATTGGATTTGGTTCTTGTTTTGAGAAAGCTCAGTTCGGCATCATTGATTAAGTGAAACCCGGCTCTGTGTTAATATATGCCCCATATTATAAAGGCTTAGCTATAAAGGAATGGATTAATGGAAGCAAATTTTTGGCACGATATGTGGGCCAGTGGTGTTGTGGGGTTTCACCAGGCGGATATCAATGAGTATTTGAAAAGTCATTGGCCAAAACTGCAATTAGAGGGTGATGAAAAAGTGTTGGTGCCACTGTGTGGTAAAACGCTGGATATGTTGTGGTTGGCTCAACAAGGCCATGCGGTATTAGGGATTGAATTAAGCCCTAAAGCGTTGGAGGAGTTTTTGGCAGAAAACAATTTGCAAGCCGAAGCGATTCAACAAGCCAACCATTGTGGCTACAAAATGCCGGATATGACGTTATTGTGTGGTGATTTTTTTCATTTAACCGCTGAACAGTGTCAAGATATCAAACTGGTGTACGACCGTGCCGCTTTAGTGGCGTTGCCAGAAAAAATGCGCCAAGACTATGTCTCTCATTTACAGGCAATCTTGCCCGCCAAAACCCAGTACTTATTGGTCACCATGGAATATGACCAATCAAAAATGCCTGGGCCGCCGTTTTCGGTCAGCGAACAAGAAGTCCGTTCACTATTCGAACCGTTTGCCAAAGTCACCAAAGTAGAAGAAAAGCCGTTTAGCCGAAAAGGTGTAGACGCGTTAGAAAAGGTGTTTATCATTAACAGCTAGGTTTTTGCTGTTTTACAAACGCAAAAAATTTAAACCCACCAGGCCTGGTAATATCCAAAATCTTCATTGAAATAGCGAAATACCTTAAGGCTCATTTCGCCAAGATTGCTGCTGGCGTCGTATCACCTCGCATCGCGTTCCAGCGGTTTAGACGCCTTAAGACCCTTAACATTTCATGCGGGGAAATAGGATTGATTAGGCAGTGGGCAAAATAACCGGCTTTCATCAAATCCGCCGAATCACTTATTTGCTGGCTCGAGCCCATCAGAATTAACGGCGCTTTTAAAATGCTCGGATTGACCTTAACGATTTCTGCCCAAGGCTGACTTAAATTATGAGCCAAATCAGCCGAGACAAACACCGCAAAAAAGACTCGATGTGTTGAATAACGACGCGATTCTAAATCGGCCAACATCTCTTGAGCCGTTCTCATCCAAATCACATCAACACCATAATGTTGCAAAAAAGCTTTTATTTCAGCCGCACGGGTTTTATCGGTATCACATACCGCAACCTTCTTACCCTGTAACCAAATCAGCTTTTCTTTGAACGACATGCTTATCCTCTCTGATAGCACTTTGAAACCTAAATGAGATTTCATTATCTGAAATCACAGAGTTAAAGCCAAGCAAAATCGCTTGATTGAGAGTTCGCCATAAAACTTTTATCTTGTGGCATTAAAAAAAACAACCACTATATAGGCGATATAAAGCACAAAAAGGCTCTTTGCGAACTGTTCATAAATACAAAACTGTACTACAATGTTTCGACTAAATTTATTCCCAATACGTATTAGGTGAACAGTACATGAGCTGCCAAGATAAACACACTTATTCTACATTCTGTCGTTCAACTAACGATGCTTTGAAAGAGCCTATGTTCTTTGGGCAAAACGTTAACGTTGCACGTTATGACCAGCAAAAATACCCGTTTTTTGAAAAATTGATTGAAAAGCAATTGAGTTTTTTCTGGCGTCCTGAAGAAGTGGATTTATCGAGCGACCGTACCGAATACTCGGAACTCCCTGAGAACGAAAAACATATTTTCATCAGCAACCTTAAATATCAAACCTTATTGGATTCGGTGCAAGGTCGTTCACCTAACGTGGCTTTATTACCGTTGGTTTCCTTACCGGAACTTGAAACCTGGATTGAAACCTGGGCGTTTTCGGAAACCATCCACAGCCGTTCTTACACCCACATTATCCGCAATATCGTGGCTGACCCATCGTTGGTGTTTGATGATATTGTCACCAATGAAGAGATTGTAAAACGCGCTAAAAGTGTCACTGAGTATTACGATGAACTGATTGCCCTGACCAATCACATGTACGCTAATCAAATCGACATCGCTAAAGACCATGATTTCCGTAAAAAGATTAAGACCATGCTTTACCTGACGATCGTATCGGTTAACGTATTGGAAGCGATTCGTTTTTACGTCTCGTTCGCTTGTAGCTTCTCGTTTGCCGAACGTTCATTGATGGAAGGTAACGCTAAGGTCATCAAGTTGATTGCCCGTGATGAGGCGCTACACCTATCAGGTACTCAAAATATGATTACCATGATGGCCGATGGTAGAGACGATCCGGAAATGGCGGAGATTGCGAAAGAACAATTAGAAGCCACTTACCAAATCTTCCGCGAAGCCGCGGAACAAGAGAAGCAGTGGGCGGAGTACCTGTTTAAAAACGGCTCGATGATTGGTCTGAATGCCAGCATATTGAAAGACTATGTGGAATACATCACCAATGTTCGTCTAAAAGCGATTGGCCTTGAGCCGATTTTCGATAGTAAAAGCAACCCATTACCGTGGATGAACAACTGGTTGGTCAGTGATAACGTACAAGTCGCGCCACAGGAATCAGAAATCAGTTCATACCTGGTTGGACAAGTGGATTCAAAAGTAGGCACTGACGACTTTAGCGATTTCTCCTTATAGCCAACGACTGCAAATATTAAAATAAAAACGGCCATTTAAGCTTATGCTAAATGGCCGTTTTTCATTGGTTTCAACTTGCGGTTTTCACTTCCTAACGGTCTTGAAAATGAATCCTAGCAGGCCTGGTAATTTTATAACCCAGCTATTTGCTTCTTTAATAAAACTTCAAACGCGTTAACGATTTAAGACTATTTAAGACCTTTTAGGGCTTTTTAGGCCTTATTCAGATTTAACTCTATCTCAACTACGGTGGAGTCATCCGCCATGTTTTTAACGGTAAAGTTATGCTGCTTCACCAACTCTATCATTGAACCGTTTTCCGCTAAAACCTCCCCCATCATGATCTGCAGACCTTTTGATTTTGCATGCTGAATCAAACTCGCCAACAATGCGCTGGCCACCCCTTGATGCTGATAGTCATCACGCACCACAACCGCCATTTCACAGCTTTTACCATCTGGATTAGTGGTATAACGTGTTACGCCAATCTCAATATTTTTACCATTTTTGTCTTCCGTGGTGGCAATGAACGCCATTTCACGGTCATAATCAATCTGAGTAAAGCGTGACAGCATCTGTGGTGACAAGGTTTGCAGGCTGTTCATAAAACGCAAATAACGGCTACGCTCCGAGAGGTTATGCACAAAATCCAACTCCAGTTCAGCATCTTCAGGGCGGATTGGGCGCAGGGTAATCGCTAAACCACTATGGGTTTCAAGCGATTTAATCAATTCGCTGGGGTAAGGATGGATCGCCATATGTTGATAGGGCTTGTGGTTAACAGGAGGAGCCTGCACCGTAATACGGGCATCAACGGCCATCACGCCATTCTCATCCGCAAACAGAGGATTAATGTCTAATTCAATAATCTCCGGTAGCTGCGCCACCATATCCGAAATTCTTAGCAACACACTGACAATGGCGGCATGGTCAACTTCCGGCAACCCTCTAAACGCCTTAAGCATTTTGGACACCTTAGTCTGCTTAATCATTTTTTGAGCTAAAAACTCATTTAGCGGCGGTAGCGCGACCGCATTGTCATTAATCACCTCAACACTGGTACCCCCACTTCCAAAGGTAATTGCCGGACCAAAAACCGGGTCACGCATCACGCCAATCAACAACTCACGTACATGCGGGCGTTTAAACATCGGTTCAACCGTCACCCCATGAATGGTGGCTTGCGGTTGCTCAGCTTGAATGCGCTTCACCATCTTGCTATATTCGCTACGCACTTCTTGAACCGTGCTTAAATTGAGCTTAACGCCCCCCACATCCGACTTATGGGTCAGGTCGGGCGAATTGATTTTTAAACTTACCGGAAACCCCAACGACTCTGCAGCAACCATCGCTTGGCTGGGTGAGTTAACTTCTATTGCCGGTGTGATGGGCACGCCAAACGCATGCATGATGGCACGGGTTTCGGTACTGCTTAAAATACTGCGATGTTCGCTCAATACCGTTTCAATAATCGCGCGCGCCCCCGACACATCCGATTGTTTACAACATTGGTCAGCTGGTGCGGGTGATTGCATCAATAACGCCTGGTTCTGATGGTAGGTCGAAATAAAGCTAAACGCCTCCACCGCGGATTCTGGAGTTCTAAAGGTCGGAATTTTGGCTTTACTAAACCGTTCACGCGCCTCACTCACTAAAGACTCACCCAACCAAGCGGTGAAAATAGGCTTAGCGATGTTAGCGGCTTTGCTGTAGTCGATAATCGCTTGGGCTATTCCAGAAGGATCACTCATCGCTTGCGGTGTTAGCAGAATCAAAGTGCCGTCAAATTGCTCATCGTTTTGCAAGACATCCAATGCTTGAACATAACGCTCAGCCGTAGCATCTCCCAAAATATCAACCGGGTTGCCATGCGACCAATGTGCGGGTAAGAACACATTGAGTTTCTGCATGCTCGATTCACTGATTTCCGGCATTTTCACACCCAGTTCAGCGGCACGGTCGGTTGCCATCACCCCAGGCCCGCCGCCATTGGTCAAAATGGCCAAACGGTTGCTCTTTATTTGGATATTATGGGATAGCGATTTCGCGGCGGCAAACAGCTGTGCAATCGATTGTGCACGCACCGCACCAGAACGTTCGATTGCGGCGCTGAATACCTCATCCCCGCCAACCAAAGCGCCCGTATGGGAAACCGCCGCTTTGGAGCCCTCTGGCATACGCCCGGACTTTAACAGCACCACGGGTTTCATTCGTGCAGCGGCTTTCAACCCACTCATAAATTGGCGAGAATTGGCTATACCTTCAATATAGAGCAAAATATTTTTGGTTTGCGGATCAAGTGCCAAAAAATCGAGGATTTCGCCAAAATCGATATCCGCCGCATCCCCGGTTGAAATAACCTGTGAAAAGCCCACTCCATTGGCTTCGGCCCAGTCTAGAACCGCGGTACAGATTGCACCCGATTGTGAAACCAGGGCGAGGTTTCCCGGAATGGCCTGGTTTTTACTGAAGGTGGCATTAAGACCAATTTCCGGACGCAAAATCCCCAAACAGTTGGGGCCGATCAGGCGCATGCCGTAGTTCCTGGCAATGGAAGTCATTTTTTGTTGCAGCACTTTGCCCGCTTTATCTTCAAAACCTGAAGATAAGATCACCGCATTGGCCACACCGCGCTCGCCACAGGCTTGGATAATGGCTGGAATACTTTTGGCTGGCGTGGCAATTACGGCAAGATCAGGGATTTCCGGAACCGACTCTATATTTGGATAACAGACTTGATTTTGTACCCTATCATGCTTAGGATTGATAGGATAAATATCGCCTTTGAATCCCGCTTTAAGCAGATTTTGAAATGCATTACCGCCAACGGATTCCGGGCGTTCACTCGCGCCAAAAACGGCGATGCTACTCGGCTTAAACAATTTAGTCAGATAGTGTGGACCCATAACCAGCCTTAATCGAGAATTGATAAATGAACTTGTATATTAGCAACTCTACATGTCTTTTGCATGACAATGGTTTTGCCCACCCCGAAATGGCTGAACGGCTGAATCGAATTCAAGACCAACTCATCTGTGCACAACTGTTCGATTGGTTTCATCACCATGAATCTAGAGCCGCCAGTGACGAGGAAATCGCCTTGGTTCACCACCCTAAACTTGTAGAACAGCTGGAGAGTTACCTCCCCAAAAAAGGCGTGGTTGAAATCGGTGAAGACGTCCACCTCTGCCCGGATTCAATTCTAGCGGCTCGACATGCGGTCGGTGCGGTTTTAGATGGTGTGGATGCCGTTCATGGCGGAAAATTCAAGCGGGTATTCTGCAATGTCAGACCGCCCGGACATCATGCCGAATACGATGAACCCCAAGGATTTTGCCTGTTTAACAATGTGGCCATTGGTGCGGCTTACGCCATTGAAAAGTACGGTTATGAAAAGGTAGCCATTGTCGATTTTGATGTTCATCACGGCAATGGCACCGAGTCTTATGCGAGAAGACAGCCTAAGCTTTGGTTTGCCTCAAGTTTCGAGTACCCGCTATATCCGTTTACCGAACCCAAGTCAGATATTGAAAACATGGTCAAAATCCCTTTAGAGAAATATTCCAAAGGCGAGGTATTCCAGCTGGCCTGGTCCGAGATTGGCCTACCCGCACTTGCCAACTTTCAACCCGAACTGATTCTAATATCCGCAGGATTTGATGGCCATGCCTTAGACCCTTTAGGCAACCTGTTGCTACACGAATCGGATTTTGTCTGGATTACTGCAGAAATTGGCAAGATTGCCGATGAGTATTGCGACGGAAAAATAGTTTCCGTTCTTGAGGGCGGGTACGATTTAGGTGCGCTGAGTGTCTCAGCGCGTGAACACATTCGCACCCTTTTCGGTTTGGACTGATGTTTTAACGGTGTCACCTTGAACCATAGGATGATGAAGACACGCAGTTCGAACTATCAGCGAAGAGAGGTAGACTGCGAATCGTCACTTTTCATTAATTACCAGGCCTGGTAATGGTTCTTTCAACTAAAATCTAGTCTCTCAAACAAATCTTACCGCTTTGAAGAATCGAATCTGCGCCAGAGCCAACTGCTCCATCGAATTGGCAACAATGGCGACCACTCCGCCTTTAACAGGAATCAACTCGCCTTGATAGCCGCTTTTATGAAACGCCTCAATGGCCGAAACTTGCTGACCAGGTATGACGATAATGGTAATTGGCTGACCTTGCTCCTGCATTACGATATGCAACCCTTGTTGGCCTTCCACATCACACATACCCGCATAACTCATTCCCTCTACCGGTTTGGCTAGTTGCGCCCCCACATTGGCAAACAGCTGCTGTAACTCTTGATTGCTGTTTGGCAATTTGACCGCCGTCATTAAGGTTGGATCTTCCTGGATATGTGCCAAAATGTGGTCAATCGTCGCCTCTCCCGAGAAAGCTTTGAGTGACTGCGGGGTTTGCCATAAACCTAATACAATGGCGAATCCCAAAACACTTGCCGCCAAACCCCATTGCCAAGACCCTAAAGCTTGCGCACTAAACCAACCTCTCTCTGCGCCATTGGTTTCCGCCATTAAATCTGAGGCTTCTCCGCCACCAATCCCATCGGCAATAGCCTTCTTTTCAGCATTTTCTTCCGCTTGATGACTTTCTTGCGACTCATTGTTTTGCTGATTACTCTGATTCAATAATAGACGTGCATGCAATCCCTCTGGCACATCCACCTCCAACACCCCTGCGATTTGTTGTTCAAACTCCCGAGCCTTTTCCAGCAACTGTTTTTTATCTGGATTCTTTTCTATATACGCAAGGATTTCATCATCTAAGTTCTCTGGCTGAGTAAGCAATTTGCCATGGAATGTCATTTCATTCATTTTTTAGCTCCCTTCGGTTCCGGGCTGGAATTAAATGGGGTATTCTCATCGTTCATAATCAGTTTAAGTTGTTGCCTAGCTCTAAAGAGCCGCGTATTGACGGTGGCCAGCTCCAAACCCAATTCCTTGGCGATTTCTTCGCCGCTGAACCCCCACATAACCTGTAATATCAGGGGCTCTTTATACTCATCGGACAGCGTTAAAATCATAAGATGCAACTGCTCTTTTTCCAATTTCTGACTTGGCTCATTGCAATCATCGTCAGCGACTAAATTCTCATCAACTTCCAAAAATTGCGGTTGTTTTTTCTCATATAAGCGCGCATTTTCCCGCCTTAAAATCGTAATTAACCAAGCCTTGGCCGCCTTTTCATCCTTGAGTTTATCAATCGATTTCCAAGCACGGGCAAACGTTTCTTGCACTAAATCCTCTGCTAATGGCGGCTGTTTACATAACCAATAAGCATAACGATAAAGATCGTTTGCATAAGCGGATACGAGCTGTTCGAAAAAAAACTGCTTATTCTGCATGGAACTATCCCATTGGCCTTCGGAGCATAAAGCCTAGGTTAAAAAATCAAGGTCAGTGATTAGTAAGGCCACTAATAAAGACCGCCATGTCGGCAAAAAATTTCAGGCTATCTAAAAAATCAAAACCTTGTTTTCAGCTATGGATTGAATTACAACAAAAGACAAATCAACCTACTCACAGCGAATGGATTGAGTGAATCGCTGACAATTTTTACGTTATTGCAACAAACACGGCAATGTTAATCCCATCAAGCCCTTTTCAAGCTCTTTAGCCAACACTTGGATTTGCCTAAATGTCAGATAGGTTCATCTTCTGTATTCGTAAAGTCAGCCACAATCATTGCCCGTTGATGCCCATCTATAGGCAAGGTTTTAACCTGTAAACCCAGGGTCAAATGAATATTGGGTGGCGTCAAGATACTTTCTGGCGAACCTTCCAGTATAAGATTGCCCTCTTGCAATATTTTGACATTGTCTGCAATCTGGCTGGTGAGATTCAGGTCATGCAGCACCATCACGATACCCAGTCCTTGTTTGGCCCATTGTACGAACTTAGCCGCCAACTGTTGTTGGTGATGTAAATCCAAGCTGCTTGTCCACTCATCCAGGAACAACCACTTACCTAAAAACGGCTGTGCTTGCTGGCTAGCCAAAGCCTGTTGTGGCCAGATTTGAGCCAAGACACGAGCCAGTTGTGCCCGTTTTTGCTCTCCACCAGAAAGGCTCAGAACATCACGTCCGGCTAAATGCGTAATATCGCAAACCTGCATAACCTTTTGAGTGATTTTTTTTATATCTGTTGAATGGCTATGGATTTGTACTTCTGCACCCAATTCCACAAGCTGTTGCACACTAATCGGAAACACCAAGTTTTGTAATTGCGGCAATACAGCACGTTGTTGAGCCAATTCTGCAAATGACACCGAGTCAAGCGATTGATCCTGCCAAAGAACCTGTCCGCTTTGAGCTTCAACCTCCTTGCTTAAAAGTGAGATCAAGGTTGATTTACCCGCCCCGTTTTTGCCTAAGACAACACTGATTTCCCCAGCTTGAAAATCGGTATTTAACTTGTTCAACAAGAGATTGTCCTGGACTCGATAACTGAGGTTATGACAGAGTATCCGCGTCACATAGTGAGCATTATCTGGTTGTACTTTATCTGGGTGTGCCTTATCTGTTTGCGTATGATCCAATTGACCGCTAGCTGACGGCGCATGACGATGAGTAGTATGAGCAAAAGTCATTTATCTGACCAAAAGCTTGCGCTGTTTTAACAGCATCATTAAAAAAAAGGGACCACCGAGCAAAGCCATGAACAGACCAATCGGCAGTTCTGCTGGCGCAATCAGCGTTTTGGCAACCCAATCGGCAAACACCAATAATGAACCTCCTGCTAAGGCACTTAATGGAATTAATTGGCGATGGTCTGAACCCACCCATAAACGCACGATATGCGGCACAATCAATCCCACAAAACCAATCACTCCAACCGTGGCCACCGCCACACCTACCATCAAAGCCGTACCCCACATAATCTGCCATTTAATGCGTCTGGCATCAAATCCCATGTGTAGACTGATGTTTTCACCCAACATAAAGGCGTTCAAAGGTCGTGCTAAACGCCATAAGGCTATCGAGGTCAACAAGGTCACACTGAAAACAATCGCCACCGAACTCCAACTCACATTCGCGAAGGAACCCATCATCCAAAAGATAACACTACGCATCTGCAAATCGTTGGAAACACTGATCAACAATTGTGTACTGGCTCCGGCAATAGCGTTAATGGCAACCCCAGCCAACAACATCAAAGCCACATCGGTTTTACCATAGCGGCTGGCTAAAGCATAGATAAACCAAGTTGCCAGGCCTGCACTCGCAAACGCGGCCACACTCAGCTGCCAATAACTGATGGATTCGAATAACGCTGAACCCAATACAATCATGAACACCGCCCCTAAAGCGGCGCTGCTCGATACACCAATCAACCCGGGTTCCGCCAGAGGATTTCTAAATAAAGCCTGTAAAGCCACTCCAGCGACGGCTAGACCTGCTCCTACAATAGCAACCACAAGCAAACGAGGTAGACGGATTTGCCATAGCACCAAGGATTGTTGGGCGCTGAGCCCCTGTTGATAATCGTGCCAACCAATAGCGATGCTGCCTGAACTGATATGTAACACCAGGCCTAATATCAAAAGCAGAATCAAAACACTGGCCACAAACCCAAACGACTTATACACTTTTTTCCGCTTCACATGACTCACTTGATATTGTCCACATCATCAACAGACGTTGGCGTCAATCGGGGTGTCGAGGTTGCTCCATCGAATGAATTCTCTGTTTCAAGTTGGTTTTCCGCTTGGTGACGCGCATTTTTGTTTTCTCTAATCTGCATCTTGAGCAAAGTCACTACAACTGCACCGTTCCAAATAACAATGAACCACACTAAATACAACCATAATAAAAACAGTGGAACGGCGGCAAAAGCACCATACACAACAGCATAAGTCGGAAACCACTCAACATACAAAGCAAAGCCGGTTTTTAAGAGTTCAAGTTGTAGCATCGCAAATAAGCCGCTTAACAGAGCCACCTTAAAAGGCACTTTGGCAACTGGCACCAATTTATAGAGTGCGGTAAAACCAAGCCACGCCAAAACTAACGGCACAATTTTCATGCCGGATGTCAACTTATCAATCAAAGGAGTCGTGTCGACAATTAGAGGTAAAGCTAATAAAGAGGAGCTTAATACCAAACTCATACCCAACAAGAGAGGGCCAAGCAAACTAATACCTAAATAGTGTAATAAACTGACCCACCATTTTCGTTCTAGGCGTTCTGACCACAGCCCATTCAGCTTTTGGTCGACTTTCCATAGCAACATCAAGGTGGTAAATAACATTACCACCAGGCCTGGTCCTTTTAAACTGGCTGCTTGCAATGAAAACTTGAAGAGATACTCCTCAATCACCGGTTGCGAATTAGGCATAAGATTTCGAACCACCTGCTCCATGACCAGGTTTTCAAACGAAGCAAAGTAACTCGACACCGAAAACAGACCCAGCATCACCGCCAACATAGGTACGATACCAACCAGTGAAGTATAGGCCAAAATCGCCACCGCATCCGTCCCCTGACGGTTTTTGAAATGTAAGAATACCTGCTTCCAGAAATGCCAATCGGCGACCTGCTTCAGTAACGCCAGCATAGTCATTGCTTGAGGTTTTTGCTTATAGGAAGACTTGGACGACAACAGAAACTCCCATGTTTTGAGCCAAAAAATAATTAATTCAATTATCGCATAATCATGAGAACAATAGTTAGTTAGTCACAAAGTTTGACGGGCACACCAAGGCAGCATTGAGCAAACATCAACCATTAAAAAACGGCGTTGCTAAACAAACGGGATTAGAAAGAATGAGCGCTATCCAGAAAACCTAAACTAGCCCTGTTTGACAAGCCCTAAACTTTGAAAATTCTGCAAGGTATGGTGAGCTGAATCAAGCAACTTGGATAGTTCGAAAGAGGGAATTTTGCTTTGCGAATTGCTTTGATTTTGGAAAATTTCCAATAATGCCTGTTTGGCAGAAACTGACTCATCTAAAAGATTGAGCCACTGATAGAGAAGCGGACTGAGCTCTATAAAAGCAATACGTTCAGCTTCGGTACTTTCCCGATAAACCAATAATGAAGTGACCCCAAAAAGTTGGACATTTTAGTTAAGCGGCACTTAAGGCCTGATTTCGATATTCTATCGGAGTCAGGCCTTTTAGTTTCACCTTGATTCGTTTTGTATTGTAATACTCAATATAATCTTTAATCTCTTCCATCAGATGCTCAGCACTATTGAATTTCTTGCGATGGTACATCTCTGTTTTTAAAATCCCAAAAAAGTTCTCAGCAACTGCATTATCTAAGCAGTTCCCTTTTCTTGACATACTCTGAGTTAATCCATTTTCTTTCAGTAGCTTCTGTACATCACTATGCTGATACTGCCAGCCTTGATCACTGTGGAATATGGGTTTGACTTTGCCTGTTAACTTATTGATTGCTTCTTTAAGCATGTCGGTCACCAGTGGTAGCCGTGCACTCTTGGCCACTCGATAACTAATCACTTCTTGGTTAAACAGGTCAATCACCGGGGATAAGTAAACTCGCTGTTCTCCGACTTTAAACTCCGTGACATCGGTTACCCATTTTTTATCCGGTGCATCAACACGGAAGTTTCTTTGAAGCACATTCTCGGCAATTCGGCCTACTTGACCTCTATAGGATCGGTAACGCTTTGGCCTGACGAATGACTTCAAGTTCAGTTCTTGCATTAAACGTTGAACGGCCTTCTTGTTTAAAAAGTGACCTAAGCGTCTTAACGCATAGGTCATGCGTCGATACCCATAACGACCTTTATGTTCATTAAAGAGTTGTTGAATCGCTCTTTTAACGTCCGCATAACGATCAGGCAGCGCACTGCGCGCCTGATGGTAATAAAACACACTTCGTGCAAGCCCTGCGGCCTTGAGAAGATGTTTAAGTGGATAGAACTTTCTAAGCTTATCTATGAGCCCTGCTTTTTCTTGCTTTGGCGTTCTTTTTCCTGAAGCAGGGCATCGAGCTTTTTTAAATAGGCATTCTCCGCTCGACGGTATTCGAGTTCTTCTCGTAACTCTTCTAGGCTCATTTGTTCGGTTGGTTTAATGGTTTCTTGCTTTTGGTTTTTTTTCATTTTTCTACCCTGCTTTTTAGGTTGTAAGCCTGAAAGGCCGAACCGTTCGAATTGAGTGAGCCAAGTAGAAATCGTACCCGCAGAACTCATGTTATAGACAATACTGGTATAACTAATAGACCAGTGATTTTCACGCATGTGTTTTAGGATACGATATTTGTCTTCAAAAGAGTATGGTGTGTTACGTTTGATAAACGCATTTTGACCATGGAAACGATAGACTTGTGTCCAGTAACGGATATAGCGATCTGGAATACCGAGTCGCTTGGAAATGGACAGACTGGATTCATGAGAAAGGCACTGCTTAGCAATCGCCAGTTTAAATTCTCGATTGTATTTGGACATGAAAAACCCCCAAAGTTGGTGTCCAACATTTGGGGGTCACTTCATAAGGTGGTTGCCTGCTGGCTTTTTTGCTTGATCTGATTTTCTTTAGATAACTGGTGCACCGGCCATTCATAAGCCAGTAACCAAGCTAAAGGCGAAACTTTATACGGAGAATCTAAATCTATCGGATGTTGTGAATCTTTTTCAAACCCCAACTCTTCCGAGACAGTTAACGCCAATTCTACCCACTCATAATGAGCAAGCTCCAATAAAAATTTCGGGTCTTCTTCCAACGGAGCGAATTCATTCTGTAAAAACGCTAAAAACTCCTCTCCCAACTGGTGAAACAACGGTGTTTGCGCCTGGTGCTTGAACATGTATTCACGAATCAATAGCATCCATCTTGGCTCACCGAGAATGGATTTACAAACAGGAAATATTTGACTGAAGATGTCTTGAATATTATTGAAAAACAGCTCTCCGTAAACTTTCAATCTGCGGTTTTCAATCTGCGGTTCATTTTCAGGTTGATAGGCATAACGTTGCGGATGACGCATATGTGCAGTAAATTGCAATTGCAACTGCTGGAAATAGGGCAAACTTTGATAGGATTTTGATATACCTACCAGGCCTGGTAAAAGGTCTGACGTTAGATTTTCGGTTTTAGTTAACATAAGCTTGATTCCGCGCTTTTTGATAGGCCCGAATCAACTCAAGCTCTTGCAATAACTCGCCTAAAGGCGGAATATTGAAGTCGCGCTCCAATAGAGTCGGTACTACTCCGTGAAATTGATATGTCTGCTCGAGAAGCTGCCAAACTTCGGCTTTGACAGGTTGACCATGGGTATCGATTTTTAAATCGTCCGCTTCATCAAAATGCCCCGCCATGTGGAAATAGAGCATGCGTTCAGTCGGCATTGCTTGCATATAATCTTGGGCGCTGTATTGATGGTTGATTGAATTGACATAAGTGTTGTTAACATCAAAAAGCAGATTACAATCAGCCTCTTCCAATACCGCTGTAACAAATTCTTGTTCACTCATCTGACTGCTCGGCATTGCGTAAAAAGAGACATTTTCAATACCGATTTTCTGTTCAAGAATGTCCTGCACTCGCTGGATTCTTTGTGAAACATAATGCACAGCCTCTTCGGTAAAAGGAATAGGCATCAAGTCATATAAATGTCCGCTGTCACCACAGTAACTAAGGTGTTCGGTATAAGCCCGAATCTGATGTTGTTCAAAGAACGCTTTAAGAGCGTATAGATAGTTTTCATCCAAAGGTCTAATGCCACCCAAATCCAAGGACAATCCATGACAAACAAAAGGGAAACGTTCGGTTAAAGTCCGTAACTGGCGACCTTGACGACCACCGAAATGCAACCAGTTTTCGGGGGCCATCTCCATAAAGTCAACCGCAAAATCAGGCGTGTTTAGAATTTCATCAAAAAATTTTCTTCTTAAACCTAAACCGACACCCTCAACCGGATAATGATTTGTATGCTGTATAGTCATCGTTTCATTCACCTATCAAATTCAACTAATTGTTAGTCAAATCAATATGAAACTTTTCAAAATGAACAGGCCTGCTAACTCCTCTAACTTATATTCTAGTAATTGAAGGTAATAACTTAAGAGCTAGAACTTAAATACTAGCGCGTGATTTTAAAAAGCTCGATTTAAATCAAACCATGCAAGCATACAATAAGATTCTAGTCTTTCTAAACCCAGCTTTATTGTATGCAAGCTGGTCTGGATAACGTATTTACAATTTAACTTGTTAAGCCACCGCATCTAGCTTCAGGCTGCTTACCTCCGCAAGCTCCTTCAGGTTCTTTAGCACCACAAGTACCTTCTGGTTTTTTGACTCCACATCTACCCTCAGAATCATCTAATTTAGGCATAGCGCCACCATACTTACCTTTCAAAGAGACCTGAGAATAACCCGAATCAAGTTGCTTAAAACCAAATGCATTCTCAGCGGCTGAAGCAACACCTGTTACACTAACCATTGCAGCACCTGCAAGCTTTAAAAAATCTCTACGACTGTTCGATTTCATAAGTTATCTCCTCTTATTGTTAAGTTAAAAATTAACCCTTCAATAATATAAGACCGTTATGAATCCTATTTGTTTCAAAATTAAAACAAAGCTAAATAAATAAGCGGATTTTTTTCACATTGCTTGATTGCTTAATGTTCAACCTAAAAAATGACGTGCTTTAGATTTTTAGCAAACCCTGTTCAACATTGATTCTTTTCTCTTTACCCTTTAACTGCTCCAAAAGTGTCAAAGCAAATTCCATTGCTGTTGCAGGCCCTTGAGAAGTCACCACCTGGCCGTCCTTTACCACGGGCAAATTGATATAATGCATATTTTTAGCAGGCAGTTTATCAATTACACCGGGATAACTGGTCGCATTTTTGCCATCTAACAGCCCTGCGCTTACCAAGACTTTTGGAGCCGCGCAAATGGCGGCCGCAACGCCATTATTGGCAACGGTTGTTTGTAAGATATCGATGACTCGTCTATCGGCATTCAAATAATCTGCACCAGGTAATCCGCCAGGCAAAGCCACCATCGCAAAATGTTCATTTTTAATCTCATCTAAGGTAACTTGGGCAACTAACTGCACTCCGCGACTAGCGGTAATGATTTTATTGTCATCTAAGCTCGCGGTAATAACCTCGACACCACCACGCACTAAAATATCAATTATGGTTACGGCCTCTAATTCTTCACAACCTTGTGCTAAAGGCACCAACACTCTTATCGCATCCATTTCCTTTCTCCTTACTTTGAACCACTGCAGATTATTTTATTCACCCAAAACAAAAAAGCCGCCTATTGAATTGTTCAATAGGCGGCTTTTAATTTAACTTAAAAGACTTTTCATCAAGAGTCTATTTAGCCATTTTTTGAGCCAAGGCCATCGCTTTTACCATGCGTAAGGCTTCATTCAATTCATAGTCCTTGTCCAACAATTTATCCAGTTCAGCAGCCTTTTTTGAATCTTTGGATTCAGGATTGGTTTTGCTGTCTGCATCACCATTCTCTAGATGGCCGGCTAAATCGCTCTCTTTAATATTGGTGACATTATCCTTTTCGACCTTTTCAACCTTAACCAAATCGATATCCAAGTCAGGTTTAATGCCTTCAGCCTGGATTGAACGACCTGACGGAGTATAGTAACGGGCAGTGGTTACTTTGATCGCAGCGCCGTTGTTCAACTGCAACAAGGTCTGCACCGAACCTTTACCAAAACTGGTTCTTCCTGCAATAAGAGCACGTTTTTGATCTTGCAAAGCACCTGCAACGATCTCCGACGCTGATGCTGAACCTTCATTGATCAATACCACAATCGGCTTACCATTCATGATATCGCCCTTCTCAGCTTCAAAGCGCATCTTAGAGTTTTTGATACGACCTTCAGTGTAAACAATTAATCCATCATCCAAAAACGCATCCGACACTTGAACTGCCGCATTTAACACACCACCTGGATTATTTCGTAAATCAAGCACTAAACCTTCTAAAGGACCGCCATTCTCTTTTTCCAGTTTAGCAATCGCCTTAACCAAATCTGGTCCGGTTCTCACTTGGAACTGGCTTATCCTTGCATAACCGACATGGTCTTTTAGCAGACGTTGCTTAAGGCTCTTAACCTTGATTACCGCTCTGGTAATTTCAATTTCCAATGGTGCGTCAGCGCCTTTACGAACAATGGTAAGATTTAACTTTGTTCCTGGTTTTCCACGCATGATTTTAACGGCTTCGCTTAAAGTCTTACCTTTAACAGGCTCTTTACCCAACTTGATAATCAAGTCACCCGCTTTCACACCAGCTTGTTGTGCAGGGGTATCGTCAATTGGAGAGATGACCTTGACAAAGCCGTCTTCCATCCCGACTTCCATTCCCAGACCACCAAACTCACCACGCGTATGCTCTTCCATTTCTTTAAAGTCAGAAGGAGGGAGATAGGCCGAGTGAGGATCTAAATTTGAAAGCATCCCGCTAATCGCACCTTCTAAAAGTTTCTTATCATCAATTTCATCTACATAATCATGAGAGACACGTTCAAACACTTCTACAAAAGCGCGTAGCTCCTGAAGAGGCAAGGTAATTTGGTCTGTTTTAGGCTCTACAGCGACTTCTTTATCGGCCCAAACGGTGGTGCCAACTGCAATTAATGCCCCTAATACAGCCCCGGTTCCGATTAACATGACTTTTTTTATTCCAGATGTGCTCACACCACTCTCCATGGATAAATTGATTTTCTTTTTTACAATCATAATGTTAATTGATTTGTAAAATACATTCCCAAAAATAATTTGTTCATTATAAGTGAACTTTAGGTGACAGATTAGATGGATTTCATTAGAATTTAACACTAATTAATATATCGTTATATAGTGAAATCATAAGCATGGCAATCCAAGACAGCTCATTTTTTGAAATGAAAGAAGACAATATCAACAAAGCATCCAAAGCGCTCAAAGCAATGGGGCACCCTCTAAGACTCAAAATTTTGTGCGTGATTGGTGAGCAAGAATTACCCGTTATGGAAATCGTAAAACAAGTTGGAACAACCCAAAGCAATATCTCTCAGCATATTGATATTTTGCGTGAAAAAGACATCATTACCTCTCGTAGAGAAGGCAGTAAGATTTTATGTAAGGTTCGCGACCATAACATCTTAGTGTTGATGAATGCGATGCAACAAACTTTCTGCCCGGTTAAACAATAAAATCCGTCACAAAACAAAGCTTCCAATAAACTCTGTTTTCATTAGATAGGTTTTCATTAAGTAAGTTTTGAATAGAAAGCTATTTTAAATTTTACTCTATGATGGAAGACGGTGATAACTGCATTCTTAAATCAAATTGCTGTCTTTGTGGATTAATTGAGCCAGAAGAATCATCCGGCTCTCTTCGCTCAATTCTGTTGCTTGACTCTTCACCAGAATTCATCTCGCCTGTTGCATCACTTTTATTGCCATCGCTGCCCTTACCCTCTTCAACTTTGGCAGATGCTATTTCAACTCTAGCTTGCACCATCATTTGTGAGGCAGCCTGCGCCACTTTTAAATCTTGTGACGAAGGTTCTGCTGGAGCCAAAGCAGCCCTTTGAATAACCATCGCCTTTTGCAGAGTCGCTTGCGGATCACCAGGTATTGGAGAAGTATCTATGCCGACCTCACCGCCTATTGCATAACGCTTTCCATCGGGGCCTGTCTGGTAGGTAAAACTCATACCACCCGTAGAATAGCCGCCAGACGCGCTGAGATGAGCCATTTCATGGGCTTTTACTTCTGTATCACGCGCTTTAAGCTGAGCAATAACTTGCTGAACATTTTGCTCTTGTTTGGCTTGTTCACGTTCGAGGCGGGAGTCCTCACTAATTTTTTGAAAACTTTGTTGACCATCCGAACTTGAATCTGGCTTAGATAATACACCTGGCTGTGAACCATTTATTGAACGGTTATCATAAGGAATGTTGACAGGTTTAGCAGACTGGGTTTGCAAAGCAACGGAATTATTCACATTAAATTTTGTGGTTGTTGCCGACTCTGAATTCAGCACAGCACTCGTTGAGGTATTTAACCCTGTTGTATATGCATTATGTGAAACAGGTGGAAACCCATGTATTCCATTCATAATAAAGACACCCAACAAACCACTAAAACGAGAACCAACTTCAGTATAACAAAATAACTTTTTTAATCAATAAGTTACCTATTAACAAGGCTTTTCAAAATCACCCCATATTGCAAACAACTTTCGGTCACTAAATATCACGGCTATTTTTTGAGTTACTTAATAATAATTTTCAGTTATTATTAATTCTAGACGCAATAAGTATTTTTAAGCCCTCCCTTCAGGACACCAGGAAATTACAGCTTACAAATACCCTCTCACAATCTTTTAAGGCCCATTAGTCCATGCAAGAAAAACTCGCTTTAGCCGCAAAAATTTTTTCTAAAGTAAATATTCCGACCATCCCTGAAGAAATTATCTGTTTAAAGGAAGAGTTAAATAAAAAATACCCAAACACCGTGACGATTGCTAATTTGATTAGCCATAATCCTGAACTACTGGGTGATTTTTTAACCTTGGTGAACACCAACATCACCAATGAAAAAACTGAAATAAAAGATGCCAAAGCGGCGGTGAATGTTTTGGGACTAGATGAAATATACAACATATTCCTCTCCAGCAGCCTAACTAAAATCATTGCTCAATCCCCAGATGAAAAAGCGATTCTTACTCATGGCGCTCAATCTGGTTTAGCTGCCGCAGAACTCTCTTACTGGGTATTTGATGTCTCTCGTTCTGAAGCTTATATGGCAGGGTTGATGCAGAATATAGGTGCGATCTATTTTGCTAGATCAGAACCCGAAAGCTATATGGAAATATATAAAGCACAATTATCCAACCCAATTTCCGCCTATGACAAGGAACTTGAAACCTACCATACGACCCATGCCTATTTAGGAACCTTTATTGCAAAAAAATGGCATATCAACCCCGATGTTTATAAATCCATCCTGCTACATCACGACACCAATTTTGCGTCAAAATTAGCCAACGACCAAAAAGTCCGCCATATCGTTTCTTTGATCATGCTATCTAACTATGTTGTCAGCACCAACTCTGGAGAGCAATATATTACTCAAGAACTGAAAGAGTACCGGGATTTGGGTAAACATCAATTAAGCCTACCAGATAATGCTCTCAAGGCGGCGAATGCAGCCGTCATCAAATGGGGTAACTCAGTGGGTCTATCGACAGGAAGTCATTAAATGAGTTCAAAGCACAGTGAGTCGTGCAATAAGATTCATTCAATATTTAAACGGTAAAAACAACAAAGATGGTGGGCCCTCACGGACTTGAACCGTGGACCTATCGATTATGAGTCGAGTGCTCTAACCAACTGAGCTAAGGGCCCCAAATATGGAAATCTATTATTACCAGGCCTGGTAACTTCTAGGTGGCGCTTATTATAGCGAGAGCCATTCGCTTTGTGAATTGTTAAAGCCTAAATTTACAAGAATTAACCGCTTTATATTAAAAAGGCCACGTTTTAATTCATAAAACGCGGCCTTTCTATCATCGACTATGGTCAATTCAATCAGTCAAGAAAGCTTTTTAAACGCTCCGCACGACTTGGATGGCGCAGTTTACGCAACGCCTTCGCTTCAATCTGACGAATACGCTCACGGGTAACATCAAACTGCTTACCAACCTCTTCAAGAGTGTGGTCGGTATTCATGCTTAAACCAAAACGCATACGTAGCACTTTCGCTTCACGAGGTGTCAAGGTGTTTAGCATCTCACGAACCGTTTCACTCATGCCTTCTGAATCAGCTGCATCCTGCGGAGACAGGATGTTTGAATCTTCAATAAAATCTCCCAATGATGAATCTTCATCATCACCGATTGGTGTTTCCATAGAGATCGGTTCTTTGGCGATTTTCATTACCTTACGAATCTTATCTTCAGGCATTTCCATCTCTTCAGCCAACTCTTCAGGAGTAGGTTCACGTCCCATTTTTTGTAGCAACTGGCGTTGAATACGGTTCAATTTATTGATGGTTTCAATCATATGAACTGGGATACGGATGGTACGAGCCTGGTCGGCGATAGAACGTGTAATCGCCTGACGAATCCACCAGGTCGCATAAGTTGAGAACTTATAACCACGACGGTATTCGAACTTATCCACCGCTTTCATCAAACCGATGTTACCTTCCTGAATCAGGTCAAGGAACTGCAATCCGCGGTTGGTGTATTTTTTAGCAATAGAAATTACCAAACGTAGGTTGGCTTCAATCATTTCACGCTTAGCAAGACGGGCATTATTTTCCGCCTTACTCAAGCCTTTATAAACGCTCTTATAAAGAGAAATTGGCATTTTTTCTGATTTCTGAATCATCGCCAAACGCTTTTGAGCGCGCGATACTTCAGGTCGAGCCAGTTCAAGCGCTTCAGCTTGTGCAGGTGCCGCAGCGATTAGACGATCGATTAAATCCGGAGCCGTTTCTGAACCGATAAACGTTTCCAAAAAGATAGGACGAGGAACTTTAACCGTACGTAAAACCAAATCGACAATCACTTTCTCTTGTTCACGAATCGCTTTGATTTTTTCTTTGATATTGCGGATTACGCGGTTAGAGAACAAAGGAGTAATCTTGACCCCTCTTAAATGCTCAACTACGGCTTGACGTTTTTTAACCGCTTTATCATCTTCAGAACCGTATTTAGCTTCGGCTTCTAAGGCTGCGGTGCTCAGCTTTTCAAGTGTCGCCAAAAAGGCATCAAGCTCTTCTTGGTTAATACCGTCTTCTTTCGGTTCATTGTTATCACTATCTGGTGATAATTCTTCAACAGGTACGTCAATTAGATCTTCTGGACGGATAAACCCTTGAACCACATCCGCGACTTTACCTTCACCGTCATCCATCTTAGAAAACGTATCAAGAATAGAAACTGAGAAGTTTGGATACTGAGCCAAAGCATCAAGCATATCGCGGATTCCCCACTCGATACGCTTGGCGATTTCAATCTCACCATGACGGGTAAGCAGTTCAACAGAGCCCATTTCACGCATATACATACGAACCGGGTCAGTAGTACGACCAAACTCACCATCAACTTCAGATAAAGCACTTAATGCCGCTTCAGCTGCCGCGTCATCAAAAGCTCCGCCTTCCTGAGTAAGAAGTTCATCCTCATCAGGTGCTGAGTCAAATAATCGAATCCCAAAATCTTTAAGAATGGTAAGAACTTGACCTAACTGGTCTTCTTCAATATCGTCCGGCAAAACATCGTTTACATCAGCAAACGTAAGGTAACCTAACTCTTTCGCTCGCTCAATCAAATCTATTAGCTGTTGCTTTCTTTCGACTTTTGTCATGTTTTGCCTCAAATAATGTTTCTATAATTCATTTTTTTCTAAAAATCTGTCTAATGCAATTGAACCGATTCAATATGAATGCCGACAGAAAAAACGGAACACGCGATTATACTAAATTTCCGTTTGGTTTTGGTAGTATTATTCTTTTTAAATTAGTCAGTTAGGCTTTTACCACCAAGCTTCTTTACTTGCTTTGCACCAGAGCCTGCAACTTAAGCATTTCATCTGCACTCCAACCCGATTTACCCAAATTACGCTCATCCAATGCGGTGGCTAAAGCAATCACACACACATCAAATTCAGCTTGGATAAAAGCCTCATCATCAGGTATTTCCGACTGCATGACTAAATCCATTTCGGCCTGATAACCTGCATCCAAAACAACTTGAGTGGCGATTTGTGGATTAAAATCATTAGCCTGCAAGGTTTTGATAAAACCACCTAAAGTTACATAGTCACGCTGTTTCGATTTTACAAGGTCTTGTATGAATTCTTTTGCAAAAACCACACTCCACTGAGGACGCTTAAGCAGTAATCGCACCATCTTAAGTGGCATGGTAACCACTTTACTCACCACAACCTGAGCACTCTGCCCCTTACCGTGCCTGTCACCATCTTTCTTGAACTGCGCAAAACCCGATTTTACATTCATCTGTTTCTCCACACGCCAAGTAGGTAAATCCACCAGATTTGCCACCCCCTCAGCCAATAGAAATTGGTACAGGCCATGTGCCGACTGCACATAAGGCTCAGCCAAGGACACAAACTGTTGACGCCCTTCGATGCTATTCACAGGAAAAGATAACCTTCCTTGCAAACCTTGCATCAAAAATTCAGATAACGACAGCGATTTGGCGACACGATTTTTAAAGCCATCCATGCCATCCTTGCGTACCATTGAATCAGGATCTTCACCTTGCGGTAAAAACAAGAACTTAACCGAACGCTCTTTCTCCATCATCGGCAAAGCCAGTTCCAATGCTTTCCACGCTGCTTTCAAACCGGCTGAATCACCGTCAAAACAGAACACCACCTCATTCACTTGCCTAAACAGTAAATCAAGATGCTCTATGGTTGTAGCGGTACCCAAGGTGGCCACCGCATTACGAATACCGTATTGCGCCAAAGCCACCACGTCCATATAACCTTCCACCACCAGGATATTATCGAACTTCTGGCGTGACTGGCGCATTTCAAACAGGCCATACAAGGTGTAACTTTTATGGAATATCGGGGTTTCCGGTGAATTCAGATATTTTGGCTGTTCATCACCTAAAACACGCCCCCCGAAAGCGATTACCCGGCCTCGGCCATCACGAATCGGAAACATGATTCGATGACGGAAACGGTCATACTGCTTACCGTCCTCTTTTTCAACCAGTAAACCCACCTCAACCAACTGTTGTTGTAGTTTTTTATCGGCAGACAAACCTTTTACTAAACTATCCCAACCGGGTGGGGCAAAACCAATCACGAATTCTTTGGCAATATCGGCACTCAACCCACGTTCTTTAAGATAGGTCTTAGCTTCTTGAGATTGAGGGTGGTCACGTAATTGATGACGATAGAATTTGGCCGCAAGATGCATGACATCGTACAAATCGCGTTGTTTTTCTTGTTTGATTTGCTGGGCTTTTTGCTGTGCAGGAGTGCGTTGTTCACGCGGCACGACCATACCATATTGAGCGGCCAGCGCTTCAACCGCTTCTACGAATGACAGACCATCATATTCCATAAGGAATTTAAGGGCGTCACCACTCGCTCCACAGCCAAAGCAGTGATAGAACTGCTTGGTTGGACTGACGTTAAAAGAGGGGCTTTTCTCGTCATGAAATGGACAGCAAGCCTTATAGGAAGTACCGGCTTTTTTGAGCGGAACACGTTGATTTATGACTTGCACAACATCGGCTCGAGCCAATAATGTCTCGATAAATGAACGTGGAATACTTCCACCCTGTTCAGCCATACTCACACCTTATCCACAGAAAAATACACAGGTCTTGAAAGCAAAAAAACCCGTTAGCACAAGACTAACGGGTTCTTTAAGGAAGAGTCAGTTTCAATGAAACTAAACCAGACTAAATTGAATAGCTTAGCCTAACTTTGCTTTAATCAACTTGCTGACTTCACCCATATCTGCACGACCTTGCATCTCAGGTTTTAACAAGCCCATAACTTTACCCATGTCTTGCATGGTGCTGGCGCCTGTTTTTGTCATTGCATCGTCAATTAATGCATTAATTTCATCTTCAGTTAAGGCTTGTGGCATGAAATCCTGAATGACGCTCATCTCGTAGGCTTCTTGCTCAGCTAAGTCTGGACGATCTGCATCCGTAAACTGCTGATGAGAATCACGACGCTGTTTCATAGCTTTATCTAAAATCGCTAGAACACCTGCATCATCTACTGTGATTTGATTATCAATCTCAACCTGTTTAATGGCGGCTAAAAGAGAACGCACTACTTGTAGACGCTCCTTATCTTTAGCTTTCATACAGGCTTTCATTTCAGCCGTTAGTTGTTCTTTCATTGTTGCTGACACTAACTTTTACCTAACCTTAGTACATACGAGTTGTACGACGGTTTTCACGAGATAAACGTTTTGCTAAACGCTTAACTGCTGCAGCCTTCATACGCTTCTTAGCCCAAGTAGGCTTCTCGTAATACTCACGCTTACGAGTTTCAGTTAACACACCTGCTTTTTCGCAAGCACGTTTAAAACGACGTAAAGCTACGTCAAATGGTTCAGTATCTCTGATTTTTACGCTTGGCATAATTTCAACCTATTACAAAATTTAGAATTCATTGCATCTTTCTCACGCAAGAAATGAGAAATAGCAGAAAGGGTGGATTATAAATTTCCTACTACCTATTTGCAAACCTTTTTCAGATAATTTTTAAGATTATTTGTTAAAATTCAGCCACTTTGAATTTAAATAGAAGAATTTAGAAATGCTGGTATTAGGAATAGAGAGCTCTTGTGATGAAACAGGCGTGGCGATTTACGACACCGATAAAGGCTTGATTGCCCACACTCTATATACTCAAGTAGAGTTGCATGCTCAATATGGAGGGGTCGTTCCCGAGCTCGCCTCCCGTGACCATATCCGTAAACTCACACCGCTGATTTTACAGACTCTTGAAGAGGCCAATATCGAGCGTACTGAATTGGATGGCATTGCTTACACCGCCGGCCCTGGGTTGATTGGCGCCTTACTCGCAGGCAGTTCGGTGGCACGCAGCCTAGCCTATGCATTGAAAATACCGGCGGTCGGTGTCCACCACATGGAAGGCCATCTACTCGCCCCCATGCTGGAAGACAACCAACCCGACTTTCCATTTATCTGTCTGTTGGTATCAGGCGGTCATAGCATGTTGATTCGGGTTGACGGGATTGGCGAATATAAACTGCTGGGCGACACTTTGGATGATGCCGCTGGTGAGGCTTTTGATAAAACCGCTAAACTTTTGGAACTGGGGTATCCGGGGGGGCCGAACGTGTCTAATTTAGCGTTAAAAGGCAATGCAGAGCGTTATAAATTCCCTCGCCCCATGGTAGACCGACCAGGCCTGGACATGAGCTTTAGTGGGTTGAAAACCTACACGTTAAACACTTGGCAAGCGGCCATCAAAGAAGATGATGCCAGCGAACAAACCAAAGCGGATATTTGCCGTGCTTTTGAATTGGCGGTAGCCGACACGTTAACCATAAAATGTAAACGTGCGTTAGAACAAGAAAATCTGAATCGTTTAGTGGTGGCCGGAGGCGTCAGCGCCAACCGTGAGATTCGTAGCAAGCTGGATGCCTTGATGAAAAAACGCAAAGGCGAGGTTTTTTATCCAAGACTGGAGTTCTGCACGGATAATGGCGCGATGATTGCCTATGCCGGAGCACAGCGTTTATTGGCAGGACAAAGTAATGATTTAAACTTTGCCGCAACCCCTAGATGGTCTTTGGAAGAATTACCAAAGATTTAGCCGTAGTCTATGGTCGTTAGTCACTAGCAGGACTTTCGACCAAAGACACACTACTGACGACTCTCTTCATTATTCAACATTAAACAATGTTGATATTAAATGCCAACTATCGACTATTGACCATCTTCAGATTTGACTTTGATCAAACTCTCTTCACCGTTCAATAAACGCTGGATATTGCCTCGGTGACGCCAAAACAGAATCAAGGTCATCAGCGCAGTCACCCATACCCAATCCATCTGAGCGGATAAAAACCAAATGTAAATCGGCGCTAAAATTGTGGCTATCAAAGCAGATAAAGAAGAGATCTTCAATACCTTGGCCACAAACAACCAAGTTCCCGCCACGGCCAAACCAATAGGCAAAGACAAACCAAACATCACACCCAACATGGTCGCCACCCCTTTTCCACCTTTAAAGCCAAAGAAAAGTGGATACAAATGACCAATAAATGCCGCAAAACCAACCAACACGACCACCAACGGTGAAAAACCTAAAACTTGCGCAACCGCAACCGGAACCAAGCCCTTTAACATATCGCCAAACAGGGTGATTGCTGCCGCTTTCTTACCTTTCTCACCCCCGATACGTAATACATTGGTCGCACCTGGATTCCCCGAACCGCCTTCACGAGGATCTGGCAAGCCCATTAAGCGACAAACGATAATTGCCGTAGAAACCGAACCCAACAAATAAGCCCCAACAATCATTAATATGGCTTGTAATTCCATCTACTTTCCTTCTACCAGGCCTGGTAAGTTTACAGTTTAAATAATTGCATGATTTTACAAGAAGTAGATAATAAGCGTTAACTTAATCAACCCATATCAGCGATTAAACCCTGACATTCCCCACTAGGAACGACCATATGAGCCACACTCCATCCACCCAACCAATGGACACCGTATTTATTGAAGGCTTAAAAACCCAAGCGATTATTGGAATCTATGACTGGGAAAGAGAAAACCGCCAGCCCCTTATTTTTGATATCGATATGGACTTACCGATTGCACAAGCGGCAAAAAGTGACGATATTAACGATACCGTCGATTACAAACAGGTCTCCGATGAAGTGATTGCTATAGTAGAACAAAGCCGCCATGAGTTACTAGAGACGCTTTGTGAAGAAATTTGCCAACATATCTTAAAAAACCACCTGGCGGTGCAGATGGTTCGTTTAAAGGTAAGCAAACCGCAAGCGGTTGCAGAAACCGATACGGTTGGTTTAAAGATTACCCGTCACCGAGTCCTCTGAAGCTCTCAGGTAAATCACCTCATAGATTCAAGCAATTCTTTTTGTTCTTGAGCTGCACTTTTTATCAAAGGTACGAGTTGTTCCATATGTAAACACGCATTGTGTTCGGTGATTTTATCCATCGCCTCATAGTCCTCTTCAAACTGTCGGCGATTCTGCTTGGATAAATTTTTGACGATTTTTTGATAAAGTCCGTCACCCTCCGCCATACGAACAATCGTCACCAACTGTTCAGGCGTCACTTTAGGGGCAAACTTTTGTACGATGCGATCATCGACACCGGTCATTTTGGAGGCTAAAACCCGGTAGGCCACTAATTTACGCTTAAGGTTTTCATCATCCGCAGAGCTGTTTTGGTTTAAACGTTGATCCACGACTTGCTGCAAGGCACTGATTACATCTACAGGTAAAGTAAATGTAACCGGACCAATTTCCAACAGATATTCACCGGTATGATTTCGACTTGCTGAAATTTCCATAACTCTACCTTTAGCCCTAAATATAACGCGTTTGTTCAGAAGTGAATTCAATCTGCCCAAGCGATTCCAGTTCAAAAATTTTCTCTACGATTCTTCTAATGGCCTGTTTGGCCAACGAATCTACCGGAATCTTTGCGGTAACCAAATCCGCTTCCAACTGTTTGGATAAGATTCCACCGATATTAGACATGATTGTTGTATTTAGCTCATTATCTTCCGCCAACAACATCATGACCAACAGGTCTTTGGAATCCAAAACGCGTAGCAACTTTTGCAGATTGACGGATGAAAGCGACTTCATACGCAAACCCAGCTTCACGTAGCTGTCCAAAGTGGAATGTTGAGCACCCGCTTCCAGCGCTAATAGATGCTCTAGAGTGATATTCAGCAAAGCAACCGAAAACTGGTCCATCTTCACCGCACCGCAACCAATATGCACCAGCCACTCATTTTCTTGTAACTTCTTTATTCCAACTTTCATTCCACTCTCACAAAATCCAGTAACTTTAGCGATTCTCTCTATCGGCTTGATTGCATAAAAACGACATAGTCAACAGCCACACATGCCATCAATCTTAAGCAAAAATTCTTCCAAAACCAACCATAAATACACCCTATAAGCTTAATTTCGGCAAACCGCCAAGCGAAAAAAGCCCTAACAAAGCACCTATTAACGCCTTACTAAGGTCGTTTAAGTCGCCGACTTGGGTAGCCGACTTGGGCGCTTTAATGCATAATATCACATACTTCAACAAACTCATTTAGAACACCATGAAATCAGTGAACAATCGAAATGCAAACGGCAAAAACAGCGCTAAATCCTTACCTGAACCTAACGAAGAAGCCATTGCACATAGTAAAAAGCTCTCAGACAACATCAAGCGTTTTTTAAGCCGCCATAAAAACCTACCATTCTCTAAGTTTATGGAGATGGCGCTCTATACCCCACAACTGGGTTACTATGCCGGAGGTTTACCTAAAATCGGTAAAAGTGGAGATTTCATTACCGCACCTGAAGTATCGAATATTTTTTCACGCTGTTTAGCCCGTCAAGCCGCTCAAGTGTTATCACAATTAGATGAAGCCAACATTGTCGAATTTGGTGCCGGCCAAGGCACGATGGCTAAAGACATATTGCTTGAACTTGAAAACCTACAACAGCCGTTGCACCGCTACTATATTGTAGAAATCAGTGCCGATTTACGGCAGCGTCAAAAGCAAACCTTTGAACAACACCTACCTGCAGAAATCGTTAAAAAGGTTGTTTGGCTAGACAAGTTACCTAGCACACCTATTTCTGCCGTGGTTTTAGCCAATGAAGTATTGGATGCCATGCCTTTTGAACGGCTCCGTATTGAACCTGAACGCGCTTTACAAGGCTATGTGGTGTTCAATGAAAAGACCCAACAATTCGACTGGGACTTTCAAACCATCACCGATGCCAAGCTCCAAAAGTTCGCCAACCAGTTAATTAAGCACATCGGCAAAGTCTCAGATTTAGGTTATGAAACCGAAATAAACCTAAACTTAAAACCATGGCTGAAGAGCTTAAACGACATTCTGGCAGAGGGTGCGGTATTCTTGATTGATTACGGCTACAGCCGTCACGAATATTATCAACCGGCAAGGGTCATGGGTACACTTCGCTGCCATTACCAACATCGCGCGCATAACAATCCATTTTTCTATCCCGGTTTACAGGACATCACCGCGCATGTTGATTTTACCGCGGTGGCTGAAGACGCCTTTGATAGCGGATTTAAAATCGCCGGTTTTACCACTCAGGCGCATTTTTTGATGGGCAGCGGCTTACTGGAAATGTCCGCTGATCTGGATGCCGATATCACCGAGCAGATACAGATTGCCCAACAAATCAAAACCCTCACCTTACCGGATGAGATGGGCGAAACCTTTAAGGCCATTGCTTTGACTAAAAACTTTAACCAACCTTTAATCGGGTTCAATGTTAGAGATTTACGCCATCAGCTTTAACGAAAGACTTAGAATCAAATCAAACAAAAAAATTTTAAAACACTTATTAACCATCACTATCAGGACTGACCATGGATATTTTTCAAGCCGCCATTTTAGGTATTATTGAAGGGCTTACCGAGTTTCTACCGATCTCATCAACCGGACACTTAATTGTTGTGAGTGAGTGGTTAGGACTGAAACAAACCGATCAGAACATGGCGTTTGAAGTGATTATTCAAGTCGCAGCGATTTTGGCCATATTTTCGCATTACAGCTCAAAATTCAGCTTAGAACATATCCGGCTGTGGATTAATGTCTTGATTGCCTTTTTGCCGATTGCGGCGATAGGATTTCTATTTCACAATCAAATCAAAGAATTCTTTACTCTAACTGTCGTGGCGTGGATGTTCATTCTTGGCGGCCTGGTATTTTTGGTCATGGAAAAACTCTACAATGAAGGCACTCACCGCACTCGTGACATTGACGATTTAAGCATCACCCAGGCCTTTTGGATTGGGATTATACAAATGTTCGCCTTGATTCCAGGAACCAGCCGAGCAGGCGCATCGATTGTCGGTGGTGTGATGATGGGGCTAGATAGAAAAACCTCGGCTGAATTCTCTTTCCTATTGGCCCTACCGGTTCTCGCGGCCGCCTCGGGTTTGGATTTACTAAAAAACTATTCCGAATTTGCCAATAGCTCTTGGCTTCCGCTCATTGTTGGCTTTATTATGGCTTACATTGTTGCTTACTTAACCATGAGCCTATTCCTGCGATTTTTAGATAGATTCACTTTTAACGCCTTTGGTATTTATCGCATTATTTTTGGAATTGTTTTACTGGTTTGGTTTGTTTAACACTCACGTCGATCTTTAATCAGCCCCCATATCGTTTAAAGAAAAAGGTAACCATATGAAACTCTACAGTGCCCAAAGTTCTCAAGCGATAGACCGAAACGCCATACAGAACCTTGGCATACCTGGCATCTTACTGATGAAACGAGCCGGTTTCTTTGCGTTTGACGTTTTACAAGACACTTGGCCAGAGAGCAAACTCATTCACGTTATCTGTGGAACCGGCAACAATGGTGGTGATGGTTTCATCATCGCTCAATATGCCTACCTGGCAGGTTTTAAAGTGCAAGTCAGCCTGATTGGTAATGAACAAAAAATCCACGGCGATGCTGCCATCGCCCTGCAAGAGCTCAAACAGCTTGGCATCACTCCAAGCCGCTTCTCAAAAACCGATATCCAGCAGAGTGACCTCATTGTCGATGCGATTTTTGGTACCGGTTTGAATCAACCTGTTAGTGGTGAGATCGCCCAAATCATTGAACAGATCAATCAAGCCGAAAAACCCGTTTTGGCGGTGGATATACCCAGTGGACTCGATGCCAACACCGGACAGATCTTAGGTATTGCCGTGCATGCTCAAGTCACCTGCAGTTTTATCACTCAAAAATTCGGCTTTTATACTTTCCAAGGGCCAGAAGTGTGCGGAAAAATTCATTTCAGTTCGCTATTTATTCCCAAAGAACTCTACAAATCAGAAACGCCACTGGCCAAAAACCACCCACTTAAACATTGGTTAAACAAACTCCCCCTCCGACTCGCCACTCATCATAAAGGGGTTTCTGGCACCGTCTGCCTAGTAGGTGGCAATAAGACCATGATGGGAGCGATACAACTAGCAGGCCTGGCAAGTTTAAAAACCGGAGCAGGCCTGGTTAAAATCATCACCCATACAGAGCATGGCATCGCCATCACCCAAGCGATTCCGGAAGTCATGTGTTACCCAACTGAAGAACTGTTGAATCAAGCAGGCCTGGCCAATGTGATTGGCATCGGCCCAGGTTTGGGGCTTGATAGCTGGGGAAAAGAACTGTTTTCACAAGCGATGGATTTGCCGCTTGATAAGGTGATTGATGCCGACGCCTTAAAACACCTTGCCGCCTTAACAAAAGAACAAGAGATGCCGCAGAACAACTGGGTACTCACTCCACATCCTGGTGAAGCCGCCCAGCTACTTGAAACCGATACCGCCAGCATTCAAAAAGACCGCATTGGCGCCATCAAAAAACTGCAGCAAAAATATGGTGGTGTGATTGTACTTAAAGGCAATGGCACCCTTATTTATGATGGAAACAATATGGAAATCTGTTTGGCGGGTAATCCGGGCATGGCGGTTGGTGGCATGGGGGATATATTGACCGGAACCATTGCCACCTTTATTGCGCAAGGCTTATCGCTGTGGAACGCGGCCTGTTTGGGGGTTTCGTTGCATGCACATGCGGGCGACGTATTAGCCAATCAAAGCGGACAACCCGGGATTTTGCCATCGGAAGTGGCACATGTAATGAGCCAGTTGTTGAGCTATAGCGATAGCCCAACATCTTAAGCCGACACCCTAACCGCATAGTTATTTTAACCATAACCATTAGCATCCAAACCTTGCCACTTCAAGTCCATTAAGCACTTGACTGGTTTAACAGGATGATTTCTATCTCTTCAATAATCTCTTCTTGACGTAAGGCATTGCTTTTAATCAGCAGCTCTTCGTTTTTTTTATCGAGATGACGAGTGGCGTTTTCTAAATGCTGGATGCGTGATTGGTTCTCGGCCATCAACGAACTGGTCAGGATACGTTGTATACTCTGCGCGACAAATTGCTCGGTGAGTTCAAGGTAAAAATCGACGGGATTTAGGTTGAGTATCGGCTGTTGTGTGGCTCGACCTTTTGAACTTGTGATTGCACTGGAATCTGGCTGCTCCACCAATCCCTTAAAGGGGGGCAAAAGTGGCTCGGTGATTATGCGTTGTTTGAGAGGCTCATGATAGATGGCGACCAATTCAACTGGTTGCGATCGCTCGTTTGCAGCTTCTAAGATGTTCGCAATCGACTCAACAACGTGCGCAATCTCTTCGGTCACATCGGCACCTTGCAAGTAGCGGACGGTTGAACTGAATCGGTCGGGTTCGGAAGATACAACACCACTTAAAAAAGTCTGTAACTTACCACCGATGGCGATGACTTGTGGCTCACTGCTTGACTCACTTTCCAACTTAAGCGACTTCTCAGCGTACTGGTCAAATTGGGCTTGGAACGTCTGCCAGATCTGGCCGTTAAAATCACCACAAAAGCCGCGTTCTGAACCGATTAACAACACGACATTTAGAGCTGATTGAAGAGGTGTGACCGGCAACCCTTGTGGATAGGCATCCAAAAAGTCTTTGGCCATCTGATTGATATTTTCGGCAATCGCTTGTTGAGCCCTGATACGCCGTTCCAACTTATGGGTTTCCATATTCGCCAAGGTTTTCATGGAGTGCATAATGCTGCGGATATCTTGTAGCTTACTGCGATGCAACTCAAGATCGTGTCGAAACGCCATAATCGGCTTCCTCAGACGATAGGCTGGTGTTTGCCGTGCGGTCAGACCAATCCTTCAACCAGCCTGTTAAAGCGGTCAACCAATCGGCTCTTGGACTGTCTAAGGTTAAGGCACTCTTGACCACTTGCTCTTCGAATTCATCTAAGATTGCCTCTAACGATTCTACCGGCTTGTTCAGTAATAAGTCGTCGTTAAAGGCGATAAGCCAAGCGAGATGAAATTCTATCGACTTGGGCGAAAGGTGTTTCTGTTTTAGCAGTTCACGCAACATACGACCACGATGAATGGTCTTTTCCATACTGCCCTCTAGGCGTGCGCCAAAACGGGTGAACACTTCCAACTCAAGGTATTGCAGGTAACCGAGTTTCATGCGCCCCGCCTCTTCTTTGATGCGCCCGTGCTGCGCTCGTCCACCAATTCGCGAGACAGATCGCCCGATGTCAATCGCCGGACGAAACCCCGATACGAACAGATCGCGGGTTAAATAGATTTGTCCATCGGTAATGGAAATCAAATTGGTTGGGATATAGGCGGCGATTTCACCTTGTTGGGTTTCAATAATTGGCAGAGCGGTCATACTGCCACCGCCATGAGCGGAGTTGAGCACCGTGGCTCTCTCTAACAACCGAGCATGCAGATAGAAGATGTCACCCGGATAGGCTTCACGGCCAGGCGGACGGCGCAACAATAACGACAATTCACGGTAAATTTTGGCGTGAGTTGAGAGGTCGTCATACACCACCAATACGTCTTTACCTTGCTCCATCCAATGCTCGGCAATGGTGCAACCGGCAAATGGCGCAAGGTACTGCAAACCAGGTAAAGCGCTTGCCTCGGCAGTCACAATCGTGGTGTAACTCAAAGCGTTATGTTTAGTGAGCAATTCAATGGTATTGAGTGCGGTGGAGCGTTTTTGCCCAATCAACACATACACGCAATAAACGTCTTTACCCTGTTGATTCAAAATGGTGTCCATGGCCAATGTGCTACGCCCCAAACCTTCATCACCGACAATTAACTGGCGCTGACCTTTACCAATCGGCACCATAGTGTCGATGATTTTACTGCCGGTATAAAGTGGTTTATGTACCGCATCACGGGCGATAATCGGTGGAGACCTGTTTTCTAACGGGCGTTTGATGGAGGTGCTGGGTGTTGGCTTGCCATCCAGGGGCAAGCCAAGAGGATTCACGACCCGTCCGAGCAGAGTATCTCCCACCGGAACATCCAGCATTTTTTTAGTACGGTAGGCGCTATTACCGGCAGTAAGCGTGGGTTGCTCCAACAGTAAAATCACCCCGATTAGATTATCAGTGAGTTCAAACACAAAACCATAACTTCCGTCTTCAAACAGAATGGTCTCGTCCATCATAGTGGTCGCCAAACCCCTTACCCAACAAATACCGTCACCCACCGAAACCACACTGCCGAGTTCTGAGAACAGTATATCCAATTGATAGTGAGTCAACCAATCGTCAATATGATTCAGCAAGTTGTGTGAACCACCAGCTGCCTGCTGATTTTGCACTGTTTTTGCGGTTTGTCCGGGTCGCTTGGTTTGCGGAACTTGAGTTTGATTTAACGTCATCGCACGCTCACTGGGTTACCGATTTTGAATCAACCGCTTCGCTCGATTCATTCGACTCATTCGAGTCTTCCAAATCATCGAATTGCGTCTCTGTCGGCGCGATATTAATCGCGCTTGCAAGCGTTAAATTGGTAAACCCGGACAGCTCATCTTGCAGATTAATCCCCAACGCCAAATCGCCCAAACAAATGCGCAGGCCTGCTAATAAAGACGGCTCTTCAACAAATGACCAATGTTCAGAGTCCTCACAGATGGGGCTTAATGCTCTTTGCAATTGCTGTTGTTGCTCTGACGTCAAAGGGAAAGCACTCTGTACTTTAAGCGGGGTATTGGTTTGCAAGCTTTTTTCACAGGCTTGACGCAACGGTAACAAAACCGAGTCGACATCGGCTTGTTGCTGCATATGGGTCAACTGTGCAATAAACAGCTCGATCAGCTTGCCTTGCATCTCCAAACAAGCGGCTCCCTTCAATAATTTTGCGGCAAACCGAGCCGCTTGTTGATGCGCTTGTTGTTGCGTACGCTTTAATAACTCGGCTTGTTCATGTTGCTGAATGACCTCGGCACGCTCTTGCGCTAAGGTTAAGTCGGCTTGCAACTTCTGCATTTTTTGCGCACGTTCAGTTTCGATCTCCTGCAAAAAGGCATCTCGCAACCGTTGTTTGTCTTGCTCCCAAGCGTTTAAGCGGTTTTGATACGATTGTTGCAAGGCATTCGCATCCTCGTTGAGTTTTTCGGCTTTCAAAGTCGCCTGCTCAATCTTAAGACGACGTTTTTCTATCACCTCTAACACGGGACGATAGAAGAAGTGCTTCAACACCCACATCAAAACCAGGAAGTTGATAATCTCTAAGATAAAAGTTGAGGTGTTAAATTCCACCGAAGTCTCTCCCTAGCGAAGACATCATAAAATACGTTATAGCGTTATCTACTGAACTAAATATTCCATCAGCGGATTACGGAACAACACAATCAGCACAATAACCAAAACATAAATAGCCAGCGATTCAATCATCGCCAAACCGATAAACAGCGTTCGCATAATCGCCGATTCAGCTTCTGGCTGGCGCGCCAATGCATCTAGTGCGCGACTAATCGCCATCCCCATGGCAATGGCGGGTAATGCAACACCCAACGAAATACCAATGATGGCGGCAACGGTGGACGTGGTAACAAAAGTGGCTATATCGACCATAATTTACTCCGATGAATGATGTTTAGGGTTGTTTTTGGATTGTATCGTTTCGGTTTGCCTGATTTTAATGGCGGAGGCATCCGCCTGTTCAATCCTGGATGGCTCGGCTTGATGTTCGGTTTGAGGCTCTGTTTTAGAATCAGCTTGTTCAACCTGTTGACGTTGATGTGATTGAATTCCACCAGCGATATACACCAACGCTAAAATACCGAAAATATAGGCTTGAACCAAGGCCTCGATAATGTGCAACATCAAGATTGGCACAGGTGCCAAGAAACCGGCCACCATCAAAATCAACAATGCGGTCATTTCTAGGCTCATCATATTGCCGAACAAACGCACCGAAAGCGCAATGGTGCGTGAAATTTCACTGATGAGGTTAAATGGTAACAATATCGGGCTGGGGCTCAGATAGTGTTTCAAATAGGCTTTCCAACCCAAAATTCGTACACCAAACCAGTGCACCGATAGAAACACCAGTACCGCTAAAGCGGCGGTGGCTGAAAAATCTCGGGTAGGCGAGTGCAACCCGGGAATCAGGCCAATCAGATTGGCGCAGAGAATAAACAACCATAGACTACCAATAAACGGGGTAAGTTCTTTAACATGCTGAGGTGCAACGCTGGCAACCGCCGATTGAATAGTGGTGACAATTCCCTCAATAAAAGTTTGTAAACCGGTTTGCGGCAATCGATAAGTTCCGGCTTGATTGGCTGAGATTCGCTCTGTAATAGGCTGCTCGATCGACGATTCAGGTGTTTTCCATAACCGATTGGCCAACCATACACACACCCCCAAAAAAAGCATAATACCCCACGTGGTGGCTACGGTATTGGTCACCTGAATACCTGCAAACTCAAAAAGAATGCTAATGTCTAAACCGGACGATTGCATAATTGATTAAACCTTCTTAAGCCTTGTTCAGCCTTGCTAAGCCTTCTTAAAAAACAGATAAACATTCATCACACCGACGAATACCCCAACGAAAATTAAGCTGATTGTCCAACTGATAGAGTAGTCCATCGTCTGCTGACTGTCTAGCCACAAACCTAAATAAGCCCCTGCAATCACCGGCAACACAAACAACAAACCCACCATACCCAAATAAACGGTTTGCGCCATTAATGTTGGCCGTTCTCTTTCGGCTTTTTGAATACGTTTGGCCTGCCGCTCCAGTTGCTGCTGAAGGTGTTTTCCCGCATGATTCCGTTCATGTTCTTGCTGAGATTTGTCCAAGCGTTTTTTGATTTTACCGCCAATACGCTTGTGTTCAGAGTGCGATTCCCCCATCCTCTTCCCCCGTTTAGTCAGCTTTATTACGATTCAGTTCCCAAACCCGTTTTAAAACTTCCTCTTCAATATGGCGAAAGCTCTGTTTTTGTTCGGTTAACTGCTCGGCCTCTTTACGCATGATTTCTTGCAATGAGCGGCTGATGGTTTGATAGTCGCTATCCACCAGAAAATGTTGGGTCGAAATCGTAAGCTGATTCTCTCTAAAATCCAGTAAAGCACTGGATGTTCCTAAATACAGCCATCTAGAATCGGAGGCCTGCTCATCTTGTTTAAAGCGAGACAACCCCAATTGTAACGCCGTCATAAAGCGCGCGTGCCCAGCACGAATACCAAAACTGCCACTGGCGTCTTCCCCTACAAACGACATGACGTTATCGAACTGTGTAACTTGTGTGGGATCTTGTATGACCAGCGTAAAGGTTTTCATGCTCCCCTTATCCGACTTTGGTCCGCTTAGCGGTATTCATGAAATCCGTGGAATCAGTCATAGCTCCTCGCATGTAGCACGCCTCCTCGGAAAGGTGGTCATATTTACCTTGTAAAAAGGCTTCACAATCATCTAAGGTTTTTTCGAGCGGCACCGACACCCCCGTCATCCCAGTTTGTGAGCTGGTGACTTGAAATGGCTGAGTTAAGTAACGTTGCAAGCGTCGCGCACGTTTGACAATGAGCTGGTCTTTGGCCCCCAACTCTTCCACCCCCAACATCGCGATAATATCTTCAAGTTCATGGTAACGTGCCAGATGTTCTCGAACCGCTTCGGCTATCGAGTAGTGACGTGCCCCCAAGGTGTAGGCATCCATCACCTTACTGCTCGACTTCAATGGGTCAACTGCAGGATAAATCCCTTTACCGGCTTGTTCACGCGACAGGATGACTGTGGAATCCAGATGGCTCAAAATCGCATTCACCGCTGGATCGGTCATATCGTCTGCCGGCACATAGACCGCTTGGATGGAGGTGATATTGCCCATGGCGGTTGAAGTGATGCGGTCTTCCAGTTCGGCCACTTCGGTCATTAAAGTCGGTTGATAACCCACCGTTGCCGGCATGCGTCCCAACAAACTGGACACCTCGCTACCGGCCTGTACAAAACGGAAGGTGTTATCCATAACAAACAGCACTTCTTTATGAAAGGTATCACGAAGATATTCTGCGTAGGTCAAGGCCGCCAAACTTAGGCGAAAACGCACCCCAGGTGATTCGTCCATCTGCCCATACACCAAGAGCGATTGCGGCATGATGCCAGCGGCCAGCATCTCTTGCCAGAGCTCTTGCGCTTCACGCATGCGTTCACCCACACCGGCAAACACCGAAACGCCTTGATGCAAGGAGGTGACCGCGTTCATAAACTCCATGATCAATACCGTTTTGCCCACTCCAGCACCACCAAACAAGCCGGTTTTACCGCCTTTAACAAATGGACAGAGTAGGTCAATCACTTTAATGCCGGTGCTAAGGATTCCCCCTTTCCCAGTGGTTTCCAAAAGGCTGGGAGGCGCGGCGTGAATATTGCGAAAATCCACCGTATTCAACGGCGCTTCGCCATCGAGCGGTTCACCAAAAATATTCAACACCCGCCCTAAACACTCTTGGCTTACCGGCACATGCAACGGTGAACCGCTGTCGTAAACCGCCATCCCACGATATAAACCACCGGCATTATGCAGGGTAATGGCACGTACTGAATGTTCATCAATGTGCTGGTGCACTTCAAACAGACAGGTATCACCGTTATCGTAATGCACAAACAATGCCTGACTTATCGGCGGTAGATGTTCGCAGGCAATCACCACAACGGGGCCGTGAACTTCGGTAATATGACCAATGATGCCTTTGTGGGCTGAGTAGAAATGTTTCATGTTTCAGACCTTGATACAGCGCGTTTAAAAAGAAAACGCTTCACGATTTGATTCATTATAGGCGTCTTATGCGCTAGTGCAATTCCCCAATCGTTTTTTTAAAAAAACCATGAATCAAACACGCTAGATGGAAAGGTAAAAACCTCAAAGCAGAATAGACCGCAACAGAAAAAAATAGCCATAGGTCAGACACATTGATTCAGAATGACCAATTGATGACAGCCTTCAGATTCAAATATTAGTGAGGGAGAAACCCAAATGGTGGAACTTTACCATCCATTCAGAAGATATCTACATGGTACTAAAGCAAATATAACCGTTTGTGGTAAACCGACAACAAGCGGTTGATAACCAATGTTTGATAATCGATATTTATCGATTTAGCAGGCATAACTTAAGCACAAACGGTCTGGCTTGATTAGGGAGAAAAGTAATAAGGGAGGGTCGGGGCGGTTGAAATAGCGATGAGTTATGTTTTCACATTAAGCTCGCTTGCAACTCGACCCCTCTCCAAAAAGCTTGTTTTTCAGTCGTAAAATCAGCTATTGACTCATTTAGCTTTTGGCAAAAAATCAGATAACGCTTGGATGGTTTTGTATAAAGAATCTTCATCCACCGCCAAGACATTGATATGCCCTAACTTACGCCCTGCTCTTTCCGCTTTATCGTACAGATGTAAAAACGCATTGGGCATCGTTAAAACCTTATCTACCGGCCCGGTTTCACCAATGATGTTGATCATGGCAGCAATCGGTTGGCGAGGGGACGTATCGCCCAACGGCAAACCGGTGATGGCTCTGACGTGGTTCTCAAACTGTGAGGTGTAAGCGCCTTCAATCGTCCAATGCCCTGAGTTGTGTACCCGTGGCGCCATCTCGTTGGCGACCAAGCCATCAACCGTTTCGAACAATTCAAGCGTCAACACCCCAACATGATCCAACTCATCCAGCAAGCTGTGCATATACTCCTCGGCTTGCTGCTGAATCTCGGCTGAAACCTGTCTTGCAGGTGCGATGGTGTATCGCAAAATACCTTCGTGGTGAACGTTTTGTACTAGCGGATAATAGACATGTTCGTTATTGGCGTTACGCACAGCCACAATAGATAGCTCACGTTGAAAATCGACAAAACCTTCTAAAATCAATTCACGGTTACCGATTTCCGACCAGGCCTGGTCAACTTGCGATTCCTCTTTGATGACAAACTGACCTTTCCCGTCATAACCTTCAGTGGTGGTTTTCAACACAGCAGGCAAGCCAATCTCCTCAACCGCAATCTTTAGACTTTCTAAAGAATCGACGACCTGATAAGGCGCACAAGGAATGCTCAACTGGTCAAACATCGCTTTTTCACGGCCACGGTGCTGTGAAACAAACAGGGATTTTTCCGCAGGATAAACCGGCGTGGTTTTGGCGATTTCCCTGACCTGTTCCACAGAGGTATTTTCGCTTTCATAAGTGATGACATCGGCAAATTCCACCAACTGATTCAATGAATTGGTGTCGTCGGATTGGTTATACATATGCCCCAATAATGCAGAGGGTTCATCATGACTGGTTCCATAAAAACCAAACTTTTGCCCTAACGGATAGCCGGCAATTGCCAACATACGTCCAAGTTGACCTGCACCTAATACACCAATGCGTTTTGTAATCGGGGTCATCACCTTCTCCAAATAAAAAAACCGTAATGGTGGGCATTTTATCAAACAACCACCAAAACGGTTTTAAAAAACCTTGTATTCAATCTGCTTAATGATTTACCAAAGGATTGGTATTAAGCGGTTAACGATATGCTGTTAACGATATGCTGTTAACGAATTTATTCCACACGAGGGTCTGGATTTTCTAATACGAAATCCGTTTGCTCTTCTCTAAAGTTAGTCACCGCGGTACGGATAGCGGGATTAGAGTTACCCACGATTTGCGATGCTAAAATCCCGGCGTTTTTTGCACCCGCATCACCAATCGCTAAAGTTCCAACTGGAATGCCGCCTGGCATTTGCACTATAGACAACAAAGAATCTTGGCCGCTCAAGGCACGAGACTGAACCGGCACCCCCAATACAGGCACAACCGTTTTTGCGGCAACCATGCCTGGAAGATGGGCCGCCCCACCCGCTCCGGCAATGATCACTTGCAAACCACGCTGTTCGGCTTGCTCTGCATATTCAAACATTAAATCAGGCGTTCTATGTGCAGATACCACTTTAACTTCATGAGGCACACCAAAAAGCTCCAACATATCTACGGCATGCTTCATGGTCGGCCAATCCGATTTTGAACCCATAATAACGCCAACTAAAGGCTGAACTGCATCAGTCATATTTACACCAAAAGATTTTAGAAAAGCGAGCTATTTTACCTTTTTAGAAACAAAGGTCAATAGAACAACAAATACAACTATATGAATAATCTCATAAATCTATTCATAAATAATTTTAGGCATGAATAACAACTTTTATTTATAACACCTCTGCTAGAATGCTTAAAATCACACTAAATTTTTCAATCGAAACGAGCAGGTGAAGGCGTGAAGTTTTTTTATGCTTTTTTAATTTTAATAT
The DNA here is from genome assembly GCF_021654855.1 of Thiomicrorhabdus immobilis. Classification (NCBI taxonomy): domain Bacteria; kingdom Pseudomonadati; phylum Pseudomonadota; class Gammaproteobacteria; order Thiotrichales; family Piscirickettsiaceae; genus Thiomicrorhabdus; species Thiomicrorhabdus immobilis. Next base: position 2,097,470 of record NZ_AP024202.1, read on the forward strand.
TATCTCTAGTAGGTGTAACTGGCTGTTCCCAGCAGGATCAAGACCCGCCAAAACCGATATTAGCGGCTAAAGCCGCCTCTGAAAAACACCAATACCAGTTTGCGGTACACCCTCTACACAACCCTTCACGCCTCTTTGATGTATTCAACCCCTTATTAGAATATTTAAACCAAAACATCCCTGAAGCGGAATTTACTCTTGAGGCATCCAGGGATTATGCGGTTTTTGACCAAAAACTGATTGATCAAACCGTGGATTTTGCGTTACCCAACCCTTTTCAAACCCTCATTGCAATTGAGCATAACTATCGTGTCATAGCAAAAATGGGCGATGACTTTAACTTCAAGGGGATTATCTTGGTGCCGAAAGACAGCCCCATCAAAACCCCTAAAGATCTTAAAGGATACAGCGTTAGCTATCCTGCTCCGACCGCTTTAGCCGGAACAATTCTTCCGCAGTATTATCTGCAAACGCATGGTTTGGATATCAACAAAGACATCAAAAACGTTTATGTAGGTTCACAGGAGTCATCCATTATGAGTGTTTACCTTGGCACCACCATGGCTGGAGCGACTTGGCCACCACCATGGGAAGCACTCTCTAAAGAACGTCCAGAACTCAAAGAAAAATTGAAAGTGATTTGGCAAACGCAGTCTTTGCCTAATAATAGTGTAGTGGCCGGTAAAAACGTCCCAGTGGAAATTTCTGACAAGGTACAAATTCTACTGGCCAACTTGCACACTACGGCAGAAGGGCAGAAAATTCTGAATAAAATGTATTTATCGAAATATGAAAAAGCCGATAATAGTACTTATGCCCCAGTTAAACAATTTATCAACCAATTTCAAAAGACGGTAAGGCCATTGGAATTACACGCTCATACAGAAAATAAGACTGCCAAAGAATAAGTATGCTTAAACAACTCTATTTAAAATCCATAAAATTTAAGCTTATCGTAGCCATCGCTCTACTACATGCGATTTTGATGTCTATTTTTGTATTGGACTTGGTCAATCGTCAACAAACATTTTTACTAGAAGAGTCTAAGCAAGCGACCACAGGTATAGCGAAAACACTCGCGGCTAACAGCATACCGTGGGTACTTTCCAAAGATTTAGCAGGCCTGGAAGAAATCCTCAACACCCAAGCGCAACAGTCAAACCTTGTCTTTACCATGATCACCAATAGCAAGGGAAAAATCCTGGCGTATTACCATAGAACGGAACCGACCACTGATGTCATTGGTAAAAGCATTGAGTTCCCAGCCCCACAACCCGACAACGACATTCTGACTTTTACAGACTCTAAGAGCGCTCTGGATATTGCCGTGCCTATAAAAATAGAAAGCACCGTTATCGGCTGGGCGAGAATCCACATGAGCCGAGCCAACATTGATAAAAGTGTGCAACTTGTTACCTTAGAAGGTTTGGTGTATGCACTGATTGCCATCTTAATCGGTACTTTTTTTGCATGGCGCATGGGTCGAAACCTCACAAAAGACATTAACACCTTGGTTGAAGCAACACACCGTGTCCGCTCTGGAGAAAGGGACATTACCCTGTCATTAAAAAGAGAGGATGAGCTACAAATCCTTTCAGAAAACTTTCAAGACATGCTTGGTAATTTAAACAATAAAGAGAAAGAGCTGCATTCGGAAAAGGAGCTTTTGGAAACCACACTAAAATCGATTGGCGATGGCGTCATCTCAACCAACAAAGATGGTTTGATAACCTATTTAAACCCTGCCGCTGAAACACTTACCGGGTGGAGTAACTCTCAAGCTTATGGCCTGCATATAGAGCAGGTATTTAAAATTCACCATGAAACAAGCATGGAGAAAGTGGCTAATCCGGCATTATTGGGAATGGAAAAGCGAAAAACCATTAACCTACCTCAGCACACTATCCTAATCGACCGCCATGAGCAAAAAATTTCTATCGAAGACTCTGGAGCCCCTATCATTGATAAAGCCGGCAACATCGTTGGCTCGGTGCTGGTTTTTCATGACGCCACCGAAGAGCGAGACCTCAAAAAACGCTTAACCTGGCAGGCATTACATGACAGCTTAACCAGTCTAAAAAACCGCCAAGCATTTGAAAACGAACTGGATGAACTGATTGAGCGTAGCGTTCACCAGCAAACCCAGAACCACTGCCTACTCTATATTGACCTTGACCAATTTAAAATCATCAATGATACCGTTGGCCACTCGGCCGGAGATGAACAACTCAAACAAGTGGCCTCGATTCTTCGCGAACATGTTCGTGAAACCGACTTATTGGCGCGCATCGGTGGTGATGAGTTTGCCATACTGTTAGAAAACTGTAGTTTGGAGAATGCGCTTAGAATCGCAGAAAATATCCGTGTTGCTGTCCATCAGCACCGTTTCCTATGGAAGGACCGAATTTTTGATATTGGAACCAGCATAGGTATCACCCAAATGCGCGGTTTTTTCAATCGGGCTACCGCCATGAGCCAAGCGGATATCGCATGTTATATCGCTAAAGACTCCGGGCGAAATCGAATCCATGTCTATAACGAAGAGAATCAAGCTTTCTCAAACTTAGATTGGGCTAACCGCATCAAACGCTCTTTAGAAGATGAAAAATTCATCCTTTACGCCCAAAAAATCATTCCATTACAAAACAAGGGCAACCACATTTATGAGGTTTTGGTTCGTTTACAAGATGGTGAAAACATCATTACTCCAGACCAATTCCTGCCTGCTGCCGAACGCTTTAACTTGATGTCCGATCTGGATTTATACATAGTAAGACATGCCTATAAATGGTTAGAGGAACACTTCACTCAAGTTGACCGTATCAACATTAATATTTCAGGGCAATCACTCAGCAACCCGGACTTCAGTAACAAACTATTGGCAATCTTAGAAAACTACGACCACCTGAACCGCAAGATTTGCTTTGAAGTATTGGAGACCACCGCAATCACTCATATGTCTGCGAGCATCAGCTTCCTTCAGCGCATTAAGACTCATGGTTGCCAACTCGCCTTAGATGATTTTGGTTCAGGATTCTCTTCGTTTGGCTGGTTAAAAACCCTACCGGTGGATTATGTCAAAATCGATGGTGCCTTCATTTTAGATATATTGAACGACCCTATTGATGCCGCAATGGTTAAAGCCATCCATCAAATCAGTGACCACATGAATATAGAAACCATTGCCGAGTTTGTTGAAAACCAAGAGGTTGCTGATTGGCTGACCAATATGGGCATCGATTACGCCCAAGGTTACCATTTCCACAAACCCAGCCCACTAAACACTATCTTAGAGAGTTCTGGTGCTGTCGATATAGACTAAGCCTGTTTTGAGTCGACAATGAAATAAGTATTGCCGCCAGCCTGTTTCGCACCTTTTTTAGCTTTCGTTGCATAAGAGGCCAATCTTTGGGTATGTTCAAAAATTTCCGGGTGCACCAGCAAGATGCCGATAGACAAGGTCATTAAAGGATAAAACTGTGATTCATTTCTGCGGTTTTCAGCCTCTATACCTCCTCGTTGTTGGTCCTCTTCTAGATAAAACTCAACGATCTGCTGCTGAAATTTTTTGAGAATGGCTTCAGCACGCTCACGAGATTCTTCAACAAAAGTACTCATCACCACAAAATCATCGCCACCAATATGGCCGATAAAACTTTCGCCAAGAAAAACCTCCTCTTCCGGCACCACCTTTTTCAGTATCTCGGCAATCAAGCTGATTACCCCATCACCCTCTTCAAAGCTATAGCAATCGTTAAAGGGTTTAAAGTTATCCACATCGATGTACATGAGCATAAAATGGCGCTTTGCCTTGAGTAATTTATTGAGCTTTTTCTGAATAGGTACATTGCCTGGCAGCCCGGACAACGGATTGGCATATTGGGCGCTTTGAACCTTTAAATCGGTGATTTTTCGCAGTAGATCCCTAAAATCGCCACAACCTAAATATTTTTTCTTTTTTTCAACAATGAAGGCATCTCGGCTTCCAAACTCCCTGCTCTCGGTAACCAACCGGCTTAACTCAACCAAAGAGGTTTTAGAATCAACGATAATAGGCTCCCTATCCATCACATGCTTTACCGTTTTTCTTGCATGCAGCTCCTGTCCAAATTTCCTAGCCAACAAATCCATCAAGTCGCGTCGCCAAACCATCCCTAAAACATGCCCCTTTTGAACGACCGGAAAGTAATCTAACTGCGGGTGCTGTAAAAACATCTCGGAAACCGAATTGACTCTCTGCCCCGGTTCAACAACAGGATGCTCAAAGGCAATTTCTGCAACTGTTTCGCCTTTTTCACTTTTCACGCTAAATTGATTTTCCGGCCACTCGTACAGCAACTCTTCAGAAATTTTCTCTTCCGGTTTTTTGAACAAATACCCTTGAACCAAATCGATCCCCAACTTCATCAAGACTTCGAGTTCCTGTTCGGTTTCCACCCCCTCGGCGACCACCCGAGTATTGGTGCTTTTTGCCAAAGTCATCAGCGTTTCCATGAAATATCGCTTGTCCTCATGCAGGTGGATATCAGAGACAAAATGGCGATCAATTTTCACGAAGTCCGGTCTAACCTCCGACCAAATCCTCAAACCGTTATAACCGCTGCCTAAATCATCAATCGCCACTTTAAACCCTATGGAGCGGTAATAATTAATTGCGGAAACAAAGGCTTCAAAATTATCTACCGGTTGAAGTTCGGTTATCTCAATGACCACTCTATCAGGAGGAATCCCAAAAACCTCCAACGCTTCGAGCGTCAGACCTTTTTGATGCGCAGGATTCATTACCGCATTGATGGAGATATTGAGGAACAGATGTAAATGCTCGTCTTGAGAAACCTGCTTGGCAAAGGCTTGGATGGTTGAGATTCGTGCAAAGGTATCCATTTCATAAAGCACGCCCTGCTCTTCCGCCACTTTGAATAGGTTCAACGGATGGTATAAAACCGATTTGAAAGGGCCTCTCACCAAGCCTTCAAATGCACAAACTTTTTTGCGTTTTAAATCCACAATCGGTTGAAAAACACACTGTAGTTTTCGATTATCGACAATGTCCAATAGTTCAGAACCGAATCCGGTTTCTTTCAACATTAATTTTTGACTTGCGTCAAAAACCGAGATTTCTTTTTTATCAACTCCAGTTTCATCAACCGTACTGAATAATGGCATTACTTTTACAACCCTTGTTAAAATCAGACCGGGCAATATAAAGAATTCCACCAATGAAAACTAAGAACTCTTATTTACAATCACATTACATTAAAATGACATTCAAGCTTGAACCGAGATATAACCCTATATAAATAAAGGTGAAATCCAAAGGCAAAACCCATCACCTTAACTTGAACCAAAATATAAAATAAGCCATAATATATGAATGCGCCGATTTGATATCAGCTTGCGGGCGCTTAAAAAGTACGGCTAAAGCGAGGAACCCTCCATGATTTATTCTCTAAGTTCCCAGCACTGCCCCGTACCTCGTTTTTAATAAACATCATTCTTCTCGAGGAACAAAACATGACTAAAACAACTGTATTTACTTCTGAATCTGTATCTGAAGGTCACCCAGATAAAATTGCTGACCAAATTTCCGATGCGATGCTTGACGCCATTCTTGAACAAGACCCGCGTGCACGTGTTGCCTGTGAAACTTTTGTAAAAACCGGTATGGTAATGCTAGGCGGTGAAATCACCACAGAAGCTTGGGTTGACCAAGAAGAGTTGGTGCGTAAAGTGGTTAAAGACATTGGCTACAACCACGGTGATTTAGGGTTTGACGGCGAAACTTGTGCGGTTCTGTCTTCTATTGGTAAACAATCTCCTGAAATCGCGATGGGGGTTGATGATACCGCCGAGCATGAACAAGGTGCCGGTGACCAAGGATTGATGTTTGGATATGCGTCTAATGAAACCGATGTGTTAATGCCTGCACCGATCTATTACGCACACCGTTTAATGGAACGCCAAGCCTATGTGCGTAAATCGGGTCAGCTAGACTGGTTACGCCCTGATGCAAAAAGCCAGATTACTTTACGTTATGAAGACGGTCAGCCTGTTGCCATTGATGCGGTGGTACTTTCCACTCAGCACGGCCCGGAAGTGGACAACAACACGTTACGTGAAGCGATTATGGAAGAGATCATCAAACCGGTTCTACCTGCCGAGTGGTTACACAAAGAAACGCAATACCACATCAACCCAACGGGTCGTTTTGTGATTGGTGGACCGGTAGGTGATGCAGGCCTAACCGGCCGTAAAATCATTGTCGATACCTACGGCGGCATGGCTCGTCACGGCGGTGGAGCTTTCTCTGGTAAAGATCCATCAAAAGTCGATCGCTCTGCAGCTTATGCTGGGCGTTATGTGGCAAAAAACATCGTAGCCGCTGGCCTGGCTGACAAGTGTGAGATTCAAGTGTCTTACGCTATCGGGGTTGCAGAACCGACTTCAATCAGCTTGGAAACATTTGGTACAGAAAAAGTCGACATCACCTTGATTGAAAAATTAGTGCGTGAACACTTTGACTTACGTCCTAAAGGGTTAATTGCGATGCTGGATTTATACCGTCCTATCTACCAAAAAACCGCTTCTTACGGTCACTTTGGTCGTGAATTACCTGAGTTCACTTGGGAAAAAACGGACAAAGCAGATGCGTTAAGAGCGGATGCTGGACTATAAAGCTGTTTAGTTTGGTCAATTCTTAAATTCAAGATTTAACCAGGCCTGGTAAAATTTCAATACCAGGCCTGGTCGCTTTAAAAGAGAGACAAAATGAAATCTCAACAAAAATACCCTCAAAAATTCAGTTTGGAGTTTTTCCCCCCGAGAACCGAACCGGGCATGGAAAAACTTAAAACCGTCATTAATGAATTAGGCACTTTGAACCCTGAATATATGTCTGTTACATACGGTGCTGGCGGAACCACTCAAGAAAGAACCCTTGAAACCGTACGCTATATCCAAGAGCAGACAGACCAAGAAGCCGCTCCTCACTTAACCTGTATTGGCGCCTGCCAAGAGAGTGTCACGGAACTTTTGGATACTTATGAAGCTTTGGGAATCAAACGCATCGTAGCGCTTAGAGGTGACTTGCCTTCTGGGATGATGGACCCAGGTGAATTCAAATATGCCAGTGATTTAGTCAAGTTCATCAAAGACCAACGTGGTGACAAGTTTCATTTAGAAGTCGCGGCTTACCCTGAAACCCACCCTCAAGCACGTAATTGCGATATCGGTATAAAATGGTTCAAACACAAAGTTGACCAAGGCGCTGACTCGGCGATTACGCAGTACTTCTTCAACTTCGATAGTTATCGTTATTTTATTGATAATTGTGAACGTAACGGCATCGATATTCCGATTATTCCAGGAATTATGCCTATCACCAACTATGAGAACCTAATCCGTTTTTCGGAAGGTTGTGGTGCCGAAGTGCCTCGTTGGTTGAAGTGCCGCTTAGAAAGCTTTGAAGACGACAATGAAAGCCTACTCGCTTTTGGTAAGGATGTTGTTCAAGAACTGTCACAAAAACTGTTGGATGCCGGTGCGCCAGGCGTACATTTTTACAGCATGAACAGTGTTGAACCTACCTTGGAAATTGTTAAGAACCTGACCTTTAAGTCAAATTAAAGAACTCGATTATGCGTATCTCTCGTCTGTTTTTAGAAGGCAATTACCAAGCCAAGCAAACCATTGCTTTACCGAAAGAGCAGGCGCACTATGTTTTAACGGTGTTACGCCTTAAAAACAACTATACGATTGAAGCCTTCAACGGCCACGGTTTGTTGGCTAGAGGCAAGCTGATCGTGACTAGCCGACGAACGGCTGATTTTGAAATTGAATCGGTCGAACAAACCCATAGCGAATCACCGTTAAACACGATTTTAGTTCAAGGGATCTCAAAGGGTGATCGTATGGATTACTCTATACAGAAAGCCGTAGAGCTTGGCGTCACCGCCATCCAGCCGGTTTTTACCGAACGCTGTGATGTCAAATTACAAGACGAGAAACGTGAAAAACGTCAGCAGCAATGGCAAGCCATTGTTATCAATGCTTGTGAACAGAGTGGGCGCACCGTCGTTCCGAAAGTTCTGCCTATCCTAACTTACCAGGCCTGGTTGGAATCTCTACAAAACGCTGAGAGCAAACCTTTCGGTTTGGTTTTAGACCCTTACGCCAAAGACAGTTTAGCTACGGTTAATCAGCCTTTGCAAGAAGTTCCTATCAACCTGTTAATTGGTCCTGAAGGCGGTTTAACCGAGGCCGAAGTGGATGCAGCGAAAACCGCCGGATTAACTCCCGTACAACTTGGCCCAAGAGTATTGCGTACCGAAACAGCCGGGCCGGCGATTTTAGCGATATTACAAACACTTTGGGGAGATTTTGGTGTTTAGATGCTAGAATATATATCTTTCAATCCTATCCCTACCAAGGAATACTGAATTGCAAAATATTGCTCTTAATTTAAAATCATCAGGAACCATCCTTTTCACGCATAAAAAGGGCCTTCTGTGAGAGCAAAGCTATCCAAACCGCCACTGTTGTTTGCCATTTTTCTGATTTGCTTATTCACTAACCGTTTGACCCTGGCAAATACCGATACCATGACGCCATCGGATACAACGCCGAGCACCACTCAACAACTTGAGCCTATCTCTTTACAATTGAAATGGCAGAACCAGTTTCAGTTTGCCGGTTATTATGCGGCGAAAATCAAAGGTTATTATGCGGCAGAAGGTTTAGATGTCACCATAAAACCTAGAGATCCTTTCAAAAACAATATTCAGCAAGTGATTGATGGCGAATCCGAATACGGTATAGCGGACAGCATGATGATGCTCTACCAAGCTAAAGGAGCACCAATAACCATTGTTGCGCCTATCTTCCAACATTCACCGCAAGTTATCATCACCTTAAAATCCAGTGGTATAGACAGCCTTTTTGATTTAACGGGTAAAAACATCGCCTTTTATCAAAAGGACACCGATGGTTTCCCTCTGCTTGCGATGATGAAACACAATCACATCACCCCCAACCTAGATCGAATGATTATCAAAGCCGGCCCGGACATGCTGACAAAAGGCCAGATTCAAGCGTACCCGGCTTATCTTTCCAATGAACCCTATTTTTTTTATAAAAACGGTATTGAAATCAATATCTTTCATCCGATGAACTATGGGGTTGACCTCTATGGAGACCTCATCTTCACGCATAACGATGAATTAAAGAATCACCCTGAAAGGGTACTGGCATTCAAACGTGCATCCATCAAGGGTTGGGACTACGCTTTAAAGCACAAAGAAGAGATCATCAATTACCTGATTAATGAACTGAAAGTCAATAAAAGCTATGAACACCTGATGTATGAAGCCAGAGTGATTGAAGAAGCTATTCAGCCGAACACAATGCCGATTGGCACCTTGGATAAGGGGCGTTTAGACTTTATTCATCGCCTATTTGTTGACCACCAACTGATTGACAAAGATTTCGACGTATCCAAAGGCATCTACCAAAAAGAGGTGCATCGCTTAACCCTGACCGAAAAAGAAACCGCTTGGATTAGAGAGCACCCGGTGGTGCACGTTGCCGTTGACAACAACTGGGCTCCCATCGAGTTTGTAGATAATAAAGGTCAATATACGGGCATCGCTAACGAATATTTTATCTATCTAAAATCCCTAACGGGAATCGAGTTTAAACCCGCTGCCGAACTCAGTTGGCAAGAGGCTGTACAACAGGTCAAAGATAATAAACTTGATATGTATTCTGCGGTTATCAATACCCCCGAACGCGGTCGATACGTCAACTTCACGCAACCTTACCTGAACTTCCCAATGGTTATCGCCACCCAAAAAGGCGAAAACTTTATAAAAGATTTATCGACCCTCAGTGACAAAACCATTGCCGTTGTAGATGGCTATGCGGCACATGAGTTACTGAAAACCCACTTCCCTAAGTTGAATTTATACCTTGTCGATAACCCTCAGAAAGGTCTTGAAGCGGTTTCTCAGGGACTGGCTTATGGTTACGTTGACAATGTTGCGGTTATTGGCTATCTCATTCGCTCAACAGGCTTACCCAACTTGCAGATTAGCGGTGAAACCCCTTTTAAAGCCGATGTTTCGATGGCAATCCGTAAAGATTGGCCAGAATTGCATTCTATTTTAAACAAAGCGTTAGCCAGCATAGACTCCCAAACCCAAACCAAACTCAACAACCCATGGTTACAAGTCGACTATAAACAGGAAATAGAATGGAATCGGGTTTTTCTGATTCTCACACCCATCGTCATTGGTTTACTGATAATCCTACTTTACAATCGTAAGCTGAGGAACTTGAACCAACAGTTAACCACGAGCAACAAGCAACTCGTCAACACCCAAAAAACCTTAGAAATCACCAATGATAAGCTGGCTCAATTAAATATCACTGACTTCTTAACGGGTGCATACAACCGCAGTCATATCGACCATATACTCAATACCGAAATCAATCGCAGTAACCGACAGCTGAGTCCTGTCAGCATTATGTTGATCGACTTGGATAATTTCAAAAAAATCAACGATACCTACGGACATCTAACCGGTGATGAAGTCTTGAAAGCGATTAGCCACGACATCAAGCAACATATCCGCTCATCGGATACATTTGGTCGCTGGGGCGGTGAAGAGTTTATGCTTATTTGCCCGGCAACCGATTCACAACAAGCCCAGGTCATTGCAGATAAGGTTCTACATTCCGTTAAAAAAATCGGCTTTAGGGAAGGTTTCACACAAACATTAAGCATTGGGGTTGCAACCTACTCTCTTGACGAACCGCTACTCAAGTTTGTGGCTCGCGCGGATGATGCTCTCTACCAAGCAAAAAACACCGGAAAGGATAAAGTCGTTTCTGCCGAAAGCCTGCAAGAACTTCCAGAGTTCGAATAACAAAGACTTAATATTTTAAATAAGAATCGCTCTTAACTAGATTGAAATCTGAGTATAATGGTGTTCTTAAAATACCGCGCAAACATAAGAGATGTATCGATGTCATCAACCAGCCAAGTGCCACATTTACAAACTGCGTTAAAAGGGCCTCTTTTAGAACTAGAAAAGCACCTTTTAGCCAATAACACCGCCATTGAATCCTGGTTTAGAAAACAGTTTAAAAACACCCCAGCGCCATTTTACGGCTCGGTTGATTTGCGCAATGCTGGCTACAAACTTGCCCCGGTCGATACCAATCTATTCCCTGCAGGTTTCAATAACCTACATCCGGATTTACGCTCTCTGGCGGTGCATGCGGCACAAAACGCGGTAACTCAAGTATGCCCGATTGCCGATGGGGTTCTGATTATTCCTGAAAACCACACCCGCAATCTCTACTATCTTGAGAACGTCTACGCTCTGCAAACTATTTTGGAAAGCGCGGGCTACGAAGTCCACATTGGTTCTTTGATTCCTGAATTGAATGCGCCGATGGTGATTGAACTACCTTCAGGTAACGCCCTGACCCTAAAACCGATTGTCAAAAAGGACAACCGTGTCGGTGTCGATGACTTTTTTCCATGCGCGGTGCTGCTTAACAATGATTTATCGGGCGGACGCCCGGAAATACTGGAAGGTATCGAACAGACCTTATTACCCCCTATGGAACTTGGTTGGGCCAACCGTTATAAAACGGAACATTTTGCGCATTATTCAGATGTGACCGAAGCGTTTGCCAAATTGATTGATATCGATCAATGGTTGATCAACCCGACATCGATTCCTTGCGGACCGATAAACTTTAAAGACCAAACAGGACTGGAAGATCTTGCAGAGGCCGTAAACAAGGTTTTGGAAGAGACTCAAACCTACTACAAAACCCACGATATCAAGTGTAAACCTTTTGTGATTGTTAAGTCGGATAGTGGAACTTACGGCATGGCGATCATGTCGGTCAACAGCCCAGAAGACATCTTGAACCTCAACCGCAAACAGCGTAATAAAATGGCCTCGGTTAAAGAGGGGTTACAAGTTGAGCAGATGTTGGTTCAGGAAGGCGTCTATACCTATGAAACCATCAATGAAGCCGTAGCCGAGCCGGTTGTCTATATGATTGGCAGCCAAGTCATTGGCGGTTTTTATCGTGTCCATACCGGTAAGACTGCGACGGACAACCTAAACTCACCGGGGATGCACTTTGAGCCACTCTCTTTTGAAGAGGCCTGTGTATTACCTGACGAAACGCAAAACCCGGATGCGAGTCCGAACCGTTTTTATGCTTACGGCGTGATTGCACGTTTAGCGCTATTAGCCGCAGCCCGTGAAATTGCCGCTGCCAAAGGCAACCTTCCGGCTATCGATGCAATCTAAAACAGCTCACTCAAAAGGAAATAAAATGGCTTATCGTGTTGGCATCGTGATGGATCCAATCTCTGGAATCAAACCACATAAAGACAGTTCTTTTGCCATGCTTTTAGAAGCTCAGCGTCGCGGCCATGAGCTGGTTTACATGCAACCCGAAGACCTCTACCTAAAGAATGGCCAGGCCTATGCCATCGCCAGCGAATTAAAAGTTTGGGACCGTTCGATTGAAGAACAGTTTTATGGCTTTGGTGCTTCACACGATATCGCTTTGAACACCTTAGACATTATTTTAATTCGTCAAGACCCGCCTTTTAACAACGACTATCTTTACAGCACCCATATCCTTGAGCAAGCGGAAGCGGAAGGCGTTCTGGTCGTCAACAAACCGCAAAGTCTGCGTGATGCCAACGAAAAACTATTTGCTAGCTGGTTTCCCGAATGCATTCCGCCAACGTTAGTTACCGCCAATGCCGATAAACTGAAAGAGTTTGTACAAACCCATTTAGATACCATTCTTAAACCGCTAGACGCCATGGGCGGCGCATCCATTTTCAGGGTGCGTAACGACGACCCCAATATCAGTGTGATTATTGAAACCATGACCGGTCACGGTCGTCATCACATTATGGCGCAAACCTATCTTCCAGAAATCAAAGCCGGTGATAAACGCATCCTTTTGATTAACGGAGAACCGATTGATTACACCCTAGCGCGTATTCCCGCCGAAGGGGAAACCCGGGGGAATATTGCCGCTGGCGGAACGGGGGTAGGAATGGAGATCACCGCTCGTGAACGTTGGTTATGTGAACAAATCGCTCCAACTTTAAAAGCCAAAGGACTTTTCTTTGTTGGCTTGGATGTGATTGGTGATTACATTACCGAAATCAACGTGACCAGCCCAACCTGCATTCGCGAGCTTGATAGCCAGTTCAATTTGAATATCGCAGGCACCTTATTCGACTGTTTAGAAGCTGAATTAGAAGCCGAATTGGCTTCGAATCGTTAAAAAATTAAAAAACGACCAGGCCGGGTCACTTATTTTTAGAGAATAAAAACCACGGTCAATAAGTCATAAAAAAAGGTGCTTTAGAGCACCTTTTTCTTTAATCAATCCCCCATAGTAATGGCTAACATCATCCTTAATGAAGCGATTTCATCTGCTTTAAAATCACCCCTTCCAGCTCTTCCAACGCGGCGTCTAGAAGCTCGGTCACAGCAACAAATTCGCCAACCATTTCGTCTATCAGTTCAATCTTATCAAAAGTCAATTCACCATCAGCCCTGGTATCCAACACCACTTTGACGGCTTTATGTTGACGATAATGCAAATCTTCGACTTTTTTCCAAATAGGCAAGTTTTGCACTTTTGGCTCACCTTGAACGATTTTCTGCAATGCCAGGCCGACTTCACATTTTGCCCCATCAACACCGGTGGCTTCATTAAAAGGTACGTTTACCCCATTCAAATACGACTGAGCCGTAATCCGCCATAAACGCATCTTTTGACGGATATCCGCTAGATTCACACCAAATATATCGGCCATATGCAAAGGTCGATTCAGATCAGATTTTTGATTTAGTTGGAATTTTTGCACCTCATGATTCAGAAGAGCAGCCTGTTCATTTAACGCATTTGAGGTTGCGGATGACTCTTCAACCAAAGCGGCATTGCTTTGAATGTTCTCATCCAACAACTTAATCGCGCTGGAGATTTGGGTTACGTTACGTTGCTGCTCACTAATTGATTCAACCACCGTTGATAAAGTCGAGCTGATTTTAGCCACCCCTTCGTCAACTTCGGTAAATACCGCATGAGTTGCCTGCACCTTTTCAGAACCCTCACGAACCTTATTGCCTGATTCATGAATCAATAATTTAATGTCCTTGGCCGCTTCCGCCGACTTGCCCGCCAAATTGCGAACCTCTCCGGCAACAACCGCAAAACCACGCCCATGCTCACCAGCTCTTGCGGCCTCTACCGCCGCATTTAAAGCCAATAAATTGGTTTGGAAAGCTATGCCATCGATCAAACCGATAATGGCTTCGATTTTCTCAGAAGTACCCGAAATGCTTTCCATTGCATTAATAGAGTCATCCATTGCCACTCGAGCGCTCTGGTTTAGTTGCATCGCATTTTTTGCCAAATCCGCCACACCCAATAAAGATTGACTATTCTCAGTTTGCATACTGTCAATCGCACGCATACTGGCATTAACTTGTTGCAATGTCGCCGCCGCGATTTGTGTTCGATTGGAAAGATCCATTGCTGAAGTCGCGGATTCTTGGGCGGAATCTAAGGTAGCATTCGAAACCTCTTTGATTTGTAACATGATACTACTAAGATTATCCAAGGAAACATTGGTCGCCCCTTTCATAGCATCCAAAGCGCCGCTGAGAGGCTTATCCATACGATGTTGCATATTACCATTAGCCAAATCCACCATAATGTGCACCATATCCTCAATAGCGCCATTGAGGCTTCGCAACAAATTATTGATGTTCTCTGCCGAGTACAGATAAAAACCGTCTAAGCCTTTGGTATCGATAGAAATGTCGGTATGACCCTTAGCGGCAATTTTCAAAGCGTTATCGAGTGTTTTTTCAACTTTGCGCTGCTGGGTCAAATCCGTCCATTCGATAACCGCTCCAATACACCTACCTTGTGCATTGACGACCGGAGACTTAACAACCCGAATATTCAAGCCACCAAACAGAAGTTCTTTATCGATGGTTTCCATCAAGTCATTACTGAATAACGGTTCTACTGAAGCCGTTTGACTAAACAACGCCAATGGGCTATCCAACAAACTTTCGGTATCAAAACGGCTAAACTCTTCTGCAAACACAGTATGGTTTTGATTGAAAAACGCTTTTAAGGCCTGGTTATAAAAAATGATCAAGTTGTCACGGTTGACCACCATAATAGAGGTTGAAGCATTATCCAAAGCGGTGGTGACACGTAGGTTATAGTTTAACTGCGCACGGTTTGCCTCATAAGTCGCGCCCATCTGCACCTGCATTTTTTTCAAATCACTCGCAAGGTCACTGACCCAAGTAGAACCGGCAGTATTTACCTGCGGTCTGAAATCCCCTTCCGCCATACTTTTGAGAAAGCCGGAAAACTCATCAATTCGCTGTTTGAGTTTTGCGCTGATAAAGAGTGCATAACTCAAAAACACCAATAGCACGGTTAGTTGCACATGCCATGGAAATTTCACAACATCTACCGCCTCCAAAATACCCGCTATGCTCATTGCCACAATCATACCGACCAAAATAAGCATTGGGTTGACACGATTGAACAGACAAAAGCGGCTAGCGACACTCTGCACATAACCGTTTTTGATTGATTTTTTACCGTTCGCAACCTCTTTATACAAAGCTTGTGCCGCTTTTTTCTGCGAATCGATAATACGGCGTCTAACCGATAAATAACCAACCACTTCACCTGCTTCCCGAATCGGGGACACATTGGCCTCTACCCAGTAATACTCTCCACCTTTACAGCGGTTTTTAACCAATTGAACCCACGGTTTATCACTTTTGATGGTATCCCAAAGGTCTTTGAACACCGCTTTAGGGACATCGGGATGACGCATAATGCTATGCGGCTGACCAAGCAACTCTTCTCGGCTGTAACCACTAATTCTTACAAAAGCATCGTTGACATGGGTAATGGTTCCATGTAAATCCGTTTTGGAAACAATCGTTACCCCTTCTTCAACCTCAAGCTCTTTGTCAATCACCGTTTGACCCATAATAATCCCTTAAAAAATAGACGCCAATTTATTCTGAATGGGGAACCTTAAAGCATAAAACACACCAAATCAAACTGAAAATATTAAAGATCTTTAAGACAAGAACAAGCTGGTCGAGCATGCTATCATTCTGCTCTAAAAACAATTCTTCCCTAACAGTGGCAAAATAAAGGGCAATCCAAGCAATGCAATCCCATTTCTTTCACTCCATCCGCAGTGTTCACACGGGCTTTTCCTGGCTTTATAAATTCTTTCTGTTTTTGTTTATCCTGATGATAAACGGCTGTGGAGCACCACACTCACCCCCCACTAAAGCCAGTCTCATCGTATTTGGCACTACCGTGGACATCACCATTTACAATGCCGACCGCAAAACAGCCGAAGCGGCAATCGAACAAGTGGAACAAACCTTCCAGATTATGCATCACGAATGGCATGCGTGGGAAAAAGGCGGTATTGTCAGTAAAATCAACCAAGCCATTGCCAATCAACAAGCCATTACCATTCCGCAATCGGTTGCCGATTTTATTGTTAAGTCACAACGGTTAAGCCAACAGAGCATGGGATTGTTCGATCCCGGCATCGGCAGCCTAGTGGAACTTTGGGGCTTTCATTCTGAAAAGTGGCAAGGGCCGCCGCCGAGTGATGAGGCGATACGAGCCTGGCTCAGCCACAAACCATCCATTGCGAACCTGTCGATTCAAGGTAATCAGCTAATCAGTTCAAACCGATATGTGCAACTGGACTTTGGTGGCAACGCTAAAGGTTTAGCGATAGATATCGCGTTACAAACCCTACAGGATGACGGCATCAAAAATGCGTTGGTGAGCATTGGTGGCGACATGAAAGCGATGGGTTCAAAAGATCACCAGGCCTGGTCAATCGGCATTCAAAACCCGCAAAATCCAAACCAAGCGATTGCCCAAATCGCTTTAAGCGGCGGCGAAAGCATTGTCACCTCTGGCAACTACCAACGCTATTTTGAATGGCAAGGTAAACGCTATTCACATATCCTCGACCCAAACACCGGCTACCCTGCAAATACGTTCTCTTCGGTGACGGTCATCCATGCGGATGCAACCACTGCAGATTCTGCCGCTACAGCGATTTTAGTTGCAGGACCGGAGCATTGGTTGGAGGTGGCAAAATCGATGGGAATCACACAAGCCTTTTGTGTCGATAATCAAGGAAAAATCCTGCAAACAAAAGAGATGGCAAAACGCGTTAAACTGCTATAATTTACGCTATGAATCAATTGAAATCTCTCGAACACCACTTCCTTATCGCCATGCCCGCTTTAGAAAATAGCTGGTTTGAAAAAACCGTTATTTACATTGTTGAAGACAATGAGCATGGCACGATGGGTCTAGTCATTAATTTAGCGAATAAAATCGATATCCAGGATTTACTAGACCACTTTAATCTAGCCACACCTCAGAACGTAGATTATTTAAAACAAACCGTACTGATTGGTGGGCCAGTAGACTTAGAACGAGGTTTTATCCTCCACGAATCGACCGGTAACTGGAAAAGCACCATGCCTCTGCCGGACAATCTGAGCATGACGGTTTCAGAAGATTTCCTGCAGGCCTTAAGTGAAGGCCTTGCACCCAGTAAATTTTTGGTTTGCTTAGGTTTTGCGGGATGGGAACCAGGACAACTGGCACAGGAAATCCAGGAAAACAGCTGGTTGACCATACCCTATAACGAAAGTCTACTTTTTGAAACGCCGCTTGAAAACCGCTGGCAAGTCGCTTTAGGTACACTGGGGATTTCACCTGAATTTTTGAGCAGTGAGGCTGGCCATGCCTAGTTCGAAAACAGCTAAGTCCAACACAAAACTGGATGGTGTCGTTATCGGTTTCGATTTCGGGCTGCGTAGAATCGGTGTCGCCATTGGGCAAACGGTTACCCAAACGGCTTCGCCACAAGCCATTGTGAACAGTCAAGATGGCAAACCCGATTGGGACCATATAAGCAAGCTGTTTGAACAATGGCAGCCTGTCGCGATTGTGGTTGGCTTACCGATGCGGCTCGATGGCACAGAACAGGCCCTAACCCAGCCAGCCCGGAAATTTGGGCAGCGTTTGAGCGGACGTTATAACCGCCCTGTATTTTTCATTGAAGAGCAACTTAGCTCGATTGAAGCGGAAAACCGTGGTTTAAAACAAAAGCATATCGATGACCATGCTGCCCAAATTTTATTAGAGAACTGGCTGCAACAGGCTTAGTAAAATCCAAGCCATTTTGACTATTTTTTGAACTTAAAACTAGATGAGACTTTCGAATGACTGAACTCGATATTGATGTTCCACAACTCATTACCAAAATCTGTGAACAACTTAAGCAGAAACCCATGTTCAACCAATCACCCAAAATGATTGGCATTCGCACCGGCGGCGAATGGGTTGCGCAAAAAATTCACCAACAACTTGATTTAAGTGATGAGTTAGGCGTAATCGATATTGCATTCTATCGTGACGATTTCTCTAAAATCGGTTTAAACCCAACGGTCAAACCCTCTCATATCCCTTGGGACATCGATAACCAGCATATTATTTTGGTGGATGACGTTTTATACACCGGACGTACGACACGTGCGGCATTGAATGAAATTTTCGATTATGGCCGTCCTGCGAGCGTGACCTTGGTGGCGCTATTGGACCGCAAAGGGTGTCGTGAACTGCCTTTTCAAGCGGATATTGTGGGTGAAAGTTTAGAATGTAGCCAAACCATCAAGCTAACCGGTCCGGAACCTTTAAAAGTCACTATCTTAGAGCAAAGTGAGGAGACAGCATGAGTGCGAAGCTAGCTGGCCCTAATATTCAGTTGAATGAATTGGGGAAATTGAAACACTTTTTAACCCTAGAAGGGTTAAAAGCCCATCATTTAACCGAGATTCTTGATACTGCCGAATCCTTTATCAATCCGGTGACCAATGAGATTAAAAAGGTTCCGATTCTGCGCGGCAAAAGCATTATGAATCTGTTTTTTGAACCCAGCACCCGCACTCGTACCACCTTTGAGATTGCCGAAAAACGTCTCTCCGCCGATGTTGAAAGTTTAGATATTCAAACCTCTGCCACCAAAAAAGGCGAATCATTGCTGGATACATTATGGAACTTGCAAGCCATGCAAGCGGACATGTTTGTGATCCGTCACTCAGAAAGCGGTGCCGCACACTTCTTCTCCCAGCATGTCGCACCTCACGTTCACGTCATGAATGCCGGTGACGGACAACACGCCCACCCGACCCAAGCCATGTTGGACATGTTTACCATCCGTAAACATAAAGGGGACATCTTTGATTTAACCGTGGCGATTGTGGGCGATGTTCTGCACTCACGTGTGGTACGTTCACAAATTCAAGCGTTGAGC
Organism: Thiomicrorhabdus immobilis; assembly: GCF_021654855.1. Classification (NCBI taxonomy): domain Bacteria; kingdom Pseudomonadati; phylum Pseudomonadota; class Gammaproteobacteria; order Thiotrichales; family Piscirickettsiaceae; genus Thiomicrorhabdus; species Thiomicrorhabdus immobilis. Next base: position 2,116,935 of record NZ_AP024202.1, read on the forward strand.
ATCCTAGAAGCCCGCGAAATTCGTGTTATAGGCCCAAAAACCTTAATGCCTGAATCACCGGAAGCGATGGGGGTACATGTCTACCACAATATGGAAGAGGGTTTGAAAGACGTTGATGTGGTGATTATGGTTCGCCTACAAAATGAACGTATGACCAGCGCGCTGATTCCAAGTGAAAAGGAGTTCTTCAAACTGTATGGCTTAACTGAAGAGCGTTTAGCCTTGGCTAAACCCGATGCGATTGTCATGCATCCAGGGCCAATCAACCGTGGTGTAGAAATAGACTCTGCGGTAGCCGATGGTCCACAATCCGTCATTTTAGAACAGGTAACCTACGGTATTGCGGTTCGTATGGCCGTCATGTCGATTATCATGAGCAACGCAGCCCAACTTGCCCAACATAAATTGGAACAAGAACAACAAGCCAGCCTGGATTTAATTGAATACAACGTGCAAACGGGGGACACACTGTGAGACGTATCATTAAAAACGGTCGTGTCATCGATCCTAGTCAAAACCTAGATAAAACCACCAATGTATATCTCTCACGTGGCCGGATTGTTGCGGTGGCTGATGAAGCCCCAGACGGGTTTACCGCTGATCAGGAAATCGATGCAACCGGCAAATGGATCCTACCAGGCCTGGTGGATTTACAAGCACGATTAGGAGAGCCGGGTAGCCAATATGCCGGCAGCATCGCTTCAGAAACCAAAGCGGCGGTATCGGGTGGCATCACCAGTATTTGTTGTCCTCCAGACACCTCTCCGGTAAACGATTCGCAAGCGGTGACGGAACTATTACAACGCCGCGCACGCCAAGCGGCTACCGCTTTTGTCATGCCGATCGGTGCCATTACCCAAGGTTTAGATGGCGAACGTTTAAGCAACTCTTTCTCACTTAAAGAAGCCGGCTGTATTGCCCTAAGCCAAGCGGACAAACCGATACAAAACTCACTCACACTTAAAAACGCCTTGGAGTACAACTCTACGTTGGACATTCCGATTTTTTTACGCTGTGAAGATAAACAATTACGCAACGGCGGTATTGCACATAGCGGTCCGGTGAGTTCGCGTTTAGGTTTGCCAGAAAACCCACCAGCGGCCGAAACGGCCGCTTTAGCGCGAGATTTGGTTTTGGTTGAAGAATCGGGAGTAAAAGCCCACTTTTCTCAACTCTCTTGCGCGCGATCGGTTGAGCTGATAGCGGATGCCAAAAAACGTGGATTACCGGTGACTTGCGACGTTGCCATTCACCAATTGCATCTTTCAGAAATGGATTTATTAAGCTTTAACAGCCTGTTCAATGTTTCGCCACCACTTCGTAGCATGAATGATAAACAAGCATTGATTCAGGGGGTTAGAAACGGCGTGATCGATGTGATTGTCAGTGACCATACCCCGTTAGAGCGAGATACTAAATTACTGCCCTTTGGTGAAAGTGCGCCAGGAATCAGTGGATTAGAAACCCTGTTGGCATTGCTTTTGAAACTGGTGCAAAACGGCGATTTGGATTTAATGACCGCGGTACGCAGTGTGACCCAGATGCCGGCCCAAATCATTGGTTGCCAGACAGGCTCACTCGTGGAAAACAGTTCAGCCGATTTCTGTATCGTTGACCCTGAAGCGATTTGGACTTTAGAAACCAAACAGATGTTAAGTAAAGGTAAAAACACACCGTTTGCCGGTTGGGAGTTTGTTGGCCAAGTGGAAGAGACCTTCTTCCAGGGACGACCTGTTTACCGCCGCGACAGCAACTGATTGATCCCAACTTAAAACACCTCAATTTATGGAATCTTATTCACTTAAAAAACCTGCCAATCAAGCTGAACAACTCAATGGCTTTTGGTTGGTCACCCTCATGTTAAATGATGAGATTCCTTTTGCTGCCTGCTTGGGAACATTTTTCCACTTCGATGCCGCTCCTCAGATACCTTTGACTCTGTTTCAATATGGCCAAGACAATACCTCAAACAGCTACCAGTTCTTAACCCAGCAAGCTTTACCGCAAGCCGTGATTGAACATAGCCTAGAACTTTACAGTGATGCAGATGACGTTATGCCTCATCTGGAACCACCTGCCTCGCCTGTTTTGATTTTGGGTGATGGCCTTTATATGGCCAACGCCTTTGCTTTAGCCAAACACCGTAGTTTACAAACCGCTAACACTGTCACCAATGTCATTCTCGCGAGCGAAACCGCTTTTCCATTTATGGTAAAACCGGCACGCTATTTAATGAACGAGATGCCTGCCGAGGCGATTGGCGCCTCAACACTATTGGAAGATTGGCACATTCAAAACCGGCTAGCTTCACAGCAAGGCTTACCCGGTTGTTTTGAGGGTAGCATTGATGAGATGTTCACTGAATGGTTACAAGCCAAGCACTACCAAATGCAGGCCAGTGGTGAAATTGAGAACTGGCAGGTGGTGGTTTTTTCAGAAAATTCGGTACAAAAAAAATGCCTGCAAGCAAGCCAATCGTTTGATTGGGTTGAACTTGTAGGCATTTTCAATCTAAAAACATAGCGGTTTAAATTTTCTACTCTAAACATCTGAATCTCTGCATTTAATACAAACATCACTCCTCAAGCTCATCGATAAACTTAGCTTTTTTGCGCGTTTTTTTAGCTAGTTTTTCAATATCTTTCGCTACCGTGTGCAACGCCAATTCTGCCGTAGAACCGATTGCCGCTTCAATCAGAATTTGTAACTCTTCAAAGTTTTCAGATGTAAGGGCTTTCTTTTGCTCTTTAGTCAGGCTTTTTTTAAAGCCATCAACTACTTTATACGCATGCTTATCAATTTTCATCGCTTACTCCCCCGTTCAGTTTGTCTATCAATCGTATTGGAAAATATCTTCACCCGAACTCACAATCAAAGGATCGGGTTGTCCAACCACCTCTTCATCCTTACCTTCGTATGGAATCTGGCTCAATACATGACGCATCGCCTCTAAACGCGCACGTTTTTTATCGTTTGATTTCACAACCGTCCACGGTGCATGGTTGGTATTGGTGTAGAAGAACATATCTTCCTTGGCACGCGTGTAATCATCCCATCGGTCAAGTGATGCCAAATCCATGGGGCTTAACTTCCACTGTTTTAGAGGGTCTGTTTTTCGAGCATTGAAACGTCTTAACTGCTCTTTACGGCCAACTGAGAACCAGAACTTCATAATACGAACACCATCGGCTTGAATCATACGCTCAAACTCTGGGGCTTGGTGCATAAACAAGGTATATTCCTGTGGCTTACAAAACCCCATGACTCGCTCAACACCGGCACGGTTGTACCAAGAACGGTCAAACAACACGATTTCACCTGCCGTCGGCATGTTTTCGATATAACGCTGAAAATACCACTGGCCTTTTTCAATTTCACTAGGTTTATCCAATGCAACCACTCGTGCTCCACGAGGGTTAAGATGCTCCATCATTCGTTTGATGGTCCCCCCCTTGCCGGCGGCATCACGCCCTTCGAAAACCAGCACGATTCGTTCATCGTTTTCTTTAACCCACTTTTGCAATTTCAAAAGCTCAATCTGCAAAGAACGCTTAGTTTTTTCATATTCTGCGCGGCTAATCTTGTCTGTATAAGGGTAATTACTCTCACTGGATTTGACTTTCTTCACTCTAACCTCCTACTTAAAGAATTTCGTTTAATTGTTTATCGTCAATACTTTAACTATACGCCGATTTCAATCGGTTTTCAGGCCACGATAAGATTTATCGTTTTCTAAAATTGATTCAAAACAATTTACTCCTATAAAGCCATTTCCATATCGCAAATCGGATTTTCAACCGCACCCATTTGCTTGTTTTGGACAACGATGGTTCACTTAATCCATTAGAATAGGCAAAACATAAGATAAACAAAACAAAACATAAACTAATTTCAATTAAATGTTGCTGGAGTCCCCATGCCTGATTCAATCATCACTCGTTATGAAAATGTAAAAAACAGAATCAACCAGGCCTGTCTAAATGCCGAACGCCCTCCTGAATCTGTGCGATTACTGGCCGTCAGCAAAACCAAACCTATCGAAGACATTCAGGAATTGGCGCAACATGGTCAATCCGCTTTTGGGGAAAACTACCTGCAAGAAGCTTTAGAGAAAATTGCTCTTTTACCGAATGCAGAGTGGCATTTTATTGGACCGATTCAGTCCAATAAAACCAAACCCATCGCTGAAAACTTCCAGTGGGTGCACAGTATAGATCGTTTAAAAATCGCTCAACGCTTAAGTGCTCAACGCCCTGAAAACTTGCCACCACTGCAAGTTTTACTAGAAGTAAACATCAGCCAAGAACCCTCTAAGGCGGGCTTTACGCCGCATGAAATCCTAGAAATTGCACCACAAATATCCGAACTGCCTAATTTGCAGTTAAGAGGCTTAATGGCCATTCCACAACCGGCTAAAACCTTTGAAGAGCAAAAGAAACCTTTTGCGGCCATGCGCCAACTATTGCAGAAATTACAGGAAACGTTACCCAATCATTCCATCGATACCTTGTCTATGGGAATGTCGGGGGATTTAGAAGCGGCCATTTATGAAGGCGCGACCATTGTGCGCATCGGAACAGATATATTTGGCGCAAGAGATTACAGCAATAAAGAATCTTGATTTGAGAAAATCATACAAAATCAAGGCATAAAAAAGCCAAAATCAATTAACTCGATTTTGGCTTTATCTCCTTTTTGCACAAACCCAACAACATGAACAATCCAGCTTTTACTATTGGGCTTGCAAGGGTGATTTATCCATTTAAATCTCTTTAACTGCCAATCACCTCTATATTTTATGTAACGACCTATTTACCGAATTCTTAAGTGTTATCTTTAGCTTTTTTACAGGCTTTCATTTTGCACTCAAGCTTTATGTAATCACCTCGGTTTGTTTAGTCAAACCCTCATGAAGACTTTCGGCATTTTCAGGCTCAGTTTTATCAGCAGAATCTTTGGATTTACTTTGCGCCATCTGCGCTAACTGCTCATGAAATGCAGTTACTCGCTCCAACCAGCCTTGTCGGCTGTCTTGTTCAGGAATACGCTGAGCGTTAACATCTGCCATCAATTCATTCAAGAAATTTTGAGCATTTTCAAACTGCTCACTTAAACGGTTAATCGCCTCTTGCCAATTTTGCAAATACGCAGGTAGATCACTCATATCAACGCCATATTTCTGGGTAACCTCCTCACCGGTAGCGGGCTGTTCAGTTTGCTGTTGTACCTGGTTGTATTCTGCCAATGCGGCCTTTTGATAACGGACCGCAGTAGATTCTGTCTGTGTTAAATTAAGTTTAAAGCTACTCAATTGACCAAAATCGATCTTTAACTCCATCGCCTGCTGCAAAGCCTGTTCGATATTGCCATCAAAAAACTGGTTTGATAACGAATCTACCTGCTCAAATACATCAAACACCGCTTTTAATTCATCTTCGTTCAAATCACCCTCTACACTAAAGGCAAACTGTTCCTCAAAGGCGGTCATTTCCATAGCTTGTTTACTTTCAAAATAACGTACACCTTGCGGCCTTTGTTGTTCAGAAGCCATCTCTTTATAAGATTGGTATTGAGCATAAAGCTGACGGAAATCGACCGTGACCAAATCCCCTTCCTTTGTCGTTAGTTGCAAACTCATGGTTTCGCTATATTGATAAGCCCTTTCAACCTGCTGCATGTTTGATATTGAGCTTGCCGCTTTTGAGCTAGGTGCATAAGTGACATCGCCCTGATTGGCTGAACTTTTTGCTGTATTTGAGGTCTGTTTTGCCAGATCAGCGACGTTTAAGTTCACAGCACTGTTTTTCTTTGGATCTTGGCCATCAAACAGGCGATTTAAGAGAGGGTTATCAACAATTGTATTTGACATAGGAAAAGCCTTTTCTGATTGTAAGTTCCCTTGAGTGTTTTTTATTCTTATACCCAAGTATATCGGCCGATTAATTAAAACTTAATTTTTTCATAAAAACGGATATGTTTAACCGCCCATTAACGAATCACCAGGCCTGGTTAAAATTAGAACCGACCAGCTGAAATTAACCTCAATCAATTTAATTAACGACTTTATAAACAAACTTTGACCTCTTTCAAGCAAAACGTTTTAATAGAAAGAATCAGCGTGAGTAGATTAATGGAGAGCATGAAAATGAAATTGCTAAACAACCTAAGTTTATTAAGTGTACCTATTTTCTTAGCCTTGTCTTTAGCCGGTTGTGGTGGAGGTGGCGGAAGCGATACAACAACAATAGACCCTGCTCCAACGTTGCAAAGTTTATCGGTGCAAGATACTTCAGCCGTTTATACTGCAACCTCGGTTGTGGTAACGGTTAGCTTATCCGCTGCTTCCGAAGAGGCTATTAGCGTAAACTACACCACAGTTGATGGTACTGCTGTTGCAGGAACAGACTATACCGCTACGAGTGGCGTTTTAGATTTCTCCGCAGGCGACATCTCTAAAACAGTAACGATTCAGTTGCAAGCTAGCCGAAATACCGATACGACCAAACTATTTCATCTCACCTTAAGCAATCCAACCAATGCTACCATTTCCGATGATACCGGGGTTGTTGTTCTATTAGATAATTCACCAGACAGTGCTATGTTTAGTAATACCGCCGCCATAGAAAACTGGGGTAGCGAGGGTGTATTTACCGCATCGGCAACCTGCGCTGCTTGCCATGCAGGAAATGGCTTGGTAATGGACTACAATGGTGATGACGTGAGTCCATTTACTAAATGGAAGCATTCCACTATGGCCAATGCCTTAAATGACCCTTACTTCAATGCCGTGGTTGAAGAAGAGGGGCACGTTTTTCCAGACAAAAAAGTCTTTATTGAAGATACCTGTATGCGTTGCCATGCCCCTATGGCTTATACTCATGCTCACCAAACTAATACCGACTTGGTAGATGACCCCACCACTTTACTAGCCGATGGTGGTTACCCATTTGCCACTGCGATTGAAGACAATGCCGCTCGTGAGGGGGTCGCTTGTACCTCCTGCCATCAGGTTCAACCAGATAATCTTGGCACCATTGCCAGTATGAGCGGGCACTACCAAATAAAATCAACGTCAGATACGGGAAATAAAACCATCTTTGGACCATTTCAACTGCCAACTGGCAATAACATGATTAACCAAACAGGCTATACACCTCAATATGCGGCTCATATTGCCGAATCTGCGTTATGCGCTTCTTGCCATAACCTTTACACTCCATCTTTAGACTTGGACGGCAATCCCATTTTGATTGACCCTAATGATTCTAATTCTATCGCTCAATTCCCCGAACAAACACCTTATTGGGAATGGTTAAACAGCGATTTTTCTGACCCCACAAAAGGCAATAAAACCTGCCAGGCTTGCCATATGGCGGAACCAGAAGCAGGCTATAAAACCGTTATTAGTACAAAAAGCCCTGGTAATGCAACACTTGTTGAACGTCCAGATTTTGGAGGTAAAGATAATTTAGATAGCTTTTTTGGAGTACATGAATTTGTAGGGGGAAATAGCTACTTATTGACCCTGCTTAAAACCTATATGACAGAACTCGGTTTAGGCACAGACTCTGGACATACCGCTCAAGGATTTCAAGATAAAGTGGATGCAACCAAAGCGTTTTTAAGTACTGCCGCTGATGTAGTTGCCATGCCATCTCTTGTCGGAACGACTCTAACTGTACCGGTAAAAATCACCAATAATACCGGCCATAAACTGCCAACCAGTTACCCATCTCGCCGTATGTGGGTACATTTAAAGATCACCGACAACAATGGTACAACGGTATTTGAATCGGGAGCAGTGGATAGTAATGGTCGAATTGCCAAAGATAATTCTACTACGGGATTTACCCAAAGTAAGTGTTTAGAGATGCTTAAACAGCCTGATGCGGCTAGTTTTGATTCCATTGCCGAGGGTTGCTATGAACCGCATCACGACACCATTAACAGTGCCGACCAGGTGGCTATTTATGAGGGTGTATTGGGCGACGTCAACCAGGATATTACTCATGTGTTATTGCATGCTCGTCAATACCTTAAAGATAATCGCATTCCACCAAAGGGTTGGACATTAGATGGACAACACACTAACCCAGCCGACAGCAGCATAATGGATGACGGTATTGTCGGCTTGGCCTCAACCGATACCGATTTTGCACCGGGTAAAGAAGCTGCGGGTTCTGATGCAACGGACACCGTCACATACAATATTGACGTTTCAGCGGGTACTGCTCCATTTAATGTCACGGTTGAGCTGTATTATCAAACCATTAAACCGAGCTTTGTATTGGGCATGCATGCCGATGATGTCGCACATGGAGGTATAACTGGTGATAGCTACGTAGGACGTTTTAAAGAGATGTATGAAAAAACACCTCCCATCACCGAAACGCTGGCTAGTCAAACGATAAACAATATAAATTAATCAATGTGATTTGGATACCTACCAGGCCTGGTAGGTATTTTTAACTTATCTCAAACATTCACAGTCCAAAACATCTCTATTGCTTTTTAAGCTGTTTTTTACGTTTTCAAACTTCGCTTAAATCGCCAAAAAACAAAGTAAATCTATTACCATCCCTTCTATAATTTTGTCCTCAAGATAGCGTATAATACTTGCTAACTTTTTACAGACCATTTGTCTACTTTTCAATGGAAAATACTGAACGATTATGAACGCAACTATCTGTTTTATTGGCGCAGGAAATATGGCGCAAAGTCTTATTGGTGGATTGATTGCCAGTGGTTATAACAAACAAAACATCATCGCTACCGATCCTACAGAAGCTCAACGCAATTCAGTCACCCAAAATTTTGGCATCCATTGCTTAGCGGATAACGCTGAAGCGATTCAAAGATCCGATATTGTGGTACTGGCAGTTAAACCTCAAGTGCTTGAATCGGTCTGTCACAGCATTGCTGACGCAGTACAAGCTAAAAAGCCGCTGATTATTTCGGTAGCCGCCGGTATTCGCTCAGATGATATCAATCGTTGGCTGGGCAGTAACACCGCGATAGTGAGAACCATGCCCAACACCCCTGCTCTCATCCAAACCGGCGCAACCGGTCTGTTTGCCAATACCTTTGTGTCCAATGAGCAACAGAGCCAAGCGGAACATATTTTACGCGCGGCAGGCATTACCGTATGGGTGGATGAAGAAGCAAAACTCGATGCGGTAACCGCCCTTTCCGGTAGTGGGCCTGCGTATTACTTTATGTTTATGGAAGCGATGGAACAAACCGCGCAGACACTGGGTTTAGATGAAAAAACCGCACACTTATTGACCCTGCAAACGGCTTTAGGTGCGGCAAAAATGGCGTTAGAGAGCCATCAAGATTGTGCGACCTTGCGTAAAAACGTAACCTCTCCAAACGGTACGACCGAACGTGCCATTCAAAGCTTTGAAAATGCCGGGTTACACCAAATCGTTGAAAATGCGATGAAAGCGGCTCAAACCCGTGCCCAAGAACTCGCCGATGAATTAGGAGGAAAAGCTTAATGGAACTTACTTCACCTGTTGGCCAGGGCGGTTTATTTTTAATGCAAACCTTAGTGGGTTTGGTCATTTTTGCCTTAATGTTACGTTTTTTAATGCGTGCAACCTATGCGGATTGGAACAATCCAATCGTACAATTTATTGCCAAGGTGACCAACCCTATTTGTGCCCCGCTTAATAAGGTGGTCGCCGCCAAAGGACGTTGGGATTGGTCTGCTTTAAGCACGGCAGTCATCATTCAAGCCATATTTGTCATTTTAATAGGCTACTTAACCAGTCGTAGTTTTGGTGTGCCTTTCATTGTATTGGCATCCACCACAGAAATCGTTAATCAACTGCTCGACATGATGTTCTGGTTGATTATCATTCAAGCGGTATTGAGTTGGGTTTCGCCAGGTTACAACCCTAATACGATCATTTTCAACCAGCTTACCCAACCGATTCTAGACCCTTTTAGACGCTTGATCCCACCGATTAGCGGCATGGATTTATCGCCTATTTTTGCCATTTTAGCCATAAAGCTTTTTCAAATTGTGGTAGTGGGTTCAATCACGCAAATTGCACAGCAGATGATAGGTTGATGGGAATGAGTCAAAGTTTAGGTGTTATTACCCCACAGCTACTTCAAGTAGAGAACCCGCTTACCTTGAGCAGTGGTGCGCAACTGCCACGTTACGACTTGATCTATGAAACTTATGGTGAACTCAATGCCGATGCTTCCAATGCGATATTGGTGTGCCACGCATTAAGTGGTGACCACCATGTTGCCGGCGAAGACGCCAATGGTAAGCCTGGCTGGTGGGATGGTTATATTGGCCCAGGAAAACCGGTTGATACCGATAAATTCTTTGTGGTTTGCTCTAACAATTTGGGGGGCTGCCGAGGTAGCACAGGCCCAACCTCAATTAACCCGGAAACCGGAAAGGTTTACGGTCCGGACTTCCCGATGATGACCTGCCGTGACTGGGTCAACAGTCAAAATGAACTGCGCAAACACTTGGGCATTGAACAGTGGGCGGCTCTGATAGGTGGCTCTATGGGAGGCATGCAGGTATTACAGTGGGCGATTGATTATCCAGACAAACTCCGCCACGCTTTAGTCATTGCCGCCGCACCTAAGTTATCGGCACAAAATATCGCCTTTAATGAAGTGGCACGTCGTGCCATTATGACCGATCCAGAATTTCATGGTGGTCGTTACATCGAAAACGACACCATTCCAAAACAGGGCTTGTCCTTAGCGAGAATGCTCGGGCATTTAACCTATTTATCGGATGATATGATGGGCTCAAAGTTTGGCCGCGAATTGCGTGAAGACAAACTGCAATACAACTACGAAGTTGAGTTTCAGGTTGAAAGCTATCTGCGCTACCAGGGTGAGAAATTTGCCACCAAGCAAAACTTTGATGCAAACACCTACCTGCTGATGACCAAAGCGCTGGATTATTTTGATCCTGCGGCCGAGTTTGACCACGACCTCACCAAAGCACTTGCTCAAGCGACCGCTGACTTCTTGGTGGTCTCTTTTACCTCTGACTGGCGTTTTTCACCGCAGCGCTCCCATGAGATTGTTAAAGCCTTGCTGGATAACGATGCCAATGTGAGTTATGCCGAAGTCGAATCTGAGCATGGGCATGATGCATTCCTATTGCCAAATGAACATTACGAAGCGGTGTTTAGAGCCTATATGCAGAAATTGATTAATGAACTGCCTGAAAATGACCAAAATGGAGATAAAAAATGAACCGTATTTCTCCAGAATTCAAACTGATTTCCGATTGGATAACGCCTAACAGCCGCGTTTTGGATTTAGGTTGTGGTGATGGCCAGTTGCTTAAGCACTTAATCGACACCTACTCGATTACCGGTTATGGCATGGAGTTGGATCCTCAAAAAAATGTACAGGCGATCCAAAAAGGCATCAACGTCATCCAAAGCGACTTAAACAATCATGATTTGTGTGAATACTTTGATGAGGATTCATTCGATTTTGTGATTATGACCCAAGCCTTACAGGTAGTCAGCCGCCCGGATGAGTTGCTGGATGATATGTTAGCGATTGGTAAACAGTGCATTATCACCTTCCCAAATTTTGGGCACTGGCGTATGCGCTTGCAACTGTTAACCAATGGCCGGATGCCTGAAACCGATACCCTGCCATATCACTGGTATGACACACCTAACATTCATATGTGCACCTTCAATGATTTTGAAGACTTATGTGAGGAAAAAGGATTGGAAGTTGTCGCCAGAACGGTGGTAAACGCAGAACACCGCACTTCATTAGGTATGCGTATTGCACCAAACCTACTTGGAGAAGTGGCGTTATATAAAGTACAGAAAAAATCTTGATAAACCAATCAAAAACATTCGCTTAAAACCTACCAGGCCTGGTAGGTTTGCTTCAACCACTCAATTTAACCAAACCATTGAACCATATCAAGCCCAGATTTAAAGGCTCTAACCACCTAAACCAGCCATTCAAAGCGTTTATTGAGAATTATTTGCATTTAAGAAGCGCTTTTGCTATTCTATTTCTAAATAAAAACTATTATCATTTAAAGAAAATATGTCAATACCATCACATTCAACCCCTCTCTCAGAATGCCATACCGGTCAGGTGTGCCAGATTGTCGCCCTCAACGGCAAATTAGAGATGAAAATGCGTTTAATCAATTTAGGCTTTCATACCCATAGTGTTGTCGAACTGATTCTTACCCGTGGGCAAAACCTGGTTGTCAGTGTCGATGGTAGCCGCTTTGCGATTGATAAACATATTGCCGAATTTATTCAGGTAGAACCTTTAGCATGACCGTTATTAAGCCAAAAATTAAATTCAAAAAACAATCCCAGCAAGGTAAACATGCCTACCAAATTGGTTTGATTGGTAATCCTAACTGCGGAAAAACGACACTGTTCAACCGTCTTACAGGTTCACAGCAAACGACTGGAAACTGGCCGGGGGTTACCGTTGAACAAAAGTCGGGATATTTCGAGCTTAATGACAAATCTTACCATCTGATTGATTTACCAGGTGTCTACAGCCTTGAAAATGCGGCTCACTGTGGATTGGACGAAAAGGTTACAACCAACTATTTACAGTGCCAACCCACCGACTTGGTGTTAAATATCGTCGATGCCACCAGCTTGGAACGTCAGCTATTTTTAACCGCACAACTGCTGCATATGGGCTTGCCGGTTGTCGTGGTTTTAAACCGTATGGATCTGCTGAATGAACGTAATCTAAGAATTGATGTGGACAAACTCTCACAACAACTAGGTTGCCCTGTTATTCCGGTTTCAGCTTATTACAACAAAGGCATCGACCAACTCAAGCAGCAGTTGCCACAAATGTTAAATCACAATTCGGATTTACATTTCGATCTGCCTGAAGCATTGCATCAATCGGTACATGCGGTAAGAGATGCACAGCAAAACTCTGACTCGGATTCTTGTTGGAAAACCTTGCAGATGTTGATTGAACCGAAATTTGCTCCTTTGGAATTACAGAGTTTCTGTGAAGCCGAAAAGCAAAAGCTCGAAAAGCATTATGAAGAAGATTTAGCTCTGATTGCCGCGGACTTATATTTTCAATATGCACATGATGCAACCCATGCGAGCCAGGAACATACCGACCAATTTACTCGCAACACCACCGACACCGTCGATCGCTGGGCACTCCATCCCGTTTTAGGCATGCCGATTTTTCTGGCCATCATGTACCTGGTATTCGCATTGTCGATTACCGTGGGCAATGCCTTCTTGGACTTTTTCGATTTAGGCGCCCAAGCATTATTTGTCGATGGTCCTGCCGCGCTACTCGATACCATGAACGCTCCCGCTTGGCTGATTGCCTTTTTGGCGCAAGGCATTGGAGGCGGTATGCAGGTAGTCGCAACCTTTATTCCTGTCATCGGAGCCCTGTTCCTGCTGCTTTCCATTATGGAAGAGACCGGCTATATGCAAAGAGCGGCCTTAATTATGGATAATTTGATGCGACGTTTAGGCTTATCCGGCCAGGCATTCATACCACTTGTGGTCGGTTTTGGCTGTAATATTCCTGCCGTATTGGCCAGCCGAACCTTACCTGATCAACGTGACCGCATCATGACCATCATGATGACGCCCTTCATGTCATGTAGCGCTCGTCTCACCGTATATGTCATGTTCGCCACCGCTTTCTTCAGTGACAACGCAGCTCTGATTGTATTCTCTTTGTATCTGGTAGGAATTTTAGCCGCTATTTTGACCGCCATCATTCTTAAGAAAACTTTATTACCTGGTGAAGCGCCCGCGCTGTTGATGGAACTTCCCATTTACCACAAACCTGCGGTAATCAATGTATTACTCAACACACGCAATAAGTTGAAAAGCTTTATTCTCGATGCAGGTAAAGTCATTGTCTTAGTCGTATTGGTGCTTAACTTCTTTAACAGTTTGGGCACCGATGGATCTTTTGGACATGAGAACCAACCTACGTCCGTACTCAGTACCGTGGCTAAAGCGGCGACACCGATTGTGGCTCCGTTAGGAATCACTGAAGAAAACTGGCCGGCGACGGTAGGATTGTTTACCGGTTTATTAGCCAAAGAAGTGGTGGTAGGCTCATTAGATGCCCTATATCAAAGTGCCGAACAAGAAACGGTTGAAGCCCATAGTTATGATTTTAGCGGTGCCTTGAAAGAAGCCTTGGCGACCATCCCGGATAATGTATCCAATATCTTTTACGACATACCTGACCCTCTCGGCTTACAGTCGATCAATGGTGTTGCCGATAAAAAAGAGATTGCTGAAGAGCAAGGGTTTACTCCATCGACTTTAGATAAGATGGTGAAGTTCTTCGATGGTCAAATCGGTGCTTACGCTTATCTGTTATTGATTCTATTATACTTTCCTTGTGTCGCCACCTTTGGTGCCATTAAACAAGAGCTTGGCTGGCGCTGGGCTTTATACAGTGGCGGTTGGAGTATGTTTTTAGGCTACAGTGTCGCGGTCGGTTTTTATCAAATCGCAACCTACTCCCAACACCCTCTACAATCATTAAATTGGATAGGGATTATCATCCTGGCTTTTGCGGCGCTCTATCTCGCTTTATGGAAACAAGGCAAACCCTATCGAAATTTAACCAAAACAGACTAACTTGGGGCATGTTGTATGATTTTATTGGATTTAAAAAAATACATTAAACGCCATCAACGGGTCACTTTATTAGATATTCAACAGCATTTCGACATTGATGAAGCGGCGGCTATTGGACTAATGGAACCCTTGTTGCAGCAAGGGCATATTCAGGAACTAAAGCAAAACATCACCGCAGGAAGTTGCTCTTCGGGCAAATGCTCAACCAGCTGCCATCAAGTCAGTAAAGGCTCCGAATTTCAGTGGATTGACAAACCGATTAAACCGCTATCAATTCCGGTACAAATTATTTAGAATACCAAGAAGTTAAACACTTTTTAGGGTTCCGGTAATTTACATGAACAAATGGTTTAGAAAAGGCAATGGCAGACGTTTTCACCGGGTTGACATGCCAATACGCTACTTTATCGTGCCAAGCTCTCCTATTAAAGATAGAGAAATTTATGCAACCGGAGCAGACTACTTTCCTACCCCGCTAGTGAATATGATTGAAACCCGTAGATTCGACACACTTCGATCGGTTGAAAAAATCAAAGAACAAAGCACTTTAGTTACACAGATATTTAACGACGTTATTGAAGACATCGAGTTTTTTGGCGAATGCGCTAAAAACATCTCTCAAGGCATTAATCCAAAAAATGATATGGGTTATTGGCTCAAGGTCAATGACAAACTTAAAGGCTTTCATTCCATTCACGGCATTCAAGCCTCTTCACCCAAAACCTTCCAATATCTTTCTTTAATAGAAGAGAAATATTTAAGCTATTTGCAACGTATGGTGAATAGCATCAACTCATCGACTCCCGAACACTTTTCCGTAGAAGGCCACCTACCAATTGGTTTTAAACAGGATGAGATGATGACCGTTTTTCAACAAGAAAAATTCGCTAAGATTCCATTAATCCAAGCCATGTTACACCTTTCTGAATTTTTAGAAGCCTACCTCAATGTTTACCGTCAAATAAACGATGACAACTATCTCAAACAGTTTCCACAGGAATGGCCTTTAAGGGTAGCAAACGTAAGTTCAAGTGGACTAGCGGTTCATTTGCCGAAAAAATTCGATTTATACTCCAGAGTTGATGTTTTTCTCTACTTTGAACATGATGACCGGGCCATTAATTTTGATGGTAGCGTAGTTGATCTTAGAGAGGATAATGAAAACCATACACAACGGATTGCGATTAACTTTGAATTTCCCAATGGAAAAGACCAGGATTATTTACAGCAAGAAATTCAAAAGCAAGAAGTCAAAGAGTGCATGAAATTTGCTTTATACTCATAATGAGTTTTTTATAAACAACAAACCACTCAATCCAGACGAGAATAAAATAGAAGATGCCAGGAAGTAATCACGACGTTGACGCAAGTTTTATGGATGTCCTCCCTATCTCAGTAAGAGAGGCGGCTACTGACCTTATTCGTTATGCCAGCCTCAAAGATATGCTCACATACCGACTTGAAGGGCCTTCGGAATTTTTAGCTAGTCGTTTTCGTTTATCTCAAGAACAGTGGATAGCGGTTCTTAATGCCGTAATCCTTACTAAGGTCAGTTATTTTAAAATAGAGATTCATTTTCCCAACCGCTATATCGACAAACTCATAGAAGTTGCCTGTTATGCACGTGGATTACCGTCAAACAACCCGATTGATTTATACCAATCTGTCTTATCTGAACATCCTATTTTTGCCGATTGGGTTAAAACAGCGATACAAATCAAACAAGCCAACTTACGTATTCAACATAACCTCGCTTCGTAAGCCAAATACCCCCAATGCTTCAGAGCATCCATCAATAGGGTAAAGCCACCGAAAGAATCGAGTCTTTAAGCTCTTTACGCTGTTCAAATAAAGTGATTTTCTGTTCTTGTTCCGCCGTTAACAAATCAAACTCGACCCCTATGCGATAGGGATGTAGCTCATCATTAGACTCTTTTTGAGAAATGATTTTACCTCGGCAAATTAAAACCTCACCATCAATTTCCATAAAAACATCCATAATACTGAATATTTTATGAGGTGAAGTTGATAAAAAGCTAAAGCCACCCGCACTTAAGTTGACCCGGTAATTCATCCAATTACCTGAGCTTGAAATCTCTCGATAAGCCTCTTTCAACCGCTCTAAAACGGTCGCTTGTAGATTGAGCTTATCCACCATCAAGCGCAAAACTTTAGCCGGCAAAACTCCATTATTAGCTAACTCATCCAAGTTCTTCACATACTTTTTATCATCAAAAAGCTCTAATGACGCTTTTGAATAAATGAAAATCTTGCCATCGACACTCTCTTTTATAACGGTTTGAAGCTCATCCACATATTCACCGATCTGTTGATATAGAGCTAGGATCAGAGGCCCGACCGAGCTAGATTTTTTACTCGAAGGAGGCGTAAACTTATTATCCTCTCGGCTTCTAAATTTGTAGTCATGCGCCAAACGTGGATCATTCGATTCCATTAAATGCTCAATCAACCACCACATGAAATTGAGACGATGATTCAATACATAAAAAACATACAAGGCATTCGAACTGGCATCAAACACCTTATCTAGCCAGCCATTTAACTGGGCATTCAGTTCTTTTAGATGTTCTTCCTCTACCAACGAGATAAGCTGCCTACGTCCTGCGCTTAAATGTTTCCCATAACGGTCAACAGGTTCAAGATGCATTGGCAAAATCACATCATAGCGAAAGTAACGGCGTGCGTTAGACATAAACAAAAATTCCCGATTGAATGCTAATGGATTGCAAATTAATTCCTAGTCAATTTCGAGTAATGGGAGTCAACCCGCTACAAGGATTGTTTTCAAAAGCAAAAGCCTGACCAAACCCTTTCACATAACCGCCATTTTGTATGGCCAACTCAATCATGTGAAAATCACTTAAACCGCTTAACAATTCCACCACTTCGCCAAATTGCTGTTGAAAAAGCTCTAATAACTCCGCATATTGCTGGCTATGTTTATCGACCTCACTCGCCAGTAATTGTAACGTCATACGCTCTCTGGCAAACAATTGTTCGGTCTGAGATTCATCGGCAAGCAACAATCCGCCTACCAGGCCCGGTAGGCGGTTATTTGTTAATGTTTGATTCTGCTCAATCAGCCACAATAGGTTTTGGGTGTGTTTAGCCAATTCACTGACAAAAATAAACACCTTTCCGTTATGGAAAACAAAAGGCGCTACGCTGGTTTCAAGCCCCCCTTTTGAATCCACTGTGCTCAGAATCAGCGTTTTACGGCTTTCAAAAAAGGCTTCACACTGCTGTTGATTGGTCATAATGCGCTCCTACCTGACATTCTGGCTTGAACTTTTACTCAAGAAGCCGAGTTTGCAACCACGCGGAAATTTGTTCAACTTCCTGCATACAAACACTATGTTCCATTGGATAACTATGCCAGTCAACCGAAAAGTCTTTTGACTCTAAAAAGGCTTTTGAATCCTCGGCAACTGATAAAGGAATGACTTGATCATAACGTCCATGAGCCATGAAAATAGGCAAAGCATGATTTCTAAGCGAACTTTCATTAAAACACGGTTCAGGGTAATAGGTTGATAAAGCCAAAATACCGGCAAGATTCTCATCACAATTCAACCCGGCATGCAAAACCACCAGCCCTCCTTGAGAAAACCCCGCTAGGACAATTTTTTGAGCTGGAATCCCTTGAGAAATCTGCTCGGCAATCAAATCATTCACCACATTGGCTGATTGCTCAACCCCGTTAATATCTACACGATCTGCAATATCCATTGATAGGATGTCATACCAAGAACGCATCATCATTCCACCGTTGACCGTGACGGGTTGTACCGGTGCATGCGGGAAAACAAAACGGATCGCATGGTCATTAGGCAAACCTAATTGCGGCAAAATGTTTTCGAAGTCGTGACCATCCGCGCCTAGTCCATGCAACCAAATCACCGCGGCATTCGCTTTAACCGCAGGTTCCACAACAATACTCGGATCTAAATCGGCCAAGTTATAATTCTTATTCATGCTGTACTCGTTGTTTATTCCAATTAAACAGATTTTACCAGGCCTGGTAAACGCGTAAATGACTTTATAAAACCTTATTAAAAAGTTATGCGGCAAATGGGTTTGGATGATGAGTTATTTAACGCGCTCTGTTAAAATAAGCCAACTAAATAAACTGACTCACTGCCCGCTTTTGATTTGCAGTGACTCTTTACCCAATTATACAGCCCCTGGTATACCCCCCAGGATAATGGATTCAGTATGCCGATTACGTCAAAATCTCTTTTTGTAACTGTCATTTGCTGTTCAATACTACTTTCGGCTTGTGGCAAAAAAGGCCCTCTATATTTACCTGAAGAGCCTAAAAGCCAAACCAGTTCGGCACTTACACAATCCAACCATATTGAATACAGTGCATTATTACGTTTACTGCCTACTGAAACCCCATCGCAACAGGAAAAATCATGACACCAGCGTTTAGCTATAAAAACGACGGGCTTTATGCCGAAAACGTCAGTATCGAATCTTTAGCAAAAGAATTTGGCACCCCACTTTACATCTATTCACGCAGTGAATTTGAAAACCGTTGGTTGGCATTCGATTCCGCTTTTGGCACTCAACCACACCTGGTTTGCTATGCGGTAAAAACCAATTCGAATATTGCGGTTTTAAATGTACTGGCCAAATTAGGCGCAGGCTTTGATATCGTCTCGTTGGGTGAACTGGAACGCGTTTTAAAAGCGGGCGGCGACCCTAAAAAGGTGGTTTTTTCGGGCGTGGCGAAACAATCTGCTGAGATTCGCCGTGCATTAGAAGTGGGCATCCGCTGCTTCAACCTGGAGTCACACGCTGAATTGGACCGTATTCAAGCGGTTGCTAAAGAGATGGATTTAATCGCCAATATCTCAATTCGTGTCAATCCAGATGTGGATGCGAAAACCCATCCGTACATTTCAACCGGGCTTAAAGACAATAAGTTTGGGGTAGACATCAATACCGCACCAGAACTGTATGCCGATGCTTGTGCCTGTTCACACGTCAACCCAATCGGGATTGACTGTCATATTGGTTCCCAACTTACCGAGATAACGCCTTTTGTAGATGCGCTTGAGCGCGTATTGGCGCTAAAAGAGACTCTTGCCGAAATGGGCATAGATATCCATCATCTCGACCTCGGAGGAGGCTTGGGAATCCAGTACACTGATGAGACCCCTCCGCCAATCAAAGACTATATTCAGGCTTTATTGGCCAAACTGAATGACCCGAGTATTGAAGTGATTATCGAACCGGGCCGTGCCATTGCCGGTAATGCGGGTGTTTTAGTCACCGAAGTGGAGTACCTAAAACCAACTGAACATAAGAATTTTGCGATTATTGACGCGGCCATGAACGATTTGATTCGCCCGGCTTTATACCAGGCCTATCAAGATATTGTGCCGGTTGTTCCTCGAACCGATGGTCAAGAAGCCCAATGGGATTTGGTTGGCCCGGTTTGCGAAACGGGAGACTTCTTAGGTAAAAACCGTACCCTTAACTTAAAAGCGGGGGATTTATTAGCGGTTAAATCCGCTGGTGCTTACGGTTTCACCATGAGTTCAAACTACAATACTCGTCCACGTGCGGCCGAAGTCATGGTCAAAGATAACCAGGCCTGGTTAATCCGTCCGCGTGAAACCTATGAAGATTTAATGGGTTCAGAACAAATCATTCAAGATTAGTTATTACCAGGCCTGGTCAGTTTATTAACCTTTAAGTCACGAAAGTTTTAAAAAGACCAGGTCTTAATAACATAAACAAAACCTAAACTTTCCAGTGCCCATAACTATTAAGTTCTTCTCCTGTCAATATCATGATTCGACTTGACCAGGTAGTATCTTATTTAATTTAAATTTTCATCAATGATTGAGAAGCCTTTTTGATATTTATAGGTCTTAGGGTTTTATCTACAGGCTTCCCGTCACTTTATTTGCTTGTCCAAATAAAGTAACCAAACAAAAGACACCCCACAGCCACAATCTATTTCACTAAGCTTGTTGGCTCAGATTTCAAAACTCGCTCCGCTCAAACAATGAAATCTTTTAACGCCCTCTACGCTAAGTGAAATCACGATTGCTTACAGAGGGGGATTTTTTCTCTACGAACTTTCAATAACCAACCTTCAATACAATCAAGAGTTGAAATTGACCTGGCCTGCTTAAATATATTGTTTTACCCTAAAGCAAAATACACACACCAAGCTTCCCCTTGTAATAAAGAGTGCCAAGGCCTTGAACGCTCTAGGTGTTCTTGAGGATATAAAAAACGCTGCTGCTAGAGCGGAGTTTATGGAGTGAGTTCAGAGTTTTCAGAGAATGAGCTTAGGGAATGCCAATGAAGTGCGTTGGAGTGCCCTTTTGTGATTTCGTTATTCTTGCCGTAACTGGCTAGCTTGCCAGAGATGTAAGGTTGAAAGCTGCTTGGCGCCTGGCAATCTATTTTCCAAGCCCCTGACTCGTAAAACCGAATGCATTTCCATCGTCTTATGAATCGCTTGCGGACTGTCGGGTAAATGCGAATAGGTTAATGCGGCCCAAACCCCCTCTTCATCTTTCCAAGCAAGCAAAACCCCTTTGTCAGCACCTTGCTCATTCACATCATATTCGGTCAACCAAATATGCTGCTGGATTTGACTTAACGCAATCCAATCATCCAAACCATGCAAAGCTTGCGGCTCAGCCGTTAAACGTTGCTGTAAGTGTTGCTGGGTGGCCGCATGTTGGGTGATTTTTTCATGGCGTGCTTGGTTAACCGCCAAATCCAACCAGGCCTGGTAGAGTTCGGAAACCTCTACCAAATAGCGGCACTGACCGATTTTATCGACAATATTTTCTTGCAGTCGTAAAAACTCCGCTGCTCTATAAGCATCTTCAAGCAAGGCGACCATGCTTTGGCATTGCATAGGTCGACACGGCAACTGCGCCAAAGCGTGATGCAATTTACTGCCAATCAACTCTGGAAAACGTGCCGCCAAAGACAACGCCATCGAATTGATTCTAGGAAGTGCTTGCAAGGCACTCAAGCGTTGCTCGTCCAACAAACAAGTCTCAATCTGTTCGGCAATCTCGTTATTGACCCAGCGCAAACGCAAATTGGTTAAGAATTTGATGGTTTCCGCCTTACCAGGCCAACCCACCGTAGCGGCGATTTGCGAACGCTTACCCGACAACAGCGCGACAATTTCTGGCTCTTCTAGACGGGAGGTAATCAATCGCCAAGCCAGCATAGGAGCATGGTCGAGCAACTCCAATACTTGGGGATACTTACCCGCATAATGTAATAAGGTCATTTGGTGAGAAGGAAACAAGGCACAACTGTCTTGCACCCATTTCGGAATCTGTTTACGCCAATCTGAGAATTGCGGCTGGTTTGGCCAGCCCATGATTTTGAAATAACTCGGATAATCGGGGATGTCCTGTGCATTGAGCATCATGTTATCCCAACCGATAATCGTGACCACCCCTTCGTTAGGGAAGAGTTTACGTGCATCGATATACAACTGTTGCTCAAACTCATCCCAATAGCAAAATTTAGCCAGTTGCTGTTGCTTACGATCGGTAACCGTCAACAATACGGGGGACTTCATCGCGCTTGCTCGCTAAATCGACAGTGAATCACCAACTCGCGGAAACTTTAAAGAACAATGTCTTGATGTATTCTGTTTCCGGAATCGCCGGATGGATAGGATGATCAGGCCCTTGGTGGCCTTGTTCAAACAGTTGTACATTACGATCGATATGACGTGAAGCCGACTGCACCGCTTGCAACAAGTTGTCACGAGTCAGATGATGTGAACACGAAGCCGAAACCAAAATACCGTCTTTTTCCAATACACGCATCGCCAATTCATTGATACGACGATACGCTTCAAAACCTTGTTTAAAGTCTTTTTTACGTTTGATGAAAGCGGGCGGATCGACAATCACCACATCAAACTTCTCGGCTTCCATTTTTAACGCATTCAATACATCAAACGCATTACCTTGAATGGTGGTCATTTTTTCAGCCACCCCGTTTAGAGCGGCATTATGGTCAACCCCATCCAAGGCGAATTCAGAAGCATCGACACAAGTCACCGCCTCGGCTCCGGCGTTAGCCGCCGCAACACCCCAGCCACCTAAGTAGCTGAACACATCTAAAACACGTTTACCTTTCACCAACTTCTGCAAGCGCTGACGTGAACAACGGTGGTCGTAAAACCAGCCGGTCTTTTGGCCGTTCTCTACCGGAATCTCAAACAAGGTATTGTTTTCAGTAATCACAATCGATTCAGGCAGTTCACCCAACACCACCTCTTCATACAAGGGCAAGCCTTCTAAAGTACGGCTAGCGGTATCGTTTTTCATCACAATCGCCTGTGGGTGATAGAGATTCTCTAACACCTGGATGATATCGTCCTTAACCACTTCCATACCGGCCGTGGTGATCTGCACCGAAAACACATCGCCAAAGCGGTCAATCACCAGGCCTGGTAAACCATCAGAATCACCGAACACCAAACGGTAAAAAGGTTGGTCAAAATGAATTTCACGTAAATCTTGTGCGGCTTGAATTCGCTTTTTCAAAAACTTGATATTAAGTTCAACCTTAGCGCTACGGCTTAAAATACGTGCGCAAATCAAGGTATTTGGGTTGACGTAACCCATACCGAGTGGCTTACCATTAGAAGCTTCAACAATCACCTGCTGACCAGGCTGAAAATCTTTTAACGGCGTTGCTTGTGTATCCACTTCATTACTGTAAACCCAGACATGGCCTTGTTTAATACGGCGTTCTTCATTCTTTTTTAATCGTAAACTGGCTAACATCTTGGGTTCTCTTTTTATGTAAAGTACTGCTATTCGGCTAATTGACATCAATCAATGCCAGGCTAAATCAAGCTAAAAATCTCGGTGGCTAAAAACCGCTAATTAAAAACATAAAGAGGTTTAACCTTAATTCAATTTACGGTTAAACCCCTTTAAAAACTATTTGATAAATCGCTATGTAATCCATACCGGTGGCCTGATTAGCCGTCGATCATCTTTTGATACTCTTCGTCGGAAAGCAAATCTTCTAACTCACTTTCATCATGTGCTGCGATTTTAAATAACCAACCACCATCATACGGCTCTTCATTAATCAATTCCGGATCATCTTCCAAAGCTTCATTGATTTCGATAATTTCACCACTTACAGGGGCAAAAATATCAGATGCCGATTTAACCGATTCTAAAGACATCGCCTCTTCTCCTGCGGCAATATCGGTTCCCAATTCAGGAAAAGTCACACTCATCAACTCACCCAAAGATTCTTGGGCAAAATCGGTTATGCCGACCGTGGCAATACCTTTTTCATCGATATAAACCCATTCGTGAGTTTCGGCATATTTTAAATGACTTGGTAAAACGCTCATGCGGTTTCCTTTTTAAATAGGTAAGGGAAAGAAAGGCTCTATTGAAATTGCCGCTATTATACTGAGTATGAATCAATAATGTTTAGATTGAACGGCGTTAATATTGAGCTAGTTTATTGGCTTGTTAAAGTTTAAATGCGCTTGATTATCTAACTCAATAGCGATTTCAACACGATTTCGACCATTTTCTTTAGCACGATAAAGCGCTTGATCCGCTCGTTTCAAAAGAGTTTTATCATTATCCCAACGAGTCATTGCGGCAACACCAAAACTCACCGTTAATTGGGTTGGCAAAGTGCTTTGCGGCAATTCCTCTATCGCCTTACGCAAACGTTCCGCCGTTTGCTCGGCATCGTGAAGATTTGTTTCAGGCATAATAATGGTAAATTCTTCTCCACCAATACGACAGAACACGTCCGTTTCACGCAATAACTTACCAACCTCTTCACTCAAGGTAATCAATACCTGATCTCCGACCTCATGCCCGTAGCTATCATTAATATTCTTAAAAAAGTCGATATCAAAAATGAGCAATGACAAATCGGAGTGGTAACGGTGCGAACGCTGAACCTCTTGTACAAGGGTTTGATTGAAGACCAGTCGATTAGAAATCCCCGTCAAGGTATCGGTTTGTGATAAAAACTCCAACTGCTTTTTATAAAGCTCTTGGCTGGTGATATCGTGCATGATGACACTGTACAAAGGGGTTTCGTACAGTTGAATCTGCGCTACTTTCACTTGAAAATAGTAGGTTTGACTATCTTTCTTAATCACGACTTTATGCAAATCATCAGGATGTTTTAAAACATACTCCAACCAAAAGACACCCTCCATTTCACGCTGCAGATAGCCCTCTTGTTTTTCAAAAGTGTCACACACACAATCGTAATATCTAAGGAACTCATCAATAGAATTGAATTTGGAATAAAACTCAAAAAACTGCTGGTTTGCTTCCAAAATACGTTCAAGATTCGAAACAAAGATAATCTCCGACGCCGAATCCAATATGGTTCGGTAATAGCTTGAACTTATATCTGAACGTTTTTTGAAAATATACAACAGCATCAACATAAGACTTAGAAGCATAATCACCAAGGCCGTGTACAAATATCGACTTTTGAGTTGTTGCATCTCGACTAAATCCAGGTTTTTCTCAGGAGCAAACAAAAACCAGTAACCCAACACCAAACCACTATCATCTTGAATAGGATGTTGCGTAATGACTTTATTGTCATCAACCCAAACCGGCTCCATCTTAGAAAACCTTTGACTTGCAACCGTTTCTAAATAGCTCATTTCACTTTTGGATGCATTGGCATTAGCCACATAGTAATCGTTTACAAACAATCCCGTATACGCCTTAGTCAGTTGTTTCCGATAACGTTTGTCGACCAAAATGACCGAATCAACACCTTGCGCCTCTTTCAAGCGCACCGTTAATGGGGCAATATGAGATACCACCTCAACAATCCCGATAAGCTGTTGATTTTCATCCAACAAGGGCACCATGGCTTTAAAGGTTAAGCTGAATTTACCGACACTCATACTTTGGGTAATTTGCGGAGTCTGCAACATCGTTTGCACATCACGCCGTGCATTCACCAATGAATCGCCCACCTTATCTGTCCAGCTACGGTAGCGGCTGATGCCTTGATGGTCTAAAATCTGAATCCAGATCCCACTATGGTGGGTATGCAATGCCAACTCATCCAAAAGAGCATCGAAATTTAAGCGCGATTGAGTTTCTGGCGTGCAGTGTTCACAGATAAAATCACGCACTTGCTTGTTTTCAGAAAGTGTTAAAGCAATCGCCATAGAAGCTTCACGGCGATTCTCTACCAAGCGATTGATATCATAATCAAGGGTTTTGTAGTGTGCGGAGAGCACGTCATTATAGAGCTGGGTTTTAGCGGTAGCATAAAGCCAATACAGTGCAGTAGCGACTAGAATTATTGTCAAAAAAGTACCAAAAATTAATGTCTTGGTTGTTTTAAAAAAAGTCATAGATTGGTTCAAAGCCTAAGTTTTGAATTCGGCAAATATTTCAAAAATACATTTTAAAAAACTTGCCTTACTGCACAGATAGAATATTTATTTAGAGTTAGATTCTGCACCTTTTTCAGTCTTGTTGCAAATCCCTTTATTTATTTAATGGATTTTTTAATCTTTTTCGTCTCCAATACCAATTTTTTTCAAAAAAACACGCTGAAAATTCCCAGCCTATCTTTAAGTATCGTAATCTGTTTAGAGCTTTTTCACCTTACTCGGCACTTAAAAAATCAGTCCCAAATCCACGCTATTAAAATTGTGAAATGGTTGCCGTCACCACACCCCAAATCAAAATATCGGATGACTCTCTCACTAAAATAGGAGGGTAGTTGTCATTTTCTGGCACCAACCAAGTACCCGTTGACTTTATCGATAGACGCTTTACCGTTAATTCGCCATCTAAAGCGGCAATCACGATTTTGCCATCTTGTGGCTGAATACTGCGATCCACCACTAAGATATCACCATCTAAAATCCCCGCATCCTTCATCGAATCGCCTTGAACCGAGAGTAAAAAAGTCGCCTCTTTATTACGGATTAACTTCTCGTTCAAATCCAAACGCGCCTCAATATAATCGTCTGCCGGGCTTGGAAAACCTGCAACAACTTTATGAGCATACAGAGGTAATTCAACCACTTCGGCTTCTTCCTCTGGCAAATACCAAGCAAAAGGCGAATCAAATCGCGATTGGTTAGAGGGGGATATCGATTTACCCGCATTAGGCTTATTCTGTAAGTTCAACCACGCCTGGATCTGCGCCACTTTCGACTGTGGTACTCGCATCACTTTGGTCGGTTCACCGAATTTACCCGTGCCCTTTTTACGTCCCGCCCCTTCGCGTACGCCCCCGTGTGAGATAGAGCCAACCGAGCTATCTGTTTTTTGTGTCATGATTTCTCTCTTTGCTTTGAGCCCGTGTTTCACGTGAATCATCTATTTGACTGAGATTAAAATTGGATTTTGTTTTTTTGTTACAATTTTCAAGATTTAAATTATATACTAATCTCACCGATAACCCATAACCAAAAATAATTGCAAACAACCTTAAGCATATCGCCCTAAACACAACCCATTGAGATGCATCCGATGCCAACCTATGCCTTAGTTGACGGTAACTCGTTTTACGCGTCCTGCCAAATCGCTTTTCAACCAGGCCTGGTAAACCGGCCGGTTGTCGTGCTTTCTAATAACGATGGCTGCATTGTGGCAGCCAACCAAATAGCGAAGAACTTAGATTTACAGCATGTCAAACCCAATAGTTTAGGTCAAGGTGGGTATTATGCGGCCACGGCCGATAGCATGATGTTTCAGCCTTTTTTCAAGGTTGCCCCAATATTAAAACGTTTCGATACGGCCGTATTTAGTTCAAACTACGAACTCTATGCAGATATGAGCCAACGCATGCATGCAATCAGCGCCCAGTTTGCGAGTCGCCAAGAAATCTACTCAATTGATGAAAGTTTTTTAGATTTTACCGGGATTGACAAACAGCGCCTCAACCAACATGCCACCCAAATGAAAGAGCGCATTTTGCAATGGATTGGAATCCCAGTGGCGGTTGGAATCGGCAGCTCGAAAACCCAAGCCAAATTGGCAAACCATCTGGCCAAAAAACTACCGGATTGTCATGGCGTATTCGATTTAAGCCAGCTTTCCGAACACACTCGTAACACACTTTATCAGACAATAAAGGTGGGGGCAGTTTGGGGGGTTGGCAAACGCCTTAATAAACAGCTTAATGCTGCAGGCATCAACACCGTTTACGACTTGGTTTGTCTAGACCAGAAAACGCTTAAAAGAAAGTTCTCCGTCAATATCGAACGTATGGTTTTAGAGTTAAACGGGCAGGCCTGCTTAAGCTTTGAAGAGATACCGGGCAATAAGCAAAACATCGTTTCATCTCGCTCTTTTAGCCGCAATGTTACAGAGTTTAACACCATGCGTGAAGCGGTCAGCAGCTATACCGCGACCGCGGCCGAAA
This sequence comes from Thiomicrorhabdus immobilis, assembly GCF_021654855.1. Taxonomy (NCBI): domain Bacteria; kingdom Pseudomonadati; phylum Pseudomonadota; class Gammaproteobacteria; order Thiotrichales; family Piscirickettsiaceae; genus Thiomicrorhabdus; species Thiomicrorhabdus immobilis. The sequence goes on from NZ_AP024202.1 coordinate 2,145,008, forward strand.
AACTTCGTCAACAACACGGCACTTGCAAAGCCATCAGTGTGTTCATAACCACCCCGCCCTATCAAACCCAGCTACCACAATACCGGAATCAACAGACCATTCCGTTGGTTTACCCATCAGACAGCACTATTTTGCTGACCAAAGTGGCATTGCGTGCATTACAAAAAATTTGGCGCCCTGGTTATGAATACCAAAAAGCCAGCGTCATGCTGCTAAACATACAAGAGAAACAGAGCTTGCAAACCGACCTCTTCGCCCCCAACCCACAATATTCAGGCAACCCTAAATCAGACAACTTAATGAAAACGCTTGATAATATCAATCGAAAGATGGGAAAGAACACACTCAAACTTGCTAGTAGCGGTTTGCACAATCAGAGCTGGAAAATGAATCGTAATTTAATGTCGGCACGCTATACAACACGCTGGGATGAGCTGTTAACGGTAACCGCTAAGTGACAACAATAATAAAAAAGTCATAGCTCATCATTGTTTCATTCACATCAACCCTAAACCACCCATAAAAAAAGGGGCTTTATGCCCCTTTTTTATTTCAACCAATCGAATCTAAACTTATTTTAAATTGGTTGTTTCCATTGGCGAATTAATGATTGCATCAAACTCTTCTTGCGAGATATGAGTCGGAACATAAGTAAATCCGTTGCTGGTTAACACATCCCAGAAAGATCTTAGGTGATTACGTGAACCTTTCATCAATTCAGAATAGACATTCACCACATCATCATTACCGTCAACAACCGCAATGCTTTCCGCAATATCTTTAATATCCAACTCTTCAATTTCAGTACCTACTTGTAAAGCACCTTCCAAACTCTCACTGCCTTTGGCAACCAAGGCTTCAAATACTTCTACAAAATGGTAGTCAGTGAACACACCCACCGTATCATCTACAACGGGATCCGCTAATTGATATTTTTCAATCAACGCTTTAATCGTCTCGGTATGAGTCTGTTCTGACTTCGCGATATTTTTAAAAATGCTTAATCCCCAAATATCATAAAGCGTTAAATAAACATCACGCGCTAACTTCTCTTCCTCTCGCATGAATAGAATACCGTGCTCTTCTTCAACAGAGATTGAATCAAGCGATGTTGATTCTACGATAATTTCATCGGCAGAAACCGTGCTACTCACTAAAGCGTTAAAAGTTAAAGCGGTAAAAGCGATGGCAAAAAGTGTTTTGATAGTAAATTTCATAAAATCTCCTGGGTTTAAGAAAACCTGTTTTGTTCGGAAATAATATTAAATGTAAATTTATTACATGTAAATATAAATATTTCTATACCCATGCATAAGCATTTACTTATACAAATAAAAAAACCTTACATAACAAAGAATTAGATACAAAAAAAAGCACACCCTAACTTAATTAGAGCGTGCTTTTTAGTACTCAGGAGTATTTAATCTAGACTATTTTTGAATTTTGCGTAATCCAAAGAAGCCTATTAACCCCATAAACAACCCAATCAACGCAGGCATTAACATGCCGCCAAAGAGACTTGCACTTCCACCACTAGAGGCAACCGTAGTGTCCCCTGTTGTTGGTGTTGGTGGAATATAAGGAGGAATATATGGGAACTCCCCAGTCACTTCACCTGAAATCGCTTTAGCCAAAATAGCGTCTACCCCACTTACCGACTGCTCATTCCAAACCGCATACACAGTTTGACCATCAGGAGTCGGACGTAGTTGTGACTCAAAACGCGACAAGTTATTTGGATTATCAACCCTAACAACAGGCTCATAAGTAACACCTTTATCAAACGAACGGGTGTAATAGATATCCTGGTCAACAGGGTCTTCCAAGTGAGAAGCCACATTGGTCTGTGTACCCCATGCAACCACAAAGGCATCCGGATTGTAATTATCCTCTGCAACGGCTGAATAAGGTGTTTTTACAAATCTAGGCTCTCTAACCGATAATGGTTTGATTGTCACACCATCACCATTCACATCAGATGGTAGGTTTGACAGATTACGTGGAGGTGTCCAAGTATCCGTTACACCATCATAATGACGAAGCCAGAAATCATAGTTTCTCAAATTGGTGTAAGTCGCCAACGCCCAATCATTGGTATAAGAGTAACCGATATAGAGATCATCACCGACAATCGCCCCACGGTGAGCCAAAGCATTCTCAGCATTATTTGCTTCCGTGGTATCGGACAGGTTGCCGCCCGTTTCCGTGTTACTACTGATATTGATTGCCTGAGCGTTCACCAAAGTTGACGATACCGCATAATCAGAAGTCTCACAATTAGCCGCTACCGCAGGCACCATATTGGTATAAGCAACACCATTTTTCAGTAAACGAACCATAATATCCGATGGTCCACCCTGGTCATATTTACCCTCTTTCCAGAATATACCCATCTGCAAACCACTTGAACCTGGTGTAGCTTGTGGCACAAAACGTACTCTTCGAGCATTTTCTTCCGGGTTAGAAATCACACAACCAGCCTGATTGGTCACCGCTGACGGATTGGTAGAATAAGGGAAACTGTGATAACGGATATATTTACCGTACTCAATCTCTTCAGAGCCTTTAGTCTCTTCATAAGTCACCACAACCGTAGAGCCGACCAATGCGTTATTAGCTCGTGTTGCCGCCGTCTGCCCACCATCAATTTGATCTGCTGCAACTAAATTGCCAGCAATATCCTTGACTGTTCTATTGTCACCTGACAATGTAGTTGTGGCGTTATCGGTTAAACGTGCCCCCGTTGCAAAACCGGTCGGTTTACCCGCTATAGGAATCGTATGAGCCTCATCTTCCCACTTAGTTGCTTCAAAGGTTGTGGTGGTATACCAAACATCTGTACCATGCGATGCCGTTGCACCAGATGCACCATCACCAGGTCCATCAGCAGAACCAATCTGTAATCCAAGAGGGTCTTCTTGCCACGTAATAACCGATTTACCCATTGAGTTGACTTTACTCGCATCTTGCTTAGCATCACGCGACCCATCACTCAATTGCACTGGTGCGGACCATGCCAAACCACCATTACTTGAATAAGATGCGTAAGTACAACTGAATGGAATCTCACGATTATCTCGTGTTACATAAGTGACTGTTCGCTGATTACCACCGTCACAATACTTATCCACCCAGGTAAGCATTAAGTTACCACCACCATTTGCGATATTAGGCTTATCTGAATCCCCCCAGTATGGCTTGCGGGTTGTACCATCGACACTTTCACCATCCCAGTCGGTACTGATACTCGTTTGTGTTACGGTATTGGAAACATTAACAGGTGCACTCCAATTAGCCTCAGAACCACAATCAACTGTTGCACTCGCACAAGTTCTCACAAAAATGTCTCTTGCAGGGCGTTCTTCATCACTTTTAAGGTCATAAACCACCTTGCTTGCATCAACACCATCACCAAAAGCGCTAATTAACATGCCATTACCTAAACGCACCAACTTCGCTTTAAACGCCATTCCCAAATCAGGTGACTGATCATTCGATAAACTCTGTGGTGTATCGAAATGCATTTGTGTAGTCGCTTCATCAGCGGCTATGGCGTTACCACTTACCCCCATAGCGGTAGCCATGGCGATAATTAAATATCTCTTCTGTAATTTCATCTTATAAACCTCTTTACTCTGATTTTTAAATTCCAAGACTTTAACTATATTTTGAGCAAGCTAATCCAGGAACTTTCCTCATCAAATATAATAAGTCTTTCTACCCATAAATTATGTAGCCTAAACGGGTGATGCAATTCAAGAAAAGGTGGTCTTTAGAGCAAATTCAGAAACATTGAAAATATAAAAACAAAGAACAAATTAAACATAAGCAGTTGTTTTAACTGATATTTTAAACAACCACCCAACACAAAAAACGATAAAAATGACCGTTCAATTAAAACAACACCCGCTAAAAATCCTGAATAAATCGAATCAAAACTTAATTCAAATCAAAAATTCACAATGAAAATTAATAAACATCGGTGACAGGCATGAAAAGCCCGATGACAAATGAACACAACCTGCTTCGGTTACTTAGGGCGGATTGCTCGATAAGCAAAGAACGCGTTGGAGTTTTTGCTACTCATCCCCCCGATATTGTATCAATGGGCTTTGAATGATGGCCTATAACTAAGACAATGAAAAGCAAAGTCGATACAATTGTACGGTCGTTTCCGAAACTATAAATTCCGACGTTCAGAACAAAAAGAGCGCTTGATTGAAAATGTAGTGGTAGTAGCGGCAAAGTGAAATTGGTCGTCTCTTCTCTTAAGAAGCATCTCAAAAAGCAGACATAATCATCGAGACTCTTCAATATTAATAAGCAAGAAGCCATTAAGATAATTCAACGTTAATGAAAACTATCACAGAACCAAAGAAAAAAGATTAGTTACTTGGAAGTTTCTAAGAATTCTCCTCCATAGAGCTTCGTCTCAGATATAACCTAAGTTAATTATCTATACATACACTAAAAAGCTCTTAACCTACTGTAAATTGACTATTTTTCAGAAAAAATAAATGGCATACTTGCCAAAAATGGAGAGAAGATATATTCAAGGACTGTGCGTTGATTTAAAATAATTCCAACATTGACAACCATTCCAGGAAATAAATCAATTTTTTCTTGTTCATCACCAAAAGACTTTTTATCCAAAATAATTTTCACAACAAAATAGGCTTGTCCTTCTTCAGTTACTAAGCTATCTGGACTCACATGGCTAACGACTCCCATTATTTTTCCTAATCGAAAGGCATCTGGCCCCTCTAACTGAACGAATGCTCGCTGACCAACATAAACATAACCGACGTCTTGCGGCATTAACTGAGCTTCAACTACCAACTTATCTTCTCCAGGCACCAATTCCATAATGGTCACACCTGGTCTTACCACCCCACCTTCAGTAACGATGTTTACTCTTTTCACAATACCTTTAACAGGTGCACGAATAATAGTGCGCTCCAAACTATCTCGATACTTATCGGCACGCTTTATAAACTCATCAAGATTTCGCTTGGTTTCTGAAAGCTCAGCTTGAATATCTTGCTGATTTTGTAACTGAATCTGCTGCAGTTGATTTTGTGCTTTTTCAATTGCTGCATAATGGCGTTTGATTAAAATTGAATCTTCATCAATATGACTTTGCAGTGTATTAGCCTCTTTTAAACGTTCAATCTGCTCATAGCGATTACTTAAATTATTGGCCAATAATTTTTTTCCGATTTCAATTTGCTCTTTGATAAAACTAAGACGCTGTTTAGAGCTTTTTAGCCTTGTTCGCGTTTCCTCAAGCTCTTGTTTTTTTGATTCAATTTCTTGCTTCTGAGCTTCTAGGCTAGACTCCAAATTTGCCAACCTTGCGAGAAATAGTTCGTTGGCTTGTAAGACAAGCTTTGTGTGCTGTTTAGTGAATGTCTCATCAAAATCCAATTGTTCTAAGTTACTAGCTTCACTCTCTAAACGATGGATATCAGCTTTTAGTGAAGCGATCCGTAGTTCAATTTCTCCCATGTCGGACGCGTTATTAATAGATGACAAAATTAAAAGGGGTTGCCCCATTTCAACTTCATCCCCTTCATGGACTTTAATCTCCTGAATAATGCCACCTTCAAGATGTTGGATTTCCTGTACCTTAGAAGCGGGAATAATAGTACCGCGTGCTTGACTTACGATATCTAACGGACTTAGAGCAGCCCAGACAAAAATGCCAATCAGAAATATGCTCGTAACGACTGTTAAACCATGTGTTGTGTAACTCAGTTTTTCAATATCATCTGTTGGTTTTTTCATTACAGAATCCCTTTAACTGAAACGGGTGCAATTACTTTAGGCGTCGGTTTTTGGTTCAGGTCGATAGTAATCCCTTTGACTTTAATGGCATTAAAATCTCCACTCATCACAATTACGGTTTTCTCTTGCTGTAAAAACAGTTGTAGCAACTTCTCCATAGCCGTTACGCCGTCCCTATCCAATCCTTCTGTTGGTTCATCAATAATCACAATCGAACCCTCGGACACCATTGCTCGCGCTAAGGCTAAGCGTCGTTTAATCCCTAAAGGAAGGCTGCGTCCACCGTCTTTAATCATTAAATCTATGCCATCAGGGTGGCGATCCACAAAATCATTTAGCCCTATTCGTAGAATAATTTGTTTTAATTTTTCTTCTTCAATGTCAGGATTTAATGCAATGAGATTGTTTTTGAGCGAATCATTCATAAACTCTGGTTCTTGTGGCAGATAAATTAACTGTTTACGCCACCATAAGGAATTGAACTGCCTGATATCCATACCATCAACTAAAATCATACCTCGTTGCGGTTGTAGCAAACTCACCAATAAACGCGATAAGGTGGTCTTGCCCATACCATTATTTCCAATGACTTTTACAAAAGCTCCAGGCGGTATTTTGACACTCAAATTTTCAAAAACAGGGCCTGTTCCCATTTCATATGCAAATGAAACATCTTTTATTTCAATACGATGAGTAAATTGATTAGGCTTGCTACCTTTTTGTTGCTCTTGTGGAATCTCTTTCAGTGGTTCCAACATCTTTTGTAACTCTTGGGCTCTCAATAATACTGCGATTGACTGAGTTGGGCGTGTTAACAACATCATGGCTCGTGCTGCAAGAATATTCATACCAATCAACATTCCAAAATCAATATTGCCTTGAATAACTTCTCGAGCACCAAGAGAAATTACAACTACCGTCATCAACAAAACCATAGACTGATTTATAGTCTGCAGAAAGTCTTGTTCTTTACCAGAGAGGTACTTCCACCAACGAGAAGTGGTACTGTTCGCATTCCACTGAGACTTTAAATATGGTGCAACAGCCGTTGAACGCACCATTTCAAACCGATCCAAAGAGGCGTACACATCCGATTGGCTTGCTTGTGAATGCATTTGCTCTTGCGTTAAAGAACGTAACTCAAGCCCTATCCATACAGAAATGATGACGGTTACCAATAAAACGAATAAAACAGCATGACCAATAAAAGTAGAGATTAAATAAATTGCTATCAAATAAAGTAGAGCAAAAGGCACGTCAACCCATGATATAAACAAAGAGGGGTTAAGTGACTGTTGCAACTGCTCATTGCGATTAAGAAACATCTGACGGATACCAGGTTTCATGTTCATCAACGATTCAAACCTAGCATTAAGCAGCGTGTCAAAAACCGCTTCACTCTCTACCCGATCTCTCTCGGCAACCAATTTCATTCCCATACGGTATCGCAAACGTCGAAATAGTAATTCAATCACGATCACAAAGAGCATACCGCTAGCTAATGTGATTAAAGTCCCATCAATGCCATGGACCAAATAACGCCCATAAACTTGAATGACAAAAACCGCTGACGCTAACCCTAAAAAATTGATAAAAAAAGAAGATATGAGGATTTCAGAAGCAATCCAAGGAGAACGAGAAAAAAGTTTGAACATCCAGTTCATGAATGTGGCCTTATAGTGGATGGTGAATGGCAACTCATTGTAGTTTGGAAGCAATATTACTCAATGAGCCAAAGACAACCTGACCCAACCTGACCTAATCATGCAAATGTTATTATTTAATTACTGCGTTACACTCTGTGTTATTGAATACTGACAGAAATCGTCAATTTATAACCAACTCCACGAACAGCCATTATTGAAGTCGCTGGCTGATGAATTCGTATTAATTTTTGACGTAATCTTGATATACGTTTTTCCAGTGTTGATCGTAATGTTTGGCTATCAAGATCCAATGATAAACGTTCAGCGAGTTCCCAAAACTCCAGTTGCTTATTTGGCGCCAGAGACAATACTGTTAACAAACGACTATCTTCGGGAGACAGAAGAATCGTATCCATTTTCGAATTCGACAATTGATGGGTAGTGGAATTCAGTGTTATTTCTACTTGCATTAAGTGCGGCAATCTTCGGCATAGTGCTTGAATAGCTGCATGCAATTCCTCAGGAGAGACGGGCTTAGGTAAATAAAAATCCGCGCCAACTTGATACCCTTCAAGTTTATCTTTTACCTCTGTCCTTACAGTCAGCATAACCACACCTATGATTGGGTTTTTCATTCGCAGTTGCTCAGTCAAATAAAGACCATCTTCACCGGGAAGGTTTAAGTCTAATAAAGCAATAGAACAGGAGAAAACAGATTCATCTTCCAAAGCATCTTCTGCAGATTCAAACGCCAAAACGTCATAACCGAATGCAAGCAAGGATTCAGTCAAAACTTCTCTCAACGCCATATGGTCTTCGACTAAAAGAAGCTTTAACGGGTTTTGAGACATAAACACATTTCCACATAATTAAACGAAGTATCAGAGTTCTGACGCTCCTTCGGCAAATAGAAAATTTCTGCTTGCAACTGATCAACAAGACATTTAACAATGTACAGCCCCAACCCTGAACCTGTCTGTTTATGAGCCGTTTTAGCACGGTAATATTTGGTAAATAGTTGCTTTGAATCAGGCAAGCAGTCCTTGGTAGGGTTGATGACATGTAAACAAGCTTTATCAGATTGTAATTTAAGAACAATATTTACTTTTTGATCATGAGGACTGTATTTCAGGGCATTATCAATTAAATTTGACATAATTATTTGCAACAAATCTTTATCACTTTCAACAATAACCGGCCCTGAATTCGGAGACAATACAATACGTTCTGGCTCAGAACTTTGTTCTACTTGCTGCTGGACTAACGCATTGAGTTCAATCGACTCCTGTTTAACAACAATCTGGCTGTCGACCTTTTCCAATACGGTACAGCGGTCAATTACCATGTTCATATCTCTAACAGCCTGCAACAAATGCTGTCGAGATCTATCCGATAAATCAGGTTGATTTAATCCCATACGCATCACAGACAAAGGGGTTTTAAGCTCGTGCGACAGCATACTTAAAAACCGCTCTTTTTGCTCTTTATCATTCTTTTCGCGTTGAGCAACCTCTTGCATGAAGTCTTTATCCAAGAGAGCAGAAATCCTATCTTTTTCAATCTGGCGAATCCTACGACTCATAATGCTTTGAAACACTACAATGCTCCCAAGAGTTCCTGCTGTATATGAGTACATTAGAAGCTCTCCGCCAGACACGAGCCCCGCTAAAGATAACGCTGTCCCAAGAATGCCTGTAAAACCAAATGCCACGGCAAGAAAAAACCAGCCTCCTTCTTTACGTTTTTGCATAATTAATTTAAATGCAAAACCCGAAATCAATAACAAATACAAAACAGTAAGCTTCATAAACCATGGCATATATTCAATGTAAAAATCGAATAGTAGTGAAATTAATCCTAAAACCACACTCAGCAGGTAAAACCTGGAAATAATATAATAAATTGGCGTTTTTTTGCGTTCAAATTCGAACAAAGAATGATATAGCAAGTTGAGTATGAATAAATAAACTAAAGTTGAAAGTTGAGGTAAATAATTTCCCAAAATTCGCCACTTATCCGCTATAAAAAAATTTACCCATCCATGAACCGTAACAAACACTAATAATGAAGCGATAATAAACAACAGATAATAGCGAAAACTCTTATCTTTTCTCCACTGCCCATACCCTAAGTTAATAAACATTAGTGCAACTAGTAAACCGATAAATATGCCTGATAATGAATAATCAAGCAGTAATGCATTTCGATAACTAGCAGATGAATAGATATCCGCTACCAATGTATGAGTATTAATTGTGTTGAGCTTAATATAAGCAATCGTCGGCTCTTCAATAACCGGTAATTGTAGTAATAATGTTCGATCCATCTTTTGCTCGACCGGCTCAACCATATCACCAGTATGCAAAGTCTCAAACCCACCTTTTGGATTTGGCAGATAAAGAATTATTTCATCAAGATAAGGAGGGCTTATTCTAAGCAGTAAAGGTTGCAGCTCAGAAGAATTTTTTTTTGGCGGCACAATTGTAAATTTAAGCCAATGTGATGCTCGATTGTAACCCCCCACATAACCAGCAGTAGGAATTTCTTGAAATTCCGAATCAACAAGTTTAGAGATGTCATCAATCGTTAAAGTATTAGATGAATCAACATATCCTTTGAACTTAGGGATTTCATGATAGGCTGAAGAGTTTTTAACCGTATCAACTTGTGCGAAGGCCAATGAATTTAGAAGCCCAAAAAAGAAAATAAAGAGAGAAAAATTAAGTTTCAAGTACATAGCGATATTTAGCAAAATTTCATTACAGATACAACAATCATAACTTGAATTAATTGAGAACGTTCAGAATTATTTATCAACCTAGGGCGTTAAATATCTAACAACTTGCCAAGTCGACTTTCGAAGTGAATTGCCGGTTCTGGACATGGAATACTGGTTTCTTGAATACATTGGGTATGTGAGCATACAACAGTTTCAACAGATTAGTAACTTGCGTCAAGCACATATGAGCACTAGATTCTTTTGGTCAACTTCAAATGTGAGTATTAACCAGGCCTGGTATTTTTTGACTAAATTTTGGCTCAAACTAACCAGCCCTGATCTAGATAACCTTTCTTGAATAACCGTTTTGTGCAAGTTATCTTGTTCAAGATATTATTCAAATTCAACACTGAGAGCCACTTCTTTAAGTTACTTAAGCTGTAAGAACGCCATATTCTCTTGAACTGCCTTAACTGGCCAGCAACTATAGCAACTATTCAAGAGTGTTTATGAAATCGAACTTTACAATTGTCATGCGTCATTCCTTTTAATAGTAAAAAAATAAACGACACAAAGTTCTAAACACGACTAATTTAAACTGTCAGCATGCGTCAGCTTTGAAAAAAAAATATTGCTATCCTCTTCCAAAAACCCCATCTAAAACTTTAATTGTACCTAAAAACTATGGATTACCTTTCATGATGCCACGTACGCTATCTATCTCTGTTGCCCTTGCTTTATTTTCTTCGACTATTTTTGCAGATTCAAACGCAAAATACTCTGAATTGCTAGAACAACACAATCTCGTTCAATCTGCCCAAGAAAACCTAAAATCGGCGCAATCTAATGTCGATGTTGAGAAAAGTGGATGGTATCCAGAGTTTCGAGTAGGTCTTGAGGCAGGACGAGATAATTATGAACGCGATAATTCGCCAAATAGTCATTTAGACACACACCAAGTTTCTGCCAGCATCAACCAATTGTTGTGGGATTTTGGCGCAGTTAATTCGTCAATCAATCACGCAGAAAGTAAGGTCAATCGAGCAGAATCTGAGCTAGACCGCCAAAAACAATATCTTATTCTTGCTGGACTAGAAGCCGAACTTAATCTCTATAAGGCTCTTAAGATTCTCGAGTTTGCGCATAAATCTGAAGACAATATCAAACAACAAACGAAACTCGAATCAACTCGAATAGACGCTGGACAAGGTTATACCACTGACTTACTGCAAGCAAAAACACAATTAGCCGCAGCACAAGCTCGCAGAGTGTTCGCAGAGGGTGGACTGGCCCAAGCGAAAAATCGCTATGCCGCCGTTTTTGGTCACGAAACAGCTGTACAAATGGCTACCGATTCTTTACCCAAATTAAACATTACAGTACCAAATGAACTAAAAAGTGCACTTGAAAAAGCAATGGCCAACAATCCTGATATTCAAGTTAGTCAAGCAGACCTGGCCATTCTCAATGCAGAAGTCATAAAAACGAGCAAAGCTGAATGGATGCCTAAAATACAACTCAGAGCCGAACATATTAATAGCCACAATCCAGATGGAATTGAGCAAGAACGTCTCCAAAACAATATTGTAGTTCGTATGGATTGGCGTTTTAATACTGGGTTGAGAGCAAATCATGCAGAAGATTCAGTGAAAGCCAAAGCACGTGCTGCCACCCAGCAAGTAAAAAATAAAAGAATTCAAACCATTGAAGATACGCGTAACGCTTGGACACAGTTATTAACATCACAAACCCGTTTATCCTATTTAACCAATCAAGTTGAGCTTTCAGAACGTTTTCTTGAGTTGGCGCGTAAAGAACGCGAATTGGGTAAACGCTCTTTACTTGATGTATTGAATGGTGAAACTCAATTAATCAACGCTCAAAGTGATGTCGCGGCAGCGCAAACAGACCTGAAAATTTCACAACTCCAACTGATGTTGCAAATGGGTCAACTGACACTTGATGTATTCAAATAATTTTTTGAGGAAAAATCTTCCATGAAACAGAATGACATACAAATCATTATTGAGACAACAAAAGAAGCTCTTTTGAATGAAGACTCACCTCAATTCAATATTGATACAATTGAGGCTCTATTAAATGGGCAGCTAAATGATTTGGCTCTGAGTTCAGAACAGATTTCTCAAATTCAATCTCTTCTTTTTAAAGCCCTAGAGTCTTATCAACAAGGGCTTTCACAAGGGACAAGCATTGACCAACTACTACAAACCTTGCAGAGCGATTTTGAGTCCGAATTAAAGGACTTGTTCAACCCTCTTAATCAACCCAGTTCGGATAATCTAAGAGTTACCACGTCTGATATTGAAAAACCACAAAATCCTTTTACAGAAAATTCACCCGAACTCGATAAACCATTGATATTGAAACAACTTAGCTCTGCAATCCGCACAGAGTTAGTCGATCAAAGTCAAATACAAAAACCAGAATTGGTAAATCAAAGCGCTACTAAACCCGAGCTGGTAAATGTTTCGAGCCTTGACGTAGAAATAACATCAGGAATCACAAACGAAATAGAAGAAGAGGGTTATACTCCAGCAATTCCTGCGACCCCTTCCCTAAGATTCGAAGATGTAGGCGTGTCTGGTACAGATGGTCTGCTAAACAACCCAATAATTGAGGTGATTGGCATCGAACAAGGTGCAAACTGGGAGTACAGCCTTGATGCAGGACTAACATGGCAAGAAGGTACGGCAACGAGCTTCGAACTTCAACAAGACGGCATATATGAAGTTAACCAAATCCAAGTACGTCAAACCTCAGCTGAAGGCTCACTGAGTGCTATTGGTTCAAACCAACAACCTATTCACCTAGAAACCATTCCAGTCACCATCGAATCGGTCATTGTGTCAGATACGGCCTTGAAGGTCGGCGATACCGCGACTTTGACGATTACCTTCAGTGAAGCGGTCACCGACTTCGATAACACCGATATCACTTTGGCCAACGGCACCTTGACCGCAGTCGCAAGTAACGATGGCGGCATCACTTGGACGGCGACCTTCACTCCAACCGATGACATCGAAGATGCGAGCAACATCATCACCGTTGGTACAACCCTGACCGACCTGGCTGGCAATGCACCGTTGGCCTCGTTGGATTCAGCGAACTACACCATCGATACTACTGAGCCAGTAATCAATTCAGTGACTTTATCGGATACGGCCTTGAAGGTCGGCGATACCGCGACTTTGACTATTACCTTCAGTGAAGCGGTCACCGACTTCGATAACACCGATATCACTTTGGCCAACGGCACCTTGACCGCGGTCGCGAGTAACAATGGCGGCATCACTTGGACGGCGACCTTCACTCCAACCGATGACATCGAAGATGCGAGCAACATCATCACCGTTGGTACAACCCTGACCGACCTGGCTGGCAATGCACCGTTGGCCTCGTTGGATTCAGCGAACTACACCATCGATACTACTGAGCCAGTAATCAATTCAGTGACTTTATCGGATACGGCCTTGAAGGTCGGCGATACCGCGACTTTGACTATTACCTTCAGTGAAGCGGTCACCGACTTCGATAACACCGATATCACTTTGGCCAACGGCACCTTGACCGCGGTCGCGAGTAACAATGGCGGCATCACTTGGACGGCGACCTTCACTCCAACCGATGACATCGAAGATGCGAGCAACATCATCACCGTTGGTACAACCCTGACCGACCTGGCTGGCAATGCACCGTTGGCCTCGTTGGATTCAGCGAACTACACCATCGATACTACTGAGCCAGTAATCAATTCAGTGACTTTATCGGATACGGCCTTGAAGGTCGGCGATACCGCGACTTTGACGATTACCTTCAGTGAAGCGGTCACCGACTTCGATAACACCGATATCACTTTGGCCAACGGCACCTTGACCGCAGTCGCAAGTAACGATGGCGGCATCACTTGGACGGCGACCTTCACTCCAACCGATGACATCGAAGATGCGAGCAACATCATCACCGTTGGTACAACCCTGACCGACCTGGCTGGCAATGCGCCTTTGGCCTTGTTGGATTCAGCGAACTACACCATCGATACTACTGAGCCAGTAATCAATTCAGTGACTTTATCGGATACGGCCTTGAAGGTCGGCGATACCGCGACTTTGACTATTACCTTCAGTGAAGCGGTCACCGACTTCGATAACACCGATATCACTTTGGCCAACGGCACCTTGACCGCGGTCGCGAGTAACAATGGCGGCATCACTTGGACGGCGACCTTCACTCCAACCGATGACATCGAAGATGCGAGCAACATCATCACCGTTGGTACAACCCTGACGGACTTGGCTGGCAATGCGCCTTTGGCCTCGTTGGATTCAGCGAACTACACCATCGATACTACTGAGCCAGTAATCAATTCAGTGACTTTATCGGATACGGCCTTGAAGGTCGGCGATACCGCGACTTTGACTATTACCTTCAGTGAAGCGGTCACCGACTTCGATAACACCGATATCACTTTGGCCAACGGCACCTTGACCGCAGTCGCAAGTAACGATGGCGGCATCACTTGGACGGCGACCTTCACTCCAACCGATGACATCGAAGATGCGAGCAACATCATCACCGTTGGTACAACCCTGACCGACCTGGCTGGCAATGCACCGTTGGCCTCGTTGGATTCAGCGAACTACACCATCGATACTACTGAGCCAGTAATCAATTCAGTGACTTTATCGGATACGGCCTTGAAGGTCGGCGATACCGCGACTTTGACGATTACCTTCAGTGAAGCGGTCACCGACTTCGATAACACCGATATCACTTTGGCCAACGGCACCTTGACCGCAGTCGCAAGTAACGATGGCGGCATCACTTGGACGGCGACCTTCACTCCAACCGATGACATCGAAGATGCGAGCAACATCATCACCGTTGGTACAACCCTGACCGACCTGGCTGGCAATGCACCGTTGGCCTCGTTGGATTCAGCGAACTACACCATCGATACTACTGAGCCAGTAATCAATTCAGTGACTTTATCGGATACGGCCTTGAAGGTCGGCGATACCGCGACTTTGACTATTACCTTCAGTGAAGCGGTCACCGACTTCGATAACACCGATATCACTTTGGCCAACGGCACCTTGACCGCGGTCGCGAGTAACAATGGCGGCATCACTTGGACGGCGACCTTCACTCCAACCGATGACATCGAAGATGCGAGCAACATCATCACCGTTGGTACAACCCTGACCGACCTGGCTGGCAATGCACCGTTGGCCTCGTTGGATTCAGCGAACTACACCATCGATACTACTGAGCCAGTAATCAATTCAGTGACTTTATCGGATACGGCCTTGAAGGTCGGCGATACCGCGACTTTGACGATTACCTTCAGTGAAGCGGTCACCGACTTCGATAACACCGATATCACTTTGGCCAACGGCACCTTGACCGCAGTCGCAAGTAACGATGGCGGCATCACTTGGACGGCGACCTTCACTCCAACCGATGACATCGAAGATGCGAGCAACATCATCACCGTTGGTACAACCCTGACCGACCTGGCTGGCAATGCACCGTTGGCCTCGTTGGATTCAGCGAACTACACCATCGATACTACTGAGCCAGTAATCAATTCAGTGACTTTATCGGATACGGCCTTGAAGGTCGGCGATACCGCGACTTTGACTATTACCTTCAGTGAAGCGGTCACCGACTTCGATAACACCGATATCACTCTGGCCAACGGCACCTTGACCGCAGTCGCAAGTAACGATGGCGGCATCACTTGGACGGCGACCTTCACTCCAACCGATGACATCGAAGATGCGAGCAACATCATCACCGTTGGTACAACCCTGACCGACCTGGCTGGCAATGCACCGTTGGCCTCGTTGGATTCAGCGAACTACACCATCGATACTACTGAGCCAGTAATCAATTCAGTGACTTTATCGGATACGGCCTTGAAGGTCGGCGATACCGCGACTTTGACTATTACCTTCAGTGAAGCGGTCACCGACTTCGATAACACCGATATCACTCTGGCCAACGGCACCTTGACCGCGGTCGCGAGTAACGATGGCGGCATCACTTGGACGGCGACCTTCACTCCAACCGATGACATCGAAGATGCGAGCAACATCATCACCGTTGGTACAACCCTGACGGACTTGGCTGGCAATGCGCCTTTGGCCTCGTTGGATTCAGCGAACTACACCATCGATACTACTGAGCCAGTAATCAATTCAGTGATCTTATCGGATACGGCCTTGAAGGTCGGCGATACCGCGACTTTGACTATTACCTTCAGTGAAGCGGTCACCGACTTCGATAACACCGATATCACTCTGGCCAACGGCACCTTGACCGCGGTCGCAAGTAACGATGGCGGCATCACTTGGACGGCGACCTTCACTCCAACCGATGACATCGAAGATGCGAGCAACATCATCACCGTTGGTACAACCCTGACCGACTTGGCTGGCAATGCGCCTTTGGCCTCGTTGGATTCAGCGAACTACACCATCGATACTACTGAGCCAGTAATCAATTCAGTGACTTTATCGGATACGGCCTTGAAGGTCGGCGATACCGCGACTTTGACTATTACCTTCAGTGAAGCGGTCACCGACTTCGATAACACCGATATCACTTTGGCCAACGGCACCTTGACCGCAGTCGCAAGTAACGATGGCGGCATCACTTGGACGGCGACCTTCACTCCAACCGATGACATCGAAGATGCGAGCAACATCATCACCGTTGGTACAACCCTGACCGACCTGGCTGGCAATGCGCCTTTGGCCTCGTTGGATTCAGCGAACTACACCATCGATACTACTGAGCCAGTAATCAATTCAGTGACTTTATCGGATACGGCCTTGAAGGTCGGCGATACCGCGACTTTGACTATTACCTTCAGTGAAGCGGTCACCGACTTCGATAACACCGATATCACTTTGGCCAACGGCACCTTGACCGCGGTCGCGAGTAACAATGGCGGCATCACTTGGACGGCGACCTTCACTCCAACCGATGACATCGAAGATGCGAGCAACATCATCACCGTTGGTACAACCCTGACGGACTTGGCTGGCAATGCGCCTTTGGCCTCGTTGGATTCAGCGAACTACACCATCGATACTACTGAGCCAGTGATTAATTCGGTGGCATTAACTGCTCAAACTGGTGCGCAAAATAATTATTTGAATGCAGGTGATACCATCACCGCGACAGTTACTTTCAGTGAAGCAGTCATTGTAGATATAACCAATGGAATACCGACCTTAACTTTAGATATTGGTGGGACTTTGGTTCAAGCAAGCTATACCAGTGGTTCCAGTTCAACACATCTGTTATTCACCTACACAATACAGGCAAATCAAACGGATTCTAATGGGATTAGTATTCCAGAAAATGCCCTTTCACTGAATACTGGAACGATTTCAGATTTTGCGGGAAATCCAGCAAGCCTAACGCACTCGTTGGTCACAGACAACCCCATCTATATGGTCGATACCACAGGTGACGGTACAGGTTCGACATTCTCATTAAATACAGACACGGGGAGTGATAATTCAGACAGCATTACATCAAACGGTCAAATCGACGTTGTTTTTGACAGTGCTATCACTAACTGGGAATACTCTACGGATGGTGGAGTTACATGGACTGATGGGACTGGTACTGGCACCGCTGTCAACTTCACTCTAAATGAAGGAACTTATGATATTAATGATATCCAGGTTCGTGAAAAAGGGGTGACCACTGATGCGGCAGGTAATGAAGGGAAAATCAGTACTAATGACGTTCAAATTATCATTGACCAAACGCCATCAACAACAACCATCTCTAGTGTTTCTCTCAGTAACGATACTGGCTATAGTAGTACCGATGAAATTACCAATACTTCTAGCCAAACGATTAGTGCAACTTTGAGTAGTGTACTAGATACGGGGGATATTCTTTATGGTTCTGTTGATAATGGCAGTACATGGATAGATATCACCAGTAAAGTGACAGATACCACTCTTAATTGGGATGGTGCAACCTTGTCTGGAAGCAGTTCAATTGTCTTCAAAATTGAAGATTCCGCTGGTAATGAAGCAGGCAATCTAGGCTTAACACCTTATATCATTGATACAACCACACCATCAGGCACGCTTCTAAATGCATCTGAACAAATTTATCAGATGGTTAAACTAGATGTGCCTGGTACAGAATTTGGTAATATTTACAATCCACAAATCGCCACCAGTAGCTTGGATGACAGCTATGCTGTAACTTGGTATGGAAACCCTACCAGTAATGCCAACTCACAAATCTATGTACAAATATTTAATGCGGATGGCTCTATTACAGGAAATAGCATAACGACATTTGGGGACGTGGAATTCACTACTAACTACGACTCATATGTCCAGATCACATCTATTGGCACAGTAGGTGAATACGCTATTGCGTGGTACGGGCAAGACAATACTTCAAGTTATAATGATTACAGTATCTTTGTGCAACGACTCAATGCAAATGGCGAGGCTATTGGGTCAGCGGTGAAACTTGAAGCAACTAATCAAACCTTTCGTGCTGATCAATATCCACAAATCACCTCTGTTGGCACGGATGGAAGTTATGTCGTCACCTGGCAAGGTGTACGTGAATCGAGCACCTTGAATTCTATTTATGTCCAACAGTTTAATGCGGATGGCACGACTACAGGCAACATCCCTGTAGAACTTCAAGGAGATGGTAGTATTGGAAACTATCTTTTTCCACAAATCACGGCCATCGGAACGGTGGGGGAATACGCCGTTACCTGGTATGGACGTGATGCGGATGGTGACGATAGTATCTATGTACAGCAATTCAATACGGATGGTACTACAACAGGTCATACAGTGGTAAAACTTGAAGCTTCAGACAATACAGCTGGAAACGACCAAAAACCTCAAATCACGCCTGTTGGTACTGATGGAAGTTATGCGGTGACCTGGCAAGGTGCAGACGGTGATGATGGTACCTTAAGTATTTATGTACAGCAGTTCAATGCGGATGGTACTACAACAGGTAATGCCATAGTAAAACTTGAGGCTTCCGATCAGACAGCTGGAAACGATCAATTACCCCAAATCACCACCATCGGCACTAATGGGAATTATGTCGTTACATGGTTTGGTCATAATGCTGACTTTAACACTAGTATCTATATACAAAGGTTCAATCCAGACGGCACCGTTTTGGGCGATACGGTAAAACTTGATCCTTTTGATAAAAATAATGGGGCAGACTCTAATCCACAAGTTACTTCTATTGGCAGTGACGGTAGTTTCGTTGTAACTTGGTCTGGTGAAGACATTAATGGTGATAACAGCATCTATCTACAAAAATTTAGTGCTGATGGAGTTTCTACTGGTGACATGATTAAACTCGAAGCGCCTGGATATATTTCAGGAGGTGATGTTAACCCTCAAATCACTTCAGTTGGTTCTGATGGAGGTTTTATTGTCACATGGAATGGTCAAATAACCTCTGGACCTACTGGTAGCATTTATGTGCAACAGTTCTTTGCGGATGGCAGTACTGAACAGATTAACCCAGACTACACCAACAATAGTGGTAGTGTGGAGGTTCAGAGTAGCGAAACTGGCAGAGCATATCTAGTTAACAGTGTCCATAATGTGACAAGTATTGCTAGTATCGAAGCTCTCGCTGATGACCAATGGAATAGTGTGGACATCACTATAGCAGATACCAGCTCTAATCTTCCGGCAACGGGTCTAGCCGAAGGTAATTACTATCTCTATGTTGCTGATACAGCAGGAAATTTATCAAACAAGGTGGAAGGTACGGTTATTGTTGATAATACAGTTCCAACGCTTACAATCACGGACGACACAGTTGGTACTGCCACCGGCGATGTCACCTATACTTTTTCCTTTAGTGAAGCGGTGACAGGTTTTACTGTGGATGATGTCCTTGTTTCCAACGGAAGCAAAGCTACCAATTTTGCCAGCGGTAGTGATGGTGATAGCATCTATACACTGGTGGTGACTCCAGACAACAATAGTATTTCGAATATGACGG
This sequence comes from Thiomicrorhabdus immobilis, assembly GCF_021654855.1. NCBI lineage: Bacteria > Pseudomonadati > Pseudomonadota > Gammaproteobacteria > Thiotrichales > Piscirickettsiaceae > Thiomicrorhabdus > Thiomicrorhabdus immobilis. Next base: position 2,165,219 of record NZ_AP024202.1, read on the forward strand.
TGAATATTTCTGAGAATGTCGCAACTGATGTAGCAGGGAACTTCAATACAGCCGCAGAACCTAATGTACAGGCTGTGGACACGACTCCTGAAGACGTTGTCTTTGACCTTGTCAATGGCGTGTCGAGCTCTATTGATGGCAGTCGCAGTTTTGAAGCCAACATCTCGTATAATATTTATCTAATGGTGGATTCTAATACAGGACTTCTGGCGGACACCATTAATCAATGGAATGGTGCGAACCAACTTGGCAGTGACGATACAATCATATTGGTTGGTAGCGGCTCAGCTATTCTTGGTGATACCAGCATTGCTGTGACTCGTGGAGCTATGCATAACATTGGAACCTTTTATGAATGGGGAACAGGCTTTACATTCACAATAGGTGGCAATCTTAATACGAGCATGGTCGATGTTGCGGGTATTGTTAGACAGAATGGTCGTTTTGAGAGAGACGGTCCTGGAAATGATGATTTTATTACATGGGTGGATTACATTTCTTCGCTTTCTAATCTTAACTTTTCATTTGTGAACACTCTGCCAACGAGTGTAGCGGTGCCTACACCAGATAGCTCTAGTGCATCCTTTTAATTCTGATTTCCTATAAAACGTGCCACATGTTTGATCAAACTCAGATTTGAAACAGGTAGATGGTTTGTTACTTCACATAAATTATGTGAAGTAACAAACTGCTTATTGTCACGAACTCTGAATATCAATCGTCATCTCAAATAATATCTATGGACTTAAATGAACCTTTCCGATTTAAGACTTCTTGCCGAACAATTAGATTTTCAAGACTTCAAGAGCCAAACTCAAAGCTTGTGGATTAAATCCGAGTCTCAAAATGTACTTCCATTACTCTCGTTAAGCTATATCCATGAGGGGAAATTCGCGCTCGCACATAAATATTTCAAACAAGCATTAAATATATCCGACTCATTCGACAACTCGATAAAGTTAGATTTAGCAGGTGTTGCTTTAGCTCTTCACCAGCCTGAAGAAGCCAAAGCCTTACTGCAACCATTGTTAGCAGATGAACCAAGTAATGCGATTGCTTTGGCTCGGATGGCACAAGTAGTTCGCCTAGAAGGTGACCTAGAGTCTGCCTTGAACATGCTAATGAAATCCGTTGCACTACAACCCAATCGATTGATTAGCCGCTCTAATCTTATTGCGTTATTACTAGAACTAAAAAAACTTGAACAAGCTCAAATTGAAATTACAAAATTCACTGAAAGCTTCCATCTAAACACTGAATTATCTGATTCGGCTAAACAGCGTTTTAATAAGTTATTCCACGAGTACCAATTACGCTTGTGGGTGTTGAATGAAAACTTTTCTCAAGCCGAGCACTGGTTAGGAAATATGAAAGTCGAATTTATTCTGGAAAATAAAGAAAATAAGGAAAATCTTAATACACCTAAAGCATTAATTGATTATTTTAATATTGTAACCGTTTATGCGCGGGTACTTGCTGAATATGGTTTTTTCCCCCAAGCATCCGAGTTTTTAAAAGATACGATTCAAGATTATCAATTAATACCTGATTCTTTGGTTTTAAAACTGCTGTTTGTCGAACTGGCCGAATTACAAGGCAATCACATGCAAGCTCAGATCGTGTTGGAACAAGCAATCAAACAAAATGAAGACAATATCGATTTATGGATAAAGCTGGCTAGTATTCAGTTAGCTGAAGACAGCTCTAAGGCAATCCAAGCAACAGAGAAAGCATGGGAAATACTTGTAGCCAAACGTTCAGAAGAACAGGTTTCGGAAGATTGGATAACACTTTATGAACTCAAGATAAAAAGCACCCTTGCCAGTGCAAAACTCAAAGCCGAGGACTATGCTTCAGCTCAAGAGTTATTTGAAGAAGTCCTCGCTCAAAATCCTTATTTTGTACCTGCTATACATGCATATGCCCAGCAGAAAATGCAGACTGGACAAATTGAAGAAGCGATTGAGTTATTTGAACGGCTCAAACAATGGGATCCAGTTGCAGGGTACTCGGCACTAATTAACGCCAGAAAGTTTCCCGAAGATAAAAATACGCTTGAGAAAATAGCCCAAGCGGCTCAACGACCTTTTCTAGCTAATGATGTGAAAAGTTATCTGTTATTTCAATTAGCCCTAGCCTGGGAAAAACGTAAAGATTATGACAAAGCATTTGAATTTGTTAAACAGGCGAATGACACCAGTTTGAAGTTACTCAAATACGAACCCAAGCAACATCGCAATTACTGCGCCCGGATACGTATTGCCTTTTCCAAATCCTTGTATGAATCACGAGGACATTATGGCTCAGATTCTGAGCTGCCTGTATTTGTTGTCGGTATGCCTCGGTCTGGCACTACGTTGGTTGAACAGATTCTTGCTAGTCATAGCGAAATCTTTGGTGCTGGAGAACTAGGCGTTATCCCACAGCGCATTCATGGACTGAACAGATGGGAACGCCATGTCGGCTCTGGCCGAAGATATCCAGACATCATTGATGACCTATCAGCAGAAGTCACAACGGGGATTGCCGAAGGCATTTTGGGAGAAATGCAAGCTCATGCACCTCATGCCAAACACATTGTGGATAAATTGCCACATAACTTTGAAAATATCGGATTGATTAAGTTTCTATTTCCTAATGCTCGAATAATTTCTGTACGCCGTGACCCCCGCGATATTGCCATATCGAATTATTTTACCAACTATCAAGCTAAACACGGCGGCATGGGCTTTGCCTATGATTTAACGAATATTGGTGAACAGCTTGCAGATCATAACCTTTTGATGCATCACTGGCACAAGGTTTTTCCTGATGAAATACTAGAGGTGCAATATGAAGCGCTTGTAGAAAACCCAGAACAGGAAGCGCGTCGAATGTTGCAATATATTGGTGTTGAATGGGAAGACCAAGTATTGAATTTTAACAAACTTGATCGCCCTGTGAAAACAGCCAGTGTTTGGCAAGTTCGTCAGCCAATCTATAAAACCGCCAAAGAAAAATGGCGCCATTATGAACGCTATTTACGACCATTGATTAAAGGAACCAATGCCAAAATAGAATGGGATCCAATAGAAGACATGATTACCCTCCCTGAAGCGGGCATAATCAATAAAGCTGCTGATTTTTATGAAAACAATCAGTTGGCTGACGCGGAATATGAGTTCAAAAAGATCCTTCATCATAATCCTAGTCATGCAACGGCCAATGGTATGATTGGCGTGATTTATGCACGTGCCAATCTTATTCATGAAGCAATACCTTTTATGGAAAAGGCCTATCAACAGCAACCATGGAAAAAATACTGGAAAGAGAACCTTATTCGAGCTTATGAGAAAACAAATCAATATGATAAAGCTGATGAAATTAAGGCCTCTACGAATGAAGAATTTACCCCAAACTAATTTTTACGCAAGATATGCCGCCTAGAAACATGAAAATTCCAACTTAATTTGACGAAGCCCTTCGGAAAATGGACGGAGCGTTTGAAAATAATTCCCCGGAGCGCTACGCCAAAGACATATTCCATACCCAAAACAGGACAGCTGTCGCATTTTTTAGGATTTTTATGACTCCATAGTTGGTATGACACTGTTACCAATTTTTTAAATTTTGAAAAATCATTTTAAGAATGCCCGCAAAGCCTTATAATACGGGCTCAAAATTCGCGCTTGTAGCTCAGTTGGATAGAGCGTCCCCCTCCGGAGGGGAAGGCCGGGGGTTCGACTCCTCTCAAGCGCACCATCTCTGTTTTCACCCATCTCAAAATAAATACATCTAAAAGCTAGGCTATATTCAGTCTATTTCAATATCCGCTCCACAAGCCTTTCGCTTTATTCTAAAATAGCTTTTTATCGATTTTTAAAGTTCTAAAAAGGATTCTTTTGTGCAATATCAAGGTATTCAAAATTTCACGCATGGTGCGGACAGCGCAACAGGAGTATTACTCACAAATCTTGGTACGCCGGATGCGCCGACCAAAGAGGCTTTGAAACCTTATCTAAAAGAGTTCCTGATGGATCCAAGAGTGGTTGAACCCCCTCCGGCTCGATGGTTATGGCGTTTGATTTTGAATGGCATCATCCTCAATACCAGGCCTGCCAAATCTGCCGAAGCCTATGCCACGGTTTGGGATAGCGAGGGAGAAGGTGCGCCACTATTGAACATCGCGCAAAGACAACTGGATGCGGTGGCTGAACGAGTCCGCCCCCACTTTGCCGGTAGAGTGGAGTTTGCTTTAGGAATGCGTTATGGCAACCCCTCCATTGCCAGCGCACTTAAAGAGCTTCAGGACAAAGGATGTCAGCGTATCGTGGTATTACCGCTATATCCTCAATATGCCGCGGCAACGACCGCATCTACTTTTGATGCGGTCAGCAGTGAATTACAGACCTGGCGCTGGCTACCGGAATTACGTTTCATCAATAAATACCATCGTCACCCAGGTTACATCAAGGCGCTTGCCAATAGCATTAGAGAACACCAAGCGATTCATGGAAAACCCCAATTATTGGTCATGTCCTATCACGGAGTTCCGCAACGTTATCTAGACAACGGCGACCCCTACCACTGTGAATGCCATGTGACATCCCGCTTAGTGGCAGAAGAGCTTGGACTATCTAAAGACGAATATAAAGTCACGTTCCAGTCGCTTTTTGGTAAGGAAGAGTGGATTAAACCCTACACCGATGCCACCATGAAATCGTTACCAGGCGAAGGCATTAAAGATATTCAAGTTATTTGCCCTGGCTTTTCGGCGGACTGTTTGGAAACCATTGAAGAGATTGGTGAAGAGAACCGTGAGTATTTTGAAGAAGCCGGCGGCGAGAAGTTCAGTTACATCACCTGCTTAAACGACCGCGCCGACCATGCCGATGCCCTAGCCGATTTGGTATTGCAACATACCCAAGGTTGGTATGAACGCGATGAATTCCATGCTGAGAAAGATGAAAAAGAACGTTTAACGGTTAAGAACAACGCCAAAGCGATGGGCTGTCCTTTTTAAAGTTTATCACCATACATCTCTTGCCTGTTTCGATATCGATTGTCCGATTATCGTGCTAACAGGCAAAACCCACTACAATAAGTGCCTGCCACCGTCCAACTGCAATATAGTTCCGGTGGTATAACTGCTGTTCATCAAATACTCTACCGCCTGCCAAACCACGATTGCCCCAGGTTCGATCGGCAAAGCCGCCTGCGCTAAACGCTTCTGTTTATAGACATCGCTATCACCCTTATTAAATTGGATCAAGGCCGGGGCAATGTCATTCACCTTAATATCCGGTGCAAACTTCTTGGCAAACCCCTGGCTTAGCGTTTGCAATGCGGCCTTACTGGCAAGATAGGCGATATGAGAATCGGCAACACGGCTCACACTGTAATCGGATAACGAAATGATGTCTTTGTGTCGACTGCTGGAGGCCAACAAAAGTGGATGCAAATGTTCATTCAAATAACTTGGCACCTCAACATGCACTTTAAATAAATCAGCATATTCAGCCGATAATGCGGGAGCCTGTGCATCGCTTAACCATACAGAGGCATTATGGATTAGCGCCCGTAAACTTTTGACATGCGTTTTTACCTCTTCCACCAGGCCTGGTAAGTTTTTTGAATCGCTGAAATCGACTGGAATTGCAATCGCACCTAAAGCAATCAACTCCTCGACTTCGGAGCGCGGGGTTCGATAAGTAAACACAACCGGAAAATCAGTTTGACTTAAAAATTGGCGAACCAAATAAGCGCCGATACGCTGACCTCCACCGGTAATCAACACTGCATTTTCTAATCGCTTTGAACTCATTTATCCACCTTAAAAAAACCTATGATAATCCACCTTATGGTTATCATCACCAAATTAAATCGCCTGCCAAGACTATTGTAACGATTTTAAAGACCCATAATTGTAAGACCTATAATTGTACGACTTCAAGGCAATCAAAAAACAGCAAACCTTAAATAAAAATTTAACTACCAATAATACGTACTACAATAGAGTTTTTCACTTACTTTCAAATGAATATTAACTATTAGGACTCAAACGAGCTCTGAACAAAAAACACTTATTAAACATTATCTTATTCTTTTATATATGAATTATTTCGACCCCATATTAATATTTTTTATATAATAACGGGCTCGCAAATATTTTTTGAACTTGAACGTAAATTTAGAGATACAGAACAAATGAAAAATCGTACTTTCGATGTTGTGATTGTTGGCGGTGGAATTTCCGGAAGCGCCCTAACCTATATGCTGTCTAAGTATAGCAATGTCGGTTCTGTTGCCATGCTAGAGAAATATGGTTCCTTAGCACCATTAAACTCGCATGCGCGCTCTAATAGCCAAACGTTACACTGTGGCGACATTGAAACGAACTACACGCTAGAAAAAGCCAAACTGGTTAAACAGCAAGCCAATATGATTGTGCATTACGCTGACCAGGTAGAGAAGAACGACTTTTTGTACAAGTTTCCAAAGATGATTTTGGCCGTAGGTGAAGATGAGTGTGAAAGACTGGAAAAACGTCATCACGAATTTGCGGAAGCCTTCCCTTACATGGAACTTTGGGACGCGGAACGCATCGCTGAAGTTGAGCCCGCCGTAGCATTGATTGATGGCAAACCTCGCCCTGAAAAAATCATTGCATCTGGCTGCACCGATGAATATTCGGCGGTTAACTACGGCAACCTTTCAAAATCTTTTATCAACAGCGCACGCAATACCAGCACTGAGATTAATGTCTCTCTGAGCTGTGAAGTGGAAAAAATCGCCAAGTTTGATGACCACTACGAACTGACCACTCCGCAAGGTACTTTTTTAGCCACGTTTGTGGTGGTTTCAGCCGGAGCACATAGCTTATTGCTCGCCAATCAACTTGGTCATGGTATGGATATGTCAATCCTACCAATGGGTGGAAGTTTCTACTATGTGCCGAAGATATTGAACGGTAAAGTGTACACCATGCAAAACGATAAACTGCCGTTTGCCGCTCTGCATGGCGATCCGGATTTGATTGAACTGGATAAAACCCGACTTGGGCCAACGGCTTTAGTGCTACCTAAACTGGAGCGTTATACCGGCGGAACCTATTGGGATTTCTGGAAGAGTCTAAAGCTCGACTTTAAAGTGATTAAAGTCTTCTGGGACTTAATGAAAGACAGCACGATTCGTAACTATATCTTTAGAAATTTCATGTTTGAAGTCCCGATACTTCGTCAAAAACTGTTTGCCAAAGATGCCAGTAAAATCATCCCAAGCTTAAAGCCGGAAGGTTTAGAGTATGCCTCGGGAATTGGCGGCTTACGCCCTCAAGTCATCGATAAAACCACCATGCAACTCAAACTGGGTGAAGCGAGCATCGTGCCTGAAAATGAAAACCTCATCTTCAATATGACACCTTCTCCAGGCGCGACAACCTGTTTGGGCAACGCTTATCGTGATGCACAGATTATTGCCGAACGCCTTGGCATCGAGTTAAACAGAGAAGCGATAGTCAATGAACTGTTAGGTGGTACCGACATCCCTCGCTAAGAGGTTGAGCGGTTCACCAAGGCTCTTATACAAATGCACACGCCACTTCCCGTTCACCTTATAACAGGCCTCCTTGGAAGTGGCAAAACCACCTGTTTAAAACAGCTTATTACGCAAAAACCCGCTACTGAAAACTGGCTGGTTATTATCAATGAATTTGGCGAAGTCGATATTGATGCCAGCCATCTTTCCAGCCTAGATCATCCGCAAAACGCCCTGAATATCCAAGCCGTATCCGGGGGTTGCATCTGCTGTACCGCGCAAATCGGTTTGGTCAGCACCATCAACCAACAATTAACCCGGAGCAAAGATTCAGAGCAAGCTTTCGACCGAATCTGGATTGAACCAACCGGCCTGGGTCATCCTGCTAAAATCATTGATGCATTGCAAAACAGCCAGTTCGCACAACCGCTGGCTTTACAAAAGATAGTCTGCGTGATCACCCCACAACAGCTAACCCAAGAACGCTGGCAAAAATCGACGGTTATGCGTGATCTGGTCACACTGGCCGATACAATAATCCTAAACAAAACTGACCTAAGTGATGATGCGGCCCTAAGCCAAGCCTTGCATATCTTGCAGCAATGTTACCCGCCTAAAACCGACATCACCCAAACTCAAAACGGGGTCATCGCGCTCGATGGATTACTGCAACCACCAACCAAAAAGCCTTTTTGCATTCTAACGCACCCGCAAAAACAGCCTTGCAAACTCGCTCCAAACCATCTCAACATGGACAGTCATCAACACCAAAGCACCAACTCTCAGCTAAGTTACCCCTCAAGGATAACGGCAACCAAACACTGTTTTATCAGTGAAAACCAACAATCCAAAGGCCGCGAGTTACTCAGCATGGGCTGGATATGGAATGCTGACGTTCAATTTAACCGAGTGCTCCTTAAACGCTTTTTTGAACAGATCGCGCCGAGTTTAATCCGCGCCAAAGGCATTATAAAAACGGGCAAAGAGTGGCAATTGATCAACTGGAGTGACGGCCAGCTTAAATTTGAAGATATTGCCTGGCGACAAGATAGTCGTTTAGAGTGTCTATTTGATGAGAGTCAGAACAATAAGCTTGATGCCGAAACCGTAGAAACCTGGCTGATCGAGAGCATCCACCATTTTTAAGTCGCTCCGGTCATTCCACATTGATAATTTCAAACATTATTTTGATTAACCCAGCAATCTACTCAATTATTTGATAAAATCGCCAATCACTTTTTAATAATTTTCAGTTAGTTATACAGATAGTAACGCTAAATTCAGCTTATCTTTAAAAACTCACTCAAAGACGAAGGAAATTGCATGACAAAGCACATGCCCGATATCGCTTGCCAGCCTCATCACGGTCCACAAGGAAAACTAAACTGGGTAGGAATGAGCGGAATAGAACTGCCGATTCTGATTCAACAAGGTTTAGACAAAGATGAAATCGTTAAACTCTCATCCCAAGCACAAGCTTATGTAGATTTAAACGACCCAGAAAGTAAAGGGATTCATATGTCCCGTTTGTATCTACATTTAGATCAAATGGCCAGCAATGAGCCTCTTACTTCAAACCGTGTTAAAGCTATTTTAGAAGCCTTTATAGACTCTCACCAAGGTTTGAGTACACAGGCATTTGTTGAGTTTAAATTTGACTACTATGAACGTCGTAACTCACTGTTAAGTGACAACAGTGGCTGGAAACACTATCCAGCAACCATCCGCGGCGAAATGCGCAAAGGCCAGTTTAGTTGTGAACTCTCAATTGAAGTGCCTTACTCTTCAACTTGCCCTTGTTCTGCAGCACTTTCACGCCAGTTGATTCAAGAAGCGTTTGAAAAGCAATTTGCTAATCAAGAGATGGATTACCAAACCGTTTTAGAATGGCTTGGCACCCCAGAAGGGATTTGTGCAACACCGCATAGCCAGCGCTCTTACGCACAAGTGAAAGTGAAGGTAAGCGAGTCAAATAATTTGGCGATTTCTCGCATTATCAACCAAATCGAAAACGCGCTGCAAACGCCGGTTCAAGCGGTTGTAAAACGTGAAGATGAACAAGAATTTGCACGTTTGAATGCTTCAAACTTGATGTTCTGTGAAGACGCCAGCCGTCGTTTACAAGAAGCGTTTGATAACAATGCCGAATACCTAGACTTCTGGATTAGAGTCAATCACCTGGAAAGCCTACACCCTCACGATGCTGTGGCGATAGTGACCAAAGGTCTGGAAAATGGCTACATTGACGATCCAAACCTGATGGATCCGATGTAAACATTACACAGAGCCATTAAAAAAAGCCGATTTAAGATAGATTCTTAAATCGGCTTTTTTTGTATTTAAACAATCTCACCAGGCCTGGTATAACCTAAAGATTAACCACGAAGTCACTAAGACATGAAGTTTTTAAGAGCACCAGGATTTGGATGATTATTTGGCGGGAGTTCAAGGCAAGTTAAAGTGAGGTTTAGTAACACTGTACAAGTATGAGCCTAACAAAGAAGCCTCCAAAATAACGGCAATCAACAAAACTCAAAACCGTATCAGGATTTGGGAGATTATTTGGCGGGAGTTCAAGGCAAGTTAAAGCGAAGTTTAGTAAAACTAAACAAGCTTTAACTTAACGCAGAAATCACCCAAATAAGCCCCAAATCAGAAATAACCGTTATTGATTTCGTTATAAATCCTTCTCGCATTATTCTTCGCTGCCTGGTCGAATACCGGTCTATCCTTGTACATACTCTGGTCCACGGCTTCAGCTTGCTCTACATCGCCACCAGCTTCAATGACTTTTTTCACCTCTTTCTGCAGGTAACGGAAGTAATCGTAGGTCTGCTTTTTGATGGTGGCCATATCGGTTGGTGTACCATGTCCTGGAATCACTTTTGCGTCAACGGGAATCACTTTCATCATCTTTTCAAATGAGTTCATCCAATCAAAACTGTTGGTGTAATTAAACATCACCGGCATACGCTCGTTAAAGGCTAAATCCCCGGATAAGAACAGCTTGCGGCTAGGAATATAGACACTGGTTGAGGCGGGAGTATGTCCTGGGCCGAAATCAATAAGTTCAAAGGTTTCTCCACCACCCACATCGACGGTCATCTTGCCGTCGAAAGTGGTGAATTTATCCGTTACATTTCGACAAGGACGCGTTAACAACGGTCCTATACGTTCACCCCATTGCCTAACTTCTTTTTCAAAGGCGCGGTTGAAAATATCATTAGCCTGTGCACTGGAATAAAGGTTTTTAACACCGACATCTACCCAGTAACTCGAACCCAAATAGGCGTGGCCTTGGTTGTTTTCAACGGCCAACCATTTAACGGGTTTATCGGTAATACGTTTGATTTGTTGATGTGCACTGTAGGCAATGGCAGGGTTAGCTCCCGCATTAAAAACAAACACGCCATCTTTGAAAATAATGAAGGAGATATTATTGTTTAAACCGAAGTTTGACGGGTTATGCCAAATTTGACTACCAACGATGGTATAGACTCCATCCATCACTTTAACCGCTTTTGGTAGCGGCAACTCATCGCCGATATAACCTTGTTTTTTGATGACACTATTGGTGTCGGCAACATAGGCTTCGGTTGCATGGGTGGAGATTTCATCACCCATGGCCTTCAGTTCTTGAGCCCAAGCCTCAAAACCTTCAACATAGAGGTCTTCTTGAGCGGATGCAGTGAATGTTAAACTTGATAAAATAGCTGTTAGCAATATTTTTTTCATAATCGTCAACCTCCTAAAAGAGTCATCAATCATACCACTATCAAACCGCCAAGCTCATCACTAAGTTCTATCAAGCGTATGAGAATTTTTATGCTCGTAAACATCAAAAATAGTGATGGCCATAGCGGCAATTACAGGCCCAAAAAACAGTCCAATCACACCAAAATGAATCAGTCCTGCAAAAGTGGACAACACCGTGATAAGTGTGTGGTTTGCGACCTTGAGCCCCTCACCAGCCACACCCAAGCTATTGGTGAGTCGGTTGATCATCAAAGGTCGCATGATGTTGTCAATCACAAAACCGGTAATGACAACACCCCAAAATGCGATTATGGCTGCAGTGACATAATCGCCTTGAGCGACCGAGAAAATCACGATAGGAATCCAAACTAGAGCCGCACCCACCACCGGAATAAAAGAGGTCACGGCAATCGCCATGCCGATAAACAGGCCGGGTAACCCTAAAAACCAAGAAACCAAAGCGAATGACACACCCTGCATCACCGCAATCCCCACCACACTCAAGGTTAAAACCGTTGATAACGATGCAAACCGATTCATTATCATCAGGTCATAGTAGTTTTCCAAAGGCGACAGGATTTTTATATGATGCGCAATCGCACGCCCATCACGATAAAAGAAAAACAGAGCAAATACCGACAAACCGATAAACGTCACAAATGACGAGGTTGTTCCCAAAATGCCTTCCAATAAAAACACGGTGGCTTGTTGGACAAAGCCCAGAATCTTTTGTGAGTGCTCTTTTAGCTGCATTAAAGCACTCTGTTGGGCAGATTCACTAATCGGCAGATGGTTCAAAATGGCTTGGTTCAATTTGGTGAAACTTTCGGCATCCTGCGAATTCAACCAGGCCTGGGCACTGCCATAAAGCCCCCCTACCTGCAAACTGACCTCGACCAATAAATAGGTCACCGGCGCAATGACACCTAAAAAGACCAGCGCACTCATAATTGAAGCGGCCATGGTTTCCGAACGCTTGCAATGCGGCAATAACCGCTGATACCCCTTATAACTTGCGGTAGCTAAGATCATCGCAAAAAACAGTGCTTCCAGAAAAGGCGAGAATAACCAGACGATTCCAACTAAGGCCAGAATCAACAAAATGATTAAAAAACCTTCCTCATGAGGACGATTGTCACGCATAATAAACCCCATAATTTATGCTAAAAATAATGAGTGTACACTACCATGAATACCGATATAGCTGAAGTCATTATTCGCCCAGAAGGTTCCCTACAAATTTTATCCTACCAAGAAGCGCAACAACTTTGCGACGCCTCCGATGTAGGTTTGAATGATATCTTGATGCGCTGTGCATTGGCCGTGCTCAACACGGGATCGGAAGCCGACAATGAACTGGCACTGCTTGAAAGATATCCCAATTTTTCGATCGACGTTACGGTTAAAGGGCGTGGTGTACAACTAATCATCAAAAACGCACCCCGTCATGCCTTTGTGGACAACAGCCTCATTATCGGTTTAAAGGAGCACCTTTTCGCGGTGATTCGCGACCTGATTTATTCACGCAATGAAGTGTTATATAGTAAAAAAATCGATCTCAATACCGCTCATGGAATCACCAATGCGGTGTTTCATATTGCTCGTAATGCCCAATTGATGAAACCCAATGTGTTACCTAATATCGTGGTCTGCTGGGGCGGGCATTCGATTCCCGAGTCGGAATATAACTACAGTAAACACCTAGGTTATGAACTGGGGCTACGTAACCTGGATATTTGTACCGGTTGTGGCCCTGGGGTAATGAAAGGCCCAATGAAAGGTGCGATTTTAGGACATGGCAAACAACGCTATAAGCAAGGCCGCTACATCGGCATGACCGAACCAGGCATTATCGCGGCTGAAGCGCCCAATGCCTTTGTCAGTGAACTTTGCATTATGCCGGACATTGAAAAACGTCTCGAAGCGTTTGTGCGCATTGGTCACGGAATCATTATCTTCCCCGGTGGTCCAGGCACAATGGAAGAACTGCTGTATCTTTTGAGCATCCTGCTTCATCCCGCCAATAAAGAGTTGACCTTACCGGTGGTGTTGACGGGTAATGGCACAAGCACGGAATACTTCAACGGCATCATGCAGTTTTTAAACGCCACTTTAGGCTCAGCGGCAACCGACAAGCTCAAACTGATTATCAATCACCCTCGTGATGTCGCCAGTTATATGAAAGAACAGATGGAATTGGTTAGACAAGACCGTAAAGCGAGTAGTGATGCCTACTATTACAACTGGCGTTTAACCTTGGAATTGGAACATCAGCAGCCATTCATTCCAAATCACAAAAACATGGCCAAGCTCAGTCTACACAAAGATCAACCGGTTCATCTTTTAGCCAGTCAGCTACGTAAAGCCTTTTCAGGCATCGTGGCAGGGAATGTCAAAGCCGAAGGCATAAAAGAGATTCAGCGCCACGGACCGTTTGACTTACACGGCGATAAAGAAATCATGCAAGCGATGGATACACTGCTTGAGAGTTTTGTGGCACAAAAACGTATGAAACTAGACACCAGTGAATACCAACCTTGTTATAAAATACACAAATAATTTATTCACGCTATTAAGCAAGCCATTTTCCCTTAAGTGAAGAGGGAACGGCCATCACCTGATATTGATTGAGATTCGCATGACATTTGAAGAATTGGATTTAGACCCTGTACTGCTCTCTGCCATTGAGCAGCAAAAATACCATAAGCCAACACCTGTACAAGAAGCGGCTATTCCAATTTTGATGGAGCGCCAGGATATACTTGCAGGCGCCGCTACCGGTACAGGAAAGACCGCCGCATTTGTTCTACCAGCTCTACAATACCTTTTGGAAGAACCTCAGCGCAGCAACCAACCTCGTGTTTTGATTCTTGCGCCCACCCGTGAACTTGCCTTTCAGATTCACAAGGTAGTCAAACAGCTTGGTACCCATTGCGATTTCCCATCGGTCATCATCACCGGTGGTTTCAAAATGAGCCAGCAAATGGAGCACTTAAGACAGCCTTGCGATATCTTAGTAGCGACCCCGGGGCGTTTAGCTAAAATCATGGAAGAGGATGCGGTTGATTTATCGAACATTGAAATACTGATTATCGATGAAGCCGACCGTATGCTGGATATGGGGCAAGGCCCAACGGTTCGTGCGTTGATTGAAGCGATTCCGGGAGACTTCCAGGCGGGATTGTTCTCAGCGACCTTAAGTGGTTCAGGGATTGAAAAATTCGCCGCTGAAATCTTAGACAACCCACAAGTGGTACAAATCGACGCGCCAAACCAAAAATCGCAACAAGTCCAACAGCTCGTTTATCTGGCAAATGACAAGGCTCACAAGCAAGCTTTACTGACTAATATCCTACTGGACGCAAGCTGCCAAAGCGCCATCGTTTTCTGCAACAAAAAAGAACGTGCCATTGAAATCACCGAGTTTTTACAATCGCAAAACCTCTCCGCCCAAGTCCTACATGGCGACTTCATCCAAGCCGTACGTATGGAAAAAATGCAGAAGTTCCAAAGCGGCAAAATCAAAATCCTAGTGGCGACGGATGTAGCGGCTCGTGGACTGGATATGCTGAATATCACCCATGTCATCAACTACGACATGCCTTTCCGTGGTGATATCTACATTCACCGTATTGGCCGCACCGGGCGCGCACAACAGGTCGGGGTGGCCATCAATCTGGTAGAGCGTCATGACTTGGTGAATCTGGAACGGATTGAATACCACTTACAACAGAAGTTACCGGTAGAAAAAATTGCTGGCTTAGAGCCTAACTTCACCATGAAAGATGCGCTTAAAAAGGCGACAACTAAGAAAAAGCCGAAGAAAACGGCTAAAAAAACCACTAAGAAAGCGGTTAAAAAGAAACGCTAAAATAAACTTACCAGGCCTGGTAAAAGTTAATTAACGCTCTTCTCTAACCGGCATGGTCGATAGATAATCGAAGTAGTAATGAGATAATGCAATAACGGCCAATACTGGAATAAACAGTCCAACCAACGGTAAGGTGCTTAATAAAAACAGTGCCGCTACCGCAAGTGTTGGTGTCCAGTTAGTCATGTGTTTCACTTCATCAAACAGTTTCTCGGGCAATATCACCTGGCCAACATCCAAGACAATCGAATACCTAAAAAACATAAACCCTAATAGCCAGAACCAGATGATGTTTATCAATGGAATAAACAGCATTGGAATCGTCACCAAGAACAGCAACAACAATAAGAAGCCATAAACGGTTAACTTCCAAACCATGCCCATTATGGAACCATGTCCGGAATAATCGGTATTCGGATAATGTTTGTCATGCACCGCTTTCACCAGGCTATCGGTCATAAAACCGGTAATGATCATCGCAAAAATCAGAATCAGGTAACTTCCCAACAACACCCCTAAGACACCGGCGATCACCGCCACGACCATCCCAACAATCCAAATCAACACACCCCCAATGAAAGGGATTGCACCGATGGTTTGTTGGGCTTCATTTGTCCAAACCCCCATCTCTTGAACCATTGGGTTTTGGGTCACAAAATCACTCACCAAAAACACACCGAACAGGCCATACCCCATTAATGAGACCAAAATAATTGCCGCCACAAATGGCACAAACAAGCGCCATAGAATCGCCGGCTCTTTTAAATCCGACAGTGTTTTTAAGAGTAAATCAAACATAACGCGCCTTTAAATTTGTATGCCCTAACGACCGAGATTATTTAATCCAAATGCTTTTCACGTTGGTGAACTCACGAATACCATGCTCTGAAAGCTCACGGCCATAGCCCGAGTTTTTCACCCCGCCAAAAGGTAACCTTGGGTCGGAGAAACTGATGTTATTCACATAGGTCGCTCCAGACTCCATGCCACGAGCCATCGTTTCTGCGGTGGCTAAATCGTCAGTCCAAATGGAGCCACCCAAACCAAAATCAACACCATTGGCGATGCCTAATGCATGTGCCGGTTCAGAAGCCTTGATCACAATGGCGACCGGGCCAAAGAACTCTTCATTGAATGCTGGCATATTACTGGTAACATTGGTCAAGATAGTCGGTGCATAGTAACAACCTGGGCGATCCAGCTGATAACCTCCCGTTACAATTGTCGCACCCAGCTCGACCGATTCCATCACCTGCTCATGTAGCTCATCCAACAAGTCTTGCCGTGCCATGGGAGCCAAGGTCGTTTGCGGATCCATAGGGTCGCCAGCGACAAATTTTTCTTCTATGGCATTTTTAAAACGTTCGATGAAATCATCGGCAATGAACTGGTCAACAATGAAACGTTTGGCCGCAATACAACTTTGCCCCATATTTTGGAAACGTCCTTTGACTGCACCTTCAATCGCCTCTTTCATATTGGCACTTTCCAACACGATAAAAGCGTCTGAACCGCCTAATTCCAGAACCGTTTTCTTGAGTTCAGAACCTGCGATGCTCGCTACTTTACGTCCGGCATTTTCACTACCGGTTAAAGTCACCGCTCTTACCGCTGGGTGACGAATCGCCTGTTCAACCAAGTCAGAACCGATCATCAGATTTGAGAATATATGGTCAGGGAAACCGGCTTTACGGAAAACCTCTTCCATCGCCAAGGCGCATTGAGGAACATTCGACGCGTGTTTTAAAACCGCAATATTTCCAGCAATCAAAGCTGGAGCCGCAAAACGGAATACTTGCCAGAATGGAAAATTCCAAGGCATAACGGCAAGTACCACTCCTAATGGTAAATAAGCGACATAACTTTTAGAAGCGTCAGTTTCGACGATTTCATCCGCAAGATACTTAGGGCCATGTTCCGCATAAAAATCACAGACCCAAGCACACTTTTCAATTTCCGCCTGCGCCTCTTTATAGGTTTTACCCATCTCCAGGGTAATCAGCTCGGCAAGAGGTTCAATATCATCCCTTAACACCTCTGCAACCCGTCTTATCATCGTGCAACGGTCTTCCATTGGTGTTAACTTTGACCAATCCTCAAACATGTAACCCGCTTGCGTCAGCGCATAATCCAAGGTCTCTTCGTCCCAAGTATCAAACTCCACAAGCAACTCACCTGTAGCGGGGTTAATAGACTGCATGGTCATGGACAATTCTCCTGTAGCATTTTCTGTAATCTTTTAATGGTAGAGAGACTCCACCTAAAAAAATAAAGCCAGGTAAAGCCTGACTTTGTAGAGTAGTGGGTTAGTGCTTCGTAAAAGCATCTAACAATAAACCGGTTAAATATTGATGATCAAATCAACTACTAATCACTTGTTGTGCCCAGGCATTGGCGGCCATAAAGCTATTACCAATTTGCCCCATCCCCAAGCCATCAAAATGCAGACTTCTTAGAGTGTTATTCGCCTGCTCGATATTCATCAGAACCTTCAAGGCTTCACCTTTTACTCCGACCTTATTGACCAATGCATCGTTCAATTCATCCGCCAATGGCATCTCAGCTACGATTTCTTCGATAGGCGTTCTAAAAAACGCACCTAACGTCGAAAACAGACCTACTAAAAAGAAAGCGTCTTTATCATTATGATGACCGGAAGCGTCCGCCAAGAGTTCACAAAACTTAGCTCGCATCAAAGAAGTGGTCAACAGTTCTTGCGGCACCTCTTCCATGCTGGACAACATCAACATATTGACCCAAAACTTAAGTCGTTTTAATCCCATATATTTCAACGCATCTGCCACACTTTCCACTCTGATTGGAATCATGGCCGCGGGATTGTTAATCGCCACAAGCAACTTATGGCTTAAAGCCACGTCCTGACTGATGATGTTTGAAAGCTCTTGAAAATCGGTATTTGGATCATTCACCTTGGACAAAAGCTGCAACAATGTCAATTTATTGCCGGTTAATTTCTGTCCATTGATGACGATAGGGTTGGTAAAGAAATAACCTTGGAAATAGTCAAATCCGAGCTTTTTGAGATAGTTGAACATCTCCTCAGTTTCCACTTTTTCAGCGATGACTTTAACGCCCTTAGCATGCAGAGATTCGAGCATTTTTTTCATTTGCATTTCAGTGTGAGCTTCGGTATCGATTTTCACATAATCGCAAATCGTCGCCAATTTAATACTTGAATCATCATCAATGAAATCATGCAAGGCAACCCCCGCGCCCTCCGCTTTCAACTCTTTCAAACTGCGTAAGACTTCTACATCTTTGGTGACATTATTCGGAATTTCCAAAACCAGCTGTTTGTAGTTATCGAAGTTGGACAAATGCTCTTTACTTATCAGTTCTTTGGGTAAAGAAAGCAAGACATTGTGCTCACCGACAATCGACCGGAAGCCAATCTCTTCTTCCGTTTTTTTGATAAGTTCAATCGTTGCTTCAAGAGTCTGTTGATTAGGGTTTAAACCTTGATGAAACTGTAACTCATAAGCAAAAACATGCATATCTCTATCTAAAATAGGTTGTCTTCCAATAAATACATCTGACATTTTTTAATCCCGTCTTCCCAAATTCTTATCCGCTGGCCGCCATTTTACGCTATTTAACTTAATAAGACCAAGCCTCTCCCGGTTGCAAGCCTCTCCATGGCATGATGAGGCCATTTTGATATCGACTCTATCTGCGATTGAACAGTAAACGATGACCCGGTGTAAACTCAGCAAATTCACCTTGATAATATTTAAGTTCGCCTGAAACTATCGTACTGATCACCGATGATTTAAAGGTATGCCCCTCCCACGGAGACCACTGACACTTATATAGGTTATGCGCTTTATCGTCCGTATGGGGCTTATTCATATCGACCAATACGATATCCGCCCAATACCCTTCTCGAATATAGCCACGATCTGCAATTTGATAACGAATCGCCACATTATGCGCGGTTTTTTGCACCACGGTTTCCAAATCGAACACCCCTTCATGCACCATATCGAGGAGTGCTGATAATGACTGTTGCACCTGAGGTAAACCGGCTGGCGCCATAAAATAGCTATTTTGCTTCTCTTCATCAGTATGCGGGGCATGATCCGTGGCGATAATATCAATTCGCCCTTCTCTCACCGCCTGACGAATCGCATCGCGGTCGGACTGTTTCTTGATAGCTGGATTGCATTTAATGTAAGAACCACGGGTCGCATAATCCTCTTCGGTAAACCACAAATGATGCACACAAGCTTCTGCAGTGATTTTTTTGCCTTCAACCGGGCCTGGTTCGAACAGCGCCATCTCTTCCGCCGTGGTCAAGTGCAGCACATGCAAATCGGCGCCGGTTTCCTTGGCCAATTCAACCGCAAAAGAGGATGACTTATAACACGCTTCACGACAACGAATCTCAGGATGTGCAGACATAGGTACGTCCTCACCGTATTTTTCGCGATACTTGTCTTCCTGAGCCTTAATCATTGGGGTATCTTCACAGTGAGTGGTAATCAATGTCGGGCTATAGGTGAAAATATCCCGTAACGCCTGCTCTCTATCCACCAACATATTTCCGGTAGACGCTCCCATAAAAACCTTAACACCGCAAACGGTATTGGGATTCACCTGCTTAAGTTCTTCGATATTATCGTTGGTCGCTCCAAAGTAAAACGAATAGTTTGTCCACGCTTTCTGAGAACCTATCTGATACTTCGCTTCCAAATTCTCAATGGTCGTCGTTGTTGGCTTAACATTAGGCATATCCATAAAACTGGTGGTTCCACCCGCAACCGCCGCTTTGGATTCGGTTGCGATATCCCCTTTGGACGTCAAACCGGGATCACGGAAATGCACCTGGTCATCAATCATTCCCGGCAACAAGGTTAAGCCTGTTGCATCAATCACTTGATCGGCAGGCTCGTCAATTTTAGGCGCCACTTTTGCAATACGTCCGTCAGAGATTAGAACGTCACCCACCATCTTCGAGCCTTCGTTAACGATGGTTGCCTGTGAAATTAAGATTCGTTTTAGCTGTGGTTGCGACATAGATAAATTCCTTTAAAACCAACATTACGCGTAAGCGATTTATTGAAAAATGATAAAACATCAAGTTAATCAGTTTTGTTTATTTGCTATTCTAGCTCGAATCATTGTAATATTTTGAGATGTTTTTGATGTGAAAACAAATAAACAGCCCTTTACGGCTGGCTGTTACAAAAGTCAAAATAAGTAAATAGAACATTTAAATGACAACCGAACCAACTTACACAGAGAAGGTGTTGTAAACTGAACAAATCCGACCACAAGGTAATTTTAATGTTAACTAATCTCCAGGTTTATATATCGCTTGCTCTAGCGCGATAAAACACTGTTTTTTTAGTGGCAAGTCACCTCTAACTTGAGTCTTTGTTAAGTTTAACTTTCGATACAACTAAACCTATGCCAAATATCACGCCCCTCTTCTCAAGGCTTCACATCCCCGGTTCTATTGTCGGGTTTATTTTCTTATTACTATCCATATTCAGTGTCAGCGCTCACGCTGAACCGCCGATTGAGAAAAAGCGCCCTGTTTGTGTATATATTGCTAGCTATGCACCCGGTTATAGTTGGCAAAACGGGGTTGAAAGGGGCTTAAACCTAGCCCTTAAAGACCATTGCCACATCAAAACTTTTTTCATGAACAGTAAACGAGTTTTTGATGAGGACGATTTACAGAAAATCGGCTTACAAGCGGTGGATTTTATTGAATCCAACTCCCCGAACGTGGTCATAGTGTCTGACGACAACGCGGTGAAGCACGTACTAAAATCGCACTATAAGGATAGTCAACTTCCGTTCGTCTATTGTGGTGTCAACAATTCCGGTACACACTACGGCTTACCTTATAAAAACACCACCGGGATGATTGAAAAAAACCCAACCGAAAACCTACTTTCGCTTTTATTCAGCACTCAACCATCCAAAACCCATATCGCTTTTTTGACCACACAAGGCACTTCGGCGAATCATGACATCATTGAATTCAATAAAGTTGTCAAAAAATTCGGAATAAAGAGCACCGCTTACCAAGTGCAAACCGAAGAAGAATGGCGTAAAACCTACCAGCGACTCCAAGAAGATCCTCAAATAGATATTATTTTGTTCTCGAATCGTGCCGCACTAAAAAGCTGGAACCATGAAACCAATTTAGAGTGGATTAAAGAACACAATCATAAAATTTCCATTACAACCCAGGACTGGATGATGCCTTACGTGGCATTGGGCATGAATAAGATACCTGATGAACAAGGTCACTGGGCAGGACAAGCCGCCGTGGCGATATTGAACGGCACCCCCCCTAATCAGATTTCCGTTGTTCCTAACCAAGATTTTCAATTATGGATCAATCCAGCCATCGCTAAGCCTTTTAAAGAGCATTTGCCAGAAAACGTGTTTTCACATTCACTTATCTATGACCAGAAAGGCTCAAGATGAATTCCATTGTCAGCTCTTTATTATCCAAATTAACTAAACTGCAAATATTGGCTATTACCCTGATAGGCGTTGTGTGGCTTGCTGTAGTGGCTAGCCTTGAAATCACCAGCCAATTCAATCAGGAAAAAAACATTGTTGAACAAAAAAGCCAAGCCATTGCTCAACAGATGCAACTTGAACAAAAACGTACCGAAACACTGCTCAATGGCCTGTCTGAATTTTATACCTCTCAAACGGTTAAATCGTTACCTGCATTTAGGGAATTTGCCAAGGGGCTTTTAACAAACAACAGCCAAAACTATACCATTGGCCTAGCTGAAATCATCTCTCGCGCTCGAAAAAATGAGGTTGAAACACAGCAACGAAACATGGGATATGAGTCTTTTGAAATATCCAATTCAGAACTGTTCACCGAACAGACCGGAAACAAACTTTACGCTTTTTTAGCGATTACCTCGATTATCCCTCTCGATCCACAACGCTCAATCTATCTATCCGAAGATTTATTCAGCATTCCGCAAATGGTGACAAAATTCACCGATTCCATTGAAGACAATGAACCGCAAACCCTTCTGTTGACTGAAGTGCGGAGTAATACGCTTTATAAAATCACCTTTAAGCCGATCTATTTAAATTCGCCAAAGCTTTTGAACCATGAACAACGCCTTAAACAGACCCGAGGAATTGTGTTTATTTTGCAACCTGTTGTTAAAGGCATAGAAACGAAAATCAACCACTTCTTCTCACCTGAAAAGATGCTTATTACCTTGAATGCAACAGACCCTTCAACCAATTCAGAGGGGCCGAAAATACATATTCTGCAAGAAAGCCATCAACAAAAAACCTTTATAGACGAGTGGCTGAACACCAAAACCACCTCTAAATTCCCTATCCTTTCAAACATCCATGGGCCAACGATAGAATTTGTACGCCCATGGCTCATGAACAATATCAATTTAACGAAATTACTGCAAAGTCTCCTATTAGGCTTTATCAGCTATATTGTGTTTGCATTTACCATCCTTTGGCTGACCCGCTACACACAAAGCCTACGACAGACTCAAACCCGTTTATCCCAGCTACTATCGACCTCTCAAGATGCCGTTATCATTACCAATGACTTAGGCTATATCATCGATTGGAACCCTGAGGCCGAAAAGATTTTCGGCTACCTCAAAGAAGAAGCGATTGGACAACACTTAGTCAGCCTAATTTTTGATAAGACGTCACAACCATTGGTGATAGATGAAACCCTTTCCCAAAAAACGCTAAGCAAAATATTCAGGGATTCGCTTAAATTAAAGGCGCTTGAAGGTAAGGCAAACCGTACGGAAATCAATCTCATTGATCGTGCTCACAATCCGATTACTGCAGAGTTGACCATTTCCTTGATGAATGTAAAAAGCCGCACTGAAATCAGTTTGTTCATTAAAGACATCACTTATCAGCGCCAAACAGAAGAAGCGATTACCAAGATGGCATACTTTGATGCCTTAACCCAGTTAGAAAACCGTGTTTACTTCAAGCAATCGGTTGAAACTCGCATGAAAGAATCGCCGGATGAGACGATGGCATTACTGTTTATGGATTTAGACGGTTTCAAACAAGTCAACGACACCTTAGGGCATAGCGTGGGAGACGAACTGCTAAAAGTCGTGGGCAAACGCATTCAAAGCGCTTTGCGCAGTCATGACCAAACCAACCATA
This sequence comes from Thiomicrorhabdus immobilis, assembly GCF_021654855.1. NCBI lineage: Bacteria > Pseudomonadati > Pseudomonadota > Gammaproteobacteria > Thiotrichales > Piscirickettsiaceae > Thiomicrorhabdus > Thiomicrorhabdus immobilis. Next base: position 2,188,533 of record NZ_AP024202.1, read on the forward strand.
TCTGCCGTTTTGGCGGAGATGAATTTGTCATCATGCTCAGTCAAATAGACGAAAACAATGCATCGCAGATATCATTACGTTTACTCAACCAGATTGAACGCACTATGAAAATCGATAATGATGAATTGCAAATATCAGCCAGTATCGGAATCGCCTTTTATCCTGAACACGGAGAAGATGTCGACACGTTACTTCGTCATGCCGATACCGCAATGTACCGCTCAAAAGAGCTCGGGAAAAACACCTATTCGATTTATCATGAATCGATGGAAGCCGACCTGGCTCAACGGATATTGATTGAAAAACATCTACGAACCGCGATTCAAAACAAGGAATTCTTTTTACTCTACCAACCACAAATCAACCTTCAAAGTGGCAAAGTAGTTGGGGTGGAAGCATTGATTCGTTGGAACAACCCTATACTGGGATTTGTGCCGCCCGACAAGTTTATCCCGATAGCCGAAGAGAGCAATTTGATTTTAAGAATCGGCGAGTGGGTCGCTCAAGAGTGCATCAAACAGCTGAGCGAATGGAAAGGCACCCGCTTCGACTCGCTACATATCGCGATGAACGTCAGCAGCGTGCAATTTGAAAACCCGCATTTTTTAAGTTTTGTAAATAAACTGATGCAAAACGCCAATGTCCATAACCATCTGTTGGAAATTGAACTCACGGAACGTACCGTCATGAATAACGTGACTGAAAACATTGCCCGCTTCAATAAAATTCGAGCCAATGGTTTTGGGTTGTCGGTTGATGATTTTGGTACCGGCTACTCTTCGTTAAGTTATTTAAAGAAATTCCCTTTGAGTGTGCTTAAAATCGATAAGAGTTTTGTGGATGGCATCCCACAAGAAGAGGAAGACATAAGTATCGCCACCGCGATATTAAACCTGGCCCACAGTTTGAAAATGCGTGTTGTCGCTGAAGGGATTGAAACCAAAGAACAGCTCGAATATCTTAAAGAGTTAAATTGTGATTTTGGCCAAGGCTACTATATAAGCCACCCTTTAGCGATTATAGAACTGGAAAGATGGTTTCATACCAATGACTGTTATTTTCATGCCTTTCCTTTAAAAGAAGAGTTACATGTTCAATAAATTCCCCAATCCATTCGCTTGGATTCTCATCATATTGGTACGCTTTTATCAATTATTTATCAGCCCTTTATTAGGACCAAGATGTCGTTTTTACCCTAGTTGCTCCAGCTACACTATCGAAGCGATTAAAACCCATGGGGTAATCTGTGGTTCTTGGCTCGCCATCAAACGCATTGGCCGTTGCCACCCTGCGAATCCTGGTGGAGTTGACCCGGTTCCTAGCTGTGGTTGCAAGAAAAACTGCACACCACCAACCGAAGACAAAACCGGCAAGGGTTCCGACTGACTGGACGACAGCAGGTTGCCAATAACACATCCCATGTTCTCAATCACGCCGCGACTTATTACACCAGGCCTGCTAGCTTTGTAAAATTGTCATAATAATTTCTTTTCAGCGCCCTGTATTCGCTCTCTAAAAAAGCTAAAATAGAGAGATTATTCGATCCGTTCAAATTTCATAGAGACCGCAATGTCAGAACTTCAAGATATTCAAACCACAGAAAACAGCACTGAAAATACTGAAGATTTTCCAAAATACATTAACCGTGAACGTAGCTTGTTGGAATTTAACCGTCGAGTATTGGCACAAGCCAACAATCCGGAAATCCCGCTACTCGAGCGGGTTAAATATCTGTGTATTTCCAGCAGCAATATGGATGAATTTTTTGAAGTGCGCCTAGCCAGTTTGATGGAGCTGGCCAAAGACCCTAACGCCCTGACCCAACCAGATGAACAACCGGCAGGAATGGTGGTTGAATGTCTATTGGAAGCCACCCATGAGATTGTTGAAGAACAATACCACACCTTAAACAACATCCTGATTCCGGCGCTTGAAAAAGAGAATATTCGTTTTGTGCGCCGCAATCATTGGACCGAGCAGAATAGAGAGTGGATCAGTAAGTTTTTCATTGAACAACTTCAACCGGTACTCAGCCCCGTAGGCTTGGACCCTTCCCATCCTTTTCCAAAAGTCCTGAACAAGACCCTAAACTTTATTGTCTCGTTGGAAGGTAAAGATGCTTTTGGGCGCTCGAATGGATTGGCGATTGTACCGGTTCCACGCTCCTTACCTCGACTGGTAAAATTGCCAACGGAAGCCACTGAAGGGGAAAATGACTTTGTGTTTCTGTCATCGATATTGCACGCCAATGTGTCACGCCTTTTCCCAGGCATGACGGTAACCGGCTGTTATCAGTTCAGGGTAACACGCAATACCAACCTGTTCATTGATGAAGAGGAAGTGGACGACCTATTAAGTGCGTTGCGAGGAGAGCTCTCTGGCCGTCAATATGGTGGTGCGATTCGTTTGGAAGTGGCGGACAATTGCCCACAACATTTGATTGATTATTTACTGGATCGCTTCAAATTACCCAAAGAATCCCTCTATAAAGTCAACGGACCGGTAAACCTGCATCGTTTAGATGCGGTGCCAGGCATGGCAAACCGTCCAGAACTGCTGTTTGCACCTTACACACAAAAGTTGTTAACCGCCAAAAAGCGCCCATCAAAAAATGCCTTTAAGATTTTCACTCGCCATAAAGAGCCTGAAAAACTGTTTGATAAAATCAAGCAGAAAGACATTTTATTACATCACCCGTATGACTCTTTTACACCGGTTATCGACTTCTTAAAAGAGGCGTCTACCGATCCGGATGTATTGGCAATTCGTATGACCCTGTATCGTACCGGCGAAAACTCTGAAATCATTAAAGCGCTGGAAAAGGCCGCGCAAAATGGTAAAGAGGTGACGGCCGTTGTAGAGCTCCGTGCACGTTTTGATGAGGATAACAATATTCTACAGGCCACCCGCCTGCAAGATGCCGGCGTACATGTGGTTTATGGCGTGGTCGGTTACAAAACCCATGCCAAGATGATCTTAGTATTACGCCGTGAAGATGACCGTATTCGTTATTACACCCATATGGGAACCGGCAACTACCACCATATCACCACCCGTTTCTACTCCGATTTTGGCTTGCTTACCGCCAATCCGATTATCGGGCGTGATGCGTCTAAGATTTTCCAGCAGCTGACCAGCTTGGGGGATACCAAAGATTTGGAAACCGTACTGCAATCCCCTTTCACCTTAAAAAGCGGCATGATTGCCAAAATAGAGCGTGAAGCGGAGAATGCCAGACAAGGCAAATCCGCCCGTATCATCGCCAAAATGAACGGTTTGGAAGAGCAAGGCATTATCGACGCTTTATACAACGCATCGCAAGCAGGCGTAAAAATCGACCTGATTGTGCGCGGAATTTGTAGCTTGCGCCCAGGTATACCCGGCCTGTCTGAAAACATCACCGTCACCTCGATTATCGGACGATTCCTGGAACACCACCGCATCTACTATTTTGAAAACAATGGCGGTAAACCCGAACTGTTTTGCTCAAGCGCCGACTGGATGAGACGCAACCTGCTGGCTCGTGTAGAAACCTGTTTTCCGATTTTAGATGATGCTTGTTTCCAACAAGTGTATACCGAAGGTTTGGCGATGTACCTACAAGACAACACGGGGGCCTGGATTTTACAAGCGGATGGCAGCTATGTAGCCAAACAACCCCATGGCGAAAAACCCTATAACGCCCAAGCCCTGTTGATTGAAAAATACAGCCGTTAATTCAATCAGTTAGAAACCTCCTCTAGCCGATTGATGCATCCCCCAAGTCCTGAGTCGATTTGACTATAAGTAAGATTGATTCGGGTTCTTAAGACAACTCGTCATAAAAACGGTAAACTAGCCGCAAATATGAACAGCAAAACAAAATACTGATAAGCCTATGACAGAACCTACCTCTTCAGCTTCTATTGAGCCAGCGATTTCCAATGCCGATTTATTTGCCGCAATTGATTTAGGCTCCAACAGCTTTCACATGATTATCGCACGTGAAACCCACGGTCAAATGCACGTTGTCGATAAACATAAAGAGATGGTTCGCTTGCGGGCGGGTTTGGATAAAAGCGGTAAACTCTCCAATAAAGCCTTTAAAGAAGGGATTGCCTGTTTAGAACGTTTTGGTCAGCTTATTAAAGACATCCCTGCGGCCAATGTGCGTGCGGTCGGCACCAATACCTTGCGTAACGCCTCCAATAGCCGTGAATTCCTTAAACAAGCTAAACTCGCTTTAGGCCACAGCATTCAAATCATTGCAGGTCAAGAAGAAGCCCGCCTGATTTATTTAGGTGTTGCGCATGGTTTGCCTTCGAGCGACGAACAACGTTTGGTCATGGACATTGGTGGTGGAAGCACCGAATACATCATCGGCCATCAGTTTGAGAACAGTCACTTGACCAGCACCGAAATGGGCTGCGTCAGCATTACCCAAAGCTATTTCCCTAAAGGCAAAATCACCCAAGAAAACTTCAATAACGCGGTATCTAAATGTCGTCAAATATTACGACCACACCGTAGCACTTTACGTAAAAAGGGGTGGGATATCGCCATCGGCGCTTCCGGCACCATCAAGTCGATTGGCGTCATTTTAGAGATAAACAGCTGGACAGAATCCGGCATTACGTTGCAGGGCATGATTGAACTGAGTAAAGAGCTCATCAAGGCGGGTTCGGCGGACAATCTGAAACTTGCGGGTCTAAAGGATGAACGTCGCCCTGTATTGGTGGGTGGTTTGGCCATCTTAATCGCCACCTTTATCGAGTTGAATATCGAACAGATGCAAGTCTCCTCCAATGCACTACGTGAAGGTTTGGTATTTGACACTCTTGGTCGTCTTAATGCCGAAGATGTGCGTGAAACCAGTGTCAACGCCATGCAACAATGGATGAAGGTAGACACCGAACAAGCCGATGCGGTCGCGAGAACCGCCAAGTCACTTTACAAACAAAGCCATAACACATGGAATCTTCACTCCGATGGTTATGACCTGAAACGGTTGTTAAAGTGGGCGTGCCGTCTACACGAAATTGGTATCTCGATCAGCTTCAAACGCTCACGACACCACAGTGCTTATCTAGTGGCTCAAGCCGATATGGCTGGTTTCAACCAACAAGAAAAGCAGATTTTGAGCTCTTTGGTTGTCAATCAACGGGGTAAATATAGCGAAGAATCTTTTGAAGAGATTGACGACAGTGTCAAACCGTTGATGCCTTATCTAACCGTATTACTCAGATTGGCGGTGCGAATTCATCGCGGTCGAGATCTAGAACAGGTCGACCCAATCTTACGTATTATCAACGACAAAGAACTGCACTTGGAATTTGATGATAAATGGCTGGATGAGCATCCGCTCACCCGTTTGGATTTGGAAACCGAAGCGAAACACTTGGATAAGTTTGGGTTCACCCTGTTTTTAGAATAAAAACCGACGGCTGAAATTAACTTTCAAGTCCTGTTTCAAAAAGCGACCAGGCCTGGTCGCTTTTTATAATCCATTCTTTTTTATAGTCTGTTCAATAGGCGCCAAAAATCCATCACGTTACCGCTTAATAGACATCCATTTGCAAACGTTTTTCCTGTTTAAGGCAACGCCAATAGTTTTGCGCTTGTTCCTCACTCATCGCGCCCTGTTGCTGAAATATCCGCATCAAAGCGTCCTTAACCGATTCTGCAAGCTTGGCTTGACTGCCGCAAATATAGAATTCAGCCTGGTTGTTGAGTAAATCCCATAATCTATCACCCTGTTCCAACAGACGATTAGAGACATACACCTTGTCAGCCTGGTCACGGGAAAAAGCATAAAAGGTCTCCACCAACCCTTGCTTTTGCCAGTTCCTGAATTCATCACAAAATAGACAGTTGGTCTGCTGATAGGTCTCGCCAAAAAACAGCAACGCCCCGCCTAAATCCTGCCCAGCGGCTTGTTGTATGGCCCTATGTTGCATAAAACCGATAAAGGGGGCTAAACCGGTTCCCGCACCGATCATGACAATCGGAGTTGACGCTTTTTCTGGAAGTTTGAAGGTTGGGTTGGGTTTCAAGCCTCCCTGCAAAATCTGTCCAGGCTGTGTGTCTTGTAAATAGTTACTTGCAACGCCAAAACGTTGACGCCCCAAATTTTGATACTTGACCGCTTTATATAAGATGGAGACTGTTTGCTGCTTATTAGAAGCCGAAGCAATAGGAGCCGAGGCAATCGAGTAATATCGGGGTGATAAAGGGGACAACCAGTTCAAGAACTCAACGCCCTGAGCTTTCAACTGAGGATAAAGCGCCAATAAATCCAGAATATCTCGACCATTGGCATAATCCATCATCGCCTGTCTATCCGCCCAATCCCCTAAACCGAGCTGTCTTTGCAGTTTGTTCAGAATGGCCGGATTAAGTTGAGTGAGTTCTAAATGATTTTCTAAGGCTTGCTGCACAGTGACCAGGCCTGATCGCCTTAATTCGATAGATTCATTGCCCGTCAAATCCAACTCGGCCAATAATGCACTCACCATTTGCGGACTATTTTGCGGCTGAATCGTCAACCAATCTCCAGGTTGGTATTCTAAAATCTCATCACTCTCTTTAGGGAGCGAAAACGTTGTATAAAAGATGGATTTATCTTTGGAATTAGGCGTAATACAGCGATTTTCTTCGACAACAAAATTCATAAAGCATGTTTCTTAATAATGGAGATTAGTAAGATTTTAACTGATTTTGAAATCGATAAGATTGAGAATCAAAATAGAGCAACCCTAAAGTAATTGGCGGACTTAGAATTACCCTATTTGTAGAATAGACAAGGAACTGGGGAATGAGTTTAACGCAGATTTTCCATCAATACCGTCAACCAGGGTGCGGTGACTAAAATAGTGACGGCCGACATTAAGCCGGCAATCAAGCCAATGCCTATTTGCGGAATCAGGTTGTTTTGTTTAAGCTCTACTTCTGCCATCTGGCGCTCTACCGAAACAAAAATATCCACTTGACGTTTCAGTAAAGAATTTAAGGTTTTAATTTGTTTAAACAGCAATTGCTGCTCTTTTTCGATAGCAAGACGTGATTTTTTGCCCTGATCATCAAGCTCACGCATCTGACCGGCTAACTGACCGATTGACGCATCCATCTGTTTGACCAAACTTTCAATCGCCGTCTTATCTTCTTTAAGCCACTCAAAATCTGGGGTAATCATATCTGACATATCCATATCTTCATAACGGTCTTGAGGTCCGTTATTGGCCCGGCTACGACGCATTGCCTGCTCTAATAAAACACTTTTTGACCCTAAAGGTTCCACCTGTCTTAAATCAATCGCCATCGTGTATTTCCTTGAATGCTTGAACTGCAATCCGTTTTATAAAAATTATTCAGCGGATTGTCATTTTCTTGTCGTTATTTTTAATATTGTTGTTTTTTAGCTAGAACATGCAGAAAACATGCCAACTCTGACTTTGCTTCTATAATTTGCTAGAATTGCAGTCTATTTTTACAAATCCAAGTCACCCAAACCCTACAGGGAATCGCTATGAAATACATTGGTGCTCATGTGTCCGCCGCAGGCGGTGTTGAAAACGCTCCGATTAGAGCGCATGAAATCGGCGCCACCGCTTTTGCATTATTCACCAAAAATCAACGCCAATGGGTTGCCAAACCGCTTACGCAAAAAAGCATCGATGAATTCAAAAGCAATTGTGAGAAATACGGCTATGGAAGCAATCAAATCCTACCGCACGACAGCTATCTGATTAATTTAGGCCACCCGGATTTGGATAAGCGCCAAAAATCTTTGGATGCCTTTATCGATGAGTTACAACGCTGCCAACAACTGGGCATCGACCGTTTGAATTTTCACCCAGGCAGTCACCTACGAGAAATTAGCGAACAGCAATGTATGGACTTGATTGCCGAATCGGTTAATTTCGCCTTAGAGCAAACCCAGGGGGTCATTGCGGTGCTGGAAAACACCGCCGGACAAGGCTCCAACCTGGGTTATCGACATGAGCAGCTCGCCTATATCATTGACAAGGTGGAAGATAAATCGCGAATTGGGGTTTGCATTGATACCTGCCATGCCTATGCCGCAGGCTACGACTTAAAAAATGATTATGAAGGGGTCATGAGTGATTTTGAAAACGTTGTTGGTTTTCAATATTTAAAAGGCATGCACCTCAATGATTCTAAAGCCAAACTTGGGCAAAAGCTCGACCGTCATCACAGTTTAGGACAAGGTGAAATCGGCTGGGATATGTTCAAACAATTGATGCAAGACCCTCGCATTGATAATATCCCGATGACGTTAGAAACCATCGACCCTTCCATTTGGGCGGATGAAATCAAACAGCTCAAATGTTGGGCGAATGCCGTTTAATGCATATTGATAAGCGCTAACCAAAGTATGACTGATTGGTTGTTAACCGAGATACTACTTGCGACATAGAAAATGAATGGAGTAAGATAATGCCCTATTCATACAAAACACATCAGCTCAATGAACAAAAACCAATTTATCGAATTCGTCATGCAAACTGGCGTTTTAAAATTAGGCGAATTTACGCTTAAATCCGGGCGCATCAGTCCATACTTCTTCAATGCAGGCCTGTTCAATACCGGTGGACAATTGGCTAAATTAGCTAAGGGTTATGCCGGCGCTATCGCAGAATCAAAATTTGATTTTGATGTGCTGTTCGGCCCAGCCTATAAAGGTATCCCTTTAGCGGCCACTACCAGCGTATCCCTCGCCACCGACTTTAATATTGACAAACCTTATGCGTTTAACCGTAAAGAAGCCAAAGACCATGGTGAAGGCGGTAATATTGTCGGCCATGCCCTAGAAGGCAATGTGCTGATAATTGATGATGTCATCACCGCTGGTACCGCCATTCGAGAAGCGATGGACATCATTACTGCCAACGGCGCTAAACCGGCTGGTGTAGTGATTGCACTTGACCGCATGGAAAAAGGCAAAGGCGAACTTTCTGCGATTCAAGAAGTCGAACAAGAGTATGGTATTCCGGTCATGAGCATTATTACGCTTAACGACATCATCAACTACCTTGCTGAATCCGATGATCCGCAGAGCCAACAATATCTGGATGCGATGAAAACTTATCGCTCAGAATATGGAATCGGTTGATGCACGCGGTGCTTAACTTGCTCTTAGGTCAATGTTTTGACCCACAACCTGCTGGGAATATTCATGGCGAGTAAACTACGCGAATTAATGTTACTTAGGCACGCCAAATCGGACTGGAAAGAGGACGGCTTGGCCGATATTGACCGCCCCTTATCAGACAAAGGTAAAAAGAACGCTGCAAAATTAGGAAAATGGCTCAATAAACATAATTTGATGCCAGACCTAATTTTGGTTTCCCCGGCCTTAAGGGCTCAACAAACCTTAAGACGTATCTGCAATGAATGCTCCGCGACCGCAATCACCGTTGAAGCACTATATTTGGCGGATGTCGCGCAACTCAAACAAGTGTTGGCAGAAGCTCCCTTTGCCGAACGCATCATGTTGATAGGTCACAATCCTGGACTGGAGTCGCTGTTTAATTTACTGGTTGCAAAACCGGACACTTCTCACGTTCAGCTTTTTCCAACTTGCGGAATGGCACATTTGATTATGCCTAGCGATTGGAAATCAATCGAACCTATGGATGGAAAATTGCAACAATTCATCACTCCCAAAGACATTAAAAACAATCCTTAACTGGATAATGATGAAAAAACGGTTTGCGCTGAAATGATTCACTCTCCTAAAGCGCTTTTACCGGCCTGATAAATCAAGCTTTTTACAATTTATTCAGTGGCTTACAAGCCACTCGATTGAGTCTTTCAAAGCATGAAAAACCGCTTTTTCAAAAGCGAAACTTGCAAGTGGAAACGGTTGAATAACAAAACACCACATTTTCTATTGTTTAAGCACATATCCCTATGCTTTAATAAATTTACATGTTATATTTTATTCGATAAAGTTTTTTTATTTATATACATATAAAAGGATACTTACATGAAAACAAAATTACTTCCTCTTGTTGCTGTTATTTCTCTGGCCGCTGCCGGTTCAGTTCAAGCTCACTCTTCAGTTGAAGCAAAAGGTGACATTATGGCAGAAGGCACTTCTGCTTATGTTGTAGATTCTTGGGGTCGTATCGTACGTGACAATGAAAACCGTTGTGTACGTTCTATCGATTGGAGCAAAGATACGGCTATTGCAAAATGTGAAGGTTGGGAAGAACCTAAGCCAGCACCAGTAGTAGCACCAGCTCCTGCGCCAGCTCCAGAACCTGAGCCAATTGTTGAGAAGCCAGCTCCAGTAGCACCACCTAAATTCATTGCTCACTTCAACTTTGACATGTTCGATATTAAAACAGCGGACATTCCTGAGCTTAATACTTTCGCTGACTACATGAATCGCGAATGTACCTGTAAAATCGCAATCACAGGTCATACTGACAGCGCTGGTTCAGAAGCCTATAACCAAAAGCTTTCTCAAGAACGTGCACAAGAAGTGGCCGGCTATCTAGCTAACCACGGTGTGGTTACCGATCGCATGATTGTTACTGGTGCAGGTGAAACCAATCCAGTTGCAGACAATTCAACTAAAGAAGGTCGTGCTTTAAACCGTCGTGTTGAAGTTGAGATTGTTAAATAAGGTTAGATCACTCTAAGCTTAATCTCAATTCAAAAATACCCGCAATAGCGGGTATTTTTTTGGCCATTAATTACCGATCAAAACACGATCGAATAATAATTAACCGTACTTGTGGCAAGTTAAAATTAAAGTTTCAAATCCAGGCTTTGGCGATTAACGAAACACCGACCAGAATCGTAATCACCTCAAAACTGCGTTTCACTAATCGATTCCCTTTAACAATGGCAAAATGCGCGCCCAAATAACCGCCAATCAACGATCCCAAAATCAGCGCAGGCAACCAATCCCACTGAATCGTACCCAAGACCCCCAAGGTAATGGCACCAGATCCATTCCAGAATATTCCGACCAGAATCAAGGTATACCCCACAGCTGTTTTATAATCTAAACCAAACCAGCACACTAACCATAAGGTAACAAATAAACCCGTTCCAGAGGTCAATGAGCCGTTTAAAGCCCCAATAAAAAACAGCATGAATCCGCCGATTACCAGGCCTGGTAAATCACGATGCTGAGATGACTCGAGTTGTCCTAGCTCAGGTTTAAACCAAGAATACAAACCTAAAGCAAGCGTCAACAAACCTAATAATCCTTGTGATATTTTGTCATCTACCTGCAGAATAATACTTGCACCAAGCACAACGCCTGGTAAACCCGTCGCCAAAATAAATGCAGAAAACTTCCAGTCAAAGCTTGATGATTTTAAGTGTCTGGCTGTAGCACCCAAACCTAAAAATACACTGGCCACCTTATGGGTAGCTAAAGCGGTTCCAAAGGGTAACCCCAAAAACAATAACGCAGGCAACTGCAGTAAACCCGCGCCCCCGCCTGCGAGAGCCGAAAAGAGGTTAGCCACCAGAGAAATAATAAATAAGATAAGCTGTTCAAATATGTCCATGCGCTTATTGTATGCGACCAGAACAATCTAGGCTGAATTTAAGACATAAAAAAACCACTACTATGAGTGGTTTTTTAACTAAAACTCTCTAAAAGAGAACGTTTTGTCACTTAACTGGAATACTAAGCTTCCGTTTTGTGAAGATGAACGTCCATTTGAGGATAAGGAATTGAAATACCTGCATCATCAAAGGCCAGTTTAACCTTTTCATTCATATCCCAAAGTACTTTCCAGTAGTCACCAGAATTCACCCAAGGACGTACCACAAAGTTCACACTGCTATCGCCTAGTTCAGATAAGGCAACAACCGGCGCTGGGTCTTTAAGGATACGCTCATCTTCAGCAACCAGCTTTTCCAGAATGGCTTTAGCTTGACGGATATCATCGTCATAACCGATACCGAACACCATATCCACACGACGAGTGTCACGCGCTGAGAAGTTGGTAATTGGTCCACCGTAGATTCCACCGTTTGGAACAATCACTTCTTTGTTGTCGCCAGTACGCATGGTTGTGCTGAAGATTTGTACGTTTTCAACCACACCAGTTACACCACCCGCTTCAATGAAGTCACCACTTTTGAATGGTTTGAAGATGATGATCATGACACCCGATGCGAAGTTCTGCATAGAACCTTGTAGAGCTAGACCTATGGCTAAACCCGCTGCCGCAATCAAGGCAACCAATGAAGAGGTATCCACACCCAGTTGATCCAGTGAGGCTATGATTACAAACAATAGTAAAACGGCATTAACAATCGAACCTAGGAAATTAACCAACATATCGTCTATTGATCCGGCACGATTAAGTAGTTTTTTAACCAGGTTTACAATGATCTTAACAACCCATCTACCAATGATGAAAATGGCAAGAGCCATCACAATCTTAATAGCCCATGGCATGGCATATTCATTTAATAAAACATCAAATTCCATCGTATCTTCCTATCTATTTTTAAATAAAATCAGACTATTACTGGGCGGTAATTAAAGTTCCAACACCTTCATCAGTAAACACCTCAAGCATTACAGCATGTTCAACGCGTCCATCAACAATATGTGCAGAGTGTACGCCGTTTTGAACGGCCTCTAGAGCACATTGAATCTTTGGCAACATACCGCCGTAAATTGTACCATCCTCTATCAGCTTATCGACACTTTCAGTGTTCAACCCTGTTAATAAGGTTCCCTCTTTATCCAAAAGACCTGGCGTATTGGTAAGCAACATCAATTTTTCAGCTTTCAATGCTTCTGCAATCTTACCGGCAACCAAATCGGCATTGATATTATAAGACTGTCCCGTCTTATCCACCCCTACTGGAGCAATGACAGGGATAAAATCATCCTGGATCAACATGTCGAGTACTTTGGTATTGATTTGCCCCACTTCACCAACATGCCCCAAATCGATAATCTCCGGTGCGTTTAATTCCGGGGCATTACGCTGCATTTTCATTTTAGTGGCGCAGATTAAATTACCGTCTTTACCGGTTAGCCCCACGGCATTCCCTCCGGCCTGATGAATCAGATTAACAATTTCTTTATTCACCAAACCGCCTAAAACCATTTCCACGATATCCATGGTTTCGGTATCGGTGACACGCATGCCTTGAATAAACTCAGACTGTTTACCGACTCTGTCCAACAAGTTGCCTATTTGAGGACCTCCACCGTGCACCACGACCGGATTCATTCCAACCAATTTCATCAACACGATATCACGCGCAAAACCTTGCTTTAACTTCTCATCGGTCATGGCATTGCCACCATATTTCACCACAATCGTTTTACCCGAAAAACGCTGGATATAAGGCAAAGCTTCTGTCAAGACCGAAGCGATATTTTGAGCTTGTTGTTTGTTTAAATTCATAGTGTTTTGTGCTCTCATGATAGCGAGTTCTCATTCAATCTAAAAAGGGCTGAGGCCCTGTTGAAATTAATCGATAAAGCCTGATTAGTCTCTAAAGTTATTGTATTGTAAAGGCAGTTCTAAATCTTCCATGCCTCTCAACAATTGCATGACCTGCTGTAAATCATCACGTTTTTTACCCGTCACACGAATACTGTCACCCTGGTTAGCCGCTTGTACTTTGATTTTAGAATCTTTAATCGCCTTAATGATTTTTTTAGCCAAAGGCGCATCCAAGCCTTCTTTCATCTCAACCACTTGTTTAGCGGTTTTTAGCTGAATATCGGCATCTTTACGCTCCATACACTTCACATCAATCCCGCGACGATTGGCTTTTTGAACCAAAATATCAAACATCTGATCCAATTGAAAATCCGATTGGGTCTTCATGGTCACCGTCGTCCCCTTCAATTCAAACTCAGAATCGGTTCCCTTGAAGTCATAACGTGTTGTGACTTCCTTGTTAGCTTGGTCTAGAGCGTTTTGTAATTCGTGTTTATCAAGTTCTGAAACAATATCAAAAGAAGGCATATTCTCTCCAAATAGATCTACCAGGCCTGGTAAGTTTTTAAAATCAAAATAATACCGACATTTTACCACTTGAATGCCAATCAAGAAACGCCCAGTAAGCGCTTTACACGAAATGCTTATAAATCTAGAGCCACTACGCTTTATAATTCTCTCAATTAAACTCGAAATACCGATATAAAGACTTTATACCATGTCGAACAAAACACCTTTCAGCCCGAATATTTCCACCATAGCCTCGGCCATACAGCCTTTTCATGTGATGAAAATTTTAGCCGAAGCCAAAATATTGGAGGCCAGCGGCAAAGAGGTGATTCACATGGAAATTGGAGAACCGGATTTTGCATCGCTACCTTGTGTACACCAAGCCGCCAATGAAGCCGCAGAACAGGGATTGACCCACTACACGCCGACCATGGGCTTGCCGGCTCTACGAGAAAAACTCGCCGATTTTTATGGCGATTTTTACCAGGCAAACGTTAGCCAAAACAACATTATGATCACCCCTGGCTCATCCACCGCCTTGCAACTGGTTTTAACCGCGTTATTAAACCCCGGCGACAAAGTCATGCTGGCAGACCCGGCTTACCCTTGTAACCGCCAATTTGTGAACCTGTTGCATGGCGAACTGCTCGCCATTCCGGTTTCTCATGAAACACAGTACCAGCTTAACCTTGATTTGCTCAAAGCCAATTGGCAAGCGGGCATTAAAGTGGTGATGGTCGCCTCCCCGGCCAACCCGACCGGCACAATCATCGAGCAAAACGAGTTGCTGGCGATGGCTGAGTTTTTGGCGGAACAAAACGCCTATTTCATTGTCGATGAAATCTATCAAGGGCTAGTTTATGAAAGACCCGCCGAAAGCATTTTAGGAAACGTGAATCTACCTGAAAACGTCATTGTGATTAACTCCTTCTCAAAGTTCTTCGGCATGACGGGCTGGCGTTTGGGTTGGTGTGTTTTACCTGAGCATTTAATCAGTGTAATGGATAGACTGGGGCAAAACCTGTTTCTAGCCGCTCCCACACCATCACAATATGGCGCTTTACGGGTATTGGAGCAAGATGCCTTGCAAGCTTTAGAAGCACGACGAGCCATCTTTGAACAACGCCGCAACGCACTCATCAACGCGATGCAACAAGCCAGCTTCACCCCCAAACTCATTCCGCAAGGAGCATTCTACCTATATTGGGATGTATCCGAATATACCGATAACAGCGAACAATTTTGTGCTGACCTGTTACAACAGACGGGAGTGGCCATCACCCCAGGCAGGGATTTTGGCGATTATCAAGCCAAGCAGCATGTGCGCCTGGCTTATACCACCGATATAGAGAAATTAACCTTGGCCGTACAGAAAATCAGCGGTTTCATCCACCAAAACGCTGATTTTGAAACGGTTAAATCAAACCTACCAGGCCTGGTAGGTTTTGATATACAAGGTATTATTTAGTTCCGGTTGAACCAAAACCACCTTGACCACGTTCGGTGGCATCACCAAACTCTTGCACTTCGGTAAATACCGGTTGCAATACCGGCACAATCACCATCTGAGCAATACGTTCTCCGACCTCGACGGTATAGGCGGTATCACCACGATTCCAAACAGACACCATTAACGGCCCTTGGTAATCAGAATCGATCAATCCCACCAGATTCCCCAACACGATTCCGTGTTTATGCCCCAAACCCGAACGTGGTAATAACATGGCGGCTAACCCAGCATCATCCAAATGAATTGCCATTCCTGTAGGGATTAAAACCGTTTGTCCAGGTTCGATGGTCATATCCTCATCAATACAGGCACGTAAATCCAACCCCGCAGAACCTTTGGTACCGTAATGCGGCATCTCGATACTTTTACCTAAACGTTCATCCAGAATTTTGTATTCCACTTGAATAGTCATCTATTACCCTTTTATTTCCGTCTTAAAATTTTAGTTATTCTACAGAAGAGCTCGGCTTTAGTCAGCTTTCAAAACACTTGGGAAGCGCATTAAAACGCTACATCCGACCAGGCCAGCTGGATTTTGCAAATCGTTTTTTAGTCAATCATTTACCGCGATAATGATTGTTATAACGCTAATTTAAGCATTCTTCTCGACATTTAAGGCGTTTATATGTAATTTACAGAGAATAGAGTATTTGCCACTAAAAAAACAAATGTAAAAACACAAAAAAGGTTATCTATGGAATCGTTAAATGACATCCTCTCCACCGCAAGTAGCTGGGCTTGGGGACCCGCCATGT
The DNA here is from genome assembly GCF_021654855.1 of Thiomicrorhabdus immobilis. Classification (NCBI taxonomy): domain Bacteria; kingdom Pseudomonadati; phylum Pseudomonadota; class Gammaproteobacteria; order Thiotrichales; family Piscirickettsiaceae; genus Thiomicrorhabdus; species Thiomicrorhabdus immobilis. The sequence continues at coordinate 2,204,750 of NZ_AP024202.1, forward strand.
TGGTATTGTTATTGGGAACAGGGATTTACCTAACGATTCGTTTACGTTTTTTACCTTTACGCAACCTATTCTACGCCTTCTCACTTTTATGGAAAGGCCGAACCTCTAAAGAGGAAGGTGACATCACACCTTTTGGCGCCTTGATGACCGCCATGTCGGCTACGGTAGGAACGGGAAATATCGCTGGCGTTGCCGCCGCCCTCTTCATTGGTGGGCCTGGCGCCATTTTCTGGATGTGGATGACTGCGTTAGTGGGCATGGCCACCAAATACAGCGAAGCGGTCTTAGCGGTCAAATATCGTGAAGTCGATGATCAAGGTTGCCATGTGGGTGGCCCAATGTATTACATTAAAAACGGCATGGGCGAAAAGTGGAAACCACTGGCCTTTGCCTTTGCTTTATTTGGCACCATCGCCGCATTCGGTATCGGCAATATGGTGCAAGCGAATGCGGTCGCAGGTGCGATGCAAAGTGCTTTTGCAGTCAATAACCAGTTAACAGGCCTGGTGCTTATGGTTTTAGTGGGGTTGGTCCTATTTGGAGGCATTCAACGAATTGCCCATACCGCCACCGCCTTAGTACCGATTATGGCGGTGTTATACATTGCGGTTTCTCTCTATATCTTAATTGTTCATGCCGATGCGTTACCTGGGGCGTTCAGCACCATTATCGAAAGCGCCTTTACCGGCAGTGCCGCCGCAGGTGGTTTTGCCGGAGCCAGTATCATCTTGGCGATCCAGTTCGGCGTGGCTCGAGGCGTATTCTCCAATGAAGCCGGCTTGGGAACCGCCCCGATTGCGCACGCCGCAGCCAAAACCAACAACCCGGTCGAGCAAGGTCATATCGCCATGCTCGGCACCTTTATCGATACCATCATTCTGTGCACCATGACTGCTTTAGTGATTATGGTGACCGGTGTCTGGCAAAGCGGCGAAACCGGATCACCATTGACGGCTTTGGCGTTTAACACGGGTTTAAATTCTGAATTCGGTTCGATTGTGGTGGCGATTGGCTTGGCGGTGTTTGCTTTTACCACTTTAGTGGGCTGGAGTTATTATGGTGAAAAATGCGCCGAATACATTGCTGGCACCAAAGTCATCACCGGTTATAGGATTCTTTGGGTCATCGCGGTTTTTGCAGGTGCGGCTTTGTCCGATTACTTCAATACCATATTGATTTTGGCCGATGTACTCAATGCGTTAATGGCCATTCCCAACTTAATCGCCTTATTGGTGCTTTCGCCCATCATCATTAAACTAAGCCAATCAAAGTGAATAAGCTTTCATTATAGCCAATAGGCATTTCAAGGAACTTCGTTAATGTATAAACAGATAGATTGCTACCCCTCAAACAAACTATTCATACTTTCAAGCGTATTGTTTATTGCATTAATGATTGGCGGGTTTACTTACATTAAAGAAATTAATGAAATTAAATCCCATACCAAGTCCAGCATTGAAAACCGTGCCAAACAACTGCAAAGCCACATTGGCTTGCTCTTGGCCAACTCCATGGCGCTCAAAAAGGTCTATGAAAATGAATACAAACATTTCTTAGCACACCATTCTGATGCTCTTTTTGAAGACAAGGACTTTCAGTATTTACCGCAATACAACCTCACCATCTTTACACCCAAAAACACAGAAAGTAGTCATGGTACAGCGCAAATACTCGGTCCGAAAGCGACCAGCAACATCCAATTACAGGTGGAGCTTAAAACGGCTGAGGCCTTAACTTCGGTTATTGAAGTCATCCTGAATGAAATACAATCTACTGTCGCGATTTATTACACCTCTAAACAAGGCTTTTCATACCGAGCACCGCAACATCCTATCGACCAATTTCGATTTAACGCTGACCAATATAACAAACCGTTCTGGCGCCAATCGATTCCTGAGAATAATCCGTTAAACAAGCCTGTTTTTTCATTAATAGGCGACAATCATGAACATCACAGAAGATTTGGGCTTTCAAATCCAATTATCGTCAACGGTCAATTCCTTGGTGTCATCTCAATCGAGATGACCACCAATGAAATCGATAATTTATTGTCTATCAACCAAGATTTCGCTGACTCCGTCCTATTAGATAACCACAATAAAATCAGCTATTCGCAGGATTATGAGGCCATTGGAAAAACCCTTGAACCAACCAATGGAGGCTCGCTTTCGACATGGCAGAGAACGGACAACGGTTGGCTATATAAAGCGCCAATCATTCCTGGTGAACTCTATATAGCCCATCAATTAACCGATGAAAGCATTATGCAAGAGGCAAAAGCAAACTCCCTGCTTTTATGGAGCCTACTTATGCTTGGGGTGATTCTAAGCTTGCTCGTCATGCAACTTTTCTGTACAGCCAAAAAAAATCGCAATCTAATGCTTGTCGACCCACTGACCTCGCTGTACAACCGCAGAGGATTCCAAATCATCTCCACACCGATTTTCGCCCATTTAAAAAGACATCAATCACCATGGGCGTTACTTCTTATTGATATAGATTTTTTTAAAAAGGTCAATGACACCCATGGACACATCATCGGAGATGAAGTGCTCGTCAAGGTAGCCGATTTCATCCATCAATCCAACCGCGGAGAGTCCATTGTCGGACGCTGGGGTGGTGAAGAGTTTTTGGTACTGCTTCCTGGCACTCCCCCTCAAGAAGCGATGGAAGCGGCAGAACGCATTCGTAAAAACATTGCCGAGAACTTGCTGATTTCTAATCAAGAACATGTCACCGTTAGCATTGGAATCGCCCCTGCAATGGCTGACGATAACTTTGAAAAGACGGTGCATAATGCCGATTTAGCGCTTTATCAGGCTAAACACCAAGGCAGAAACATTTCCATTTTATATAACCCAACAGATGCAAAAGCCATTAACCAAGAGTAATTACCTATGTTTATCAGTGTGTTAGATATTTTTAAAATCGGCATAGGCCCATCCAGTTCACATACCATGGGACCGATGGTGGCGGCTAAAGATTTCGTCAATAAACTGCAAAAAAATCGACTCGACTCCCAAAATGGCGTTGCTTTACAAGTACGTTGCACCCTTAAGGGTTCGCTCGCTTTTACCGGACATGGTCATGCTACCGATCGTGCGGTTGCTTTAGGCATGCACGGCTATCTGCCCGAGGACTTAGCCAATACTAACGTACAAAACCTGATATCCGAATTATGGGAAAGTCGGCATGTCGTTTTAGACAGCCAACAAAAAATCAGCTTCTATCCTCCAGAAGATATTATCTTTGACTATAAAGACCCACTTCCACAACACCCCAACGGGATGATATTTGAGTGCTTCGATAGCCAGGACAACTTGCTTTTAACCGAAACTTACTTCTCCATTGGTGGTGGATTTATCTCGACTTTGGCTGAAATTGATCAGGTTGAAGCTCCCATTAAAGGCCAGCCTGCCAGCGAGTTCAAGTATCCTTTCAACTCAGCCGCCTCAATGTTAGAGATGGCTAAACAACACAACTTAAGCATTGCCCAGATGAAACAAGCCAATGAACTTTGTGAAACCACCCTAGAAGAACTGGACACTAAGTTACACACCCTTTGGCAAGCGATGCACAACTGCGTTGAAAACGGTTTACAAACCGAAGGTATTCTACCTGGCGGCCTTAAGGTTAAACGCCGCGCCAAAAACTTGTATCAACACCTGTTGAATGACGATAACCCGGTGAATGCCAATGACTGGTTATGCGCTTACGCGATGGCGGTAAACGAAGAAAACGCCGCTGGTCACATGGTGGTTACCGCACCAACCAATGGTGCTGCAGGGGTGATTCCCGCAGTTCTATACTATTTTGTTAAGCATGAAAACGGCACCTTAGAAGACATAAAAACCTTTTTACTCACCGCCGCCGCCATTGGCGGATTAATAAAACATAAAAGTTCGATCTCGGGTGCCGAGGTCGGGTGCCAAGGAGAGGTCGGTTCGGCGTCGGCGATGGCGGCCGCCGGATTATGTGCGGTACGCGGTGGTACGGTTATGCAAATTGAACAGGCGGCAGAGATGGCTTTAGAACACCATTTGGGCATGACCTGTGACCCGGTTAAAGGTTTGGTGCAAGTCCCCTGCATCGAACGTAACGGTTTTGGCGCGATTAAGGCATTCACCGCAGCAAGTATCGCGTTGAGGGAGAGCGGTGAACATATAATGCCATTGGACAGCTGTATCGCCGCTATGAAAAAAACCGGTGATGAGATGTCGCATAAATACAAGGAAACCTCTTTGGGAGGCCTGGCGGTGACCTGGGTTGAGTGTTAAAAGCTAGATAGCTTGTGGAAGCCTGTATTTGACCGAATCACCCGATTTGTTTCAATATTCCGAGGAGATACGTTAAGATGATGATAGTTTCTTCTTCAACGCTTTAAGTACTGATTAACAGAGCCATTCTGCAATGAAAACCAATCCAACTTCAGAAAAAGCGTTTTTCAAACTGCAGTTAACCTCATCACTGGGCTTTACACTTTTACTTAGTGTTGTCTTAACCCTCTACTTTCTAATCTCCCAATGGCACTCTTACCAATCACGTATTGAAACCTACAAACAAAATTACATTGCCAGTCAAGAAGAGCTACTTTATGACGTTCTCGAACAAGAATATCAATACATCACCACTCTTATCAAAACCGAGAAATTTGACACTTTACAACAATCACTGGTTTTGAAACGACTAAACAAAGCCCGACTTGGCCCCAAAAAAACAGGTTACTTTTTTGTTCTTAAACTCAATAACATTAATGGTGGAGCAGATTTCGCCAGGCATTTACTACTTCCATTAGACCCAAGCCAAATAGACCAACCGATGGATTCTCTTGTAAGGGATGAAATGGGCAATCCATACCGCCAAGACTACCTGGCGCAACTCAAAAAAAGTGGAATCGCTAAGGTTCATTACTGGTATCAAAAACCAAATGAACTAAAAAGCTACCCCAAAGTGAGCATGCTTCGCTGGATTAAACCTGTGGACTGGATTATTGGAGCTGGCATCTACAGCGATGAACTTGAGGAAGCCATTCAAAAAGAAGAGCAAAAACTCAAATCCGAATTTATCGTGCATAGCGTTGTATCTATCGTCATTACCGCTCTGATTTTATTCATTGCCACCGGGGTCACTTTCCTTCTTCAATCCAGGCTTAAAAAAGGCTTCAAGGATTTAAAGTCCGAATTATGCGCCGCTGAAATACAACTTAAAGAGCTAAATGATAACTTGGCGGTTCAGGTAAACAGGAAAACCCTGGAACTGCAAAACCTCTACCAAAAAGATGCCGCTACCCAATTGTTTAACCGCAGTAAATTGCTTGCCGATATAGAAGATTACACAACCCGAGACAATCAGCAAGCAACCTCATTTGTGTTACTTAACATAGATAGCTTTAGAGAGATGAATGAGTTGTTTGGTAATCCAACCGGTGATTTACTACTCAAGGCGCTTAGCCTGAAGCTCAAGAGTCTATTTGATGATGGTGACAAAATTTATCGGGTTAGTGGTGACGAGTTTTTAGTTTGGCTTAATCAGCCTATCGATGATTTAACCCATCAACTACCACAACTGCATCATCAGCTGACCGAACAAATTGAAATCGCTGAACTGGAAAATATCTATTTCAATTTAACCATCGTCGCCGTTTACAAAGCAAAATCACCGCTCAGCGAACTTGAAATGACCATGCGTTGGGCAAAACAAAAAGGGTTGAATTGGCTGGTTTATGACTCCAAATATAATCAACGTCAAAACTACCTCAAAAACCTCAACACGACCGAGCTAATCAAACAAGCCATTATCCATGACAAGGTAATCCCTGTTTTTCAACCTATCTACAATATCAGAACGGGAAAAATCGAAAAATATGAATGCTTGATTCGTATTCAGGAAAACAACCAGCTTTTATCACCAAGCGAATTTTTAAGCATTGCTCAAAAATCTAAACTTTATCCGGATCTGATGCAACGAATGCTAGAAAAAAGCTTCGCCAAATTTGAACATCTGCCCTACGAGTTTTCCATTAATCTCTCTTATCAAGACATTGAAGGCACACAAATACCAAAAACGATTGAGCGCCTGTTAACCCCAGAAATAGCGCCCCGAGTGATTTTTGAAATACTCGAAACCGAGGGCATTGAAAACTACGCCATAGTCTCTGAATTTATTGGCAAAATGAAGGCTCTAGGTTGTCGTATTGCCATTGATGATTATGGTTCTGGCTACTCAAACTTAGAATATCTGTTAAAACTGCAAATTGATTTTTTGAAAATTGATGGTACGCTCATTGAAAACCTACCGAATGAACACTCTTTAGCGATTATAAAAAGCATTGTGTTCTTTGCCCAACAACTCAATATATCAACGATTGCGGAATTTGTAAGCGACCACACCCTGTTTGATATAGTCAGTGAATTGGGAGTAGATTTCGCACAAGGCTACTATATCGGTCAACCAGCGCCTGAACTCAATGAGAACATCTTCCCTAAGCTGTCTGAAAACCAAGTTTAATCAAGAGGTTGCTAGCGAATAGCCTCATTTTTAGCAATAAAACTTAATAAATCTAGAGCTTGCTGAGATTTTGAGGATAACGGATTGGTTTGTTGATGTTGTGCGGTTATCAATACCAATTCGTTTTCATTAGACTCAAACCCCAAATTATCCCCCACCTGATTGGCACAAATCATATCCAGATTTTTACGCACCAGCTTGTCTTTGGCATATTCGATGACATTTTGGGTTTCGGCGGCAAACCCGACCACGAAGGGTTTATCAACCTGCTGTGCTACCCATGCGACAATATCGGGGTTCTTAATCAGTTTTAATGTCATTTCATCGCTATCAGACTGTTTTTTGATTTTTTGCTGAGCCATATCCGCCACTCTAAAATCGGCTACCGCGGCGGCACTAATAAAGACGTCTACAGAGGCGTAATGTTGTTGCACCGCATCAAACATCTGCTCAGCAGAACGGACATCAATACGCTTAACATTCTGTGGAGTGGCTAAGTTTACCGGCCCGGCGATTAAAGTAACCTTAGCCCCCGCCTTAGCGGCAGTTTCGGCAATGGCAAAGCCCATTTTTCCCGAACTTCTATTGCCAATAAAACGCACCGGGTCGATGTTCTCGTAAGTCGGCCCTGCGGTGATTAATAAAGATTTACCCTGCCAAAAGGTTTTTAAACCTAACCAGGCCTGGTTGTTTGTTTGTTGCTGTTTTTCGGACTCAACCACAGCATCAAAAATCTGTTGTGGTTCAGGCATTCTCCCTTCACCGACTTCTCCACAAGCTTGTTCCCCTGAAGCCGGTTGCAATAGCGTCCAACCACGTTGCTTTAAAACCGCTACATTCTCTTGGGTAGCCGAATTGCTCCACATCAAGCGGTTCATGGCTGGAGCGACAACAATCGGTTTATCGGTTGCCAGAATAATGGTGGTCAACAAGTCATCCGCCCGCCCCATTCTAAACTTGGCCAAGGTTTCAGCCGATGCCGGAGCGACAATAATCACATCCGCCCAACGAGCCAGTTCAATATGCCCCATACCAGCTTCTTGATTAGCATCAAATAAGCTGTCACGAACAGGTTTTCCCGACAAAGCTTGAAAAGACAGCGGTTGAATAAACTCTTTGGCGCCAGAGGTCATGACCACCTGCACCTCATGCCCTGCTTTAATAAAAAGACGAGTGAGCTCTAAAGATTTATAGGCGGCAATACCGCCTGTGACACCAAGTAATACTTTCATTTCAATGTAAACTTCAATAAAACCGTAATAATTAAAACAGATTATACGTTATAAAATAACGACTTTCTCTTTGTCAAAACAATCCTGTAAACTTAGTTGATGAAAGCGACGGTTTTTATGAAAAATTGGCAATCACTTCACTTAGATATAAAGGTGAAAAACAATGAACACAATACGATTCAGCCTTGGCGTTTTTATTCTCCTATTTCTGGTTTCTTCCGTAGACATTCTTTTCGACTGGTCGGGGATGGGAGGCTTGAACGCTCACATTTTAGTTGAAATGTTTATGGGTGTTATAAGTCTTGTAGCATTTGCCGTTCTGCTTTATACCTCTTTAAAACAAAAGCAAAGCATAGAAACCATACACGATGATTTATCACAAACCCAGCAAGCTTTAGATAGTGCAGAATTAAAGACTCAAAAACTTATGGGAGAGTTTTCAAAAATCATTCAAGCACAATTTCAGGAGTGGCAATTGACCCAGAGTGAAAAAGAGGTGGCATTATTGCTGTTGAAAGGGTTGTCTTTGGATGAAATCGCAACGGTACGTGAAACCAAAGAAAAAACCGTTCGCCAGCAAGCTTCTAACCTATACAAAAAAGCTGGAATTTCCGGGCGACATGAACTGGTTGCTTTCTTTTTTGAAGACCTACTGATTGAATAACCCCCGCTTCATATTTGAAGCCTGCAGCCTTGCAAAGGTGGTTCAATCTTTTTTAAAAGGCAGCATTCTAACTAGGGTATTGTCTCGTAACAAATAGTGGTGAAATAAAGCGGCAAACGCATGTAAGCCGATTAACCAATAGCCCATCACTCCAATGAACTCATGCATCTCTTCAAAAATATCCGCCCAAAATTCACTTTCCGAGATAAGTGCAGGAAGTTCCCAACCGTAAAAAGGGATTGTCTTCCCCTCCCCACTTAAAATCAACCATCCCAAAACTGGCATGATTATCATAAAAGCATATAACAATCGGTGAGCCAACTTAGCTAAACGCTGCTGTAATGCACTCGGCGCGGGAGAGATGGAAGGTGTCTTTTGTAGCACCACTAAACTCAATCGTAAAGCAAGCAAAACCAAAACTGAAAGACCCAAAGTAAAATGCCATATTTTAAAGTCATTCCGAATTTCAGACCCTTTATCAAAAAGTTCACGCAACTCGATACTGGCGTAGGTCGCAACAATCAATATGAACATCAACCAGTGCATGCCAATTGAGAGAGCACCATAGGTTTGTGGCGTGTTTTTCAAATTCATAGTCTACTCCCATAAAAAAACGCCTCTTATAACAAGAAGCGTCTTCAAAGAATACTGAATCTCATTATTAAAAACAATTTAGACCTATCTTTTCAATTCTGATGCTTTAGGTCGCTATCTGATTGAATAGATGATTGCTTCGAATAACTTCCGTCCAGCCACTACTTCTCTAAAATCATGCAAATGTATCTTGAAATAAATTGCCTGCCCAATTAAACATGGAACGATAATTTTCTGCACTAGGAGCTCCTGATGCATATTTATCTACGACACTATTCGGAACGATATCAATAGGTTGCATTTGTCCTGTTGAAGCATTAAATTCATATACCGCAGTTAACCATGACGCCGTACTAGATGAAACGGGGCTATAACAGGCTGAATTGGTTTTTGGAGCAGGATCTGGTTCCAAACCTTTTAATGAGCGAAGCACAGCATCAGCACAAATCTTGGCTTCTGAATTTCCAATATGACCTGCTTTTGGCAAACCTGTGCCTTGTGAATCACCAATAATATGAATATCTAGACCAAGAGGTACATTAGCACTATTCAACTTTGTAGATTCATAAGTCAATGGATTAACGGGTGCCCAATTGTTTTCGTTCAATCCGGCAGTAAAGACAATGGAACCTGCTTTTTGATTAGGAATAACATTTAATGTTGTTGCTAAAAGGGTTTCACTGGATGCCCCGCTCACACTATAAGTCACACTCTTTGCATCTGAATCAACGCTAACCACTGCCGCACTATGAACATACTCAACGCCATAAATTGCAAACATCGCACCAAAGGTATCTGCTTCAACGGTAATCGCTGGATTAGCGTCCAGCACCTTCACAGTACACCCTGTATAACCTTTAGTGTTTTTCAGGTAATCCGCCACAACACAGGCACGCTCATAAGGCCCTGGAGGACAACGATATGGTGCTTTTGGAACGGTCATAACAAAGCTATCACCATCTTGCATGGCGTCAATTTGTGCTTTTAATAAATTGGTTTGCTCACCCGCTTTCCAAGCATGAGGTACTTTTGTAAAGTCATGACCTGGCATGGCATCAAAATCAATACCAGGTGCCAAAATCAACTTGTCATAAGAAAGCTCGCTTCCTCCACCTAATTTAATTGTTTTAGCCGTGTTATCTACCGCCACAACGGTGTCATGCAGCATATTAACGCCATATTTTTGACTATGATTAATATAATTAAAACTTAAATCATCGGTCGTTTTTTGGCCATTTAAAACCAAGTTACTTAGAATCGGTGAAATGTAAGTTGCGTTAGGTTCAACAACCGTTACTTGAACACTTAAACCACCCCACATTTTCAAATATTTAGCCACCGTGGCTCCTGCAAAACCTCCACCAACAACAATAATTTGCGGTATGGTTGTAGTGTCAATCGCTCTTACCAGGCCTGGTAAAGCTGTTGCAGTTAACCCAAGGCCAAGCGCTTTCAATAAATTTCTGCGTGATAATTGATTACTCATTCTCACTCTCCTTAATCATCGTTATCTGAGCTGGGTTGAGTCGCTAGCCATGAGGCTAAAGCTTGGATTTCTGAATCTGTGTAACCATGAGCTTGAGCTTGCATAATTAAATCTTCTTCACCAGCTTTAATTTCGAGCATTTCACTGACTAATTCCGCAGCACTTTCGCCTGCAATACTGTCCCAACTATTCGTTGAACTGCCATTGGTTCCATGACATTGTGCGCATTGTGAGGCTAATAATCTTCCCGATGTAACCGTATATTCCGCAACCGGTGTATAAACGGTTGTTGTACCTGACTCATAACTATCATCATGATCTGGGTCTTCACTGTCAGGTATACCATCACCATCATCATCAGAATCTACATCATCGTTTGAACCATCATTATCATCATCACGATCGTAGATATCATCAATTCCATCTCCATCACTATCTTCGGTAGAGGAGTAATCAGAATCGTAGGCATCTGGAATATCATCGCCATCATCATCTAAAGAATCTGAAGAAACATCCCTTAGCACGACACCATCTGGCAAGGTTAAAGGAACTTCTAATGGTGTATCTTTTATCCCGTCATTATTAGCATCATCAATATCAGCACGATTTAATGCCAAATCGATATAGCCAAGATCAAAATCTTCTGACATATTGATCAACCCACTCACTACCGAACCGGAGTTAATTTGTATAGAAGTGATTACTCGATTGGCTATATCGTCTTCATTGGTTGTCATAACCAATCTACAATCGACATTACTAGGTATTGAAAGTGTGAATGGGTGTTTAGTGGTACCGTTATCTGTTGAATTCACATGATAATAAGTACCATCAGCACAAAAGGCTTCAATCAATGTGCCGGGAACCGTACCACTCACCACACTTGTAGTGGTCGATGTTGCTGCGGTGGTTGTTGAATCGCTACCACCTCCACCACATGAAGCTAATAGAACAGCCATCGTTAGGCTGGATAAAATAAATGGGGCTTTATAAAGTTTCATAGCCGTTCCTTATTGGTTAAGGTAATCGTTATAACTTTTTAAGAAGTTTCCCAAATATTAAAATGTTAAAACCTTACAGAAAAGTGGGCATATGTCTTATTGGACACATGTCCTATAAAGAAAATGGCTAAAAACAAGGGGGAAAGAGGATTAAATGGCCACTTACAACATATTTGCCACCATTTACGATTTGCAAAGAAATTTTAGATTAAGACCGAAAGGCATGTCTTGTTTATGAGTTCATGGCACTCTACGACTAAAGATTTAGTCTTTTGAGATGATATTGTCTAACGACTCAAATGCCGTAGGACGTCCTTTCTCGTTTAACGCCACCCCCAAAGTTCTAGCGGCCAGCATTAATTGGCCATCAACCGTGCGGTAGATTTTTTGCACAAAAGCAAATTTCACACGCGACTCTTTTTCCAGCTCAACGGTGATATAGAAATCATCACCCGGCTTTAATGATTGTTTGTAATCCAGCTCCGCTCTCACCACCACCAGATGAATACCTTGATTGGCCAAAGCGACAAAATCGATTTCATTTTCAAGCAAAAAGTCATGACGGCTGTGCTCTAAATAATTCTGATATACCGCATTATTGACCACACCTTGAATATCACACTCATAATCACGCACTTTCATATTGATTTTAAACATTGCTTTACTACGACCTTTTACTTAATATAAAACTGATTTTGAACAACACTTTACTATCATACAAACCGTTTTTAAAGCATGTTAGATTTATTTATCTTCATGACTTCAACTTGAGTGTATACAAAAATGTCTATATCCGACTGGCATGAAAACGACCGACCTCGTGAAAAACTCTTGAAGTTTGGCGAGCAACACCTTGCCGATGCAGAATTATTGGCGATATTCCTAAGGGTGGGAGTGAAAGGTAAAAGTGCGGTGGATTTAGCTCAAGACTTATTGGATGAATTTGGCAGTTTGCATAACCTCCTCAATGCGACTCAAGAGGAGTTCTGTACCGCCAAAGGTTTAGGCCCGGCAAAATATGTTCAGCTAAGAGCCGTGTTGGAAATGTCTCGTCGCCATTTTGAATCTGGATTGCAAAAAACCGATGCGTTTACCAGTCCGGAGCTGGTGGCGCAGTTTCTCTCTCATGAACTTGCACACCAATCTCGTGAACGTTTCGGAATTTTACTGCTAGACCAACAACACCAATTGATTCGATTACAGATCCTATTTGAAGGCACCCTAAACCAAGCTGAAGTACATGCCAGAGAAGTGGTGAAAAGTGCATTGGAACATAATGCGGCGGCCGTGATTCTAACCCACAACCACCCTTCGGGCGATCCATCCCCCAGCCAGGCGGATATCCAACTTACAAAATCATTAAGCCAAGCTTTAAAACTGATTGAAGTGCGCACTCTTGACCATATCATTATCGGTGATAAAGGACGCTGGCACTCTCTTGCACAACACAATCAAATGCCTTAACAAATAGACATACCTTCGCAAACTGATCAAACAATTTAAGTTACCAGGCATGATAAGCTTTAGAGCCTAACCAAAGGTATCTGCAAATAAATTATTTGCCCATTTTAACATCGGTTGCAAATACACCTCACTAGGTTCTGGTGCAGCATTACCAGCACTAACTTCCATCAAACCCGTACCCGAATTAAAACGCCAAGCTTTCCCTGCCCAATTAATTTTGCTTTGGGTGACTGGCGCCGAACAACCAACAGTTGTTATAGGTGTAGCATAAGGTAAATCTCCCGCCATGGTTCTTAAGATAGCATCTACGCAAATTTTGGCTTGAGCATTGGCTGCTTGACCACCTTTAACTTGGGTAGTAGCTTGAGAATCCCCTAAAATATAGATATTTTCTTTACCTGCAACGGTTGATTCATAAGTTAATGGGTTAATCGGTGCCCAATTATCAACATTCAACCCTGCATCAAAAATAATGGAACCTGCTTTATGATCTGCAATTAAGTTAATCACATCCGCTTCAATAATCTCAAAAGGGCCTCCCGACTGGCTAAAAGTAACAGATCGACCATTACCTTCTGCATCACCAGAATTGACACTAATCACCTCTATATTTGGACGGTACTCCACTCCAAATTCGGTATAAAGTGCATGAAACATGTCCGCTTCGATTGAAATTTCCGGCTGAGCATCTAACACAATAACATTAGCTTTTTTATTATTAACGCGTAAATAATCGGCTACGGTACTCGCTCGTTCATAAGGCCCTGGAGGACAACGATAAGGAAGTTTTGGTACTTTAATTACCAAAGTTCCACCCACCGGAAAATCTGCCAACTGCTGTTGTAAAGTAACCAGTTGCTCTCTTCCACTCCAAGCGTGAGGTAATTTAGTTTTATCCCAACCCGGAACATCAATAAAATCAATTCCAGGCGCAAGAATCAAACGATCATAACTGATGGTACTCACACCATCCGATAACGTTACGGTTTTTCCAGCTGAATCAACCGCTGTTACACGATCTTTAACAAGATTTACACCATGAATACCTGTTAAACGACTGTAACCAAAATCTAATTTCTCAACCTCTAATTGACTAGTCACCACCATGCCGCTCAGTATGGGCGAACTAAACTTATCATTAGGTTCAATCAAAGTCACATTTACCGTGTCTTTACCCCAAATTTTTAAATATTTAGCCGCAGTAGCACCGCCAAAACCACCACCAACCACAACAATGTGCGGTACATCAGCAAAAGCCCTTAAGCTTGTTAGTCCTGATAACCCTGCTAACAATCCAACGCCCGATTTGAGTAATTGACGACGTGACCAAATAGCTTGACTAATTTCTAATTGAACCGTTGATTTACTCATGATCACTGCCCTCCTGCTGGTGTGTAATTGACTTTAGAATAGTAGCTTTTTAACAGGTCTACCTCAGCTTCGGTATATGCAAGCGCATGAAGATGCATCATATTGTCTACATATGAAAGGTCTTGGTAATCGGTCATTGCTGTACCCACTGCACCAGAACCATATAAATCAGGCCAATTTGCCACAGCCACACCATAAGTACCATGGCACTGTGCACATTGCGATGCCAATAAACGAGCTCCAGCAGGTAAGTTTGTAGCTGCAGGATCTAAAGTCACTGCACTATAATCCACACTATCAATCGGAAAATAGATACCACTATCAGAAATCTGTTCAGAGGACGAAGATTCAAAACATCCCACTAAAAATATTGGTAACAGTACCACCCCCCAAATACCTAGATGTCGTTTTATTTTGAGTGTTTTTAGCCTATTCATCTTTCAACCCCTTATAACTAGTAATTTCACTTAAACAATACAACTTTATACAAGGAGAATACAACACTCAATATAGTAGAGTTTTATAAAACTTTTGTATGCAGTAAAAGCTCTTCACCCGAAAGGATTATTTAAATAGAAAAACGATAAATAGATGACCTAAATCAAGATAGTAGAAAAATAGCAAAACGAATAAAGAGCAATTACTGGTAAGATGGACGGGCTATTCGTTTTAAGAAAATGTCTACTAAGTATCTATAAAAGGTTAACTGTATGCGGCCAACAAACATGGGTATGTTAAAAAAAATAATCGTTGCATTACTTTTCACCCTTTTTCAACTAACCAGTGCGATTGCAGCAAAATCAGAGCAAACTAAAGAATTAAGCACACAACAGGTGTCAATCGACGACCTACAATCACTTAGTCAAGCAATCAGCCAATCCGAGAATTTAACCGATAGTGAAAAAAACACCCTAGGCTTACAGGTCAATCAAATACAAAGCTGGATCAACTCTACAACCCAATCTAAACAGGAGTTGCAACAACATCAGCAAGAGATCTCCAATATTGATAAACGTACTATTGAAATCAAAGCCTCTCTTAAAAAACTCGAAGAGCAAGTCAAAACCAGCCAAACATTAACCCAAACCGGTAACTCAATAGAAAACCTATCTAGCATTCTCAATACCGCCGAGAATGCTTTGGATGAAGCCAATCAAACCTATTTAAAGTGGGATTCAGCCCTGAATAACCTGCAACTACTCGCAGCGGATGGCGCCAAACAAAGAAGCGCCATTGAAGAGGCTTTAAACAAACTTTCAAAAACCAATCAACCTCTTTCTCCAACCGGTAATCAGCAAGACTTAAAACAGCAAGTTGAACATATGGTGGTCAACTCAAGGTTGATGCTGCTCCATAGCAAACGCGATTTACTTCAATTCCAGTTGGACAACATGGAAGCCTTGACCAAAAACGCCCAGGCGGAACGTGATTACTGGCAGGCCAACAAGACCTTGCAACTGCAAGTCGTTAACCATCTGCAAGCGATTGTGCAGGGACAAAAAACCGCCCTGGCGGAAAGTGAACTGGAGCAAACCGTTAAAACCTTGGTTGACACCAACAGCCCTTTGTACGCCATTCAGGCCAAATTGATTGAGGTGCAGAAAAATAAGACGGCTTTGACACGCCAAGAAAATCAGGTGCAGCAACAGATAAATTCCATTATCGATACCAATAACTCCTTGCAAGCCGATTTTACTAGAGATAAACAAATTGTCGAATTGAAAGGCTCTCGCGACATTGTCGCTCAAGTGCTGCATAAACGTGTGGATACACTCTCCAGCATTCATATCCAAAAGTCTAAAGCCTTAAAGATTAATGACCAGCTTAACCAAGCGGTTTTAGCACAAATCCTCCTCAGTGAAAAATTGCGAGAAGCCACTCAGCAATCACCAGAACTCTTGTTGGCATCGCTATTGCCAAGAAATACCCAATTCACCGAACAAGAAACCGCCGACCTTGAAGAAAAAGCACTACAACTTCAACAAAAATACATTGATGCCGCCAAAGAGCTACAAAGCCTATACCCTGGATTCATCAGCAAGCTGTCTGAATTGAACTCCGTGTATTTAAAACAGCAACAACAGGTTCAAGAATACACCCAGTTTTTAAACAATCATCTGTTATGGCTACCTAATGTAGAGGTGGAATCCCTGTTCTCTCCTAGCGCTTTAAAGGCGAGTTTGCAGTGGTTTTTTGCCCCTGAAAATTACAATGGTTTATTTACCGATATTAATGATGTGATTAGCAACCAAAAAACGAATATTGTGATTTGGTTAATATTAATCATGGCCTTAACCGCGATGCGTAAGCGCATTAAAGAGGAGCTTGAACAGAGCGCCATTAAAATCATCTCGATTCGCACCGACTCTTTAATCTATACCTTAAAGGCGGCTTTTTTCACCTTTACCCTAATCATATTGCTACCACTGGTTTTAGTGGGTGCGGCGACACTATTCAATGATTTAAACACCCCCTCAGAATACACCCAGCGTTTAACCAATAGCCTGATGAATGCCGGTGTATTAATCTTCGTTTTAGGCGGGTTACAGCAAGTATGCAGGCCTGGTGGGTTAGCCGAAAAGCATTTTCACTGGAGCATCAGCAGTGTTAAGTCTATCTATCGCGAACTGAAATGGGCTATTCCCATAGGGGTCATCTTAATTATCATCATTGGTTTGAACACCGATTCGGTCGGCCCATCCAATCGACAATTAATTGGACGTCTCGGTTTTATTGCCTTGATGGCGGGACTGTTCATTCTGTTTTATCGTTTATGGTCACCAAACAGTGACATTATGCGCATGGCGAATAATCAAGCTCAGAGACATAGCTGGGTACAACTGCATTTCATCTGGTTCCCGCTGCTATTAGTGATTCCAATACTTTTGACGTGGAGCACCCTTTCTGGCTACTACTACTCGTCACTGGTATTGGCGGAGCGCATGAACTGGACAGCGGGATTGATATTAATCATCTACATGTTGAGAGAACTGTTGCTCAGAGGTATTTATTTATCCGAACGCAAAGCCCATTTTGAAGAACGCATCAAACAACAAGAGGCTTTAATCGCCGCACAACAAGAGAATGAAACTTCGCCTAAAGCCAGTAGCGAACTGCCCAACATTGAAGAGCCTGAACTCAATTACGACAAACTCAACAACCAGGTCAAACAAACGGTTAACCTAGGTTATTTTTTAGCCTTGGCGGTCGGTTTATGGCTGCTGTGGAGCGATATCTTCCTGGCGCTAAACTTGATCAACGACAGCACCTTGCCTCTTTTGAAGTCACAAATGGTGGATGGTGTCATCCAACAGGTTCCATTGACCTTGGCTGACTTGATTCAAGGCCTGGTTTTAGGCGCGGTCACTCTATTATTGGCTAAAAACCTACCTGGTATTTTAGAGTTTACCCTACTCAAATACCTGCCGATCAGTAATGCCGCCCGTTATGCGATTAGCTCGTTAACTCAATACATTATCGCCATCATCGGTTTTATCCTGATTTTTAGAGCCTTGGGAATTGAGTGGTCAAACATTCAGTGGTTGGTTGCAGCCCTTTCAGTCGGTTTGGGTTTTGGTCTGCAAGAAATTGTGGCCAACTTCGTGAGCGGGATTATCTTGTTGTTTGAACAACCTATCCGAGTTGGTGACATCGTCACGGTGGATGGCGTGACAGGTAAAGTCTCAAAAATCCGCATTCGTGCCACGACCATTGTCAACTGGGATCGACAAGAACTCATCATCCCCAACAAACAGATCATTACCGGACAACTAATCAACTGGTCACTGTCTGACCCGATAAACCGAGTGACAATCAATGTAGGCATTGCCTATGGTAGCGATGTTAAACAAGCGATGGCGCTGATTTTACAAGCCGCCCAAGAAAACCCAGAAGTCTTAAAAGACCCCGAACCTTCGGTTATTTTTACAAATTTTGGCGACAATTCATTAGAACTCACCCTTAGAGCATTCAGTAATGATATAGAAAATTTAATTGGCATTAAGTCTGAGTTACGCAATGCCATTAACGACAAATTGAACCAAGCCGAGATTGTGGTTTCATTCCCACAAAGAGATGTTCACCTGGATACTTCGGAGCCTCTAGAGATTCATTTAACACGCAGCGAAAAACCAACAAAATAATTCCTACCAGGCCTGGTGTTTTTTTAAACCCTTTTAAAATAATGCTAGTAACCTGGAACGACAAAAACATGTAATCAAATTTTAATATTAATCTCACTCAAACCAAGTTTTTCAGCAACCCATAAAAACATAAGTGATTACTTATACCTTATAAAATAACGAAAAGTAATAAATCCATACCTCCTATTGCTCAGTTTCCTTATTTTCATGTCATTTTTATTTAAATAAATTTCTATCTTCAGTTAATAACGCTGTAACAACTCCTCCTTAGAATTTCGTCTCGAAAATAACACTTATTCGAAACTACTTAGGAATATTAAATGAAACTTAAAACTTTAAATGTCGCTATTGCTACAGCGCTTTCAGTATCTGCATTAACGCTTATGGGCTGCACACCTGAAGATGGCGTGAATGGAATCGATGGTTCAACTTATTCAACAGACTTATCTTTTACTGCGATAGCTCCTGCAATTACTGATGAAGAAAAGAACAGTATTCGTGCCACAGAAGAAGTCACCATTGCAGGTGAGTCACAAACTATCGGCTACCACACTCTTATCAAGACTGGTGACACCAACAATGGTGAAACATTTGGGGTTGTAAAAGACTATACCGATACGGTTATTACCGAATTAGACGGTTCTCCAGTTCTATGTAATGGTACCGATACCGGAACAGGATCTGGCCTTGATCATTTTTCATTCTTACAGAAAAATGGAAAAATCTACTCAGTCGCTCAGTTCGAGTGTGCTCCTGGTGCGATGTATATGAGTGAATTAGAGCAAAATGCAGAAGGTCAGTTAAGCGTTAAAGCAAACACATTGCAATTTGTTAGCCAAAAAGAAGAGTTTGGTGGCTGGGTTCACTGTGCAGGTATGACAACACCGTGGAACTCACATTTAGGTTCCGAAGAATATGAACCAAACGCTGCTGCACCTGGCGGTACTTACTATAATGAAGTCAGTAACAAATACTGGGGAAATGCCGCTTTAAACAACCCTTATTATTATGGTTGGACACCAGAAGTTAAAGTCAACGTAGATGGAACCCCTGACTATGCTAAACATTATGCAATGGGGCGTTTCGCTCATGAATTAGCTTATGTCATGCCTGACAACAAAACGGTTTATCTTTCTGACGATGGTACTGACGTTGGCTTATTCATGTTTGTAGCAGACACAGCAGAAGATTTAAGCTCTGGTCAACTCTATGCAGCTAAGTGGAACCAAACCTCTAACAGCGGTTTAGGTGAAGCGGTTATCACGTGGATTGATTTAGGTCATTCTGATAACGCGACAATCAAAAACCTATTAGATCCAGATAGCGACTATACAACCAATGACGGTATTACCTTTGCTGACGTTTTCGCAACCGAACCACCCACTGGAACGACTTGTCCAACAGTAGGTTTTACTTATACGGATACAGCGAATGGTGCTGAGTGTTTACAACTTAAAGATATCAACGGCGATACCCTTGTTGATGCCGCTGATGAAGCTTTGGCAGCTCGCTTGGAAACCCGTCGTATGGCCGCTTATAAGGGCGCAACAACTGAGTTCAAAAAAGAAGAAGGTATCACATTCAATGAACGTGACAACAAGCTTTATATCGCCATGTCGAATGTAGGTAGCTCTATGACGGATGGTGCCGGAGATATTGATGTTGCTTCTAACGGTTGTGGTGGTGTTTATGCATTAGATGTGGCTACCAACCAAATGATTGGAACAAACTATGCGGCATACAGCATGAAAGGGTTAATTGCAGGAAAACCAACTGATTACACAGGTACACCTCTAGAGGGAAATACTTGTGATGTAGATGGTATCGCTAGCCCTGATAACGTAACGTTCCTTAAAGACAGTGACATCCTTGTTATTGGTGAAGACACGAGTGCTCACCCAAATGATATGGCTTGGGCTTATAACATCAAAAATGGCACTATGGAAAGAATCTTTACTGGACCACATGGTTCAGAAACGACTTCTCCATTCTGGCATAAAGATATCAATGGTACAGGCTACCTAACGATGACGGTTCAGCATCCTTTCGGTGAAGTAAGTGGTAGTTACGTTCGCCCTGCTGGTGTGGAAACCAAATCTGAAGCGGGTTATATCGGACCTTTTGATTTCTCTAAACTGAAGTAAATCAAGAACACAAGAGACTCGGCTCTCTTTATCACTCAAAGCCTCTTTCTTTTTGAAAGAGGCTTTTTACATTTATTCATAGTGCTTAAATGACTAAACCCAAAAAGGTCATTTAACAAAATTACATGCCTTTTTAAAAAGGCATGTAATTTTGTTAAATCACTTTTGATTCATTAAGGATTGACTTGCATGTTGCATCGCACCTCAACAATTAACCGTTCTCTTTTAAAATCTGTAATTGTCGCCGTAGGCATAACCATCTTATCTAGCTGTTCCGACCCTCAAACCCCATCTGACAATGAACAAATCACCGAAATTGAATTGTTAAACAACCGAATTATCAATACCGCTTCCGCCTATATTCCTGCGCAATGCTACACCAAGACAAAATCAGAACTAGGCAAGGTTCATAACCCCTGTTTCAGTTGTCACACTACACCGCAAAAACCCAACTTTATTAACGATGTTGATTTACAGCTAGAGTATAGCTTTAGGGAAACGACCCGCAAAAATCCTTGGCAAAATATATTTAAAGATAGAAGCCAGCAAGTTTCACAAATCAGCAACCAATCCATCTTAAAGTATGTGCGTGAGTCAAACTATTTTAATGACAGCAATCAAGTAATTTTGGCTAAAAAAATGGCTAAGGTGCCAAAAATTTGGGATGTTAATGGCGATAACAAATGGAACGGTTATACG
Organism: Thiomicrorhabdus immobilis; assembly: GCF_021654855.1. Classification (NCBI taxonomy): domain Bacteria; kingdom Pseudomonadati; phylum Pseudomonadota; class Gammaproteobacteria; order Thiotrichales; family Piscirickettsiaceae; genus Thiomicrorhabdus; species Thiomicrorhabdus immobilis. Next base: position 2,226,054 of record NZ_AP024202.1, read on the forward strand.
CCTGATTGTTACTACAATTTCGACAATCAAGGCTTCGACCGAAAACCTAATGGAGAACTCACAGGTTGGCGAGCTTTCATCTACACTCCATTTTATGGCACCTTTTGGCCGACAAACGGAAGTACAAACGATGTTCTTATTCGTTTATCAGCCCCCTTTCGTCAGGATGAAAACGGCCATTTCAACCTAGAAGTGTACAAGATAAATTTAGCGATTCTCGAATCTATCATTCAACGTAAAGATGTGGCTATCCCGCCCACTGATGAAAGCCAGTACAACGTAGATTTAAACCGTAATGGCATAATCGATATCAGTAATCAGATTGTTTATCGATGGGCTCCTAAAGAAGGGAAGTTCATGTCTTATGTCGGTCAAGCCAAAACGCACCAAGAACAACAAAAAATTCATCTTGCGGCCGGGCTATACCCCGTTGGGACTGAGTTTTTACACTCAGTTCGTTATATCGATATCGATCAACAAGGTAATCCTAAAATCGCTAACCGTTTTAAAGAACTTCGTTACGGAATAAAAACGAACTGGAATACCTACAGCCAGTTAAATAATGCGGCCGTTTCAGAAGTCAAAGAACTTAGAGACTTTCCTGAACGTTTACGCCGCATTCAAGGTAACCCAGAAGCAGGCATGCTAAATGGCTTAGGCTGGGCTTACCAAGGATTTATTGAAGATAAAAAGGGAGAGCTTCGCCCGCAAAGTTATGAAGAGACGTTATATTGCATTGGATGTCACTCAGGAATTGGAGCGACCACCGATAGCAGTTTTTCCTTTGCTAGAAAAATTAGCGGTACGGATAACTCATTCGGATGGAATCACTGGACACAAAAAAGTTTACACGGAATACCCGAACCTCAATATAAAAACGGCACCTGGCAATATACCGAATATTTATTACAAAATCATTCCGCTAATGAATTTAGAAATAATGAAGAAGTGATTGTTAAGTTTTTTGATGAACACGGAAAGCTTAAACAATCGCAAATCGAAATACTACATAAGGATATCAGTCATCTATTATTACCATCAGCGAAACGCGCATTAGAGCTTAATAAGGCCTATAAGGTCATTGTCGATGAACAGAGTTACGTTTACGGAAGAGACCCTCACATAAAACCCATAACATCTAGCTGGGATATTGTGCCAATTAATGAAAAAACCGGGATTGAATCGCCAATCACACACAACGAGTAAATTTAACCGTTAAGAAACAAGCCGTTTTGAACTTTTCATAAAATAAAGTCAGTAATAACTTGCAATTAGCTTGGCTTTTGTGGATAATTCCGCTTCTTATTTTTAACGTTACCCACATAACGTTTTGAAATATAGAAATATTCGAATATTTTTATTTATTTGAAATCTACTTAGGTTTCAAACTGTTTTTAGAAGGATTGTGAAATGTCTAAAGTATGCCAAGTTACAGGGAAACGCCCTGTCGTAGGTAACAATGTTTCTCACTCTCACCGTAAAACTCGTCGTCGTTTCTTACCAAACTTGCACACGCATCGTTTTTGGTCTGAAGCTGAAAGTCGTTTTGTTAAATTACGCGTTACTGCAGCTGGTATGCGTATCATCGACAAAAACGGAATTGACGCTGTGATCGCAGAGATGCGTTCACGTGGTGAGAAGGTCTAAGGAGACTAACCATGCGCGATAAAATTAAATTACAGTCTACAGAGTCTGCTTATTTTTATACTACGGATAAGAATAAAAAGAACATGGCTGGAAAATTCGAGATCAAGAAATACGATCCAGTAGTTCGTAAACACGTCTTGTTCAAAGAAGCAAAAATCAAATAAGTCTTACCCAGATAGATTTGAAGCCAACCCGGTTCAAAAGACCGGGTTTTTTTATGCCTAAAATTCACTCGAACAATACAAGACCGACCTTCACCAACGTATAAACATACTGGTAACCCCACCAGTGCATAAGCATAAACCTTAGCGGTTATATGCTAACCAAGCGTTAGGACACCTCGGCAAAGGTAAACATCTCTATCCTGTTGCGTCCCTGCTGTTTAGCGGCATACAACATTCTATCCACCGACTTGAAGATTTCCTCCGAATTCATCTCTTGGTCTGCCGCAAGGTAGAGTCCACCAATTGAAATGGTAACCACCTTTAACGGTGCATGCTTGTTCTCAATATTAAGCTGTTCAATCTGCTGGCGCAGTAGCTCTAGATGCTCAATGAACTTAGCCTCGCTTTCAAATGAACTGATAGCTAAAAACTCCTCACCCCCTACTCTAAACACAAAGTCACTGGCTCGATGAAAACTTAACGTTAGCTGTTTGGCTACATCCTTCAATACTTTGTCGCCATGAGGGTGCCCATAGGAGTCATTTACCAATTTAAAATAGTCGATATCCAACATCGCGACACATAATGAACGTTGCTCACGTTTTGCACGACGAATTTCGAACTCAATCACTTCATTGTAATGACGGCGATTGAATAGGCCAGTTAACTCGTCCGTTACGGAAAGTTGTTCCACACGTTTTTTGTCGGTAATGTTCACCCTTGTCGCCAATACAGTCGTGACGTGGCCAAATAGATTTTTGTTGGGTGTTAAGGTTAATTCAATCCAATAGGAACCACCATTTTTGGTTTTGGCGCGCATCTCACCACTCCATGAGTAGCCTTGCAATAACCTTTTATAAATCGTTTGAACCTCCTCATCATCCAAACCTTTCCAGGATAGATTGAGATAAGGCATACCCACCAATTCATCTTGTGAGTAACCTGAAAGACGGGCAAAGGACTTGCTACTCCAAATGACTTTTTTGGTTTTTAAATCAATCTCAGTCGCATAGGAAAGTTCATGGATTTGAGTAATATAAGATTTTTGTTGGCGTTTTTGATAGGCATAAACAAACACTAAGGAAAGTAAACCGAACACAATCAGAAAAACAGGAATAAAAATTTGTAGCAACTGTTTATTATTCAATTCTGTAACCAATTCCAAACGTACCCAACGGTTAAAAATGGCGTCACGTTGTTCCTGGGTGACCGAATCGAGTGTTTTTTGAATGATACTAAGTAAAACCGGGTTACTCTTTTGCACACCGATGGCAAGCTCGAAACGCTCGGCAAACTGCCCGACAATACGTAAGCCTTCTAAGCCATATTTGTGCTGAGTATAGTTAATGACCGCCAAATTGCCTAAATAGCCGTCCGCCCGACCATCAACCACGGCATTTAAACCTTCAACCACATTAGTCACTTCTAAAAGTTTGACCTCTGGATACTGTGTTTTAAGCAACTCATGTGACCAATACCCCTTAACAACGGCGATTGTAAAGCCAGCCAGTTGTTTATATTCATTAGCGAATTTGATTGTGTCGCCACTTGCCAAAGCCATAGGAAAAGACAAATAGGGTTTGGTGAAATTCATATACTCTTTACGCTCTGGTGTAGCCACCGCGCACGAATAAATATCCAATTCACCATTTTTGGTCATCTCAGCAACTTTATCCCAAGAGTCTGAAAAAACCGCTTGGAAACGAACCCCGAGCTTTCTTTCAAACAGCTTAAAATAATCGGCGGATATTCCGCTATAACCTTTCTCTGAATCATTGAACTCAAATGGAGCCCAATCACTATCACTCGCTAATGTAATGACCGGGTGGCTTTTTAAATAAGCCAACTCTTCTTCAGTGAAAAAGCTTTTACTGTCATCAAAGATAAAATCTTGAGTGTTTAATGCCTCAAATTCGGCCGGAGTGATCATCCCCAACTCTTTTGCGGTGGCAGCACTCGCTAACAGTTTAAGCGGGTCTATATTACCAATAGGCACATTTCCCGTTTGCACATATTGGCTGGTCACCTTGGCTTCCGCCAACAAGGCATCCCGAGATTTGACAACCGGGTAGTTTTCTAAAATAAAGTCAACCGTTTCTTGTTGATGGATTATCGCATACTGCCAACCTTTTATGCTCGCCTCTTTAAAAGCTTTAACCAGGCCTGGTTGTAAACTGGCTATTTTTTTTGAGGTAACCACAAAATCCCCATAACTCTGAACGCCATAAGACTTGGGGTCCAAGATATAAAACGGTACCCCCATTTGTTTTAATCTATAGGGTTCATTGGTTGCATAAGCCGCATAATAATCAACTTTACCATCAATAAAATCCTGCAGGTTGCCTGAAGAGGTGACCGTATGAATCAACTTCTTGACTTCGGGACTGGCTTTGTTCAGCAAGCTTTCCACTTGAAAGCCGCCATCATGCATAACCGTTTTTTCGGAAAGCTGGGCTAAATCGGTTACAGTTTCATGGGCCAATAACACCAAAGGGGAAAACTGAAAAGAGGCCATGATTAAAGAGAGCGGCTTGCCTTTGGCATAGTCGACAATCATAGTGCCCTTACCTACCCCAAAATCGGCACGTCCGGAAACCACTTCATCGGCAACATTTACACCTGGCTTCCAGCTGACCATGTTCACATCCAAACCCGCTTGCTGATAATACCCTTGCTTAATTGCCGCGTAAAAGCCGGCGAATTGGAATTGATGATTCCAGTTAATTTGCACCTTTACATGGGTTAACGATTGAGTTGATTTTGAAGAGGATGAAACGGTAGAAACGCTTGTAGATTGAGATTCACTAGCATGTACCGAACTAGCAAACACTAACCACCCTATGAATAAAATTATTGATAATTTCATCGAAAACAAATAGGAAGGTTTCATTCACAAGACTCATAAAAGAAATAATTGATTCAGTATAGAAAAGTTTAGCTGGAATTCATAGCTGAACAGCATAAAAAATACTTGTCTGTAAACAAGTTAAATCACGATTTTGTATATTGATTTATAAAACGCGTTCACCATGATATAAAGCTTTTGCCAAACGCATAGCAGGTGGAGTCTTATCAAAATCTTGTAGAGCAGGCCTATCTTCGAAACTGCGTTTAGCATCATAAGCCGCTTCAGAGTTTGCAAAAGCGGCAATCACCCTGCCGCCAAAAAGCACGATGTAATCGTAGCCATTGAACTCTACGATGTAATTAGAGGTATTCATTCTATTCTCCCAAATGTTTTTCAATATTCACCACAACTTTCTGACGTGGTTGACTTACCGTGTAATGTTAACTTCTATATCGGCCAAATCTAACTGAAATTAAGTTTTCAGACCGCTAAGCGATTGTTTTATATAAATACGAAACAAATTCTATGCCGAATGCATTCAATCATTTTTGACAGATTTCTGACGTTTTTAATGCCATATTTATTTACAATGACACTTTTCATGGCAAACCGAACTACAATGGTTTGGCAAGCCCTTTTAAAACCCGTAACGACAGAACCGATATGCCTGAATTACCCGAAGTGGAAACCACCCGAAAAGGGATTACCCCAAAAGCCAACCAGCAAGTCATAAAAGCGTTTATTGTACGTAACGCGAGTTTACGTTGGCCGATCGATTTAACCCTCAAACAAAAACTGCCAGGCCTGGTCATTCAGTCTATAAATAGAAGAGGCAAGTATTTATTACTCAAAACCGAACTGGGCACCCTACTTATTCATTTGGGCATGTCTGGCAACCTTAGAGTTTTGCCGGAAAATACGCCCGCTCTCAAACATGACCATGTGGACATCGTGTTAGAAAACGGTTATTTGGTTCGATTAAACGACCCACGTCGTTTCGGTTCAGTATTATGGCATTCTGCAAATGAAGGCTCTGTCGAACAACACAAACTGCTCGCCAAACTCGCGCCAGAACCTTTATCGGACGAGTTCAACGGTCAATACTTCTATGAGAAAACCCGTAATCGTAAAGTAGCGATAAAAAGCTTGGTAATGAACAGTGCGGTCGCGGTAGGAGCGGGAAACATCTACGCCAATGAATCGTTGTTCATGAGCAAAATCCACCCCCAAACCATGGCCAGTAAACTCACTGAAAAACAGTGTGAATTATTAGTTAACAACATTAAAAAAGTCCTAGAAGCCGCCATTGAACAAGGCGGAACCACTCTTAAGGATTTTATGTCGCCCGATGGCAAGCCAGGGTATTTTGTGCAAAAACTCAATGTCTATGACCAGGCAGGCAAACCCTGCCCAGTTTGCGGCACACCGATTGAGCGCATAATCCTTAATCAACGCGCCAGTTACTTTTGCCCTAAGTGTCAAAAAACTTGAACCATGTTATTCTAAACTTCATGTAGCTTGCAAACCTTAGGATTCAGCATGGATTGGTTTAAAGAAGAGTCACAACACGTTATCGACTCACTGGGGAGTAACGCCCAAAACGGCTTAGACGATGAACAAATCATCAAAGTTAGAAATCAGTTTGGGCTAAACCAAATCATTGCTCAGAAGTCTATTCCTCCTCTGTGGAGGTTTATTCTGCAATTTAAAAACCCACTACTCATCATTCTGATGTTTGGTGCGTTTTTATCTTTTATTACCTCACACTATATCGATACGATTGCCATAACCATTATCATTTTACTGAACGCCATCATCAGCTTTGTTCAAGAATATAGAGCACAAAAATCCATTGATGCACTCAGACAAATGGCCGCACCTAAAACCATTGCTTTACGTAACAAACAGTGGCAGACCATAGCCGCTAGCGAATTGGTACCGGGGGATATCGTACGCTTGGATGCCGGTAGCATTGTACCAGCCGATCTCAGACTCATTGAAACCCAACAACTTAAAATTGATGAATCCGCTTTAACCGGCGAATCTGAACCTGTTGGTAAACACACATTAGCCATTCTACAAGACAACTTACCGATAACAGACCAACTCAATATGGCGTTTATGAGTACCGCAGTTACCGAGGGTCAAGGTTTTGGTATTGTGGTTGGCACAGGGATGCAAACCGAAGTTGGTAAAATCGCTCATTTAATGCAGATTGCCAGTACCAATCTAACCCCTCTACAGCAACGCGTTCATCGCCTATCTAAAGTATTAATTCTAGCCGCATTAATCGTGGTAATGATTGTGGTTAGCATCGGTCTAATGCATGGTATGAGCTGGTCGGTATTGATGACGACAGGAATCTCTTTAGCCGTTGCCGCCACACCTGAAGGTTTAATGACCATATTAACCATTGTTTTAACCCTAGGGGCAACACGGATGATGCAAAATAAGGGCTTGGTTCGCCATCTAGCCTCCGTGGAAACCTTGGGCTCTACCTCTATTATCTGTACAGATAAAACCGGTACGCTCACACAAAATAAAATGCAAGTCACACAACTATGGACCGGCGGACTCTACTTTCACCTTGAAGGTCAAGGCTATGAACCTATTGGACAGTTCTTAGACCATAACCTCTCCCCTATTTCACATAAAGACATTCGCCACCTCGAACATATGGTGACTTTATCCGTATTGTGTAATGAAGCTGAACATATTAAAAAAGATGGTAGCCACTCCATTATTGGCTCTCCTACAGAAGGTGCTATATTGGTGGCCGCCGCAAAAACGGGCATGACAAAAGAAGCCGCTTTAGAGCAGTACACTGAAGTAGTCAATTTTCCATTTGATTCAAAACGAAAAATGATGAGTGTTATCGTTGAAGATAAACAAAATCAATACTGGTTGATTGTGAAAGGCGCTCCAGATGTAATGATTGAAAATAGTGAAGCGGTGCAGTTACATGATAGCTTAGGGGATATGTTGACTGATAAACCAAAAGTTGAAGCCGTAGTTGAAAATTTTGCCAACCAAGCTTTAAGAACTTTAGCAATCGGTTATCGAAAACTCCAACCAAGCGATTTACAACAATCCCATGAAGAACTGGAAACCAATCTGACGTTAGCAGGTATATATGGCATTATTGACCCACCACGTTCAGAAGCCATTAAAGCGATAGACGCATGCCACTCTGCAGGCATTAAAGTCGCAATGATTACCGGTGATCATGCCATTACCGCCAAAGCTATTGCGTTAAAAATGGGTATTATCACAGATGAAAATGCACGGGTACTAGAAGGAAAAACACTAAATCAAATGTCGGATGAAGCACTGTTTGAAGAGGTCGAAAACATCTCCGTGTTTGCTCGTGTCACACCTGAGCATAAATTGCGCATTGTGCAAGCACTACAAAAACACAATCATGTAGTGGCAATGACGGGTGATGGAGTTAACGATGCGCCGGCATTACGTACGGCGGACATGGGGGTTGCCATGGGGATTACCGGCACAGGGGTCTCTAAAGAGTCAGCCGACTTAATTTTATTGGACGACAACTTCACCACTATTGTTGAGGCGGTTAAAGAAGGCCGACGAATCTATGACAATATCCGTAAATTCATTCGCCAAGACTTAACCACCAATGTTGGTGAAGTATCTGCACTATTATTTGCCTTTATTTTAATTAGTGATGAACCCTTATTGACTCTTGCCCCCCTCATGATTCTATGGATTAACCTTATTAGTGATGGACTACCATCACTGGCTTTAGGTGTAGACGGAGCTGAAGACAATGTGATGAAACGTCTGCCACGCGATAAAAACGAGAGTTTCTTTGCGGGACAATTAGGTCAAACAATTTTAATTCGTGGCTTGATTATGGGAGGCGTTACCTATGGAATGTTTCTCTATGCCATTAACCTTGGGCTTGAACAACCCTACGCTCAAACTCTGGCTTTTATGACGCTGATTTTCGGGCAACTCGTTCAGGTGTTTGACAGCCGAACCATCACCAATATCTATCATCGTAATCCATTCAGTAATCGTCACCTCTTAATCGCGGTAGCCGTTTCAGGACTATTATCCATCATGATGGTTTATACACCATTTGGAAACTTACTATTAGGTACCATGCCATTAAGAGCAGAGCATTTAGGCCTGGCCTTTTTGGTGGGGGCTTTACCGGTTTTGATACTTTCGGCAATCAATGAGACTTTCAATATCAAATGGCTGTAAAAAACCTTTTAATTAAGCAAAAAAACTCAACTTACCAGGCCTGGGAGTTTTTTAAAAATTAGCATAAACAATCGGCATAATCGAAAAAATTATAGCAAGCCCTTTGGCCTAATTAAGTTGAGGGAGATCTTGTTTATCTAATTCAGAATAGAAACCGATTTAATCGCCGCCACCCAGGCCTGGTTGACTTGTAGATCCAACGTTTTCAACGAACGTTTGGTAATTTGTGCAATCAACGGCCAAGGCTCGCTTTTCACTCTTAAACGAATTAAATAGCTGTAATCGTTATGCTCCTCAATCGCCTCGATGGTCACCGGCAAGTGGTTCAACATCGAGGTTTGCTGGGGTTTTTCAGCCATTAAACTGACCTGTTTGGCAGAGATGACCACCCGCACGTTGGAACCCAACTCATTCAAACCAGAGTCGGCCAAAGCGTCACTGGCTGGTACATACAACTCTGCCTCACCCACTTTCAAACGTGCCAAACCCTCCTCTTCAAAAAGTTCCACCACTTCTGCGGATAACACCGAGCGCGGTTCCGAGCCTTGATAGAGCGGTGTATCTTCACGATTTAAAGCCTGTTCAATCGGTTCAATCGAGGCGATTTTACCGTTGTGCATAAAGATGACCGTATCGGCCAAACGTTCAACCTCTTCCGGAGAATGCGAAATATACAAAATAGGAATATCCAATTCATCACGCAATCGCTCCAAATACGGCATAATCGCACGTTTGGCAAACAGATCCAAAGCGGCCATCGGCTCATCCAACATCAATATTTTAGGTTGTGATAATAAGGTACGGCCAATCGCGACACGTTGGCGTTCACCGCCAGACAAGGTGGTCACGTTACGGCCTAAAAGATGACTTAATCCCAGCCACTCAACCACTTGGGTAAATTCAATAAATCGCGGGTTTTTAGCACGTTTTAAACCGTAACGTAAGTTATCTTCAACATTCAAGTGGGCAAATAGGCTCGCCTCTTGAAACACATAACCCAAACCACGCTTGTGAATGGCCAATGATTTTCCGTTATGTAACCAGGCCTGGTCAGAAAAAATCACCTGGCCTGTTGCCTGGCTTTCAAAGCCGGCTAAACAACGTAAGAAAGTGGTTTTACCACTTCCCGAGTGACCAAAAATCGCAGTCACGCCGCTGGCAGGAATTTCAAAACTTCCGGTATCGAGGGTAAAATCACCGCGTTTTAGCTGGAGCTGTCCATGCAATAAAGAAGTTTGTAATAGAGGTTTTTTCATTACCTTACTCATCCGATTTTCACCTCCATACGACGGTTCACCCCATAAACAATGGTCAACACCACTAAACTCATCACCAACATGATAGCCGACAGCACATGCGCTTGAGTGTATTCCAGCGCATCAACGTGGTCGTAAATCGCAATGGAAGCCACTTGTGTCACGCCAGGAATATTACCGCCAATCATCAATATCACCCCAAACTCACCAACGGTATGGGCAAACGCCAAGGTAGCTGCCACTAAATAATGACGACGTGTTAAAGGTAACATCACGCTAAAAAAACGATCGATCGGTCCTGCGCCTAAAGTAGCCGCGACCTCATTCGGGCGTGAGCCAAGCTGTTCAAAACCATGCATGAGCGGCTGGATGGCAAATGGCAAAGAGTATAGGAACGAACCGATGACCAAACCCGCCATCGAGAAGGTCAAAGGCGCAAACCCGAATGAGGCCCACAACTCACCAATCGGCCCGCCTGGGCCAATGGTCACCAATAGATAAAAACCTAATACGGTGGGTGGTAAGACCAATGGCAAAGCCACCATCGCTTCAAATACCGCTTTTTTCATGCCTTGCACTCTTGCCAGCCACAAAGCTAACGGTGTGCCCAGCACAATCAATAACACCGTGGTATAAAACGCCACCTGCAAGGTAATCCATAGGGGTTGTAAATCGATACCTTCTAACATCTTTTTCCTAATTTGAGCTGTGAACGCTATGACGTTCAATGTGTTTTTTGAAAATAAAGCCTGTTAAATAGCTCTAATCCTAGCTAATCGCCTAATCCATAACCGTAAGCTTCAATGCGTTTACGCGCTTTTTCTGACTTGAAGAACTTCAAAAACGCTTGGGTTGCCGGCGTTTTCTTGCCTTTGATCACCACCGCTTGTTGAACCAACTTAGGATACAAGTTGCTTGGAATCTCAAAATATTCACCACCAACCGGCTTTTCTGGGTTAGAAACATAGGATTTTGCCACCAGACCAAGTTGGGCATTGTGGCTCACTACATAGTGATAGGTTTTGCCGATATTTTCACCTAACGCGATTTTGTTTTGCGATTTTAACGCATCGTAAACCCCGTAGTGTTTTAAAGTAGCCACTGCCGCTTCTCCATAAGGAGCGGTTTTTGGATTGGCTATCGCCACAAAATGTAAACGCGGGTTATTCGGATTGAATTTGGTTAAATCGGGCGAGACTTTTTGCGCATCAGGCGACCAAACAACCAACTTGCCGGTGACATAGGTAAAACGGCTGCCCGGTTCAGTCAAGCCCTCCTCTTCCAACATTTGCGGGCGCTTCGCATCCGCCGCAAAAAACAGGTCATAAGGCGCGCCTTTTTGAATTTGCGCGTACAACATGCCGGTGGCGCCATTGGAGATATCCACCCTGATACCGGTTTCTTCAGTAAAGTCTTTGGATAACGCCTTTAAAGTGGCTAAAAAATTGGAAGCCACCGCAATACGTACCGTCTCTTGAGCCGAAGCAATCGAGCTGCTGAACAAGGTTGTTATCAATACCATACCTAAGCTGATTTTCTTTACTAACATGATTTTTCCTATATAAAGTTAACTACATATCGTAGCGTAAAAATATAGGCACTCAAGTGCCCGTTCATTGATTCTATTGATTTATTCAGTCGGCAATGGCCAATAAAACATGGCTGGCCTTGATTAAGGCGCAACAACGCTCCCCCACAGCCAATTGCAAACTCTGCACACTTTGATTGGTGACCACCGCAGACATCTTTTGCCCTCCGCCAATTTCGAAAGTGACATCGCTATTTACCGCCCCCTCTTCAATGGCAAGAATTTCTCCACAAAAAACATTACGTGCGCTGGTTTTGAATTTACCCTGAATGTCTTCACTTAAGATTACCCAACTGGCCTTGATCAAAGCGTAAGCGTCAGAGCCTATTTCTAGCCCTAAACGCTCCAAACTATCTGGTGTAATCTGCGCCACAACTTCCCTATCATCGCCTATGGCCAAGATTACCTCACAGTTTACCGGACCGGTTTTAATGGCGGTTACCGAACCATGAAACAGGTTTCTTGCACTGGTTTTCATCGACACCTTTCTCATGATTTCCAGCTGACTTAACACGCCTGGTGAGATATCTTCAAGTTCTCGCATCCAGTGTTGCATCTGCTCGTTAAATAATTGGTAAGCGGCCAATAACGCATGACCAGCGGGCGTCAACGCCATACCGCCGCCGCCAGAACCGCCTTTTTGAGCCACCACCAAATTCTCTTGCGCCGCCAAGTTCATCGCTTCGATGGCTTGCCATGCGCCTTTATAACTCATGCCACACGCTTTAGCGGCCGCCGACAACGAACCTAAAGCGGCAATCTTATTCAGCAGCTCTAAACGACGCTGCCCAGAACGCGATTGCTTAGACCCCATCAAAAAAGACTGCACAAGTTGCTCTGGATGTGAATCGCTCAAATCGCTACTTCCCTACTACCGTTATTACCTTACCTACATATTGCACGAATTATAACGGCAGTCGCCTCCATGTCAATCCATTAAAGCCTCTAAAATACATTTTAGAATATTGAGTATTTCTGACTTTACCAGGCCTGGTATTTACAACCCATTGAATAGATGTAAATATAGCCTAACTATTTCAATGTTCTGTAAACCCATGAAAACACGCTTGCCATCCATCAAAACGTTTCTGGCTCAATTCACCTTACCCGTGAGTCACAGTGAAAAAATCATCTCCGCGCTTGGAGGGTTTCTTGCTATTTTTACGGTGATGCTGATAAGCGAGCACTTTTTGGGTTTGCAGGCTGGCTGGGGAATTATCGCCTCGATGGGTGCTTCTGCGGTATTGCTGTTTGCCGTGCCGAACGGCCCTCTTTCACAACCTTGGCCGGTGTTTGGCGGCCATCTATTTGCCGCGTTCATCGGTGTGAGCTGTGCGCTGTTGATTCAAGACCCTTTGCTTGCAGCAAGCAGTGCCGTAGGCTTAACCATTGGTGTGATGTACTATTTGAACTGCATTCACCCGCCAGGCGGTGCCACCGCATTAACCGCCGTGGTAGGCGGCGAAACGATTCACCAAATGGGTTACCAGTTTCTACTCACCCCGGTGCTGCTTAATATCATCAGCATATTGATGATTGCCGTCCTGTTCAATGCGTTGTTTCACTGGCGACGTTACCCGCAATCATTGCAGAAGCAAAGCCAATCAACCTCAAAAATACCCGATCAAGAGTCAATCTCGCACGAAGATTTTTTAGCGGCGTTAAAACAGATCGACAGTTTTGTGGATATCAATGAGAACGAATTACGACGTATTTTCGAACTGATTCAGCAAAATGCCGGCAAAAACGAGCTTAAGGGCTATGACATTGAGCTAGGTAAGGTTTATAGTAATGGACAAATCGGCAAAGATTGGAGCATGCGTCAGATTATTGATGAATCCGCCGACAACAACCCAAACAACGACTTTGTGATTTTTAGACAAATTGCCGGTCAAGAAAAGAAACGTAGCGACTGTGTTACCCGAAATGAATTTGCTCAATGGGCAAAATATGAAATGATTCAGCAAGAGGGTAAATGGATTCGTAAAAACAAAACAGTAGATAATCCCCTTTCAGCAAAATAACAAAGATAAAGATAATGAAAACTCAAACACTCACCTTATTATTTTCTCTTTTAGTTACCGGGCTTTTATTGCAAGGTTGTTCGCAATCCGAACAAAGCTCTGTCAACCAATGGCCAACCCCCAAAACCTGTGATTTACATACTGAAAGCTGTACCGCCAAAATGGGTGACTCGACGATTACCTTAAAAATCAGCCCGCACCCTATCCCTATCGCCCGACCTCTTGGGATTGAGGTGGATGTTACAAATCTAGACGTACAGAAAATTGAACTCGATATCTCAGGAATCAATATGTATATGGGTTACAACCGTGTCACCCTGACTCAAGCCAGCGCCGATCGTTATATCGGCACCTCGATGCTCGCCTTCTGCACGAATCAGAAAATGCTGTGGCAAGTCACCTTGATGATTCACCAAAAAGACGGCACACAGATTCAAATCCCCTATACCTTGGAAACCATTAACCGCCGTTAACGCCTGTTAAAGCCTATTGACGCTAATGGAGAGATTTATTGAACGCTTAGAGGCCTTGTTTCTGTTTCAAGGCTTCACCCACTACAGGGTGGACAAACTCTGAAACATCGCCACCTAACGCCGAGATTTCACGTACCAGACTGGAAGAGATGAATGCATATTGCTCCGCCGGTGTCATGAACATGGTTTCGACTTCTGGAGCCAATTTTCGATTCATCGAAGCGAGCTGAAACTCATACTCGAAATCCGATACCGCACGTAAACCTCGCAACAGGACATGTCCGTTAATCTCTTTTACAAAATCAACCAACAACCCGCTGAACCCGATGATTTCCACATTCGGCAAATCGGCGGTAACCGCTTTGGCCAACGCCACTCTTTCTTCTAAGGTGAACAGTGAGTTTTTATTACGGTTATCCGCTACGGCAATCACTAAACGGTCATAAAACCGCGCAGCACGTTCGATTAAATCATAGTGTCCACTGGTGATGGGGTCGAAAGTCCCTGGATAAACCGCAGTAATAGACATAAGTTTCCTTTTGCATCGCTTATCAACTCATCGGCGAATCTAGCAATGGTTATTTAATTTAAGTATGTGCGCCATTCTACGTTAAGAACAAACATAAAAAAACCAGCACATAGGCTGGTTTTCCATTCAAGTCTTATTTCTACTAGAAATTATTCGACGATTTCACGACCGTTTGTCGCTTGAATTGGACGGTTGTTGGTATGCATGACTTCATGCAAAGCCGCGATTTGCGCTTTTGAAGCTTCCGCTTGTGACTTCATCATTAACCACTGTACACCTTCCGAACATGGTGGAGTTGTTAAAGACCCCATAAAAGCGTAGTAACCATTTTCAGCAGGAACAAAATCGGCGCCATTCATCTCGACACCCGCTACATCTTTAGCCGCGGCTTCATGGTGAGGCATGTTATCCACAATCTTCTGTAAGAAAGCATTGTTTGCGCCTTCTTTAATCAACACCGCCACAACAGCCAACTTGCCGTCGTCACTCTTATGCACAAAGTGAGCTTCCATTGGATAAGACTGGCCTTCTAAGTGGTTTTCTGAAGGCGTGTGGAAGTGTACTTGCAGCAAGTTGAACGTTTTACCATCTAAGGTGATTGAACTGCCTTTTGCAAAGTTGTTCTGTACCGTATGACCATTATTCACGATGTTCATAGTAGAGGTGTGATAATCAAATTTGATGGCATGTTGCTCAATGTCTTTTGCTGCCGTGATGTTGATAGGCGACTGTTGCTGACCTGTTTTACAGGTGCCATATTCCTTCTTCAAATCACCCCAATGAGAAGGCCCGGCTTCACCCGTATAACCCCAATGGACAACGTGCTCATGTCCTTCATGAGAGTCTGCAAAAACATTACCTACCAATGCCAAAGAAAGAGCCGAAACTAACGCAATACGCTTCATAAATATCCTATTTGTTTAAAATTAAAAACGGCTATTCTAAGAGCCACCAAAAAATATACAAATCAATAATACTTATAAAAGGGTTATGTCTACTTATTTTGAAAACAAACTGAAATTGAATGTAACTGAACGACCATGGACAATTGATTCGTCAATAACCCATGATGTATTGTGCTCGATGAACCAATGGCTATTCTTTATATTTAAATAGACCGAATCGAACTTGCGAGGTGCTTTTCTCTCGATGGCACTCCCAGCCATCTGGCAAAACCGGCCAATCAAGCTGTTTTTCTTGCTCTAAATATAACCAGGCCTGGTTATTTACATAGCCGTTTTTGAACAACAGATCGACTGAATTCTGCATAAAGTTTTTATGAAATGGCGGGTCTAGAAACACCACATCGTAATGGCTGTTCGCCGGTTGCGCCAGCCACTGCAGACTATCGACCTGTTCAACTTGGGCATTGTCTAATTTAAGCTGTTGCAGATTCTGCTTAAGTTGCTTGGCATTGGCTGAATCCAACTCAAGTAAAGTCGCATGTTTGGCACCACGCGACAACGCCTCGAAAGATAAGGCGCCCGAACCGGAAAACACATCCAAACAATTGGCTCCTGGTATCTCGAACTGTAACCAATTAAACAGCGTTTCCCGTACTCTGTCAGAGGTTGGACGAAGCCCTTCGGCGTTTAAAACCGGTAATTTACGCCCGCGTAAATCGCCGCCTATAATCCTGACTTCGCCCAACGGGTTACCCTTGACGTTAGCGGACTTACTGGAATGATTCGACGACTTGGATGGATATTTTCTAGATCTTTTTTGTGACATGGTTTATGACTTTTGTGGCCAGTGTTGTATACGTTTTCTTGCCTCCAAACGTTGCATCAACTCGGCTTGGTTCAGGGGCTTATCAAAATAATAACCTTGTATAATCAAGTTGGAATACTCGGCCAGTTTTTCCAATTGCACTTGCGTTTCAATCCCTTCGATTACCACATGTAATCCTAAAGATTGCGCCATTTGGATAGTGTGGTGAACGATTAATCGATCCGATTCGTTTACATCAATATTCAAGATGAATTGCCTATCGATTTTGAGCTCACTCAAATTTAACCTATCAAGATAATATAGGTTTGAATAACCGGTACCATAATCGTCTAGAGATAGGCGGCATCCCATATTCTGGATGGATTCAAACACTTTATTATTTCTGAAATTATCTTCAACCATCATGGATTCGGTTACTTCAAAGACGATGCTTTGACTATCCACCTGGGAAGATTGGATAATAGCCTCTATATCTTCGATGAATTTAGGGCTTCTAAGCTGTATCGCGGATAAGTTGATGGAAATCGAAACCCCCTCAAGTTGATAGGCCGCAGACCAAGTTGTAAACTGGTTCAAAGCCTCTCTAACCACCCATAAACCAACTTCCTCGATCAGCCCCATTTTTTCAAGAACAGGTACAAATTCAGAGGGCGAAACCACACCTCTTTGCGGATGTGTCCAGCGCAACAAGGTTTCAAACCCGACTAAGTTCTGGGTTTTAAGGTCTATCTGTGGCTGGTAAACCAAAAACAACTCTTGATTGATCAATGCATTTTTTAAATCGTTCTCGAAGTACAGTTTTTTGATTGCCGCTTGACGCATTGAATCGTTATAGAACTGGTAACTGTTCAAATGATTCTTTTTGACATCATACATCG
The DNA here is from genome assembly GCF_021654855.1 of Thiomicrorhabdus immobilis. Taxonomy (NCBI): domain Bacteria; kingdom Pseudomonadati; phylum Pseudomonadota; class Gammaproteobacteria; order Thiotrichales; family Piscirickettsiaceae; genus Thiomicrorhabdus; species Thiomicrorhabdus immobilis. Next base: position 2,243,425 of record NZ_AP024202.1, read on the forward strand.
CGGTATCAGCGGCTTGGATCAAGCTTTGAGCATCACTTCCATCGACGGGGTAAACACTCACCCCCATTGTCGCACCGATCTGTAAGGTATAATCGCCCACCAGATAAGGGGCCTGAAAGAGTTCGGCGACTTGTTGCACAGCACTTTCCAGTTCGTTTTTTGTTTGAACTTGTGGCATAAAAATAACAAACTCATCGCCACCAAAACGAGCGACAAGGTTGGGCGACTTGAATTGATTGTTCAACGCTTCGGCGACTTGTCTAAGCAATTCGTCGCCGACTATGTGGCCGAGCGAATCGTTAATCGCTTTGAAAAAGTCCAAATCTAGAAAAATCAAACCTGCTTGAGTCTCATTGGAATCAAGAGCTTGATTGATATAATCTTGTAGTAAACGTCTATTCGGCAACTGCGTCAATACATCATGATTTGCCAAAAACTCTAACTGCTTTTCGTTTTCGATTTTCTCACTGATATCTGAGAATATTCCGATATAGTGGGTAACTTCATTCTGTTTGTTCTTTAAGGTACTGACCACCAGCCATTCCGGATAGACCTCCCCGGACTTATTTCGGTTCCAAATCTCACCTTGCCAGCGACCCTCATTGAGAATACAGCTCCACATTCCCCGATAAAACTCCGAGGAGTGCCGATTGGAATTCAATAGCGACGGGCTCTTACCTAAGACATCCTCTCGCTCATATCCGGTGACCGTTGTAAACGCGTCGTTGACACTCAAAATGTTTTTTTGGCTATCGGTGATCATGACCCCTTGCGGGCTTTCTTCATAAATTCGAGCCATCAACTGCAATTCATTAGCCAACTCGGTTTTTGCCCGAACCTCTTGTTGCAAACTATCGACCAACTGACCAATTGAACTTGATAACATGCCAACTTCACTATCATTAGTGGCATAAGGTGAAATATCGGCTTTTTCATCGCCGTGACGAATCCTATCAGCGACTTTTGTTAAATCCTCTAAGGCGCGTGTCGAGCGAGAAACGATCTTCCATACCAAGAGCCATAAGAGCAACATCATCAACACCAAAATAACAATGGAATTGACCAGAATGCTATAGGCGGGAGTGATGACACTTCGAACACTTTCACGAGCCACCACCCCCCATTGCAGCATCTCATTTTCAGGTGTGGTCAGGTAACGTGCGGCACTCAAATACTCAACACCGTTTGCCCATCTTTCCTCTGCAAGTCCTTGTTGCCGCTGCAACGCATTTTGAAATGAATTTAAGGAGGATAAATTGATAGATGCCGAGGGCAACTCCGCCGTTCCCATCAATAATGAACCATCGCTTTTAGTCACCAATATGTCTACATTTTTTAAGGTATCCGAGCGTAATAATTCTTCACGCATCTCAAACGCCCAGTCCCATCCTAGATGACCACAAATAACACCAAGCAATTGGCCGTTTTCATCCAGTATGGGTGCCGAAACATCCACTAATCTCAAGGGGAGGTCATCCCACTTTGGTTTAGGCATGATATTGGCCAGCAAGAATGCATCATGAACACTACCCATATGCAAACCTTTGCTTCCATGAATGAACCAGCTTCGTTTAGAGACATTTTTACCAACCAACAAACCATCGGTACCCACCAAAATATTTCCTGAAGCATCGGTCATACCTATCCAAGCATAATAAGGATATGACTTCCTCAACTGCTCAAAAATAGCGAGTTTTTCTTGATTGGTAGTAAATGGAGACTTTATATCCGATAGCTGTGTCAACATTTGCACTTCATTACCACGGCTCTGCATATCTTTATTGAGCTGGTTTGCCATATGATTGGCTAGCTCACCCAGCATGACTCCGCGGTTTTCTGTAACCATATGGGAAATGCGCATGGAAGAGATGCCAGCAATCACAGTCGTTACGAATAAAACTGAAAGCATGAGATAAATTGTCAATTTACCTCGCATGGTATGCATTAGGCCGCTTAATTTCAGTTTATACATTTTGTATTTGACTCGATTGATTCATTGAATATGTTTGTACTTAAACTTGATTGTAAAAGCACATTATTTATTTTGATTATTTCGCCAGACGGATATCGTCGGGGTTAATTAGGATTTTTTTCGCTTTATAAAGTCGCCCAAGTGCTTTTTTATAACTTGCTTTACTCACTCTATAACGCTTGAAGATTTCCTCGGGCGAGCTTTTATCGGTAAGCTCTGACACCCCGTTATTGGCCTCCAACACAGCTAAAATCATCTGTCCCAATTCGTCTTGTGCCTCTTGGCCGCGTTTTTGCAAGGTCAGATTAATCTTGTGGTCTGGCCTAATCCCTTTGATATAACCTTGCATTTTCTGCCCCATTCTCAATGGCTGCAAAATATCGCTATTATGAATCAAACCTAGATGGGTGCCGTTAATTAGAGCGGTATATCCCATTTTACTGCGACTGACCACCATCAACTTCACGGGCTGGCCACTTTTGAAAGTGTCGTTGGTCTCTTTGAGATGCAGGCTCAATTTACTGGATGCGGCAATGCGGCCACTTTTATCGATATACAGATAAACGCAATAAGATTTACCTTTTTCCATTGGCACCCGTTGCTCGGCATAGGGAACCAATAAATCCTTTGGCATTCCCCAATCCATAAAAGCTCCGGTTCGATTGACATCCGTTACCGTCAAGTACGCCACTTCACCGATCTCGGCAAGTGGTCGATCGGTTGTCGCCACTAAACGGTCTTGCGAATCGAGATGAATGAACACCTCTAAATTTTGCCCGACTTTGGCATTGGCAGGCACATAACGTTTAGGCAAAAGAATCTCGCCGAGCTCTCCGCCATCTAAATACAGCCCGAACTCGACCTCTTTAACAACCTTTAATTGATTCATTTGTCCGACTTGAGCCATTTTTACAACCTTATAAACGAAATAACCGCACTTTAACTAGTGCCAAATAATAATGTTAGCAATTATAACCAGGCCTGGTGATTTACTGTAGATAAATCCTCTATTTCCGAATTAAGTAAACTCCAAACCAGGCCTGGTGAGATTAGGATGAAACCATTGGATGAATGATTTAAAGCAGAAAAGTAATTTTCTCTTAAGCTTTGTTGATTTACCTTAGCCGCAAAAACACCTAAAATGGAAAGATGTTACTTATCTTAACAAGGAAATAAATATCATGAAAACATTTATGCAAATCGCTTTATGGACGGGGTTATCACTCGGCTTACTTGGTTGTTCAGGTGTTCCGGTGAACCAGGATTATGATACAAGTTATGACTTTAGCAAGATTCGTTCGGTAGAGTGGTTGTCTGCCGCACAACAGACCGAACCCAAAGCCTCTACTTTTGCGCAACAAAACCCTCTCATAGCCAAACGCATTGAAAACGCGATTACCCAACAATTACAACTTAAAGGCATCACTCTTCGACAAACAGGTCTTGCTGATGCCTTTATTACCTATCACTACTCAACCAAACGTATTTTGCAAGCCGACCCGGTTTCAACCTCATTTGGTTTTGGCATGTTCAGTCGTCATAGTGGTGTGATGTTTCGTACCAGTCCGGACATTTATGAATATGAAGAGGGACGCCTAGTAATTGATATCATTGGACGCAACAATCAACTGTTATGGAGAGGAATCAGCCCATCTCGTTTAGTAGAACAGGCGACTCCGGCAGAAACAACCGCCAGAGTGGATGAAGTGGTTGCCTCGATATTGGCGCAATACCCTCCTAAATAATGGATAAGGACATTAGTCGTTATCCAAACTTTCAACAAGATAGGCCTTTAAAAAGGCCTATTGCAATATTAAATAAGTAGGTTGGACTCTATCTGATGATAGACCTTTGCCGCTTGTATTAACGATTTAGCCGTGAGCTGTGGTACCCCATACACTTCGGTGATGAGGTTGTTGTTCTGATGAACCCTATCTAACAACAAATCAAAATCACCATCACCCGAAAGCAAGACCACCTTGTCGACATCGGGAGCAATATCGATGACATCGATAGTGATTCCTACATCCCAATCCCCTTTTGCCGAGCCATCTTTACGCTGAATATAAGGTTTTAACTTAACCACAAATCCCATTTTCCTTAACGCATTCTGAAACTTACGTTGGCCTTCGTTATCGCTCTCGATCGCATAGGCAATCGCCGACACAATTTCACCCTGCAAGGATAGTTGCCGCCAAAGCTTCTTATAATCAAATTGACGTCCATAAGCCTCACGTGTGGTGTAGTAAATGTTTTGCACATCAACAAACAGGGCTATTTTAGTCATGGAAATCTTTGGCAATTTTGGCTTGGCAAGAGACGATTGAAGAATCCGCTATAATCAGAACCACTCGATGATCTCTGCCGCCGATTGACGCGTTTTCGGTTTTTGAGGATTGACTCGATAACCGAATGCCAACATATAGGCGACTTGGAACTCGGAAGTATCCACACCCAATTCATCGCCTAAGAGTTCATTAACCTCTTTCTCTTTGAACCCTTCTATTGGGCAGGTATCGATTTCCATCAATGCCGCAGAGGTCATCATATTGGCTAACGCAATATAGGTCTGTTTTGTCGCCCAATCGAACATCGCTCTATCTGACGAGAGTAAGTCAAAATCCGACTCTTGGAAGGTCTTGTAAAAACCACCTCGCATTTCAATCACATCATCTGGCAGACCATGTACGTCTTTCATCATGTGATGAATATAATCACTGTCATAGCGCATGGATTTAGCCGTTCGCGCCAAAGCGATTACAAAATGACTGGCGGTTGGCAAGGTGTTTTGAGCACCCCAGACAATCGGTTTAAACTTTGCGCGTAGCTCAGGGTTTTGCACCACTAGAAACTTCCAAGGCTCAAAACCAAAAGAACTCGGACTTAAACGTGCGCTTTCCAACAGCGTTTGAAATACATCATCGGGAATTTTACGCTCTGCATCCATCACCTTACAGGCGTGACGGAATTGAAAAGCATTTAGGAGCTGTGTTTGAACATCAGAAATTGGAAGAGACATAATTAAATAACACTTTTTAGTAATAAAAAACCGATTCTAAAATAATAGACCGGATGTTTCACGTGAAATCAGTGACATCTAGCTGAACAGCAAACCTACTCTTGGCTTGCTGTTTGCGATTGGAATCACCTGATTATTGAGGTTTACCCACCATGATTGTGAGCATTTTTCCGGGCTTGATCAGCTTATCCCAAACGTTTAGCACATCTTGCTTGCTAACCTTTTCAATCTGTTTTGGAAACCACTCTAAATAATCAAGAGGTAAACCATAAAAACCAATCATGGAAATGTAGCCTAGGATTTTACCGTTATTATCCATCCGTAATGGAAACCCGCCAATTAAGTTGTCTTTAATGGCTTGCAGTTTTTCATTACTAAAATCCTTTAAAAAGGCATTTAATGTATCTTTAACCACCTTATCGGCTTGTGAGGCCGAAGCGTTTTTAGTCGACAAACCGATTAAAAACGGCCCATTCACTTTTTGAGGTGCGAAGTAGCTATACACGCTGTAAACCAAGCCGCGTTTTTCACGCACCTCTTCCACCAATAATGAACCGAATCCGCTGCCACCCAAAATATGATTACCCACAAACAGCGCCGCATAATCGGGATTACCTCGTTCAATCCCTAATTGGGCAAGCGAATAATAGGTCTGTGTCGAGTCAAACTCAATCTTGATGGATTGCGCTTGAGTCAAAGGTTTAGGGGTGACCAGGCCTGGTAAAATCTGGCCTTTCGGTAAATTTTTGGTTAATTGTTCGGCAATTTTTTCAGCTTGGGTTTTATCGACATTTCCCACAATGGCAATCACCGCATTACTGGCAACATAATGCGTTTTATAAAAGGCTTTGATGTTATCCAGATTAATCTTATCAACCGACTCCAAGGTCCCCGATGTCGGATGCGCATACGGATGGTTTCCGTACAGCGTTTTCCATAAAAAATCGCTGGCAATCGCTTGTGGATTGACGGTTTTTTGCTTAAGAGCAATCTTTAAACGCTGCATTTCACGTTCAAAAATCGCTTGTGAAAACTGAGAATCACTCACCAAAGTCTCAAAGGTGTTCAAGGCCTTTTGCATGATGTTAGGACGGGTAAGTGTTCTTAGAGAGATGGAAGCATTATCACGCGAAACACTTGAACCGATTTGCGCACCGATATTGTTAAAGGTCTCAGATACCTGCTCTTCATTCAACTTAGACGTTTCAGTACCCAGCAAACCGGAAGTCATGGCAGCAAGCCCCCAAACATCACCATCACGTGCCGAACCGGCATCAAAGGTCATTTCAATATCCAACATCGGTAGCTGTGTGGTTTGCACATACATCACCTTGGCACCGTTTTGGGTTTGCCAACTCTCCACCTGCACACTCGCCATTGCGCTATGACTCAATAATAGCGTAACCATAAATAACCAGGTCGGGTAAAAAGTGTTTTTAAATGACTGTTTCATCAATGCATCCCTCCATGCATAAGCGGTGCAGCCGATTTCTTGGCCTGCTTGCCGTTAGGCAGCAAAGTGGCGATCGTCACTTTATCCTTATCTAAATATTTTTTGGCGACCGCTTGAACCTGTTCCGGCGTGACTTTACGCAGCTGCTCCACCCAGTTATCGATGGTATCTGCCGGCAAGCCAACACTCACCAAAGAACCCAATACGGTTGCTTGCGATTGGATTGAGTCTTGATGATAAACATACTGCGCCTCCGATTGCGCCAAGACCCTCTCCAACTCATCCTGGGTAACCAAATCCGTTTTTAACTTATCAATCTCTTGCCAAATCGCCGCTTCGGCCTTTTGAGGAGAGACCCCTTCAGAAGGCGTAGCCTGGAAGATAAACAGGGTCGTTAAACGGTCTGTTCCGTCATAACCTGCCCCGATACTGGCGACCACCTGCTCTTTACGAAGAAGGTTTTTGGTGAGACGAGCCGAATCGTCTCCATCTAGAATCGAGCTTAAAACCTCCAACGCATAAACCTCTTTTTTCTGTTCATCGGTTTTTGCCGTCACCAAAGTCGGTGCATGAAAGCCCATCAAAATACTGGGCATTTTGGTTGCGCCTTTAAGTGTTAGCTGACGCGGGCCTTCTTGCTCCAATTCCTTCTGCGGCTTAGGCGGCTCAATCTTTTCCGGTTTATTTTTACCATAATATTTCTTAGCGAGCTGATACACCTCTTGCGGATTGACATCCCCTACCACAACCAAAGTGGCATTATTCGGTGCATACCAACGTTGATACCAATTACGGGCATCATCCGCGGTCCAACTACGAATATCCGGCATCCAACCAATTATGGGATGATGCTCTGGGCTATTCATAAAAGCTGTCGCTTTAAACTGTTCATATAGCTTGCCTTCCGGCTTGTCTTCAGTTCGCCAACGACGCTCTTCGGTCACGACATCACGCTCTTTAATGAACTCTTCGTCCGTCAACACCACATTACGCATACGATCCGCTTCCAAACGCATCAAATCTTCTAAATGCTGCTTACCTACTACTTGGTAATAGGCGGTGTAATCGGTTGAAGTAAAGGCATTCTCTTCACCGCCCATACGCGAAACTATTTTCGAAAACTCTCCCGGTGCTAAGGTTTTCGTTCCTTTAAACATCATGTGTTCCAACATGTGTGAAATACCGGTTTTACCACTATGTTCATAATTCGACCCCACACGATACCAGACTTGATGAACTACAACAGGCGCACGATGATCCTCTTTCACTAAGATTTTCATTTGATTATCTAAGGTAAATTCAGTCACATTGGCAAAACCCAAGCTACTTGTCAAAAAGAGCGCTAGCCCGGTTACCAAATAGGTCGCTTGCTTTTTAAAAGACCGCATAATGATTCCTTTGGTAAATTAAAAGAGATCTAAAATTAAAAATGAGGTGAAAACCAGATTGCCGAGTGTCTTCACCATCTTTTAAATGAATTCCTTTATAATAGCGATAGTTGAATATTCAAGTATGAATAAAACTTGAATCTAACCCCAATTTTTCACATTAATCGAGACGATTGATTCTAGTTTCAGGACAAGCGAATGTTTAGTTTTTTGCGCCGCAAGAAAAATCAAGAAGAGACTTCACAACAGGCTATTGAAGAGAGCTTGGTAGAGACAAATCTAGAGCCACAACCAGAAAAAAACGAGATTGCACAAATCCGTGACGATTCGACTGAACAGCCAGGCAAGGGAACCCAAGAAGCTGACGCTCTTGAAACCACTGGACCTAGCAACGGGCAAACGCCTGTCGAGCAAGGCAACGTTCAGCAAGAACCAGCAGAACAACCAGAACCATCGGTACAATTTGAAGAAACACAATCCAATTCTGAAACGGAACAACCGGTTGAGCCAGCACGCCAAGAACCAATCACGGAAGAGCCTTCAGCTGAAAAACAGAGTTTTTTCACGCGCCTAAAAAAAGGACTAAGCAAAACCCGTCATAGCTTTACCGAAAGCATTGCCAGCCTGGTATTGGGGCGCAAAGAGATTGATGACGACTTGCTTGATGAGTTGGAAATGATTCTTCTGACCGCCGACGTGGGAATCGATGCCACCGACCGCATCATCCAAAATCTAACCGAGCAGGTTTCACGTAAAGAACTTAAAGACCCTGAAGCATTGATCACCTCGTTAAAGTCGCAACTACAACAAATTTTAGCGCCGATGACCGCCCCACTTGATATTGATGCCCATTTGGCTAAAAACCAAGGGCCTTTTGTGATTTTAATGGTAGGCATTAACGGTGTTGGTAAGACCACGACCATCGGTAAGCTGGCAAAAAAATATCAACTCGAAGGTAAGTCTGTCATGCTGGCCGCCGGCGACACTTTCCGCGCCGCTGCGGTAGAACAATTACAAACTTGGGGGGAACGTAATAATGTTCCGGTTATGGCACAAAAAACGGGAGCGGATTCCGCTGCGGTGATTTTTGATGCAATCCAATCAGCTAAAGCGAAAAAGATTGATGTTCTGATTGCCGATACCGCTGGTCGTTTGCATACTCAGTCCAATTTAATGGAAGAACTTAAAAAGGTAAAACGTGTCATCGCTAAAGTGGACGCAACGGCACCACATGAAGTCATGCTGGTGATTGATGCCGGAACCGGGCAAAATGCCTTGAACCAAGCTCAGCAATTCCAAGAAGCGGTAGATGTCTCCGGCATTACATTAACCAAGCTAGATGGAACCGCTAAAGGTGGAATTGTGTTTGCCTTGGCCGAACAGCGTCAGATTCCTATTCGTTTTATTGGTGTTGGAGAATCGATTGACGATTTACGCGCTTTTGACAGCAAGAGCTTTACCGAAGCACTGTTTGATCAATCCACAACGGGTTAACCCATTGAAATAAGCCATGCAACTTCCTGATACCGACAATATTGACTATCAATACGCCTTCAAACAGGGTTACCGGATGGCAATTGATGGTAAACGTGTCACCAGTATGCCCAGCAGTGTCCGACGCGATATGGTGATGCGTGACTATTTTCAACAAGGCTGGGAGCAAGCTGTTGAAGATATGACCCATAACAGCGAAATTCTCAACAAACCCGATTGGCGTAGCCGTTTTGCTTGGTTTGTGTTTATGGTTTTAGGAGGTCTCGCGACGGCAAGCTTGATGATTAAAAACATCGAGTCCGAAAAAGCCAAACAGCAAGCCGCCATAGAGGGACAAACTGCGCAAACGCCAAGCACCCAAACTTCAACGCTAAACACCCCTAACTCAGCGACCACGGTTAACGAACAACACGACCTTGCTAACCTCTCCTTACTTTCAAATGAACAACGTAAAGATCTAGCGCTGAATCAGCGACAGATTGCCACAGCGCAAGAGCTTGATCTTCAAGCTGTAATCGACAGCCCGATCAAAGTCACTTTTGCGACCTTGAGTGAAGATATCCAAGATAGAACCCCCATCCATCCGTTAACAGATACAGTGCCAAAATATATACGTAAACTGACTTTTTTTACGGAAATCAAACATGCCAACAAGCAAACCATTTATCATCGTTGGCGCACAGATAAACAAATTTTAGCAACCGTAGAGCTGTCTATTGGTAGCGATAACTATAAAACCTGGTCAAATAAAAAACTCAGCAGTGCGTGGTTAGGCCAATGGTATGTTGAAGTTCTAGATCAAAATAAGAATGTCATTTTCCGCAAAGCATTTAACTATGGAGGCCAACCTTGAATCTTTTAAAACGCCTATTAATACTCTCTCTTTCAGCGCTTATGTTAATTATGGCTGGATGTAGTAGCACACCACCTCCAAAACAAACGTATGACAACCTTTGCTCGATTTACGGCCATGATAGTGATTGGCAAGAGGCGGCTCACAAAGCCTATAAAAAATGGGGAACGCCGCCCTATGTCGCCATGGCCTTGATTCATCAAGAATCACGTTTTAAACCAGATGCGCAACCTGCCCGTGAATACGCTTTAGGCATGATACCTCTACCAAGAAGCTCTTCCGCCTATGGTTACTCTCAAGCGAAAGATGGTACTTGGCATGACTACATGAAGGCTACGGGAAATTGGGGGGCTTCTCGCTCAGATATAGAGGACTCTTTGGACTTTATCGGCTGGTATAACTATCAATCATATAAACGTTTGAAGATTTCCCGCAAGGATACCTATAAGCTGTATTTGGCTTACCACGAAGGCCAGGGGGGATATTCACGACGTAGCTATTTGAAAAAGGACTGGTTACTTGCGGTGGCCAAGAAAGTGTCTAATCGGGCGCGCATGTACAAAAAACAGTATTCAAGATGCAGTTGAAGATTGCATTTAAGCAGACTATATAAGTAGTCTGTTTTAAGCAGCTAACTTCTCAACTACACCCTTTAAACCAAAAACTGATATCCAGATACAAAAAAACCGAGCAGGGAATTCCCAACTCGGTTTTTTTTTAAAAGTTACCAGGCCTGGTAACTTTTATTTAAACGTTTTAAATTGCTAAAGCATAAGCTTTAGTAATTAAGCTTTGTAACGTTCAAATACTAAAGAAGCGTTAGTACCACCAAAGCCGAAGCTGTTACTCATAATACGGTTTAAACCTGCATTATCAATACGCTCAGTGACAATAGGCATGCCTTCACACTCAGGGTCTAGGTTTTCGATATTGATTGAAGGACAAATAAAGTCATTCTCCAACATCATTAAACTGTAGATAAATTCATGAACACCGGCCGCACCTAAAGAGTGACCAGACATTGATTTGGTTGAACTGATTTTAGGAACCTTAGCACCGAATACTTCACGAATAGCCGCTGCTTCTTTAGTATCACCTACTGGAGTAGAGGTACCATGAGGGTTGATATAATCAACATCACCATTCACAGTTGATAATGCCATCTGCATACAACGAACTGCACCTTCACCAGAAGGAGCAACCATATCATATCCATCAGAGTTGGCACCGTAACCTGTGATTTCCGCATAGATTTTAGCACCACGAGCCAAAGCGTGCTCCAACTCTTCAACTACGACCATTCCGCCGCCACCAGCGATAACAAAACCGTCACGATCCGCATCATAAGCACGAGAAGCTTTTTCAGGACAATCATTGTATTTTGTCGATAAAGCACCCATCGCATCAAACATCACAGACATGGTCCAGTGAAGCTCTTCACCACCACCTGCAAAAACGACATCCTGTTTACCCAGTTGAATCTGCTCAACCGCAGTTCCGATACAATGTGCAGAAGTAGAACATGCCGAACTGATTGAATAGTTAATGCCCTTGATTTTAAATGGCGTTGCTAAACAAGCAGAAACAGTAGAACCCATGGTACGCGTTACCATATAAGGACCAACACGCTTAACACCCTTCTCACGGGCAATTTCTACCGCTTGTGTAGAGTTTGAGTTAGAACCACCACCAGAACCAGCAATCAAGCCTGTTCTTGGATTAGACATTTGCTCTTCGGTTAAACCAGAATCTTTAACCGCTTGTTGCATAGCAATGTATGAATAAGCGGCGGCATCACCCATAAAACGTAATTGCTTACGATCAATATGGTCAGAGAAATTTAAATCTTTGATTGCACCATGAACTTGTGAACGCATACCATTTTCAGCATACTCTGGCGCAAATACGATACCTGATTTACCCTCTTTTAAAGACTGAGTAACTTCTTCCACATTGTTTCCGATGCTAGAAACAATACCTACGCCTGTAATAACGACTCTTTTCATAATTAAAAATTATCCGTATTAGTGAATAAGCCAACCTTTAAATCGGTCGCACTGTAAATTTCTCGGCCATCAACAAACATTTTAGCGTCACCAAGACCCATATATAACTTACGTTTAATCACACGTTTCATATCAATAACGTATTCAACTTTCTTGGCCGTTGGTAGAACCTGGCCATAGAACTTAACTTCACCTGAACCTAGAGCACGTCCACGACCAGGTCCACCAGTCCAACCTAGGAAGAAACCAATAAGCTGCCACATAGCGTCCAAGCCCAAACAACCAGGCATAACCGGATCTTCGTTAAAGTGACATTCAAAAAACCAAAGGTCCTTTGTTATATCTAGTTCAGCACGGATTTGACCTTTACCGAATGCACCACCTTCTTCAGAAATATGAGTAATGCGATCCATCATCAGCATTGGAGGTAATGGCAATTGTGCATTACCAGGACCAAACAGCTCGCCACGGCCACTCGATAAAAGTTCTTCTCTTGTATAACTAGATTGTTGTTCCATTAGGTTTACCAGTGTTGTATCAAATATCCTGCATTATAACAGGACGATAGAGTGCAATTCAATGCGTTAAACAGAATACAAAAAAGCCCGTAATCTCTTCAGAAATTACGGGCTTTAAAATATGGTGCCGACATCAAGACTTGAACTTGAAACCTACTGATTACAAATCAGTTGCACTACCAATTGTGCTATGTCGGCTTGTTGGGGCGTATTATAAGACTTGTTTAAAATGTGTCAACAACTTTTATAAGTTTTTTTTACTTTTTTAAGATTTTTTGACAGACTCTACAACATTGACCATTCCCTGCAATACTAAGTCGGGAATATAATCATAAGGAAAGTCTAAAAGTGGGCATAACTCGAGTGATTCACCACCAGTCATCACCACTTTGAATTGGGTACCTACCTGGGTATTCAAATCCTGAATAATTCGATTGATGAACGCAACGGTCATATACAAAGTACCACCTAATATAGCGGAGCTGGTATCGTTAGCTAACAGCTGATCAGCATCAGGAATCTGGATATCGGCGTTTGCAACTTGACTGGAGCTATAATCCTGTAAATTTGCGGTATCCAACGATAACGACCTACGCATGGTATGGATGCCTGGGACAATAAAACCACCCAGATGTTTTCCATTGATGACCGCATCGACTGTTAATGCGGTTCCAGCATCGATAACAATAGTGGGCTCTTTATAGACACCAATTGCACCCTGCATTGCAAACCATCGGTCAGCACCTAACAGATGAAAATCTTCATAGCCTGAGGTCAGGCCACAACAGGATTTTTGTGAAAACAATTGTATAGGGAATATCTGCCATTCAGATTGAATCAGTTGTTTGAGTGCATCGACTTTCTTAGCATCAGCAACGCTGGATATATAAACTTCATCAGGATAACCATCGATTTCAAAATCTGTAAATCCGTCATCAAGTATATCTATTAAGCGTATGGCTTCATAAGTTTCATATTGACCATCTATTACGGATGACCATTTAACAAAACTGTTACCGATATCTAAAAAAAGTTTATTCATAATCAATATGCGCCCAGCAAGAACAAAATTCAATCAAGTTTCTTATGCTTAAGATACTCCAAACACTTATATAGTGCTTTTTATAAGCAAGCTATGATACACAATTAACCATTCACATGCTCTGAATAAATAAGTGAATAGTGATATAAATCAGATAAAAGATTATTTCAAAAATATAAAATTTAGTACTAAAAAACCTAAAAAAAAACCCGCCGAGTGCTGAGCACAGGGCGGGTTTTTAGAATATAAGCTTGGCAATGACCTACTCTCGCATGGGACCTCCCACACTACCATCGGCGCTAAGACGTTTCACTTCTGAGTTCGGAATGGGATCAGGTGGTTCCATCTTGCTATTGTCACCAAGCAATTTGGTGTTACGGGCTGACGGTAGTCAACCTCGTAAAATTCTTTGGAATAGATCTAACTATCAGTATTCGGTATCTATTTGAGTATACTCAAGGTATATCACAACATCGCTTGTCGTTGATTTTCATCATCTTACAAGTCACTTTTGAGTTGTATAGTTAAGCCTCACGGGTAATTAGTACAAGTTAGCTTCATACATTACTGCACTTCCACACCTTGCCTATCAACGTCATAGTCTCTAACGGCCCTTCAGAAGACTTAAAGTCTAGGGAAAACTTATCTTGAGGCAGGTTTCCCGCTTAGATGCTTTCAGCGGTTATCCTTTCCGAACATAGCTACCGGGCAATGCCATTGGCATGACAACCCGAACACCAGCGGTTCGTCCACTCCGGTCCTCTCGTACTAGGAGCAGCCCCTCTCAATTTTCCAACGCCCACGGCAGATAGGGACCGAACTGTCTCACGACGTTCTAAACCCAGCTCGCGTACCACTTTAAATGGCGAACAGCCATACCCTTGGGACCGACTTCAGCCCCAGGATGTGATGAGCCGACATCGAGGTGCCAAACACCGCCGTCGATATGAACTCTTGGGCGGTATCAGCCTGTTATCCCCGGAGTACCTTTTATCCGTTGAGCGATGGCCCTTCCACACAGAACCACCGGATCACTAGAACCTGCTTTCGCACCTGCTCGACGTGTCAGTCTCGCAGTCAAGCACCCTTTTACTCTTGCGCTCATTGCACGATGTCCGACCGTGCTGAGGGTACCTTCGCGCTCCTCCGTTACTCTTTAGGAGGAGACCGCCCCAGTCAAACTACCCACCATACACTGTCCCTGACCAGGATTCACTGGCCTAGGTTAGAACCTCAATAATATCAGGGTGGTATTTCAAGATTGGCTCCACATCAACTGGCGTTGTTGCTTCAAAGCCTCCCACCTATCCTACACAGATAGTATCAAAGTCCAGTGCAAAGCTGTAGTAAAGGTTCACGGGGTCTTTCCGTCTAGCCGCGGGTACGCAGCATCTTAACTGCGATTTCAATTTCGCTGAGTCTCGGGTGGAGACAGTGTGGCCATCATTACGCCATTCGTGCAGGTCGGAACTTACCCGACAAGGAATTTCGCTACCTTAGGACCGTTATAGTTACGGCCGCCGTTTACCGGGGCTTCGATCAAGAGCTTCGCTTACGCTAACCCCATCAATTAACCTTCCGGCACCGGGCAGGCGTCACACCGTATACGTCATCTTTCGATTTTGCACAGTGCTATGTTTTTAGTAAACAGTTGCAGCCACCATTTTATTGCAACCCCCAGAAGCTTACGGAGCAAGTCCTTCACCTTAGGGGGCGTACCTTCTCCCGAAGTTACGGTACCATTTTGCCTAGTTCCTTCACCCGAGTTCTCTCAAGCGCCTTAGAATTCTCATCCTGACCACCTGTGTTGGTTTGGGGTACGATTTTTTATTACCTGAAGCTTAGAAGCTTTTCTTGGAAGCATGGCATCAATCACTTCGTCCAAAAGAGGACTCGTCATCAGGTCTCAGCATAAAGTATCCCGGATTTGCCTAAGATACATGCCTACATCCTTAAACTTGGACAACCATCGCCAAGCTGATCTAGCCTACTCCGTCCCTCCATCGCAGTAATAAAAAGTGCAGGAATATTAACCTGCTTCCCATCGACTACGCCTCTCGGCCTCGTCTTAGGGGTCGACTAACCCTACGTCGATTAACGTTGCGTAGGAAACCTTGGTCTTTCGGCGAGGGAGCTTTTCACTCCCTTTATCGCTACTCATGTCAGCATTCGCACTTCTGATACCTCCAGGACACTTTACAATGCCCCTTCGCAGGCTTACAGAACGCTCCTCTACCATGCATGTAAACATGCATCCGCATCTTCGGTATATTACTTAGCCCCGTTAAATCTTCGGCGCAGGCCGACTCGATCAGTGAGCTATTACGCTTTCTTTAAAGGGTGGCTGCTTCTAAGCCAACCTCCTGACTGTCTGAGCCTTCCCACATCCTTTCCCACTTAGTAATATTTAGGGACCTTAGATGGCGGTCTGGGTTGTTTCCCTCTTGACTACGGACGTTAGCACCCGCAGTCTGTCTCCCATGATTGTACTTGTTGGTATTCGGAGTTTGCAATGGGCTGCTAATCCTTGACGGACCGCTAGACCATAACAGTGCTCTACCCCCAACAGTAAGACATGAGGCACTACCTAAATAGTTTTCGAGGAGAACCAGCTATCTCCGGGCTTGATTAGCCTTTCACTCCGATCCACAGCTCATCCCCGCATTTTTCAACATACGTGGGTTCGGTCCTCCAGTACCTGTTACGGCACCTTCAACCTGGCCATGGATAGATCGCCCGGTTTCGGGTCTACACCATGCAACTAAACGCCCATTTAAGACTCGGTTTCCCTACGACTCCCCTATTCGGTTAATCTCGCTACATAATGTAAGTCGCTGACCCATTATACAAAAGGTACGCAGTCACAGAACAAGTCTGCTCCTACTGCTTGTACGTACACGGTTTCAGGTTCTATTTCACTCCCCTTCAGGGGTTCTTTTCGCCTTTCCCTCACGGTACTGGTTCACTATCGGTCAGAAGAGAGTATTTAGCCTTGGAGGGTGGTCCCCCCATGTTCAAACAGGATTTCTCGTGTCCCGTCTTACTCGATTTCACACTTAAAAGATTTTCGTATACAGGACTATCACCTTGTATCGTTAGACTTTCCAGACTATTCTACTAATCTTATAAATGCTTAAGGGCTGGTCCCCGTTCGCTCGCCGCTACTTAGGGAATCTCGGTTGATTTCTTTTCCTCCGGGTACTTAGATGTTTCAGTTCCCCGGGTTAGCCTCCTGCAAGCAGGATATCCATATTGGATGGGTTTTCCCATTCGGAAATCCACGGATCAAAGCATGTTTACTGGCTCCCCGTGGCTTATCGCAAGTTACTACGTCCTTCATCGCCTTCTTCTGCCTAGGCATCCACCGTGTACGCTTAGTCACTTAACTATACAACTCAAAAATAACCTTATGCCTTTTGTTAACTCCACTTAATTTGGTAGCTATACCATTTAATAACTAAGCTTCTGTTTATAAGGTCTGATGAGTGTACGCAACTAAAAGTTTTTCGCTGTCATGATATACGCTTGAGTATTCTCAATTATATATTTTACCTATACTTGATAACTCTTCCGATTCCTAAGAACCAGATTCGTTATCCAGTTTGCGTGGTAAGCACCTGGAAGGGATACTTACCACACCTATGTCACAAATGTCGGCTGTGACATAGGCTTCTCATTTGATTGAGTTCTTAGACCAACTACCTCTTAACTAAATAAGAAGCTTGTATCTAAAATCCTCAATCGAGAGATCTATTCCAAATTGTTAAAGAACTTTCAGTTTTGTCCGTTTCAATCAAATCGCTTTGACTAAAACAACCAATAGTACTGTTAATAAACTCTGCATTTAAATCTTTCAACTTAAACCAAAACTCATTAAGAGTAGTATTGGTGGAGCTATGCGGGATCGAACCGCAGACCTCCTGCGTGCAAGGCAGGCGCTCTCCCAGCTGAGCTATAGCCCCAATAGTATTTTGAGATGATTTGGATTTTTTTAGTTGCGAAGTTTGCTATCAGCAAATGAGCAAGTAAAAAGATTCAAAGCAGCCAAAATTGGTGGGTCTGGGTGGATTTGAACCACCGACCTCACCCTTATCAGGGGTGCGCTCTAACCAACTGAGCTACAGACCCGGGTCGTTCACTATACTTTCATGTAATTCAGAGACAATTTATGTGAAAACTCACTTAAGCTCGCAACCTTTTTTATCTTAAAGGAGGTGATCCAGCCCCAGCTTCCGCTAGGGCTACCTTGTTACGACTTCACCCCAGTCATGAACCACAAAGTGGTAAGCGCCCTCCCGAAGGTTAAGCTACCTACTTCTTTTGCAATCCACTCCCATGGTGTGACGGGCGGTGTGTACAAGGCCCGGGAACGTATTCACCGCGGCATTCTGATCCGCGATTACTAGCGATTCCGACTTCATGGAGTCGAGTTGCAGACTCCAATCCGGACTACGAAGGGTTTTTTGAGATTCGCGCACTGTTGCCAGTTGGCTGCTCTTTGTACCCCCCATTGTAGCACGTGTGTAGCCCATCCCATAAGGGCCATGATGACTTGACGTCGTCCCCGCCTTCCTCCGGTTTATCACCGGCAGTCTCTTTAGAGTTCTCAACTAAATGGTAGCAACTAAAGATAAGGGTTGCGCTCGTTGCGGGACTTAACCCAACATCTCACGACACGAGCTGACGACAGCCATGCAGCACCTGTCACTGCGTTCCCGAAGGCACCAATCTATCTCTAGAAAGTTCGCAGGATGTCAAGGGATGGTAAGGTTCTTCGCGTTGCATCGAATTAAACCACATGCTCCACCGCTTGTGCGGGCCCCCGTCAATTCCTTTGAGTTTTAATCTTGCGACCGTACTCCCCAGGCGGTCAACTTATCGCGTTAGCTTCGTTACTAATCTTTTTAATAAGACCAACAACTAGTTGACATCGTTTACGGCGTGGACTACCGGGGTATCTAATCCCGTTCGCTACCCACGCTTTCGCACCTCAGCGTCAGTTTTAAGCCAGGAAGTCGCCTTCGCCACTGATGTTCCTCCAGATATCTACGCATTTCACTGCTACACCTGGAATTCCACTTCCCTCTCTTAAACTCTAGACTACCAGTATCAGATGCAGTTCCCAGGTTGAGCCCAGGGCTTTCACAACTGACTTAATAGTCCGCCTACGCGCGCTTTACGCCCAGTAATTCCGAATAACGCTTGCACCCTCTGTATTACCGCGGCTGCTGGCACAGAGTTAGCCGGTGCTTCTTCTAAAGGTAACGTCAAATTAAGCAGGTATTAACTACTTAACCTTCCTCCCAATTGAAAGTGCTTTACAACCCTCGGGCCTTCTTCACACACGCGGTATGGCTGCATCAAGCTTTCGCTCATTGTGCAATATTCCCCACTGCTGCCTCCCGTAGGAGTCTGGGCCGTGTCTCAGTCCCAGTGTGGCTGATCATCCTCTCAAACCAGCTAGAGATCGTCGCCTTGGTGAGCCATTACCTCACCAACTAGCTAATCTCACGCGGGCTCATCCTATAGCGATACCTTCCAAGGAGAGGGCACCTTTACTCCGTAGAGCATATTCGGTATTAGCGTACGTTTCCATACGTTGTCCCCAACTATAGGGTAGATTCCCACGCGTTACTCACCCGTCCGCCACTCGACGCCTGAAAAAACAAGTTTTTTCATCGTTTCCGTCCGACTTGCATGTGTTAAGCCTACCGCCAGCGTTCATTCTGAGCCAGGATCAAACTCTTCAGTTTAATCTTGCTGATATATTTCAATTCCATCTCTGGAAATAAACACTCGGAATTGACAAAGTGAAACATGATAAATAAATAATAAATTATTCATTACCAATATACATATTTGTCAAAAATCGAGATTTTTTATTTGGTCACTCACTTAAGGAGTTTCCACATAAATTATCTCTGAATTACCTGATTTTTAAAGAACTTAGGTCTCTTCGAGAAGAAGCAACTCAGTGCTTTTCCTTCTCGGTAAGCCGCTTATTATAAGTGGATAATCAATTCATTGTCAACAATTTATTTTAAATTATTTTCAACTTTTTTCTTACCCGCTTCGTTAAACTTCATTCATATGAACCCTAACGCTAAGCGCTGTTCCAACCACTTCTACTCGCTACTTAGTAGCTTGTTTTCCGTGTCTGCGTTGGAACAGGTGCGTATTCTAACCATATCCGCCCACAACGCAACCTCTTTTTTCACCTTTTTGACACTTTTTTTACATTTAACACCATCACACGACTTAACCCCACTTTACTCACCTTTTATCCACAGCTTTATCCACATTTAGCCTTTTTTATATCCTTTTTCACCCTCCCATTTACTCCACCCCTTCTTCTGTTGCTGGCTTTTTTATCATCAGAAACAAAAAAGGCGCTGTCTTGCGACAGCGCCTTTTCTTATTATTAACCATTACTCTATATATCTGTATATCTAAAACGGGTGAATCCCCTAAGATATTAACTATACATATATAGTGTTATTTGGACATCTATATTAACTAATTGTAATTTTCGCAAATTTACGTTTACCAACTTGATAAACCGAAGTGGTTCCAACCGGCATTAGTTGACGGCTATCATCGACCTTTTCACCATTAATCTTTACCGCACCTTGTTTTGTCATGCGATGCGCATCAGAGGTCGTTGCAACCAGGCCTGCTTCTTTCAATAAATTAGCCAAAGGCATTTCACCTTGAATCGTCACTTCTTCGATATCATCTGGAATGGCGTTTTTACTAAATTTAGTTTCAAAATCTTTCAATGCATTTTGCGCATCTTCTTCTGAATGAAAACGTGTAATCAACTCCAACGCCAACTTAACTTTTACATTACGTGGGTTTTCACCATCTGCTACCGCTTGTTTTAGAGCCTCAATGGTTTCGATACTTTCAAAACTCAACAATTCATAATAACGCCACATCAATTCATCAGACACCGACATGACTTTACCAAACATGTCATTTGGCGCATCTTTGATACCAATATAGTTATTCAAAGACTTAGACATCTTTTGCACACCATCCAAACCTTCAAGAATCGGCATAGTCAAGGTACATTGCTGCGGCTTACCGTAATGACCTTGTAAAGTGCGCCCCATCAATAGGTTGAATTTCTGGTCTGTTCCACCTAGTTCAATATCTGCATCCAGAGCAACCGAGTCATAACCTTGCACCAAGGGATATAAAAACTCATGAATCGCAATCGGAGTATTGGAAGTGTAACGATCACCAAAATCATTACGTTCCAGCATACGGGCAACAGTCATCTTTCCAGCCAATTGAATCATCTCAGCAGCAGACATTTTTGACATCCACTCAGAGTTGAAAACTACTTTGGTTTTAGCAGGATCTAAAATCTTGAAAACCTGTTCTTTATAGGTCTCGGCATTTTTAGCGACCTCTTCCGCAGTTAATGGCGGACGAGTCACACTCTTACCTGTCGGATCACCAATCATTGCCGTGAAATCACCGATTAAGAACAGAACTTCATGCCCTAAGTCCTGAAACTGCTTTAACTTATTAATCAAAACCGTATGACCTAAGTGCAAATCCGCTGCCGTAGGATCAAAACCGGTCTTTACTCGTAGCGGCTTACCCTTCTCTAATTTTTCAATCAACTCTTTTTCAACCAGAATCTCTTCTGCGCCACGCTTAATAATGGCTAACTGCTCTTGTACTGTTTTCATACTAACTTCTTACTTTAAATTTTAACTTTGTAAACCTACCAGGCCTGGTAAGTGCTTAAACAGCACCACATAAAACCGTGTCGGTATTTAATTCTAACTGCCCCGTCATTTGTGAAACCGAGCTATAGCCGTTGGCTTGCATATATTTTGCAATCCCTTTATTGACCTTTTTCACCAATAAAGGGTCTTTAGCGACGGCCGTACCAATCGCCACCATAGAGGCACCTGCCAAAAAGAACTCGATAGCATCCTCAGCACTGGCAATGCCGCCCAATCCAACAATGGGAATATTATGTTGCTTGGCCACTTGATAAACCTGATGCACTTTCAACAAGGCTACCGGCTTAATGGCTGGCCCAGAAAGCCCTCCTTGGTTATTCCCCAGGGTTGGCATACGTGTATTCACATCAATCTGCATCCCCATCAAAGTATTGATGGCCGACAAAGCATCCGCACCGGCATCTATCACACGACGAGCACCTTCGGCAATATCGGTTTGGTTTGGCGATAATTTAACAATCAAAGGTTTGGTTGTTTTTGCACGGCAAGCTTCAACCACACGTGCTGCCATTTCAGGATCATTACCAAACGCCGCACCGCCTTTCTTTACATTAGGACAGGAGATATTCACCTCAATCGCCGGTAAGTCGGTGTCATTGAAAAGACTCACTACCTCGGCGTACTCTTCAATACTTGAACCTGATACATTAATAATGAACTGCGACTGACTTAAATCCAGCTTTGGCAAATACTCTTTGATAACAGCGTGTGCGCCGGGGTTCTGTAAACCAATTGAATTCAATAATCCACTCGGAGATTCCATCACTCGCTCTGGCTTATTACCCAGCTTTGGCTCTAAGGTTGTACCTTTTAAAAACACCGCACCGACATCTCGATTGGAAAAGCCTGAAACAGACTGGTATTCTATGCCATATCCAGCATTACCTGAGGCCATTGCCACAGGTGAATTGAAATGAATACCACAAAAATCAACCGATAAATCAACCACAGAAATCATCCTATATGTTACATATTATTCTTTACGAGCCTGAAATCCCGCAAAATACTGGCGCTTTGATTCGCCTTAGTGCCAATATGGGCGCCCACTTGCATTTAATTCACCCAATCGCTTTTGATCTAAGTGAGAAAAAGGTGCGAAGAGCTGGACTAGATTATGCAGAACTGGCCAATGTTCATGAACACCCAAATTTGGCAAGCTGTCTGGAAACCGTTAAACCTAATCGTGTCTTTGCGTTAACCACAAAAACCACGCGCTATTATACCGAGCCGAAATTTGAAAATGGCGACGCTTTTTTGTTTGGCCCAGAGACCAGAGGTTTACCTGCCGAAGTAATTGAGAGCTTGCCACCTGAACAACGTTTGACCATTCCCATGATGCCCGGCGGAAGAAGTTTAAACTTAGCCAATGCGGTTTCAGCGATGGCTTATGAAGCTTGGCGTCAGCTTGACTTCAATATGAATCTATAATTCGAACCTATAGAAACCAACCCAATCACCACCTCCCTTTGCGGGAAATGGTGATTAAAATCGCTACATCATTCCGACTTACCAGAACGCGTCATCAAAGCTTTTACCGCTTGTTGAGGCGAAATCTTCTCGGAAACCAGTAGATAAACCTGTTCCATAATCGGTAAATCCAAACCTAACTTATCCGCCAACTGCTTAACCGTCTTAACCGCTTTAGCACCTTCCACCACCTGACCGATCTCATTCATGACCTGCTCAGAAGACATATCGCCTCTTGCCAAACCAAAGCCAAAACGTCGGTTTCGGGATAAGTCATCGGTACAAGTCAGAACCAAATCACCCAGGCCTGCCAAGCCCATCATGGTTTCCGTTTGCCCGCCCAAAGCTTGGCTCAAACGCATCATTTCAACCATGCCTCTAGAAACCAAAGCCGCACGAGCATTGGCTCCCATACCCAAACCATCACTGATTCCGGTAGCAATTGCCATAATGTTTTTATAAGCACCGCCCACTTCAACCCCAATCATGTCCGACTGGGTATACATCCTAAAAGAGTCGCAATGGAACAGATCCGCCCAATACTGGGCTTCTTGTTCTTGATTGGATGCGCTGACCATCGCGGTAGGCAAACCTTTTGCCACTTCATTGGCAAAGGTTGGCCCAGATAAAACCGTTACGTTTGCCGTATCACCCAACACCTCAAAAGCCACTTCATGCAACAGCTTCTGAGTGACCGGCTCAAACCCCTTGGTTGCCCAAGCGATATGCACTGATCTACTGGCGACAACCTCTTTAATTGCCATCAAGGTTTGGCGAAACGCATTGCTTGGCACAACCAATAAAATGCCCTCGACCTGATAAAGTGCATCCACAAGACTTGCCACCGGATTTAAGTTATCAGGCAACTTTATCCCAGGAAGATAGCGTGCATTTTCGTGATCAGTTCTAAGCTGCTGAGCCTGTTCTTCGCGGTGCGTCCATAAATTTACAGCATGCCCTACTTTAGCAAGGTGTAACGCTAAGGCCGTACCCCAAGCACCCGCTCCTAAAACCGCTATCTTACGTGGACTAGACAATTCAAAACCTAACTTACTGTTCTGTTTCTGACTGTTGCGCTCTTTGCTGCATATGCTCGTGATACATCATCTCAAAATTCACCGGCTCAAGTAACAACTGAGGGAAACCACCACGGGCGACCAAGTCCGAAACCGTTTCACGTGCATATGGGAATAATGCCGTTGGACATTGCACTCCTAACATATAAGAAAGCTCCGCATCGTTAAAGCCAGCCAGAGTAAAGATACCCGCTTGCTCTACTTCGCATAAAAACGCCGTTTTGTCTTCCACTTTAGTTTGTGCGGTAACACGAACCACCACATGGTAGATATCGCCTTCCAGGTTACGGCTTTCGACATTCAAGTCCATTGCCAGGCCTGGTTGAAAGTCCGTAGTGAAAAGTTCAGGTGTATTTGGCGATTCAAA
Source organism: Thiomicrorhabdus immobilis (assembly GCF_021654855.1). Taxonomy (NCBI): domain Bacteria; kingdom Pseudomonadati; phylum Pseudomonadota; class Gammaproteobacteria; order Thiotrichales; family Piscirickettsiaceae; genus Thiomicrorhabdus; species Thiomicrorhabdus immobilis. The sequence continues at coordinate 2,267,843 of NZ_AP024202.1, forward strand.
TGAAACATCTTTTGTATAAATTTTTTGGATTACAAAAGTTTGCTGTGGTGCTTCAGACATGTTTTTTCCTTAGTTCAAATGTGTTCTATGTTCTTGATTACGCTTGTAGCAATGGATCGATTTCACCGCGTTTATCTGCCGCGGACAAATCATCGAACCCACCAATATGGTGTTCACCGATGAAAACCTGTGGCACAGTGTTACGGCCGGTTTTCGCTTCCAATTCCGCCCATTTCTCGGCATCGTTACCAATATCAATACTTTGGTATTCAACCCCTTTTGAATCCAGCAAACGTTTTGCCATCAAGCAATATGGACACGTTGCGGTACAATAAATTACGACTTCAGCCATGCTCTTATCCTCTTTAGGCAAAACCGCCCCTTCAACCGTAGACGGTTTCGCCTGTTTTACTTTTTTTTGTTTTTTTTAGACTTTTCTTTACCCACCGGCAAACCAGCGGCTTTCCACGCATTGATACCACCAGCCAAGTTATTGACATTGGTATAGCCGTTTTTTGCAATCATAGCCGCCGCACGTGCTGAACGTGCGCCCGTAAGACAATACACTAAAATAGGTGCTGTCTTATCGGACGGCAAGTGCCCCATTCTCGAACCGATATCCGATGATGAGATGTTAGTGGCATTGCCGATATAACCGTCTTTGTACTCACCCGCCGTGCGCACATCAAGTACAAATGCGTCATCATTGTATAAACGAGTAGCCTGATCTGTATTGACCGATTGATAACCCGCAATCTTGTCACCTACATAACTGTAGACCAACATTGCAGTAATTACGGCAACAGCGACAAATAACGGCCACTGCTCTTGAAAGAATTCATTAAACATTTACATTCCCTTAGTAGGTATATTTTCAAACCTAATGATTTTAACAGCGAAACTCGCTACAATAAACCGAATTGACTAAATATTTATTACGGTAGAAACCAAACATGTCTCAAGAACTAAAACCAAAAATCAAAATTGAACAACGTCCGACTGGCTTAATCATCCTTGATGGCTGGGGATACCGAGAAGAAAGAGAGCATAACGCGATTGCTCAAGCCAATACGCCAAACTGGGATAAGCTGGTTGCCAACAACCCTAACACTCTCATCAGCACGTCTGGATTAGATGTCGGCTTACCTCATGGGCAAATGGGCAACTCAGAAGTCGGTCACATGAACCTAGGCGCTGGCCGCGTGGTTTATCAAGAACTGACACGAATCCAAAAAGATATTGATGATGGCCGTTTCTTCAATAACAACGCGTTATTGAACGCAATTGATAAAGCCAAAGAACGTTCACGCCCTGTCCATATCTTAGGCCTACTTTCGGACGGTGGTGTTCACTCACACATCAGCCATATCAAAGCGGCCCTCTCTTTAGCGGTTGAGCGTGGTGCAAAAACCTATCTGCATGTTTTCACCGATGGTCGCGACACGGCGCCACAAAGCGCCCTTGAATACATTGAAGAAATTGAAAAACACATCGCTGAAATCGGTGGTAACTGCCGAATCGCATCGGTTATCGGACGTTTCTATGCATTAGACCGTGACAACCGTTGGGAGCGTATCCAAGAAGCTTACGACTTGATTTGCTGTGGTGACGCCAAATTCACTGCCGATTCAGCAAAACAAGCGGTTGAAATGGCTTATGAACGTGATGAAACCGATGAATTTATCCAAGCGACTGCAATCTTGAGCAAAAAAGGCAAAAAAGCCAAGGTGAAAGATGCCGACTCAATCATCTTCATGAACTACCGATCTGACCGTGCGCGCCAGGTAACCAGCGCATTCATCATGCCTGACTTTGGTGAATTCCACCGTTGCAAGACCCCTATTCTTTCCGCGTTTGTAACCCTAACCGAATACAACAAGAACTTTGAAAATTTCGGGGCAAGCATCGCATTCCGTCCGACCAAATTAATCAATACCTTTGGTGAAGTCATCGCCAAACATAAACTTCGTCAGCTACGTATTGCGGAAACTGAAAAATATGCACACGTGACCTTCTTCTTAAATGGTGGTATCGAAGCGCCTTACTTAGGTGAAGACCGTATTCTAATCCCATCTCCACAAGTGCGCACCTATGACCTGCAACCGGAAATGAGTGTGGGTGAATTGACTGAAAAACTGGTTGAAGCGATTGAATCGGATAAATACGACACCTTCATTTGCAATATCGCCAACCCTGACATGGTAGGACATACCGGTAATTTCGACGCTTGTATCAAAGCGGTTGAAGCGGTTGATGAAGCCTTAGGTAAAATCCTGGATGCTATCGAGAAATCGGGCGGACAAGTGATTGTGACCGCAGACCACGGCAATATGGAAATGCTGGTTGATCCTGAAACAGGCAAACCACTCACCTCACATACGACTTGCCCTGTACCTTTGGTCTATTTCGGACCTAAAAAACTAGCGCTTCGTGATGGCGGCTCTTTACCTGACGTCATGCCAACCATGCTTGATTTGATGGGAATCAAACAACCGGAAGAGATGACGGGCTTAAGCTTACGCAAAAAAGCATAACTCCTAGCAAAACGAGTTCGTTTTGAACTTAAAAGGCTTGTCAGATTATTTTGACAAGCCTTTTTTATTTCTGACAACCTTATTCTTATCTAGTTATTTTGCAAATCCCATAATTTGTATGCCTTAATGGTTATTAACCGTTTATTAAGCCTTTATTAAGTCTTATACTTTAATTCTCGTACAAATAGGAAAGCGTCCTTTATGAGCTTAGCCATTACTGAACCCATATTTTGGTTGTATGTTGTCAACATAACCTTGGTTCTGGGTGTCATTTTGCACATGCTGTACCAAAGACGCTCACCACAAAACCTCATGGCGTGGTTGCTTACGCTGATTTTACTGCCCTATATTGGTGTTTTTTTATATCTGATTCTGGGGTCACGCAAATTCCTCAACAAACACCGAAAACCCACCATCGCGATGCACCCATCCTCAAGTGTCCAACCGCAAAACCGTCTTGCAAGACAGCTGAATAACATTCTACAAACCAACCAAATTGCCGGTGCCACAGCCAACAATCAAGTAAAAATGTATCAGCAAGACCATAAAGCCTTTAAACAAATCTTGCATGAGATTGCCCACGCCCAGTCAAGCATTCATATCGAAACCTACATCTTTGAGCTCGACAACACCGGCCAGCAAATTTTACAAGCGTTAATCAGCAAGGCCAAACAAGGTGTAGAGGTCTGCCTACTATTGGATGCGCTGGGTTCGTTCAGTCTCTATATCAATCAGAAAAAACTCAAGCCGCTGATTTCCGCTGGCGGCAAATACGGTTTTTTCCAGCCACTTTGGCCTTCCATCTTTAGCGGCCAAATCAACCTGCGTAACCATCGTAAGATATACCTTTTTGACCAAACCACCCTATTAACGGGCGGGATGAACCTTTCTGATGATTACCTCGGCTCACCGCGTGACACGCTACAAAACCAGCGTTGGATTGACTTAATGTTCGAGATTGAAGGGCCAATCACTTTCCATTACCAAAACCTGTTTAATGATGATTGGCAGTATGCAACCCAAGAAGAGTTGGCTAGCCCCAAGCCCCCAAAAACGCAAAATGCGCCATCTGGCGAAATCATGCAGGCCGTGCCATCAGGACCAGACATTCATGGCGATGCTTTATATGAATCCCTGCTAAACAGCATTTACTTTGCTAAACAACAAATACAGATAGTGACCCCCTACTTCATTCCAGACAGCTCTATCATGAACGCCCTACTTATCGCCATCAAACGTGGGGTCGAAGTCAACTTATTAACACCAGAAACCTCTGACCATCTGATTTTCGATTTAGGACGAAGTTCCTATATGCGTGAACTTTCCGAAGCTGGCGCCAACATACAGCTTTTTAAAGGCAATATGCTGCACTCCAAACTGATTATCATCGACCAACAAGTCGCCATCATCGGCTCAGCCAATTTTGATTACCGCTCGCTGTTTATCAACCATGAAATCGTCAATTTCGTATACTCAGCCTCGCTGACCCAAAGCCTATTGATATGGCTTAATAAACAATTAGAGCAAAGTGAAGTTTATAAAGCCGAGCACAACCCAAGTAAAAGACTACTTGAAAACCTCACCCGCATATTTGCACCGATACTTTAACCAGGCCTGGGTAAGTCATGTTAAAACCAAAAACCACCCCAATCACCGAGACCAACGGTCATTCAACTTATCAACAAGCGTTACCGGAATTCTTTACCTTGCTGACGTGGAACCTTCAAAAAATCGACTTTTCACACTTCATCCATCGCCCTATCGAAGAGTTGCTGCCTATCACCCAAGTTGATCTGCTCTCCCTGCAAGAAGCGGCAATCCAACCGCAACAAAACCGTTTTTTCAACCTGCCTTTTTTCATGGCTCCGAACATTGAAACCAGAAACCGGTTTTTCGGGGTTTTGACCGCCTCCCAATTCAAGCAGTCAGCACACCAACAGTGCCTGACCAACAATAGAGAACTTGGCTGGATGACACACAAAACAGCCTTGATCACCCATCACTTGCTGGCAGACGGGCAAACCCTAATCCACGTAAACATTCATGCCATAAACTTTGTGCCCCATCATCTGTTTAAAACAGAACTGCGTTCATTGTGGAGCCATATCGCTCACACCAAAGGTCCTTTAATTGTCAGCGGCGACTTCAACACCTGGAACAAGGCACGCCTTACAACCCTATTGAGCGCAACCGAACAATTAAATTTGTCGATGGTTTCCTACCCGGACAACTCCGCCGTTAAAACCCTTAATCGCCAGCCCCTAGACTATATTTTTTATCGCGACCTACAACTGCAAGACTCCAAAGCCATGGCTGTACCAGAAATATCCGACCACAACCCGTTAATGGCAAGCTTCAGCCTACCTTAAATCACAAAAAGTACGCTAAAAAGAGTGGTACAATTTGATTCCAAATGTACATATAAAGTATAATCTCGCACCAATTTTTATTTTTTGAACGCGCTGAAAACAATTAAAACCTTTGTTTTTCAATAGGTTAAGGTTTAACTTATTCTGAAAAATTAGCGTTTTTGACGGACAGGACACGGAATTATGAACCCATTACAATCCCCACACGGCCTAAATTTAACAGGCCTTTACTCTCCTGAGTTTGAAAAGGAGAACTGTGGCTTTGGTTTGATTGCCAATATGGACGACAAACCAAGCCATTGGGTCGTACAAACAGCTATTGAATCTCTTGCCAATATGACCCACCGTGGTGGTGTTGCCGCAGACTGTTGCACAGGGGATGGTTGTGGTCTTTTAATTAAAAAGCCAACCAGCTTTTTAGCTTCGGTTGCCGCTGCGGAAGGTTTTGATTTAGCTGAAATTTATGCTGCTGGTATGGTTTTCTTAAACCAAGATGCAGGTAAAGCACAAGCCGCTCGTGAATTCCTGGAAGCGCGTTTAGCTAACAAAGGTTTGATTGTTGCCGGTTGGCGTAAAGTGCCTGTTCGCTCAGAAGTACTTGGCGCACAAGCGGCAAGCATGGAACCGGTTATTGAACAGGTTTTTGTGAATGCACCTCAAGGCATGGATGAAGCTGAATTCAACCGTTTGTTGTTCACCGCACGTCGTAAGACCGAGATGGAAATCGAGCCGAATGACGGCACTTTCTATATCGCGTCTTTGAACAGCCAGTTGTTATCCTACAAAGGTTTGGTCATGCCTAAAGAACTTCCTGAGTTCTATCTTGACCTTAAGAATGATGAGTTTGCTTCGTCCTCAATCTCATATCATCAGCGTTTCTCAACCAACACGACGCCACAATGGCGTTTGGCTCAGCCGTTCCGTTTCTTAGCACACAATGGTGAGCTGAACACGATCCGTGGTAACCGTAACTGGGCATTGGCACGTCAAAAGAAATTCGAAACCCCACTGCTTCCAGAACTGGGTGAACTGAAGCCGTTAGTCGCACAATCAGGTTCTGACTCGAACTCACTGGATAACATGATGGAAATCTTGATGATGGGCGATATGCACATCTTCCAAGCGTTGCGTCTATTGGTTCCACCTGCATGGCAAAACATCCCGCACATGGATGCGGATAAAAAAGCCTTCCTAGAGTACAACTCTATGCACATGGAACCTTGGGATGGCCCTGCCGGTATGGTAATCAATACAGGTAAATATGCTATCTGTGGTGTTGACCGTAACGGTTTACGTCCTACGCGTTATGTCATCACTAAAGACCGTCACATCACTTTCGCATCTGAAATCGGTGTTTACAACTACGCGCCTGAGGACGTGGTTGAGAAAGGCCGTCTAAAACCAGGCCAGGTGATTGCCGTTGATTTAGAAACAGGGACTTTAATCAAGCCTGAGAACATCGATGACCAGTTGAAAACCGCTAAACCTTACCGTCAGTGGATGGATGAAGGTTACATGCACATCGAAGAGAAGCTGGAACAAGCGGAAACCACTTTGGGTTGGGATAGCAATACAGCGGATACTTACCAGAAGTATTTCCAAGTCACCTTTGAAGAGCGTGATGCGGTTATCCGTGTACTGGCTGAAGATGGTCAAGAAGCGACGGTCTCAATGGGTGACGATGCGCCATTGCCGGTGTTCTCACACAAACCTCGTTCAGTGTTCGACTACTTCCGTCAAATGTTCGCACAGGTTACCAACCCACCAATCGACCCTTTACGTGAAAACATCGTAATGTCTTTAAACACTTGTTTTGGTAAAGAACTCAACATGTTTGAAGAAGGTCCTGAGCACGCTAAACGTTTAGAAGTTCAGTCTCCGGTATTAAGCCCATCAATGATGGAGCAATTGCTAACGATTAAAGAGCCTGGTTATGAAAACGTCACCATCTCTTTACACTACAACCATGAAGAGATGGGCTTAGAAGCGGCCATCAAAGCGGTTTGTGCAAAAGCGGAAGCGGAAGTTAAGTCAGGTAAAACCATCTTAGTATTAAGCGATTTAGGCATTGAAAACGGTAAAACGTCAATTCCTGCAGCGATGGCGACCGGTGCGGTTCACCATCACCTAATCGCCAAAGAACTTCGTACGGAAGCGAACATTGTCGTGCAGACGGCAACCACCCGTGACCCACACCACTTTGCCGTGTTATTCGGTTACGGTGCTACAGCGGTGTTCCCATATTTGGCTTATGAAAGCATTGAAGATATGCGCCGTACCAACGAGTTGGATGCCGATAAACCAATTAGCTTCTACATCAAAAACTACCGCAAGGCGATTAACAAAGGGTTATTCAAAATCCTTTCTAAAATGGGTATTTCAACCATTACCTCTTACCGTGGTTCTCAGCTTTTCGAAGCGGTTGGTCTAAGCTCAGACATCGTTGACTTGTGTTTCAAAGGCACACCATCGCGAATTCAAGGTACCAAATATGAGCACCTAGAATTGGATCAGCGTCGTTTAGCGTGGGAAGCATTCAACCCTCGTAAACCGCTGCAACAAGGTGGTTTATTCAAGTATGTGCACGGTGGTGAATACCACGCGTTTAACCCAGAAGTGGTTAACAGCATCCGTGAAGCGGTACAAAAAGGCGACCAGAATAAATACAACGAGTTCCGTGATTTGGTAAACAACCGTCCTGCAATGACGATTCGTGACCTATTCACTTTCAAAGACGGAATCCAGAGCATCGACCTAGATAAAGTTGAACCAGTTGAATCTATCTACAAGCGTTTTGACTCGGCAGGTATCTCGTTAGGGGCGCTTTCTCCAGAAGCGCACGAAGCCTTAGCGACAGCGATGAACCGTTTAGGCGCACGCTCCAACTCAGGTGAAGGTGCCGAAGACCCAGCACGTTACGGTACTGAAAGAATGTCTAAGATCAAGCAAATCGCTTCTGGACGTTTCGGTGTGACGGCGCACTACCTACGTAACGCTGAAGTGTTACAGATTAAGGTTGCTCAGGGTGCCAAGCCTGGTGAAGGTGGACAGCTACCTGGTCATAAAGTGGATATGACGATTGCAAAACTACGTCACTCAGTGCCTGGTGTTACCTTGATTTCACCTCCTCCGCATCACGATATCTACTCTATCGAAGATTTAGCTCAGCTAATCTACGATTTAAAACAGATTAACCCGAATGCCTTGGTTTCGGTAAAACTGGTTGCTGAACCAGGTGTTGGAACGATTGCGGCGGGTGTGGCTAAAGCGTATGCCGACCTTATCACCATCTCTGGTTACGACGGTGGTACAGGTGCATCACCAATGACTTCGGTTAAGTATGCTGGTAACCCGTTTGAAATGGGTCTGGCAGAAACACACCAGGTTCTACGTGCCAACGACCTGCGTGGTCAGGTTATCGTACAAGCGGATGGTGGACTAAAAACCGGTTTAGACGTGGTTAAAGCCGCCATCTTAGGTGCGGAATCATTCGGTTTCGGTACTGTGCCAATGGTGGCGCTTGGTTGTAAATACCTACGTATCTGTCACTTGAACACTTGTGCGGTGGGCGTTGCAACTCAAGATGAACGTCTACGTAAAGAGCACTTCATCGGTATGCCAGAAATGGTCATGAACTACTTCCGCTTTGTTGCTGAAGAAACCCGTGAGTGGATGGCTAAGTTAGGCGTAAGTTCTTTAGAAGAACTGGTTGGACGCGTTGATTTACTGAAAGTCATCGACAACCCGCTGACAGAAAAACAGAAAAACATCGATTTATCTGCATTCATTACCGATGGTGGCGTACCAGCAGAAAAACCACATACGGTGCAAGTGAAGCGCAACAATCCTTGGGATCACGGCGATATTGCCGAAGATATGGTTAAAGCGACTCTTCCTGCCATTGAAGCGAAAACTGGTGGAACTTTTGAATTCAACCTAGTCAACACTGGCCGTTCTATCGGTGCACGGGTTGCAGGTGAAATTGCAGAACGTTACGGTAACGACGGCATGAAAGACGCGCCAATCACCCTAAAACTAACCGGTATTGCCGGACAGTCTTTCGGTGTGTTTAACGTAGACGGATTGAACCTACACCTAGACGGTGATGCCAACGACTACGTCGGTAAAGGTATGGCCGGTGGTGAGATTGTGATTCGTCCGCCAGCAGGCAGTACGTTTGAAGCGAAAAATACCCCTATTGTCGGTAACACCTGTTTATACGGCGCGACTGGCGGTAAATTGTTCGCCAACGGTACTGGTGGTGAACGTTTTGCAGTGCGTAACTCAGGCGCGGTTGCGGTAGTTGAAGGTTTAGGCGACCACGGTTGTGAATACATGACCGGTGGTACCGTTGTCAGCTTAGGTGAAGTAGGCGTTAACTTTGGTGCCGGTATGTCTGGCGGTATGGCATTCATCCTTGATGAAGAGCGCACTTTACCTGACCGTTTAAACACTGAGATGGTAGAAGCGATTCACATCGACACTGAAAATACCGAAGCCTACCGTGTTTACTTGAAAACCTTATTGACTGAATACGTTGAAAAAACCAACAGTCCTTGGGGTAAAGAAGTTTTAGATAACTTCAGTGCTTACATTGGCAAGTTCTGGTTAGTTAAATCTTTAGCGATTGATGTAGACAAACTTTTCGACTTATTTGTAAAAGCAGCTGACTAAGCGAAACTGGAAGGAATTTAAAAATGCCAAATGTTAGACAATTTTTAGAATTAAACCGCCAGCTTCCTGAAAAGAAAGCGGCTAATGAACGTAATAAAGAGTTCTCTGAAATCTATTCATCGTTCAAATTAGAAGATGCCATGGCGCAAGCAGACCGTTGTTTGCACTGTGGTAACCCATACTGCGAATTTGCTTGCCCGGTGCACAACTACATCCCTAACTGGTTAAAACTGGTTGCGGAAGGCAATATCATGGAAGCGGTTGAGATTTCTCATAAATCCAACTCACTTCCAGAGATGTGTGGTCGTATCTGTCCACAAGACAGACTATGTGAGCAGGCCTGTACTTTAGAAGATACCAACTTCGGTGCGGTGACCATCGGTCAAATCGAGAAATTCATTACCGATACCGCGTTTGCCGCAGGTTGGCAGCCAGACCTTTCAAATATCACCATGACCGACAAAAAAGTCGCGATTGTGGGCGCTGGCCCTGCGGGTATCGCCGCGGCGGATATCTTAATCCGTAACGGGGTTAAGCCAGTGGTATTTGAAAAACAGCCAGAGATTGGTGGTCTGCTGACGTTTGGTATTCCGCAGTTCAAGCTAGACAAAGACATCGTTGTACGTCGTCGTGAAATCTTAGAAGGTATGGGAATCGAGTTCCACGTTAATACTGAAATCGGTAAAGACATCCAATTCCAAACCTTATTGAATGAGTACGATGCGGTATTCTTAGGCATGGGAACGTACAAGCCAATGGCAGGCCGTTTCCCAGGTGAAGACCTACCGGGTGTTTACAAAGCCCTAGACTTCCTAATCGGCAACGTTAAAAACGAATTGGGCATGGAACAATCTCCAGAACCATTCGTAAGCATGGCTGGCAAAAAAGTCGTGGTTCTAGGTGGTGGAGATACCACTATGGACTGTACACGTACCTCTATCCGTCAAGGTGCGGACGATGTTTACTGTGTATACCGTCGTGACGAAGCCAACATGCCTGGTTCACGTGCCGAAGTACAAAACGCCAAAGAAGAAGGCGTTCAATTCATGTTCAACCTAGCTCCGGTTGAAGTGATTGGTGACGGTAAAGTGGAAGGCATCAAAGTCATCGAAACCCGCATGGGTGAGCCGGATGAAAATGGTCGTCGTCGTGCCGAGATGGTTGAAGGTTCTGAACAAGTGATCCCATGTGATGCGGTAATCGTCGCATTCGGTTTCCAACCAAACCCACCAGCTTGGTTCAAAGACTTCAATATCGAAGTCAATAGCTGGGATGGCGTGGTTGCATCAGACAAGTCTCTATACCCTTTCCAAACCACTAACCCAAAAATCTTTGCGGGTGGTGATATGGTTCGTGGTTCAAGTCTTGTTGTTGAAGCGATTGCCGAAGGCCGTTCAGCCGCAGAAGGGATTTTGGATTATTTAGAAGTTTAAGTTTTGCCAAACCTACCCTGTGCTCACATAACCTAAAAGGCAACAGGGCATGCCAGGCCTGGTAACTTTAATCAGGTTCAAATAAAAAACCCGCAAGGAATTTCCTTAGCGGGTTTTTTATTATCATCAAGATATTCAATTACATTTCAAAACATAATTTTATTTACATTTTACCTACGGATAGTAATACTACCTATAAACACAAATTCATGCCTTCAAGGAAAGCACATGAAAGATAAGGAAAATATAGCAGTATTTATTGATGCTGATAACGCTCCTGCCAAAAAAATAGATAAAGTTCTTTCTGAACTTGCCCGTTATGGAGTAGTCAATATTAGAAAAGCATACGGTAATTGGAAAAGTCAAAACCTAAAATTATGGGAAGAAATAATTCACGAATATGCAATACAGCCTATCCAGCAATTCGATTTAACAAAGGGAAAAAATGCAACAGACATGGCGCTTGTAATTGATGTAATGGACATTTTATATACGAAAAATGTTGATGTTATTTGTCTTGTTTCTTCTGATTGTGACTTTACTCCATTAGTCACTCGTGCTCTCGCTGACGGTAAATTTGTTATTGGTTTTGGAGAACGTAAAGCTCCTTTAGCTTTCGTAAATAGTTGTTCTCGTTTTCTTTATTTAGATGATGTAGAAACACAAAATGAACCTATTCAGAAACAAGCTAAAAATATCAAAAGTGATACAAAACTAATCAATTTATTACGACAAGCGATTGAAGCCGTCGAAGAAGAAGATGGCTGGGCCATGCTTGGTCCTATTGGAACTCATATATCAAACCATGCATCATTTGACCAACGAAATTACGGCTTTAAAAAACTAAGTGACTTATTTATGGCAATAGATCTTTTTGAAATGAAAAAAACAAACGGCTCAGTTCTATGGGTAAGGGACAAGAAAAAAGCAAGACAACTCAACAAACAATCATAATTTATGAAAATAAGAGGTCTCTCTCACTTTTATCTTCTTTGCCATTTAGAAGCCTTTTCAATATTTATATACCTTTAATTTAATCTATCGGCTTCCCCTTACCTTATTGCTTGCCCAATAAGGTAAGCCAACAAGGGCACCCCGCTCCATAAATTGGCAAGTTCTAAAACTCATTCACTGAAACTTCAGAACTCGCTCGTGCCCGCAGGAAATGCACTTGGGGCACTCAAACAGCTGAAGTTTTTAAACGTTCTCTTCGCTAAGAACTTTGCACAATTTATTCCAAGGGGAATCTGGGTGTTTGTAATTAGCTTTCGATTTATTTCAATTAAATTTACCAGGCCTGGTAAATATCAAAAATAACAGCTCATTCAATACTTATTTGAACCACATAATTCACGTAGGAAAACATCCCCCTCTGTAAGAAATCGCCCTTTTACTTAGTGAAGGATGCGGTTAAAAGTTTGTGCTGTTTGAGCGAAGCGAGTTCACAAACTTCAGCAGACAAGCTTAGTAAAATCGGTTTCGTCAGCGGGGTGCCTTTTCTTTGCTTCCTTTCTTTGGGCAAGCAAAGAAAGGAAGGGGAAGCCTAACAGTTGAAACAAAAGGTCTATCAATATTCACAAAGGCTTCTCAACAAGTAAGACAAATCAAATCTTAAATCTAAAATTACCAGGCCTGGTAACAATTACAGCTCAAGTATATGCTCGCTATAGAAATACAGAATTAACGTAGAAAAACCCACCCTTCTGTAAGCAATCGTCATTTTCATACCCCAAGTGCACTTCCGTTGGGCGCTAGCGTAGAGGGCGTTAAAAAATTTCATTGTCCGAGTACCCCAAGGGCATTTCCTGCGGGCACGAGCGTGTTTGAGAATTTCAGCGAACAAGCTTAGTGAAATAGATTGTGTCAGCGGGGTTCGTTTTTGGGTTACTTTTTTCCGAACAGAAAAAAGTGACGGGAAGCCAGAATCATAAAATTGAAGACCTATAAATATTAAAAAGGCTTCTCAACAAATAAGACAAATCAAGTTTTAAACCAACCAGGCCTGGTGAATTTAATCTACAAAACACATTCGGTATCGTACAATGCGTTTTTAACACATTTACTTGGTTACACCAATTCATGCTCACCACTTTTTCCATTCTATTCCCGGTATTCGCGTTAATCGCTACGGGCTATATCAGTTATAAAACCAAAATTTTAGGTCCTGCCTCGGCAACGGAATTGAGTCGTTTTGTGATTTGGTTGGCGTTACCCGCTTTGCTGTTTGAAATCATGGCTAAAAGTGATTGGCAGACAATGTTTCAAGCCGACTTTATTGCGGTGTATATCATCGGCTCGTTTGCCGTGTTTCTATTGGTTTTGTTTTGGCGACTTAGTAGAGGTAAAGACTTGGCTGAGGCCAGTATTGATAGCATGGCCGCATCTTATGCCAATACCGGATATATCGGTTTTCCGCTGATGTTTCTGGTGTTTGGCACGGCCAGCGAAGTGCCTACCGCTTTGGCGAGTATTATTGTGGCCTCTTTGCTATTCGGTTTTGGAATTGTGTTAATAGAAAGTGCGTTACACGCCTCTCTAGCCTGGCACTTACGTGCTTTGAACGTGTTTAAAGCGGTGTTTAAAAACCCGTTGGTGGTCGCACCACTAGCGGGTGCGCTGTTTTCGGCCACCCCCTACACACTGCCCGAAGCCGTGGCGACTTTTTTAGGACTGCTATCAGATGCCGCCAGCCCCGCCGCCCTCATCAGTTTAGGGTTGTTTTTGGCGCATGCCTCTTGCCAAGCAAACGAACATTCGGCGAGCGTTCGTAAAACCGCTTTCACTTTAAGCATGGCAAAACTGGTGTTACAACCTTTATTGGTGGCGTGGTTGGCTTTTTATGTATTTGATATGCCGACGGAATTGGCGATGATGGCGGTGTTCTTGGCGGCTCTTCCCACAGGAACCGGCCCTTATATGTTGGCCGAATTCTATCAACGAGATGCATTGATCACCGCACAAACGGTTCTATTCTCCACCGTTTTTTCTCTTTTAACACTGTCATTATTATTGCAGTACATCGATCATTAACTCTCTGCCAATAGAAAGACCAGAGGGATTTTTTCTTAGAAAACACAACTGACCAGGCTTGGTGAATTCACACCCTTTTTATTTGATTAATTAGCCATCGCAAATTTACAGCCCTTTTTAATTTCGGTTTATTATGTGATACTTAAACACTCATTAATGGCGTTAATCGGGTGGACATAAGATGATTAAAGTTACAGTCAATGGCAGGGTTGTCGAGATAGAGGATGATTCAACATTACTTGATGCCAGCCGAGAAGCGGGTGTGCATATTCCCACCCTGTGTTACTACCCTCGCCTACCCTCTCATGCCGTATGCCGTATGTGTCTAGTCAATGTCAGCAGTGAGGCGCGCCCGCAACCCGCTTGCAAAACCAAAGCCAAAGACGGCGATATCATCGAAACCGACACCCAACAGCTCATCGATTTTCGTAAAGCCGATATGCAATGGCTATTAGCCCGTCATCCAAACGATTGCATACGTTGTGAAGTCAATGGCTCATGTCAATTTCAAAATCTGGTGTGTGAATATCAACTAGAGGATAAATGGGAAAAGGTGCCAAGGGGTTCTGCCGAACACCCTGAACACGTTCTAACCGACCATACTTCGCCAAGCATCTGGCGCGACTTATCAAAGTGTGTGGAGTGTGGTTTATGCGCCGAAGCCTGTGGCGATGCAGGGCAACAGCAACATGTGATAGGGTTTGCCGAACAGGGTTCAGGCCGTATTCCCGTCACCGTATTCGACAAACCGCTTTCTGAAACCAACTGTATCTCTTGCGGACAATGTACCTTGGTTTGCCCAACGGGTGCCTTGATTGAAACCCCACACTGGCATGAGGTCGTACATACCCTGGATGCACATAGACGTGTATCCGCAGTACAAGTTGCTCCGGCAACCCGCGTAGCCATTAGTGAAGAGTTTGGCATGAAACCCGGTACGGTGAGCACTGGTCGCATGATCAATGCGTTAAGAGAACTTGGCTTTGACTATGTCTTCGACACCAATTTTGCAGCTGACTTAACCATTATGGAAGAGGCCAACGAGTTTCTAACACGTTTTAAAAACCAACAACAGCTTCCCCTATTCACCTCCTGTTGCCCCGGCTGGGTAAACTGGGTTGAGATTAATCGTCCTGACCTTTTGCCACACCTGAGCACCACTAAGTCGCCACAACAAATGCATGGCGCCTTAACCAAACGAGCCGCCTTCGCGCGAACACTCGGTTCTGAATTCGCCGAGGGTAAAGTGGAACCTTATGTGGTCAGCGTAATGCCTTGTACCGCGAAAAAAGATGAATCTGCCCGCCCGGGTGTTTCGGGCGATGTCGACCATGTTTTAACCACCCGTGAACTGGCAAGAATGATTAAGGCTCGGGGCATTGCATTTGGCGCACTGTCTGAGGATGCGGAGTTTGACAATCCGCTTGGTGAAAGCACTGGAGCCGCGCAGATTTTTGGCGCATCGGGAGGCGTGATGGAAGCGGTGGTGCGCACCGCAGCACACCTGATTGGCAAAGAAGATTCCATGCCTTTGGATTGGCATCAACTCCGCGGGGTGGACACCGTCATAAAAGAGGCTGAAATCCCTGGCGTGGGCAAGGTGGCGATTTGTAACGGCATTGCCGCGGCACAGCAGATGCTTAAAACTGAAAACTGGCGGGATGACTATGTCGCGATTGAAGTCATGGCCTGTGTGGGTGGTTGCCTAGGCGGAGGTGGCGAACCCAAGTCGATGGATCCCCTTATCCTTGAAAAACGTATGCAAGCGATTTATGGAATAGACAAAAACGCTCCTCGCAGACGCTCCTACGAAAACCAAGACATTCAAAAACTCTATAAAACTGAATTAGAGCATCCCAACTCAACTAAAGCCCATCACCTCCTCCACACCCACTATGCCGCAAGAAACTCGACACGTTTACTGTTGATGCAATTTTTGGATTGTGTTGATAGACGAGATGGTAACCGCGCTACCGAGCTATTCCATCCGGAGGCATCATGGTCAACCGCCTCACCTTTTGGTGAGATTGAAGGTATTGCCAATATTCAAGCGTTCATCAATGAAACGCTTCCACCACGTAAATATGGCCCGGAATATGCACGCCACCAAATGGCATACGCTGCGGATATCGATGACCTGACGGTGATAACACCCACTGGCGAACGCTGTCGATTCAGTGTAGAAACTGAGAATATTAAAAGGGGTTCCCACTCAAAAATGGTCATCAAAAAACTGCTGAGACAAGTACTTTAGCGGCAATTTGGACTGATGTAAAAAGCCCCAGCAACCAAGTGAGATTGCCGGGGCTTTTAACATTTAAACTAAAGGTTTTTATTTAAGCTTAATTGAATCTGAACCGGTTTCACCCGTGTTATCAGATAACTTAACCGTTACTTCATCGCCTGCATTGGCTTTGACCATAACCGCCATATATGGGTTTGCGGAAACCGCACCTGACCATTGCGCATCTACGGCCTTAGTACCATTGACCAAGACTTCAACCATATCGATGTATTTTGCAGGATAAGGCTTACCCGTCTTTTTGTTCATTCGTACGCCAGACTCCATAGGGTGTTTAATCAACGCCTTAACTTCTGCAACACCGTTTTGTGATTTTCCACGCATTCTAATTTTAATAGCCATTTTGTATTCCTTTAAAGCATCTTTGCTTTTTTAAATTCTATTTTATAGGTTAACTGTGGGGTTGATTAACCACCACAACCACCGATAGTCACTTTCACTTCCTGCTGAGCTTTCAGCAGTTTACCGCCGGCTTTGACCACCGCGATGACATTCATGGTTTGTCCCATCTTGATACGGGTAGACACATAACCGACCGCACCAGCACCAAAGGTGTATTCACACACTAAAGGCATTGGGTTTTTACTTGCCATAATCGCGATAGATTCAACACCATCAATACCCGATGCATCCACGGTAACTGGCGTCACCGCACCGTTCTCAGCGATGGCTGGAGCCTTAAGTTTAATATCGCCGGAATCTGCGGCATTACTCGCGCCGAACACACCATTAAGCGCTTCGTCGGTGGTTTTAGCGTTAAAGGCTTTTTTATTCCAATCGGCCAAAACCGTTGTTGGGGTTAAAAGACCAGCGTTTACAGCAACCGCTGCAGCACCAGTAGCTAAGGTATTTTTTAAAAATGATCTACGTTTCATAATTGTTGAACTCCTGGTTATAAAATAAAAGACTGCTCTTTAGTCATTAGCCGTTTATTTAATCTTTCTTCGAGGCCTTTCATGAGTCAGGAGCGAGAGAAAAATGTGATTCTAGTCATTTTTATCTGTTTATGATCTCGAGCAAAGGTCTCATCAATATTAGAAAGTACTAATGCTTTCTTGATTTCAGATTAGTGATTTAAACAACTAAACTCAAGTAAAAAAAATTGATGATTTAATAAACCAGAAAAGTATTGAGGGATTTTACAAACTATATATACCTTTATTATCAACAAGTTAAATACAATACACTCTAATCATCCCATTTTCAGCATACAAAATATTGTCATTATTCGTTAAGGAATGGCTGGGGGATATTATTCTAAAAATAGGATTATTTTGTTAAAAAAGAGTGCAAAACGAAATAAAAAAACCTTAACCTGAATCATCTAAAATAAAAACAAGCGGGCCTGGTCATAATTATCGTTTCATAATCGCAAGAACCACGACAAGCCTATAGTGTTTTGAATTGCTTTTAACATCCATTAGAATTGGGGCAATCCGTTATAACAAACTTGTTAACCTAGATAAACAACGTCAAAGATTTAAACCGTTTTTTACCGCCGTAACGTTAAGAGGGCCGATTATGCATGTTTTACCTCTATCCATAATTGCCCTTGTTGCGATGCATCTCAGCGGCTGTAAAGACGATGACAAGCAGACAACGGCATTAGAAGTTACCGCTACGGCTTACACCTCAACCCATTCGCAAACCGATAAAACACCTTATTTAGCCGCCTGGAATAATGTGCTTAAACCGGGCGTAAAATCTATTGCGGTTTCTCGAGATCTTCTCAAAAAAGGTCTGAAAAATGGTTCTAAAGTGACCATCGAGGGGCTTCCAGGAGAATATCTGGTGCTCGATAAAATGCATAAACGCTGGCAGAATAAAATCGATATCTATATGGGGAATGACCATGACAAAGCCAAAAAGTGGGGTAAAAAAACCGTCACTATCCGTTGGCGGGAAAATTCTCTTGAGTAACTTGCAAGCTTTTAAGTAAACAACGTATGATTGCTTTTTAATTTTTCAAACTAAAAAGAATCTATCTATGCGACATGTAGTCATTACCGGCGGAAACAAAGGCATTGGCCTAAAACTTAGCCAAAAATTCGTAGAAGCGGGCGATAAAGTACAGATCATTGCCCGTGATTTCAGCAATCAAGAAGATTTTGATTACCAAAACCATCCGTTGGTTACTTGTACACAATACGATTTAACCGATATCGATAACCTACCAGGCCTGGTAGATCAAATTGAGCAGGTGGATGTTCTAATCAATAACGCCGGATTATTGCAGCCCTTAACTTACGACGATTATTCCGATGAACGCAGGGAGTACTCTTTAGCCCTAAACATCATTTCACCGGTAAAACTCACCGAATTGTTGAGGGATAAACTGTTAACCCAATCTGCCTATACACCTAGAGTGGTGAATAACGCTTCTATTGCCGGTCAAATAGGTCATCCTGATATTTGGTATGGCATCGGCAAGGCTGGCTTAATCAACGCCACCAAATCCTTCTCAAAAGCGTTTGCAGGCAAAATCATTGTCAATGCGGTAGCACCCAGTCCGGTTGAAACAGAAATGTTGAACAACATTCCCGAACATCGCCAACAAGCTTTCTTGAAAAACACCATTACCGGACGTTTTGCGACCGCTCAAGAAGTGGCCGACACTTTGTATTGGCTGGCAACCGATTCGCCTGAATACATCAATGGTATCTGTATCGACATCAATAACGGCTCCAATGCAAGATAGGCTTTTGCCGTTGAAACGTTTAACAAACGTTTTATCTATTTGTGGTTCTCTGGGCGAATAGAGAACCCGATTTTTCGGTTTTTTCCTCTTTGAGGTTAGGCACAATATTGATTACCGGACGTTGCAAAATCAGGTTATTCGGATAGGCAATTCGTTGATTGTTTTCGTCAACCAACAAAACCTGAAACAAGTTGATCTCGGTAATGGTTCCTCGCAAACGGTGGGCGCCATCTACAATTTCGATGGTGTCGCCAATTCTGGCGGGAAAGGAGAAAAATACAATCACACCTGCCGTGATATTGCTCAAGATAGACCACTGTGCGACTAAAGCAACACCGATAACCGCTAATACAGATGAGGCAAAAACCAATAATCCGCGGTAATCGACCCCCCAAACCATCATCAACATCACAGCTAAAACCAATAAAAACATGATATTGAAATAACGGGTCACGTTCTTTATGCGAATTGCCGGCACCTCTTTAACGGCACCCAGCTTCATCATGAGTTTGGCTACACTCCATTTGACGAACCAATAACCCGCCACCATCAGGAGCGTTAATACAAACTGAAAATAATACTTTTCCATCTAAGTCCTTTTTAACCACATTTTTAAACCGAAAACGTTTAACGCCAACAAACGTCCACCGGAATATTTTATGGATTATATCGATAACTCGACAGAATTAGTACACTACAACTCAGCTTGCTTCAGAGATTGATTAACAACCACACAGGTCATCTTTAGCATCGAGTTTTATAACTCGTGTATTGAATTGACCTCTTTTAAAGCTTCAAAATAAATCAACGCATAATCTTGGTGCTGGTCTGCATGATTCATTTCAAAACTTTTGGCGGCATCCAATAAACGGCCATACTCACCTTCACCATGGAGTAAACCCAATTTGATATTATCATTGATGGGAATATGGCTTAATGCGTTATCCAGGGGTTGGCCGACAACCACATCTATCATCGAAAAAAGACCTGCCAAATAAAAGCTATCCATTCCTGGTAGCTTCTCTTTTTGAGCCAAATTACGCATAAAAATTGCGCGTAAACGTGCCAAATTGAACACTTCCGGCAACACATCATCAATCATAGTCATAGAAAGCATCGTTGCCCAAGACTGAACCCGTTTCAATCCAAACAGCGTTAACACCTCTTTCAAGGATTCGAAGTCAGGCATGTTTTTCGTTTTATATTGCTTGGCAAGCTTCAAAATTTTGATTGTTAGGCCGATATCCTTTTCAATGATTTTTTCTAAATCGTCCAGATGCAACGAATCATCGGCCACCTTTTGCAACAGTTCGAGCAGGTGAACTTTACCGATACTCATTTTTTTACCTGTAACCACTTCCGGTTTGGCGAAATAATAACCTTGAAACAGTTCCGCACCCGCCTCTCTACAAGCTTCAAACATCTCTTTGGTTTCAACTCGCTCCGCCAGGATAGTGACATCCTTGAGCTTTTTGATTTTTTCAAACAACGGCTTAAGGTTTTCAGGCGCGATAGTTAAGACATCAAACTTAACAATATCCGCCAATTTAATGAAGGGCACGAATTTTTTACTGAAGATGAAGTCGTCCAAGGCAATCATATAGCCTTGATTTTTTAAATACTGAACACTTTCAATCACATCTGACGATGGTTCGACGGTTTCCAATATTTCAATTACCGCTTGGGAATGATGGAAACAAGGATCCCGCATCTCAAAGAAAAACTCTTCAGGAAAGTTGATAAAAGCCTTAGCTTCACCCACCAACTGTTGCAAGCCCATATTCATCATGGCATTACGGATCACCGTTGCGGTTGCTTTGCTTGCCGAGTCAAACTCTGCTGAATTAGGGTTTAACCCTCCTCGAAACAAGAGTTCGTAACCATATATATTATTTTCCCTATCCAGGATAGGCTGCCTACCAACAAAAAAATCCGTTTGTTGTTGTTCTGCTTGGCCTGCTATTACATCCATATAAAACCATCAATTTAGTTAACCGCTCGATTCTATGTTTAGTAATTGGTATAAGCAAAGCAAAAAAATTAATGCTGGAATCAAATACATTGTTATTATTTTTCATCCACTTGTTAACCGTTGTTGCTTGAGTTCAATAATCACGTTTAAGCATTGATATTGAAGTCGGTTCGCGTTAATTTAAAGCCTTGATAAACAACTTGTCGCTTAGTTTATGGGCTTGAATTGATTCAATAAACGCCATTTCAGGTTTTCGAGTCACCTTTTAACCAAAGGGAAAATACCATGTCGGATTTAAAACAAGATGCACTTCATTATCATGAACTTCCTAAGCCTGGAAAACTTGAAACCGGCTTGACCAAGGCTTGCGAAACTCAACGGGATTTAAGCCTGGCTTATAGCCCAGGAGTGGCGGAACCCGTTAGGGAGATTGCAAACAACCCTGAAGACGTCTATCGCTATACCGGTAAAGGAAACCTGGTGGGAGTGATTTCAAATGGAACGGCGGTTTTGGGCTTAGGCAATACCGGCGCTTTAGCCAGCAAACCGGTAATGGAAGGTAAGGCGATGCTATTTAAACGCTTTGCCAACATCGATGTGTTTGATATTGAAATAGACTGTGATGACACGGCAGAATTGATTCAGACCATCGCCAATATCGCACCGACCTTTGGCGGCATCAACCTAGAAGATATCGCCGCACCACAATGTTTTGAAGTGGAAACCGCCTTAAAAGCGCAACTTGATATCCCGGTCTTTCACGATGACCAACACGGCACGGCCATCGTGGCCGCTGCCGGCTTGATGAACGCCTTAGAACTGCAACATAAAAAACTTGAGCTGGCACGCATCGTTTGTGTGGGTGCCGGTGCCGCAGGCATTGCCTGTATGAATCTGCTGATGGCGATGGGCGCTCAAAAAGCTAATATCACATTGGTCGATAGTAAAGGAGTTGTAAGCACCCATCGCACAGATTTAAACCGTTATAAAGAGGCTTTTGCTCAGAATACCAACAAGGTCTGTTTAGCGGATGCGATGGTCAATGCAGATGTATTTTTTGGGGTATCCGACAAGGACATTTTGACGGTTGAAATGCTACAAGGCATGGCGGCTAATCCAATCGTGTTTACCATGGCCAATCCAGACCCGGAAATCAATCCGATTCTGGCAAACAAAACCCGTGATGACCTCATTATTGCGACCGGCCGCAGTGATTATCCCAACCAGGTCAACAACGTCCTTGGTTTTCCCTATATTTTCCGTGGCGCTTTGGACGTGAGGGCTTCAGAGATCAATATGGCGATGCAGATTGCCGCCGTGCATGCATTGCGTAAACTGGCTCACTCCTCTGTACCCGATGAAGTGCTCGACACTTATGGATTACAAGAATTAAGCTATGGTAAAGAGTATATTCTGCCTAAACCCAATGACCCTCGTTTAATCAGTGTGATTCCGCAAGCCATCAGCCAAGCCGCCATTGAATCGGGTGTGGCTCGAATCACAATAAAAAAATAACTTATTACGATTAATGGCTTGTTTTAATTGATAAAACAGGATGTGGATAACTATGTATAACTTTGCCTCAATTCAATCATTGCTTGCGACAGCGCTTCTCTGTAACCTAAGTTTATTGAGTGGTTGTGCTGAAAACCCAGCCAAAGCAAGTCGTTTGATTGACGTAACGACACTAGAATCCAACCCCCTTGAATCGAACATCGAAACCCAAGCTAAACTTGAACACGCTTACGACTATGTTCTGCTCGATCAATCTAAACAACCTGTCACTCTTGAAACCGCCATTTCACAATTAAGAAAAGCCGACATAGTGGTGATTGGCGAATACCACGGAAACCATGCCTCACACCTCTTGGAAATGCAGCTCTTGGCAGGTCTATATCGACAGAACCCGCAATTGTTGTTAAGTATGGAGATGTTCAATCGTGACCAGCAACCCCTCTTAAACGACTATTTAGATGGCAATATCGGTGAAGCCTATTTAATCAATGAGGCTCCTGCTTGGAATAACTATGCGGCCAGTTACCGTCCATTGGTGGAGTTTGCCAAAAATCGTTTTATCGGTGTGATTGCCGCCAATGCACCTGCTGACACGATACGCTGCATTGGACGAGAGGGAGAAAGCTATATATCCAAACTCGCCCCTGAAGAGCGCTTGCAAATCGCCCAGCAGCCCTTTGCTGAAATCCCGGGATATAAAAAACGATTTTATGAATTTCTGAAGCAGACCAGACCCCTTGCCGAACCGCGCAAACACAAAAGCTATTTGGCGCAAACGACTAGGGACAACACCATGGCTGAATCGATCTACCAGGCCTGGTTAAACCATCCAAACCATCAAGTTGTGCATATCAATGGCACATTTCACAGTCAAAACCATTTGGGAACGGTGGCCGCTTTAAAGCGCCTTGACCCAAACTTGAACATACAGGTAATCACACCGGCACATGTGGATGAATTTAATGGTTTGGACAAACTCAACCTAGAGGCGAACCTCACCGATGAATTTATCTACTTGCTCAAACCCCAGCCTGAGCAATATGTGAATGCCGCCTACAAACTTAAGGTACGAAAAGCACAATTTGATAAGGCCGAGCAAGCGACCTGTAAATAGTCGCTTATCTGGTAAAAAAGCTTAAGAACTTAAGAGTTTAAAAGCGTCAAGCTTGTGATTGATTACTGCAAATATAGGTAATAGATGCCCGCTTTCAACTGCATCTGCTCCAGTAAAGGCACATCGATCAATTGCAGCGGTTGCAACCCATTAGGCAACTGCATGCTGGGTGAATATTGGGTGGCATTTGGGTTTGACTTAAAACGGTAACTCACCACTTTACAATCCTTGGCATCCGCTAATTCACACGCTTTATCGGTCGCATCGGAAAGATAGCCTAACAAATCGACCAGGCCTGCCTTAATCGCTTCGGAACCCGTAAAGATTCGTGCGGTTTTGAGCTCTTCCATCTGTTGCTCTGATAGGTTACGCTGGGTTCTTACAATCTCGTAAAAACGCTGTGCCATGCTATCGACCATAGTTTGAAAAATCTGTTTATCGCTTTGACTTGCGGCTTTAAACGGTGAGCCCATATCTTTGTTTTCACCGGTTTTATAGACATTCACCGCCGCACCGATTTTCTGCATGGTGCCGGATAAATCGGCACTCATGGAAATCACGCCAACCGAGCCGGTGATGGTTGAGGGATGCGCCTGGATTTTATCCGCCGCCATCGCGATGTAAACGCCTCCGGATGCCGTGACATCCATCATCTGTACATAGAGCTTTTTCTTGGTTCGTTGTTTGAAGGCCAGCAATTCGTGATAAAGGATATCACTTACCGTTACACCACCACCCGGGCTATTGATTTTAAGCAATACGCTTTTGATTTTGCTATCTTCTTCGGCTTTTTTCAGTTGCATCATGACCGAATCCAATAGACTTGGGGCACGTGACAATAGACCTTGTTTGGGGCTGTCACTGATCACGCCGTCAATCGTAATAATCAAAACCTTATCGTCTGTTTTGCCCTTTTCCAAAACCTGTTCTTGAATCGGCGCATCGTAGGACTCACCCAATTTTATAGTGGCGCAGCCTGAAAGGGTGAAGACAAATACCAATACTAAAGCGAACAGGCCTGGTAACTTTACAAATAGGTTTTTTGACGATGGTGAAAACGAATTAATCACAGGTCACCTCATTCTCTAAACATTCATCTGCAGACTGTATTTGACTGTAAGCCAGAATATTATCCGCGGTGGTTTGGGCGATTTGCTCTAAGGCTTCATGAGTAAAATAAGCCTGATGCCCGGTGACTAGCACATTGGGAAAGGTCAATAAACGTTCAAAAGCATCATCTTGGATAATCTCACAAGAGTGGTCTTCAAAGAACAAAGCCCCCTCCTTTTCATAAACATCGATTCCCAAATAGCCAATTTGTTTAGACTTTAGACCCGCAATCAAAGCCGCAGTATCCATTAAACCGCCTCGACCGGTATTGATCAACATCACCCCTTCTTTCATCTTGGCGATATTTTCAGCGTTGATAATGTGATTGGTTTCAGCGTTTAGCGGACAGTGCAAGGTGATAATATCTGACTGGGTAAATAAATGTTCTAAATCGACCTGTTCAATCCCCAATTCCTTACAGGCCACACAGGTATAAGGGTCATATATCACCACATGGCATCCAAACGCCTTGAGCATTTTGCCAACCAGCCGTCCAATCAGCCCCGCCCCGATAATGCCAACGGTTTTACCATGCATATCAAAACCCAACATGCCGTTCAAGGCGAAGTTACCCTCTCGGATACGGTTATAGGCTTTATATAATTTACGGTTGAGGGCCAGCATTAAACCAACGGTGTGTTCGGCTACCGCATAAGGAGAATAGGCCGGAACACGCAACACTCTAATACCGAGTTTTTTAGCAGCGTTCAAGTCCACATTATTAAAACCCGCGCAACGTAAGGCAATGAGTTTGGTTCCACCTTGAGCCAATAAAGTTAAGACTTTTTCATCTAAACGATCGTTGACGAAAGTACTCACCACCTCCGCTCCTTGAGCAAAGGCGATGGTATCCAAGCCTAAAGAGACTTCTAAATAAAGGGTCTCCCAATCGGGTTGCATGACTCGACATAACGCCTGTTTATCGTATGGTTTACTGCTGTAAGCTACAATTTTCATGCACAACCTCGTGGGTATTGTTCAGGGCTAAAAATCACCGCCTGGTTACGTCCGTTGTTTTTAGCTTCATATAACGCCTTATCTGCAATTCGATACAGACAGGTAATGGTATTGATATCTTTCACTTTTGCCGAATAAACACCAATCGAAATTGTAATATACTTTTGTGTAGCGTCTTTTGCATGAGGGATTTTTAAAGCTTCTATCTCATTTTTTAACTTGGCTACCCAGCTACTCGTCTCTTTTGGCTGATCAGAAACCAATAGGCCGCCAAACTCTTCACCCCCTAAACGAAACACAAAATCGTCTTCACGTTTAATGTAAGCATATACCGTTTTAGCGACTTTCTGCAAAGCCGCATCTCCTTGATAGTGGCCGAATTCATCGTTATATAGTTTGAAATGGTCTATATCTAAAATGAAAAACGTTAAAAACAACTCACTCTCTTTATATTCCGTAATGAGTTTATCCAGCACTTCATTGAAGTAGTGGCGATTGTAGACTTCCGTTAAGGAATCAACGGTCGACAAACGTTGTAATTTTTTGAGATGCCTTCTTTCAACAATCTGTTGCTTTTCAATTTGTTTATTCATCCCATTATGAGCGATATCAATCACCAGCGCCAAAACAACCGCAAGTACGGATGCGGTCACAAATCGAAAATAGCTGATTTGATCCCAATTGCCATGATTCCACTCGCCAATTCCCATATAGGTCATCACAAATAGCAGCGCATAAAATCCACTTAAATAACTTAAACCAAATCTTCTGCCTACCATGGCGAAAACAGCAAATGGGGTAAAATAAATCCAAACCAAACTGAACCCTTCAGCTTGATTTAAATAGGTAAAAGCCAACAAAAAACCGAGCAAGAAAATTGCCATAAAATGTCCGACCAGACCGATTTCTTTCGTTTTATGTAGCTGATAGAGCAATATAAAAATGATAACCATGCCGACAAGATTAATAATGACATTAAAATTCTGACCCGTAATCAAAATATGCAAAATAGCAAAGCCCGATAAGGTTAAGCCTAAAATCATCATGATGGCCGCCAAAACCAAAATGCGAAAAGCGTCGTAAGGCCTATTCACCAGCATTTCGGGAACAACAAACATCCCTTGTAACCGAGTCTTCAATTCTTGAGTAAACGAAACCATAACGTCCTTTTAAGTTCTGTCTTTTATGTAGAGACTGAAGCAACAATCTCAGATATGAATAACTTACGAGAAATCTAAAAATTCCTCACCAGGCATATATTCATTATAAATCCCCAAAAAACAAAAAGCCCGAATTACCTTAACTGGACAACTCGGGCTTTCTCTTTGAGAAATATCAGACTGATTACAAAGAACGGGCTCGTAAATACGCTTGCTCAGAAGCTTCTGTCCATTGCATTACTTGTTTTTTAAAGGCTTTTTGCGAAGCCCAAACCTTTTGCGATAACGGATCTTTTGCCGCTTCTTCTTCAACAACTTGTTCAGAAATCGTTTTTAACGCTTTTAGAACATCATCTGGGAATTGTTTTAGCTGTACGTTATGCTCATTAATCAAGGTTTGCAAAGCTTGCTGGTTTCTTGCGGTATATTCCGCCAACATATCCGCATTAGCCACTTTTATCGCATTACGTACAATACTTTGTAAATCTGCTGGCAGTTCATTGAAGGCTTTCTCGTTAATCATACATTCCATGGTCGTACCTGGCTCATGCCAACCCGGTGTGTAATAGAACTTGGCCACCTTATAAAAACCAAACGCCAAATCGTTATAAGGCCCAACCCACTCGGTCGCGTCCAATGCACCGGACTGCATCGAAGGGAAAAGTTCTCCCCCTGGCAGGGTTACCGGAATACCACCAGCACGTTTAAGCACCTCTCCGCCCAGACCCGGCATACGCATCTTCAGGCCTTTCAGGTCTTCTAGTGAGTTAATCTCTTTATTGAACCAGCCGCCCATCTGGGTACCTGAGTTACCACCTGGATTTGGAATCAAGCCGAACGGTTTATAGGCTTCTTCCCAAAGTTGCAGACCACCACCATAGTACATCCAGGCATTCATCTCCTGAGCCGTCAAACCAAAAGGCACCGACGAGAAAAAAGCGGCTGATGGGATCTTACCCTTCCAGTAGTAAGCGCCGGCATGTCCGAGTTGGGCATTGCCGCGAGAAACCGCATCAAAAACTTCAAAAGCGCCAACCAATTCACCCGCGCCATAAACCTTAACATCGATTCTGCCACCAGACATTTCTGTGATCAGCTTAGCGATATTATTGGCACCTGTTCCCAATCCTGGAAAGTTCTTTGGCCAAGTGGTCACCATTTTCCATTGATAGGTTTTCTGCGGTTCACTGGCTACTTTGTTAGGCGCCTCTTCGGTACCGCATGCCGTTAAAGCCGTTGCCGCCGTCGCACCAGCGATAGCTCCAATAAAATCTCTACGCTTCATATAAAAACTCCTTGTGAAATTAGTTGTTCCATTTTAAGCAAAAAAAGCATCACTAAATAACTTTTTTAAAGCGATTAGGCCGATATAGCTAAATAATAGGTATGGGTTTTGCTTAATAGTTCAAAGAGTGACTTCAAGATAGCTTTTGAAGACTCTCTTTTGGGATGGAGGTATCCTAAAATCCACCTCCACACTACCCGGTCATTAGTTTTGGAAGCTAATGCATTAAAAAGCCTCTTCCATGGCAAAAATGCTAAGCGCGCTATTTTCCTTACTTATATCAGGGACTTAATGCTTTTCTTATATGTGATATCTTTTATGTATTACATGATTAAATTAAGCTATATTACATGCATAAAAACATATCGCTCTTTAAGCGAAAGCTATCAAATGGCATAAAAAGATTAAGAGGTGGAGTTCATGAGTTCAGCAAACGAGTATCTATTACCAGACGATTTAGTCATATTATCCACGTCTGATTTACAAGGAAATATAGTAGATTATAACGAGGGGTTTAGAGAGGCTTCCGGTTATACCGATGCTGAATTGAAAGGAAAACCGCACAATATCTTACGCCACCCCGATATGCCCAAAGAAGCCTTTGAAGACTTTTGGAAGACCTTACAATCGGCAAAACCTTGGCAAGGCCTGGTGAAAAACAAGCGTAAAAATGGTGAATACTATTGGGTTATGGCCAATGCCACACCGATTATAAAATCGGGCAAAGTCACCGGTTATTTATCGGTTAGATATCCTGCAACCGCCGCTCAAAAACAATATGCAACCAACCTTTATGCAGCTATTAAAGGCGGCAAAGCCAGCTTTCCTTGGACAAAAACACAATCCAAACTCAAACAATATCTAGTACCGTTCACCAGCATCGGTTTAGCGCTTGTGGCTTTTATTGGTTTAGCCACAGAAATTGAAATTTCTCCAATCTCAGGCGGGTTATTGGCTCTAGGAATCTTGTCAATTTTCGGTGTTGCATGGTCATTGCTGAAAGCTGGCCAACTCTCCAGTACGCTACGAGCAGGCATTGAAAACCTCGCCAACGGTGAAGTCAAAGAGGCGATTAAAGACACCTCTGAATTGGGATTTTTAATGAATATGGTGCGTTCACGTATGGCTGAGGGTGCCGCTAAAAATTACGATGCCGCCAAGACCGCCACCATTTTAACCACCGCCATGAACAGCGCCAATACCAACCTTATGGTGGCCGATGCCGACTTTAACATTAAAAGCACCAACCGCTCGTTAGACGAGATGTTTACCCGCAATGAACAACGCATACAACAAGCCTTGCCTCACTTTAAGGCCAGTGAAGTCGTTGGTTCGAATATGGATATCTTCCATAAAAACCCGGCACATCAACGCCAGATGGTGCATGCACTCAACGAACCATGGAGTGGCAACCTAAAGGTTTCCGACCTAATTTTAGAACTTACCGTAGTCCCCATTATACGCAACCAAATCAAAGTGGGTTACGTGGTGGAATGGTTAGATAAGACCAATCAAATCAACAATATCAATGACATTACCCGTGTACTTAAACATATCGAGGAAGGTGACTTTAACTACCGTGTTGAAGTACAACCAGGTGATTTGGAAGAGTTGGGCCATACCATCAATAAAACCATGACAACACTCGGTGGTGTAATGAGTTCAATTAGCGATGTCATGGCAGCGCAAGCGGCGGGTGACCTCACTAAAGAACTTCCTGCCGGTGTCTTTAAAGGACAGGTGCATGATTTAAAGAATGCGATCAACTTCTCTACCAGCAAAATCAAAGAAGTGGTCGGCATGGCTGTAGCGGTTTCCAGCTCGGTCAACAATGCCGCGCAAGAAGTGGCACAAGGCTCGATGGACTTGAGTGGACGAGTACAACAGCAAGCAAGTGCTTTGGAACAAACCTCAGCCACCATGGAAGAGATGAACGCGCAAGTGCAAAGCAGTAGCAACAATGCCCAAGAAGCCAGCAAGGTTTCTACCGATGTGAAAAGCAAGGTGGGGCAAGGTGTTACGGTAATGCAACAAACCATCCAAGCGATGAATGCCATAGAAGAATCAAGCCATAAAATTGCCGAAATTGTTAGCTTGATTGATGGCATCGCCTTCCAAACCAACCTATTGGCGCTTAACGCCGCCGTTGAAGCGGCACGAGCGGGTGAACACGGCCGTGGTTTTGCTGTGGTTGCCTCCGAAGTTCGTAGTTTGGCGCAAAAATCGGCCGAAGCGGCCAAAGACATTAAGACATTGATCGATGAAACCGTGACCCGTGTAAGCCAAGGTTCAACACTGGCGGCGGAATCGGGTGAAATGTTAAATGAAATCGATACCACCATCGACTCGGTCACCGTGATGATAACTCAAATTGCTCAAGCGGCCCAAGAACAGGCGGCCGGTGTTGAACAAGTCCATAAAGCGATTACCCAAATCGACAACGTGACACAACAGAATGCGGCTCTGGTGGAAGAAACCAATGCCGCGGCAGAAACCTTAAGAGAACAAGCCGATGCCTTACAATCGGAAATGTCTTATTTCAGTGTAGACAAGAACGAAGTGCTGGACGTTTCCAAATACGCTTTAACGTCTAAAAACTGACAAAAACCCACTGCAAATCCATTCTGTTGTAAAGAGGGCGTAAAAGATACACGCCCTCACCTAATTTTTGGACTTAAAATTCATCCATTAGATAATCTAACATCGTTTAAAAACAGACAAAAAACCATTTCGAGATTAAAGCATTGTGAGAAAACTAAACCTTTTATTAGTTGAAGATAACGACATCTTACGACAGATTCAAACCAAGGTATTTCAGGGCTATGGCCATGAAGTCCTTGCTGTAGAAAGTGCCGCAAGCGCACTCACCATGCTACGTCAAAAAACATTCGATTTGATTTTAATGGATTTGGTCATGCCGGAAATGGACGGTTTTGAATGTACCAAGCAGATAAAGGCACTGCAAATTCAAACCCCGGTGATCGCCCTTAGCGGTAACAATAGCGACGAGATTCAAAGGGATTGCTTGTTGGCGGGTATGAGTGGCTTTTTGGCAAAACCCACCAATCAAGAGGCGTTTGAGGCGATTATCCAGCAAGTGCTGGAGGCATAGTCATAACTACCGAGCATCCTATCAAGCGCTCTCCCTCTGTCATTCGTACAATCTTTCATCATACGAAAAACACCGTTTTGAATAACCTTATCAACAGGTTGTTTTTAAATGCGCCACAGCTCTTTCAGCAAAAAACCATGCCTAAAATCTCCATTTAAACGAACTAAATCCGTTTAAACCAAATATAGGTATGGGTTTTGCTGATAGAATCGAATCGGTACTTCAAAATATGTTTTGAAGCCTTTCATTTTGAACGGAGGCAATATGAAACTCACCCCTAAATTACTGGCCAGTTTTTTACTCATTGGTTTAACCCCACTATTTATCTTTGCGGCCATCTCGATACAAAATGCCGACAGCGGTTTAAAAGCGCTGGCTTCACAGCAATTGGAGTCGATTAGGGATAGTAAAAAAGCCTCTGTTGAACGTTATTTTCAAACCGTTTCTAGCGAAGTCATCACGCTGGCAGACACCCAGGTCATCCTGCAAGCGATGTTTTATCTGCCTGCGCAAGTCAATGCCTATCAAGCACTTGCCGACAATAGCGGCAATATTGACCAACTTAAAGCCAATTTATCCGCCAAATATCAAACCTTAACTATTGGCAAACAAACCGATGCAACGGCCTATGCCAATCAACTCGATGCTATCGCGGTGATGATGCAGACCGATTATCTGGTCAACAACCCCAATCCGGAAACCGAACGCTGGAAACTGAATAAAGGTCAAAGCCAATCCGCTTATCACGCTATTCACGCTTCTATGCAACCGGTCATTCATAAGTTCATCAGTAATGCACACTTCAATGACCTATATCTGATTGACCAGAACACTGACCGCGTACTCTACAGTGTTAATAAAGGTAGCGATTTTGGGGTGAACTTAGCCAATGGCCCTTTGAGCAATTCAGGCTTAAATCAGGCTTACCAAAAAGCGAAAAACCTACACGAAAATCAAACCGCTTTTGCAGACTTTTCACGCTATGAACCTGCCGGCAACAGCCCACAAGCGTTTATGGCTGCACCCGTGGTTTATAACAATAAAACCATTGGGATTTTGGTGGTGCAGTTAGGGCCAGAACAACTCAATGCAATCATGACCGACAACTCAGGCATGGGGCCTTCGGGCGATACATTCATTGTCGGAACCGACTATTTGATGCGCACCGACTCCGCCAAAAGCTCCACCCATAGCGTAGTCAACTCTTTCGCAAACCCGAAAACGGGGAGTGCAGATTACTCATCGGTAAAAGCCGCCCTAAAAGGTCAAACTTCAGTAGAGCTGATTCCGAGTTTTAATGGCACTGAAGTCATGAGTGCATACACTCCGGTTGATGCTTTAGGCACGCCATGGGCATTAGTTGCCGAACTGGATAAAACCGAAGCGTTATCGAGTTCGAACGCCCTATTGACCACCGCGTTAATCACCATCTTTATTGCCATTTTGGTTATTGTTTTGGTGGCTTTCGTGATTGCCCGCAGCATCTCTAGCCCGATTCAAAGCCTAGTTAACACCATTGGCAATATCGAGAACAGCAGTAACTTCACCATCCGCCATACAGTCACAGGCAAGGATGAAATCTCCCACGCAGGACACGCCATCAACCAACTGATGGGCAATCTGGACGCCTCATTCGGTGAAATCCAAAAGGTCATGCAAGCGATCAGTGAAGGCGACTTCAGCAAACGTATCAATACGCCGTTGCGAGGGGATTTGGAGAAACTCAAAACCTCGGTGAATGCCTCAGCCAATAGTGTCGACAATACCATGGATGCGCTTTCAAAAGTCATGACAGGAATTGCCGAAGGGGATTTTTCAGTCCGTTTGGATGATTCCGTCAAAGGCGAATTGAAAGGTCTGGTTGATAATGCCCTATCGCAAATGGATCATGCCATCCATACCATCAGTGATGCGATGGAACATGCTGCAAAAGGGGTCTTTTCCCACCGAGTCACCGGTGAACTTAAAGGCGATATGGTCAAACTCAAACACTCTGTTAACGCGTCTTTAGAGGAGATTCAGTCGGCAATCGATGAAATTACCGATGCGGCGAAAGCGATGGCTCAAGGTGATTTAACCCAAACCATCCAAGGTCGCCATGAGGGTGAGCTGAACGAGTTGCAACAAGCCTTGAATAGCTCCATTTCACACCTCGGCGACATGGTCAAATCGGTGCGTTTGGCATCAACCACGGTTTCACGTGGAGCCAATCAAATCTCATCAGGCAGTATGGATTTAAACGAACGCACACAACAACAAGCCGCAGCCCTTGAGGAAACCGCCGCATCAATGGAGGAGATGACCGCTTCGGTACAAAACAACTCCGATAGTGCTAGACGGGCGTTCCAATTGGCCGAAAATGCTCGAAACACCACACAAAAAGGCGTTTCGATTATGCAACAGACCATTCAAGCGATGCAAAACATTGAATCTGCAAGCAATCAAATCAACGACATCATAAGTATGATTGACAGCGTTGCTTTCCAAACCAACTTGCTGGCATTGAACGCCGCGGTTGAAGCCGCACGAGCAGGAGAAGCCGGACGAGGCTTTGCAGTCGTCGCAGGCGAAGTCAGAAACCTGGCTGGTCGTTCTGCCGATGCCGCTAATGAGATCAAAAAATTAATTGGCAATGCGGTTGAACAAATTCATAACGGTACCCATTTGGTTCATGAATCCAGCACCTCGCTGGATGATATCAACCAAGCGATTCAAGAAGTGAATGACATCGTTGCCGAAATCAGCTCGGCGAGTGGAGAACAAGCCAACGGCATCAGCCAGGTCAATATCGCAATCAATGAGATGGACCAATCCACTCAGCATAATGCACATTTAGTCGAAACCTTATCCAGCAACTCCAAAGAAGTCGACGCGAAGGCTGGCGAACTCAATGCGGTAGTGCAAGACTTTAAAATCTAACAGAACTGAATGCATAAAATACATCGAGAAGTTGCAATCTGAGTTAAGTGTACTTAACTCAGATTATTTTTTGTATTACACTGACAAGGTCTAGCTAAAATAAATAAAGGCCTGCTCTCATGAAAGGTATTGTGTTTTCTGAATTTATAGAACTTGTAGAAGATAAGTTCGGCTTTGAAATGGCCGATGAGATTATTGAAAAGTCCAATCTGCCTTCCGGTGGCGCTTACACCTCGGTAGGCACTTATGACCACCACGAGTTGATTGAATTAGTCACTCACCTAAGTGCCGAGACAGGCATTTCAGTTGAAGATTTGGTGAGGACATTTGGCGAACACCTCCTAGTACGCTTTTCTGAAGGTTATCCGATGTTTTTTGAAACGGTAGACAACTGTTTCGATTTTTTAGACACCATTGAAAACAAAGTGCATGTCGAAGTTCAAAAACTTTATCCTGAGGCTGAACTTCCGACCTTTGACTCTCAAATAGAGTCTGAAAAACGCATGACCTTAATCTATAGTTCAAAACGTCCATTTTCTGCTCTGGCCTACGGATTGATTAAAGGGGCTTCGACTTATTATGGTGAACAGATTGAGATTGAAATGGATGACCAATCTTCAGAAGGCTTGACCAAAGTCGTTTTCACCCTAACCAAACCCTAATTAGCTTTCAGCCATTGAAATGACCACGAATCCTTTTGAAAAACGTTTTTTGCGCGAGCGTCAAGCCCGCAAACAAGCGGAACAAATTTTAGAGCAAAAATCACTGGAACTCTACGAAAGCAATCAGGCTCTTACCCGCTTGGCTTCGGATTTGGAGCTTCAGGTTGAACAGCGTACCGCTGAGGCCGAAAAAGAGAAAAACCGCGCCCTCGCGTTAAGCAAAGCCAAATCTGAATTTGTCGCGACCATGAGCCACGAAATT
Organism: Thiomicrorhabdus immobilis; assembly: GCF_021654855.1. Taxonomy (NCBI): domain Bacteria; kingdom Pseudomonadati; phylum Pseudomonadota; class Gammaproteobacteria; order Thiotrichales; family Piscirickettsiaceae; genus Thiomicrorhabdus; species Thiomicrorhabdus immobilis. The sequence goes on from NZ_AP024202.1 coordinate 2,302,951, forward strand.
CGCACCCCGATTAACGGCATTATCGGGGCGTTAAACTTGCTTGAAACCGAAATCATCTCTGAAGAGTGTCGGAGACTACTGGGGATTGCCGACCATTCCGCCAATGTTCTATTGCATGTCATCAACGATATTTTGGATTTTTCCAAAATTGAAGCCGGACAAATGAATGTTGAGAAAATCCCTTTTGATTTATACCAGGCCTGTCAAAATTCACTTCTTCCCTTTCAAGAAAAGTGTACCGAAAAAAATATTGAATTGTGTTTTACATGGGATGAACAAATCTCACATTGGCAAATAGGCGACCCTTTTCGAATCACCCAAGTAATAAACAACTACTTAAGCAATGCGGTCAAGTTTACTGAACAAGGCAAAATCACCCTTCAAGTCGGCACTATTGATGAACAAATTCAACTCAGCATTATCGATACCGGAATCGGTATTTCCGCAGAAGGCTTAGCCAAACTCTTTATCGACTTTTCTCAAGTGGATGCCTCGACCACCCGTCAATTCGGCGGTACCGGCCTAGGACTGGTCATCTCCATGAAACTGGCTCGTCTTATGGGTGGCGATGTTGGGGTTGAAAGCACACAGGACTTTGGTTCAAAATTCTGGATTCGCCTACCCAATCAGCCAGCGGATTCGCAAACCAAACCAACGGCAAAACCGCTTATCTCTGATTTAAAATCACAAAGCAGCACGATTTTATTAGTGGATGACAATCAGATTAACCGCCAAATAGGTCAAAAGATTTTAGAAAAGCTCGGCCATCAAGTGGATTTAGCCGAAGATGGCTTTGAAGCGGTTGCTTTGGTAAAACAGAAACAATTACATTTTTTACCCGCATATGATTTGATTTTAATGGATTGCCAAATGCCCGAAATGGATGGCTTTGAAGCGACTCGAACCATTCGTGGTTTAAAGCTTGATACACCGATCATCGCTTTAACCGCCAACACCTCTAATGAAGATAAGCAACTGGCGTTTGATAGTGGCATGAACGGTTTCCTAAGCAAACCTTTTAAAATCGATGAAATACAAAGTTTAATTCTCTCCTACCAACAAAAAAGCCAGTTGACGTAATGTCAACTGGCTTTATCGGAAGCTCAAGGCATCAAAATAGACGAGCGCTTTCGCTTAAAAGTCCGCTCTTGGGTTAAATGGCATTTGTTCGGCCATTTTTTCATACAGCGCTTTATCTTCATCAGTGGCCGCTGGTGGTGTATGGATTTGGACAATCACATATTGATTACCCGGTTCAGTCCCTAAACCACGCCCTTTAATTCGTAATTTTGCACCCGACTGGGTACCGGCCGCAATAGCCATTTTCACCTTACCTTTTAAGGTTGGAATTTCAACTTTTGCCCCTAAGGCCGCTTCCCACGGAGTAATCGGCAAATCCAAATAAACATCTTTACCCTCTACTCGATAGTGAGGATGTTTTTGAAGATTGACTTGGATAATCACATCTCCATTCGGGCCACCGTTAAAACCGCTAAAGCCTTTTCCTTTAACACGAATCTTCTGCTCTTGGGTTACCCCGGCAGGGATACGCACCTTGATTGGCGTAGTATCGTAAGAGTAGCTACTTGAATGCGGGTTACCGGTTTGTACGTTAATGGTTCTTTCGGTACCTTCTACCGCTTCAGTCAATGAAACCATCACTTTTACGGTTTGATCTTCACCTTTACGTGGTCGAGCTTGTTGCTGACCAAAACCACCGCCAGCAAAGCCCCCGCCCCCGCCAAACATATCACCAAAAATATCGCCAAAATCGGCTCCACCACCGAAACCACCGCCGCCAAATCCGCCTGCACCACGTTGCTGGTAGTCAGAACCGAATTGGTCGTACATTGAACGTTTTTCAGCATCGCTTAAGGTTTCATAAGCTTCACTGATTTCCTTAAACTTTGACTCATCTCCGGTAGGTTTATCAGGGTGATATTTTGCCGCCATTTTACGATAGGCTTTCTTAATTTCAGCATCACTCGCACTGCGAGAAACGCCTAAAATCGCATAATAATCTTTGCTCATAATGTCCTGTTATCTCTTAAATTCTTTGAATGCCTTGTAAGTAAGGGCTTTTGTGACCTTTTTCAAGGGCAATGTAATAAATTTTGAACTATTCTACCCTATGCTTACAAAACTAGATATGGCCATAGGGCGCGCCAGACCTGACCTAAAAAAGGTTTACCCACAAAACAATAAAAAAGGCCTGGGATTTTTGCAAATCACCAGGCCTAATAAACAACGTAAATTTAAACTTAAAAAGCGTTAAAAATCCAAACGTGCTTTCAATTGGATATTTCTACCCGTGTTCAAAGTATATCCTTTATAGGTATTCAAAAAGTCCACATAGGCAGTATCAAATAGATTCTCAACCGCGGCAGTTAAGTGCAGCGTTTGTTTATCCAATTTCACTTGAGTTTGATAACCTAAATTCCATAACGCATAGGCCTCGGTTGAGGCGGTTCCAATCGGCATAGTATCAAACTGAGAGAACGGCTCATAAAGTCCCGATGCGTTCTTACTGTCAACCAACTTCACACCCAAGGTGATTTTTTGCTGTTGTAAACCGGCAAAATCACTGGGCTGATAATGCACATTGATACGCAAGTTGTTTGCCGGCATTAATGGCAAGTCCTGGTTGTTTCTGGTGTCTGCACCGTCAATCAATTCCAACGCCAAATCCGTTGACCAGGCCTGGTTAAACTGATGATTTAAACTGAACTCCAAACCGTGAATCACAGCATTGGTTTGCTGAGCCTTCATAACGGGAATCGTTGCGCCCGACTCACTGGTAGTGGTGGTTAAAGTGACACCATCGGCTTCCAACTCATTCGCCAAATAGATATAGTTGTCCACCCAGTTTTGATAAACCGTGGCCACCATTTGGGTTTTAGGGGTTTGCCATCTTAGTGATAAGTCTGTGTTCAATGACGTTTCCGCCTTTAAATCCGGATTACCGAGTTGATACGCCTGCACACCGCCATGTTCACCACCTGCATAAAGTTCGAAGATACTCGGGGCACGGAAACCGCTGGCTAGATTGGCCGCCACACTCCAGTTTGAATCTATGCGGTAAGTCGAGCCTAAAGAACCGCTGAAAACATCAAATGTTCGACTATTGTTTGAAGAATCAAAAATCCCCTCGTCTACAAAATGCACATTATTGCCATCCAAAGGAGCACTCACCTCATGCCAGTCATAACGAGCTCCGACTTGTAGCAACCACTTGTCATAATCGGCTTCTTCAAACAGATAAACCGCACGCTTGCTCTCATGAGCCGTTGGCGTTAATTCACCGTTCCGTAACTCCTGCTGTTTTTCGGTTAATTCAAAACCGAGTTCCCCTTCAAAATCACCCACTTTAGGGTGTTCCAAAGCCAATTTAACATCGTCACGCTTCACCAATAAATCTAAGTAGTGTGGTGTGCCTTCATCCTCTGCCATGGTTTCATAGGGTAAATCATGTGACGCTTCCCGTGCATTACGGGTATGTGTCCAACTCGGCTTGATGACCCAATCGTTATCGGTATAGATTTCCGCTTTCAGCTGCGTTTCATCATTTTGTAGTTTTTGCCCGGAAGCGACCGCCTCAAAACCAGTACCATTATTTTCCACACCTAAATAGTTCTGTTTAGAGAGCCATTGCGTATGGCGCAATTCGATGGTTCCCCAATCTTGCTGATAGCCGAACCCGATATTTGCCGACTGGTTTTCAAAGTTGGTATTCGGCACTTCACCCACAAATAATGGTCTATCATCTAACGGGATATCGCCTGGCGCGGTAGAGACATTCGGCACGGTAAAGTTGTCTGCAGAACGTTTAGAAATCCCCGCTTGAATCGCAAACTCTTTGGAGCCCGCGCCCACCTTGGCGCCCAACATCTTCTCTTGGTTATTGCTGTTAAATTCTGTGGCTAATTCACCCGCGGTTTTTTGGCCATAAGGCAAATCAGACTGAATCACATTGACAATCCCTCCCATCGCTTCCGCACCGTACAACACACTTTGCGGACCACGAATCACTTCGATCCGTTCCGCTAGATAAGGGTCGGTATTGGCTAGGTGGCGTGTGCCATAGGCTTGATAGTCGGTTGACTGTCCGTTGGATAATACCTTGACGCGATTACCCGTCATTCCACGGATAACTGGCTTGCCGGATTGCGTGCCGGCCGACATATTATTGACCCCGGGAATGCTTTCCAGCATCTGCCCTAAAGAACCACTCTCGGCGGCCATCTTATCAACACCTGCAACACTATCGATTTGCGAAGGCACTTCAAAAACCTCATGTTCATGAACGGGCGATGCGGAAACCGTAACCTCCTGCAGAAGGGTTTGCCCGCTGTCATCTTGTGATGCGTTAATATCGTTTGCTTGTTGTGCGTAGATTTCTTGAGACACCAATACGCCGCTAGCCACCAACATGGCAAGCGTAATACGATTTAATTTCATATTTTTTTCCTAATTATCATGTACGGTTTAAGAGCACAAATCCTCTTAAACCCTAAAAACAGTTTGTTGTTTACTTAGTTGTTTACTTAATAATCAGAAGCAGGCGGAGCCCGCCCAAAGACATGCGGTTGATAGACGGCTTCAAATACAGAGCGTAATTGAATACCGGAAGGAATAAAGGGCGCTGGCTTTTCGACTGCCGTACTAAAAGCGATCGGCTGGTCGAGAGGTTGCGCTAAGTTTTCAAAGACATCACAGCTCGCTTCATGCTGATGAAACGGATGAATTTCAGCGTGCAGCAATCCCGCCATTTGCGATAACACAAACAGCAAAACCAACACCCCCATTCCATGTCGAAAAGACCAAACAGCGTGTTTTGATTGCAGTGCTTTATTCATAAATCGGCTAGGTCGCATCAAAATAACAGTGAAAACTTCAATAAGTGAAAAAAGGTTATTATAGAGCATTCAATTACAATTAAAACCTTAATTAAAGCCCTGATTCAAGCTGGTTAACCGCGCGATGGGCAAAGCCAGAAGGCCTGGTTACATGTGATTTACAGGCCTGGTGGTTTTCGGATAATCTCGCTCAACCGTTAGATTAATCTCAATCAATTTTTTATGTAAATTCGGCTACATCCATGTATAAAAACACGTAATATAAAGCTCACAAACTTTCAAATCATTAAAGTGAGAATAGCATGGCCAACTCTCCATACGCTGGTAAAAAAGCCCCTTATAGTCTTTTGGAAAACATCCCCCTGCTAATGGCGGACTATTACAATTTAAAGCCCGACGCCAGCAATCCTGACCAGGCAGTCAGTTTTGGAACCAGTGGACACCGAGGTTGTTCAAGCAAGACCACTTTTAATGAAGACCACATTGCCGCCATTTGCCAAGCGATTGTGGAGTATCGTCGTTTACAAAACACCGTAGGGCCAATGTTTATCGGCATGGACACCCATGCGTTATCCGAAGCCGCGCACGCCACAGCCATTGAAGTGTTTGCCGCGAATAATATCAATGTCATCATTCAGTCCAATGGCCGCTATACACCAACGCCGGTCGTATCCAACGCCATTTTGCAATACAACGAAGGACGCCAAGGCGGTCTGGCTGACGGCGTGATCATCACCCCATCACACAACCCTCCGCAAGATGGAGGGTTCAAATACAACCCGCCGACAGGTGGCCCTGCCGATACCGAAGCGACCTCTTGGATTCAAGACCGCGCCAATGCCATGATCATTGGCGGCATGAATGAGGTAAAACGTATCCCCCTCAAAGAAGCCCTGGCCTCGGAATTTGTCACCCCAACCGATTTGATTACCCCTTATGTAGAAAATCTCGACAAAGTGGTCAATATGCAAGCCATTAAAGAGGCGGGGTTAAAATTGGCGATTGATCCAATGGGCGGTGCTGCGGTGGATTTTTGGAAACCGATCGCCGAACATTACGGACTGAACCTAGACATTGTTAACCCACAGGTGGATGCCACCTTCTCGTTCATGCATGTCGATAAAGATGGCAAGATTCGTATGGATTGCTCATCACCCTACGCCATGGCGGGGTTGATTGGCCTAAAAGACAACTACGACTTGGCGTTTGGCAATGACCCCGATGTCGACCGCCACGGTATTGTCACTAAATCCGTGGGATTGATGAACCCAAACCACTATTTAGCCGTGGCGATTCAATACCTATTCAGTCACCGACCAAACTGGCCACAAAATGCCGCTGTGGGTAAAACCTTGGTATCCAGCTCGATGATCGATCGTGTCTCCAATGCGATGAACCTTAACTTGAGTGAAGTTCCGGTAGGTTTCAAATGGTTTGTAGACGGTCTGCAAACCGGAGAGTTCGGTTTTGGCGGTGAAGAATCGGCCGGAGCCTCATTCTTGCGTTTTGATGGCGGCCCATGGAGCACCGATAAAGATGGCATCATCTTAAATCTACTTGCGGCCGAAATCACGGCCGTCATGGGCAAGGATCCCGGTGAACTTTACCAAGAACTCACCGAGAAGTTCGGCAATCCGATTTACACCCGTATCGATGCGCCAGCCAATCGTGAAGAGAAAGCGATTTTAAGCAACCTTTCGCCAGAGATGGTCAAAGCCGACACCCTTGCCGGTGAAGCGATTACCGCTAAATTGACCCATGCTCCAGGCAATGGTGCGGCGATTGGCGGTCTAAAAATCACCACCGAGAACGGCTGGTTTGCGGCACGTCCGTCTGGAACCGAAGACATCTATAAAATCTATGCCGAAAGTTTTAAAGGTCAGGCACACCTGGATGCGATTTTAGAAGAAGCCAAGGCGATTGTCGCCGACGCTTTGAAATAGATATTACAAGCGACCAGGCCTGCTCGAATGACCAACCCCACAACAACTCAACCCAAAAACATCTCCTTGGTTTTAGGAAGTGGAGGCGCAAGAGGCTTGGCGCATATCGGCATTATCCGCTGGCTGGAAGAACATGATTATCAAATCCAATCCATCTCCGGCAGTTCCATCGGCGCGTTAATTGGAGGGTTATACGCCTGCGGGAAACTCGATGAGTTTGAACACTGGCTTAAAAAGCTTTCCAAATCCGACATCCTTGCCCTATTCGACATTGCCTGGGACCGCAGTGGATTGATTAGAGGTGAAAAGCTTCATGCCGTGCTAACCAAGCTGATCGGCACCCCTAGAATTGAAGAGTTGCGTATCCCTTATACCGCGGTGGCCACCGACATCAACAATGAAAAAGAGGTTTGGTTGCAAAGCGGTGATTTGCTCCAAGCGATGCGTGCCTCCTACTCTCTACCGATGATTTTCACCCCGGTGAAATACAAAGGCTTAACCTTGATTGACGGTGGTGTAATCAACCCGGTGCCTATCGCTCCGACTTTTGGCCAAGGTAGCGACTTGACCATTGCGGTTAATCTTGGCGCAAAGCCTAAACCCCCCACCTTTGAACAAAACGCTGAAACAAAGGATGAATCTGATTGGCTTGACTTTGATGAACTGATCGCCAATATCAAAGAATTTTTCACCATAGAAAAAAAGGCGTTAAAACAATCATTTGACTGGGATGTTTACGACATCAGCAACAAGGCGTTTGACAGTATGCAAAGCAGCATTGCCCGCCAACAGCTTGCCGCCTACCCACCAGACATCACCATTGACATCCCTCGTAACGCCTGTGGCATGTTGGAATTCACCCAGGTGGAGAAGATGGTCAAACTAGGTTACGACACCGCCCAACAAACCCTTGCTGAAGATTCCGTCAATCCGGAGTAGACACCGACTTTGAGATGATGCACCAACGGTTTACCATCACGTTAAAAGCGCTTGCATTCCCATTTAAAACTCTCGAAAATAGCGCAAAAAATATCCATCCTATTATTACCTTATTATTTAAAGGAATTCTCATGCCTAAAATCAATGAACTTAAAAAAGGCAGTGTTGTTGAAATCAACGGCGTACCGCACATTGTGAAAACTTACGATGTACGCAACCCGTCTTCTCGTGGCGCCTCTACCATGTATAAAGTACGTTTCAACAATTTAAAAACCGGGCAAAAAGTGGACGAAACCTTTAAAGGTGAAGACATGATCAAAGAAGTGGAAACCACCAAGGTTTCGGTCATGTTTTCTTATATCGATGGCGACAGCTACGTGTTTATGAATAATGAGGATTACAGCCAGTACCTTTTGGCGGCAGACGAACTCGAGGATGAAAAGAAATACATCACTGAAGGCTTAAGCGGCATTACCGCCCTACTTTACGAAGACCAGATTTTAGCGATTGAACTCCCGACCAATGTTGACCTGGAAGTGATTGAAACCAACCCTGGCACCAAAGCGACTGGGGCTGGCCGAACTAAACCTGCGGTGTTGTCTACCGGTTATGAGATTCAGGTTCCTGAATTCATCGAACCTCATGAAATCGTCAAAGTCAGCACCTTAACAGGTAAATTCCTTTCAAGAGCGTAAAGCTAAATCGACGGTAAAACCCATCAAAACCCACTTTTCAACCAACTCAAAATCCATTCTTATCAAAGCTACCAGGCCTGGTGGCTTTGATAATTTAGAAAAATTCTCCCTCGCACTTATACCCCATTTAAAAACTTATCTATTAATCAACGAATTTTTCTTTATTACCGCAAAGAAGCACTATAGGATTAACCCTATAAAAATTCAGGAAGTACCTTTAGGATGTCGCATCAAAACCCATTAAAAAATGAACTCTATCAATACCTGCAATCCAGTACGGAAGGCTTTGATCAATTTGCAGATCAAGTTTTTGATGGCGTATGGATATGGAACTTAGAAAACCCTGAAGAGCACTGGATGAGCCCAAAGTTTTGGGAATTTTTAGGCTATGCGCCAAATGAAACCAATGATTCAATCGATTTCTGGAAAAAATCGATTCACCCGGAAGACCAGCAGTTAATTGAAACTTGCCTAAACAAGCATGTCGAAGGTATCGAAACAGACATTGACCAAGCCATCCGTTATCTGCATAAAGATGGTTCAACCGTTTATATCCGTTACCGCGGATTCAGCATTAAAAACGAAGATGGTAAACCCTATCGCATGATAGGTATCCATTCAAACCTGACTGAGTTCATTGACCTAAAAAATTCCTTAAATAACGATTACATCCATATCAAGGAACGTTTAAACCTGGCTTTAGACGGCAGTCAAGATGGTGTTTGGGATTGGAACCTGGAAACCAATGAGGTTTTTTATTCACCGCGATGGAAATCCATTTTAGGCTACAAAGATCACGAATTGAGCAATGCGTTTTCAACCTGGGAAAAACTACTCCATCCTGACGATCTTGAAACCACCAAAGAATATGTACAAAAATTTCTGGAAAGCGGTGAAATAAGTTTTGAAACACGTTTTAGAATGCAACATAAAGATGGGCATTATGTGCCCCTTCTATCGCGTGCGAGAAAAGCGCTCATCCCAAATCAAAAATCCAACTTACAATTTACCCATTTAATCGGTACCCATGTCGACTTAAGCGATATTATTGAAGTCCAAGAGCAACTCAATCAACAAATTGAAATCACCAACACCTACCTCAACACGACTTCCGCCTTGATGATTGCATTAGATACCGATGCCAATATCACCATGCTCAATAAAAAAGCTGAAGAGGTATTAGGGGTCAGTGAAGCATCATTGCAGGGTAAATCCTGGTTCAAACAAAAATTTTTACCCGAAGAAATCCACAGCAAATTTAAAGCGGTCCACCGAGATTTCATCAACCAAAAAATTGATTTAAGTAAACCGGTCGACCATGAACTTATCACTCATAATGGTGAGCGCAGGATGTTTACCTGGAGCAATACGCTGCTAAAAGATAAAAAAGGCCAGGTCATTGGCTCTTTAAGCTCTGCCATTGACATCACCGAACGCAATCAGATTCAACAGAAGCTGGAAAAGAGTGAGTCTTTGCTCATAGAAGCGCAAAAGCTAGCGCAACTTGGTCATTACACACTCGATATCGCACAAAATCACTGGGGTTGTTCAACTGAACTCGACATCATGTTTGGCATTGATGATAATTACCCTAAGACCATCCAGAGTTGGTTGGAGATTATTCACCCCGAACACCGCCAAATGATGGAAGATTACTTTCAAAAAGAGGTGATTACAGAGAGAAAGCCGTTTGATAAAGAGTACAAGGTCATCAACCAAGATAGTCAAGAAAGCCTGTGGGTTCATGGCAAGGGTACATTAAAATTTGATGAACTCGATAACCCTATTGAAATGTTTGGAACCATACAAAACATTTCCAAACAAAAACAGATTCAAGACAAGCTCACCTTAGCATCTAATGTCTATAAAAGTGCCAATGAAGGCATTATGGTTACAGACAACCAAGGTAACATTGTTGATGTGAACAGTGCTTTTACCAAAATCACGGGCTATAGCAAGCTAGAAGTTTATGGCAAAAAACCGAGTATTCTGAACTCAGGAATCCACCCCCAAGAATTTTATCAAGAGTTATGGCAGACTTTACTTAAAACGGGTAGTTGGAAAGGAGAGGTATGGAACCGTAGAAAAAACGGTGAAGTTTATCCTGAGATGATAACCATCAGCACAATCAAAGATGAAAATAACCAAATCCAGAACTATTTGGCACTTTTTTCAGATATTACCCTGCAAAAAGGCAATGAGTCAAAGCTCAAGAAACTGGCTCATTTCGACAGTCTTACCGGCCTGCCTAATCGTAGTATGTTTACTGAAAAATTAAACCAAGCCATTATCCAAGCGGATATTGAAAATAAATTTATCTCACTGGCTTTCTTAGACTTGGATGGCTTTAAACAAATCAATGATAGCCTTGGGCATGAAATAGGTGACCAACTGTTAAAAATCATCGGTAGCCGATATAGTCAAGAAGCCCGGGAAACCGATATTGTCGCTCGTTTAGGTGGTGATGAATTTGTCATCTTACTGAATAAGATTGATAACGTCGAACAGTCGCTGACCATTTATGACCGGTTTTTAGAAGCGACCCGTAAACCGATTGTGATTGATGGCAACAAACTCGAAGTCAGCTGCAGTATCGGTATCGCTTATTATCCTCAGGCTCTGCCTGTCGACTCAGACCAACTAATCCGTCAAGCCGACAATGCCATGTATCAGGCAAAGATTTCCGGGAAAAATAGCTACCATATTTTCGACGATGAACAAGATCAGGTGGTGCGTAAACTCCATCAAAAAATTATCGCTATCAACCAAGCCATTTCAAACAATGAGTTTGTGCTTTTCTATCAACCTAAAATTGATATGCGTAATAAAAAAATAATCGGGGTGGAGGCGCTTATCCGATGGCAACATCCGCAAGAAGGCTTATTACCCCCTGCTGATTTTTTACCTGCCATTGAAAAGAACACCACTTCCATCCTGCTGGATAAATGGGTCATTGAACAAGCCTTTATGCAAAGTAAAAAATGGGTTGTTGAGGGCATTAACATTCCAATCAGTGTCAACTTAGGCGCACAGATTTTACAAAACTTTAGACTCATAGAGTTTTTAGAGGAGATGATGTACCGACACCCTGAAGTTTCCCCTGATTTGATTGAGCTAGAGGTGCTTGAAAGCAGTGCATTGAAAGACATGAAACACGCCTCCTTACTGATGAAAACCTGTGAAGAGTTGGGTTTTAGGGTTTCCATTGATGACTTTGGTACGGGCTATTCATCCCTTGAATATCTAAAAACGCTACCGGTAACTTATCTAAAGATTGACCAATCATTTGTACGCGATATGCTAGTTGATACCGGTGATTTGGCCATTCTAAAAGCCGTAATCGGCCTGGCAGAAGCTTTTGGTATGCAGACCATCGCTGAGGGGGTTGAAACCGATAAGCACTGTGAACAACTGATTGAGTTGGGCTGCCATATTGGACAAGGCTACGGCATTGCGAAACCGATGCCGACCGAAGCGTTTGAGGCGTGGTTGAAACATTAGTTTACCCAAGCCTGAACAGGCCTGGGTAAACTTAAAAGACATGGCTCGATAAAAGTCCATCTCACCCCCCTTTTTCAATCCACAACTTTACAACAATCTTGTAACATGGCTAGTCAAGCTGAGCTAAACCAATCTAAAAATCATAAACCACACAAGACTCCCCGATTTCACTATAATCCTTTAAAAAGTAACTTTTGAGACGTTAAAGGACTCATAAACATGCTAGAAGCAGGCCTGATGATTATTGCCTTAATGGTAACGGCGTTAATTGTTCAAGAAAAAATCAAAATCCCTTTACCCATCAGTTTGATTGGTATCGTTCTATTGTTATCACACTTTCATATCCACCCGATTGATATCAATGCCGAGCGTTTTGACCAATTATTATTGCTCTTGCTGCCTTTGATGTTGATTGGCGATGTGATGCAACTGGAAACCGATGACCTAAGAAAAAACTGGTTAAGTGTGTTGGGTACCGCTGGTGTAGCGGTCGTATTATCGATTTTAGCGGGCGTGTTATTGCAAGATGTGATGTTACCGAACTACGCCATTGGCTTGCCCGCCATGGTTGCATTGATGGCCATGGTGGTGGCAACCGACCCGGTTACCGTCGGTTCGGTGTTCAGCACCACCAAAATCCCGCATAAACTGAAGTTTCTAGCGGAATCCGAATCCTTGTTCAATGATGCCACCGCCTTTGCCATTTTCAGTATCGCCATTACCTTGATGCATCAACCATTAGGGCTCCCTGAAATTGCCTGGAGTTTCACCTTATCCGCTGGCGGCGCTTTGATTACCGGTGCGGTCATCGGTTTGGCGGGGCTTTACCTGCTCAAACTGTCCGACAACCCCATCACCGAAACCGGTATTTTGCTGATGATTGCCTACAGTGCCTTTTTGATTTCCGAACACTATCATTTTGCCGGTATCTTTGCGATTGTGGTCTCAATGGTGTTGGCGAATGCATTAATCACCTCACGCGACAGACTGTCTGAAAACCCTCTCTCTGAAGATGCACATACCTCGCAATTTGAACAGCGTCATAACCAACAACTCAAGCAGCAACAACTCAAACAAGCAAAGCCAAATAAACTGCATGCGGTTAAAACCTATCTCAACCTGGGGCATTTGACAGCCACCCATCAGAATCGTCAGGAGATTATCGGTTTCATCAGCTTTACCGCCCTATTCGCCAATGTGATTTTATTCGTCTCGATTTCAGAAATCATTAACCTGAGTTTATTACAAACCTATTGGAAAGAGATTGTTTCGGTGTTTGTGGTCAGCACCTTGATTCGTGCTTTGGTGTTAGGTCAATTTGCTTGGGTTTCCAATCGCTCACTCAAGATGCAGGACATCTCACTGGATTGGTGGGCCATTTTGATTTTTGCCGGAGTGAAAGGTGGCTTGTCCATCTTAATGGTGCACATGATTCCCAATAGCTTTGAATATAAAGCACTGTTTGAGGCGATTGTGGTGGGTAACATCATGTTATCGATTTTTATCTATGCACCGGCGATGATGCTGATTATCAAGCTACGTCAGCGTCAGTTAAGCCAACAGTGTGAATAACCAGGCCTGGTCAAATCAAATAAAACCACTCAAGTTGCTTTTCGGAAAATCGTGAGTGGTTTAAAAGAGAGACTTATTCAGTTTTAATCAACGCTTAATAAGACTTAACGCCCTAAAGATTCCATACGCAGTAAAAAGTCTTTCATAATCTCGTGATACAACTCCTCACCTAAATATTTGTCTTCCACACCCGAATCGATGCTTGGGTTATCGTTCACTTCGATAATCACCACTCGATCACCCGACTGTTTGATATCCACCCCGTAAAAGCCATTACCAATCAACTTAGCCGCCTTTAGAGCGATATCGATCACCGCTTTTGGCGCTTCAAAAGTGGGTAGGGTTTCAAAGCCGCCCGATTGCGTGTCTTGCGATTCATGTTTATAAATCTGCCAGTGGTCATCCACCATGTAATAACGGCAGGCAAACAACGGCTTGTTGTTTAAAATACCAATACGCCAATCATACTGGGTGTACATATACTCTTGCGCCAATAACATCACCGACTGCTTCAATAAAATCTTGGCCTGTTCGGTCAGCTCCTCGGCGTTTTCAACCTTAACCACTCCGCGTGAGAAAGAGCCATCCGGAATCTTCAACACCATCGGAAAACCGATCTCGTTCTCTAGTTTCAACAAGGCCTGCTCGGAAGGTTGATTGATAATCACCGTTTTAGGTGTAGGAATCTTGTGGGTATTGAGCAAATCCGCCAGATAAATCTTATTGGTACAACGTAATATCGACAAAGCATCATCAATCACCATCAAGCCTTCCGCTTCCGCCTTTTTAGCAAACTGATAGGTATGGTCTTCCACCGAAGTGGTTTCACGGATAAACAACCCATCAAATTCCGCCAAACGCATGTAATCTTTGCGGGTAATGAACTCAGTGGCAATGCCCAACTGATTGGCGGCCTTCTTAAACTGCTTTAGGGCGGCATCATCACTGGGTGGCAATGGGTCGTCCGGGTTGACCAAAATGGCCAAATCATAACGATAGGCTTTACGGGTTTTGCTCTTACGCCACATCTGTAAACTGAACTTTTCAAAGGTTTCAGCAAACGCCTCCTGTTCCGCTGGATCCACCAACGCTTTTAACGACACGCCCTTAACCTGCTTGACCTGCCAATGCTGTTTGAATTGCAAGGTGATTTCCAGTAACGGAGTGGGAAATTTCTCAAATAATTTCGCCGCTAGCTTGGCCAATGCCGGGTTCAAGGTCTTACCAAACCAACATCTAAACGTCAGTTGTTCACCTTCATTTCCCAACGGCAATCTATTGACTAATTGACTGGTGTCGGTCAACTGAATCGACGACAGGGATTTACGCCCTAAATCATTGATGGTCATTAAAGAGGGCAATACATGATGGCCTCTGGCCTCGGCTAATAACGAGCAGTAATAACCGGTTTTCAAATAGCGATAATCGCGGCATAAATTAATCACACGAATACGCTTTTTAGAGCGGTCATTAACCCGCTCTAAATAATCGTCAAAGGTAATAACGTCCTGACTGGAATAGTAAGGTTTCCAGTCTGTTAAGCTATCCACAACGACATAAAAATGACTCATTTTTTGGCTCCAAATAAACCTGATTTTGAAACTTCCTTTTACAGGATAATTATTCAATTCACAATCAATATTTTTACTGTTAGCCAACAAAAATTAAGAGTATGATTCAATTTTCTTAGCGCAAATTTCACAGGAAAAAAATTGTGTTAAATCTTCAGTCTAAAATGGACTTAAATTGTTTTAAACAAACCTATCAAGATGCCCGTTTGGCCTTTAAACATGCCTTAAAATTGATTGACCCAGAGCTGATTTTTGAAAGCCAAAGTTTTCAGCATCCCTTAACCGATTCCGACGCCAAAAATCTATTTTGCGATGCAGTGTTCTTAAGCCAATCGGCCAAGCCCAAACACGTTTTGGTGTTGATTTGCGGCACGCACGGAATTGAAGGGTTTACCGGCTCGGCGGTACAAATTGATACCCTGCCCTTATTGGCCGATCTGCTCAAACAACAAGCTGATTTAGGGGTTGTTTTGATTCATGCGTTAAATCCGTGGGGCTTTGCCTGGTTACGCCGTTCTGACCACCAAGGCATTGATTTAAACCGCAACTTCATCGATTTTAGCCAACCATTACCCAGCAATCCGGATTACCAAACCCTGCACACGCAACTGCAAGGTTTAACAGCCGATTCGGACTTAACCTGCCTATGGGAAAACACCGATTTCAATACCTTTGTCGCCAAAATAACCCAAGGGCAATATCAGCAGGCCGATGGCCTATTTTATGGCGGCACACAAGCCTCCTGGTCACAACAACAACTCAATAAAATTGCACAACATGCGTTTATTCAAAATGCCGAGCAACTTTCCGTGATTGATGTACACACTGGTTTGGGGCCTTATGGCTATGGTGAAATCATCAATGACCACACCCCCAACACCGCTGGTTTTGCCTGGGCAGAAACGCTTTATGGAAACAACGCCTGTTCCGCTTTATTGGGTGAGTCTTGTTCTGCGCCAAAACTCGGTTTATTGGATTATTTTTGGCATGATTTAATGGGTGGCCGCGGCTGTTTCATTACCTTGGAATACGGTACTTTTGCGGTACAACATCTGATTTTAGAGCTGCTTAAAGAACAACTTTATCAAAACCAACTCAAAGCCGATCAACAGCGCGATTTACAGGCAAAGCCAGTGGTCGATTTAAAGAACTTCTTTTACCCGTTTGAACCAAGCTGGCAACAGCAAGTGCTGTTTAGAGCCAGACAAACCATTGCGATGGCGTTAACCGGCATGCTTAAGGGGCTTTCACAATGAGTCACACCGTTAGCCATTCACAACACAGCACCATCCGTTGCGCTCAAAAAGCGGATATCCATGCGTTATTAAGTGTTGAAAACACCTGTTTCACTACAGACAAACTCTCAAAACGCAGCTTTCAGCACTTTATTAAAACCGGTTCGCATGATTTATGGGTGATTGAACAAAACACACCCGACCAGCCTGCCGAAATCATCGGTTATGCCTTGGTGCTGTACCGTACCGGTACCAATTTGGCGCGTCTATACTCCATTGCCCTCTTGCCCAATCAACAAGGCAAAGGCTATGCCCAACAGCTGCTGAATCACGTGCAACAGCAAGTCAGTCAAAAGTACTGCGTTTATATGCGGCTGGAGGTCAATGTCGCCAATCAAGCCGCTCTTAAACTCTACCAAAAGAACGGCTACAAGGTCATTTCGCAAATCGAAGACTATTATGAAGATGGTTCGGCCGCTTTACGTATGGAAAAAAGATTGCATGCCAGCGCTTCCAAAACCTCTAAACCCAAGCCTTATTATCAACAAACCACCGACTTTACATGCGGCCCGGCCTCTTTAATGATGGCGATAAAAACCCTGCAAAACGATTATGAATTCAGCCGCCATGAAGAGTTGCAGATTTGGCGTGAAGCCACCACCATTTTCATGACCTCCGGCCACGGAGGATGTTCACCACACGGTTTGGCGTTGAGTGCCTGGCGCAGAGGACGCAAAGTGCAACTTTACCTAAACCGTGATGACGTGCCTTTTATAGACGGGGTACGTGATGAGGAGAAAAAGGCGGTCATCGAATTGGTACATCAGGAGTTTTTAAACCAAATCGCACACACCGATATCGAACTGAAAATCCATAACCTGGAAACCGAGGAATTGAATGCCATCTTACAAACCGAATCACCGGTATTGGCGTTGATCAGCACCTGGCGTTTAAATCGCAATAAGGCACCACACTGGATCTATGTGGCCGAGTCGGATGAAAACTTTGTCTATATCAATGACCCCGAACCCATCGAAAGCGAACACCTCAACCAAACCGACTTTGAACAAATACCGATCAGCAAACAAGCGTTTGCCCAGATGGCACGTTTTGGACAAAAGAAATTGAGGGCTTTGCTGGTGATTTCGTAAATCCGATGCAATAGGATTGCTCAAGCCAGCATTTTAAAAGTCCTCCTATTAATGGTATTCTGTAAGTCTAATGTTTATTAATTCATCTTGTTACCCGCGGACGACTAAATGTATAGCAATTCTGAGTTTAGAATCAATAAAAAACCGCTCTATTGGCTGGCTACGGCTTTATTGTTTTCCTACCTAATTATTACGGCCTCCATCTATCAACAAGTCAAAAATACCATTATTGAAAATAAACTGAATGAGCTGAATCAACATATTCTTTATCAGACATCACTGCGCCAATACATCAATAGCCAACTTAAACCGATTATCTATAATTTACAGAAAGAGCATATTCTTTCCTACGATTTTTTTGACCCCCATCTTTTATCCAGCACCTTTATTTCCAGAAAGGTATATCAAATTTTTGATAAAAAATTAGACGCCAAGGATTTGAATAGTTGGAAATACCGACTGGCAGCTAAAAATCCACGAAACCCTGTCAATCAGGCAACACCTGAAGAAATTGAACTCTTAGAAAAGTTCAATAGCGATCGAAACTTGAAGCAAATTCACCGTGTAGAAATGATTAATAGCCAGGAAACACTCTATTATGCCGCCCCATTTAACGCAAACGAGGCCAACTGTTTAATGTGCCATGGCGACCCAAAAACAGCACCCAAAGGTCTGATTGAAAAATACGGTTCAGAGCATGGATTTAATGAAAAATTAGGTGATATACGTGCTTTTGTTTCATATCGATTGAATATTACTGAAAGCATGCTCAACGCAAATAAAACATTTTTGATAATCAGTCTGATTATTTTTGCTTTCATGGCTGCCTTTTTTGCTTTGGCTAGTTGGAGCTATCTTATCGAACAGAGACGCAAAGGATTAATCATTCAACAACAACAAGAGCTTGAATACGTTGCACACCATGATTTCTTAACCAACTTGACCAATCGACATGGCTTGAACCGTGACTTACCCGTGCAATTAGCCAAGCTAAATAATGAACCCGTTCACCTTTCAAACCTTTGGGTTATCATGCTCGATATCGATTTTTTCAAATCCATAAACGATGATTTTGGTCATGATATTGGAGATTTGACTCTGCAAAAACTCGGCGAGATACTGAAAACGGAAAAGAATAATCTGGAACACGCCGAAGCCTATCGTCTAGGTGGTGAAGAGTTTTTAATTGTTATCCGCAATACCGATACTAAAATCATAAAGGCTCTATACAAAGACATTTGCACTTCATTAGCCGCAATAAAAATAGCTGGCTTAAACAGAATTATAAAAATCTCGGCTGGGGCAACAGAAGCGCAACCCAATGAACATCAATATGAGCTGTTAAAACGTGTAGACCAGGCATTATATCAAGCCAAAGAGCAAGGTCGTGCACGCTTGATCATCATTTGATTTTTAAAGCGACCAGGCCTGGTCTTTTTGCAGGATGATTCCTCAGGATTTTGCTTACCTTTATTCCGCTAAAAGTGCATCGATTTTCTGTATATGAGCGATGTCATCCCACTCTGTCGCACCAAACAAAGCAAAACGGATTTGGCCTGGTTTGTCGATAAGATAACTACTTGGGTAGGCGAATACCTTCCAAGCTTTCACCGCGCTGGCATCGTCATCCAATAAAACCGGAAAGTTTACAGGGTGTTCGGTTAAGAATGACTCGACCTGTGTCTTTTCCTCTCCCAAGTTGACCGCTAAAATCTCTACATCTTGTCCCGCGTAATGCGTTTTCAAACGGGCCATCGACGGCATCTCATGCACACAAGGCGGGCACCAACTCGCCCAAAAATTCACCAAGACCACCTGGCCTGCATAATCCTTCAAATCAAAATAATTGCCGTCAAGTCCCTGAGCTTTTAACGGCAGGTTTTGCTGCCCCTTATAAAGGTTCAACTGTACACTTTTTGTCTCTTTCTTAGGCTTAGCACTTGTTGATTTGAGTGCCTTTACCGTGCGTGGTTTCGCCAGATACACCAACTGCAAACGCATGGCTTGCTGTATGTATTTGGCTAACTGTTTGGCTTGCCGGTTTTCAACGGCCAAAGCGTCTAGCCTAAAATAAAATCGGTCTCTTACTTTAGGAATGACTTGAGTAAAGACATCACTTCCTGCTTGGTTTAACTGCTGATTAAGTTCATTCAAGCGCCATTTCCACGGTGACAATTCCGCTTGAATCAGCGTAATAGGTAAATCGACATTGGCACTTTGCGGCCAATAGTCGGCTACCTGGCCTGGTTGAGGTGTTTGTAGATAAAGGTTGGGGTTAATCAAAATCAAGCCTAAATTTTGGGTTGCGGTTTGCTGTATGGATTGCAGTCCTCTCACCGCAATCTGTGCGGCTTTATTTGGTGCCACAATCCAAACGGGAAGCGTTTTATCCGCACGAGCCAGCTCAATGAGTTCAGCTGTCCATAGCGGGTCAATCTCGTCAACGGCACTGGAAGTGGGTGATAAGAACATCGCTTCATAAAAGTCCACAAACCAAGACTCAATGCCTTTTTTGGCTAACTGTTCGGCAATGGCCCTTTCTTGCGGCAAAACGCCATATTCGGAAGGTAACCAAAGCACCCTTGCCATAGGCGGAAGGCTTTTATCATTTGCGGTGGCTTGAATCATTTGAATGCTAAAAGAGACACCATCCATATCGACTAAACGTTCTTGAGCAAGAACCGCATTAGAAAAAAACAGTGAAAACAATAGCGAAAGCCACAAGGCAAAAATTCGAGGCATAGATTCTGTATATCCAATAAATACTGCTTAAAAACGGATTCAACTTTATATCGGTGATATCAACCTAGTCGAATTACACCCTATTTTAACGCGTTTAACGCTCTTCTTGTTCGGCAAACTTAACGGCTCAATCCTTTGCCATACGCACTCTGGCCCAAAACAATGACCCGATGAATAGCATAGCCAGTAGTCCAAACAAACCCATGTAAACCGACTGTTGAGCCGAATAAACGGATGCATTGATCTCTTTGGTGGGAATATGATAGATAAGCTTCCAAAAATATGGGGGATATTGCGGTGAACTAGAAAGATCCTTATCTAACTCTGGAAGATCACTTACGACGATATTTTCCATTTTAGCTAAGTTTACTAGAGCCGCTTCCCGCAGAGGTCGAATCGTATCAAACGCCCATACCCCGTCTTGATCGCTGAACACGCCCTGTTCGTGGGTGAGAATCTTATACCAAGCTTCCGGGTATCTTGTTTTGATGGTTAAATCGGGCTTATTAAACATAAAACCCCATTCATCTTTTGGGGTTGAACCAATCAACCAATAACCGGCTTCATTAGCTAACCAAAGGTGATGATTTATCTCTGGTTTATGCTTTTTGATCTCTTTCAGCAAATCATCGCCCAAATAATTTAAAACAAGCACACCATGGCTCTCTCCTTGAGCATCCAGAACAGGTTTGGATAGGCGAATCATCGGCTTACGTGGAAATTCAATCTCACCATGCTCTTTATTTAAATCAAAGGGTGAAAAATAAAACTGGTTAGGTTGTAAAGCGATGGATTTAGAAAAATAATAGCGGTCGCTTTTATCTTGTAAATCTTGATCGGCGACACGCTGAGGGCCATTTTGGGTTTGGTTAATACGTAAACGTTCCTTACCATCAGGGCCTATCCAGCGAATTTGGTCATAGACCTGGTAAGTTGACATCAAGACCTTCCAGTCTTGGGCTATCGCGCTCAAGTCTGAATTGAAATCCGGATTATTCAAAACGTTATGTATAAGCCCACTTTCCGAAAGATAGAGGACATCCCTAATGATTAAATGCAATTTTGCACTTGCCGATGCTTTGCCAACCAATACTTGCTCATGGACTTCTGCCGTTAATTGATTGATTTTATCGTTTTTAACATTATGCAACCCCCAATAGCCACCAGCAACCATAAGCACGGCCAACGGCAGGAAATAACGTAATACATATTTTAAAAAAACAATCGACGGCATAATTTAACTACTTAATAATTTAACTACTTAATAATTTAACTACTTAATAAATCAACTACTTGTTATTTAACATTTTTTATTAATGGTTTTTTATCATACCCTTAGTAAAAAACAGTAACAAGAAAACCCTAGTTAATCTTAACTGTTTATTTTTATACCGAAAACAGTTTATTTTATTTTCAAGCTATAAAACAATGATCTAGCAGGGCTTTCTAGCTAGATTTTGCCCCTTATTCAAAATGGAATGCTTTAAAAAAGCATCATTTTTCTGTCATCAATTCGTCATTTTCAGCACCCTCATGCAAGTAATAATGTTATGTGCAAATTTACAATATTGAGACCTCCCATAAAATGCTAAACATTGAAGCCGTCATTGCTGAAAAGTTCCCTGAATTACCTAATAAAAAAACCGGCAAACTTGCAATCAACTTAATTAAAAGCCTTGCTCATGAAAAAGAGATTAATGCCTTTATTGAAACCCACCAACACCTAAAAGGCTTTGCTTTTTTAGATGAGGTACTCAACTACTTTAATTTTAGTTATACCGTGAATTCTCAAGCTTTAGCCCGCATTCCGGCTAAAGGTAAAGTGATTATGGTGGCCAACCATCCTATCGGCTCTTTGGATGGTTTGGCTTTACTGAAAATGGTACGCACCATTCGCCCGGATGTTCGCATTGTGGCCAGCGATTTACTCAACAATATTGAACCTCTAAAATCATTGTTTTTAGGGGTAGATAATCTGACCGGTAAAACCGCGCATAAAACCCAATTCAAACAGATTTTAGATGCGTTGAACAACGAGGAAGCGGTGATTATGTTCCCTGCCGGAGAAGTTTCCAGAATTCGCCCGAATGGCGTACGGGATGGCAAGTGGAAAGCCGGATTTCTAAAACTCGCACAAAAAGCCAAAGCTCCTATACAACCCATCTATGTCGATGCACGCAACTCATCGCTGTTTTACGCGTTATCTACCTTGTATAAACCTCTAGGTACCATGATGCTTGTGAAAGAGATGTTCAATAAAAAACATCAGCAAATCCAATTTTTTATTGGTAAACAAATTCCTTGGAAAAACTTGGCTGAAATAGAGATGCCAGGCAAACAGCTCGCTAACCAATTTCGCAAATACCTCTATAAACTCGATAAAGAAGCCAAGAACCTAAAGAAAGGCAAAGCCCCCATATTTAAAACCGAAGAGACCATCGCCCCTCCGGTTGACCGTCAAGCTTTGAAAAAAGCACTGAAAAAATCGCAACTGTTGGGGCAAACCCAAGACGGTAAAAAAATCTATCTATACGATTTTGAAGCCGATTCACCGGTTATGCATGAGATCGGCCGTTTGCGTGAGTTGACCTTTAGAACCGTAGAGGAAGGCACTGGCACAGCAATGGACTTGGATGCTTACGATAACCAATATCGCCACCTGGTGTTATGGGATGAAGAGGATTTAGAGATTGTTGGAGCTTACCGTCTAGGAGAGTGTGCCAATTTGGTAAAAGACAAAAGCATCAAAAACCTCTACACCAGCACTTTATTTAATCTGAAGCCTGAAATTGAATCCTACCTACCCAATGCGATTGAATTGGGTCGCAGTTTTGTGCAACCTAAATATTGGGGTAAACGTAGTTTGGATTATCTCTGGTACGGCATTGGCGCTTATGTGGCGCAACACCCCGAGATCAAATACCTATTTGGCCCTGTGTCTTTAAGTGATGCTTACCCGCAAAACTCTAAAGAGTTGATTGTGGGCTTTTACCAACAGCAATTCGGTTCCAATAAAGACTTGGCGGAAGGGATTCGCCCGGTGGAATTAAGCAAAAACAACCAACAAATTGCTCAGGAGATTTTTAGTGGCGATTATAAGGAGAGTTATAAAAAGCTCAATGCTCTGCTGGATTTGGATGGCGTTAAAGTCCCCACTTTGTTCAAACAATACACTGAAGTGGCGGATGACAAAGGCTGCCGATTTATCGACTTTAGTATTGACCCAGAGTTTAACGACTGTATCGATGCGTTGATTTTAGTTGAGCTTGATAAACTCAAACCCAAAAAACGTGAACGTTATCTCAACCCGATTAAAGCTTGAATAACTCAAAATTGGACAACACCAGGCTAAAGCTAAATTAATAAGTCTGTATTCCAAAGTCTAATAATAATCTCGGCAAATGGTCATCAAGGTTTTGAACTTCTTTTTCTGTAAGCTCAATTAGATTAAAACCATATTTTGCATATATTTCTTGCTTGGCTTTTTTACGAGCTAAGTAACGGGGTTCATTCTCATAACCCCAGTACTCAATATAGACCTTTCCGGTAGGAATATAGAAATCAGAGTAAACTTCTTCCTCGATTGGTAATCGTCGTTCATAGGCATGAGGAATTTCCATCATGTATAAAAAGTTATCAATTAGCATTTCAGCTTTAGAGCGAACATAATGACCATCTGTTGTACGATGTTTGGCCTCAAACTTTTCCCTAAATCCGATGTCATCAACTTGCTTTTCTTCTGGATTGGTATCTTCTGAGTTGCCTAGAAATGAGCTTACTGTACTTTTCAAGATAGGGGACTCAAGGATTGATTCAGGCCATTTTGTGAAAGGTACGCCAGATTGGTATGACTTATTATTGACAGCACCGTGCTTAAGTCCTTGGTCGGTTGCAATCCAACCCTTAACACCTTTCTTGATCCAGCCTAATTCAGATAAAATTGAATTGACTTTATTGGCTGAAAAACCAAAATGCTTTCCAATAGCCGTACTATTCAGAAGGTTGTCATCAGCACTTTCTTTAGATTCATTATTAGAAAATTGGCTTAAGTCAAAATCATCTGGCCAAGCGATATACTGTCCGTACCGTCCATTAGAAACTACTGCGCCAAGCTCACTTCCTTTGTTTGTTAAAGCCCATGAGTCATTTTCTTTTGTAATGAGCCCTTGGGATTCAAGTATCGCAAAAACCTGTTTTGGCTGAAGCAGATTATTTTTTGCTAGGATCGTCGTTGAAATACCCATTATGGGAACTCCTTCAATAAGTTTTTAATCTTAGTGAAAACCTACTTGAAATGCATATAAATAAGTAAAGACACTACTTACAAGTATATTTTAACTAAGAAAGGTTGCAAGCTTATTTTATGCAATAAAATTTCTATGAAAATAATCTATTCGGATAAGGATGGAAATGGTGAAATTCGTTGTTTACTGTGTATAGTCACGAAGTGACTCGATACCTTCTTATTTATTAATAATTAACAAGGATATAACTTGGTCTAAAGCTTACT
Source organism: Thiomicrorhabdus immobilis (assembly GCF_021654855.1). Classification (NCBI taxonomy): domain Bacteria; kingdom Pseudomonadati; phylum Pseudomonadota; class Gammaproteobacteria; order Thiotrichales; family Piscirickettsiaceae; genus Thiomicrorhabdus; species Thiomicrorhabdus immobilis. Next base: position 2,327,666 of record NZ_AP024202.1, read on the forward strand.
AAAAACCCTAATTTAAATATAAATAAATCAACTAGTTATAGTTTTGTTAAATATTTTATGTAAAATCATTATTCGAATTCATTTTGACTGATTCTAGATGATCTAAGATTTCCATTAACTCTGTTTTGTAGAGTTACTTGGTGCCCTCTAATTCGATTTCCAGACTTATAGAAGCTGAAGGCTGTTAATGACTTTGACAGAACGGTTCTTCTTCCAAACAGTAATTTATTTCCATACCAAGTGTTACCTGAAGCATAAACTTGCGTGTAAGTTCCCAAAGGAACTTTAGTTTTTACTGTTTCACCAGCTCTTATAAAGATTGAAACAATATCATTTCCAGTAATAGAGTCTTTTAGCTTAACCAAATGGTTTTGTGTTGAACTGGCTGTAATTGAAAATGGTGCAATTAAAGGTTCTATTGTACTTACAGAAAGTACTCCTGATTGAGGTAAGAGAGATTCTTGATATGTTGGAAGCTCTTTGGGTATTGCTGGTTGTTTGGTAGAAGTTGAGTTATATGAGAATACAAAAAAAGAAATTAAAGTAAGGATAAAAATAATAAGAAAGACTGATCTTGAAGAGTTATTAACTGTAGCAGAGTTGATAATTGGCTTATCTTCTACAAACGTATTTCCTCCTATCTTCATGGACTTAATTTTACTTTTCCAGATAGCCTGATTTAATTCTTGTTCAGATACGTTATATTTTTTTAAATAAGCCTGAAAAAATACGGTTTCACTCTCTGAAATGTCGCTTTTATTGTCTGTTTGGTAATGTTGATATGAACTTGTTTTGCTTTTCAGTGTTCGAGGTTTATTTTGGGAAGATTCATTTAGTTTTTGCTTGATCCAATTGTCATAGCTCTGTCGGGACTCAGGGTTTGAAAGTACAGAATAAGAGTTGTTGAGAATAGCAATAATTCGCTGAGACTCTTCGCTATTATTGTTACGATCTGGATGATATTTTTGAATGAGGCTTCTATATGCGGCTTTTATGACTTCGGGAGGAGCGTCTCTAGATACTTTTAGGTTATCGTAATGCGTTTTAAAATTATTATTACTCATTTTTCGACTCTCATTACCATAAAAGCATATCTTAAGATATTGATTTTTAAAATAAAGTGCAAGTATTTTTTATAAAAAAACGTATTTTGAAAGAGCGGTAATAAAAGGTATTAAATAGAGTGAAAATAAATAAGACTTGCTGTAACTTGTTGAATTTACTATAAACAGAGACTAATTACCCGGCAATAGAAAACTAAAAAAGCCAATAATATCTATAGATTACACCTCCTACTATGCCCAAAAACCTTAAATACCTAACAAGTTAGCGGCGGTTCAAACAATTATATTTAAGTTAGATATATGACAACTCTGTATATTGAAAAGACTGTAAAACCTATGAAATCATTGGCAATCATGACATAGATTGAAGTGGTATCACTGCTAATTTACCTTTAAAATTCAACAAGATATAATGAAAACAAAAATTTACTTATTCCCCGAATTTTTAAACAGCCAAACCACCACAAAATGCAGTACAAAACTCAGTGCCAACGAACCGCCAGCCACTAACCACAAATTATCCAAAGCCCAAGCCGACCAACCCATATTTTCTCCTTTTGAAATACTAAACAGGCCTGGTAGAAATATAATCTACCAGGCCTGGTTATTTTTATTTTGTCGATTTTAATTTAATAAACTAACAGACATTACCTTCTTGAAACCCTGGGTTCCAAGGGTGGTCTAAACGGATTAAACCGTTATCAACCGGAGGCACGGTAATATCGCCGTTGCATTGTTTCCAGGCATTGAAGCCGCCGGCCAGGTTGACCACATTGGTGTAACCCATTTTCAGCATGGTATCCACGGCTAAAGCGCCACGCCCGCCGGATAGGCAGAATACGACCCAACCTTGGTCCAAGTCGGCTAATTCACCCATATGACCTTCATAACACTTATCGCACATCGGCTCTAACATGCCACGCGGCACATGCACCGACATCGGAATCGTACCGTCTAGATATTCGGCAGGTTCACGCACATCAAGCGGTTTGTAACCACCGCATTTAAACAGGTCTTTAGCTTCTGAAGTGGACACCTCTTTAATATTGGCCTTGGCTTCCGCCACGATATCTTTTAAACGCATTGCCATAACACACTCCTTGAAAGAGAGAAACTTTTAGTAATCAATCACATAGAAATAGTAGCACACTATTCAGCACGGTTTTATTTCACTTTGATCAAAACCGAGGTTTTTAATCTTTGTCTAGCATCAAATAACTGCTTGCCGGCATAGTTCACCGCAATTAAGGTTCCGAAACCTGTTGAGGTGGCAATCAACAACATAATCATGATTTGATACTTCACCGCTTCCATAGGGTCTGCACCCGCTAAAATCTGCCCGGTCATCATCCCCGGTAACGAGATGATGCCTGCGGCAACCAACATATTCATCACAGGAATCATGGCGGCATGCAAACTCTGTTGTTTAATGAAATCCAACGATTGCTTGGCGGTTTTCCCTAAGGCCAACTGGGCTTCTATTTTCGCTTTCATCTGCACGGCGTTGCGTGTCAGTGAATCTAAACCTAAACCTATCGCGGTCATACTATTACCTAACAACATGCCCAATAACGGGATGGCATATTGCGGCTGATACCAAGGTTCAGGTTGAATCACCAGGGTCAACACCCCAATCAACAACAATAAAGCGGTAAACGACAGCGATAAAAAGCCAATCATCAAACCGTGTAAACGTTTAAAGCGGTATTGCTGGCGTTTGGTAATTTCATAGCCTGCCGCCGAGAGCATGACAATTCCCACCAGCGCAATCCAAAGTGGATTTTCTGAATAGAATACCCAACTTAACCAGACCCCCATAAACAGCAATTGCACAACCATTCTAGTGGTTGCCCACCATAGATGCTTTACCTGGCTAAACCCGTTCAACCACAAGAAAAGCCCTAATAAAAACACCAAAAAAGAGAGGGTGGCCAAATCCCAATAACTAATCAAAATCATGATCGCCCCTCCTCTTTAGCGACAAATACCAGTTGGCAGTTTTCACAACTCAATCGCTGTTGTTGCTCTTCATCATGGCTGATCCATAAAGCACAGGTTTGATTTGTGTTGATATAGTCGACGACAAGCCGCTCAACCAACTGGGCGCTTTTAGGGTCTAAATTTGCGGTGATTTCATCAAGCAAAAGCACTTTAGGTCGATACTGTAAACCACGCAATAACGCCAATCGCTGCTTTTCTCCAGAGGATAAGTCATCCGGATTCTTTTCAAGGATGGACGGCTTTAAACCCACCGAGTTTAAAATTTCCGTGTCAGGCTGGGTATCGAAATGCTCAGCAACATGGTCTCGCCACCAGGCGGTTTCCGCCGAAAAATACATCACTTGTGAGCGCCATTTTTCAGGACACATTTGATTTTGCTCTTGGCCATACAGTTCAACCAGCCCGGAGTGTTCAATTAAGTCGGCCAAGGCTTTTAAAAATTGCGATTTGCCGGTTCCTGAGGCACCAGAAACCATCCAAATCTGCTGACGGTTCAAACTCAAATCAACCGCGTTAGGCATACCCCAAGCCTGCAACGACTTTATCTGCAAAACAAGTGGGTTCTGGTTGTCCCGGTTTTGTTGGGGTTCAGAGGAAAATGACATGATTGTTCAATTCGTCCTTAAGCTCTTTTCTCTAAATTGGCATAAGCCATCACCAACCACTTAGAGCCGGCATGGGTGAAATTGACTTGAATGCGGGCGTGTTCACCACTACCTTCCGTGCTCAAAACGATACCATCGCCGAACTTTTGATGGAACACCCGTTCACCCACGTTATAGCCGGTTTCATTCACCTTGCTCGACAAGCCAAATGCCGGCTGTTGTGAATATCCGCCAAAAGATGGCGCCACAGAGCCCGATAAACGTACCGCTTCGATACAATCTTGAGGAATCTCTTTAATGAATCGGGAGGGCGTTGGAAACAGCTCTTTACCATGCAATCTGCGACGAGTGGCATAGGTAATCATCAGTTGTTTTTCGGCACGGGTGACGCCCACATAAGCTAGTCGACGCTCCTCTTCCAAACGAGAAGCATCTTCATAAGATTGCTGTGATGGGAACAAGCCCTCTTCGACACCAATCATAAACACCAATGGAAACTCCAGTCCTTTGGCGGCATGCAACGTCATCAGCTGTACCGAAGATTCCCATTCATCCGCTTGGCGTTCTCCCGCTTCTAACGCCGCCTGGGCTAAAAATTCAGATAAAGGATTATCGAATACCGGATTGAGCAATAAAGTATTGCCATCTTCGTCAACCCCATCAAACTCATTTTGACCGGCAAACGCTTGTGCTTCACTCTCAATGCCGTCGGCATTTTGCTGGGCACTGGCCTGTTTGAATTGACTGGCGGCATTGATTAACTCATCGATGTTTTCCAGGCGACCTTGACCTTGTTCTGACCGATCTTTCTCAAAATGCGCCTGCAAGCCCGATTGCGAAACCACTTTTAACATTTGATCTTCTAGATTAAGTTCACGGGTTACATCATCCAGGTTATCGATCAGCTCTAAAAACCCAGCAACCGAAGATTTGGCTTTAGGCGTTAAACCACTCTCCACCAACTTCTCAGCCGCTTGCCACAGTGAGATTTGTTGCTGCTTGGCCATTTCACGAATGCTGTCTGCGGTTTTTTGGCCGATGCCTCGTGGCGGATGGTTATAGGCTCGTTCAAATGCAGCGTCATCCTCACGGCTAACCAGTAAACGTAGGTAACTTAAGACATCTTTAATCTCGGCACGGTCATAGAAACGCAAACCGCCATAAACACGATACGGAATCTGCGCCTGCATCAAAGCCTGTTCTAAAATACGCGATTGCGCATTGGAGCGGTATAAAATGGCCACCTCATTACGCGCACCACCATTCTCACACCACTGTTCGATTTGATTACAGACATAACGCGCTTCGTCCATCTCATTAAAGGCTTCGTAGACTTTAATTAAATCACCCGCTTCACCCGCACTCCACAACTGCTTACCCATACGAGAAGTATTATTGGCGATTAAGCCGTTAGCGGCTTTTAGAATGGTTTCGGTAGAACGATAGTTCTGCTCAAGACGCACCATTTTGACATTGGCAAAATCTTCATCAAACTGACGGATATTCTCTACTTTGGCGCCACGCCAACCGTAAATGGATTGGTCATCATCCCCAACCACAAACAATTTACCCGAGCCACCGGCCAACACCCTCAACCAAGCGTATTGCAAACTGTTGGTATCTTGGAACTCGTCCACCAGAATGTGTTTGAAACGGGCTTGATAATGCGCCAGTACCATCGGATGTTTCAACCAAAGCTCATGCGCCCTCAATAACAGTTCGGCAAAATCCACCAGGCCTGATCTCTGACATTGCTCTTCATAGGCTTTATAAACTTGAACCATCTTGGCCACGAACGGGTTATGACCGATATCGATGTGATGCGGGCGACGCCCTTCCTCTTTTTCGCCATTGATAAACGCTTGAATCTGTTTATGCGGCCACTGCGCTTCATCCAGTTCCATCGCTTTTAAAAGACGTTTGATGACACGTTTCTGGTCATCGGAATCTAAAATCTGGAAATCTTTTGGCAGGCCGGCTTCTTGATGATGTTGACGTAAAATACGGTAGGCAATACCGTGAAACGTGCCCATGGTTAAGCCATTGGCTTGCTGACCAATCAGGCTTTCTATGCGGCCACGCATCTCATTAGAGGCTTTATTGGTAAAGGTAACCGCCAAAACATTATAAGGGGAGTGCCCCATCACCTGGGTCAACCAGGCGATACGATGCACTAAAACACGGGTCTTGCCACTACCCGCACCGGCCAAAATCAAAGCATGCGTTTCATCAGCGGTCACCGCTTCACGCTGTGCGTCATTTAAATCATTTAATATAAAAGAGATATCCATTCATTTTTTCCATATCCCATGCCGTTTGAATTTTGGTTAACGACAAGGGGTTCAACACAAGATAATTATTGGCTAATATCGTACGATAAATGCTTCCTGATTTGGCGAAATTAACCATGCAATCATCAGTAATGCATTAACTTAAAGGGATTGTTGGAACGCCTTAATTGAAAGACTTCTAAAAACAGGACTCGACAGAAGCCCTCCCTCGCCCCAAAAAACAGTAATCTTTAATATTTATTTTCTAAATTCACTTGATATTTAAAAATTGTTAAGGTAATGTTAGCCAAATACCAAAAAAATGATTACAGAATCAATGCAAGAAGTGTTATTTAAAACGAATTAAAAACACCTTTTGGCATCACATCAAATAGATTTAAATCCATACAGTTCCTACAAGATTCTTAAACGTTCTAATTAAACGGATTCGTTCATTCGAAATAGGGTTTGCTGTATGTTAAATAGAGTTAGGAGAAAACATGATTTCAACAAGCGATTCAAACTTTGATGCAGAAGTTTTACAATCAGACATTCCAGTATTAGTCGATTTTTGGGCTGAATGGTGTGGACCTTGTAAAATGATTGCACCAATTCTTGATGATATTACCGCTGAATATGAAGGCCGTGTAAAAGTAGCTAAGTTAAACATCGATGAGAACCCAGCAACTCCACCAAAATATGGTGTTCGTGGTATTCCAACATTGATGTTGTTCAAAAATGGTGAAGTAGATGCAACCCAAGTAGGCGCTCTATCTAAATCACAATTAACGGCTTTCTTAGACGGAAACCTTTAATACCACTCTCCCGAGTTATCAAAGATCGCTCGGGAGTAGCACGACCCCATCCAGACAAGTCACCTGAACTTCATTGAAACCAACCCATTAAAATTAAGTCACATTAATTTCAACCTCTCAAGATAACCATCAAATAAAAAACTAAAAATTATGCATTTACTCGATTTAAAAAAACAATCTGCCGCTAAATTACTCGACCTTGCCGCAAGCATGGGATTGGACAACTTAGCTCGTTTACGTAAACAAGATATTATCTTCGCTATTTTGAAAGCTCATTCTAAAAAAGGTGAGGATATTTTTGGCGAAGGCGTTTTAGAAATACTACCTGATGGTTTTGGTTTCTTACGTTCTGGTGACGGTTCTTACCTAGCCGGGCCAGATGACCTTTATGTTTCTCCTAGCCAAATTCGCCGTTTTGGATTACGTAAAGGGGATACCATTCAAGGGAAAATCCGTCCACCAAAAGAAGGTGAGCGTTATTTTGCCCTGTTAAAAGTTGAACAAATCAACTACGAAGACCCAGATGTCGCTCGTAAGAAAATCGCTTTTGAAAACTTAACCCCATTGCACGCTCAAGAGCGTCTGAAGATGGAGATTGGTAACGGCAGCACCGAAGACATCACCCCTCGTATTATCGACATTGCCGCGCCATTTGGTAAAGGACAACGTGGATTGATTGTGGCTCCGCCAAAATCGGGTAAAACGGTTATTCTTCAACAAATGGCACAATCTATCGCTGAAAACTATCCAGATGCCCATCTGATTGTCCTACTGATTGATGAACGTCCAGAAGAAGTAACGGAAATGGAACGTACTGTTCGCGGTGAAGTGATTTCATCCACTTTCGATGAACCGGCAACCCGTCACGTACAAGTTGCTGAAATGGTTATTGAAAAAGCCAAACGTTTAACCGAGCATAAGAAAGACGTTATTATCCTATTAGACTCGATTACCCGTTTAGCGCGTGCCTACAACACGGTGGTTCCGGCTTCTGGGAAAATCTTGACCGGTGGTGTGGATGCTAATGCATTACACCGCCCTAAACGTTTCTTTGGTGCGGCGCGTAACATTGAAGAAGGTGGTTCTTTAACCATCATCGCCACCGCTTTAGTGGATACAGGGTCTAAGATGGATGAGGTTATCTTTGAAGAATTCAAAGGGACCGGTAACATGGAACTTCATCTTTCTCGCAGCATTGCTGAAAAACGTATTTTCCCTGCAATCAATCTAACGAAATCCGGTACACGTAAAGAAGAACTTCTGACCACTCCGGAAGAGTTGCAAAACATTTGGATTTTACGTCGTTTCCTACAATCGATGAACGAAATTGAAGCGATTGAAACCCTGATTGATCAAATGAAAGTATCGAAAACCAACGATGCTCTATTTGATGCAATGAAAGGCTAATTGCAGAAAAAACAACCAGCTTCCGTAAATTTGTTTACGGAACTAAAACCATGTATTTCTTGATAAAAAGATGCATCCATCTGAAAAAAGATTGTTGCATTTCTTATTTTTATCAATATAATGCTCTTTTTTTATAGAATTAACTAATTAATTGGACCGTCATCATGAAAGCAGACATTCATCCAGAGTACAAAGACGTAGTTTTCCAGGATATCTCAACTGGCGAAACTTTCATTACTCGCTCAACAATTGAAAAGACTTCTGGCGACACTATTACTCTAGACGGTAAAGACTACCCGCTAGTACGTGTTGAAGTTTCTAGCGCATCTCACCCTTTCTACACTGGTAAGCAAACACTTGTGGATACAGAAGGTCGTGTTGAGAAGTTCAAGCAGAAATACGCTCGTCGTTAATCAAATCTTTTTGGTTACACGAAAAAGCGCTATTGGCTCCAAGCCTCTAGCGCTTTTTTTATAGCTACGGTTTGATACCCGCCAATTACGACAACGTCTCAAGCCTGCTGAAAACAAAATGACCAGGCCTGGTAATGATTCACGATATTTTTCAATGGCTCAGCAATTGCTTTGTATTTATCCATTAAAATCATTACAATCAATGCCATGACTAAATTAATCCCAGCTCTTATCTTTCTTCTCGGTCTTACGAATTCTATTGCCGCATTTTCTGCTGACGAAGAAACCTGCCAAATTGACACCAACAAGCTGCTTTGGACCAAAGCGGAATACGCCATTACCGGGGATACGATTGTGATCAACAATCAACGTGTCCGATTGGCGGGAATTTACGCGCCACAAATTGAGAAAAAGCAGAAATGGCACACTCCAGGCGAACCTTTGGCAAAAGAATCGCAAACCTTTTTGAATAAACTATTGGCCAATAACGATTTAGAGGTGGGTGTGGAATTTGATAAAACCCGCCTTGATAACCGCAACCGTCAACTTGCACACTTGTTTTTCAAAGATGGCACCAGTATCCAACAAAAAATGCTGGAAAGCGGTTATGCAATCGGCCGCACCACCTATGGCAACCTGAAACATGCAAAATGCTACTACCAAGCGGAACAAAAAGCCCGTGATGGAGGTTATCAATTATGGGATTTTTTGGCAAAAAATCCCGACAGGCATTTTCCTTTAGCCGAAAGCACCACCCTCACTTCAGAGGATGAAGGCTATCGAATCATTAGGGGGAAAGTGGTCAAAGTCGATAAATCATCGAGCAACTATATTATCAATATGGATACCACCGGAATCCGGGTGCAGAAAAAGTATTGGGATAACTTTGATTACAACAAACTTGAGGCTCTCGATGGACAAACCATTGAAGTCAGGGGCTACGCCTACCTCTATAAAGGGGCGATGTATATGCTGATTGAAAACCCTTACGCCATCAACCTCTTCAATCCGCTTAACCAGTAGCAACCCTGCCTAAAGACGCTTACACCACTTCTATCTGCCTAAACCTTGCTTTAGTGGCGCATTTCGCTAAAATAACCCCCTTATTTTTAGCTTTAATATATTTAATATAAAGGGCCTTGTTATGGCAGAGTTACAAAACGATCGTTTTTTACGAGCACTTCTCAAAGAACCCGTTGACCGCACTCCGGTTTGGATGATGCGTCAAGCAGGTCGTTATCTGCCTGAATACCGCGCAACACGCGCTAAAGCAGGGTCGTTCATGGATCTGTGTAAAAACGCCGAGCTCGCCTGTGAAGTGACCATTCAGCCTTTAGACCGCTACCCTCTTGATGCGGCTATTCTATTTTCGGATATCTTGACGATTCCGGATGCCATGGGGCTTGAGCTTCGTTTTGCGGAAGGTGAAGGCCCAATTTTCGATAAGCCGATCAAAACCCAAGCCGATGTTGACCGTCTTTTTGTGCCGGACATGGGTTCAGATTTAGGTTATGTTATGAATGCGGTAAGCACCATCCGTAAAGAACTCAATGGTCGAGTACCGCTGATTGGTTTCTCAGGAAGCCCGTGGACCTTAGCCACTTATATGGTTGAAGGCGGTTCAAGCAAGCAGTTTGGTAAAGTCAAAGGCATGATGTTCGAACAGCCTAAAATGATGCACCAAATCTTAGACGTTTTGGCAGATTCGGTAACCGCTTACCTAAACGCACAAATTGAAGCAGGCGCGCAAGCGGTGCAAATCTTTGACACTTGGGGTGGCCTGTTGACACCTCGTGACTACAAAGCGTTTTCATTAGACTATATGGCTAAAATCGTTGATGGTTTAATCAAAGAGAAAGATGGCCGTAAAGTGCCTTGTATTTTATATACCAAAGGTGGCGGCCAGTGGTTAAACGCTATGGCGGATGCCGGTGCGGACTGTTTAGGGATTGACTGGACAATGGACATGGCCGATGCACGTGCGCAAGTAGGTGACCGTGTTGCTCTGCAAGGGAACATGGATCCAACCGTACTTTACGCATCTCCAGAGCGTGTCCGTCAAGAAGTCAAAAGCGTTCTCGACAGCTATGGCAAAGGGACTGGGCATGTATTCAACTTGGGGCATGGCATTCACCCAGGCATTGACCCGGAAACGGTGGATGCTTTCATCAATGCCGTGGTGGACTACAGCCCTGAATACCACAAGTAAAGCTACTTTACTGAGCAATAAAAAACCCGCGATTGATGCGGGTTTTTTATTGCCTGGCTTTTATGCCTGGTTTTTAAATGTGTCTGTACAAACTTAACTTCAGCCTAAATCAATCGCTTCAGCAAACCTCATCGCTTCTAGGTACAGAGCCGATAACTCCGACGCACTCATATTGTCAGGTAAAACAAAATCCGTTTGCCCCTGCTCCAAGCCTTTAACCACTTTCAATACCAAGCCCAAATCACCCGTTTGTTCAAGTAAGGCATCATGTATCGCATTATCCAGCCCAAGCTTGTCCAATAACACGGATAATTCCGTATCCATAACGGCATCTAAACATGAAAACAGACCTACCGTGAAATAACTGTCCTTAGAGTATCGGCCAAGCCTACCGCCCACCAACTCACAAAACTTAGCTCTGGTTAACGCCGTTGTAAACAATTCCACAGGCTTGTCATCCACTCCGGACAACACCAACATGCTTGCCCAGCTTTTAAGGCGATTTAACCCAAAACGTAATACGGCATCATGGATCGAGGAAATCTGCACACCTACGCCACTGCTTTCAGCGACAAACTTCAATAGTTTTTGACTTAAAGAGACATCTTTACCAATGATGTCTGACAGCTGATGCATATCAATATCAGGATTATAGACATTCGCCAGAAGCTCAAGCATGGTCATTTTATTATTAGGTAAACGTCTACCTTGTATAATTTTCGGTCTAGCAAAAAAGTAACCTTGAAAATAATCAAAACCCAGCTTGGCACAGAACTCGAATTGCTCACGCGTTTCGACCTTTTCAGCCAATAACTTAATATCTTTCGCTTTTAGACGCTGTGAATGTTCAATCAACTGCTTGGGTCCAACCGCTTGGATTTCAACTTTTACGATATCGGCAAAGCGTTCAAGGGGTAGCAGTTCCGGGTTGAAAATATAGTCATCCAACGCGATGGTAAATCCCTGCTCTTTAAGCCTGCTTAATGAATCAATCAATTGCGGCGTGACCGCAACATCCTCAAGCACCTCGATCACCACGGTTTTTTTAGGGAAAAAGGGCTGATACTCACGTAACAGCAATCCCTCTGTGAAGTTGATGTAGCCTTTATGATTACCCAGCACTTCATCCAGACCCATTTCACCGAATACATTCATCATCACTTGAGCAGAAGCGGCATCACCACCGATAATCATCGCATGGTTGTCCTGAGTATTGCCCCTAAACAGCAATTCATAGGCAACCACTTCCATATTTCGGTTAAAAATAGGCTGACGACCGATAAAGATATCGATGAACTCTCCCATCTTGGAAGTTCCTTTTTCTTGACTGCTAACCAACTGCTAACCTCGCCACATTAAAAATCAGACCAACCTAACTTAAATTGACTTGAACTCTTCTGGCATATCGATGTCTTGATCATCAAATAGAAACTTTTGCATCTCTTCCAATAAAAAAGTACGTGCTTTCGGGTCTAAGCTGGAAAGACGGTATTCATTAATCAAAATCGTTTGCTGACTCAACCATTGTTTCCAAGCTTCTTTAGATACATTGTCGTAAACTTTTTGACCCAACTCTCCCGGAAAAGGTAAAAAATCCAATCCCTCTAGTTTTTCACCCATCTTTACGCAATCAACCAATCTACTCATTTTACTCTCCGTAACCCGTTTATTTTTTATGAGACCTTCGAACAGTGTCTCTTTATTTAATCTGCTTCATTCACATTTTATTACGATGCAACACTTAACACCATATTATCAAGAATTATGGCGTTACTAATTTTTCCAGTAATTTCGTCACTGGTGCCGGTACACCAAGTTGGCCATCAACAATGGCCTGGAGTTTATGCCATGCTGCAGACGCTCGCTGCTCGGTGGTGCCTACCGCATAATCTTCCGGTCTTTCATTAACCCCTAAGAAACAAGATTCCTCAAGCAAAAGAGGATGGATCTCGAGATGATAGTGCGAAAAGGTATGCCTGAATGAATCCCATTCTAACAAACTCTGTGGATGACTTCTTTGGGTTTGTCCAACATCTTCAGCATTCACTTGCTGTTGCAGAAAATCCAAACAGGCCTGGTGACTTTCAAACTCAGGAAAACTCCACAAGCCACCCCAAATGCCTTTTTGCGGACGCTGTTCTAACCATATTTCATCTTGAGCGTTTTTGCGAATCAGCAACCAGGCCTGTTTGGTTGGCTTGTCTTTCTTAGGCTTTTTAAATGGAAACACATCCACCTGGCTTTGTTTGAAAGCCAAACAGCCTTTATTTACTGGACAAACATCACAATTAGGTTTGCTCCGGGTGCACAAGGTGGCGCCCAAATCCATAATCGCTTGGGTGTAATCATTAAAACGTGTTTTGGGAGTCAGCGTATCCGCAAGTTGCCAAAGCTGGTTTTCAACCGCCTTTTCACCAGGCCACCCCTCAATCGCAAAATAACGGCTTAACACCCGTTTCACATTACCATCCAGGATGGCGAAACGTTGCTGTAACGCGATGGATAAAATCGCCCCCGCCGTTGAACGTCCTATGCCTGGCAAAGCGACAATCGAATCAAACTCGTTCGGAAACTGTCCACCATGGTCATCCACTATCATCTGTGCGGCCTGATGCAAATTACGTCCACGTGCGTAATATCCGAGCCCCGCCCAATGCGACAAGACCTCCTCCTGGGAAGCGGCGGCCAAATCCGTTACGCTAGGGAAACTTTGCATAAATCGCTCGTAATAAGGAATGACGGTTTTCACTTGCGTTTGTTGCAACATGATTTCGGAAACCCAAACACGGTAGGGGTTAATCGCTTGCTGCCAGGGCAAATCATGGCGACCACAGGTATCAAACCAGTTTAACAAGGATTGTGAGAACTCAGGTAATGAAAACTGTGACATGAACAGGGAACACTCTTTTGTCGACTTTTAAATAGATTAAACAAACGTAAACGGGCTTATAAAAGCACTTAAGTTATTGAAAATTTTATGTACTATCAGATTGTAATTTTAGATTTAGGCTATACTATACGCATTCAAAATTAACACAACAAATTCTAGAATTTATTATGACTGAATCAACAAACTCCCCAAGCCACTCCAGCACAACTGAAGAAAATACCGCTACTAGCACATCAGGCAATATCACCCGCCGGATTAAAAGTTTTGTTTTACGCCAAGGCCGCTTATCTGCCGCCCAACAAAATGCGATTGACAGCCAATGGCCAAAATTTGGTTTAACGGTCACCGATGAACTGCTTGATTTAAAGAAACTATTTGGCCGTGACGCGCCAACCATTGTCGAAATCGGTTTTGGCATGGGTAAAAGCCTTGCTGAGATGGCTGAAGCCAATCCACAGCAGAACTATATCGGCATTGAAGTTCATCGTCCCGGTGTTGGCGCTTTGTTGAAGCTTGTCGAAGAAAAAGGCCTAACGAATATTCGTGTCTATAATCACGATGCGATTGAAGTGCTTGAGAAATGCATCCCTAAAGACTCGTTGGCAGGTGTGTATCTTTTCTTTCCGGACCCTTGGCATAAAAAACGTCATAACAAACGCCGCATTGTTCAGCCTGGATTTGTCCAAACGATTGCCTCACACTTAAAACCGGGTGGGCAATTCCATATGGCTACCGATTGGGAAGATTACGCGACTCACATGATGGAAGTGATGAATGAAGCGCCCAACTATAGAAATATCAGCGGACAAGGCCAATATACACCTCGCCCGGACTATCGACCATTAACCAAGTTTGAAGCGCGTGGCCATAGCCTAGGACACGGGGTTTGGGATCTGATTTTTGAGAGAATCTAGCCTTTGACCAGGCCTGGTGAGTTTATTGCAGTAAATGGGTTATCGCACTTAAACTGGCCGAATTTTGCGCCATCTTTGGATTTAACTCAGCCACATTAATCGACCAATTTGGCTGAGCCAGCCCTCCTTCTAGTTTTACAGGCAAACTCAACCCCCTTAAGCCTGCCAAGACTTCCGTAGATTCCGCAACCGTTAGCAATAAATCTCCCTCTATTTGCTGGGTTCTTAAATCAAGCGTTCCATGCCCCGTACCTTTGAAGCGTTCACTTTGCAACAACAACCGTTTGGGGGTAAAGATACCATCGCTAATCTGCCCCATCACCTCAATGTGTTTGAAATGGGTAAAAGCATTATTGTTATCCGTTAGCTCCAAAGAGCCGCTTAATATCTGATTTATATCCAAACCTGAAAGCTTGATTTGTTTGAAATCGGCATTTACCGAACCTTGCAGATGAGCCAACCACTGCTGCGGATTAACCCCCGAAGTCTTTAACAAGAAATGACTGTCCAGTACTCCCTGCGGTTGCTGAGCACCGTTACTGCCGGAATTCACTATACCGCCTAAAGCCAAATCTTTGGTACGCCCTTTCCAGACATAGTCGGAACGATTACTCGCTAATTCGGCCATCAATTTAGACTGTAATTGACCTTGAGCAAATTGGATGTCTAGAGGCGCGATTTCCCAATTCCCGGAATTCGCGAGCAACTGCATATCCACGGTCGGTAGCTTTAAACCCTGAAAGGTTAAAGAGTTAAACTGTAACTTTCCACTGGCATTCAGCTCCTGTAAAACCGCCATCGGAATCGGATATAAATGGGTTTCTTGGGTGTTTTGTGTGTTGTGAGTCAAATCACCCGGCCTGATTGCCGGCAAATCGACCTTGACCATAAAATCGTCCATATTGAGGTTATTCACCACTAAATCAAATTCTGCCGCTTGACGATTGAAAGGCCAACTCAAACTACCCAAGATTTGAGTATCATCCACTTTGGCATCAAGTTTTTTTATACTGAGAACCTTACCGTTCCAATGCCAATTGAACTTGCCTGATGCGTTGGTCAAGGCCTCCGTTTTAACCATTTCCGGCGCAGGCAATCCTAAATGTTCAATCCATTTCTTGAGATTGATTTTTTCCGCTTCAAACACTCCGTCATAAACCGGGTTCACCCCAAACTCACCCTGAAAACTCGCCAGAACTTGAGCCTCTAATCCCTCTAGCTTGGTATTTTTGACATAAAGTTGCTGATACTTGAAGTCGACCATCAAGTTCTCACCTTCGGTGGTTAAACGGATATCCGGCTTGTTCAACACTTCTGGTAAACGCAACCTGAATACGCCATGCCAATTTGATAAATGGAGCTGAGTGTAATGATTCGCCAGCAGAATATTGCCGTTAATCTGGAAGTCGAATGTGCGTGGCGACTGACTGTGCTGGTAGACAAAATCACTGTTCATTTTAAATGGCTTGTTTGGCAACACATCAAATGCTAACAGGTTAGCTTTTTTAAGGCTCACGCTAAAGCCTTGTAAAGAATTGCTATAGATAATTTCTGCGTTCTTAACCACCAAACTCTCTAAAGACCAGTCGGGCTGTTTCTGTTCTAGCGGCGCCTTTTCACTCACACTTGATTGAGAAGATTGCACTGACGTTTTCAGCAAAGCGGGCTCATTACCCATCGCCACTTTCTGGAAACCGCCAACACTTTCCCCGACAGCTATCTTAGAAACCTTAACAGGAACCGTTATTTGGCTCACTTGCTGGACGAGCCGTTGTGGCATGCCATCAACAAAACTCAACAGTGGCATATCTGACCAGTTATTTCTATCCGCCAATTCAATAAAATGAAACTTTGGCTCGATTAACTCTAGGCTGGTGACTTTAAGTTTTTTGTCTAGAAAAAGGGTTTTTAAAGAGAGCTCGATTTGCGCCTCTTTCATGGTGAATAAATTTTCTTCTTCAAAACCAGGCTGGTTTTTCAGCGTCATTTTGCCTAAATGGAACATAAAAGGTAAAACCGAAACCTTCACTTCACCTTCGATTTTAAAATCGCGCTTGGTAAGCTTAGCCACCTCTTGTTCTATTTGCGGCTTATACTGATTGAAATCAATCAGACTAACCGCTCCGGCAAATCCTAAAAATAACAAAATCGGGATAATTGCCAGAATCAAAGCGGCTCGTTTGGTCCATTTTAATGTTGCTTGGGTCACGCTGGAATGCTCTTAATTTATAGTTTTAAAACATGCAATCTTTGCTCAAGATGATAAACCGGCAAAGAACTTAATGATATGAAAATTCATTATAAAGGGTTTAGTATCCCACTGAGAACTCATCTAAAAAACCGTTTTTTCAACACGGTTATTCAGCTAGAAATGCACTGACCACATCATTTAGATACTGCTGCCCTTTGGCGGTCAACTTCAACCAATCGGTATCGTTCTGCGGTAGGATTTCAATCAATTTTTGCTCAATTAGACTTTCTAAAACCGGCGTAATCTCGGTTAACGACAAGCCGGTTCTCAGTTCAAACAACCCCAAATCAAAGCCTTGTTGTAAACGCAGTGCATTGAGCATGAATTCAAAAATCGCATCCTCTTTTTCCAACCAGTGGGTACGGCCGGCATCATATTGTTTCATGGCTTCAATATAGCCGCCTGGTGAAGCGGGCATCTGTGTCCTGAAAATCCGACCTTCCGGAGCCATGGTGATTTTGCCGTGAGCGCCCGCTCCTAAACCGATGTAATCACCAAATTGCCAATAATTTAGGTTATGCACACTTTGACGCCCTTTTTGAGCATAAGCAGAGACCTCATAATGTTGATAGCCGGCATTGCCAATAATCTGCTGGCAGGCCTGTTGAAACTCCCAGGCCTGGTCATCATTAGGCAATACCGGTGGATTCTTATAAAAAGGCGTATTCGGCTCTAAAGTCAGTTGATAGTGTGAAAGATGGGGCGGCTGATAACCAATGGCTTGCTCAACATCGGCAATCGCTTGCTCTAAACTTTGGTTAGGCAGGGCGAACATCAAATCCAGATTAAAATTGGTGAACCCTGCTGACTTGGCGGCTTGAATCGCCTTATGTGCCTCATCGGAAGAGTGTATCCGACCGAGTGCGACTAATTTTTCATCGTCAAAACTTTGGATTCCCATCGATAATCGATTAATCCCTGCCTGGTAGAAACCGGCAAACTTTTCAAAATCCACCGTTCCCGGATTCGCTTCCAAAGTGATTTCGATATTGGGACCAAAGCCCAATAACGCACGCGCTTGCGACAGAAAACGATTTAAGCCCTCTTCAGAAATCAAGCTCGGGGTTCCACCACCAAAAAATATCGACTGAATCTGGCGGCCCCAAATTTGAGGCAGAATGCGTTCCAGCTGAGTGATTAGAGCATTAATATAGGCCGCTTCATCAATCTCTTTTTTGAGCGTATGGGAGTTAAAGTCACAGTAAGGGCACTTTTGCACACACCAGGGATAATGCACGTACAAGCTAAGCGGTAACGGTTGAGTAAAGTTCACAGATTCTTCCAAAATTAACGGTGTTGACCACTTAAAGGTTTAGGCTTTACCGCCTTGTCATTCAAAGACTTGGCAGGCCTGTTATTTTAACTCTTTTTAGCCATTAAATAACGGCAATTCTAAGGCTTCATAACTTTCGCTGATATCTGCACAACAATTTTAAATTATTGTTTTTATTGCAAATGAATACGCATTAAGACATGCTAATATCTCTTCAAGGAGGGAATGATTATGTTTAGTATGAACAAACCTACCGTGAAACTGATTGCCATCAGTTTATTTGGAATAGCACTCTCAAGCCATGCCGCAGAGCAAGTTACTCGAGCCATTTTGCTCAATTCCATTCAAGGCCCAATCTCTCAAACATCATCGACACCCGTAAAACTGCTGATTACCCAAGGCAATGCCAAAGGCTGCGTAGCGCAAGGCGTGGCTTTTCTCAACCCAAAACGGCTACGCTATGAGTTCAATTTAGAGCCGGTCAACTGTGTCAAAAACGGTCATAAAATCCCGGTAGGCACGGTAGTGCGTGGACAACACAATATCAAAGGCACCATGGCAAACAGCGGTATGGGCAGAAAATATTTAATCTCAAACAAAGGTGTTACGGTAACCTTAGCAGAGAACTAAGCGCACTAATCACAGAGCTGATCAATGAGCCGTCCATTTCCTAATAATCCTTCACGTTATTCAGAAATAGTTGATGCCGCACATGTTCGTTGCGGTACAACTATGCTATTTTGTGTTCTTAACCACAGCTCAACAATCTCAACGATGCGATATCCTTAAAGGAGCTCATATGACCCCTATTCAATCTTTTGGTGCTGCAGAAACGGTGACAGGTTCATGTCATTTTTTACAGCTTAAGTCAGGCCCTAAAATCCTTATCGACTGCGGCATGTTTCAAGGTCATACCGACCATGACTCGGCCGATCCTTTTGGCTTCAACCCTCAAGATGTCGATATCCTACTGATTACACACGCCCATTTAGATCATGTTGGCCGTATTCCCAAACTGGTTAAAGAGGGTTTTAATGGTCGAATCATCGCCACGAGAGCTACCATGGATTTGGCTGAGGTGGTTTTATTGGATAGTGCAAAAATCGCCCAAGAAGATTACAAAACGTCACTCAAAAAAGCCAAACGTCGTGGTGAAGAAAACGAGGTTGCAGAGCCAATCTATACAATCGATGATGCCAAAGCGGTGTTTGATATGAACATTCAATACGCCGACTACAACAACACCATTCAACTTGATAAAGGCGTGAGTGCAACCTTTAGAAATGCTGGCCATATCTTAGGTTCATCCACCATCCAAATTGACTTTGAAGAAGAGGGTCAGCACAAAACCGTGGTCTTTTCTGGTGATTTAGGGGGTTGCATTGACACAGTCATGCGCTCTCCTGAAACGGTTCCGCACGCAAACGCACTTTATATTGAATCGACCTATGGTGACCGCAACCACCGTTCCCTAGAAGACAGTGTGGATGAATTCAAAACCGCAGTGGTGCAAACTCTTAAAAATGAAGGTAATGTCCTTATTCCTTCTTTTGCCATCGAACGAACTCAGGAGATTTTAATATTACTCAAACAGATGTATTACGACAATGAACTACCTGAATGTAAGATATTTGTGGATTCTCCAATGGCCACCAAAGCCACCATCATTTACAACCAAAACCACAAAAGCTTGAATAAAGCGGCACAAGACTTGTTCAACAAGGATGGTTCCGTGTTCGACTTTCCCTATTTGGAATACACGTTAAGCGGTGCGGACTCCATGCAAATTAACGAAGTCGACTCTGGTGCGATTATCATTGCCGGAAGCGGAATGTGTAATGGAGGCCGTATTCTCCATCACTTCAAGCATCGCTTATGGAATGAAAAAAACACCCTGATTTTTGTAGGCTATCAAGTGGAAGGAACCTTAGGAAGATATTTGGTCGATGGTGCCGAATTCATTCACGTCTATGGCGAAAAAATTAAAGTTCGTGCTAATCGGATGATGATTAACGGCTTCTCAGCCCATGCCGACCAAAGCGACATGCTCAAATGGATGGGTGGGTTTGAAACGCTGGATAAAGTCTTCTTAATTCACGGGGAGCGTGATAAACAAGAAATATTTAAAAAAGCCATTGAAGAGAAACTTAATAAAACGGTGCATATTGTGGAATATGCGGAAGAGGTTTGGATTTAATTTTTTTAGGCTATGAGCGGTTTGAAGTCAACGGAACCAATATGAAATCAATACCATACCGCTGACTACAAACTGCCCGCTACCAGCTAAATTCAAGCACCGCGTCGTAACTGCATCACCAAAGCATTCAATGCCTGCGCACGATGGCTCACCTGGTTCTTTTGTGTTTTTGGAAGTTCGGCGGCGGTTTTGCCAAACTCTTCAACCCAAAAAATCGGATCATAACCAAACCCGCCATCACCGCGTTTTTTGGTCAGAATCTCACCATACCAGCGTCCTAAACCAATAATCGGCGTAGGGTCATTTTCATGTTCAACATAGACCATGGCGCAGTAATAGCTCGCTTGTCTTTGCTCTGCTGGAAGCCCCGCCAACTCATCTAATAACTTTTGTAAATTGGTTTCATCATTCGCCGCCTCACCATGAATATCTTGTGAATAGCGTGCCGAATAGATTCCGGGACGTCCGTGCAAAGCGGAAACTTCAATTCCTGAATCATCCGCAATAGCTGGCAACCCGGTTTTTTTCGATGCGTGACGTGCTTTTAAAATCGCATTTTCAATAAACGTTAAACCGGTTTCCTCTGCTTCACCATTAAAAAACTCAGATTGCGCTTTCACATCCCAACCGTGGGGTTGCAAAATATCCGCCATCTCTGTTAATTTGCCCGCATTACCGGTAGCCAGTACAACCGTTTGAGTCATATTGTTTCCTTTTTAGATGAACCTTGTTAAATTAACGCCATTATAAACGATGGCCTCCATTCCAGACATCGCAATCAAATTGCCGGGGATATTCCATGCACAGCTCAACCCAAATGCTCTCAACCTACTCCGCCAAAAGCATGACCGCTTTTGCAAGGGTTCAAGAAAATACCGAATCTGGTCGTTACAGTTGGGAAATTCGCTCGGTCAACCAGCGCTACCTTGAAATAAACCCTCGCTTGCCGGATGCGTTTCGACATTTGGAACCCATTATACGTGAACGGTTAAAAAAACAGGTCGCACGTGGCAAAATCGACATCAGTTTAAGTTATGAAAACCCACTGCAAAATGATTCGATGCAAATCAACCAAGCCATCTTGCAACCGCTTAGCGAAGCGATTAACCAAGTTCAACAATCTTTAATCGAGGCAACCCACGTTAATCCACTCGAAATCTTAAAATGGCCTGGGGTTTTGCAAGAATCGACTAACCAGCAAAACAGTGAACAAATTGATAACGCACTTTTAACGTCCTTACAAACCACGATTCTCTCTTTTAATGAAAGTCGATTACGTGAAGGCCAGGCGCTGGCTGAACTGATTAATCATCGCTGCATGAGTATTGACCAACAAATTCAAAGATTGGAACCCCAACTTCCTGAGATATTAAACAGACACGTAACCAAACTAAAAGAACGCATTCAGACCCTGACAGAACAAGTAGATGACAATCGATTTCACCAAGAAGTGGCGGTACTGGCACAAAAAATGGATATCAGCGAAGAGATCGATCGCTTAAAGACCCATCTAATTGAGGTCAAACATATTCTATTTGCCAAAAACTCATCACAAAACGGACCGACGCAAATAACGCCAATCGGCCGAAGATTAGACTTTTTGATGCAGGAGTTAAATCGTGAAGCCAATACCTTAGGCTCAAAAGCCATCGACACCCTAATTGCGCAAACCAGTGTGGAGTTGAAAGTGTTAATCGAACAAATGCGTGAACAGGTGCAGAACATCGAATAATCTAGAAACACCCAAAACCATAGATTATACAAATACCCGCATAAACTTTACTTACTCAACTTACCTTGAAAAACTTGATGCAAATCAACCTTGTCCCTGTAAATTTATTGAATTTTACAGGCAATCTAAGTATAGTTCGTGATGTTATAAAATAAAAACTTCTAGCTGAGGCATTAAATCATGAATAACTTCGTAAAAATGTTACTTGTTATCGTTGCAAGTGTAGTGATTCCACTTGCGGTATTATTAGGTATTTGGGCAGATATTCTGCCTCAATCGGTTCAAGTTGCAATTGGACTAGCTGGTGTAGCTTTAGCTGCCGTGTTCATTATTGGTGGTAACCTGTTCCTAATGTGGGGCGACATCAAGTCAGGACGTTATAGCAAATAATCTGCTGATTACAGATTGTTTTCTAAATGAAACCCAGCCTATGCTGGGTTTTTTATTGCTTGGATTTTCGCACGCTTTTTTGAAAACCCGTGGTGCCTTTTTCAATCTGCCTTCAAATCTATTTTTATTCAACTCACCCTTGAAGTTTTTTTCTAAAAACCGGGCAATTCACTTATCTATTTACTACGCAATAACGCTATAATATCCAACAATTTTCTAGAAATAACATGTTATCCATTTTCACTCTAAATTGAATTGGTTTCATCATTCAATCTGGAGCGGGATACATAGACAGAGTCAATTCATGAGTGAAATAGAAGTTAAAGTTAAAAACGATGCTGCAAAAGAAGTAAACGATCCGCAGCCTTCTCAACAAAATTTACCGCCTAAAAAGAAAAGACGCTGGTTTTTATGGTTATTTGCCTTTAACTTTATTTCATTCACCGTTTTAGCGATTGCCGCAGCCACTTTTTACTACATAACGGTTTACCCTACCCTGCCCGATACTGCTGAATTGAAAGAGGTCAGCTATCAAGTACCGTTACGCATTGTGACGCAAGACGATAAATTAATCAGCGAAATTGGCACTAAAAAACGCCTACCTTTGGAATATTCCGAAATTCCGGAACGTATGACTCAGGCCATTATCTCTTCAGAAGACGAAAGTTTTTTTGAGCATGGCGGGGTCGACTATAAAGGTCTAGCGCGTGCGGTTGTGGAATTGATCACAACCGGTCAAAAGAAATCCGGTGGTTCAACCATCACCATGCAGGTGGCACGTAACTTTTTCTTGAGCAAAGAGAAAACCTATCTACGAAAGCTCAATGAGATCATCCTCTCTTACAAAATTGAAAACGACTTAAGCAAACAAGAAATCCTTGCCCTCTACCTCAATAAAATCTTTTTGGGTTACCGTTCTTACGGTGTGGCCGCTGCGGCTCAAACCTATTATGGCCGTAGCATCAATGAACTGACTTTAGATGAATACGCGATGATTGCAGGGCTTCCTAAAGCCCCTTCCGCTTATAACCCCATCGCCAATCCAAGTCGCGCCAAACTACGACGTAACTATGTGTTGCGTCGCATGCATGATCTTAATTTCATCACTGAAGAAGAGATGCTTGCCGCCCAGGCGGTAGAGGTTCACGCCGATAAACATGCTGCCATCATTGATGTCGAAGCCGATTATGTTGCAGAGATGGCTCGAGCCTTTGCCTTAGAAAAGTTTGGTGAAGAAGCTTTGCAAAATGGTTTAACCATTGTGACATCGATCGACAGTAAGTTACAGGCACAAGCGAATTTGGCGGTACGGGATGGTTTGCAACATTATGAACGCCGTCATGGTTATCGAGGCCCTATCACCAATCTTGATTTAACCACTTTTGACGATGAAGACAAACTTCTGGAAGAGTTAAAAGACACCAGCAACTATGGCGACCTTCAAGTCGCGGTGGTAACTGGCTTTGAAAAAACCAACACTCAAGTTTTAATGGAAAATGGCGAAAAAATCACCTTACCATTCGAGAAAATGACTTGGGCGGCTGAATACAAAGGTGTCAACCATAAAGGCAAAGACCCTAAAAAACCACAAGATGTTCTAAAACAAGGCGATGTGATTTATCTACAGTGGTTTGAAGATCAATGGCAACTAGCACAAGACCCCAAGACGGAATCGGCACTAATCTCTTTGGACTCTAAGGACGGTCGTATTCTAGCATTGGTTGGCGGTTATGACTTCTTTAGAAGCAAATTCAACCGCGTGACGCAAGGTCGCCGTCAAGTGGGTTCGAACATCAAACCTTTCCTGTATTCTGCGGGGCTTGAAAACGGCATGACCGCGGCCACCACAATTAACGATGCACCGGTGGTGTTCCATGACCGCAACTTGGAAGATGTTTGGCGACCTGAAAACTACTCCGGGCGTTTTTATGGGCCAACTCGCCTAAGAAATGCACTGGCGTTTTCCCGCAACCTAGTTTCAATCCGTCTATTACAAAAACTAGGCATCGATACCGCATCCGACTATATCCAACGTTTTGGTTTCCCAGAAGAAGAGATTAACAAACACCGTGATTTATCACTCTCTCTAGGGAGTGTGCAATTCACACCTTGGGAAGTGGCGCGTGCTTACGCCGCTTTCTCAAACACTGGTTATCTGATTGAACCTTATTACATTTCTGAGGTGCGCGCTTTTGATGGTGAAGTGCTTTATAAGGCCGAACCAAAAATCGCCTGCACCAACAATCAATGTATTCCCGGTGATGAACGTAATGCACCGCGAATTATCGAGGAGCGTAATGTCTATATTATGGATACCATCATGCAAGATGTTATCCGCATCGGTTCGGCCAAAAAAGCCCGCGAACTCAAGCGTGAAGACATTGCGGGTAAAACAGGAACCACCAACGACCAAAAGGATGCTTGGTTCTCCGGTTTCAACTCCAATATTGTGACCACGGTTTGGGTAGGCTTTGATAGCCCGACCACATTGGGGCGCAGTGAAGTGGGTGGCCGCGCCTCTTTACCGATTTGGATGGAATACATGCAACTTGCGCTGCAACCCTACCCGAATGTACCGTTTACCCAGCCTGAAGGTTTAGTGAATATACCGATTGATCGTGAGACAGGTCAAGCGGTTCCAAGAAACACGCCTGGCGCTTTAATGGAGATTTTCCGAGAAGAGAATGCACCTGAGATTCCAAGTGTCTCCCAAAAACAGATTGAAGCGATTACCGAAGACTTGTTCGACTAATTAAGGGAAAAGGACTCATTATGGACTGGTTAAATCTTTCTCAAACCCTAAGCGAGCAACTCAACCAGTCCATACAAATCGCAACCGCTCATCCTGTAAGTGGTGGTGATATTCACCAGGCTTTCCAACTGCACACCAATCAAGGCAACTTGTTCTTAAAGCTTAACCAAGCCCCACTTTTACCACTATTTGAAACCGAAGCCCACAACCTCAATGCCATTCAACAATCCTTTAGCATACGTTGTCCAAAGGTTTTAGGTTATGGCCTGTTTGAAAGCGACCAGGCCTGGTTACTGTTGGAGCATCTTGATTTAACCTCTCAAGGCGATGATTACCAACGTGGTAAAGATTTGGCGCTGATGCACCATCAAATCCATAAAGCGCCACAAGCGTTTGGTTGGTTTGAAGACAACTATATCGGCCATACATCACAACGCAACCAATGGAGCTCTAGCTGGATAGCGTTTTATGGCCAACAACGCCTCAAACCGCAACTTGAACTGGCGCAACTCAGAGGAGCCGGTTCTGCGCTTTTTGAACAAGGCCATAAACTGATTGAAGCCCTGCCTTTTTGGTTCAATCACTATCAACCCGAAGCCTCTTTATTGCATGGCGATTTATGGGGCGGTAACAGCTCTTTTACCGAAGATGGCGATGCGGTTGTCTTTGACCCGGCCTGTTATTACGGTGACCGTGAAACGGATATCGCCATGACAGAGTTATTTGGCGGCTTCAGCTCATCATTTTATTCCGGCTACAATGAGGTCTTTCCACTCGACGAAGGCTATCAACAACGCAAACCGCTATATAACCTCTACCATATCATCAACCACTTCAACCTGTTTGGAGGCCATTATGAACAGCAAGCATTACAGGTCATTACCGCGCTATTAAAGCAAGCCCAAGCTTAAATAAAAGCGACCAGGCCTGGTAATCGACAAAGACTATTCGGTTAAACTTTTATGACATGCTGAAACACCGTATAATACCGCAAATTCATTTTTTAACATTCACAAGCTAGGATTTTCTGATGAAATTCATTCTATTAGGTGCACCAGGTGCCGGTAAAGGAACTCAAGCGCAGTTCTTGACTAAGCAATTCAACATTCCACAAATATCAACTGGCGACATGCTGCGTGCGGCCATCAAAGCGGGAACAGAATTAGGTAAACAGGCTAAGGCGGCGATTGATGCGGGTCAGCTAGTAACGGATGAAATCATCATCGGCATGGTTAAAGAACGCATTGCTGAACCGGATTGTGCCAACGGTTTTTTATTGGATGGTTTCCCACGTACCGTTCCACAAGCGGATGCCGTTGCTGAAGCCGGCGTTGAGATTGATGCGGTGATTGAAATCGATGTGCCTGACGAAGAGATTGTCAACCGAATGTCTGGACGTCGTGCCCACTTAGCTTCTGGCCGTACTTACCATGTTGTGTATAACCCGCCAAAAGTGGAAGGCAAGGATGACGAAACCGGTGAAGACCTAGTACAGCGTGATGATGATAAACCTGAAGTGGTTAAAGATCGTTTGAATGTTTACCATGCTCAAACCGCTCCGTTAATCAACTACTACACAGAAGTAGCGGCTAAAAACCCGGCGTTGAAATACATCAAAGTCGACGGTACCCAGCCAATTGATGCGGTTGAAAAAGCGATTATGGATAACCTTAAATAATCTCATTTAAAGTTCATTCCAGAGAGAAAGCCCGTAATGCCATTGCCGCTTACGGGCTTTTTTAATGGTTCAAATCTGCAATTGAAAACTAATCTTCCAGCTTGTTAGAGACTGTTACCCACAACAACACGGCAATTAACCACAAAACAAACATCGCCAACGCCATTTCAACCAACGACTCATGCACCAACGGCACCACCACAATCGCAATCACGGCGGCCATGCCCATTTGCATCAAACTCTGCAAAGAAGCGGCCATGCCTCGCTTGTGGGGCAGGCAATCCAAGGCCAATATCGACAACACCGGCAAACTCATCGCCATCGCAAAGGCATACAGGCTAATAAACGGGATGATACTCAACACTTGCGGCTCCAATAACACACTACTGACCAAGCCCATTGACGCAGCCAGCCCAGTGACCAAATAGGAGAAGAGGACTATGTGGTTCGGAGCATAACGCCCAGTCATTCTATGCACCACCATTGAGCCTAAAATCATTCCGCCCACCATGGGCACAAACTGCATCCAAAAGTCCTGTGGCCCGAGTTTTAAATGGTCAAACATCAAACTTGCCGATCCGGCGATATAGACAAACATCCCGGCAAACAACAATGCCTGTGCCAATACCACCTTGATGAACAGCGGATGTTTGATCGTCTGCCAATAAGATCGCATCAACGGTTTTGGTGCGATGGACTGTACGTGCTCAGGATGTTGAGTTTCCACGATAAAAAACAGCAAAATCGCTATGGTCAGCAATGCGTAGCCACTTAAAAACCAAAAGATGCTTTCCCAGTCGAATTGCGCCTGCAAATAGCCGCCGACAATCGGCGCTATCGCCGGTGCGATGGCAAACACCATCATCACCAATGCCATGGTTTTTTGCGCCTCTTGCGGAGGGAAGTAATCTCTCACCATCGCCCTGGCCGAAATAATCACCCCTCCGGCCAACACCCCTTGAAACACCCTGAAAATCATAAAGCCGTCGAAACTTGGCGCCAATGCACACCCCATCGAAGCCAATAAAAACCCCAGCAATGAGACTAAAGCGATGTATTTACGTCCAAAGCGATCCGCCAAAGGCCCCCACACCAAAGTGGTAATCGCAAAAGCGGCTAAGTAAGCCCCCATGGAGGTACTCAAAAGCTCTCTAGAAACCCCATAATAGCTTTCAATGGCAGGAAACGATGGAATATAGGTATCAATCGAAAACGGAGCCACCATGCTGGCAAGAGACGCAAAGAATATCAGCCAAAACTTGGACATTTTGCGCTTATCAATCTCAATCGAAGTCTCTTTTACAGCCATCTTAGCAAACCTTTCTTATAAACCATTACTTAGTTACACCTTGTAATCGCATTGAGCCGATTCTACCCCTTTACACCCACAATAGAAACCACCGCCCATACACCCAAACCGATATGACTAATTGATGGATTCAATACTATTGATAGTTTCAATCGGTTAAGATACGCCCTTTTTGAAATTTTGGACTTCCTGTGTTTAAGCATGCCGCTGACCGCCTTCCCGTTATTCTTATATTATTCATATCGTTAATCGATTTTATTTTATTTTTCCAACTGCAGAACCTTTGGATCCTTGTCGCTTACTGGCTGTTGATGGTCATTCCGAAAGGTGTCATTTCGGCATGGAACCATCACCATCAACATAGTCACGTTTTCAAACACTCCGCCCTAAATCGGATTTTAGAGTTCTTCTATGCGTTGCATACCGGCGTGACCACCAATTTATGGGTGCTGCATCATAATCTCGGGCATCACCGAAACTTCATGGACCAAGAAAAAGATGAGAGTCGCTGGAAACGCAAAGACGGTAAAAAGATGGGAATGTTGGAATATACGATAAATGTCACTTTAAGCGCTTACCCAAGAGGGTATCAAGTCGGCAAACACTATCCAAAATTGCAACGCCAGTTTGTGGTGTTTAGCCTCATCACCTTGATGTTGCTCGGTGTCTTGACTTATCTGAATCCGCTCAATGCTCTGTTTCTGTTCATTCTACCGATGATAGGCAGTCTAACTTACACCTCTTGGGCGACCTATGGCCACCACACCGGTTTAGAAAGTGATGACCAGTTCGCCAGCTCACACAACATTACCGATAAATGGTTTAACAGTTTGACAGGCAATCTAGGCTACCATACGGCACACCACTTCAAACAAGGTGTTCATTGGTCAAAACTGCCAGAACTCCATGAGCAGATTAAACACAAGATTCCCACAGAGTGTTTTAGACCCTCGTTTTTTGAGAATATTGGACGTTATCTTCCAATCGGGAAATAACCTAGAAAAATCATAGAGTTCAAAAAGTAAAACCCACCAGGCCTGGTAACTTAATGAAGAATTTGGATAAATATTCAGATTTTAGAGCGTCTCATACAAGATTAAATCAATTATTCATCATGAAATAAGCCGTGACAACGGCGACTTGTGATTCATCTTGATTGGTATTGGACGTTGTACCGTATGCTCTACGATTGTCTATAGACCAATCAGTTGATGCTGTCCCGGTATTGCTTGCAAGAGTACTTTCTCTAAACAATCCAAAACGGGCATCGACTTTACCGTCTACCTGCGAGTCTAAAAAGCGGGCTAAATCCGGGGTCAATGATTTAAGCACCATTACATTTCGTTTTCTCACAACATAACCCGATGTGGCACCAGGTAAGCTCCAGTTAACATTTTGAAAACAAACGGTTGTCTCTTGAGGGTTTCCATTGCTATCTAAATAGACAAACTTATCCTCATTTCCTTCTGAACGTCCTGCTGGCATTCGAATACCCGCTGCATCCATGAAGCCCTGTAAACTCGTGGTACAGATTTCACCAGGTGTGGCATTAGCACCATCAACCTTTAACGTTGGCGCACTTGCCGAATCGCCAATCACAATACCCGTTTTATTGAAGTAATTTTGGTATGCTTGACTCCAAGACTGCATGAAGTTAGAGCTTATTTGCTGATAAACCGCATTTCGCTGTAAATCTGAACCAATCGAAACCGCACCGACAATCAAACCAATCACCACCAGAACCACAGACATCTCTACCAATGTAAAACCTAATTGTTTCACTTGGCTTGCAATGTTTCTATTTTTAAATGATTTCATTAGGATTTCTCTTCATTTTTTGATTATTGTTGATAAACGCCTTTTGCGTCAGCTTGTACTGCATTACTGTAAATAGAAGCATTCAACGTATTTATTTCAGTTAGTTTTGCACTGACTTGATTCACAAGATCATCAGCACCAATTTTATTTGCAGCAGCCATACCTGTAACAATACTTGCCGTAACAACACTCGCCGCAGCGGCGGCCACCGCTGCGACAGATAGCGCGGCTGTCGGTGCAGCTGCACCTGCTGTATTAATAGATTCAGAGGTTGCAATCGGAATCGTTGCTGCTGCTGCTGCTGTACCACTAGCACCGCTTAATATTGCCGCAGCAGCTGCGGCAATATCCGCAGAAGCGACATCTGCAGCTAATTCAGCCTGAACCTTATAATCCGCTAACGCTTGATTCATTATTGCTGAAGCGGTGGCTACATTAGGATGACCATGTCCAACCGCCGATGTTACTGAAACACAACCTAAATCATCCCATAACTGACTAAAAGACTTAACATAAACTCTATCGTCATTATTTAAAGATGCAATATCAGTCGGTTGGTTAAATTGTAGATCTGTTGCTGTAACAGTATTAGATCCATCAAACAAACCATTCAAATTATCTGCATCTTGTAATCCCAAATCATGGATAAGATAGGCAACATGCTTAAAATTAGCCCCTGTTCCAGTATGTAACTTAGTTGTATCATTACTTGTTTTCGTTCCATTTAGCAGAGCATGACACATATCTAGTCCATTTGGATTACCAACATTCAATATGGTTTTTTGTGCTACTGGTCTGATATTGACGGAGTTATCATCTGTAGCTATAAATGCCTCATATCGATCTTTTAATTCTGTAAGCGCTATGTCAGATGACCCGGTTAATGATTTATCAAACACGGCGTAACGTAATGCAATTCCTGCCTGGTTTCTAATTGGCGTCGCTAAACCTAATGTACGATAAGGCAACTCTCCTTTTTCTAAAGTACAGTTTTCAACACCTGTCATATTACTAGCTGGGCAAGGTAAACGCCCTGTAGCAAAGACAAAACCTAGAATGGTTTGTTCCAAGCGTTCTGATTGATTTAGAGATACTTGTTTGGCTGAGCTATCAGATATCTTAGGATAGAGTTCAGCTATAATCGTCACAACAAAACCAATAATCATGACTGCAACAGAAAGTTCAATTAAGCTATAACCCGTTTGTGTTGCTACACCCAATTTATCCATTGATTTTGATTGCATAAACATGATTAAAACCATCCTTTAGCATCAATCGCTTTGGCTTTAGCCAATTTTGCTGCATACAAAGCGTCAATATCTACTTTTTGAGCATCCGCTTCCGTTTTTTGTGCCGCTGCCACATCTCTTGCATCTTTGGCATCAGACAATCCATTTGCCGCATCAATCAATC
This sequence comes from Thiomicrorhabdus immobilis, assembly GCF_021654855.1. Taxonomy (NCBI): domain Bacteria; kingdom Pseudomonadati; phylum Pseudomonadota; class Gammaproteobacteria; order Thiotrichales; family Piscirickettsiaceae; genus Thiomicrorhabdus; species Thiomicrorhabdus immobilis. The sequence goes on from NZ_AP024202.1 coordinate 2,359,067, forward strand.
CTTTTGCGGTTAAAGCACCCGCCGCAACGGCAGGAATAGCAATGGCTGCCACAGCAACACCAAAACTTTCTGCTCCTGCGGCTATGGCAATAACTGTCTGCGCTGCATATATAGCAGCATCAGCTGTCGCTAAAGCCATATTAAATTCGGCCTGGTCTACATTTCCTTCGTGTACATCAAGAGCCAGGGCCCTAAAACTCACGTTATAATCATTAATTCGGGTAATGTCATACATAGCAAAACTGGTTCTAGCCGAACCATTAGCACGCCCAATCAAAGCGGCACACTTTAACTCACCTGCTAACTCGCTAAAGCCTTTGCTTCTAACCGTATCATCATAATTCGCATCAATCACTTTATCAGGCAATTCAAAACCTATATTTCCTATTTGATTGATACCATCAAAAACTGTTCCAGCCTCGTTGGCATTTAAACTCCCTGGCGAGGCCAGAATATATGCTTGGTTGATAGGGCTTGAGCTTGAGCCAACATAAGAAAAAGTATTACTATTCGCGACTTTTATAGCTGTTTTTAACGCCCAACAAAAATCTAATCCATTTGAAATCGTACTACTCTCAGAATTTGGTAATAAAGGACGATAACGATCTTTAAGACTTGCTAAATCCGCATCTAAATTTGCTGTACCATTGGCATTACGATAAACACTGTATGCAATCTTTTGACCAAAGATATTCATTACTGGAGAAGATAGTTTTAGCGTACGATAAGGCAGTGTTCCTGAGTGCACGGTAGAAGTACAATTTTCATTACCATCATTATCAGAATCTGGACAAGGTAGACGATTTTGTGCAATTAAAAACCCCTTAATTGCACCTTCAGCATCGTCTAAAACCTGTTTGTCATTTTCTGAAGTAAACACTTGCTGTAATACAGGAGTTATAGCTGGAATAGCTAAAGACAGCACTCCAATAATTACCAATACTATCGACAATTCTATTAAGCTAAATCCATGATTATTATGATGCCCTAACTTTCGAACTCGAGTATTCTTCATCGTAATACCCCATGTCTATCAGCATCTTTTAGAATGTTTTCACCGCCTTGTAAAAGAGTGATTCCTGAACTTGTTCCTGTAGATGGAGTGGTTGAACAAACAAGAGTTGTCCCATCCCAATAATTACCATCTTGCATACACTGCATACTGTCAATATTATTTTGTAAATCCGTTAAGTTACTTTCTTTTTCAGTTGCGTAATTATCAGCGCTATCTGCCAACGATTGTTTAATCAAAATCGCATCTATATATGATCCCGATATTACTGTAAAAGTATCATTTTCATCCGCCGGAACAAACGCATGGTAATCAATAACATTCCCAGCTGCTGACAGCAAGTCTGGAGTGAAATCACAACCTGGATAATCTTCGCAACGAACCGTTGTTGCTGCAGAAACCAAGTTTCCATCAGTATCTTTAACCTCAGGAATATACACAGGATGATCTAAAGCAGCTTGATATGCCGCACTGTATGCATTATTAGTTGCTGTTTTGGCAGCTTGGTAAAGCAAATTTGCATCATCTGCAGTCGTTTGAGCTGTAGCATAATCCTGACAAGCCGTTGACGACTGATCAGGAGTTCCTCCTGCCGGACAAGAGGGAGGTGGGTCATCTGGAGCCAATCCATCAAAGGCAGATTGAGGAATAACGCATGATGTATTATTACAATCCTCTTCTAAACCCGCTGCTATAGCGGCCTTGTCTCGATAGTCTTGCAATTTTGCATATTCATCATTAACCGCTGTTTTAAAAGCGTTAGACTTGGTTTCTAAGTTATTGACAGCGTCGGTATAATCCTGCTCTGTAGCATAGGTGTTAGGCAAAGCTCCACCATTTCTAGCACTTACCACACTTGCTTCATAATACATATCGGTAAAACGTTGATTAGCTGTATTTAAAGCCGTTGATGCCGCGCTCAGTTTGGTATTTGCATCACTCCTTGCGGCAGACGCTTCATTGATTGCTACCGTTTTTTCTGCATTCAAAGCCGTTATGGTTGCGGAATAGTCAGGATTAGACGTGGTACTTACAACATCATCAGGTACAGCCGCATTGGCTCTAACAGCAATATCAATATATAGACCCGTTGCCACCGCTTGAGAAATACCTGCTGCAGCCCCGGCACCAACCGCTACACCAGCAAGACCAACCCCAATACCAGCCGCTACAACACTTGCCGTATAAACAGGAATGAATGCACAACCAACTAACACAACACAGGACGCAACAGCACCAGATAACAAGCCAGAAGCCACCCCTAAAGTTGCACTTGCATTAGCCAAATCAACTGCCGCTAAAACCACACTATAGGCAATAACCGCGACATTAATACCTGCCATAATGGCGCCTTCAACCGCTGCATCAGCCATATCTTCAGCCTGGTCTTTGACTTCTTTCTCCATTAAGACAGAGTTGGCAACCATATTAAGAGACTGCATCACAACATCACACTGCAATTTTTCTTGTAGCTCTGAAAAAGATCGGTTAATGACGTAATCATCATAAACACTAGATAAGAATGTGCCAGAGCTGTTGAAGGCCGTTGTGGAGCTCGCATTTAGACCATCGTTTAAATCGCCATCATTATCACCATCATATCGCCCACCCATTGAAAGAGCATAAGCTACATTTTTTTGTGAACCAGAAGGCGTTTGTACATATAAACGTGTGTTCGAAAATGCGCTTGTTTCCGCAGCTTTTAAAGCTTGACAAAAATCTAAGCTATTCTGATTGGCGGCATCGGTAAAATTGAATGAGTACCCTCCCGCCATCGTTGGCTGATAACGGTTTTTAAGTGTTGCTAAGTCTGCATCATTTGATAGCAAGCTTATAGCATTGGCATCAGAGGTTGCCACACGATCAATACCACCGTTCTTAACCGCAGTATTATTAGCGTTACGATAAACACCGTATTTGATTGGAGCATCGCCAGCACTAAATCCTGCGCTTGTCATCCCTAATGTTAAATAAGGCAAAGCACCTTTAACGCTGTTTGCAGAGCAATCTTCAACACCATCACCAGTCGTATCTACACAAGGCAATCGACCATTTATGGTAATAAAATCTTGCAGTAATTTATCTGCTTTTTTTAGGGCAAGTTCATTACTTTTGGTTGGAGTTTGCGGAGCAAGAGGTTTAAGCATATAACTGGCTAAACCACCAATTATCATCAACAAAATAGCGACGTGCAATAACCCAAAACCTGTTTGTTTCTTTATGGCTGCTAATCGCTTCATCTCACTACCCTCTCAACCATCTTTACCCATGTACCTGGCTAACTAATTGATAAATTGGCAAGAACAGAGCAACGATAAGAAGTAGGAACAAGCCACCTGCAACCAGCATCACAACGGGTTTAATGATTTCACTGATTGACGCTACGATATGGTCAAATCGTTGACGATATTCTTCGGCGAGATAACCTAACTGTTCATCAACACGCCCAGTTTCTTCTCCTACGCTAATCATTCTGACCACAAATCTTGGATACATCTTTATCTGACGCATTTCAGAACTCAATGAGTTACCGCGGATAACTCCTTCACGCATGGTTTGTATGCTCTTACGATAAACTTCGTTTTCAGTAGAGCGCTCTAAAATATCTAAGCTTTCTACCATACTTAGACCCGAGGAAATCAACAGACTTAAATACTCTGTGATAAACGCTAGGGCAGACGAGTTGACCAGTACTCTACTCACGGGTAACGCCATTAATAATCGATGGAACTGGTAACGCACTCGATAACTATGACGAATAGAGTAGACCGTAACGAAGAGTAGCAGGACTAAAATAACAAACGTCAGTAATAAATTTTGGCCAATATTCTCAGACATCGTCAAAACCATTTTAGTCACCGCTGGCAGTTCTACTCTCATCTGTTTAAACAGGTCACTAATACTCGGGATGACATAACTAATCCAAAATACGGCGGATGCTAAAATCGTGAAGAATACAAAAGTCGGGTAGATCATGGCTCGCTTGCTATCTCGAACAATTTTATCCACTCGTTTAAGGTGCTCTGCGGCATCCATCAATGTTCGATCTAAATTACCTGAACTCTCACCAATTCGGATTAAATGTATGACCGTTTGAGGCACAATATCGGAGTGACGTTCAACCCCTTCACTAAATGACGCGCCTGTTTTCAAACTCTCTAAAATATCTTTTGATACTCTTTGCACAGGAAGCGATGAATCGTCCGAAGCCATATCTTCAATGGCGGTAAACATAGGGATACCACTTCTCAACATCACTGCGATATTTCTAAAGAAATCGGCCACTTCTTCACGTTTTAGTTGTGGTCTGAAAATACGCATAATGAAGTCATACGGCCAATTCAACCAAGACGGAAGCATGATTAATTTAACAATAACCGCATCACCCCAACGCTGCTCTAAATAAAACTGCGCTGATGTTTCATTAGTAAAAGCCAGTTTCTCAACGCCAGTGGCTATCTGCCCTGTGTCTAACAATCTTTGGAAGTAAAAATATCTCATGGCGCAATTCGCTCTAAGCTATTCCCTAATAAACGGGTCACCTCTTCCAAAGTGGTATTACCCTGTAAAACCTGTTGAAGAGCCATTGTTTCAATGGTTTTAAAGTTAGAAGACTCTAACTTTCTCATTAACTCGGTGCGACTGGCATTTGAAGCGATCATCTCTTGCAATTCAGCATCAACATATAAGATTTCATAAAGAGGAATACGGCCAAAATACCCTGTGCCTTTACAGTGTGAACAGCCCTCTCCGCTATAGAGCGTAATTTCTTTAGACTCTTGCGGAAAATAGATTAACTCTTCGTCGCTGGGTTGGTATGTCGTCTTGCAATGTGAACATATTTGACGGGCCAAACGTTGATTGACAACACCGACTAATGAATCTGCAATCATTTGCACAGGGACATCTAGCGCCTGTAAACGAGAAATCACCCCCAATACACTATTGACGTGCAATGTGGATAAAACTAAGTGTCCTGTTTCAGCTGCAGTGATGGCAGCGTGTGCTGTTTCAGCGTCACGAATCTCACCAACCAACATAACATCAGGGTCATGTCTTAAAAATTGGCGTATGGCGTGTGAAAAATCATAACCCGCTTTTCGGTTAACCTGTGTTTGACAGATAGTCGGTAACTTATACTCAATAGGATCTTCCACTGTGAGGATATTTTTACCAACCATACCTTTAGATCGTAGGCCTGCATGTAATGTCGTACTTTTACCCGACCCCGTCGGTCCAGTCATTAGCAAGATGCCATGCGGGTGAACAAACATATTATTCAAAGTAGCTAAATCTTCTTCAAAGAAACCAAGTTCATTTAACCCTTTAACGTGCATTCCACTTGGTAACAGACGCATCACGATGTTTTCACCGTATTCAGAGATTAACGAGGAAACACGTATATCAAAAGGCATGGAAAGAATATTGGTTGAGAAACTTCCATCTTGAGGGCGTAATTGATCAGAAATATCCATATCAGCATGACGTTTTATGGCAGCGACTAAACGTTTTAAAGTTGTAGGAATTGCAAAAACAGGCTGTAGAACACCATCTACACGGAATGAAATATGAATACTTTTTGGCTCGGGTTGGATATGAATGTCCGTGGCACGTTGAAGCACCGCAAGATGTAACAGATAATGAATTAAGTTATCTGGAGAAAGAACTTGATCTTTATCTTTATCAATTTTTGAAACTTCTTTCAAGAAAAGCTTGTCTACTGGATTATCAATAAAGAAATAATTATGACGAATTGCTTGAAGGACTTTACTGAACTCACCCTGTTTGACTTTGCAATTCATCCCTGCGCGCTGAGTAACCGCCTGTTTCACATCATGGATATTGGCATTACCAATTACAACAACAAGTTCATTACCCTCTCTAAACAAGGGTAAGAAACCTCTATTTAAGCAGTACTCTTGGTTAAACATCCGAAGAATATCAGCATTAGGCTTAGAAACTGTATCAACATCGACAAACTCAATACCTGTTTGCGTTGCTAAATGTTTGGCTAAATCATACTCAGAAACAATTCCTAACCTTACCAGCAACTCACCTAAGCGTTCACCTGTAACGGCTTGCTTTTGTAAAGCGAACTCCATCTGATTCTGATTCATTAACTCCGCATTGAGTAATGATTCACCTAATCGAACAACTTGTGTATTCATCTCTTCTGACATAGTGACCAGCTTTATTTTTTGTTTAGCAATAACGTCTACAATCCACACAACTTGAATTGCGCCAACCAAGAAAAACAGCTACATAGCTAATGCACTGTTATCCCGAGTTAAAAAATACAATGTTAACGAATCCGCTTTACCCGTTGGTTCAAGACCTAATGAACGCTGAAAATTTGCAACGGCATACATGGTTTTAGAACCAATAGTTGCATCTTCTTTATCCTTAAAAAAGCCTTGTTCTTTAAGCAAATTTTGCAAAATCGCAACCTGTGAAGATTGCATACCAAAATAGTATTTATCAAAACGCAACTTAGGCTTCCAGAGCATTAACCAATGTTTTTTTTGATTATTAAACACCAGTTTCATTACACTTCTAGATGGTTCAATAAAAGGCTTCTCATTTATTAAAAGCTGCCAGCCCTGTTCAGCAATTTTTCTTTGGAAAACAGGCCAGTTGTTTTGCTCTACAGCCTTCTCTAATTCACCTGAATCATCACTCACACCATACCCATTTAGAAAACGCATTAACTCTGTGTTTTTGGGTTCCAAAACAGGCTCTGTGACTTCCTCTATAACCTGACCTGGTAACTCTTTTAGTGCCACTGTCTCGGTGTGACTAACCTCAACCGTGTCAAGACTTTTATCTCTTACCGTTACTTTTGTGCTGGCAGGTCCTTCAAGTACAAGACTCGCTTGAGATTCTGATACAGCCTGCTGTAAATTCAACTTGCTTATCCAGCTATCTGGTGCAAATTGCCAAACTGCCATTCCTAAAGCCAGTAAGATAGAAAAGCTTGCTAAATAGGCTCTATACCGATAAGTGTTAGCCTGCGCTTGTTGCACATTACGCATAGATTCTGTTTGCTCTATATCGTTATTAGCGAGAGTAATGAGCTTATCGTTCACGACTGTACTTGCATCCACTAACAATGCGTATAAGGCTCTATCCATAATTAAATTAATACGCCTTGGATAGCCTTTACTTAACTTATGGAGTTTTTTCCCCGCTTTTTTTGTTAGATGAATGTCATAGTCGTTGCCAGCCGTAGCAAGTCGAAAATTCACATAATCCAACACTTCTTGTTCCGTAAAAGGTGCTAGCTCAATATGTAGTGCAATTCGACTTTTTAACTGTCTTATTTGCGGCAAATTTAACGTCAACATGATTTCAGGTTGAGCAATCAACAGTATTTGCACTAACTTATGCGTACTTACCTCAAAATTTGAAATAAGGCGAATCATCTCCAAACTTTCCGCACTTAAATTTTGCGCATCATCAATGATAATTAAGCAGTTACGTTGCTGTTCATACTGTCTTAATAAAAAACTATTCAATGCATCTAACTGAGTTTTTACACCACCTTCAACCTTTAGTCCAAAGTCATCATTAATCGCTTTTAATAATTCAATACCCTGTAAAAACGTGTTTAAAACCAATGAAACATCGGTATTTTGTTCTTCCAAATTGTTAATCAAATAACGACTTAATGTACTTTTACCTAGACCGACATCTGCTGTAAAAAGTAAAAAACCTTTACGCACATGAATACAATGCATTAGCTCAAGTACATGTGACTCTAACCGTTGAGAACAAAAGTAGTTACTTGCATCAGGTGTTACAGGGAAAGGGGATTCCGTAAGACCTATACGATCGAACATGCCTTCGTTAGGTATGGCTAAACTAATATCCATATTTAGCGTGAATCATTTTTTTATAGAGCCTTAACTGGCTTGATTCGGGATATAACGAATCTAACCGATTCAATTGTTGCTTAGCAGTTTGTTGATCGCCTAACTCGGCTAGTGCAATAACTAAATTCATATTCGCCTCCATATCTTCAGGCTTTTGACTTAGAAGCTTCTGGTAGCTATTCACAGCTGCTTGATAGCGTTGATTTTTTAATGATGCATAAGCATTCATTCTTTGATAAATAACGCTATCTTTTCCTGATAACCGCTCAAGTTCATTTAAGTTGCTCTGAACCTCTTTATCACTTTTTAGTTGAATAGATTGTTTAATCTCCGCAACCTTTGTTTTTACCGCCATAAAATACTCAACCGAATTCTTAACGGGTGTCTCATTCGACTTAACCACCTCCACTTTAGTTAACGTCACGTCCTCTTTTTTAGGGAGTGGGATTTTTTTAAAAGGGGTTATATGAGACTTATCAACAAGCTTGTTTTCTACCACTTTGGCCGAAATGGGTTTTGGCGTTTTTTCTACTTTTGTGACAACCACCGCTACCTGTTTCACTGGTAGCTTATCGGCTTTCGCAACCGAAATAACGTGCTCTTTTTCTGTTTTTTGAAAAGAGAAATCTCTAACATGATAAGATTCATCACTTTCCACTTTTGGCTGAATGGCCTCTAATTCAGTCGATACTGTCTTTGTATTACTGTTTTTTTCAAACTGGCTATTCACCTCAACCATTAAGTTCGTTGGTTTAGATTCAGTTTTTTTAACAACAGGGCTTTGGTTAACACCTTTATCAACCGTAGCCATTGAAGCCTGTAAAGCGTGTGGTTCAATATTTTGATGTTTTGTATCATCTAAAACATCAACCGCAACAACGTCAGTTCTCGCTTCATCTTCATTGCTTATTTCTGCTACAAGAATTGAATCAGGCTCACGAACCTCTATGCTTTCATCCACTCTAGCGACAATTTTATTAATACTAGAATCATGAATGACGTCCTTCTTTATTTCACCCTGGCTCTCGACCAAATTAACTCGTTTATCTTGAAACGGTAACCGCTCCTCTTCTTTAGCTTGATAGCCCCAGTACTTTTGCAAAATAAATAAACCGATAATACAAGCTAGCGTTACCCCTAACACCACCAACCCAAAAGAGGTCTTTGAAAAAGCTTCCTCTTCCCTAGTTCGCATTCGCTGACTAATTGGATTAATTTTTTGTTGCGAGTCAGCTTTTTTCTCATGTTGTTTTAAGGAGTTATAAATTAAGCTCATAATCCTCTAAAGAATTGTTACACGTAAAACCATAACCAACTCTCTAGTCTCCTTGTCATGCAGACGGTTACCACCGAATAACGCGCCAATACCTGGAATTTCATTCAATCCTGGAACCCCTTCGCCTGAGTCAGTTGCCACTTCATCCATTAAACCACCTAAAATAACCGTGTCACCATCTTTAAGACTGAGAGAAGTAGTTAACCCTTTGAAATCAATGACGGGTAACGTAATTTTGGTACCGTTACCTACATCCACCAAAGCCATACTTGCTTTATCCACATTCGACTGCATAGGGTGAATGGTTAGACTAATTTTCCCATCAGAATCAATAAATGGCTCAAACCCTAATATAATCCCATCAAATACAGAGCTTGTTGATACATCGCTGGTTGTGGTTAAAGAACCGCCCACGTTATTCACTGTAGAGGTACTTTCAGAAATATATTGAGAGTTACGCCCTACACTAATAAAGGCTGGACGAGCATTTTTAGCGCGAATACTAGGGTTGGAGAGCACTCTAAGTGAACCAAATTGCTGTAAAGCTTGTAAGGCTACAGAGAAGGTATTGGCTGAATGTACCAACTTTAAGTTCGTTGCACCATCTACACCATAAGAATTTGCCGGAATAGTAATAGAACGAACCTGATTACCTGTACCAATCAAAGTATTGGTTACACTGCCCAAATCGACTGAACCCGCACCATAATTATAGGCGATATCTTCACCAAGCTTATTCCAGTCAACACCATACTGGTTTCCGTCCCCTAAACGAACATCAAGTAATTGCGCTTCAATGAGCACCTGTCTTGATAGTACTGATTTGTATTGTGTAATCAGCTGATCCACCGCTTCGACTTGTGAAGGTCTAGCTTTAAGATAAAGCGTGCCTGTCATCTCATTGAGAGAATAAATTGGCTGAAAACCTTTTGGTTTCTCTTTAATAGGAGAGGGCAAACGCCCCATCATATTTGGTATTTGAGTATTCACACCAGGAATCGTATTTTCTTGCTCACTGACTTTTTTACGACCCAAAATATCTTCTAAAGTTTCACTTAATTGAGTATAAGGATTGCTTTGCGTGGCTCCCGTTCCTTTAAACGCTAAAGAGCCTGTCATTGGCTTATTACCCCCATTACTACCGCTACCGCCATTTGAATTGGAATTTGCACCAAAGACATCTCCACCCATACTGTAATCAATTGTGGTAGAGGTCTGTAAAAAGTTAAGTTCATACACTTTTTCACGATAAGGTCTAACAATCAAAACATTACCCTTAACCTGACCATCAAAGTCTAATAGTTCCATTACTTGATTGAAAACCAAGCTAGCCGGTACATTTTTGAGATGCATACTTATTTTGCGTTTCAGCTCAGATAGCTGGGGATCCATTAATAAACTCATGCCCGCTTGATCAGAAATGGCGTGCAATACTGACTGTACATCCCCATTATTAACATTCACACTAATTTGCACAGCATCTAACGGATTGAAGACAGGTTCAACCACAACCACTTCAGGTTCTACTTTAGGTATTTTTTGAATCTCCTTATAAAGCGATTGGCTTTCATCCATAAACTTTTTAGACTCTTGATCAATACGAGTCGTCATCAATTTATGAGATTGATTATCCACTTCCTTCATATTATCAATATTGTTTTGGGAGACGTGCGCCGTTGAGCAACCCGCCAATAATGCACCACTTATAGCAAGTGATACGATTTGAACATAAGTATGATTTTTAGTACGCATCTTATAACCCATTTTTTTGATAATTCTTCATTCAAAATCCGTTTAAAGCAAGCCTATTAATTCACTAAAGGCCAAACCTGAAACCCTATCTACATAATTCGCATCTTGTCTTCTCGTCGGTGAAGCAAAGCAAAGCGAACCGGAGCCATCATGCTTCAAAAAAGCATTTACCCCATCAAAAGGGTTCCCATCCCCATCTGCATCTTCAACACTAGATGAAGCTAACCAAAAAGCGCCATTAGCCACTCTGTTCGTTAAGCAATCTTCACTACCAGATGTATTATTATCGCCTGTTATAAAAGGCTGATTAGCATTGGTGGCGAGTAAACTTGCATTCGATAACGCTTTTTTTAAATCATCAAGATTTTGATAATTAGCATCACCTAAACTGTCTCCAGTTCGTTCTGTCAAAACGGTCAGTTCTGCATCATTGACTGTATCTCTAAAAACCCCATAAATGAGGTTTTGATAGCCAATATCTACATCAGAAATCTGACTACTTACTGGCAGCCCAACAGTATAAAAAGGTAGCTGTCCTGTTTTATAACCACCTGAACAATCTTCAAAACCATCTCCATTTACATCTGGGCATGGAAGGCGAAAATTTCCTTGTGCAAAAAAAACTACGGCCTCTTGTGCTTGTAATAGCACTTTATTAACTAACGTCTGATTTCTATAGGTATTTACAGAGTTATAAACTTGCATTGTTGCCATCGATATAACCCCGATAACAACAAGTGCAATTGATAATTCGATTAAAGAAAATCCTTTCAATTCTTTGTATAGACTATCAACCTCTGCATCCTGACTATTCATGTTTTATGATAATTCCCTGTTGAAGATCCTGAAGGGTTTTAACCTCATCTTTTAACTTCTCGTTTTTATCTTCTCCAGGCAGTAAACCTTTGTTCTGAGATGTTTCTATGATTTTGTTAGATTGTGCAATTATTTTTCTCAATTGCGGTATATTCACCCCACCAACAACACCATTCTCATCACCCATTTCTTGGAGCTCTACAAGTAATGCATCTAGTTTGTTAAAGTCCACACTTTGAGGGTCACCTAGGGCAATTTTTTTCAACTCATCACGAATAACATTTAACTTTAGACGTTTTTGCTCTTCAGGTGAAAGCGCATCCTTTGTGTCTTTTTCACTTGACGATGACTGAACACCTAAATCTACAAAAGGACCTCCAACTCCATTCTCTTGCGTACCTTTTGGTATATCATTACCTTCTGTTAACCCTGCGCCATCATCATTAAAGCCACGGCCACTAGGTGTCTGACCATCTGGGCTACCAGGCATGTTTGGAAACCCTGAATCCTGCTGACTTTTTTCATGTATATTTGAATACTCAGGACTTTCAACAGAATGGTTCTCAACACTTATTTCAGGTTGATTTGCAGGAATTAAATGGTTAACCATCCAGTAAGCAATACCTACAATCAAAACAAAACCCAAAACAATATAGACAACCTGTTTCACTTTCATTAACCCTGCTTTAGCTTTCTATTTACAACAATTCAACTAAGAACGAATCTTGAATGTCTCTATTTTTTTGCCACGCTTTACTTCAACATAACTATCTTCAATAGAAACGACCTTTCCACCATCTGGCAAAACATCACCCACTCTGGAAAAATGATCATCGATTACGGCATAACGGTTATTAGGTGCAATAAAAATCATTGAAACGGCATAATCTTTGTAACGCTTAACAACAACCCGCGTATATGGAGTATAACGCTGTGAAGGCAAAGTCACCGTCGGCTTGTTAATTACAGGCGCGGTTGGTGCCAAAGCTATTAAGTTTGTATTTATGTTTGCAGCGGACTGATAAGCTGCAATAGCCTCAACTTGTTGATTCACTAGTGAAGCCTTCGCTTTTTGTGAAGTTTGCACCAATGTTTTAGACTTCAATTCTTGTAACTCTACCAGTGAAGAGTCTGAATTAGATGGAATATACTGTTTACTCCCAACTTCATCCCACGATAGATAGACCGAAACAGCGATAATCAATAATAAAACTAAACCACTATATTTCATTTAGACACCTATTCCTTATTTCCAGGAATGAGTATTAACTGGAACCCATTATTTCCATTTTTAGCAATAAATCCTTTGTCTTCAATTTGGTAGCCTTTTTCAACTAAACGGTCAATAAACATTCGAACCTGTCTAGAGGCAAAATCTAGGTCTTGGTCCACAAATCCTTGAACTACCATGCCGAACCCTTCATCCTCTTCTGAACTGTGGAGTTGAATGTTGTTGATATGAATAAATTTATTTACGCTCGCTTGCAAATCTGCAACGATTTGTGGAATAGAGTTAGATTCAGTAATAGAGTACAACTCTTCAATGAAGTCGACCTTGTTTGCTTCAAGGATTGTAGCGGTTTGATTATTTTGGGCTACCAGCTGCTTGGCGTTTGTTAACTTAGCTTCAAACTGACTTGATTCCATTAACTCATCTGTAGACGCCATATACTCTTCAGCAGATTTTTGCCAGTTCAAACCGGCCAGAAAAGCTCCTGCGCTGACTGCTAGTACTAACCCCGCCACCCAAGGTAATGCGCGTTCAAACTGAAACAGAGGTTTACTGGTTTCAGCTTTAATGGCATCACAAGTTGAAAGCGCTTGAAATAATGCATCAACATTACTCGCACAATCAGTTTTGTTTACCGATATATCTTGCTTTGTCGCGACAGAAATAGCTCTTCCAGACAGGCTTTCAAACCGTTCTGCTAATTCACCCGATGAATTATCAGCACACCATGAGAACCATTTAATACCATCTAACTGAACTTCTTGTTCTGACTCAACTTGGTTTAGCTCTGTTGCCAAATAACTAAGAGCACTCTCCCAGTCTTGACCACCATAAGATGCACTAGAGACTCTAATACTATGCAAAGGAAAACCAGAACCGACAACCAACACATCTAGCACACCGCCATGCTGGACAACCACCGTCGAAACACCTTTGCCAGCGACTTTCAACATGACGCTCCACAAAGGGACATAGAGACAATGATCATTGTCTTTTTTAATGGCATTTAGATAAGCCGCATATTCATTTATAGGCAAGGCTGCATAAAATACATTTTGCGCAGACGCAGCTTTTTTAGTTTGTAAAACCAATACCTCACTAGCCCCCTCCATATCACCGCGACTTCTGAGATGTTTTTCAATAATCGCTGATGCATAGGAACTGCCTTGATGAACAGTTTCAATCCCCGTTAAAGCATGATTGAAATCGGATAAAACCACTTTTGGACCAGAAACTGTTTCCAAAGAATCAATTAAAATCGCTTTTTTACCTTCTAATAACCAATTCTGATTATCAAGATGCAATATTCGCTTAAAACCTAAAGGGATACTCATAACGGTCTCCGAATCATATATTCACCTTCAAGCAATAAATTAAGTTGGTTTGAGCTTTTAGCCGTCCAATGAAAAAGGTCATCTTTTTCACTCATGGTTTTCAATGCAAACTGTTTAGGCTTGAACCATTGGGCTTCTTTATTTGAAATTCCTTTCAAAAACCCAGAAACATCTTGCCTTGAAATAATGCTATTTTTTACGATGACACTCTTACTACTCCAGTCCTCTTTTTTTAGGGCGTTTTTGGACACCCCTGACTGGATAGAAAGCAATGTATTTTGATAATTTTGAAACTCAGGTAATTGCTGCTCAAGTTCAGAAATCATTCTGACCTTTCGCTCTGCAGCCAAATATTGTTGCTGAGAACTCTGAAGCTTTTGCCACTGCTGAACTGAATATGAAACTGAAACCACCAAAAACACAGCGGCTAGAGCACTCAATCCCAACATGATTATTCTAAGAAATGGCATAACAACTCCTTCCAAATAGCTCGCTATTTATTTATCAATCTAAGCAAGAACCTATTGATCCATTTGCCAATGTGCCGTTAACAACACAACACGGTTTTCGTCTTGATTATCACCATCACCTTGCGCAGTAGCGGTCGCTTCTTCACCCACTTTGTAAGTACTGTTAGCACGCCACTCTACACCTGGTTGTTGACTGGTATTTGTCCCACCAGTATTCAAAGCCGCATCTTGTTGGCGAAAACGTCCTTCGATTGCATCAGGCTTACCATCAATCATGGTATCTAAAGTTCGTGCCAAATCTGGTGTAACACCACGTAAAACTAGCACATTACCTGCACCACTATTCGTGCCATTGGGGTTCCATTGAAAACAAACTTGCAACTCTACAGGATTGCCATTGGTATCCAAATATAGATAGCGATCCTCTTGCCCTTCTGCACGCCCAGGAGGCATTTTCAAACCTGCACGATCAAATAATGCGTGCAAGTCCTGCTGAGCAATGCCAGCATCACCTGTACCCACCGTATTAGCTGCATAACCTTGACCATGGCAAATTTTTAAACCTGTACCAGTGAAATTCTCAGCAACCCCCGCATTAGCGCCAGTCACATTGCCAGAGGCACCACCCGTTGTCCCTCCACCAATATTCGCTTCTAAGCCATTTACCATATAGGTTGGTGCTACTTGACTATCACCCACGACAACACCAATACGATTGTAATACTGGTCATAAGCCGTTTTCCACGCGGCTAAAAACTTTTGGTAGATTTTTTGATTTTCGGCGTCACGCTGCAAATCTTTACCAATGGAAACCGCGCCTAAAATCACCCCAATAATGGCCAATACAATCGCCATTTCAACCAGGGTAAACCCTTTTAATTTAGCTATTTTCTGCATAGACATGATGGCTCTCCTATTGATTCATTTTATAGACGGCGACCAAGGTGATTACCTGATCTTCATCTTGGTTATCAGTCACATCGGTTGCACTGGCTGTTGCTGCGGTTTGATCTTGAGCGTTATTTCCTACCCATTCAATACCTGCTACACCGCCTGTTGAATTGGCAACACCTTGCTGTCTAAAATTACCTTCACGGGCATCAGCTTTGCCATCAATCATTTGATCTAAAGTTCTTGCTAAATCCGGTGTCAAGCCTGCCAACACCATGACATTACCAGAACCTTCTGCTGTTCCAGGTCTATTCCATTGAAAACAAACTTGAACTTCTTGAGGGTTACCATTGCTATCTAGATATAGATATCTGTCTTCTAAACCTTCGGCACGACCTGGTGGCATACGAATACCTAAACGGTCAAAAAACGCGTGCAAATCAACGTCTGCGTCGGCTCTAGTCATTTTAGGTGCTTTTACACCCTGGCAAATCGCATTTGGTTCTGTAGCAGCCGTCATATCCCCTCCTGACACAGGAGCTCCTGCAGCAGCGGCGTAATCCTCGCCATTTACCATAAATCTTGGCTGTGACTGACTGTCACCAACAACCACTCCCGCTCTTTTGTAATAAGCGTTGTAGGACTGCACCCATTGATCAACAAATTTTTGTTTGATTTTGCTGTATTCAGCATCTCGCTGCAGATCTTTACCGATAGACACTGCCCCTAAGATTAAACCGATAATAACCAATACAATCGACATCTCAACCAAAGTAAAACCACCTTGCGATTTTTTATATGCTTGATGCTTCACGACGCTCTCCCAATCGTTAACTAAACTCATTTCAGATAGAATATAAACTTCAAATACGGTTCTTTGTTATTTAAAAATTGAGTTGCATTCGCTAGAAAATTCAAAGCTACCAGACCTGATAGCTCTAAAAACCCAACATCTTCACTTATAAAAACCGTTTATCATCCAAGTATGGTTGTTATTAATAACAATTACTAACGTCAAGTTACGACAATATACGACACAAACCGACATTTATTATTCCTAAGGAAGCCACATGGCGCTTAAATGAGATGATCTAGATAATAAAGAGGGGGAATTCATTTTATGTAGCATTGACGCCACAGACCTCTATACAAAAAATGAGAGTGTGGTGAGCTCGTTAAACAATATCAATCGGCTCTATAAAAGAGTACCCTATAGAATGTATTGTTTTGATGGGTTTTGTCTTATCCCCTGATACAGTTTCAATCTTTTGACGTAAACGTCTAATCAATACTTCTAGGCTTCTTAAGTCATAAGAGTCTTCTTTTTTATTTAAAGCAATAATCAACTCTTTTTTACTTACTGACTTACCAGGCATAATAGCTAAACGGTTTACCACCATTTCCTCAAGTTTTGTTAACTTGATGTGCTCTGCGTGATATCTATTCTTTAGAGTCCAATCTAATGTGTTTAACATCCATACCGCCTCATTTTTTTTAGGTATAACCACTTGTTTTTTATGCTGAACATTACGAATAATAGCAACCAGTTCTTCTAAAGCTATGGGCTTAATAAGATACGAATCAACGCCCAACTTAAATCCTTGAACACGTTCAACAACCTCTCCTCGAGCAGAGGTAATTATAATGGAAGCCTCTTCAGGTAACGGCTTGGTTTTTAGCCATTCCATTCCGTCATCACCCTCTAAATTAAGGTCTAATACCACCACGTCTGGACTGTTTTTGGCCAACCATTTTTGAGCATTCTGAAGATTACTAACCCCAACGGCAAAAGCATCTTCTAGATTTAAATAGGTGACAACAGCGTCACGTAATTCCACCTCGTCTTCAATGACTAAAACTGTTACACCTTTCATGACCTTACGATATCGCTCCTTAGTTAAAACTCGAAATTATGCACGTTTGAAGCACAAAACAAAACGGCTACCTTCATTATAATCTTGATCTACATAAACAGTTCCATCGTGTAGTTCCATAACTTTTTTAACTAAGAATAACCCTAGCCCAGTGCCACTAATATAGGCATCACTGTCAACGCGAACAAAACGTTCAAAAATTTTTTGTACATTTTCTTGGGCTACACCATCCCCCTGATCTTCTACATAGATAAAGATATTAATTTCTGTTACCACAATCTTTATGTGTATCTTACGACCAACTGGCGAATACTTAACTGCATTATCTACCAAATTATAGAGTGCCAATTTGAGCAAAACCGAATCTGCATGAATAGTGACAGCTTGTTTTTCAAAAGAAAATTGATGACTACTATAGATTTGTTTAATCATTTCTTCTAAAGACCCTAACCATTCGGCTAAATTAAACGTTTGAATTTCAAATGAAAACAGGTCATTTTCTAACTTATCCGAAATCAACCAATCATCAAACAACATCTCCATGCGTTGAGTGGTCATACTCATGGTATTTATACGATTTTGACAGTTATTTATCCCCTTTTCTGACTCTTTTCTTAACAATGCAAGCTGACTTTTAATAATCCCCAAGGGATTTCTGAGCTCATGGGTAATAAAGGAGATAAAGTTAGAATACTCGTTAACTAAAGCGCTCTGCTTTTTTAACATTTTTTCTAACTGAGCTGTTCGTGCTAAAACCTGTCTTTCGAGTAGTAGATTATTGTTTGTTTGTGTTTGAACCAAGTTGTGATTAGCAACCTCTTTCTCATCTTGTATTTGGAACATTTTGAGTGCAAGCAGATAAGCAAAAAAGGCAAACTCGATTATTGAGCCTGGAAAAGGTGCATTTCTTGTTAAGACGTTATAAGGCAACCACCCTAAATAAAGCATGGATAACACAATCATCCCTGAGAAAAAGGCAAATAACCCCACAACATATAAATTAATCTTACGCTCTTTGCGGGCGAGCGACTTGAATGACAAGTAAATAAGAACCAGCATGGTTATTGTTACCAACACATTGTGCAAGACAAAGCCCGTTTGTAGATCAACAGGAATAAGAACAATGACCAATACAAACAGTACAATCATTAGATTTAAGAGAATATGGCCTCGTGGATAATACAAACGGCTATCTAAAATTGATTGTGAAAACTTAATGAGAAAGACGAAAGAAATCGGCATAAATATATACAGAGCATTGTTAATCCACTCATTAAAAAACATTGGCACTAAACCATTGTATAACGCGACCCAAACCGAGTAACTTAAACTATAAAGACTATAGTAAATAAAGCTCATCTCTTTAAGATAAATATGCAACACTAAATAGAAAATCGACAACATAATCAGTGCCACAATCATTGAAGAGAACAGTATTGATTTTTTTAAGACTTGAGCATAAAACTCTTTTTCAGATGAAATTAATAGCGCGGCAAAAACACCTAACTGGCCGTCGAGTTGAACATAGATGGTTTTCTCTTCATTCGGGCGTAATTTAACAGAAAGATGGGGATAGGTGTCTAAGGTATCTTTATATTTAACATCAAGATGCAGCCCTCTGCTAAATGCTTGCCATTGATTGTTGACCTGTTCATAAAAAACGACTTTATGCAGAAAGGCTTCTGAAACCCAAAGAATTGGATTGATAACATTGTTAGAGATGTTTTGCAGTTCAATTTTAAACCAGTGGGTACGATTTGAATAACCTAAAGAAAAATGGTTTGACTGCGGTTGCCAATCGTTGTTTTCTATTACCTCAGAAAGCGACAACGAGTTTGATGGGTCTATATAGCTTTCAATGCTCATAAAATGGGGACCATACCCTCCTGATAGGGTGACCGCATTTGCATTTGTGGCAAAAACTAGAAACAATATCCAAAACCACAATCGCATCTGTTTCATTTAGCAACCTATCTCTATTAGCATCTCATTTATATTAAATGAGATGCTCAATTAAAACAAACGTCCTTGCAATTTGGCTACATAATTCACGGCTGATTTTCTTTGCATCAAAAATGCCCAATCTGGCAACTCTTTCTCTGAATCTGCTTTGAGGTTCAAATCTAATCGATAAGCATAACTTTTATTTAATGACGCCACTCCGTCCAATTTCCACCCCGCTTGCAACGCATCTAAACGGCTCTGAATACGCTCATCTTGTAATTCCACTTGAAGGTTCACCGTTGGAAACTTGTTATTCATGACGACTAAGTCATCAATTTGAATAGCTGACTGTAAAACACGAAACCACTTAGTCTGAACAAGATATTCTGTTTCTAAATGATTAATACTAACCAGGCCTACCAAACTTGGCGCAATAGGAGATGCGGTTATTTTGTTAACCGGCAACTTAGAGATTACATCTTTAAGATTCACAACACCACTCACACCAGAAAGATGAATCTTACGTGATTGAATTGAAGAGAAAACTCGTGTGGACAATTCTCCAGACACTACCGACTGGCCGAATTCCCACGAAATATCAGCCGATAGCTTTGTGATA
This sequence comes from Thiomicrorhabdus immobilis, assembly GCF_021654855.1. Lineage (NCBI taxonomy): Bacteria > Pseudomonadati > Pseudomonadota > Gammaproteobacteria > Thiotrichales > Piscirickettsiaceae > Thiomicrorhabdus > Thiomicrorhabdus immobilis. The sequence goes on from NZ_AP024202.1 coordinate 2,379,158, forward strand.
AAAAGGGACATAATCTGTAAATCCCAAGAGACTTTACCAATGGGAATAACATTTGAAGTCGCCATTATTTTACTATCCTTCTGCTCGATAGCTAAATCGACTTCACCTTGCCAAACCGTTCCACGTGAAGCAAGGATTTTAATGTTTTGAGTGAGATTGATTTTTTGTTCTATCGTACTCTTTACAATTGGATTAGATAACAACCAATTGGCAGGCAGTTGCGATAGAATTGAGAAGAATAACGCCACAATAAAAAGTGAAGCCACCCCGATAATTTTTCTTTTCTTACGACCAAGTCTGAAAGTACGCACAGATGACATTCCTAATTAAGGGTAAATTGCATTTCAGCTTTCACAAACCCTGGTTCAAGCCAAGAGGCTTGTAATCGATTAGTCGCCACACCCTTTTGCTCAAGTAAACTCAACCATTTAAACAGCCTTGCGGCATCCACCTTATCAAAAGCCACTTTTCCGCCATTTTCGATGCTCTGCAGGGTTTTGATATCCTTAAATAGATTTTGCTGTTTAAGGCTACTCTGCAACTGCGTCATCAGCTGGGTTTGACTGGTAATTTTTAGATTGGCATTCAGCGCATTAGCTGGCAACTTTTGAATCGCCGGAATTTGATTGTTCAACCATTGCCATTCTTGCTGGGCACTCTGTAACTGTTGCTGGGCAATCTGTTTATTCGACACAATCGGTGACCAAATCAGCATGTACAAAATCACCACAACCAAAAACACGCCGAGCGCTTTTAATAATTTTTGCTCACGGCTATCTAAAGCAGACCAGGCCTGGTTAATTTGCATCCACATAAATCACTCCTTCAACAATATCCGCACTGACATTTTTCAATGTTAAACTCAATGTAACTTGAGAAGTCTCCAGGCCTGATGGATTGTTGTTTGCCGTTTGCGTGGTTTGCTGCGATAACGTCACAATCTTTTGTAAATCGGCAGAACTCGGCGCTGAAACCGTAAACGATAAACGTTTTGATTTTGCACTTTGCTGCCACTGCATTTGCTCAACCTTAACCGTTTTCACTTGGTTAAACCAAGGTTCAACCCGTTGTAAAACACTCACCAACTTTGCCGTGTTGTTATCATCAGCGGTCTGCTGTTTTAAATACGTCAAGGTTTGAGATTTAATGTTTACAATACGTTTGCTCTCAGGAAACAATCTCTTAAATAACTCGGTCGTTTTCTGTTGGGTATAGTCGGTTTGTTGTCGCAACTTTTGGGTTTGCAAGAGTGTTGTCGCCAAATGCAGCGACATAACCACCAAAGTCAACACGGCGACCCAACGCCAAGCATACCAACTGCCTTTACTGGCTGCATTCGCCTTATAGGCCAATTGACTTAAACTTAACGTTGCTACCTTTGACAAATTCTGTAAATGGCTACTCAACAAGCTGTTTGGGCTAACCTCGGTTTCAACGATTTTGGCTGTAGCAATACCCTCATGATTCTCCTTATCCGTCTCCAACGCATTCAGCATTTGCGTTTTAAGAGCGTCATACCAAGGTGTTTTACAAGCAAAACCATGAAATTGATCCGTTCTCACCAAACAACGGGCATCTTGTTCAACCACACCCCAAGAGCCGCCTTTCTGAGAGCCGTTTTGTGCAGGAATCCTGAAACAATCCGGAACCAATTGCACATGTCCCAAACCGTAAGACTCAACGATACGTTTCCAGTTTTTCATATCATCATGAGTGGCAATCGCCACTGAAACCAAACCTTCCGGTGTACGGTCATAAGCCACAAAATGATAATGCTCCACCGCTTCACTCAAACCTTCTTCCAGGGCATAAGGTAAAGCCGCCATCCATAAAGATTTACGCTTTCCCGGAACCATAACATCGGTCATCACCACTTTTTCAGTCGGCAACCAAACAATCGCAATCTCACGAGTCAAACGCCTTCCAGACTTCAACTTTGCGATAGTCTCTTCGCTATTCAGCAAAGAGCCATCTAGCCGACTGATCTGCAACTCACCATCCAAGCCAATACGGGCTACCAATGAATTTTTATCGACCGTTTCTGGTTGTTGATTAATTTTACTAAGCAACACTTAACCACCTTTGTACTAACGTCACTTCATTCTCACTTTTACGATTAAAGATAGAGGAAACCACCTGCTTCACCTCTCCATAATCCACTTGGGCTTGTAATAAAAAATAATCGGTTTTTACGGCAATCACATCGGTAGGCAAGTCTTTGACAATCTCTTCCGCACTGAATCCCGTTTGCTCTTCTAAGAAACTGTAAAAACGACTAATCTCTTCCGCAGGTTCCTGTTTTCTGACCTGTAACCACTGCTTGGCGATATCCTCTGTTAACCAATCAGTCAGAGCCATCAAGACCGGTACATCAGCAGTATTTACATTAATCGCCGTTACCGTTGGCAACGCCGCAAAATAACGTCCAATCTTGTCAAACTGCTGGGCAGTTAAAGCCTGCATGCCTTGCAAATTCTTCAGCTCCGAAACCATCACCATCGGCTGGTTAGCCGTACGGTAGGCTGGTTGATTAAGCAGATAACTATCGCTTTCCGCCCCCATAGCCAAGCGTTCATCATCGGCATCCACCCAATCCTGCACCACGTCGGCAAAACCAACCATCGATTGCTCGGGTAAGCTTTGCTCCAAATAACGCTCAATCATTTTTTTCCAAAATCCGCGCTGGGTTTCATTACCCACCAACACATTGTTTAGATTCAACTTGGCTTGCAAATCGGTCAATTTACCGCTGACTATCCCTTCTGCAAACGCCACCGGAATCAGTGGTTGCGCCCACTGTTCGGTAAGGTCATCGGTTTTATTATTCTTTAAATCCGCTTTTAAGCCTTTTTTAACCCAGTCTTCAAAACCGAATGCGACCGAAACCGAATGCGCCTGATGAATCATGTAACTACTGCGCTGAATATGTACCTGCTGGTCATACAGCAACTGACTCGATACCATGCTCACCAGCGCCACCACCAATAACACCGTTAACAAGGCAAAACCTTTCTGTGAGTTCACCGGAAGTTTGCCCGACACACCAGCCTTTTTCGATTGAGGATTTAGCAAACCCAGCAACCATTTGCCAATCATCTGTTTAGTCGTGCTATCCAGCATCTAATCGATTCCCATAAATAAACGCGTTATCGTGCCTAACGTTTTATGTTTTATGGTTACCCGGCTCGCTCTAGGTAAATCGGTTAAACCCAGGTTTGCTCTGGGCCAATCCTTGACCCACTCATTGCTTGAGGTCAACAACTCGATATCAAAACCCTCAATATCCGTCAGCAATTCGACCTTTTTCGGCTTTGTATCCTGCGCCCTATCCAAAACGGGCCACGTTAAACGATATAGGATACCGTCTTGCAACTGATAGCCAACACGTAATAAACCACCACTTGCATTAGGTGTTGGAAACTGTGCGATGCGTGTAAACTCAATCCCAATATCTTCACGATATTTAAATGCCGCTTGCCTCGAACCCAATTCATCTTGAATCGCACGGGGGACAATTTGAATGAAGTCTTGCTCCATCCACCAAATCGCACGCTGTAAATTCTCATTCTGCTTGCTGTGCTGTTCAACCGTGGTTTTGACATTCACCATGCTATCAATCGATTGATAAGCCAAAACGGCAATCACCGCAGAAACCCCCAACGCCACCAACAGCTCAATCAGGGTAAAACCTTGCTGCAATTTCATCTCGGAGGATCTCATAGCCTGACTGACATAACGAGATTGCGAATTCATTCAGGACCAACGACACTAAACAAATTGGCGACCACCGCATCTGAACCTTTTTCAGAAACCTTAACCGATAATTTATAGATTTCAGGAATAAAGGTCGGCTCGGTGGCAAACTCAACACTCCAATCACGGTTCAACATGCTTTCGGAACGCTTATTTTCAGATTGCGTTTTACCGAATAGTTGTTGCTCCACAATGGCATTTTCAGCCAACCAAGTCGCCACCACACGTGACTCAAGATGCGATTGATTGGATACCGTAATCCCCAAACTCCGACTGACCGCCGCCAAAGCAATCGCAATGATTGCCAACGCCACCATCACCTCAATGAGCGTAAAGCCGTGTAAGGTTCGGGTTTTTATGGTTGCAACAGAGGGTTTCATTGCTGGCTGGTTCATAAATTCATTATCTTTTTAAACTAACGTACACATTCAGTAGTTGGTTGGTTTCGGTTTAAATTGAGCTTACTGCTTAGCGAAAACCAAGGTTTCATCCCAACTTAAGGTCATTTCTGTTTTAGCGGTTGAGTCTGACGAATCGGTACCTAAAATTTTTAAATGAATCTTGCCGGCAATCGCTTCACCACTTGGCCAAAACACCCAACCAGGCCTGGGCAATTGCTGTTGCTGGACAAATGTTTCATCCAGCTCCCAGCTGACCATAAAACCGTCATGCCATGGAAATATGGCCAACTGTTCGTCTTCCAACCACTCACGGCTATTGAAGCGATAGGTCGTCAACCCTTGTGCATCTGGAACAATTAGATACATCTGTTGTCCAAACACCGCTTGGTCAGAAACCTGTTTAATATAGCTTTCGATTTTAGCCTGTTGATTATCAAGCAAGTCTTGGCTAAAACGTCCTAATGACAAAATCCCAACCGAGACCACAACACTCATAATCACCACCACGACCATCAATTCAATCAAGGTGAAGCCTTGTTGCTTTTTACCCTTGGCTGAGAGAACGTTTCGCGTGTCGGTTATTGGCATTAAATGACCCAAATGCTTTGCATCAAACTACTTATTTTATATTCCACTGACCAATCGTGGCATTAATGCCTTCGCCGCCATCGATGCCATCAGCACCATAGGTGAATAGGTCAAAATCTCCATGCTCTCCCGGCGACAGATACAAATATGGATTCCCCCAAGGATCAACCGGTACGTTATCCAATAAGTTCTTCCAATTTTTAGGTACCGGCTCCTCACTTGGTTGATTGACCAACGCCTCTAACCCTTGGTCGGTGGTCGGATAATTAAAGTTGTCTAATTTATAGAGCTTCAAAGCCGAAGAAATGGCGGAAATATCCTGTTTGGCTTTAACGATACGAGCCTCATCCGGGCGGTCCATCAAATTAGGGACGACCAGGCCTGCCAATACCGCCAAAATCACCACAACCACCATCAACTCAATTAAGGTGAAGCCTTTTTGGCGTTTTATTTTTTGTTGCTGCATTAAGGTTTTCATTCTTGCTTACCTTTTATTGATTGTAATAATTCTTTTTTTTCAGTCTGCCAGAGAGCCGAACGACTCTACTGCCCGACCATTTGATTCATTTCAAAAATCGGCATCATAATCGCCAACACCACGGTTAAGACCACCGCACCCATGATAATGATTAAAATCGGTTCCAATACACTTACCAAAGTATTCGCGGCGGTTTCTACCGAAAACTCGTAATGTTTCGCACCTTTAAGCAGCATCGAATCAAGCTGACCTTTACCTTCACCTGTTCTCACCAGGTTTAACAGCAAAGGCGGGAAAAACCCTGCCTTAATCATTGCCTGACCAACCGCTTCCCCTTCACGCACATCTTCCACCATCTTCAGCACCGCTTTCTTCAACGGTTCTAAAGTGACCACTTCAGCAGAGATCTTAAGGGCATCTTGAATGGCGACACCGCTGGAAATCAAGACCCCCAAAGTACGAGCCCAGCGTGCCGAGGATGAATAAATCAAAAACCGTTTCAATCCCGGTGTCTTCAATAACAGGGCATGCACTTTATAACGACCTTTTGGCTGACGTAACAACCAAATAAAAGCCCCCCAAACAGCTAAAATCAACGCCAACAACCAACCCCATTGATGTTGGATGAAGTCACTAAAACTCAATAAGCCTTGGGTTAAAGGAGGCAAGTCTTGCTGCATATTGTCAAAGACCTTCACCACTTTCGGCACCACGTAAATCATTAAAAAGAACACGATAACAACCGCCACGACCACCATCAGCACCGGGTAAATCAACGCCGTTTTCATCTTTTTATTCAACTGGTCACGTTGTTCAATCGATTCGGCCAAACGTGACAACACCTTGTCGAGATAACCGCTCTCCTCACCAGCCTGGATGGTGGCGATGACATCGGTAGGAACACGATAAGGCGCTTGATTCATGGCACTTGCCAAGCCATGTCCTTCAGCCACTTTGGTATGCAAGGTTGCCACAAAACGAGTCATCTGCTTGCTTTCCGCCTGTTGCGACATCGCTTTCAGCGCTTCGTTTAAAGGTGTTCCTGCATCCAGCAAGGTATAAAGTTCACGGGTAAACAGAGACAGTTCGGCTGTTTTTATTTGCGGGATAAACAGTGCGTTGTTTCCGCCAAGATGATGCTGAGCCGCTTTATTAATCGGCTCGATAGAAGTGGGTACCAGTCCTTGGTCACGCAAAAGCTGTCTTATCTGTTTTTCAGAATCGCCTTCCAACAAACCTTTCTTTTGTTTGCCGGATGCACTCAACGCTTTGTATTCAAAGGCCGGCATAAGATCTCTCCTCAGACAAGTTCATCATTTAACTCTGAGTCACTCGCTGAACTTCAGCTAAATTGGTCTGTCCTTTCAATACCGCCTGATAACCATTCTCTCTTAAAGAATGGGATTGCTTACGCACCACCGCCTCAATCTCCCCTTCGGGAATATTTGAATAAATCATGGAACGCAACTCATCATCCATCAAAAACAGTTCATACAAACCCATTCGGCCTTTGTAACCGGTGTATTGACACTTTTCACAGCCATTCGGACGATAGATGGTCGCTTGCTCAACCCCCAACACTTCACACTCAACCTTGTCGGCCTGATGCGGTGTTTTACAGTCACATAACTCACGCACCAGACGCTGGGCTAAGACACCCACAATACTCGATGACAACAAGAAAGGTTCGACCCCCATGTCACGCAATCGGGTAATGGCACCTACCGCCGAGTTAGTGTGCAAGGTTGAAAGCACCAAATGTCCTGTTAAAGAGGCCTGAACGGCAATATTGGCGGTTTCTGCATCACGAATCTCCCCCACCATCACCACATCAGGGTCTTGACGTAAAATCGCACGCAAGCCTTTGGCAAAGGTCATATCCGCTTTACTGTTCACCTGGGTCTGGTTGATACCGTCGATGTTGTATTCAATCGGGTCTTCAACCGTCATGATATTGCGTTGCGCATCATTTAACTGGGTTAACCCAGCATATAAAGTGGTGGTTTTACCCGAACCGGTTGGCCCAGTGACCAAGAAAATCCCATGTGATTTGGACAAGGCTTTTTGGATGCCTTTTTCAACTTCATCAGAGAGTTTGAGTTCTTTAAGGTTTAATCGCCCGGCACTCTTATCCAATAGACGCAGCACCACTCGCTCACCGTAACTGGAAGGAATCGTCGAAACCCTCAAATCAACCGCTCGCCCACCCAATTTCAAAGAGATGCGTCCATCTTGCGGCAGACGTTTTTCAGCGATATCCAAACGCGCCATAACCTTGATACGGGACACCAGCATATTCGCCAAAGCAATTTTAGGAGTCAAAACGGTTTTCAATAAGCCATCAATGCGGAAACGGATGCGTAGTTGATTTTCAAACGGCTCAATATGAATATCGGAGGCGCGTGAACGAATGGCTTCGCTTAAAATCGCATTCAGCAATTTGATAATCGGCGCCTCATCTTCGCTATCCAATAAATCTTCCGGCTCACCCACTTGCGCAAAAACCGAAGCTAAATCTTCGGTTTCAATAGCACCAATGGCTTCCATCGACTCTTTACCGTGGGTCGAATAGTTGGACTGAATTGCCATATCAAACGCGGTCTTATCAATCTTTTTCAGCTCAACATCACAATTGACAAACTGGCGCTGTAATTCCAATAAGGCACTCGCAGGGGTTTCATCGGTAAACTGCAGTAGCAACCCCTGTTCAGTGTTATTCAATAACACCTTATTCTTATTGGCAAAGCTAAACGAAAGCGAGACATTCATAATGGTAATTCCCTAAAACCCTAACAGCTCTTCAGTCGAGGTTTCGTAAATCAATTTGTCTTTTGGCTTATCCTTGGTAGCAGGTTTACTTTGCGCGGCAGCTTTAGCCTTTTCAGACTCATCGAATGGTTGGGCCGGCTCACTTTTTTTCCACTGTTCCAAAGTAGGTAATCGTGGACGTAAACCTTCCAATAGGTTTGCATCATCTTTACGCAACATAGCGTCTTGCTCTTGATAGACGTAGTTATATTTTTTCTGACTATAGTAATCACTCATCTCATTATTACGAATAATCACCGGGCGTAAAAACACCATCAAATTCACTTTTTCGCGCTGGTCTTGCGATGAACTGAACAAATTACCCAATACCGGCAAATCACCCAAGCCTGGTACTTTAGATTTAGAACGGGTCTCTTTCTCGTTAATCAAGCCACCTAACACCACCATATTGCCATCACCCACAATCACACGTGTTTTGATTTGGCGTTTAGAGGTCTGAATATCAACCGCCTCACCCTTATCAATGACATCAGAAACCTCTTGATCGATTTCTAGATAGACCTCGTTACCCTCATTAATCTGCGGTTTGACTTTAAGTTTCAGACCCACGTTTTTACGCTCAATCGTGGTGAACGGGTTGGTTACCGTGGTGCTGGTGCTGGCATAAGAACCAGTTTGGAAAGGCACCTCTCTACCCACCAAAATCTCAGCTTCTTCGTTATCTAACGTTAAGATGGATGGGGTTGCCAAAATATTCGATGCCGAATTGGTATTCAAGGCACGAATCAACGCCCCCCAACCAGTGTTGTCAGGATTGACCTCTCCACCACCTAAGGTAATGCCTCGACCAATCACTTGTGATTGCGCCAATAAATCCCCTGAATTACCAATCAATGCCGGAATCGCGCCAGAGAAATTCACCAGGCCTGCTCCACTTGAGCCACTAATCCCCCATTCAACACCCAGTTCGGCGGCTTTATCGGCGGCGATTTCCACAAAAATCGCTTCAATTAACACTTGAGCACGACGAATATCCAACTGTTTGATTACGCTTTTTAGGCCATTTACCACGGTGGTCGGCGCACTGATGATAATGGCATTCATACGTTCATCGGCTTCGATGCTGATTTTTTCCTGCAACTCGTTTTTATTTAGAATAGACGTGTTCAATCCTGTCACTTGTGCTGGCAAACCTTCAACCGGTGTAGCTGGAGGTGGCGTAGCACTCGACTCCTCAGACTGTACCTGAAGCGCCTGATTACCGGCGATTTTCTGTAAAACCGGCGCAATATCCGCCGCTTTCGCATATCGCAAATAAATGACCTGCACACCGCCTTCGGCATCGACCTTGACATCCAAATCGGCAATCAAGGCTCTCAACATCATGCGCTTGATTTCATCACCGCTTAAAATAACGCGGTTTGAACGCGCATCAAAACCGATGGTGACATCCACACCACCTTGGCCTTTTGGCACCACACTCTTCAAAGTCTTGGCCAAATCGACCGCTGAGGTATACTTGATTGGAATGACTTCATAGGCCCCTTTCACATCAACATCAACCCGTTTCAAAATACTTTTCAGACGTTTGATATTGGAAACCGTATCCGACACAATCAGTTTATTGCTTTCGGTCAGCGCGACCAAATGCCCCTCTTTTGCCACTAACGGACGTAGAACGGCGACTAACTTACTCGCTTCGACATTACGAATCGTGATGACTTCGGTCACCCAATCCTCGTCATATTCATTCCAGGTACGGTAAGGGATTTGGTCACGGGCGATGTTCGCAGGTACCACCTTAATCACGCCATCGGTTGGCACAGCGACATAACCGTAAACATTCAAGATGGCTAACAGTGAATCATAAAGCTCGTCTGGTTCCATGCCTTCTGGAGCGATAAACGTCACATTGCCTTTGACTCGCGGATCGATAATGAAGTTTTTGCCGGTAATCTTAGCCACGGCTTCAATCACGGTCTTGATATCCGCCTGTTTAAAATTCTGTTTTAAGGTACCTTCCGCTTGAACTGGCTGAGCATTGGTGGCCAACAGCGCAAAACTTAACGCAACCACACCAAAGGAACTAAATAGAAATTTCAAGAAACCACGGCTATCTCGCATCGCTCTTTTATCCATATCGTAAGCTAATAATTTCATATTCATCTTTTTATCCATCTAATCCAGTTGCACCAAAACACTCTGTTCTTGGCCATTACGTTCAATTGTTAAATCTAAATCTGTTTTTTGGAGCAGCTCTTGCCATAAAGTTGGCGACTTGACCAACTCCTCGATAGCGTAACCACTCACCATCTTAAGTTCGTCACCAGGTTCAAAACCTAAGGAGGCGAAAATCTCCCTCTCGGCCTGCGGCCAAACCTTAACCGCCGTGACCTTGCCATCCTTTTGAACCATCTGGAAACGCACATAACGCATTATGGAGATAGGGTTTTTTATGGCATTCTCTTTCACCGTTTTGAGTGTTTGCAACTGCTTTTCAGTCAAGTCAACAGACACCTCTTCACCTTGACTAAAAACCACGTCACCCTCAACCATCTGCAAAGTCTCTAACAAGCCATTATGACTGATGACAACATAGTCCGAATGCACCTCTTTCAGCACCACTCCATCTTGAATAGTTTCTTCTAAACTGAAACTGAAATTTTGCGAACCTTTTTCAATAATGGCGATGCTATTATTCGGAGCGACCAACACCCCCAAGAGCTTCAGATTAAGCCGAGTCTTTTGAACATTCTCAGTGTTCAATAAAGGTTGATCTGAAGCTATTGGTGCGCGGCCAAACAGATAAATGGGCGAGGCAACGCCAGAAACCGAAGCAGAGGTGGGTTGTGATTGTATGACAGGCATAATCAACTCCTGTTTAGGAGTTTCCAGCATAGTCCAAAACAACTTTGCCAACATCCATGAGATGGATAATAACAATAGAAGGGAAAGAGCATTTACTACTTTATTTCTAAATAAAGAATCCAAGAAAACCTCAAAAGTTGTGTTATTTCAACGAAAAATCCGTGCTGAATTATTTTCAAACCAGGCATAGACAACAATCATAAAGCCAATTATCTTACGATTCAAAAAAGGCGCTTAGAAAGTTATTCTAAATCAAATCCACCAACCACTAGCCATTAAACTTAGAACAGTCACTGAAAATTAAACCAAGCGTAATAAATCTGACACAGTAATCGCTCAAAAAAGGACTAGTATATATACTAATTTTTAAACACTCAATCACCCTTTTTGATGATGGCGTTGCTAATTGCCCGGTAGCTTGCCATAGTGACCGGCTATCAAGTGATGGAAACCTTGTGACATCACCACACCAAGCCAATTTGACTTTACCTCAAAGCGTACAATATTTTTTATTATGGATTCAGCTTTGGCATAATACTGAACATCACTCGTTTAAACCACACTTTGGCAACTTCAAAATTGAGAGCAACCATGATCAATATCATTCTATGCGGCGGTTCAGGAACACGTCTTTGGCCTTTAAGCCGTACTATGCTACCTAAACAATTTGTGCGCTTGTTTAATAATCACTCGTTGTTTCAAGATACCGTTTTGAGAAACCAGCCAGTGTGTTCACATACCTTTGTCGTATCCAATAATGAACAATATTTTTTAGCCGTTGACCAGTTAAACCAAATCACCGCCGATTCCGCCCAGTTCCTATTGGAACCGGTCGGCCGCAATACCGCCCCTGCGATTGCGTTGGCGTGCATGGCATTAGATGCAGATGATTTGGTGTTAGTCACCACCTCTGACCATTTGGTTAAAGACCAAGCGGCCTATGAAACCGCGGTAATTCAGGCTAAGGCTTTAGCCGAACAAAATAACCTAGTGACCTTTGGCATCAAACCGACTTATCCGGAAGTGGGTTTTGGCTATATTGAAGCCGACGGCAATGATGTTTTATCCTTTAAGGAAAAACCCGATGCTTTAACTGCCCAATCTTATATTGAGCAGGGTAACTACTACTGGAATTCTGGCATGTTCTGTTTTAAAGCGGGTGTGTTTTTAGCTGAACTTCAAAAGTATGCGCCAGAAATGTACCAGGCCTGTTTAGATGCCATGCCCAAAACAGGCTGCAAAACTGAAATTCGCATTGATTTAGAGATGATGAACGCCATTTCTGAAGACAGCATTGATTATGCGGTAATGGAAAAATCGAACAAGGTCAAAGTTGTGCCTTGTGACATGGGATGGTCTGACTTGGGAAGTTTTGATGCGTTATTTGAAGAAGTCAAACAACCAGGCCAGGATAATGCGGTTTTACCGCGTTTAGAGGATTCTCCAGAACCGATTTGTATCGACTCTAAAAACAACCTGATTGTGGCTCGTGAACGCCAAATTGCCTTAGTGGATGTGGAAGATCTATTGGTGGTAGACACTTCTGATGCGATTTTGATCTCTAAAAAAGGTAGCTCACAAAAAGTCAAAGAGGTGGTGGCGCAAATCAAAAAACAAACCCCTGAACTGACTGAGATTCACCGCCTTGCCCATAGACCATGGGGGACTTATGAGGTATTGCAAGATTCCCAACAATACAAGGTAAAACGTATCGTGGTTAAACCCGGTAGCAAGCTGTCTCTGCAAAAACACTTCCACCGTAATGAACATTGGATTGTGGTGTCCGGAACAGCAACGGTAACGGTTGACCAAAACGTATTTTTTGTTAGACCGAACGAATCCACCTACATTCAAATGGGGCAACTGCACCGCCTAGAAAATCAAGGCAAAATCGATTTGGTCATGATAGAGGTGCAAGTGGGTGAGTACACCGGTGAAGATGATATCGTACGAGTGGATGATGACTACGGTCGATAAATATAAAACCACGCTATTGAAAGCCCTTGTCAAGAAGCCATTGTTAAGTAGCTATTGTTAAGTAGCCATAGAATCAAACTCAGAATCAAACTCATTTGGAACTATGGCTAACCTATTCGTGTCATACCAACCATACACAACCATAACCGATACAAAACCATACGAATCGCCATTACCTGAAAGCACGCCTTAAACCTTAACTTTAGCGCCTGTCGTAACATCCTTAATCTCACCATTCGTTGACTTCCCTATTATTTTTCCCACTCTAGGCAATCAAGCAATCAATAAACTACCTTTATACTTAATAATAATTTTTGCTTATAGGCGTGCTAATAACTTCAATTAGATATCTTCGTAATATTCACTATAGTAACTATCTCGATGACACAATGCATCAACGCTAAAGAATTGCAAAAGAGCACCTTAAGGGAAATGAATGTTAGATATTGAAGCAACATTAGATAAAAAGTTTCCACAGCTGAATCAATCCACCAAAGGTAGATTGGCCAAAAAAATCATTAAACGATTTTCACATGAAGATGAGATTAATCAATTCATTCGCAAACACCCCCATTTGGAGGGTAGCGCTTTCATTCATAAAGCTTTTGAACATTTTAATTTCTCTTATCGTATCTGCTCCACATCTCGAAAAAACATCCCATCCCAAGGTCGGGTCATTATTGTCGCAAACCATCCTATAGGCACTCTAGACGGCATGGCTTTAGTTGATATGGTGCGTAGCATTCGCAAGGACGTCAAAGTGGTTGCCAATGAGCTGCTGTACCAAGTCAAACCGTTAAGATCGTGTTTCTTTCCGATTAATAACATGTCACCAAACGCTTCTCATAAAACCCAGTTCAAGGCGATGACGGAAGCGCTAAATGCAGATCAAGCGGTGATTATCTTCCCCGCTGGAGAGGTTTCCCGCTTAGGGCGCAAAGGCATTAAGGATTCCGAGTGGAAAACCGGCTTTTTGAAGCTGGCGAAAAAAACCAATAGCCCGATTTTACCGCTGCACATCGAAGCACGAAATTCCGCTTTTTTCTATGGACTTTCCATGCTCTACAAGCCATTGAGTACTATGTTGTTGGTGAATGAAATGTTTAATAAGAACAATCACACCATCGGTTTGAAAACGGGAAAACTTATCCCGATTCAGGCAATTGAAAACAGCGAATTACCACTCAACCAATTAGCCCAAAAAATCAAGCAATGTGTTTATAAACTAAAAAGTAAAAAGGAATATCAACCGGCTTTCACCACCGTAGATACGATTTCGCACCCTGCCTGTCGTCAATCCATTCGAAATGAACTGAAAACTCAACAGCACCTCCTAACCACACCAACAGGACTGGACCTCTATATTGTCGACTACAAAGCCGATTCCGCACTCATGCATGAACTGGGTCGGGTAAGGGAACTGACCTTCAGAGCGGTAGGTGAAGGAACCGGGACTTGCTGGGACCTAGATCAATATGACCAGCATTATCGCCATCTTATTTTATGGGATGACGCCCACCTAGAAATCGCTGGCGGCTATCGTTTGGGAGAGTGTCAGAAACTCATTGAAAAACATGGTCAGGACAGCTTATACATGAACCACATGTTCACCCTGCAGCCCAGCATAAAACCTTATTTGGAACACACCCTCGAATTGGGGCGTTGTTTTGTTCAACCTAAGTATTGGGGGTCGCGTGCACTGGACTACCTTTGGTTTGGAATGGGAAGCTATCTTAGCCAAAACCCGCAAATCAAATACCTAATGGGCTCAATCAGCTTGAGCAATAGCTACTCCGAATATGCCCGAGAGCTGATTGTGAGTTATTACAACACGCAGTTTCCTATGGAAGGTGAACTGGCAAATGCTAAATGTCCATTTGTCGTTTCTGAAGAGATACAACAGATTGCCAACAGTGAATTCACCGGCAGTTACGCCGAAAGTTTTGCACGTTTGAATGATTTATTAGAAGCCCGCGGTGAAAAGCTGCCTATGCTGTTTAAACAGTATGTGGAACTGAGTGATGATAAGGGAACACGTTTTATCGATTTCAACGTGGCTCCCGATTTCTGCAATGCAATTGGTGCATTAGTGGTATTCGAGCTTGATAAAATCAAAGAGAGTAAGAAAAAACGTTATCTGAACGGTTTTTCTAAAGAAAATGTTGCGTAAATTCTACGGTTAATTGCTTTATTTTAAAGTGACCAGGCCTGGTCACTTTCTGTTTATCTTTTTCATTTGTAATATCAATTCCGTTTATTCCGCGCTATAGAATCCAAATAGGCCTTGCGATAACTTTCATCGCCATACCAAAAAATATACAAACGGCGTTTGAACTCTAACTTATGCCAAGCAACCATTAATGCCTGCTGCAGGTTTTTCCAAAGCGGACGGTAAATATATTCATGCTTTTCAACTTGCTGATTCAGTTCAGCGCGCCCCAAGACCCACCACAACTTTGCTTGCGTTTCAGCCTTTTGCTGAACAAGCGGGATTTTCTCATTGTATTCCGCCAAATAGCTATAGGCGACAGGCACAACAATCAAGGTTAAAACCGTTGAACTGATCATGCCACCAATGACCGCAACCGCCAGTGGCGCATTCGCATCACTCCCCGCACCAAAACCCATGGCCGCAGGCAACATGGTAAATATCACGGTCAATGAAGTCATCAACACAGGACGTAAGCGGATTGGACAGGCCTGCTTAAGCGCGGTTACCGCATCTTGACCTTCGGCAACAAATTGATTGGTTAAATCCACCAATAAAATCGCATTTTTGGCGACCAGCCCCATCAACAACACCAAACCGATCATTGAGAAGATATTCAACGTCAAACCGGTTAGCCACAGCGCCAAGATTCCTCCTGCGATGGCAAGAGGTTGAGCCAGCATAATAATCAACGGTTGTACAAACGCATTGAACTGACTGGCCAAAACCATATACACCAACAACAGCGACAACAATAGACCTACCAACATATAGTGTGAGGTTTTTTTAAGCTCTTCGGCTTGCCCGGTCATCTTGATCTGGTAACCGCCAGGTAACAGACCTTCCGTTTCTGAATTCAAGATTTTTATCGCTTTACTTAAACTCACTGTCGGAGCGCTAAAAAACATACTTGCATAAGCTAAGTCATAACGAGGCACAACCGCCGCGGCAGGCTGCTTGACCATGGTTGCAACCGTATCCAATGAAACCAACTGCCCGGTTTTTGATTTAATGAATATTTTTGAAAGGTCTTTTACCTGATTGAGTTGACCGTCGATGGCTTTAAGCTGCACATCATAGCGATCCGCGACTTGGTTTCTTTCACTATACTTGGCAAGCTGTACACCTCCGGCAAGCACATTGATCGCCTGGGCAACCGATTCCGAGCTCAACCCCAACAGTGCAGCCTTCTGGCGATTCACCTCAAAATTGACTTGTGGCAAAGCCATCTGCAAATCCAGATCCAATTCGCCCAGTTCTGGGTGTTTTTGTAAACGTTTCAATAACGTCTCACTTAATACCGAAACCTGCTGTAAATCGGGGCCTTGAATCACAAAACGGAACGGCTCACCACGTTGCCCACTCATCATCGGCAATGGGGAAACAAACGATTTCACCCCCGCCAATGTATTTAACTGCTGTGATAGGCTTTGCATGATTTCGGTCATATGTATGTCACGCTCAGAAAATTCATCTAAACGGACCACGATTCGCCCCTCATTGACCTGGCTGGTTTGCCCTGTACCAATACTCGAAAATACGGCCGCAACCCCCGGCGTGTTCTGCAAGACCGTTTCCAAATCCTCTAGACGCTTTTCGGTATACGCCAAACTTGAACCCAAAGGTGCCTTGAAATTAACGATAAACTGCCCCTGGTCTTGCTTGGGCATAAAACTTGAACCTAATTGTGTTGCCAATAAAAAACACAACCCGACAATGCCGGCGGTCCACTGCAAAGTCTTTCTACGATTCTCCAACGCTTTAAATAGCCAGGCCTGGTAAGTTCGTTCAATACTGATAAACGCGTTATCCAACCAAACAAAACGCTTTGAATCCGATTTATCAACTCGAAGATAACGTGCGCTCAATACTGGAATCAATGTCAAAGACACCCATAATGAAACCAAGATTCCAATGGTGACCACAACACCAAACTCCTTGAAGAAGCGGCCGATGATGCCCTCCATAAAGATAACCGCCATAAAGATGGACACCAAGGTTAAAGAGGCGGCAATCACCGCGAACTGAACTTGCTGGGTTCCCTTTAATGCCGCATCACGCATTGAAATACCTTCGGTTTCCGCCACTCGGTGGATGTTCTCCAACACAACAATCGCATCGTCCACCACAATCCCAATCAACAGCAACAAGGCCAACAAGGTCATGGTATTGAAGGTGAAGCCGGCAAAATACATCACCGCCACCGCTCCCAACAAGGAAACAGGAATGGAAAGTGAAATAATCGCCGTCGCCCGGATATTCTTCAGGAAAAGCCACATCACTATCGCCGTAAGCAGGGTTCCCAACCATAGATGCTCTTTCATCGACTCTAAAATCAGCTGAATAAAACTCGCATCATCACTGGCAATCCTTAAGGTAACACCCGGTTCCAGGTTGGGTAAAATATCACGTTCCAAGCGGATCTTGGCCTCATTCACGATATCGACGGTATTGCTTCCCGAGACTTTAATCAGACCGATGCCCACTGTTGGACTCCCCTGAAAACGGGCTAACTTTCGTTTATCCGCCAGGCCTGAAACCACCTTGGCAACATCTTGGAGCTGTACGATGGTATTGCCGCGTTGGGCAATAGGTAGGGTTTTTAAGGTTTCAATCTGATGGAATTCCGCATCCAGTTTAATGAGATACTCCTGCTCACCATGCGTCAAAAATCCTCCAGGAAGCTGAAAGTGTTCATGTTCAATCGCGGACATCACCTCCAACACACTCAAACCATAGGCGTTTAAACGATCAATATCCAAATCGATACGAATGGTGTGCTTTTGTTCCCCCCCTAAAACCACCTGACCCACGCCGTCGATATTCTCTAAATAGCGTTTAATCTGATTCGTCGCGATTGCGTTCAATTGCTGCAAGGTTCGATTGCCTTCCAGCGTCAACCAAATAACTGGTGCGCCACCCGCCTCGACTTTAGCCACCTGCGGGGTCTTAATATCGTCGGGGAGTTGATTTAGAACCTGATTGACTTTGGCTTGAACCTCGTTGAAAGCCACATCAATATCTTTTTCTAACCGGAAGGTTAAATACACCTGCGAAATACCGGGAGAGGATTTTGACTGGATATGCTCAACCCCAGGAATCGCATTGACTTGGGATTCAATCACTCGGGTAATACTGGAGTCGATGATTTCTGGATTAGCCCCCAACATGACCGTGCTGACCGAAACCATCGGAAACTCAACGGATGGATAACGGTCCAAACCAATACGCTCAAAACTCATCCAGCCAAAAACCACAATCAACAAACTCATCATCCAGGCAAATACCGGACGGTTCAGAGAAAGCTTAACCAAATTCATCGCTGAATCTCCACCTTAGCACCCGCCGATAAAAACCTCGCACCATCCAATGCGATGACTTCTCCCGCCTTTAGACCCGACACAATCTGTGTGCCCTTGTCAGAGACCAAGCCGGTAACTACCAAACGTTCTTCAATCTTGACCTTGTTTGATTTAGCCTGTGAATGCACCACATACACCACTTGCCCAATGGGTCGCTGCACAATCGCCTGCTCAGGAACAATCAAGGAATTAGGGTGTTTCTGTAAAATAAGATCCGCTTTGACACTGGCGCCAGGCAGCCAGCCCAAGTTGTTTTCAAAGTTGGCGAAAACTTCAATCGCCAAACTATTGGCTTCAATCTGTGGTCTCAAATAATTTATTTTGGCCTTAATGGGGGTTCCAGAACTGGCCTCGGAATGTAGATAAACGGTTTGACCGATCTTGATTTGCGATGAGAGACGTTCAGAAAAAGGCAGGCGCACTCGTAACTGATTGACCTCCACCACTTTAAAGAGCGGCGTTCCAGGTGACACATAGCTACCGATAAAAATCATACGTTCATCAATGACACCTTCAATCGGGCTATAAATTTGAGTCTGTTTTACCCGAAGTTCCGCTGCACTGGCCTTAGCTTTCGCATAATCCAACTGAGAGAGCAGTGAATCGTTTTCCGAAACGACCTTATCGTAAGCAGAACGATCCACCCCTTTTTTTCTCAACAAGGCCCGATAACGGATGACCTGATTGGTTTGCAGTTTAACCAGTGAAGTCAAACGACGCACTTCTGCCTGAGCCTCTTTTAACTGCAAATCGTAACTTGCGCTATCCAGTTGAGCCAACAGGGTATCTTTGGTGACGAAATCACCGATTTTGACTTTGATATCCAACACCCTGGCCGTCAACTCAGCCGCGACCACCGGTGACTGCAAAGACTCAATCTTGCCTACCGTTTCAATACGGTCTTCGATATCGGTTTCAATAACGGGATGGACTGTAATAAAAATATTTTTGGCGAATAATACAGACGGAAACATGCTCAATATAAAGAGCGAACAGAAAATGCGAATAAACATACAAAACCAGATTCAATAAAGTAATCGGTATTCTAGTGGTACGCATAAATAATTAACAATCAAACAAATTGATTATGGGATTAACTGCAAGCCCGCTCACTTAAAAGAGGGAGATATTCAGTCATGTAAAATTTGCTGCAATGCACCATCTATCTTGGGGTATAAAAAATAAAAACCCTTTTCAAGCAACGCCCTAGGTAAAACCGCAGAGGAATGGGTCAAGACTTGTGCCCCCTCTCCAAACATCAACTTCAATTGAAACTCGGGCAACGGCAACCAAAAAGGTCGATTTAGGGTCTGCGCTAAACATTGACCAAATACTCTATTTGTTACCGGATTAGGTGAAGTTAGATTAAACACCCCGCTAAATTCAGGATAATCAATCAGGTAATTGACCGCTCTGGCTAAATCCTCAATATGGATCCAGCTAAAACATTGCTGTCCACCCGCCACCGGACCTCCTAAACCAAACCTGAATGGTGGCAACATTTTTTGTAAAGCGCCTCCATTTTTACCCAACACCACACCAAAACGCATAATGACCGGCTTGGGACTCAACGCCAAACTAGCTTGTTCCCATTGCTGGCTCAGCTCACCTAAAAATCCGCTACCGGCTTTTGTACAAGTTTCATCCACAGGGTGCTGGCAGTCGCTTTCGGGATAAAACCCAATCGCAGAGGCGGAAAAAATACGTTTTGGTGGGTTTTGACAGGCCTGTAAACTCTGCTTAAGTTTTTGGTTTGTTATAGTACGACTCTCCAATAGTGCGGTTTTGTATGATTTGCTCCAACGCCTACCAATATTCTCGCCCGCCAACATGATCAATAGATCTTGGTTTTCAAGACAGCTACTTAAATCGAAGCCGTCTTGAAAAGCTTCTCGACCATAAACCTTCACATCGAACCCTTGCTCAAGTAAGTCGGCTTCAAGGTAACGGCCCACAAACCCGGTTCCACCCAAAATCATAACTTTCATGATTACCACCTCACTGATTACCCGTTGGTCACTCTGACAACAATTTTAGAAAATAAGTATACAATACCTATACATTAATAATACAATATTTCAATGGCACGTGTAATATTTATGAAAATAGACGATTTAACCAATACGTATCTCGCTATTTATCAAGCCATTTATCAAATTACGCTACAGGAATAAAACATGCTATTTTATGAGACTTTACTTGACGGGAAATTCGTTCCAGTAACGCTTGAAGGCAAAAATCCTCGCGAGCGTTTTACCGACTGGGTGTTGTTGGATACCCCCTTTGTTGCATCGCCTATCAACGGCGGAATGAAAGAGGCGCAAGAAAAATTGGCAGCCCTTGATGTGATTGCTTACCAAAAAACACGCAACCATTTGGATGGAGCGGTCAGCGGCTTATCCCCTTACATTGAACACGGTTTAATTCAAGCCGATGAGGTATTGAAATTCATCGACAGTAATCACGCCCGGATAGAGGCTTATCATTTTTTACAACAACTGAGTTGGCGCGCTTTTTTTGAACAAAAATACCTAGAAGACCCTTCTTTGATTTGGAAAGATGCTGGCGATTACAAAACCGGATTCAAAGCAGACGATTATGCCGACAAACTGCCAAAAGACATCCTAAATGCCAAAACACCGGTCGCGGTGATTAATCAGTTTATTGCGGAGCTTTATCAAACGGGTTATCTGCATAATCACGCTCGCCTGTATTTAGCTTCTTATATCGTGCACTGGCGCAAAATCAAATGGCAAACCGGTGCCAAATGGATGTTAAGCCATTTGCTTGATGGAAACTTAGCCTCCAATAACTACTCTTGGCAATGGGTTGCCAGTACGGGCAGCAACAAACCTTATATTTTCAATTTGGACAATGTCACTCAATTTGCCAGCAAACAATACCAAACCCAGCGGTCGTTAAACCTGGAAATCGATAAACCTTACACTCTTTTAAAGAAACAGCTGTTCCCGAACGTGAAGGAGTTTCAAAATGAAAAAAAACATTGATACTTTAGTTTGGTTAACCGCAAGCCAGTTGAACGCCAACCACCCTGTTTATGAGCAAATTGACGGCCGCGTGGCCACCTTGTTTATTTGGGATGATGAGCAATTTCAAAAGATGGGGTTTTCAATCAAACGCCAATATTTCATTTGGCAGTGTTTACAGGATTTTAAAAAACGCAATTTAATGGTGATCAAAGGCGAGACCGACCATGTGTTAAAGTCTATCTACCAAAAAACCCCGAAGATTAAGATTATCACCCCTGAAGATAAACGCTTAGATTACAGCCGATGGTCATTCATCAATCGGTTGAATCAACCCCAGTTTTTGGTCTACCAAGGCAAGATACCCTACGGTTTTTTTAAATTTTGGAAACAAGCTGAACAGCAACTGTTCCCTAAAAAATACCCAGCGCAATCGCATGTCAAAGCAAGTATTCCAAGCAACATTAATCAGTCATCGGCAGTGTGAAGAAGATGCGACTAAAATAACTACCAGGCCTGGATAATCCCTTATAAAACAAGCATTACTAATGCTTATCGCCTCTCGTCAAACCAAAGCTGGCTACAGAAACCTCCCATAAAAAAGGGGCTATTCAGCCCCTTCCAGAACAAAAACCGACTTTTCTTCAGCCGGTTTTTATTGTTCACCCATCATTAAAGCGGCAAATCTTTAACCCCATCATCCACTTCAATTAAGTCATTAAAAGCATGCCAGCTAGCGTAACCTAACAACGGCATGACAATGACCATGGCAAGGCCTAAAGTAACAATCCCAATCGCGACTAAAGCCGCGATGGTCATCGCCCAAACGGCCATCACTTTCTTGTTTTCCATAACCACTTGAAAGCTCAAAATCATCGCAGAAATCACGCCAACTTTAGTGTCCCTAAGCAATAACGGAATCGTCACCACACTAATACTGAAAACAAAGGCAGAAACCAATGATGCGCTAATCAAAAAGAACAGCAAAAAGCTTTGCCCCGCTTCAGAACCCAAAAAGCTGGCCACACCGGCACTCGGATCGACAATCAACAGTGAATTGGATTTAACTACTGCCGCAATCAGCGGGACAATTCTTGACCAAATAGCGATGATTATCCCAAGAGCCAAGGCAAACAGCGCAAACTCGGTGGGATTGCGTTTCCAAGAATACATGGAACGAATCAAGTCCGGTCTTTGACCTTTGGACATCTGATAAGAAACCGCATAAAGACCCGTTGCTAAGAACGGCGACAAAATCACAAAAAAAGTGGTTATTTTAAACATCATTATCGGCTCATTGCTGAACGCAAAATACACAAGCATGACCGACAACATCATAACCAAGCCATAAAAAACCGATTCCACTGGGGCATTGGCTATATCAATCCAACCTTTTTTGAGCCAAGTTCCTATACTTGCCAGAGTCGCATCTCTAGAAACAATATGTTCACCACTTTCAGTGTAGTGATCATGAGTCGTTTGATTAAATGTAGATTGTGACATGGTAACCTCCTGGGTTAGATACCGACTAAATAACCTAGTGAAATACTAGGAAATTAAATCTATTTATACTTAAGCAATACCTCCTTTTCCAATTTAAAATACCTATAGATACCATATAAACCATAGATTTCATAAATACAATCAATCACTTATATTAACAATGGTAGTACTTGAAATACTTTGGAAAAAGCCAAATAGCCTAGGAAACACCTCGTTTGGAACGGCGTTAACAAGATGCATTATTGAGAATTTAAATACCGTTTTTCGATGGAGTTGACAGAGCGTTCGGCTGCATTTTTTCAGTGCGAGGAGGATTACCATCAGGATTGAACGGTTGAGATGGGGGTTGATGAGGGTTAAACAAATAGGGATTTTCCTGTAAGCGCCTATGCACCAAGTTCTTGATATATTCCCTACGCATAGCAATCACCTGATAAGCCATATCCAGCTCTTCTTGAAGCACTTTTTTCGGTGGTGACAGTAAATCAGGAACATCAATATAAGCGAGTTTGGATTGTCTTAAAGCAATGAACTGCGGTAGACACTTTTGGTGTAAACGCTTGGCGACAAGCTCTTTGCCGTCAGATAAATGCTCAACACTCGCGGCGTTTTCTCTTAAACAGGCACCTAAAGCCAGACCAATTTGCTTCTGGTCTTCTTTAAGCTGACTCGCCGTAAGCGGGGTTCTATTTTGATGGTCTAAAAATGTTTGGCCTTCGGATTGCGTATCTGAAGCTGAATCGCATGCTGACAAACCTAGAACACATACCGTCAAAACAAGCCGTTTTGCATGATCCATGTATCGCATATTACACCTCAAATTATCCAAAGGCATAGAAAATCCTCTATCTTGCCGCTTAGCAGAACAAGCCTAAAGATGGCCGGTTTTAACGTAGATTAAAGTATCTTCATCCACAAATGGAAAGTGTTCGCTGTGGTGCGGGCTTCTTAACCAACTGCCTTTGGGGTAAACACCATGCTCATCCTTAAACACACCTTTCAACACCAAAATCTCTTCTCCACCCCAATGGCGATGCGGTTGGAACTTCTCGCCCGCTGGCCAAAACACCAATGCACTACCCTCTGTGCCATAACTATGCAAAGACATCACTTGCAAGTTGCCTATGCCAGGCTGCATAGGCTGGCTATTGGTATCGATGACAACCGGTTCCAAATCCAATGGGTCAAACTGGTCTAACTTTACAAACAAGGTGCAGCCCTCTTTAGAAAAAGGCGAGTGTTTGGAACCTGGCGGGTTTCTAAAATAAGTGCCGGCAGGGTAATCCCCCCTTTCATCGGAAAACACGCCCTCCAATACCAGAATCTCTTCACCCAGAGGGTGGGAATGTTCTGGAAATTGCGCTCCCGGCATAAACTTCACCAAACTGGTGGTGCGGCCATGCTCCGCAAACTCTTTCTCAAGTGGTTTACGTAACACACCCTTCGCAGGACTGCCTTGCCATTGCATCGCTTCGGTGTCTATCACCACACGTTTGTCTAGTTGCATATTTAGAGCCTGTTGCACAGTGTCGTCCTCCAACGATTTTGTTAGCTTCATTGTTTATGGCGCTAAACGCTGGATTTTCCAGCCGTTTTCTTGCGGGGTAAACACCAAACGGTCATGGAGTCGGTCATCACCGCCTTGCCAGAATTCAAAATAACTGGGCTCGATACAGTAACCGCCCCAAAAATCCGGAAAAGGCACTTGTCCACTGGCAAACTTCTGTTTGAGTTTTTGGTATTGGTTGACCAACAATGCCTTTGAGGAGATAACCTGGCTTTGATGGCTGACCCAAGCCCCAATCTGGCTTCCTGAAGGCCGAAGGAAAAAGTAATGCATCGAATCTTTTAAGGAGATTTTTTTGGCTGTGCCGCGAATTTTGACCTGGCGCTCCAGACCCAACCATAAGAACTGAATCGTGACTTCAGGGTTATGCTCGATCTCTTTGGCTTTTTGACTGGTGTAGTTGGTAAAAAACACAAAACCATTTTCATCAAAGGCCTTGAGTAATACAGTGCGGGTATTGGGCCGATTGTCTTTATCAACCGTCGCCAACACCATGGCATTCGGTTCTATTAAATCAGCGCTTTCCGCCTCGTCATACCAGGCCTTAAATTGAGCGAATGGGTTCTTGGCTACATTTTCTTCAGTCAATTGTGCTTTTTTATACACTTTGCGCGCATCGTAGAGGTCTTTATTCACCTCTTGATCTAATGCCTGGCTTTCTGAATCACTCATCGGCTACTCCTCATCACTCGGTGTTATAAATTATTCTACTCTTAGAGGCTTTGACTGCCACAAAAGATTTAAAAAATACTTTTCTCAAAGTTAAACGGGCTTATTCAGCTTAATTTGAGCGCCACCACTTTTAAATTATACGGTATCAATTAATCTTTATTACAGCCAATAAAACTTATCCATTATGGTAATTTGCCAACTCTATAAAACACAAACAACGGGTTAGTTGACACACTCTTACCAGGCCTGGTTATGTGCTATTCAATAAAGGCGGTTAAACCATTTATTACATACTTGAGTAACGTCAACCAGATACTGCGTAAGATTATTCTAGGGCACGCACCAATCGTCACAATATCGTTCGATTGAAGACGCGATAAATTAATAAATTACGAGAAACACTAAGAATAATGACTTTAAAGAAAGCAAGATGAGAAAACTTTGAGAAACCGCCTAAAAAGGTGGCGCTCAAAGTTATGAAAATTAAATTAGACCAAAAGCATTTTAATGCCAACAAATGCAAGAAAGATGGCAAAAACGACCTTCAACTGTTTAACATTAAGTTTATAAGCGAGTTTTACACCTAACGGCGCAAAAAGCATTGTCATTGGCACTAAAGCGATAAAACCAAGCCAATTAACGTAACCCGTTGAAGCTACTGGCAAGTTAGGTACATTCCAGCCGATGAGAACATAGCCAATCGTAGCAGGAATACTAATTACCAGGCCAAATAATGACGCTGTACTTACCGCCTTATGAATTGGATAGGAAAACAGTGTTAATAAAGGCACCATTAACGTTCCTCCACCAATACCTAATAATGAAGAAAACCCACCTAATAAAGATGCAAAGATTTGCTGACCTGGAAACTTAGGAAGTTCTTTTGCTATCACAATATTTCGGTAACTACTCATAATCATATGCGTCGAAACCAACAATAAAAGTACCCCAAACATCCATTTCAAGGTTACTCCATTAACATATGAGGCAAAATAAGCCCCTAATAGAACACCTAATACTACAAACGGCAACCAGCGCTTAACGATAACCCAGTCTATTCCGCCTTTCTTATGGTGGGATCTGGCAGAAATAATCGAAGTCACCACAATGGTTGAAAGGGATGTTCCAACAGCTAATGGCATGGCAATCGAGATATCAATATTTAAATAAATAAAAATATGGTAAAGCATGGGCACAATAACAATGCCCCCTCCTACGCCTAAAAGCCCTGCCAACAACCCAGCAATCACCCCACTTAGTAATAAAATGGGTAATAAAATAATCAATTCATTCATCATTTACCCTCACATTCCCGCAGCCTTACCATCACTTCTCGGGTCTGTAGCCCCCTCAATTTTTGATGATGGATACAATACCAAGGCACCGGCATGCCCCACCGCCGAATCTACAGGATTAAGCCATTCAAATTCATGCCCCTTTTCTTGCAGCTCGCCAGCAAAAAAATCAGGAAAACGCGATTCAAGCTTTAAGCTTTCAGAGGCATTGCCCCAAGTTCTTCCCAATAGCCATCGAGGCTTATTAATGGCTGTTTGTAAATCATCTCCATAATAAGCATAACGACTGAAAACAGTCGCCTGAGTTTGTGGTTGACCATCCCCGCCCATCGTTCCATAAGCCATCACGCGCCCATCCTTAAACAGAGCAATCGCAGGGTTTAAGGTATGAAAAGGTTTCTTATCTGGCTGAATACAACGGACGTGACGATTATCCAGAGAGAAACTGCAACCTCTATTCTGCCAAACGATACCTGACTCTGGGAGCATGAAACCACTGCCAAATTCATGATAAATACTCTGAATCGCGCTAACCACACGTCCTTTAGAATCAATAACACCAAACCAAGTGGTATCCCCAGGAGAAGTTTTTTCATCCCAATCTTGCGTTTTACTTAAATCGATTTGTTGACTCAAATAATCAAGGTATTCTGGTTCAAGCCATGCCTGCAAATCTTCTTTGCTTGCTGAGGTGTCCATCCTATTTCGATGAGAAAACGCAATTTTGGTCGCCTCTACCAACAAATGAACATAATCTACGGAATCGCTTTTAGGAAGCTTATCTTTCCATCGGTCAAACAGCCCTAAAATCATTAATGACGCTACACCCTGAGTAGGAGCAGAAGCGTTAAACAGAGTGGCTTTAGAGGTTTCCATTTCAAGATATGGCTTCCAAGAAGCTTTATGGTTTTCAAGATCCTGCCGGGTGATATAGCCTTGCTTAACAGAAAAATCACTGGCTATCGAGGCGGCAAGCTCACCTCGATAAAAATCATCAAAACCTTTTTGCCCCAGTTTCTCTAATGTTTTTCCCAGAGATTTCTGTACTAAGGTTTCACCTTCATTAAGAGTCTTACCTTCAGGGTAATAAACTTCTGAAAAAGCCTTGTCCGCCTGAAGCTCTTTCGCTTTATCTTTGAATGTTTCAGCTAAAGAGGCTGTTACCAATATGCCATTTTTAGCCGAATCGACGGCTTCTTGCATGAGTTTAGAGGATGAGGTTGTTCCTCCCCAATCATTTTGGCTTTTTTGGTAAGCTAAATCCCAAGCTGAAACAGCTCCTGCAACCGTATTTGCCGCTAACTTGCCTCTAAAGGGAATTTCGTCCATGCCCGTATAGAGTTCCGCTGAAATTTCAGAACCCGAATAACCAGATGCTTCAATGAAACTCACGCCATCCTCTGGGTCATAAATCAACCAAAAAGCATCTCCTCCAATACCGGTCATATGAGGATAATGCACCGCTAACGAAGCCGCTGTAGCAATTGCCGCTTCAATTGCATTACCACCCGACTTTAAAATATCAAGGCCAGCATCGGCTGCTGCATGGTGTGGCGCGACAACCATTCCCTTGGTACTTACTTGTGTTTTAAATTGTTCAATCATACTTAACTCCAGCCAATCGCTTTAGGTAACCAGAGGGCTATTTCTGGAAAAATCATTACCAACCCAATCACACCAATTTGCATCCCAATAAAAGGCACAACCCCTTTATAGATATCAATCGTTTTAATTTCTGGAGGAGCAACACCTTTAAGGAAAAATAGTGACCAACCAAAAGGTGGTGTTAAAAAAGAGGTTTGCAAATTCAGTGCTACTAAAATCGCTAACCAAACCATATCGATACCTAATGCATGAAAAATTGGTAGCATTAAAGGTAAGACAATATAGGAGATTTCAATCCACTCTAAAAAGAAACCTAAGACCAAAAGTATGAGCATCATGAAAAGGATTGCCCCCCACTCGCCTCCTGGAATCATTGAGAATAAATCTTCAATTAAATAATCGCCATCCAAGCCTCTAAAACTTAAACCAAAAATTTGTGCGGCAATCAGTACAAACATAATCATGCCGGTGATTTTTAAGGTCTCTCTTAAGGTTCCTCTTAAAACATCCAAACTCAATCGTTTACTTAACAAAACCAAAACCAAAGCGCCTAAAGCACCCATCGAAGCGGCTTCTGTCGGTGCAGCAACCCCACCTATAATTGAGCCCAACACTGCAAATATGAGAATAAAGGGTGGAGCAACAGACTTGATAAATTCAATCCATAATTCTTTTCTTGAATACTGCTCTCTTTCCTCTAGCTCTATTGCAGGAACCTTTTCAGGGTTTTTCCAAGCAATAAACAAAATATACAACACATACAATGTTGCCAGTATTAAACCTGGAACCAATGCCGCCGCAAACAGTGGTCCAATGGCCTCTCCTGTAATATCAGCCAGTAATATCAACACTAAACTTGGGGGAAGAATCTGCCCTAAAGTTCCTGACGCACATATTGTTCCGCAGGCTACTGAATGGCTATAATTTCGTCTCAATAACGTCGGTAATGCGATCATACTTAAGGTAACAACCGTTGCCCCTACAATGCCTGTAGAAGCGCCCATTAAGACACCAACAAGAATAATCGCTATCGCCATTCCGCCCGGAAGCCTTCCGGCAAGATGCCCTAAGACATCAAGCATTTTCTCCGCTAAACGCGACTTTTCGAGCATCACGCCCATAAAAACAAACAGAGGAATCGCTAATAATGTGTAGTTGGTTAAAACACCAAATATGCGCGCTGGAATAAGATTGAATAAATCAACCCCCATCCCTATTAATCCGAAGGTTAAACCTGCCGCAACGATTGAAAATGCAACAGGAACTCCTACTAAAATAAGAGTAAAAAGTGTGATGACCATTAAAATGGCCAAAAATTGAGGTTCCATAAATTCAGTGCTCTTGCTTAGTATTCGTTAATGCCTTCAAAAAAAGAGCCAAGCCCTGTATAGCAATCAGAACAAAACCAATTGGAAGTAATGATTTAACTAAATATCGATAAGGCAGTCCTCCAGGATCAGGAGAAACTTCCATAATGTCATATGAACGAAAGACAAAATCTGACGTGAGGTAAATCATAAAGACGGAAAAGGGAATGATAATAAATAGAGGAATTACCAAATCCATCCAACGTTTAGTTCTTTGTGAATAGCGATGATAAAAAAGATCAACTCGGACATGCTCACCTTGCTGTAAGGTATAAACAGATCCAAACATTGCGATTGCGGCCAATAGATGCCATTCGAGCTCTTGCATACCGACTGAACTTGCTGAAAAGAAATATCTAGCAAGCACATTGCCCGCGACTAAAAGCACGAGCATAAAGATCAACCAAGAACTTAAATGGCCGATGCATTCGATGAATGCATCTAGCCTTTTAGATAAACTTGATAAAAACATAATTACAACTTAGTCATAAGTACTTTTTCACTTCGTTCCTGCCATGCATCATGCTTGGCTTTGAAAGCAAAATAGCTTTCATGAACTTTCTTCACCAAAGGATCTTTTTCTGTATAGGTTTCAAAAGTTTTGAAAGTAATCTCTTTTAATTTTTCAACTACAGAATCTGGCAAGGTTCTAACCTCAACACCATGATTTTTTACTAAATCATCTAATGCTTCAGAGTTATTAGCCTCTGACCACATATGACTCATTAAGTTACATTCCGCAGCAACCGTTTCTACAATGGCTTGTAAATCTTTTGGTAAAGAATTCCAAGCATCTTTATTAATTAAACACTCGGTAGTGTTACTTGGCTCAGACCATCCGGTAGTGTAGTAATATTTAGCCGCTTTCTGTAAACCTAAACGACGATCTTGATATGGGCCAACAAATTCAGCCGCATCAATCACTCCACGTTCAAGAGCTGAGAAAATCTCGCCACCAGGAAGCAACTTAACGCTAACCCCCAATTGCTCATAAACTTTACCCGCTAATCCAGGAATACGCATACGTAGTCCCTTTAGGTCTGCTACAGAATTGATTTCTTTTCTAAACCAACCCGTCATTTGAACACCCGTATTTCCTGCGGCCAAACCGATAACGTTAAATGGCTTATACACCTCATCCCAAAGCTCTTTTCCGCCGCCTTCTTGTAACCAAGCGTTGGTTCCTTGAAAATTCATCCCAAATGGTACCGCTGTAAAATACTGAGCCGCAAAAGTTTTTCCAGCCCAATAATATGAGTTAGCCCAGTTCATCTCAATCGTACCTTTAGAGACTGCATCAAAACCTTCCATCGCTGGAATCAACTCACCTGCCGCATAATGCTTAATTTTTAAACGACCACCAGACAGTTCATCTATTCGTTTGCAAAAATAACTGGCGCTTCCTGGCCCTTTTGAATAAAAAGGCGCACCTGCTGGATAGGCATTAGTCATCTTCCATCTAAATTTTTGTTTATCTGCAGCATTTGCGATTGATGGCGCAACCGTAGCGCCTGTGGCTGCTAACCCTGCTAGACCAGCCCTAAGAAAATCTCTTCTTTTAAGTGACATAAAATAACTCCTAATTTTTTAATCTGATTGTCTGGTTTAGAATTGAATCTGAGTACCGATTTTAAGTGTTCCAACTGCATCAGAACCCGTTTCTTTAGTGTTCGAATAAACCGCTGAAATTAATGCGTTATGACTAGAGATAACATAGTTCATACCCAGTTCACTTTTATCCATCGTTCCACCTGTCTCATATTCAAAATTCTGCACTCGTGCAAAAGGCTGAAATTTACCTATTCCAACTTTTTTAGGGAACATATAGGAAGTTAACGCTAGGTAAGAATCACCTGCTTTAAGGGTTGGATCTGTAATACCATCAAGATCGTAAGAATAATACGCACCTTCTAACGTACCAACGCCACCGTTAGACAACTTCTTTTCAAGAAGGAAATCTGCATTCCATGCCGTGAAGTCGCCCTGGTTAGTTACATCGGTACCCACACCATTTGCTTGGTATGCACCACCGATACCAAATGTAAGAATATCTTTAGAGCCATGGTAAGTACTACGATTGAAATAACCAGACTCGGCATCCCATAAACTCACGGCTAAACGGCCAGAGTATAACAAGCTACCAGAATCGTTCGGTCCATCTGTACGACCTTGTGTAGCACCAAAATAGTACTTAACTTTCTTATCGTTTGCTAAACCCCAAAATACCACACCATCATCTCTGCCAGCAAAAATTGATGGATATTTACGCACTGAAGGGAAATCAAATGCGGCCTGGTAAAAAGGCCCATCCAAATTGGCTCTATCAGTAGGAATCAAAACTCGACCAGCCCAAATATTCAATCCGTCATTGATATGAAACTTTGCAGCGGCATCCATAAGCTTGATATTGTCATTCGCATCTTTTTCTGTATTAAACGTAAACTGAATATCTTTCATTGCTTGTGCAGTCAAATAAAAACGCATATTTTGTACAGCAAAATCGGTACTATTATCAGTACCACTAGGCGCACCATCCTCTACAATAGAGGCACTTGCTCTAATTCCCGCTCCAATTTTTACCCAACGATCATCATCGATATTCAGAGTTATGCCTGCATTAGCAACGGGAGTCGTCAATAACAACGCTCCACCAGCCAAAACACTCGCCAGACAACCCACTTTTTGATTCTTACTTATATTCATTTTTTACCCTTCAACTAGAACTATCATTTGTAAACACTACAACATACATTTAGCACCGGGTATGCCAAAAAAATAAAAATAACGTAACTTTTTGTTTTTAATGGATTTTAACCAAAAAAATAAATTTTCAATATAAGCAAAAAATGATTTATTTGCACCATAAAAACAGCTGATATGAATACCTTTTGTAAACCAAATACTTTTTAATCATTTCTTTTGTATACTACAAACATACAAAAAAATTAAAAAAATGATATTCATCTCAATAAATAACTAAAATCGTTTACATTCGAAATAATTATTTATAAATTACAAAATGCACCAAATAAGAGCATTTTTATTTTTTAACAAAACAGGATTGTAAAAAATGAATACTGACAACCATATCATTAATGCATTAATTAAAAATGGTCGAGCTTCCTATGCTGATATCGCGAGAGAGATTGGAGTATCAAGGGCTTATGTCAGGCAAAGAGTCCAGAAATTAGTCGATGAGGGTATGATTGAACAATTTACAGCAGTCATTAACCCTAATAAATTAGGGAAGTCTCTATCTGCTTTTTTGGACGTCAAAGTCTCTCCTCAAGGCATTGAAGAGATTGCTAATGAACTAGCCAACTGCCCAGAAGTTGTTAGCTTATATATTATGAGTGATATGAAAAGCCTTCATATCCATACCTTAACAAACGATATAGATGCATTAGATAAATTCTCGCAAGAACATCTGTTCTCTCGAGAACATATTATTGATGTGGATTGCAAAACATTACTTAAGCGAGTTAAAAATCGTCGAGGAGGACCAAGACTTTAATTGGTAATTCCTTTTCATATGCATTTTAAATAGAAAATTGGCAAGTGATTTTTTAAATGGTTAGCAAAGAGTTAAGGTAGCAAACCTACCAAGACTCTTCACGAATGAAACACAGATAGCTGTGAAAGCCTTCTCGCCAAGCCTCTATAATTTCTGGCTCAACCTCTTCGGCCAAACCACCAGGCCTGGTCACTTTGTTGTATGGGTTTTCCGAGAACTGTAATCGCTGACCATCTTCAATCAACCTGACCGGTGAAATCGAGCGCGCGAAATTGACCCCATCGGTACGAGCAGACTCAATACGATACTCTAACCAGCCTTGTGTCGCCAACTGATTCAGTATTACATTGGTTTGTTTGGCAAAAGGCTCAAAGGATTTTTTTGAATAGACAAACAGGTTTTCCAACTGTTGCCAAAGTTGGCGCTCTTGGTCGTTAGATTGCAACAGCACTTCCGCCAACATCCACGGCACCTTATAGCCTTGAAGTGCCGCGATAAGGTAACGCATTCGCTCCGCAAGAATAGAATCACCGGTCAAAAAGTTGATTTGTTCCGAAGTCAGTTGCATAAATACCCCACAATCCTAGCGTTACATTCAATGGCCGGCTGCAGTGCTTTTCCATCGAGGGCATCACATGCTACCAAACCCGGTAATACCGCTTTATCCAACTTATTAGACAATTGTTGCACCGAGTTTTTGGGCATTGGTTTTCACTTTGGCCAAATCTTCATCGTCTACAACCACATCCCAGCCTTGTAGATGCTGCAACACCAAATGGGCCAATGCCATGGTATGATCTGCGCGGTCGTTTAAGCATTGAATATAACCAAAGGTTTCACCCCCGGCCTCCTCAAAATATTCACGGTTCTCTTCGCCAATCTCTTCAATGGTCTCTAAACAATCGGCTGAAAAACCAGGACAAATCACCTGAACATTTTTAATCCCGCGCTTAGGTAAATCCATCATGGTTTCATCGGTATAGGGTTGTACCCAGGGCTCCTTACCAAAGCGCGACTGGAAGGTGACGAGATATTCCTCTTTACTCAACCCCAACTTTTCCGCCACCAAACGTGAGGTTAGATGACAATGGCATGGATAAGCATCGCCATTATCCCAATAACGTTGTGGAATACCGTGATATGACATCACCAATAACTCGGGCTTGCCATGCGCTTGTTGATATTCTGCGATGGAGTTGGCCAAGGCATCAATATAACCGGGGTGGCGGTAATATTGGTTGATGGTGCGGATTTCCGGAACCCAACGCCAATTAAGCAACTCTTGGTTTACCGCATCAAAGGTTGAGGCGGTGGTTGCACCGGCATATTGCGGATACAGAGGCAAGACTAAAATTTTTTGACAGCCTTTGGCTTGCAGTTTTTGCATGGCCGAAGCAATCGAAGGATTGCCATAACGCATGCCCAACTCAAACTCCACTCGAGTGTTGAGTTTGGGTGTGACATGTTTTGCAATGGCATCCACTTGACACTGCGAAATATTCAACAATGGCGCTCCAGGCCCTTCAGAATCCCAAACGGTTTGATAAGCTTGTGCAGACTTGGCAGGCCTGGTATTCAAAATAATCCCATTCAAAATCAAACGCCATAACCAACGTGCCGGTGGTGGCTCGACCACTCGGGGATCGGACAAGAACTCTTTTAAATAAGGCTTGAGAGCCTCTTTGGTAGGTGCATCTGGCGTACCCAGATTGGTGATTAACACACCAATCGCCGAAGCATCGCCATGTTGATAATTGGTGTATGATTGGTAATACATATCATTCCTTGCAAATAGCTTTCTTAAATGTATAACTATTGTATAATATTTAGAAAACAATGTATCAGTTTATTAGCATGAGGATTAAAAATGCACTTTCCACGATTAAAAATTGCGGTTTCAGACTGTTTGAGAGGCACCGAGTGTCGTTATAACGGTGGTCATGCTCAAGATGATTTTGTGAACCAACATTTGGCCAAATATGCCGATTTTTATCCTTTCTGCCCGGAAGCGGCGGTGATTGGCACACCTAGGGAAACCATCCGTCTGGTGGGGATTGGCACGGAAGTGCGTGTCATTGCACCCAAATCCAATATCGATTACACCGAAGGTTTGCAGGCCTACAATGACAACATCATCCCTAAACTGGTCGATAAGAAAATGGACGGCGCGGTGGTGAAATCCCGCTCACCAAGCTGTGGTTTGGAGCGCATCAAAGTGTATCAACCTAGCGGTGAATGGCATGGTTCTAAAGATCCGATGCAAGCAGGCCTGTTTACCGGAGATTTGCAGAAAGCCATGCCGCATTTGGCCATCGAGGAAGAGGGGCGTTTAAGTGACGCTTGGTTGCGAGAAACCTTTATGGTTCAGGCGTTTACCTCGGCACGTTGGCGTGAGTTCATGGAAAACCAACCAACGGTTGGTAAATTCCAAACCTTTCACCGCGACCACAAATATCTGTTTCTCTCTAAAAATGAAGAGATTTATCGTGAGCTAGGGGCTCTGGTGGCGACCACCCGCAAACACAACTTAACAGAAAGCCTGATTGGCTATCAACATAAGATGTTTCAACTGCTGGCATGCCGCTCTAAAAAAGGCCATGTAAAAAATGTCCTGGACCATATTTACGGCTACTTCAAACATGATATTACCCAAGATGAAAAGGCCCACTATCACGAAACCGTTGCCGAATTTATGGAGGACATCATCCCCTTGATTGCGGTCATTAAAATCTTGGAGCAGTTTTTAAAACGCTACGGTTCAGACTATTTGGCGTCTCAGGTGTTCTTTCACCCTTACCCGGCGGATTTAGCATTACGCTCAAGGACTTCAGCGTACCGTTAAACCGTGAATTGGATAAAAAGGATGTTTAGCGAGTCCATCTCTTGACCCCTGTGCAGATAAAGCGATAATAGAGTCGAATTTTTATTCAAATGACGGTGTTATGAAAGATCCAAAACTGAGAACGAATTTATTACTACAGCTTGTTGAAAACGCGCAAGAAGGGATTGTGGTTGCCGAAAAAGAAGGTCATGACACCATTCTGATTTATGTGAACCCAGCATTTGAACGCTTAACAGGTTATAAATCGGAAGAAATCTTGTACCAGGACTGCCGCTTTTTACAAGGTGAAGACACCCAGCAAGAATCGATCAAAGTGATTCGTGATGCGATTGATGGTTCTGAACCGGTACGAACCATTTTAAAAAACTACCGTAAAGACGGTACGGTGTTTTGGAACGAGTTGAGTGTAACGCCCTATTTTGATGAGATAGATAATCTGACTTACTTTATTGGTATTCAAAAAGATGTCACCGAGGAGGTGGTGTTGCAAGAAAAGCTGGATAAAGCCAATGAAGAAATTGCTCAATTAAAAGCCGAGCTCAAGGCGATTAAGAAGTAATCCAAGATTGAAAGTCCGTGCAAGATCGGTAAATTGCATAAAGACCTTTTTTGCTAGACCTTAACTGAAAAAAGCTGATTAACTCAGCTTTTTTTATGCCTGTTGAAAACAATCCTACGTCTGTTTTCGGGCTAGTCTAAACGATAAGCATAACACTGGATTTTTCGACTCAAGTTCAGGTTATCGTCGGCAGATTCCATAAAATAATGCAGCTCTAAGCCAGGGTGTTCTTCAACCCAATTGCTCCAACGTGTTTCATCAAATTGCTGCAGCATATCTACAATGACCAGCCCCTGGCAAAGTGATGCTTTGATATTTTCAAATAACAGAACATCGTCCTGCTGTGGTGTTGTACTGATAATCGAGTTCATGCCTTTTTCAGCCAAACGAATCGCCGCGATGACTAAAACGACCGTTGAATCCTGCTCCGATTGACCTTGCAACCATAGGCTTTTAGCCGAATGCGATGCGATATGGCGACTGGCAAAACGTAACCGGGTATATAACCGTGGCAGTAATTGAGACTCCCAAAAGACGATAACGGCACGGGTTGAGTTTGAGTTCTCATGCTCAGTCAATTGCTTGCTAACCTGTAATATAGTGGCAAACAAAAAACGATCGCTCAAATCCATGAAAATTTGGTCAAGCTCTGCGTTTAAGCCTTCTAAATCAAAATTGACACACGCTTCTTTTAGCTTGGATTCATAGTCATAATCATCAGAATCAAGCGTATCTTTCACCTGGGTTGCCATCTGCTTGAGTCGGGCTTTAACCTGACTAATCGGAATACCCTCTTCGGTTAATTTCACCGCCGCTTTGATACGTTCGATATGCGCTAAAGTGTAAAGACGATGCCCACCCTCGGTACGAACCGGTTCAATCAAACCATAGCGTCTTTCCCAAGCCCTCAAGGTGATTGAATTCACCCCTGTCAAGTTGGAGACTTCTCTAATTGGGTAAAGTGCTTCTTCGCTGTTCATAGTGTTCAATTCTTTCATTTTGGGCGCAAGGGCATCAAACCCTATAGTTATGCGTATGTTAGACAAAAACCTATACTAAAGCAATCAACTCGCCGCTTTGATTGCTGCCACACGCTCCAAGTGTTCGGTTCTACTCTGTTTCAAATCCACCAACGGATAGGGGTAATCTGTACCCAATTCAATGCCTTTTAATTTGCATTCCGCCAGATACTCCCACGGCGCATGAATTGCTTTGCTGGAGAGTAATTTCAATTCAGGGACCCAAGTTCTAATATATTCACCATCGTCGTCAAACTTCACGCTTTGTGTCACCGGGTTAAACAAACGGTAATAAGGCGAGGCATCCACCCCGCAACCTGCCACCCACTGCCAACCCATGACATTATTAGCCGGGTCAGCATCAAACAAGGTATTATCAAACCACGCCTTGCCTTTTAACCAAGACTGGTTCAAATTCTTGGTTAAGAACGAGGCCACCAACATACGCACACGATTATGCATCGTGCCGGTTTCCCATAGTTCACGCATGCCCGCATCCACAATGGGAATCCCCGTCAACCCTTTCTGCCAGGCCTGGTAGTTTGGTAAATCCTCTTGCCAAGCCATGGTTTTATATTTGCTTTGAAACGGTTCGGTTTCGGTTTGTGGAAAATGCACCAGCAAGTGGCGTGCAAACTCTTTCCAGACCAACTGCCTTATCCACGGCATCGCCTGTTCCGCTTTAACAAGGTTTTCGGCCATTAAGGCTTGCAGATAATAATAGATAACCCGCGGATTGATTTCTCCAAAATGCAGATACTGTGATAGACCGCTGGTGGCATTTAGGCTTGGAAAGTCACGGTCATAATCATAACTGTCTATACCTTGTTTGATGAACTCGTCCAACTTTTGCCAAGCCGCTTGTTCACCGACTTGCCAATGTGACATCATCTTTTTCGCCCACGGCTCTCTAGCCAAAGCCTGTAAATCTGCCGGCAAATCCAACCAGGCCTGGTCAGTTGGTTGGATTTGCGCACAGCGGGTTAAACAACCGATATCCTCTTGCAAAGGTTCTATATATTGTTGCTTGGCCATTAAGGCTTTATAGAAAGGTGTAAACACCAGATAGGGTTTGTTTTGCTGATTGCTGATTGCTTGCGGCTCCAGCAAAAACTCCGAATAAAAAGGTGTTAGCGCCACTTTATATTGCTGGCAAATCGCCAAAGCCTGCTGTTGCATCTGCATAAAAGGTGTACCGACCTGAAAACTATACATGACCTGTCTGACCTTGTAGTCCGACAAAAGCTTGGAAAACTGGGTGGCAAAATCGCCATCAACAACCCACAAGTCACCACCTTTGGCACGCATGTTTTTCTGCAACAAGACCAAGCTATGCGCCAACCAAAGTGAATTGGCTTCACCAACCTGCTGTTTTGGGTCATGAAAATACGCCACAATCACCCCACCCGCTGAATCCAAAGCGGCTTGCAAAGCAGGCAATGCACTTAACCTAAACTCCCTTTGCAACCAGACCAAGGTGGCGGCTTGCTCTGGACGTTTGGCGGTATCGACAGAGGTATTAACAGCGGTATCAGCAGACATCTAAGTTCCTAAATTTTTCAGAAGACGGTTTTTTAAATCTTCAGAGAGCGGATTTTCTCCCAACCAAATGCCAAAATACAGCGCCTTAAATCCACCAACCTTTGAAGTGAATAATGGGATTTGATTGAGTTTTAACTGGGTGCCAATTTGTGGTGTATATTCTAATTCATAACAATCACCCGGTTTTACTGGCTGATACGATTGATGCAGCCGGCTGACTTCCGATTTTAACGGCTCACTCATCTCTTTAGGCAACACCTTATTGGCACCTTCGATAAAAAGACCGGGAGAGATAGCTTGCAAATAACACAAGCTCAACTTCAACGGCTGCGAGTCCGCTAAAAAATCTTTAGGCAATTTCGGTTGTGGGTTGGCACGCTCGGCTTTGCCGTCCACATACAAACTTGCATTGTAGACATCCAACCACAACCAAGTCGCCTTGCCTTGCGAGACTTCTTGCCAAACCACATCCTTTGAATCAGATGCATTTGCCAAACAACCGTTTGAAAAAACCACGCCAAAAACACTTAACGCAAAATATACCGCAAGCTTCATCTATCTGGCCAATCTACAAGGGGGTTTTACTAAAAAACAGCGTGACTTCGCCAACATTAAACCCCCATTTAGTGACACTGGCGCGATTTATCATGCTGCTGTCACTCTGCAAAAACATCCAATCGTTAAATTGCACATGGATACTACCGTCTTTGTAGGGTAGGTCTAGGGTATAACGCCAATTCAAGGCGTTGCCAGCCGATTCACCAATCGCCTCACCCACGACATCATCGGCTTTGCCGGTATAATGCCCCTCTGCAGTTTGGGTGATTTGCCAAACACGCTGCTGTTTTTCACCATCGTGGTACACAAAACGTTCATCCAAGGTCAGTTGCTGGCCATCAACGGTACCGTTGATATCTACCGTAAAACGCCGCAGAACCTTGCCAGACCGATCTTGAAATTGACCTTGGGCGAAGGTTTTACCCTTGAAATATTCAAACAGTTCAAGCTGTGGTGTTTCATTTTGGTAATCTTGGATTTTCACTGAACTGCATCCTGAAATCAGGGTTGATGACATTAAACCCATCGCTAAAAATAAACCTTTAAACAGCATCATAACGCCTCCTCGACCCGCTCTTGCTTTGAAAGCGTTAACTGCACCACGCTACTGTGTTGGGTTTCAAAACCAACCGTGCAGTAATCCAGGTAATAGTTCCACATTTTTTGAAACGACTTGTCGTAACCTTGTTCCAATAAAGTTTGGCTATGTTTATTAAAGTCTTGCTTCCATAACCGACAGGTTTTGGCGTAATCCTGACCAAAATCGAAGACATTATCGACCTTGAAGCCATGCTTTGTCGCCAATTGCTTCAATTGAGTTAAACTTGGCAAAAGTCCGCCAGGGAAAATATAGGTTTGGATAAAATCCACATTATCCTGATAAAGCTCGGCAAACCGTTCGTTGATGGTAATCACCTGCAAAGCCACTTTGCCATGGTCTTTCAAGCACTCATTGAGTTTGGCAAAATAAACATCCCAATACTCCTTGCCCACCGCTTCAAACATCTCGATGCTCACAATATGGTCGTACTGCTGCACCTCATGACGATAATCTTGCAGAACCACTTCAAACTGACCATCAACCGCCTGGTTTTGTAAACGTCGTAACGCAAAATCTCTTTGCTCTATTGATAAAGTTAACCCCTTGATTGCAGCGCCCTTATGTATCGCGGCCTCCATGAACCCACCCCATCCGCAGCCGATTTCCAATACATCTTGACCGGCTTTGAGGTCAATCTCCTTAATCAGGCGCTGATATTTTTGTTGCTGGGCCTCTTCTAAAGTCTGGTCATCACGACTGAAGATGGCACTTGAGTATGACATGGTCTTGTCTAACCACATTTGATAAAAATCGTTACCTAAGTCGTAATGATAAGAGATGTTTTTACGGCTATTCTCAATCGAATTATGACGTTTTTTGTGCTGCCAAAGATGCCAGAGATTGAACTTGGTATTGGCCAATAAATCATCGAGCACCGCTTGGTTCTGATAAACCAAGTGCATTAACTGGTACAGCGAATGGGAATCTACCGCGTGTTCAAAATAGGCTTGGGCAAACCCGAGTTCGCCTTGAGTTTTCATTAGCAAGTAGGCTCTAAACGGTTTTTTGAGCACCAAATCTGCATGATACCCCGGCTCTACCCCCTCAAAACGGTGTGTTGCACCAAACAACTCAAGGGTTAAGCTACCCTTTTGTATTTGATTGAACGGCAGTTTTAAAATCATTTTTTGAATGAACGAGCGGGTGACCAGTTTTTCAAGCAAACTGAATCCACCATTTGAAATCGCTTTTAACATAAGTGCATCTCCGTGTGACTGTAGTCAATGCCTACTTGCTGTTCAGGGGTGCGATGGAACCGACCGCCTTTCACCCAAATTTTGATGGCCCACCAATGAATCATCCAAAGCACTTTTAAGCTATTGAAGGGATGTTTTAAGGCAGCTTTAAGTAGGTTTGAATCGTTTAAATCTTGTGCCTGACCAACTTGAGTGGCCGTTAAAACCTGTTGGCTGTTTTCAGTTTGATAAATACCGATTTTGTAGTGTGCCGATGGCTTGTTAAAGCGAAACTGATATTGGCAGTCCATGCCGATAAACGGCGATACATGAAAATCTTTTTTGGCTTGGGCTTTGATGCTATCCGCTAAAGGTCGGCCTTTATCGGTAAGCACATAATGATGCCACTGACCAAAGGTATTGCTTACTTCACCGATGATGGCAATCATTTTCCCCTGTTGGTCGTAGGCATACCACATAGCAAGCGGATTGAAGGCGATGTTCATAAAACGCGGGAAACAGACCAATTCAATCTTATGTGCCGGTTCCGGCAGTCCATATTCCGCCAGCAAGCTGTCCGCCCAGATTCGCCAGGCCTGGTCGGTTTGACGAGCGCCATAATCTTTAAAATGCAGGCTGAACAGATTGAACCGATTCAGCGATAGCCAAGTCGATTTTTTGGCTTCGGTTTCAATCTGATCGATATCCACCCTTAAACTCATGACACCATAACGAAACTGATACTGCATCGGAAAAAACCGTTGATGCATGACCTGACCCAAATAGATTTGACTAGGCATTTTTACAATCCTGTTCAACAACCGATACCGCCATCTCGCCATCAACAAGATTGGCTTGAACACTCTGCCCAGCTTGCTCTGTTTGCTCATCCCAGGGCAGAGCAATATCCCAAAGTTTGGCTAGGTTCACCGAGCTGGTTAAGCCATCTTCATGAAAGCCATAACCAAAATAACTGCCGCAGAACCATAAGTTATCTTTACCCTGCAGTTCCACTAACCGTTTTTGTGCAGACATGGCCGCTTTGTCAAAGACAGGGTGCTGGTAGACGATGCGATGATGCGTTAGATGCATGGCTGGCAACGCACTTGGATTTAAAGTCACTAATAATGGCGTTTTGGTTTCTAGGTTTTGTAACAGGTTCATCCAGTAAGTAACGGCAACCGGGCTCTCATTTGAGGTGGTGTCACGCAGATAATTCCATGCTGCCCACGCCAACTTTCGCTTTGGCATCAAGCTTAAATCACTGTGCAAATAGGCGATATTTTCCTGGTATTTAAAATTAGCCAGCAACTCAAAATCAGGTTGCAATTTTTCATCCAACATCGCGTAGGTTTGGTCGGCGTGCGATGCAAAAACCACATCATCAAACAAAGCTTCATCGCCGTTTTCAATCCGCAGCGCCATGCCAAAATCGGTTTTATAGACCTTACTGACCGGGCTAGATAACTTAACCGTAAACGGATTGTCTGCCATAATCGCTTTGATATATTGTTCGGAACCGTTAACGACCGATTGCCACTGCGGCCGATCTTCAATATTCAACAGACCATGATTTTCAAAAAACTGCAAAAAGCTGCCAACTGGAAACTTCATCATGGTTTCCAATGGGCAAGACCAAATGGCGGCGGCCATCGGCAATAAATAATAGTCGCGCATACGCTGGCTAAAACCATGCCGATTCAAATAATCCCCTAAACTCAAGGAAACAGGTGCCGCTAAACCAAAACCTTTCGCTTCCAAATCCTGTTTGGCTTGCTTATTGAAACGCAAGATTTCCGCAATCATCTTCCAATGAGCCACGGACAACAGATTGCTACGCTGGGCAAACAAGGTATTGAGGTTATTACCGGAATATTCCAACACCCCCTTATCGACACTCACTGAAAAGCTCATCTCAGTCTGTTGGGTGTTGACCTGTAAATGTTTGAACATAGCCGTGAGATTTGGATAGTTGGGGGTATTGAACACAATGAAACCGGTGTCTACCGGCTGTTTTTTACCGTTCAAACTCAAGGTGATGGTATTGGTATGGCCGCCCAACTTTTCATTTTTCTCAAAAAGTGTGACGTCATGCTTCTGACTTAAAAACCAAGCCGCACTGATACCGCTGATGCCACTGCCGACAACCGCGACTTTTTTGCGCTGGATCGTATTGTCTAATTTTGTAGAACGTTTCATGACTCTCACACATTTAATTGTTTCGTTGACTATAATTTATACAATACTTATACATATTGCAACTATAAAGTTATACAATAATTCCAGAAAGGGGGATGAAAATCATGCAAACTGTGACAGAATTTTCAAAAAGTGATACAAAACGCTACTGGTTGGTCGGCGGTTCAGAAGGAATTGGCCTGGAGCTTGTCAAGCTATTGCTTGCTGAGAACCATCAGGTAGTGGTATCGGCACGCAATGCGGAGAGCAACCACAACCTGTTAAGCCTGCAACGGCAATATCCAAAAACATTGATGTTACTGGATTGTGATGTCCGTCAAACGGACTGTTTGGCTGATAAAACCCACCAGGCCTGGTCGTTTTTTAATGGTTTAGACGGTTGGATATACAATGCGGGGGTTTATCATCCAATGACATTGGATGAATGGGATATCGCCGCTTTTGAAAGCATGAATCAGGTCAATTATTTAGGTGCGGTACATTTAATGAACCTTTTGCTACCTTATTTTAAAACCAAACTTAAATCCAAAGATTTGATCGAGTCGC
This sequence comes from Thiomicrorhabdus immobilis, assembly GCF_021654855.1. Classification (NCBI taxonomy): domain Bacteria; kingdom Pseudomonadati; phylum Pseudomonadota; class Gammaproteobacteria; order Thiotrichales; family Piscirickettsiaceae; genus Thiomicrorhabdus; species Thiomicrorhabdus immobilis. The sequence continues at coordinate 2,423,114 of NZ_AP024202.1, forward strand.
AATCCCCCCCTTTATGGTTATGGAATATCAGCTTAGCCTCCGACTTTGGTTTGCCTTACGGCGGGGGTTACTCCGCACCTAAAGCGGCTTTACAAAACTTAGCCGAATCTCTCAAGCCGGAGTTGGAACAAAGCGGAATCGAGTTGAAAGTGGTCAACCACGGATTTGTAAAAACCCGTTTAACCGCTCAAAACGACTTTGCCATGCTTGGCCTAATGACACCCAAAGACGCCGCACAAAAATTGCTCAAAGCCTTATATAGCCCAAATTTTGAAAGCCGTTTTCCCTTCAATTTGGCTTTTGTTTTAGGCTTAATCAAACGCCTGCCAAAATCTTGGGCATTAGCCATTACCAAAAGGATGCTGAAAAATGGTTAAAAACGCCAACTTAACCGCCTACATTGAAGCCTTTGAACAGCTTTCTCCGGAAACTTTGCCACAATTGGCGGAACGGTTCAGTGAAAGCGTACTGTTTAAAGACCCGTTTAATTGTGTAACCGGCAAGTCGGCCACCTTAGCGATTTTTGAACATATGTTTGCCACCACCCAATCACCCCAGTTTATTGTGATTGATGCCGCCATGGACGGCGACATAGCCTTACTTTACTGGAAGTTTTACTTTGTATTGCCCTCCAGTCAGAAGCAACAATGCATTGAAGGCATGAGTCGTGTGCAATTCAACGAGGAAGGACTGGTCACCGAACACATAGACCACTGGGATGCCGGTGAACAGGTCTATGGCAAAATCCCCTTGCTTAACTGGCTCATCAAGCTAGTCCGTAAACGTTTATCGGCCAGGCACTAATGGCAGAACAGCGGCTTTCTACCCCTCTGTTATTGCGTTATGGCTGGTTGGGCTTTGCCTTAGCGATGTTGGGGATTCCATTGTATGTCTATTTGCCCACCTATTACGCACAGCAAAGTGCATTGAGTTTTAGTGCCGTGGGTGCGGCGCTGTTATTTGCACGCACTTCAGATGTGATTACCGACCCTTTAATCGGTTGGTGGAGCGACCGCATGCTACATAAAATATCACGCAGCGTGCAGATTGCTTTAGCCAGCCTGGTGCTAGCCGTAGGTGTCTATCAACTTTGGCTTCCTGATTTGAATGGTTTAACTAGCCTTTATCTGTTTTTTTGGAGCTTCATCACCTATTTGGCTTGGACATGGATGACGATTCCCTACCTTGCCCTTGCCGCAGAAATCAGCACCCAAACGCACGCTAAAACCCAGCTATCGGCATCCCGAGAAGGCTTTGCCATAATGGGGGTAATCAGCGTTCTACTGTTACCCATTGCCAGTGGCTTGAGTGCGCACAGTCCCGATTTTTATGGCCTGCTATTCATCCTGTTCTTGATTGCGTTATTTAGCGCGAGCCTATGGCTAATCAAACTCCCTACTTTATCCAGCCCATTCGCCAAACCAATTGCTCCATGGGTTTTACTCAAAACCCTTAAAGACCAGCATCCCAATAGCTTTAGCATTATGCCCAGCTATTTTTTAAACAACCTGGCCAATGCGTTACCTGCCACCCTGTTTTTGCTGTTTGTCGCTGACTATTTGCAACTTGAAAGCCAAACCGGGTTATTCTTGATGAGCTACTTTTTAGCCGGTCTGATGGCTTTGCCATTTTGGATGAAACTGTCCAAAAAAATCGGCAAACAAACCACCTGGCAAATCTCAATGCTGTTAGCCAGTGTGAGTTTTATCGGGGTGTTTTTCTTACAAGCGGGTGACAGTAGCGGGTTTTTATTGGTGAGTATATTGACGGGCTTGAGTTTAGGCGTTGATGTGGCCATGCCCGCTTCCATACAAAGTGATTTAACACAACAAGTCACACAGCAAAATAACCAAGCCACCGGGCTACTTTTCGGAATTTGGGGCATGCTCACTAAGTTAGCCTTAGCGTTAGCGGTGGGATTGGCCTTTCCAATACTCGACTGGAGCGCCAGCATAAATGGTCAAGGCCAAGCATTACTGTGGATGTATGCCGGCCTGCCAATTGTATTGAAACTCATCGCTTGGCGGTTACTCGTCCAATCAAAAGCCAAGCTGTTTTGAGCCTTTTCAAAAAGTTACCAGGCCTGGTAAGTTCGTTTTTGTCATTTCGGTAGTTTAATGAAATCCATGCCTTTATCCAACAAAAACGATAAAAATTCATTGGCAATCACAGAGAGTTGTTTGTTTTTTGGGTAGACGATATTCCACTGTTTTTCAATTGGAAACCCTTCAACATCCAAGATGGCGAATGGGCTGTCATTTGAGTGGAGTTGCAGGGCGTGTTTGGATACACAAGCCACACCTAGCTCGGCATTCACACATTGTTTAATGGCTTCATTGGAGTCTAAGACTAGACGCTGATTGACTTTCAAATCCTGATTGGCAAAACGTTTTTCAACCGCCAAACGGATTCCCGAACCCTCTTCACGCATTAAAAACGGTTCTTTGGCTAAACGCTTTAAGCTCACTTTTTGTCCAACCAAAGGGTGTTCTTTATGGGCGATGATCACCAATGGGTTGGGCGAAAAAGGGATCACATTTAATTCCATGTCACTGGGTGGAATTTGCCCCAAAATATAGAGGTCATCCATATTACGCATAATGCGTTTGAAGATGTTTTCGCGGTTGATGATTTCAAGTCCCAACTCGGTTTTAGGGTATTGTTTACAAAACTCGCCCAAGACCAAAGGGGCAAAATATTTGGCGGTTGAAATCACCGATATTCTCAAACGCCCACGTTTTAACCCTTTAAATTCGTCCAAGGTGGTTTCCAAGTTGGACAGCTGACGCATAACATCTCGGCAACTGCACGCCACTTGTTCGCCCACTTCGGTTAAGTGGATTTGGCGACCTAACTGCTCATACAAAGGCATTTCAATGGCCTCGACCAAACTTTTAACCTGAGCAGAAACCGTAGGCTGGGTAAGAAACAATTCTTCTGCCGCACGGGTAAAGCTCAAATTACGTGCCACCGATTCAAAAATTTGAATTTGACGTAACGAGGCATGTCGAATCAGAAAGTTGGTGCTATTTGCGTTTTCAAAAGTTTCTTCTGTCATAAAATCACCTTAAGTTAGGGTGGTTCTATCTTAACTAAAAATACAATTATTGCCGTTTATAAATTGAAGAAATTTGGCCTAACAGTATTGAGATATCTCAAGATTGTTGCATGTAAACATGACCTAAGGTCTTTACCAGGCCTGGTAAAACGGATTCAGTGTTTTTCTAAACTAATATAGTCGTTGCCTTTTTCCATTAAAAACTTAAGGAACTCGGCCGCAATGACCGAAAGATGTTTGTTTTTGGGGTAGACAATATTCCATTGCTTTTCAATCGGAAACCCTTCTACATCCAAAATAGCCACCGGTCCATCGTAGCTGTGTAGCTGTAAGGCGTGTTTAGAAACACAAGCCACGCCCAGTTCGGCCACCACACATTGTTTAACCGCTTCATTGCTGTCTAAAGTAAGACGTTCATTGACCTTTAGGCCTTTATCCTCAAACGCTTTTTCAACGGTGAGACGAATCCCTGAACCCTTTTCTCGCATTAAAAAAGGTTCTTTGGCCAAACGTTTCAAACTGACTTTTTGCCCCACTAAAGGGTGGTTTTTGGGAGCAATAACCACTAAAGGGTTGGGCGCAAACGCGAGCGTGTTCAAGCTCAACTCTTCTGGCGCAATGTGACCTAAAATATATAGGTCATCCATATTTTGCTCAATACGTTTAAAGACGTTTTCGCGGTTGGTGATCTTTAAACCCAGCTCAATTTTGGGATAGGTTTTACAAAATTCACCCAAGACCAAAGGGGCAAAATATTTGGCGGTTGAAATTACCGATATCCTTAAGCGCCCACGTTTCATGCCTCTGAAATCATCCAACATGCTCTCTAGGTTTGACAATTCATTAATCACATCTCGGCAAGCGCAGGCCACCTGTTCGCCCACTTCGGTTAGATGCACTTGACGGCCAATTTGTTCATACAACGGCATATCAACGGCTTCAACCAAACTCTTTACTTGCGACGATACGGTGGGTTGGGTTAAATGCAACTCTTCGGCGGCACGGGTAAAACTTAAGTTACGCGCGACCGATTCAAAGATTTGTATTTGCCTCAATGAAGCGTGACGAATTAAAAAATTCGAGGTGTGGGTTAAATGAGAATCTGTCATTGGCTTGTTCCACCTAAACGCTATGAACCGTTACAACGCAAACGGCTTAATGCATCGTTGGCCGCTCTGGCTGCTTCGTTTACATTGGCTTCGGTACCGCACATGATCAAACGACCGTAAGCCCCCACGGCACGCGCTTCCACCAATGTCACATTGGCGGCTTTTTCGGCTTCATTAGCGGCGTACACCACATATCCGGCTGGCTGGGTTTCAATAATCAGCATGCTTTGCCCCGGCAAGATCATTGAGCCACGGCGGTTGTCTCGGTTAATCAATACCGCATGATCTGGGGTGACTCCACGAATGATTTCGCTCCACATCACCATACATTGCTGGCGTGAGTATTCATCGGTTTCAAGGTGTCTCAATACGTGTTCGCCAGAGGTCAATACATCACTTTGGTCGCGGTGGTGAATAACCATTGAGCCATAAGCTCGCTCGACCACCTGCTGACCCAAATGCACATTGGAGGCTTTAAGGGCCACATCGGACAAGCGGTGGACCGCCATCCCCGGAGCCACTTCTATCCATAAGCAGGAGTCACCTGGCACAGGTAAAAAGCCCATGGCGGCGGTTCCCATATAAGAGGCCAGTTGCGGTTGTAACGAGTCCAAAAAGACATAGGTTCTCAGTTCAATCATAAAGCGGCCTTTTCTAGTTGCGTAATCACTTGTTTTAAAGCTTGAGCACGGTGACTCAATTGGTTTTTTACCGCCATTGGCACCTCAGAGGCACTCTTAACCAGCTGCGGTAACCACATAATCGGGTCATAACCCACACCGTAAGCGGTTCGGGGTTGCATTAAAATTTCGCCGTGCCATTGCCCCATACCAATAATCGGCTTGGGGTCATTGGCACTGTGTACCAATACCATCACGCAAACATAGCTGGCTTTACGCTGTGAATAAGGCAAACCCTGCAAGGCATTCAACAGTTTTTGATTGTTCAGTTCATCAGAGGCCTTTTGCCCTTGATAACCTTGCGAGTAACGCGCCGAATAAATTCCCGGGCTATCGCCCAGTGCCGCTACCTCAAGACCTGAATCGTCAGCCAAGGCTGGCAAGCCACTTTTTTGGCTTGCATAGCGTGCTTTTTTTAGGGCGTTCTCTAAATAACTTAAACCGTCCTCTTCAACCTCTTCGGTAAAGAAATCGGTTTGTAAGGCAAATTCGATATCATAGCCCTGCAACATCGCACCGATTTCAACGACTTTATGAGGGTTGCCAGTAGCCAGTACAAGCGATTTCATAAACCATCCTCTATCTGTTTGTTTTGGACTTTGGTGTTTTTTTATTTCTACTGAAGTTATGGTATTGAATTCAAACTCAGAAGAAAAATTGATAATTTCAGTAGTATCCATAGAGCGCAGTGAATAGGTTAAGGTTCAGTATTCAAACTTTTCTTGGATACTTTTTATGGCAAAGATAAATTTAGGGTTAAACATAAAAAAAGAGGGTACTTAAAGCACCCTCAATGGCTAAGTTGGTGGTGCGTTTTGTATCAGTCCGGCCAAACTCTTCGGCGTGCAAATGCATTGATTTTATCTGCAATATGCTGCGATTCGTTGCTTGCTTCAGGCTGGCTTGCCGATGCGGTTTTTTTAGCGGCATTGGCTGGCGCATTTTTGGTTTGAGCCGCCCGATTTGCAGTGGCTTTAGCCGGAGCTTTTGTCTCTGCTTTGGTTTCCGCTTTTTTAGCGGCCGCCACTTTGCGAGCCGGTGTTTTTTTAACCGGTGCCGTTTTGGTAACAGGGGGTTTTGCGGTTGTTGTGGCCGATTTACCCTCTGTTTGCAATTCGGCCTTAACGTTAGGGTTGGCCGAATTGCTTGAGGCTTGTTCTTTGACGGTGTTATCGTCTGCCGCAATCACCCACGTTTCATGGACTTCTTCTTTTTCAATCATGCCCAGGCTCCTTGCTTCATATTGGTTACTCGGTGATAGCCTTCGTCAATGCCTTTTGCCAAGGTAAAGTCTATGGTTTCAATCTCTTGTGATTTGGGGTAAATCACCACCGAAACATGCCCTCTACCAAAACTGATATTGGGGTGGTGGTCTAATAAATCCGCCTGCTCGGCTAACTGATCCAAAAAGGCACGTAGTACGCCGAAATCGTCAAATTCAAAACGGGCATCTAGCGAGGCCGGTGTCTTTTTTATTTTCCAACGTTCGTTCATACAAAGCCTCCTTTTGGATAATGATGGGCATTCATAGACTGATAATATTCGGCTAACCAACCATTCACACGCATGAGTTGGGTTTGCTCTTCTTCAAAGAGTCGGCTAAACAGTGCCTGATCTTCTAGCGCCCCCACATTGGCACAAAATTGTGCCGCCTCGTCATACAGTTGAATTAGCGCAAGCTCTCTCGCTTCACAGCTTCTTAGAGCCTCAACAATTGAATTGGCTGGCGTTGCTGGGTTTAAAACACTGCCTGCCGGTAACGCCCCTTGAGCCACCATACGGTCGGTTAGTAGGTTGGCATGTTGAAACTCCTCATTAGCCAAAGTCACAAAACCTTGTGCAAAGCTGATTTCGTTTCTGAATTTAGCCAATGAGGCTTGTGCCAAATAGTGCTGACCGGCAGAGAATTCCAAACTTAAGGCACGACCAAGGTAGCCCAAAATGATGGCATTACTCTGTGAAGGTTCAGGCGTTTCAAAACGAGGATAACTACCCGCACCCGGCATAACACTGCCTTGCATACGTGGTTGATAACGCATAATCTACTCCTCTTTATATGGGGGTCGAAACCCCCACTCCTTTAACGAATCTTCGCCGGTGTCGCGCCTGCCATTTCCAGAACAGGCTCAACTTCTTTGTGAGGACGTGCGATGATGTGTGCCGCAACTAAACCGTCGCCAACTCGTTCGCAAGCATCGGCTCCGGCACGTACCGCCGCGTTTACCGCCCCGGTTTCACCACGGACCATTACCGTTACGTAACCACCGCCGACAAATTCACGACTCACTAATCGTACTTCTGCCGCTTTGGTCATGGCATCGGCCGCTTCAATCGCAGGCACTAATCCGCGGGTTTCGATCATTCCTAAAGCTATTCCATATTCTGTACTCATGGCTCTTCTCCTAAGGTTCTAAAGATGTGCTAATTACGCTTTTTCAATGGTTAATACAGGTTCCACTTCTTTGTGTGGACGTGCAATAATGTGTGCTGCAACTAAACCGTCGCCAACTCGTTCGCAAGCATCGGCTCCGGCACGTACCGCCGCGTTTACCGCCCCGGTTTCACCACGGACCATTACCGTTACGTAACCGCCGCCGACAAATTCACGACTCACTAATCGTACTTCTGCCGCTTTGGTCATGGCATCGGCCGCTTCAATCGCAGGCACTAATCCGCGGGTTTCAATCATTCCTAAAGCTATTCCATATTCTGTACTCATGGCTCTTCTCCTAAGGTTCTAAAGATGTGCTAATTACGCTTTTTCAATGGTTAATACAGGTTCCACTTCTTTGTGTGGACGTGCAATGATGTGCGCTGCAACTAAACCGTCGCCAACTCGTTCGCAAGCATCGGCTCCGGCACGCACTGCCGCGTTTACCGCCCCTGTTTCACCACGGACCATTACCGTTACGTAACCGCCGCCGACAAATTCACGACTCACTAATCGTACTTCTGCCGCTTTGGTCATGGCATCGGCCGCTTCAATCGCAGGCACTAATCCACGGGTTTCGATCATTCCTAAAGCTATTCCATATTCACTCATGATAGTTCTCCTAAGTTCTAAAAAAATTTCTCAGCTCACTGCGTAATTCATTAAGCTTTTTCAATGGTTAATACAGGTTCCACTTCTTTGTGTGGACGTGCAATGATGTGTGCTGCAACTAAACCGTCGCCAACTCGTTCGCAAGCATCGGCTCCGGCACGTACCGCCGCGTTTACCGCTCCGGTTTCACCACGGACCATTACCGTTACGTAACCGCCGCCGACAAATTCACGACTCACTAATCGTACTTCTGCCGCTTTGGTCATGGCATCGGCCGCTTCAATCGCAGGCACCAATCCGCGGGTTTCAATCATTCCTAAAGCTATTCCATATTCACTCATGATAGTTCTCCTATTACCTTAATTTTCAGTTTGTTATTGACTGTTAGTTTGCTATTAATTTGTTGTTATTCGGTTTGTGTTGGCCAGTTATCAATGATTCCAGCAACCGTTAAATCCGTTAATATCTCATCGTCACCGGCAGCGGTTCTTGCTGCTGAGTTGGCTATGGTAAAAACCCAGTCGCCGTTTTTAACACCAATCGGATCAAGCGCCACTAAAGTTGAACCTGATACGCTTTGCAGTACTTTGATGGGTAGGTGGCCTAAGCCATCAAGTCGACTGGTCATAATTAATCTTTGTTTAACTTGATGTATCTCCATTGGCATTTACCTCCCATTTATCAATGATTCCCACTATGGTCAAATCACTTGGGTAGCCCTTAATTCCGCTGGCATCTCGTGCCGCCGAACTCCCTACACATAACACCCAGTCTCCAGGCTTGCAGCCCACCGGATCTACCGCAACTTGGGGAGTTCCCCCTGGTTTTTCGGCTACCACCAGTAGGGGCTTATGCTCCATAGAGGCGATACGATTGGTGGAGACCAGTGTTTTTTCTACGGTATAAATTTTCATCCGATCCCTCCTCTTTGTTACGGCGCTACCAGGCCTGGTAATCTTTCTGCAGCTTGGTTGCCGGTGTTATCTCTTAAAGTACATAGCGTTTGTAATTGACCTTTGGCGGATAATTCGCTGTATCGGTCATGCAATGCTTGCTCTATACGGTTGGCTTTCTCTTGCGCTCGGTCTTTTGAACCGGGGACTCTTCCGTCATAATCACAGCGGATAATGATGGGAATTGGCCAACCTTTTTTTAGATTAAGACCGGTGAAGATCTTAATCCCAACATTGACATCATTCAGCCCCTCTTCAACCGTATCTAAATAGCTGTAATAGGTTAGGTTACGCAGTTGAACTTCTTCAAAACCGTTACCAATGCCAATAAATCTTTCTGCATGTCCAATGTCTGAATAACAACCGTTTTCATACGTTTTGACATACGCTATTTGAGAAAAATTGTTCTCAATAAACCAAGCAATCAGTTTGTTCATTGATTCAGCCGGTGCGGTGGAACCCACTTGTTGGTTACAACCGACTACCGCTTGCTGAATGAAGTCTCTGGCTTGCTCAGCGTTCATATTGTTTGTTTGGTGGTAAAGTGTGTCGGTTTCTACAAAACGTTTTAGACACACTTTGCCTTGTTGGTTTGGAACATGTACTTTCAGACTGTCGTCGTCGGTATTGATTCCAATCAGTAGCGTTTGTACGGTTGAACCGCACCCAAAACGGTTTTCAATGGCCTGTCTAAAATCTTTCAATCTTGATAGGGCCGCTTCTGCCGCTTTGTCATCATCACTGCCATGTGCCGCACATCCTTGATGATGTGGATCGGACTTGGAGTAGTGATAAACCGCCATTTTTAAATAACGTGTTGGCTCTTCAATTGAATTGGGTACCGCGTCACGAAAACGGCTGTGCTCAATGAAGACCCAATTACGTACACTTTCACTCACATCAAATAGAGCACCGGCGTGCGCCTTTCTTCTGGTTACCAAATAAGGTAGTCGCAAAACATAACTAATAAAGTGTGCTAAACGCCCGTCGGCACACGGTGCGACACCCACCGCATGAAACCCCGCTTCTCTGAAGATACGCTCAGCGTGTTGTTTGCTTTGACCACGCAATGGATCTTGTTCAAAAAACTCCTTAGACATCGCCATAAACTGTGCAAATACACACTGCCCGTATAAAACCTGGCTGTCGAACCCATGGCTAATAAATTCTTCAACCTGTTTTTGGCTGAATGTAATGCCTAGTTTTTGGCTGATTGTCTGTTGAGACCAGTAAACAAAATCACTACGTTTTTGTTGTACAGTTAATAACTCTACAACCGACTTGATCTCATCAAACCCCGCTTTAATACGCATTTCATAGTCGCGTAACTGAACATTTTGTTGCGTATTAACCAGCGCATGTTGGCCAGTTGCTGCGTTAGAAAATGTTCCGTTAAAATCAGGTGAAGCCACTTCTTTGGAGCGATTCACAATATGTGCTGGCGGAGGTATTTGACGCCAGAACATTGATTTTTCACGATAGTTTGCGTTTAACATCTTTATCACCTATTTCATTGACTACGCTCTGGCACCGCCAGATAAAGTCACTTTTGCACCTTGTCCGGTGTTACCAGATGACCCGGTAATTGGGCTTTGTGGTACTTCTTCCATTGCGGTTGGCCTAAAATTAGCCGCCCCCATTGGAGTCTGTCCCGCTACCCCTCTTACCGAAGGATTACGTTGTGTCGCAAAAGGCCCGTCAACGCCGGTCACTTTGCTGCCCCTATCCCAACCGTCGCCGGTGATTCTGCTGCTCTTAGGAGCAGGTTCAACACTGGCTAAAGGTTGTGACATATCCACCGCTGTGGCTTGCCCCATCATAATCGGAAAATCCGACTCTCCCGGAGTGGCCGCTTGAGCGGTTTGGCACAATGCACTCATCTGATCAGTACCCTGGTAATGGGTACCAGAAACCAGTTCACATGCCCCTTTTTGAGCGCCAGTCAACCCCATTGGTCCAGGCTGAATACCCGTTAATGGGTAGCCAAACTGTCGGTCACTAGGCTGAGTTTTTTTTTGAACCTGCGCTTGTTCTTCAACGGAACAACTGCTGGCAAAAGACTCTTTACCCATATAAGGTGTGCCGCTTACCGATTTACAACGTCCCGCTTCGCCGCCAGTAATATGACTACTGCCGCCACTGCGATCGCCGGTTACTCTTTGCCCGCCGAATGTGCCTGAAATATTGACCTTTTCCGGCACTTTGTTTGGCGCGCTTGTTTGGCAAAGGGTTTCAACTTCTTCCCTGCCCTGGTATCCGGTGCCGCTCACGTTTTTACACGAGCCTCTATCCGCACCCGTTACCGCTTTGGGTTGACCTACTTGGGTACCGGTAGTGGTGGTGCCTGCAAAAGTGGTCGACATCAACACTTTTTTAGGCGCTTCATTATTTGAACCACTTGGCTTGATTGAACCCGACATAGCCGGAAAATCATTGCCACCACTTACTTTACGCTGGCTGCCTTCAAGTGAGCCTTTGCTTGCTGTAGTCGTTTTTGGCGATGGCCCCGGTTGGATGGAAAACCCACCTTTTGAGGTTGCTGCTTTGTCTGACTGAGCGCCACAAATCAAATCACTTTGATCAGCCGGTAAGTAATCTGTACCGGTTACCGCTTTGCATTGACCGGCACGATCACCTGTCACGCTTTTGGCTTGACCCATTTTGTTTCCACTAATGGTTTGTCCTTTAGTGGTTTGCGTGGATGTTACTTTTGCTGGTGCGGCTTTAGGAGTGTTTGAGCAATGTGTTTTAAACTCTTCCATCCCTAAATATTCCGTACCACTCACTAATTTACAGGCGCCTTTTTCCGTTCCGGTTGTAGCACCTTGACCTACCGCTGTGCCAGAGACATCTTGCCCACTCAAGGTTTGTGATAACGCCACCTTTTCGGGTGCGTTATTAGCACGACTTTTTGAGTTTTGACGTTTTTTTGAAGTATCGGTGGCGACTGCGCAACCACTTTTACCTTTACTACAACGTTGTGCTCTTACTGAGCGAGCAATCTCTCGAACTGACGCATCTGGGTTTGTCATTTTGGCCATAGAACCGCTTTGTCCACTTTGCGATTTAAAAGCCATTTCACCTGACTTACCTTTAGCCAGTGCTTTACGCCATGCTTTAGACAACTTTCGTCCACTGTTGTCGGCAACTTGAGTTGCCACAACCGTGTTTCTACGACCAGAAGCATCGGCACGTTGTGTTTTTGCTTTGGTCTCTGTCTTAGCACGAGGTTCAACAATCGGCTCGGGCTTTTTCTTTTCCCTCGCCTTGGCTGCCGGTTGAGGCTGGTTACTCGCAGCTTGCCCACGTGTCATTTGCTTTCTTCTTTGTTTAGCGGCCTCTCGTCCTTCTGCAACCTTGATAGGTTGAGCGGGACGAACCGGTCTGCTAACAGAAGTCTCTACCACCTCTTGTCTTGGCGAGCTCGGCGTGCTGATAGCACTTGGAGAGGCTTCAACTTGAGCGGGAATGCTTGAAACAGCACTCTGCGCTCGAGTCGGTATCGCTGGTGCATTATTCTTACCAGAAGCTCTTGATTTGCGGTGTGCCATAGCTTGTGTGCGCCCACTCGGGGTATTTGTCATTTCACTCATGCTAAAGGCCTCCCTTTATTCATTGCTTACGTTCATTACAACCTTGGCTTACATGCCTCTTGGGCGGTAAACCACAAAGTTGTGACCCTGACACTGCGTGTAGTTGTCATAACCAATTACACGAATAAGATGATCAGGATAAGCCTGACGACAGGCGTCAATTTCGGCTAATACTTGGTTTGGATCACGCATTCCAAAGAACGGCAATTTCCACATCCCCCAGTAATGGCGAGAGGCTTTTTCTGGCACTTCGTGCTCTAGCGCAGGTGTCCAACCTTGGTTAATGATGTATACAATTTGGTCATAAATTTCGTCTGCATTCATATCAGGCAAAAATGAAAATGTCTCAAGCGTATACTTAGTACGATAGTCATCAGTCATTAAGTTACTCATTTGTAATCTCCTACAATTTCAATAATCTGCTTTGCGTTAACCCATCATTAACCGGCATCTAACTTATCAACCGTGTCATATTCAAACTTGATCTCTTTCCAAGTCTCTAAAGCCACAGCCAACTCTTTACTGCTACGGGCTGCGTCACGTAAGATGTCACCACCTTCTCGTTCAAGATCACGCCCTTCGTTTCGTGCTTTAACACACGCTTCTAAAGCCACACGGTTAGCGGCAGCACCGGCTGCGTTACCACCTGGGTGACCTTGCGTACCCCCACCAAACTGCAGTACAGAGTCATCACCGAAGATGTTTACCAGAGCTGGCATGTGCCAAACGTGGATACCACCTGAAGCGACCGCAAATACACCTGGCATTGACGCCCAATCTTGGTCAAAGAAGATACCGCGTGAACGGTCTTCTGGAACAAAGTCTTCGCGTAGTAAATCAACAAAACCTAGGGTAGAAGCTCTATCCCCTTCTAACTTACCGACTACCGTACCGGTATGTAGGTGGTCACCCCCTGACAAACGTAAACACTTAGCCAATACACGGAAGTGAATACCGTGTTTTGGGTTACGGTCAATTACGGCGTGCATCGCACGGTGAATGTGTAATAACATGCCGTTTTCACGACACCAGTTAGCCAAAGTGGTATTGGCGGTAAAACCAGCGGTTAAGAAGTCGTGCATGATGATCGGCTGGCCAAGTTCTTTGGCAAATTCAGCACGTTTCATCATCTCTTCAACCGAACCGGCAGTAACGTTCAAGTAGTGACCTTTACGCTCACCTGTCTCTTCAGTCGCTTTGTTAACCGCTTCAGCAACAAACTCAAAACGGTTGCGCCAGCGCTGGAAAGGCTGCGAGTTGATGTTTTCATCATCTTTGGTTAAATCTAGACCACCGCGTAAACATTCATAAACCGCTCGACCGTAGTTTTTAGCGGAAAGACCTAATTTAGGTTTGATGGTACAACCCAACATTGGACGACCATATTTGTTTAGCTTGTCACGCTCAACCTGAATACCCGCTGGCGGTCCACCACACGTTTTAACAAACGCAACCGGAAAACGGATATCTTCTAAACGTAAAGCACGTACCGCTTTAAATCCGAATACGTTACCTACCAATGAGGTTAAAACGTTGACCACTGAACCTTCTTCAAAAAGGTCTAGCGGATAGGCAATAAATGCGTAAAATGATTCTTTATCACCTGGAACATCTTCAATTCGGTAACAACGACCTTTGTAGTACTCCATATCAGACAGTAGATCTGTCCATACGGTGGTCCAAGTTCCGGTTGAACTTTCCGCGGCTACCGCAGCAGCCGCTTCTTCACGTGGAACACCCGCTTGTGGTGTTACCTTGAAGCACGCTAATAAATCTGTATCTAGTGGTGTATAGTCAGGTGTCCAATAGGTCAACTGATAATCCTGTACACCGGCATCAAAAGTTTGTGTAGACATAGAATTTCTCCTCTTAGGGTTTGGAGTTGCATTAAATTCGAGCTCAATGTTATAGAGCCACCAAACCATTGACTAATTGAAAGAAACGATAGGAAATATTGAGCAAACTCTATATATTTGAGAAAAACAACAAAATAAACCAATGCAACACGTTGTTTTTAAATGCTTTTTATTTTTTTAGAAATTAAGCGATTTTTTTAACAATTTTTTCAAAAAATGTTTTTTTAGCTACAAAAATTATTTTTCATTGAGCATTTTTAGTGTTTTTGAACACCTAAAAAATAAAAAACAGACAAATATTCCTTAATTCTTAATCCTTATTTTTTGATAAACCAAAAAGTCATAAGTCATAAGCCATAATTCAAAATCCACAACCAATCACTATCGACTAACGTCTATTTTCTTAACTGTCCACTGCAAACTAAAAACCAATCCAATCCCCCTTATAAACAGAGAGAGTTTGTTTGCCCATTTTTGTATAAATAGGTATCTCTCTATGATAGTTATTGGATTTATCAATTATTCATCCGCATCAGAGTTGTCTAAGATTTGTCTCAAAGATGCACTACTGCATTGGTTTTTAATTTAAGGATAGGAGCGGTTTTATGAATACTCCGATGATTTGGTCACTCTCTCTATATGCCATACCGCTGCTCTTTTTAATGGGCGCAGCGGCAAATTTAAGCCACGTAAATTGGCGTGCGACTTTATGGGCGTCGCAAGGAGCATTATGGATAGCGGCGGCTTCAGCACTTTTGACTTTATTTGGCAATGTGCCGCTAGCGGATCTCCAAGGTGCTGGCTGGATTAATCCCTCTGCCAGCAGTTTGGTGATGTTACTGTTAATTAGCTTTATCGCTTTTGTGAATGTGCGTTTTTCTCATAACTATATGGCGGGGAACCGCGAAGAAGAGACACGCTATCTTCGCTGGTTAATGCTGACTTTAGGTTCGGTTACCTTAGTGGTAATCAGTAATCATCTATTGGTGTTTATGGCGGCGTGGATTTCTATCAGCATGAGCCTGCACCAATTGCTGGTTTTCTACCCACAACGTCAAAGAGCGGTGTTAGCGGCCTATAAAAAATTCATTTTTGCCCGCTTAGCAGAGGTCACATTATTTACCGCCATTATGTTGCTTTACTACGATACCGGCTCTTGGTTGATTAGTGATGTTTATGTCGCCATGGCTAAAGCCAGCCAGCTTAATGGCGTGCAAGAAACCGCGGCAGTACTGTTGGCGCTAACCGCCTTAATTAAATGTGCGCAACTACCATTGCATGGTTGGCTAATTCAAGTGGTAGAGGCTCCGACACCGGTATCGGCACTGTTACATGCCGGCATTATTAACCTGGGTGGTTTTTTGATGATTTTATTTGCGCCACTGATTATCCAATCAGCCATCGCACAGTGGTTATTACTGATTGTGGGTGGATTGACTACAGTGGTGGCGGCGTTGATTATGATGACTAAAATCAGTGTCAAAGTGCGTTTGGCTTGGTCAACCATGTCGCAAATGGGCTTAATGCTGGTTGAATGCGGTTTAGGCTTGTATGAGTTGGCGCTATTACACCTGGTGGCGCACTCTTGTTACAAAGCTTATGCGTTCTTAAACAGTGGTTCAGAGGTGGAGTCCGACCTAAAACGTCGACTCGCCTTACCGAAAATGCCCCGTGCTCCGCAGTGGTTAAGCAGTTTTTTGATTGCCGCGGCATTTGTGGCAGGCATGATCTGGATTTTTGATATTTCTGGGCCATACAGTCCGTGGCTATTATTGGGTATTGCCATGATGATTTTAGTGGCCGAACGCGACAGCCGTTTACAACGCGGTGGTTTGTTTGGGGTACTGAGCATGGCCTTGATTTTAGTGGCGGCATACTCTTTACAAAAATATGGAGCAGGCCTGGTGGTTCAATCGTTACCTGATGCCGTTGGTGTTTGGGGCGACCTATGGATGAGCGTTCTATTCATTGGCTTTATTGCACTCTACTGGGTATTAAAGTACTGGCCCGAGCACCCAAAAGTGATGCACTTTAGAGTGGCGTTATATGCTGGATTTTATTTGGATGAGTGGGTCACTCGCCTGAGTTTAAACTTGTTTCCTAAACAGTTACCCGTGCGTTTTAACCCTAAACAATTGCAAATTGCACCGAGGGAGATGATTCAATGAAAACAACTCAACTCAAAACTCAAAACACCGCTGCTTTAAGCGAAACTCAAAAGACGGCGCTACAAACCGCCTGCGGTTTTATTGCCCCAACTTGGCCATTAGACCAATGGATTGCGGTTAACCCATGGTGGGAATTACGTGATCGCCCCATTAAAGAAGTGGCTGCCGATTTAGCCGCCTTGGCGCAAGTACAAGCTACGCCAAGTAAAAGCTATTTTGAGCCTTTATGGATGAGTCGCATTCAACCGATTCACATTGAAAAAGCGCTTAAGGAAGCCAATGTAACGGCCGATATCAGCGACTGCGAATCGCACCTATTGTCTAACGATGAAACCGCACACTGGCACAATGTGAGCGACTTAATGGACAGTGGTCGTGACCGCTTACATACCATGGCGTGGCGTGATGAAATCACCCATCAAGTGAGCCAGTTTTGCGCTTTTTACTTTCATGATTCTGAGGTCTGCAGTCAGTTCAGCAACGGTATTGAAGGTTTTTACCCAAGCTGGTTGCAAGCGACTCAAGCTGACCAGGGCATTGAAATCATTATGGGTGAACCCGGTCTAACGGAGCTGTTTTTTCGACTTCCCAAAGAACCCGAAACCCTCATTGCACAAGCCTTGGCAGAGCTTCAAGTGCCTGACCAATATGTGCAAGACTATGCTCACGCCCTATTATTAGATATGAATGGCTGGGCATCTTGGGTGGCGTATGAACGCTGGCAAGATCGATTAAATGGTCAAGAAAACCACTTGATGCTTGAACTTTTGGCCATACGTATGGCTTGGGATTTAGTGCTTTGGCAATACCAACAGCTCAAAAGTAAAAGTGTGTTTGGTGAACTCAAATTCCTGTGGCGTCATCAGTTATCCAGATTGCCTGACCTAAAAAACTCGCATGCCAAGGCACAAGAGTTGACCTGGGTATGGCAACGTGCGGCTGAAATCGCCTATCAAGAGTCGATTCAACAGCAACTCAACCAACCCGCGTCCACAAAGCAAACAAAACCCATTGTTCAAGCGGCATTTTGTATTGATGTACGCTCGGAGGTTATTCGTCGTGCTTTAGAGTCACAAGACAGTCGTATTCAAACCATCGGTTTTGCCGGTTTCTTTGGCTTACCCATTGAATATCAAGCACCTGGGAGCTCTTTGGTTCGTCCACAGTTACCAGGCCTGCTAAAACCGAGTGTGCGCTTAATGCCGATTTTAGCGCCCGAACAAGAACAAAAACAGAAAGCCATTTTTAACCGTAAAGCACGTTGGTTAGATTGGGGAAGTGCCGCACCCGCGACCTTTAGTATGGTTGAGGCTAGCGGTTTGTTGTATGCATTTAAGCTTTTAAGCAATACGCTGTTTCCAGATCCACACCAACATCCGGTTAACGACTTAGAAGTTGGCAAAACCTGGGAACTCACCCAAGACCAACAACCGTTAACTGTGCCACAGTTGGTCGATTTGGCCTCAGGTATCTTAAAAGCGATGGGGCTAAGCAAAAATTTGGCGCAATTTGTTCTGCTGGTCGGTCATGGTAGCCAAACCTGCAACAACCCACATGCAGCGGGCTTGGATTGCGGGGCTTGTGGCGGACAAACCGGTGAATTAAATGTGCGGGCTTTAGCTTATCTACTTAATCGACCGGATATTCGTAAAGGCCTAGTGGAGCACGGCATTGAAATACCCGAAACCACCGAGTTTATTGCCGCTTTGCACAATACAACTACGGATGACATCTTCTGCTACGACATTGAAATCATGGATGAGCAGTTGGAGTTTTGGTTGGATAATGCGGCGGATTTATGCCGTCAAGAGCGAGCCTTACGTTTGGGAATACCCGATGCCAGCACAGCTCATTTAAATCAAGCCATCAGAGCACGTTCAAAAGATTGGTCGCAAGTTCGTCCAGAATGGGGCTTGGCCAATAACGCGGCGTTTATTGTTGCACCGCGCCAGCGAACGCAACATCTAAACCTGCAAGGGCGAAGTTTCTTGCACGACTATCAAGCAAAAGAAGATACCGACTTTAGCTTGTTAGAACTGATTATGACCGCACCGATGGTGGTAACGAACTGGATTAACCTACAATATTATGCGTCGGTTTGCGACAACTACAAATACGGTAGTGGCAATAAGGTACTGCATAATGTGGTGGGCGGGAATATCGGTGTGTTTGAGGGTAACGGCGGCGACCTACGCATTGGTTTAGCCATGCAATCACTTCACAACGGTGAAGAGTGGATGCATGAACCTCTACGCTTAAGTGTTTATATTGACGCGCCGCAAACGGCTATTGAAGAGATTGCCCAACGCCATGAAACCGTGGGCAACCTGATTAAAAATGAATGGTTATTTCTATTCCATTGGGGTCAAGATGGTCAAATTCAACGCTTTACTGGGTCTGAATGGATTAAGACTGACTAAGCGCCCCTTAATAAAAGTAAATCAACTTTAAAACCCGCTCACTTAGGCTAGCGATGATAACCGCTAGCCTAAGTGAGGCTTAACATTAGTAAACTTAAACAATTGGTCTGGTGGTGTTTCAATATTGAGTTATCTGTCAACTAAGCAAATCATCTCAAAAAACAAACACCCACCAGAGCAATTACAGCGGGCCATATTTATTGGCCTTTTTATATATAAACAGTGGCGATAACACCGCCAATATTCTGTATAAATCGAGATAAGACAATCCGTCAAATTTAAGCCAAAAAAAACCCCGTAAAACGGGGTTTTGGAGTAAAAAATCGGAGTTATTCAACCAGGTAGTCCATAAGATTCATGTACAAACTTTCCAAGCGTTTAATGTTTTCTGCCGTCACGTGGTGATCGCAATCGGGGTGTTTCAATGCATCTTGGTTCAGTTGCCATAAACGCTTACAGGTTGCAATAGTCATACGCAATTCATAAGGAGAAGGGTTACCCGTTTCTTGCCAATCGCCCGGCATCATATCAATCTCTTTTTGAGCAAACTCAATTACCCTAGATGCACTTGTCGCGTCGGTTTTTTGGACGGGCCCATTTACAGTGTGAGCCGTTCTTTTAGTTTGTTGAACTAAAGGCGAAGATTGAATGGCCATAATGCGTTTCCTCTACTTAAAATCTAGTAACGATTTTGATTATAGAGAGCCATACCCATTGATAATAATTGGAGTTTTCTATAAGTAACTGCGAAGGTTCTCTATGGATTAAAAAAACGCCTCAACAACCAATTCAAATGAAATATCATCTATCTATGACGATAGCGTTCAAAAAGGCTAGTCTTACACTCCTATTTACAGACCGGTCTGACAAATATCTCTTAATTTTTCAAAATAACATTTGACAGTCGCAAAACCCATCTATACAATACGCCCATTCTATTTTGGCCACATAGCTCAGTCGGTAGAGCAAGGGATTGAAAATCCCTGTGTCCCTGGTTCGATTCCAGGTGTGGCCACCATATTTTATAGGTTGTTTCGGCAACTTATTCGCGGGAGTGGTGGAATTGGTAGACACGCCAGATTTAGGTTCTGGTGCCTTTGGTGTGAGAGTTCGAGTCTCTCCTTCCGCACCAATTCAAAAACCTCGATTGATTCGTCAATCGGGGTTTTTTTATGCCTAAAATTTATTAAACCGAACATCATTCTCTGTGCACAAACACACTCTTTACAGGTATTTGCTTTTTTCACCTGCCATTTCTAAAACCATACCCCCATCACTTTCTACTTGACCTCACGCTTACTATGCAATTAAGCTTGAAGGTACGATTTTCCAGGATTTTTGTCTCAATTTTATTGGGCTTGCCATTTTTACGGTTCTAAAAGCCATAGACTAACTGGAGAAATAGGTTGCGTGGAGATAAAAACACACCGTTATCTAGTCAATAACCCGTGGCAATATTTTGGTAACTATCAAGCTATACACTCGAGAGCAAAAACCGTGAATAACACTGACCTTAAAACAAATTCGGTAAGAATAAAACGAATCGAAATACACCATGCATAGATTGTTAAAAAGACAACTTACTCGTATATTCGGCAGAGATTTTGATATCAATACATTCTCTGATGAGCAAAAACAATTCATAGAAAAGGTCGATGAAACCTATGCTGAAAACGACTCCGAAAGGAAGTTTTTAGAAAACACCTTGGAAATCAACTCTACCGAACTAAATAGCGCCAATGCCGAAATTAAAAAACAAAATGACTCTTTGAACGAGTTGGTGGAGGAGCGCACCCAATCTTTAAGAGAAGCGCTCATAAAAGCTGAACAAGCGACCCTCGCCAAAAGCGATTTTTTAGCCAATATGAGCCATGAAATCCGTACCCCTCTAAACGGGATAACCGGAATGATTCATTTAACTTTGCAAACCCAGCTCAATGAGGTTCAAAAAGAGTATTTAGACAAGATTAATAGCTCTGCGGAACTCTTATTGGGCATTATTAACGACATCCTCGATTTTTCGAAAATTGAAGCGAATAAAGTCGAGCTTGAAGAGATCACTTTTGAAATCAAACAAGTGGTAGACAATGTCATTAACCTCACTCAATTGAAGGCTGAAGAAAAGGCCATTCTGTTCAAGATTGAAGTGGAGGATGCTGTTCCGGCACTGTTGAAAGGCGATCCTCTACGTATTGGACAGGTGCTGATCAATTTAACCAATAACGCAGTTAAATTCAGTCAATCGGGAGATAGTGTTGAGGTCAACATCTCCCTAAAAGAGCAAGAAGACAAGCAAATCACTTTACTTTGCTCAGTGAGAGATACCGGCATAGGAATGTCATCCGAGCAACAAGAAAAACTCTTCAAACCTTTCAGCCAAACCGATAGTTCAACCACACGCAAGTATGGCGGTACCGGACTTGGCCTGGCAATATCAAAACGTCTTATTGAGATGATGGAAGGTCAGATTTGGGTTGAGAGCCAAGAAGGCGTAGGAAGCACTTTTTACTTCAGCATTCCACTGCAAAAAGGCAAAAACGAGACACTTACACAACATCACGATTACAATGAATCTCAACTCGAAGAGGCGATTGCTCGCTTGAAAAACAAGAAAATACTGTTAGCGGAAGACAATCAAGTTAATCAACTGGTTGCGAAAAAACTACTCGCTCACTATGACATACAGGTAGTGATTGCCGAAAATGGTCAACAAGCACTTTTAGCTCTCGAAAAAGAAACGTTTGATGGCGTCCTTATGGACTGTATGATGCCCATTTTGGATGGCTATGAGACCACTCGACAAATACGTTTGCAAAAACAATATGCCTCCCTGCCGGTTATCGCCATGACGGCCAATGCCATGAAACATGATATAGAGAACGTCTTAGCATGCGGAATGAACGACCATATCGCTAAACCTGTCAATCCAAAAACCATGTTGATGACCATGGCAAAGTGGATCGGTTAACCTGTTGATAACGCCTTTTTGATAGACAGGGCTAACCCGCCGTTTTTGAAGCCAAAAACATCCTACTAACACGCCCCCTTTACATCCAGGTTTAGTCTCGAAATTTTTGCTGAAAATTGCATATTTTTTATTTGCTTTTTCGCAAAATCTCTATAAAGTTCGCTTTGCGGACCAGACAAAATGTAGCGTCCTTTTTTGTATCGATTTTGAGCAAATTCAAGATCTTTTTGTTCTTATCTGGAGAATAAAACCGATGAAAACCTGGCTTTCACCTATTAAAACATTAGTGGCTGTAGCCGCTCTTGGATGCGCATTAACGGCACAAGCGCAAGAAGAGCTACATATCTATAACTGGTCTGACTATATTGCAGAAGACACCATCAAAAACTTTGAGGCTAAAACCGGCATTAAAGTGGTTTACGATGTCTATGATTCCAACGAAGTGCTTGAGGCGAAATTACTTGCCGGTAAAAGTGGCTATGATTTGGTGTTCCCAACGGCACGCCCGTTTGTTGACCGCCATATCAAAGCCAATATCTATCAAAAACTGGATAAGACTAAGTTGACCAACTATGGCAATTTAGATGCGGAAATCCTCAGCTCACTTGCTGATATCGATAAAGGAAATGCCTATGCGGTGCCTTATATGTGGGGAACAACCGGGATTGGAATCAACGTTAAAAAAGTCAAAAAAATTCTAGGTGATGACTATCCGTTAGATACTTGGGCACTGCTTTTTGACCCTAAAGTTGTGGCTAAATTATCTAGTTGCGGAGTGTCGTTGATGGATGACGTTACCGAAGTGTTTGCCGCGGCACACGCTTATAAAGCGGAATCGACCAATGACTTCAGTAAAGCGTCCATTCAAAAAGCGGTGGATACGGTAATTGCCGTGCGTCCAAATATTCGTTACTTTCACTCATCGCAATACATTAACGATTTAGCCAATGGCGATACTTGTGTAGCACAAGGTTATTCAGGGGATATCTTGCAAGCTCGTGACCGTGCCGATGAAGCTAAAAATGGTGTAGAAATCGCCTATTTAGTACCCAAAGAAGGCGCGGTAGTATGGACCGATGTTATGGTGATTCCGGCTGACGCACCAAACCCTTCGGCTGCGCATAAATTCATCAACTACATTTTGGAGCCAGAAGTGATTGCGCCAATTTCCAACTATGTGGCTTATGCAAATGCGAACAGCAAGTCAACGGCGTTATTGGATGAAGAAATCCGTAATGATGCCGGTATCTATCCGCCAGCTGAAACCCGTGAAAAATTCATGGTATTGAAGAGCCCAACGGAAAAACAGTCACGTAATATGAACCGCGCTTGGACTCGTATCAAAACCGGTCAATAAGCCTTTTTATACAAACGGTAAGTGAGTTAAGTATTCACTTGCCGTTAATGAAAATGCACATCGCAATAACCTATTCATGGTGTTGTTCAATGAATAGGTTATTGCGATTTATTGTTTTAACACCCTGTGCTGCAAGGTAACCTTATGCTCGATTCGAATAAACCGTTTGCCCAAGTCAATAGTTCCGAAAGCGAACCGATTGTGCAAATTGAAAACCTGACGAAAACATATGGCGATGTCTACGCGGTGGACGATGTCAGTTTGAAGATTTATCAGGGTGAATTCTTCTCTTTATTAGGTTCTTCGGGCTGCGGAAAATCCACACTTTTAAGAATGTTGGCGGGGTTTGAGCAACCTACTGGCGGGCGAATCTTTCTGGATGGTCAAGATGTGACCGATCTGCCTCCCTACGAACGTCCGTTAAATATCATGTTGCAATCTTATGCGCTGTTTCCACACATGAGTGTAGAAGACAACATTGCTTTTGGCTTAAAGCAAGAAGGCATGCCTAAAGCGCAACGTGCTGAACGTGTCGCCGAGATGATGCATTTGGTGCAGATTGAAAAACTAGCCAAACGTAAACCGCATCAACTTTCTGGTGGGCAAAAACAGCGTGTGGCGCTCGCACGCTCCTTAGCCAAACACCCTAAAATCTTGTTACTGGATGAGCCGCTTGGTGCTTTGGATAAAAAACTGCGTGAACAAACCCAGTTTGAATTGGTCAATATTCAAGAGC
The DNA here is from genome assembly GCF_021654855.1 of Thiomicrorhabdus immobilis. Classification (NCBI taxonomy): domain Bacteria; kingdom Pseudomonadati; phylum Pseudomonadota; class Gammaproteobacteria; order Thiotrichales; family Piscirickettsiaceae; genus Thiomicrorhabdus; species Thiomicrorhabdus immobilis. Next base: position 2,447,055 of record NZ_AP024202.1, read on the forward strand.
GTTTAGGCATTACTTTCATCGTGGTCACCCATGACCAAGAAGAAGCCATGACCATGTCATCGCGTATTGCCTTGATGAATGAAGGCCGCGTCATGCAGGTGGACACCCCACGCCGCATGTACGAATATCCGTCTAGCCGTTATGCCGCCAGTTTTATTGGTCTTATCAATTTATTCACTGGCACTGTCATTTCGCAAGACGGCGACGATGTATTGATTGATTCCGAAGAAGCCGGTGGCCAGCTGCTGGTGCGCCATCCACAGCCTTTGGTGGCCGGCATGGATATCACCGTAGCCGTGCGGCCGGAAAAGGTCAGGATTGCACCTAAAATTGCATCGCAACCTAATCAACTGCAAGGCATCATCAAAGAGATCGCTTATTTGGGTGATGTGTCTATCTACCATGTGGACTTACCCAGCGGTAAACGAGTGCAATTCACCCAATCCAACATTCAAGCGTTGGCGGAACAACCGATTACCTGGGATGAGCAGGTTAACCTCACCTGGCAAGCCAACTCTTGCAGCATTTTAGTTGAATAGCGGTCTAAGCAAATGATTACCTGGATCAAACAAATCAACTGGGGAAAAACCGCCATTATCGGCACACCTTGGCTGTGGTTATCACTGTTTTTCTTGCTACCGTTTTTATTTATTCTAAAAATCAGCCTGTCCGAAGCGGCCTTGATGCAACCGCCTTACTTACCTTTTATTCGCGGTGTCGAAGACGGCTTGGTGACTATCGCCATCAATCTCAGCAACTACTCTCTGGTTTTTGAAGACCCTCTGTATGTTAATGCGCTCATCAACTCAATTGAGATTGCCGGAGTGTCGACCGTGCTTGCCTTGATTATCGGCTACCCCATGGCGTATGCCATCGCCAAAGCACCGCAACACTGGCGTTTACCGCTGTTGATGCTGATTATTTTGCCGTTTTGGACTTCGTTCCTGATTCGTGTCTATGCCTGGATTGGCATTCTCAAAAACAACGGCTTGATCAATAACTCCCTGATGTCTTTGGGTGTTATCGACCAACCTTTAGAGATTCTCTACACCCCAACCGCGGTTTATATCGGCATAGTTTATTCGTACTTACCGTTTGTGATATTACCGCTCTACGCCACCTTAATCCGCATGGATGACTCGCTTTTGGAAGCCGCTTCTGATTTAGGCTGTAAACCCTGGAAACAGTTTCTGACCATCACCCTACCGCTTTCCATGCCGGGAATTGTGGCTGGAGGTATGTTGGTGTTTATTCCGGTCATGGGCGAATTTGTCATACCCGACCTACTCGGAGGGCCTAACTCACTGATGCTCGGTAAACTGATGTGGACCGAATTCTTTAGCAACAAGGATTGGCCGGTGGCATCGGCTTTGGCCGCGGTATTATTATTGGTATTGATTGTACCGTTTGTACTTTGGCAACATTATGAACGCCGCCAGGAGGAAAACGCAGAATGAGAAAGAATCGCTTCCCTCTGCTGATGACCATACTGGTGTTTGGTTACGCGTTTTTATACGGGCCGATATTAAGCCTGATTATCTACTCATTCAACGAGAGTCGTTTAGTCACGGTTTGGGGTGGTTGGAGCACCAAATGGTATGGCGAACTGCTACAAAACCAAGCCATTTTAGACGCCGCCGCTTTAAGTTTGAAAATCGCCGCCATCAGCGCGACTTTTGCGGTCATCTTGGGCACTTTGGCGGCCTTGGCTTTGGTACGTTTCAAACGCTTTAAAGGTCGCTATCTGCTCGATATCATGGTCGCCGCCCCGCTAGTGATGCCGGAGGTCATTTTAGGACTCTCCCTGCTGCTGCTGTTTGTCGCCATGGAAGATGTATTGGGTTGGCCGGATGGTCGTGGACAAACCACAATTGTGATTGCCCACATGACCTTTGCCATGGCGTATGTCACGGTGGTGGTGCGCTCACGCATCGCCCATTTAGACCAAAGCTTGGAAGAGGCCGCCATGGATTTAGGCGCCAAACCCCTTAAAGTCTTTTTCAGCATCACCCTACCGATTATCGCCCCGGCCTTAATGGCAGGTTGGCTATTGGCCTTCACCTTATCTTTGGATGATTTAGTGGTCGCCAGTTTTGTCTCAGGCCCTGGCGCCACCACGCTGCCAATGGTGGTTTATTCAAGTGTACGTTTAGGCGTTAGCCCGCAAATCAATGCCTTAGCAACCTTAATCGTGGTATTGGTGACGATTGCAGTCGCCATTGCGGGTTATGTGATGTACCGACAAGAAAAGCTACGGCAATTAGAGATGAACAGCAAATAACTCAATGTTATTTGCTGTTTGAAAATTTTACCCTATTTATACAAAACATAGATGGCATAGGTTTTACCAGGCCTGGTAAAACCTATGGCAGAGCCTATATTTGTAAGCAAGGATAATTTGATTTTTGAGGGAAAATAGACAGCATCTTCTTTTAGACTTAAGCGTTTATATCTCACTCAGCCAGTAGAAACCAAAACCTGGAATAACTAATGAATTATTAAAAATTTCTGGTTTCTTGCGGCTTTGCAAGTCAAACAATTCGCCTTGATTGTAACTACCCCAGCTATTGACATCTTCTAAGTCTAACTTTTGTGGTTGATTGTTAAAGTTCGCAACCACCAACACCCGATCATTTGATTTTAGTGGGTTAAATCGACTAAAAACAAATAAATTTGGATTGCCAACATCCACCAATTCACGGTTATTGAAATCGGCAAATACATTGACCTCTTTACGAACCGAAATCATCTTCTTAATACCGTTAAATATTTCGTATTCGATAGTCCCTGTCGTATGACGTTGCTCTGTTTTTTCCCAATCGATACAAGGGCGATGCACCCAGCGGTTATCATCAACCTTATTGGGGTCATCCAGATAGGAGTCATCGTTCAAGGTACCGATTTCATCACCGTAATAGAGTAATGGAATACCACCAAAAGAGAGAATCATGCTGTTTAAAAGAAGTATTTGTTTAACCGCATTTTCTTGGGCTTCAATATCCCCTGAATCAACCGCATACTGTAAGCCAATCAATGAAGCGAGTGAGCCAGAAATGCGCGAATCGCCCGTTTTATTGTTCTCCGCAAATGGTAAGCCACGAGCGTGAGAACCTTGGTAACGCCCAGTTAAATAATCAATTAAAAAGCGGCGGTGTGAGAGTGGTTCATATCCGGCTTGAAGAATATCTTTATCATCAAACCCTAAACCAATATCATCATGACAGCGAATGTAGTTTAACCAGGTTGCACGCTCTAACTTACTTGGTAAGCTTTTAATACCTTGGGTTAATAGTTTGGCATTTTTAGTGGCCACGGCATCCCACAGTAAGGCCATATAAGTGGCGTTATAGGCAATCTCACACTCTTTGGCAATAACGGCGTCTTCACCAAAATATTTGGTTACTTCTGAGGGTGCCACTATGGCCTCGGCAATAAACAGAACCCCTGGAGCCACCACCTGGCAACAGTCTTTAAGCAATTGTAGGATTAAGTGAGCTTCATGTTCATTTTGACAAGTACTGCCAAGTTTTTTCCAAAGAAAGGCAACCGCATCTAAACGTAAGATATCGGCACCTTGGTTAGCCCAGTAAAGAATCACATCAAGCATTTCAATAAAAACAGATGGATTGCTGTAATTTAAATCCCACTGGTAGTTATTAAATACCGTCATAACCCAACGCTGCATTTTTTCATCCCAGGTAAAGTTACCTGGTGCGGTTACTGGAAACACCTCCAACATACTTTGCTCAAACATGTCTGGAATATTACGACTCTCAAAAGTGTAATAGTAATCGCGATAAACCGGATCACCGGCACGGGCTTTTTCTGCCCATTCGTGTTCATCTGATGTGTGGTTTAAAACCACATCTAACGCCAGTAACATATCGCGTTCACGCATATCTCCAGAGAGATTTTTTAAATCTTCTAAAGAACCAACGCGATCATCAATTTCCCTAAAATCACTTACCGCATAACCACCATCACTCTGACCTTCTGGGCATTTCATAATCGGCATAATATGCACAAGATTAACACCTAGCTCTTGCAGGTAACTTAAATGCCCTTGCATGTCATTTAAGTCTTTAGCAAAGCCATTAGCATACAGAGCCATGCCTACCCATTTTTGGTTTAAAAACCAGTTGTAATCTCTTTCTCGCTCAATGTCTTGCTGTTTTAACTCATCGGAACGTTTGATGTATTTGCGAGCCATGGTTTCAACTAGCTTTAAAGCCTGTTGGTCAAAGTCTGGACGATTACCGTACAACTTAGAAAATAAACCGTGAATCGCATAAAAATTTGCACCTAAGCGAGTATAAAAATGGCGTAAATCTTTTTGATAGATATCAGGTTTGATTTGATTAAGGATATCGTTCAACAATGAATGGGAGATTTCTTCGTACATAGGCTCTTAACTAGTTTGTATTGAATCAGCGAGTAGCGACTGATAAAAGGATTTATTATTGGGTGTGGCACCACGAATGCCAATGATTTTGCTAGCGAGCGACTGTGCTGTAGCGAGTGTTTGTTGAGTTGACCAGTTTTTTATTAAACCATGCATATACACTGCGGTAAAGGCATCACCCGCACCCACCGTATCAATAAATTGATTAATTTTGTCTGGAGTTTCTTTAAAAAAACCGTCTGCTGTCAAAACGGTAACGCCTTGAGCACCTTGAGTAACAATCACCTGCTCATTACCAAATTCCATTTGAAATGCTTTGATTGCGGTTTCAAGGTTGGATTGCACAAATCCTAATTCACGCAATTCATCAATATTCAGTTTGACCCATTTTGCCTGTTTGATCCATTGAATTAGGCTGTGTTTATCCCACCAAGGTGCTCTTAAATTCACATCCAGAAAAATATCCCAATCGCCAGAATCAACCAATTTTTGAAACTGTTTTTTTGCTGCATCCGTTCGTAACGCAAGCGACCCATGATAGAGAATACCTTTTGGATTTGGTAACGACGTTTCAGCTTGATTGATGAAATCGTAAGCACTGTTAATTTTAATATCGTAGTGCGGCTCATCCTCAATAAATGTCACTTGCACCTGGCCTGTTGGATGCTGTTCATCAACTTGTATATTGTCTGTAGAAATCCCCCAATCTATGGCTTGTTGAATAATCTTTTTACCAAGAACATCATCACCCACTCGTGAAATAAAAATAGGGTTATCACCCAAAGCCTGCAGATGCCAACAGATATTAAAAGGGGCTCCGCCCAGAACTTGCATCTCTTGACCTTGCTGACTAAAGCAGTCAAAGAGAACTTCACCAAATAAGGTAATTTGTGTTTCAGCCGATTGGCTAACATTATGAATTAGTTGGGTAAATTCTGGCAGGTAATGCATAACGCCTTGCAACACACCTGAGCTGTAGTTTCCGTTATTATGGCTAGTATTAATGGCTTGATAAAACTGTTGTTCAGTGCCACGTTGTTTTACCAATTCTAACGCTTGTTGTTTTAGCTCAGCCGTGGCATTGGCGACCAAAACCGATTGAATTGGGCTGATTAATACTTCAAGGTCATTGCCACTATCACCTGCAAACACCACTTTTTGGGCGGCATAGCCTAAATAATGCTGTAAAAATTCTATAGCGTGAAGTTTATTGGCTTTGGGTGGCAAAATATCAAGTAAACCGGTATGACTGGTTTCATCAATACTCCAAATTAAATTGGTTTGGATATTTAACGGGGCAAGTTGTTTTTTAACTTGAGTTAAACAGGCTTGTTCATCGAGTTTTTTAAGGTCAATATAAAAACTGATTTTATGTGAGTTCTGCTTTTCAAACTCTTGTAGTGACAGGCCTGGTATTGAACTAAGCAAATCATAAATTTGTTTTGGTTCAACCTTTAAGTCGCTGTTTTGCCAATCTTGATCAATCTCTTTTTCCCACGCAGTTATGGGGTGCCATTGATGGTTTTGGTAATGGTAAATTCGAGTACCGACATCGGTAATGGCATAGTCTGCTTGCGGCAATTGATATTCCCTAACCGCTTGTTGCATTAATGCCAAATGACGGCCTGTCACATAAACTAAATTTACCGTTGGCAAATCACAAAAGTGGGTAAACGTCTTACGGGCATCAACGGCTTCTGTTTGCATGCCATTGGGAATAACCGTACGGTCCATATCCGTACAAAGTAGCAATTTCACCACTAAACCTCCTCGTTTTCTGGGGAGTCATTTTCTAGAGAGTGATTTTTTTCGGTTTCAGCATTTGATTTGGCTGCTGTTTGTAAATCTGGAGGGCAACATTTACCAAAAAAATCAAAGTGTTCAATAGCTTCTAAAATACCCTCTTCATAACTTTTCTTGGCGTAGTAAATTTTCTCGAGTTCTGGAAGATGCGAAAGCTCTTCTTTGTGACGGTTGGCGACCACCACAGCAAGAGTGTTACCGCGCATCATATTCTCATCTGCACCAGAACCTCCTATCACCAAGATATTTTCTAATGGTATTTGCCAACGGTCTGCCACATAGCGTAAGGCCATGCCTTTAGAGGCTCGCATAGGCAATATATCTAGGTATTTATCAAATGAGAGCTGAGTATTTGCGGACTCATCTTCTTGGTGAAGAATACCGTTAATATGATCAAGATCGGTTACATCCTCATTAAGGTAATAACTGATTTTAAACGGCGATTGTTCTGATTTTGGCTGCAAAGATAAACCCGGGTGGCCGTCTAAAAGGTCTTTAATTTTATGCCTCACCCAATGAAAATCGATGTGTTTTGTCCAATACTTATCTTTATTGAGTTTAGGGGCATAGTAAATTTCGGTTCCCGAGCTGGTAATTAAGGTATCGGGTTCTGGAAGCTTGTAATGTTTGAGTAAACGCAGAGCCGAATCCATTCTTCTGTTGGTTGCTACAATAAATAAGGTGGATTTACGATGCTCTTTCAACAACGCAATGAGCTTACTTAAGGCCTCTGGATTACCTATCAAGTTATGGTCAAGACTGGTTACTAAAGCACGGTCTCGATACATGGCCGAACGTCTTGAAATTGGCGTTCTAGGTAATCGCTCTGATTTTTCAACAATTGGGGTGATTAACTTTAAATAGGTTTCTGCATGGGCTTTCCATGCGTAGTGTTGTTTTACCCCTCTCAAGCCGTGTTCAATCATTTTATTTTTCATTTCAGGCTGATTAAACATATCAAGTAATGCCTGGGTAATCGTTTGCGGCTCTAATGGATCGATGAGAATGCCGTTTTGACAGTTTTCAATAATATCTCTTGGTCCACCATCTTCAGTTGCCACAATGGGTAATCCTGATGCTGATGCCTCAATTAAGGTTAATCCAAACGGTTCAGTTAAAGCCGGGTTAACAAAAACGCCGCCTGATGCGGCCGCAATGCGATAAATAAATGCCACGTCATTACGACAATGATGTTTGGGCAAAGAGACCTTGCCATACAAATCATAACGGTCAATCATTGCCCAGATTTCATGAAACACTTCTTGTGCTCCAGATTCTAAATCATCCACATCATCTCGATTACCCGCAATAATCAATAAATTGGCTTTTTCTTGAAGCTCGGGTGATTGACCGTAAGCCTCGATTAACGCAGAAATATTTTTACGCGGGTCAGGTCTAGAAAGGGCAAGAATAATTGGTTTATTTGTATCTGTTAGAGAATAAGTTAACTGTTGATAAAGCTCTGAACTAAGCTCGTCGCCACGTGGTGGCTGAAATTGATTTAGATTGGTTCCTGGAGGAATAACTCGCATTTGCTCAGGCTGATAAAAATCATATATTTCATACTGCTCTTCAATTTCTTGATGGGTACTGGTAATGACTCTTTCTGCTGTCGCCAAAACATGCTCTTCGGCGTTAATACGCCTAGACATGTTGTACTGACTTTCAATCTCTTCGCTAGACACACCGTTGGCAAACAGCCTTGCTCGTTTTACACGACCTAACGAATGACCAGTATGAATAAGGGGAATGGATAATTGATTGGCTAACTGACTACCCACATAACCGGCATCGGCATAATGGCTGTGGATAATGTCTGGGTAATGTTCCTGATTGCGAAAATATTCCATCATATCATCGGCAAAGATATCAAGATAATCCCACAACTGCTCTTTAAAAACATACCCTTCTGGGCCCGCTTCCATTCTAACAATAGACAGTTTATCGTTTATCTTTTCTATTGGTTGCGCATATTCAGGGTCAATCGAGTCATCTTTAACTAATCGGGTAAAAAGCTCGACTTTAGCAACTTCTGGTCTTTCTGATAAGGCCTGTGCGAGTTCAAGAACATAGAGGGTTTGGCCACCTGTATCCGCATCCCTTCCTAACTCCAGGTTATTTCCACGGATAAGACCGTGAACACTAATCAGGACGATATACACATCAGTTTGTTCTTCGTTCATACTCTTTCACTTTATTGACTATTCTTGTTGGCTTAGAAATCAATTTTGTTAAAAGGCTAATTGAGTTTTTCACTCTCTCATTTATAACATACTCTAAAAGAGGAATCTTAGATTTAATAAATACTTAAGTTGTGGTTAAGGTACCAAATTGAAAATTTAAAACCAAAATTAAATCGCTGAATTTCTATTATCTAGAACTTAGATTGGCAAAGCCTCTTGGCTAATATATACCTTGGTTTGTTTACCTTTAACTTTTTGAATTGGGAGTTCAGCCCCTTCTGTTAACCATAGCTGTACGGCTTCACGTTTACCATCCCCTGTAATTAACTTAATGACTAAATCACATTTATTAAAAGCAAAGTAACTTAAACTCACTCTTTGAGAAGGCGGCTTAGGGGAGTTATTTTCGATAATAATGAGAGATGGTTGATTATGAACCTGTTCCGTAAACACCTCTTGAACACTTTCACAGTCCTTGTGCCCTGGAAACAAACTTGCGGTATGCCCATCTTCACCCATGCCCAATAAACAGACATCAAAATGATCAACAGATGCAATTAATTTTGCATAGGCTTTAGCAGATTTTTGAGCGCCTGCCTCGGTATTAATAAAGTGAATATTTTTGACGGGTATAAGATTGTTCTTCAACCAGTGGTTGAGTAGCGCTTGAGAGTTACGTTCGGGATGATTAAATGGCAATACCCGTTCATCTCCCATATAGATATGCCAATATTGCCAGTCGGCTTGCGCCTGACTGAGCAGTTGATAACACCGATTTGGGGTTGAGCCGCCAGCGGTCACAAAATGAAACGCTCCTTTTTGTTGAATCGCTTGCTGGGCGATTTGCAAAATTTCCGACGTTAGCTTTTGAGCGAGTTGCTCGGCCTCATCAAACACAAGCCAATTCTCAGGTAAAGTATTCGCCATCGGCCTCACCTCAACTTACTCTTTACAGTGCTGGTTGATATAGGTTCGCCAGTATTGATCACTATGATCAAACAGTTTTTGCGAACCTTCCGGCCCCCAACTGCCTGATGGATAGGTATCAATAAAGTCGGTTTGACTGGCCCATTCGGTCAATACAGGATCCACCACATCCCAGGCCGCTTTGACTTCGTCAAAACGCAAGAACAGTGAACGGTCGCCTTTGATGACATCCAGTAACAGTTCTTCATAGGCATCGATTTTAGAGTTTTCATCGTATTTCATCGCCGCATCCAAACTGATTTGCTCGGTGTTAATCTCCAGGCCTGGTTGTTTGGCAATCATCTCGATTTTAATCGACTCATTTGGCTGAATCCCAAAGATAATCCAATTAGGTTCCATCTTTTTAACCTGGGAATCTCTAAAGAACTGCTTGGGAGGGTGTTTAAAACAGATGGACACCAAGGTCTTGGACTGCTTCATATTCTTACCAGTTTGAATATAAAACGGCACACCTTCCCAACGCCAGTTGTCGATATACAACTTTAAAGCCGCATAGGTTTCGGTTACCGAGTCTTTGGCCACCCCCGGTTCATCCAAATAACTATGCATGGCATTACCATGAATAAAGCCATCGGTATATTGCGCTCGATATGCTTGACCCTTGACCTGTTTCTTTTGAATAGGACGTATCGACTTAAGTAGCTTGACCTTTTCATCACGCAGCGATTCGGCATCCATTGAAGCCGGAGGTTCCATGGCCACCAGAGCCAATAACTGCAATAGGTGGCTTTGAATCATATCGCGCAAGGCACCGCTGTGGTCATAATAACCCGCTCGCGTACCGACACACTTATCTTCGGCATGGGTGATTTGAATATGGTCGATGGTATTGCGGTTCCACAACGGCTCCATCAAGGCATTGGCAAAACGGAACACCATTACGTTCTGCACCATGCCTTTTCCAAGGTAGTGGTCAATACGGTAAGTTTGCTCTTCCGATAACGCCTTACTGATTTTATTTTGCAACGCCTTGGCACTTTCCACATCGTAACCGAATGGTTTCTCTAAAACGACTCTACGCCAGCCTTTGATCTCATCCAGTAAACCATGCTCTTTTAATTGGCTGGTGACCCCCCCGAACAGGTCGGGGCCTAATGACAGATAAAAGGCGATATTTGGCGAGTATTTTGGGTTGGTCAAGGTTTCGGCCAGCATGGTGTAGGCTTCCGGCTCGGAAATATCCATTTGCACATAGTCCATGCGTTCCGCAAAGGCGTCAAACACCTTATGGTCAATCCCGCCACGCGCGATGGGCTCAATATATTTTTGCACCTCTTTTTGCCAATCGGCCTGTTGCCATTCGCGGCGACCGATTGCGACTATTCGCATGCCTTTCGGTAAACGACCTACCGCTTCCAAATGGTAAAACGCGGGCATTAATTTGGTCAGAGATAAGTTCCCCGTCGCCCCAAAAACCACGTATGTATTGGCTTCAACCATCATTAAACCTCGTAAGTCGTTGAGCTGACATTCCCACCCGACTGAATCCAATCGGTGTGGAAAAACTCTCCACGTGGAGCATCAACACGTTCATAGGTGTGCGCGCCAAAGTAATCACGCTGCGCTTGCAATAAGTTTGCCGGCACTACCGCACTGCGATAGCCGTCAAAGAACGCCAATGCCGAACTTAAGGTAGGCGTAGGAATCTGCTGTTCAATACCAAACACCACCGCTTTACGCCAATGGTGCTCAGCACCTTTAATGGCTTTTTCAAAGAATGGAGCTTGTAATAAATTCGCCAGGTTGGGTTCCGTTTGATAGGCCTGTTTAATCTCTTCTAGGAAACGGCTGCGGATAATACAACCGCCGCGCCACATCAATGCGATTCCGCCATAATTCAAGTCCCAGCTGTAGGCTTTGGCCGCTTCGGCCATCAACATATAACCTTGCGCGTAAGAGATGATTTTTGAGGCATAAAGAGCATCGTGAATCGAAGCGATAATCGCTTGTTTCTCGTCATCCGAATAGGTCTTTGCTTGCGCAGTACGAGGATAGATTTTTGAAGCCTGCACACGCTCAGATTTTAACGCCGACAAACAACGGGCATACACCGATTCGGTAATCAAGGTCACAGGAATCCCCAGCTCTAATGAACTGATTCCAGTCCACTTGCCAGTGCCTTTCTGGCCAGCCGCATCTAAAATCTTATCGACCAGCGGTTCACCGTCACTGTCTTTGAAGGTTAGGATTTCTGCAGTGATTTCAATCAAATAAGAGTCCAACACACCTTTATTCCATTCGGCAAACACCGCTTGGCATTCATCGGCACTCATGCCCAAGCCTTCACGCATCAGCTGATAGGCTTCTGAAATCAACTGCATATCGCCGTATTCGATACCGTTGTGTACCATTTTCACATAGTGGCCCGCACCGTCATCACCTACCCAGTCACAACACGCCTCTTCACCGGATTTAGCGGCAATCGATTGAAAAATCGGTTTGACACTTTCCCAGGCCTGCTTGTTGCCGCCCGGCATAATCGAAGGACCAAAACGCGCCCCCTCTTCTCCCCCGGAAACCCCGGTACCAATAAAGAGGATGCCTTTCTCGGCAAGCGCCTTGGTTCTACGGTTTGAATCGGTGTATAAAGAATTACCGCCATCAATAATAATATCGCCCTCATCCAGCAATGGTACAAGCTGCTCAATAAAGCTGTCGACCACCTCACCCGCTTTGACCATCAACATGACTTTACGCGGCGCGGCTAAGGAATCGACCAACTCTTGTAATGAATAAGCGGCACTGATTGGAAAACCAGCTGCTCGATTTTCGATGAATTCATTGGTTTTTTGTTCTGAGCGGTTATACACACATACATGAAAACCATGCTCCGCCATATTCAAAACCAAGTTTTGACCCATAACAGCAAGTCCGATTAAACCAATATCTGCAGCTGACATATGCGATTCCTTATTTCATTCTTTATCAATGAAGTTGATTGTTATTTAAAATTCTTAAAAAGAGGTGGATGGTTTTTGCTTTACCAGCGGTTAGTAATCCATACCGTTTGATATGGCGCCAACTCAATCTCTCCATAGAGATCGGTAATCATTTCATCGGTAATAATCTCTTTCCACTCGTCCATATCAATCAAGTTTAGCTGAGCCAAATTTAATATTTGTGATTGATTCGTGACATTATTCACCACAAAGATACTCTGATGACGCATCAAACTCTGACGCCAAAACCCGAACAAAGCATCATCCAAATGCAAGGTAAATTGTGTGGCATTAGGGTGAAATGCGGCATGTTGTTTACGCAACGCGATTAAGCGGTTTAAACCGTTTAACACAGCGTAATGCTTGGAACGGCTATCTTCTAATAAGGCAGTTAATTCACTCTCTTGCCATTGGTGACGGTTGATATCACGATTATGCTCTGTTTTTGCCAAACTGTCATAATCATTTTCAGTTGCAAAGAAAGAATGTATATAAATCGCCGGCACGCCCTCTAATGCAATGGCAATCGCATGGGCGCATAACATGCGGGCCACCTGATACTCATCCTCACCCTCACACGTTCCTTTAAAAGCATCAATCAAGGCGATATTAATCTCATAAGGATGCTTTTCACCGTTTAAACCGGTTCGCCAAGAGACTTTTGCTCCAAAGGATTGTAAGGCATAAATCATGTTTTGAAGTTCTTCTGGATCAAGAATCCCCTCTGCCGGACGCACACCAATGCCATCATGGCTGGCAATGAAGTTCAAAAAGGTGGTTCCCATCTGCGCCGGCGGCATCGACATCAACCAGGTCTTTAAGTGTTTGGCTGATCCGGTCAACAGCGAATTAATCAACAACGGCGGTAAAGAGAAGTTGTAAACCATATGCGCTTCGTTAGCGTTACCAAAATAGGTGAGGTTCTCACGTTTGGGTACATTGGTTTCGGTGATGATAATGGCATCGGCCAAACGATATTCAATCAAGGCTCGCATCAACTGAATCGCTTGATGGGTTTCTGGCAAATGCATACAACTGGTGCCGATAATTTTCCACAAGAAGCCAATCGCATCCAATCGGAAAATACTCGCGCCTTTATCGATATACATCGAAATCAGACGCATCACTTCTAGAAACACCTCTGGATTGGAAAAATTTAAATCGATTTGATCGTGGCTGAAGGTACACCAAACGTATTTCTCGCCCCCTGGAGTCATGGTCGGTCTTAACAATGGCGTAGTTCTTGGCCGAACGACTTGCGATAAATCGTCTTCTAAACTGGCCTGCACAAAATAGTTTTGGTATTTAGGGTCACCCGCCATAAAGCCCTTAAACCAGGCATGCTCACTTGAACAGTGGTTAATCACCAAATCCGCCATAATTCGATATGAGTGGCTGATTTCAGTAACTTCATCCCAGGTGCCTAAACTTGGATTGATGATTTCATAATCGGAAACCGCAAAACCACCATCCGAGGTGTAAGGGTAATAAGGCAGAATATGCACCATCGAGAGACTCTCTTTTAAAAACCGATCCAACGTTTTCTTGAGTGTTGTTAACGGCTTTTCGCCGTCAGTGACGATGGAATCACCATAAGTAATGACCATCACATCCTGCTCATTCCAATGCGATTGATGGGATAACGGCATCTCACAATGACTTTTATCAATGCCGGTCTTTTCTATGAATTGCTGTGCCAGTTCAAGCGTGTCCTCATCAGGATACAGAGATTGAATTAACGGCGATATGCGCTCAATTAACGCATCGTAAGCTTGCTGGCTGGCTTGCACTGTTTTCATAATGAAGACCTCTGATATCTATTTTTTCTATTTGGCTTTGTACTCTTCCATATCGGCAGCGACGGCATCGGTAATTTCTTGCATGATTTCTGGAAATGCCGAAGACACTCGGTTCCAAGAAGGAATGAAAGGCGTTTCCATCGGCGCGTCTAAAAAGTGATTACCCGCTTTAATGATGTTTTCAGCAAACATTTCTACCGCAATTTCCTCTTTATGCACATCCAGTTTTAAGCCATTCATAATGGCATCATTACGGTAAGACTCGATCAAGTCTAAGGCAATACGGTAATAAGTTGCCTTCAGGGTTCTAAAGCCCTCTTGAGTGAAGGTTACTCCCTCGGCGGCCAACTTACGGAAAAACGCCTTGCTGATATCAATCGACATTTTAGAAAGCCCTTTTTGTGCATCATCGGCCGATAAATCCTGGTGTTTATGGTCGTAAATATCGGCAATATCCACCTGACAAATTCGATTAGAACTGATGTTTCTTTTCATCTCCGACAACACACCAATCTCCAATCCCCAGTCAGAAGGAATTCGTAAATCGGAAATCACCCCGGTTCTAAACGCAAACTCGCCTGCCAACGGATAACGATAAGAGTCGATATGACTGAGATACTCATCGGCACGTTCATTTTGTTCACCTGCGGTTTTCTGCAATGCTCTGATCAATGGCGTGACCAATAAACGGGTCACACGGCCGTTCATGGTCTGGTTGGCAATTCGGGTATAAAACCCTTTGGCAAACGCATAGTTAAACTGCGGATTGGCCACAGGATAAATCAACCTCGCCAATAACGAGCGGTCATAGGTGACGATATCGCAATCGTGTAATGCAACCGACTCGACCTTATCCGAACCCAATACATAACCGATCATATACCAGACATTCCGTCCCTTACCCGGCGCTTCTGGAGCGATCCCTTCTTCTACCAGTTTTTTGTGAATCGCTTTCATTCTAGGGCCATCATTCCAGATGACTTTAACGTTTTGCGGCAATACAGAAAAGAACTCTAAAGCATGTCGATATTCCGCCTCATTGGCTCTATCCAACCCAACAACGATCTCCTCCAAATAAGGAACCGATTTTAACTCTTCAACGATTCTGCTTAATGCGGGGGTTTGCAGTTCGGAGTATAAACTTGGCAATATCAAACCTAATGGCCTGGTTTTACTGTATTTAAGTAAATCAGATTCCATATCCTCGATGGATCTGTCTACAAGATTATGTAAAGTTGTGATAATGCCGTTTTGATAAAAGTCCATAGTTACTCCTTCCCTGCTTTGGGAAATTTAAATTCTTGATTCCTTAATCTAACTCAAGCCAATCTAACACTGCTTGATTCCACCCTTTTGGGCCGTTCTCTTGCGTGACAAAAACCTTGTTATGTTTTACCAGTGGCGCAGGATTAACAGGAGAGGAAATGATGACCGGGTTATCACTCGCTTCCAGTAAGCTGATATCGTTATCACCATCTCCTAAAGCCATGGTTTCAATCTTGGATTGCCAGGCCTGCTGGTAATAGTCCTCCAAGACCTTGAGAGCTAAACCTTTATTGCTTAACCCCATCAAATGCACAAACCGTCCACCTTTAAGCACCTGTAAACCTTGCCGACTCATGGCACGTTTAAATTCGATTGACGCCTGTTCACTGTCTTTCCAAAGTAGCGGTTCTGAAAAGTTACGCTGTTTGGCTTTAAGTGCATTTTCAAAAGACAATCCGGTACACCCCATCACTTGTTGAGCGTCCATTTCAGAAAAACCAAGATAATCGATTCCATGCTGAGTTTTATAATCTCTAGCCAGTTGTAAAATTTGTGGCAATGAAACCAGGTTTAAACTCAAATACTGAAAACCATCCCCCCAATTTTCAATGTTTGCATGAGCCGACATTGAAGCGTTGTTTGATACCAGGCTTTTCAGCAACAAATCACAATCTAGCGACTCTTTTGACCAAAAAATACCCGCACCATTCTCAACAATAAAAGGATAGGGATTATTCAGCTCCGCTTTTAGCTCAACTACCTCTGCCGCCGTTTTACTGGTGGTTAAAATCCACGGTATTTGCTCAGAGTTCAACCTCTGCATCGCAGGCATGGCGGATGAATAATCGTAATCATGATGATTCAACAATGAGCCGTCTAGATCGGTAAACAGCAATTTCTTTAAACTCAACATTGACTCCTTGAAACCTGCATAGCGGCCATTAAAAAACATTGCACCGAAAACAAGCAAAAATCGGCTATTCCCATTAAGCGATGCAACTAATGTGCCAAGAAAAACAACAAGGCTATAAAACCTTTCGTAATATAAAGCATATTTTCATTTAATATCAATTAGTTAACAATATGTTAAAGAGGAGAAACCCACTGTTTGTGGCAGAATTATTTTGCGACCACAATACTCCAAAAACAACATAAAAGCCTTGTATTGGTGCAAAAACTAGGAAAGCAATACAAACAACCATCAACACCTCAAAACCATTACCTTTTCCTGATCAGGCCAACTTATTGGCCTCCCTGAAACGATAGAATCCAAAACACCAGGCCAGGCGGTTTGTGGTATGCTTTATCTTTTAAAAATGAGTCGGTAATCACTCAATTCATTGTCAGGACTTATCGTTAGGAAACCTTATGTTAAAAGCCAAATCCCTGTTCTCTCAATCGCGTTTTATCGCTCTCATTTTTGCATTAACTCTATCTTTAAGCGGCTGCCTGGGCATCACTCAACCTTCCGAGAGTGACATAAAGTCTATGGCCGCTGAACGCTTCGATTCCGAACTTAAAGGCCTTTTTGTCGCCAGCAATGTAGTGAAGAAAAACGGTTATAAACAGAACGACACTCACTATGTCGCCGAACTCACCATAACCGGAACCGCTCAACAAAGCCTAGAAGAGTATGCTAAAAGCATGATGAATGATTCCTCATTATCGAGCCTCGAAAAAATCACCAATAGCATGGCAATCGGCCTGCTGAAAATGACCCTTCCTGAATTTCAGGCAGGCGACCAACTTGAATTTGAAAAGAACTATCTATTTATTAAAACCGACAATGGCTGGCAGCTTAAAGATGAGCTCAAGCCTGATGACCAATTATAAAAAGGACGTAAACCATGCCATTACTAGACAGCTTTACCGTTGATCACACGATCATGAACGCCCCTGCGGTACGTGTTGCCAAAACGATGACATCACCTTCTGGCGACACCATCACTGTGTTTGACTTGCGCTTCAATAAGCCAAACGAATCGATGATGGGTGAAAAAGGTATCCATACCTTAGAACATCTTTTTGCCGGCTTCATGCGTAACCATCTAAATGGTAACGGAGTTGAAATCATCGATATCTCACCTATGGGTTGCCGTACAGGATTCTACATGAGCTTACTGGGTTCACCAGCTGAAGATAGAGTCGCGGAAGCCTGGCTGGCCTCGATGAAAGACGTGCTGAACGTGCAACGTATGGAAGATATTCCAGAGCTTAACGAATATCAGTGCGGCACTTACGTGATGCACTCTTTAGAAGAAGCCAAAGAGATTGCTCAAGACATTATCGACCACGGAATTGGTGTCAACAAGAATGCCGATATCGCCTTAAGCGAAGACACTCTTAAGTCACTGGGTAACGAAGTTTAAGGTTGGAATTTTCATGAAAATAGCCATTATTGGAGCGATGGAAGAAGAAGTCTCTCTTCTTCGTAGCAAACTCGATAACCAAACCACGGAAACACACGCTGGGTTTGAATACTATCTAGGACAAATCGACGGTACCGAAATTGTTTTGTTGCGTTCGGGGATTGGTAAGGTCAATGCCGCCATCAGTACCACGATTCTGCTCAACCTTTATAATCCGGACTACGTTATCAATACTGGTTCAGCCGGTGGATTTCATACCGATTTGAATGTCGGCGATATTGTGATCAGCAGTTCGGTATGTCATCATGATGTGGACGTGACTCCATTTGGCTACGACCTGGGACAAGTACCAGGCTTGCCGGCATGTTTTCTGCCAGATGAAAATTTGGTAAAAGCCGCACAACAGAGCATTGAAGCCCTGCAAGAAGTGGTGCATATGCATGGCCTGATCGCCACCGGTGATCGTTTTATGCATCAACCGGCCGATGTGACCAATACCCGTAAGAACTTCCCGGAAATGATTGCCTGTGAAATGGAAGCCGCGGCGGTAGCGCAAGCGTGCCATACCTTTGAAAAACCGTTTGTGATTATCCGATCATTATCGGATATTGCCGGAAAAGAGAACGCAGTGACCTTTGAAAAATACCTGGAACAAGCCGCGACCCATTCGGCTAAAGTGATTTTAGGCATGCTGGATCGTATTTGATTACAGCAAATCAGTTCTATTAACCACCAATCCACAACCCAAAACGCCCGCTAATCAACAGAATCAGCGGGCGTTTTTTATTCCACTCAAGAAAACGGGTTTACATTGGGCGAATTGGTAAATCTGAAAACTTCATTCAGTAATGGACTTCATTAAGTAATAAATCTTATTAAGCAATAAAATTTATTAGCTAAGTAAACCTCACACATATAATGAAAAGCTGATACACTTCGATTCAAAGCTTATTACTCTGATCAATTCAATAAGCTTGGATCTTTCCTCCATGGCGCTTTTAATCGAGTGCCTATCTTGCCTAGGAATCACTCATTCCTTTCCTAGGTTTTTTTACCTCCCCTCAACAAAACACTTATTTAGAAAACCTTGCCAGCTGCCTATTATGCATTTTTGTCAAAAGGACAATGGCTGAAATCGCGCCAAACAAAGCATATCCCATATCTGATTGGGTATCCCAAACATAACCTTGAGTGCCTAAAAAAGCTTCGGCCGCCTCTTCTGATGTTAAAGCCACCCACCACTCAATCAGTTCATAAAAGGCACTGAAAGCTAAGGCAATAGAAACACTGAGGAAATTTGTCCAGGCCTGGCCGTTGACCACCTGCTTACGAATAAGCACTTCTCTGGCAATTAAAACAGGGATAAAACCTTGGGCTAAGTGGCCAACCTTATCGTAGTTGTTTCGTGACCAATCAAAGGTGTGTTTCAAAGTGTCAAAAAATGGCACTTCGGCATAGGTGTAATGCCCGCCAATCATAAGAATAATACAGTGAATCAAAATGAGAACATATAACAGTGGCGTTAAAGGAAATGTTCGAAACGTATATGCCAATACCGCAAAACCGATTAAAGCCGGCAACACTTCCAAAAACCAGGTCAAGTTGTCTTTAGGGTGAATCGCCGACCAAATAAGCGCAATAAAAAAAATGGCAATCCATAAAAAATGGTTCAGCTTGAGCTCTTTTAACATGCTATCTATTCTCCATTGACCCGGCATACTTCAATCGTAACCATTGAACCAGACGGGGTCAATCAAAACCCCAAGAAAGCAAACAGCCAGGCTATAAACAAAAAAAGCCCCGTTTATGGAGCTTAATGTAACAATGTTCGGTAATTTAGTTGGCTTACGGCCTGTTTATGCAATCACAGGCAGTTGCTGCTGGATTTGCTGCTGAAACGTTTCAGCCGCAATCGGTGCCGACCAATTGTCACCTTGAGCCATTGAGCAGCCCATTGCTTTATACTCTGTCGCCTGCTCATTCGATTCAACACCGGTCACAATCACACACACATCCAAAGTTTTGGCCATTTGCACTAAAGCCTGCACCCATTTTTGACCTTTTTGGTTACTCATATTGTCTTGCAACCAATCGCGATTCAATTTCAGTTCCTGGAGGTTTAATTGTGTTAATAACGCCAAATCCAAAGGCGATTTACCAATTTCGCTTAAAGTGATTTGATAACCAGCGGCGGTCAACGCATTTAAAATCGCATGTAATTGGGTATTTTCGTTTAATGAGGTGAGGGAGAACTCTAACTGAACTTGAGAAGCCGACACACCATAATGCGCAAAACGTTCATTTAACACGCTGACCAAATCCTGCTGTTGCCATAGAGCGTCAACCACGGGGATAGAAACCATCATCTCATCATTAAATTGCTGCCACTGCTGTAGGTAATATAAACCTGAATCCATCAACCAAGCACCTACGCTATAAGCTGATTTACTGTCGTTTAACAGCTCAATCCAGTTGGTTAGATATGGGTTTTCAATTTCTGTTTCAGCCCACTTTGCGGTAATGCTTGCGCCAACGATACAACCTGACTTTAAATCGATTTGTGGTTCAAACACACTTTCAATTTCGCCATTATCTACCGCTGCTTCTAAACGATTCACCAATTGGTGTTTTTGCGAGATAACCCGCTCACCAATATCAGAGAAAAAACGGTAAGTGCTACGTCCAGCGTGTTTTGATGCATATAGCGCTTGGTCGGCACGCTCTACCAATTCGGTAGAGGTTTTTCCATCTTCTGGAAAACAGGCGATACCAATGCTGGTCGAAATATCCACTTCATTGCCGTTGATCCAGTAGGCACGACTGACTTCTGTGATAATGCGCTGGCTAATGCCTTCAATCAACTCTTTGTCGTTAACATCGGCAATCAACACCACAAATTCGTCACCCCCTAAACGGCTTACGATATCACCTTCACGAACAGCAGACATTAAACGGGCGCTGACATTTCGCAATAATTCATCGCCGGCTTGATGTCCTAAATTATCATTGACCGCTTTGAAACCATCCAAATCTAAAAACAACAGTCCAAATTGAGTATTCGCATCTTCAGCCTTAATAACCAAGGTCTCTAAAGTGCTATTGAAATATGAACGATTTGGTAGATGCGTTAAGTCGTCATAGTTTGCTTGACGAAACAGTTCACGAGTACGCTGCTGAACCTGTGCCTCGACCATTTTTGCAATTTCGCTAGAGATATCACCCGTATGAGAAAAACGAGTTTGCAACGCACGCATCATTTTTTTAACACTAAAGCCGTCATCTTTTTCCTGACGATCAGCAGATAGTTGCGAGCGGTTACGTTCAGACTGTAAAAAACGAGCCACTTCATCAGAAGTTTTGGTGTCTTTTTCTACTTGGCTGCTTAACTCTAACATGGTGTAAACCTCGTATTCCGTTTGGCGATTTTGCAATTCAAATGCCGTATAATATGGGCTGTTATTTAATTGCCGGTCGTTTAGCGGTTTTATAAAAACTTTTCTAAAGTTTTGTCTAAAGTTGCCGATAAATTGGCTCTTTGTTTTTCTTAACTACCTCTTAGCAAAGGAGATGCCATGTCTAGCATTGGTACACCATTTTCACCCACTGCAGTTAAAGTACTATTATGTGGCGCAGGCGAATTAGGCAAAGAAGTTGCCATTGAATTACAACGTTTTGGGGTAGAAGTGATTGCCGCTGATCGTTACCCAAATGCCCCAGCCATGCAGGTTGCAGACCGTAGTCATGTCATTGACATGCTAGATGGAGAGGCTCTGAGAAAAATCATTGAACTGGAAAAACCGCACATGGTCGTGCCGGAAATTGAAGCCATTGCCACTGACACCTTAGCGGCCATGGAAAAAGAGGGTGTCAAAATAATACCAACCGCACGTGCCACCCAATTGACAATGAACCGTGAAGGAATTCGTCGCTTAGCCGCTGAAGAATTGAATATCCCGACATCACCTTATGAGTTTGCCGACACCTTGGAAGACTTTACCGCTGCCGTTGAGCGTATTGGTATGCCGTGTGTAGTAAAACCCATTATGAGTTCATCAGGTAAAGGCCAAAGCGTCATTAAAACCGCTGCTGATATCCAGTCTGCTTGGGATTATGCTCAGGAAGGTGGTCGTGCCGGCAAAGGCCGCGTGATTGTTGAAGGGTTTGTGGATTTTGATTATGAAATCACCTTATTAACCGTGCGCCATGAAAATGGCATCAGCTTCTGTGAACCAATCGGCCACCACCAGGAAGATGGCGATTACCGCCAATCTTGGCAACCTGCCGCCATGAGCCAACAAGCGATTGCCACCTCAAAAGAGATTGCCGAAAAAGTCGCCGACAACCTTTGCGGTGAAACCGGACGCGGTTTATTTGGGGTTGAATTATTCATCAAAGGTGACCAGGTTTACTTCAGTGAAGTGTCCCCTCGCCCGCACGATACAGGCCTGGTTACTTTAATGTCACAAGACTTATCCGAATTTGCCCTACATGCACGCGCAATCCTTGGCTTGCCGATTCCCAACATCACCCAACATGGCTATTGTGCTTCCAGCGTGATATTACCAACCGGGAAATCCACCCAAACCAATTTTTCCAACTTAGAAGAAGCCTTAGCGGATACAGATACCCAAATTCGCCTATTTGGAAAACCCGATATTGATGGACGTCGCCGAATGGGAGTCGCCATTGCCAGAGCGGAAAGCATTGAAAAAGCGATTGCTAAAGCCAATAAAGCGGCCGCGAGTGTAAAGGTCAGCTTTTAGTCCATCCCTCTTACACCTCTTGCCATAAAACAACTCGCCCCGTTTATCCCTTTATCTTTAAGAGCTGTGATAGACGGGGCTTTTATTTATCTAAAACGCCTGGAATGACAAATTATTAACCCGCTGGCAACACGCCAGGAATCCATCAAATTATTAACCGCTATTTTTTGACACTTCAATAAGTTACCAGGCCTGGTGATTTATTCGGTCCATTTCTAAAAATCAGTTTAAATCCATTTAACACCTTATATATCAATAAGTTAACAAATAAAAACCCCACCCAAAACGCTTTATTTACCACCCTCCACCGTTCGCTGTTTTATTTTTTGGCACAGCTTATGCTGAACGACAGGCAAAGCAAAAACTTGAGTCTGAATTTAAGTTTTGCAAAAAAACAAAAAGCCATTGCCAGCTAAACACACATTACTTAAAGGGGAAACCTGATGACTTTGAATAACACGACAGCACATGACGTTAAAGCACCAATCTTAGAAGAGTACCGCCGCAATCAAGAAGCGGAGCAACAATTAGCAGAGAACCCACGAAAAACCGTTTTATTACTGCTACAAGGCGCAGTTGATAAAGGCAACTTAGCGAAAGTTTGCCACCAGAGCCAAGCATTAGTGGAAAAAGGCTTTCACCTAGGGCGCATGACCACCATCTTGGATGCTTTACGCGACCGCTTGAATCTAACGCAAGACACTCCGCTTGCTTATGATTTGGAGGAGTTATATCGTTACGCGGATCAAAGCATCCAAGAAGCCGTTTTTGAAAAAGATACCTTCTACCTTGATAGCTCGATTGAAATCTTGACCGAACTACGCGATGCGTGGATGGAGATGATGCAACAAACAGGGCAACTACCACAAAATTAATTGCCTATGAATACAAAAAAACCGAGTTTATCTCGGTTTTTTTGTTTGCACGTTTTTTGAGGCGAACCCTCTCTATCCATCAACTTTCAAACTTATCTTCCACTGCCTTATAATTATTATTATCAATATTCTCTATTGGTTCAGCAGTTCAAAACCTCAATCAGATTGACAAATAAATAAGTCAGCCACAGCGGTCATTTACTCCCTAAAACACGCAAGAAAACAGGCTCTTTGTGGCGACACAAGCTAGCCCAATCAACTCGCCAAGTCATAGCCTTAAGTTAAGCCATAGAATAAAGTTCAGGCACAAAAAAACCATCATCATGATGGTTAGATGGATACGCTCGTAAATTTATCGATACTTTATCTATATTGAACATACCCCATAAAAAACGCCGCAACTAGGTACGGCGCATTAAATTAATGGATAACCTTAAAACTCTGACCACTCTTGGCTATCATCACCTGAGGTGATTTTAGGTTTGGCAGGCTTGACAGGTTCAACAGCTTTTATAACCGGTTTTTTAGGTGAAGCTACCGGTGTTTGCTTTGCAGCTTCCGGCTTAACCGTTTTAACAGGGCTAGCCACTTGAGCTGGCTTATTGACCCCTAGGTTCTTCTTAGCTTGGTCGATAAATTGACGTGAAATATTAAATTGCTGCATTCTTTCGACAAGCTGCTGAGCTTCGCGAGCAATCGCTAAAGTACTGTTGGCGGAAAGCTCGACCAAGCTCGCGTTTTCTTGGGTATTCTTATCCATGGAAACGATTGCCTGATTCAACTGCTCGATACCTTGAGATTGTTCAAGAGAAGAGGATGCGATTTCACCCACCATTTCGGTAACATGGGTGATTGCCTGGTTTATCTGATTTAAGGAGTCACCAGACTGCTCCGCTAATTGTGTACCGTGTTCAACTTGTGAAACCGAACGATCAATCAATACTTTGATCTCTTTAGCCGCATCTGCCGACTTACCGGCTAAGTTACGAACCTCTGAAGCCACCACGGCAAATCCACGACCATGCTCACCCGCACGCGCCGCTTCAACCGCAGCGTTCAGCGCCAATAGATTCGTTTGGAAAGCAATGGAATCAATCAAGCCGATAATCTGCTCAATCTGATTGCTCGACTCTCTAATCTGTTGCATGGCCTCGATGGTTTGTGTCATTACCTCCGCACCCTCGGTGGTCTTCTCACTGGCTTGCAGAGTCAACTCATTGGCTTGTTGCGCATTGGCCGCGTTATTACGCACAGCCGCCGTCATCTCTTCCATGGTGGATGCCGTGTCTTCAATCGATGCCGCTTGCTGATGAATACGCTGCGATACATTTGAATTACGTTCGGAAGTTGCTTGAATATCACCTGCTATATGCTCGATTGAGACAATTACCTGGGCATTGATTTGTGACAAATTATCCAATGAATGATTTATGGCATTTTTAATATCACCCAGCATCCCCTCATATTCACCATCCACACGCTGTGTCAAATCACCATTGGCAAGACCTTGAATGACGTTTGAAATCTTAGTATTAGCTTCATAAATAGCAAGGGACATGGTGTTGATCTGCTCTCCCAAATCGTGCACGAAACCTTCCAGGGTAGAAACATCGATTTGCTCACCAATATGGCCACGAGAGGCCTTCTCCACCATCACTTTTAGGTTTTGCTCAACGGCCGTTTGCATTTTTTCTAAACGGGCCGTTTGCGTCACATCACGCCATTCGGTAACAAACCCGACACGCTCACCTTCTCTACCCCAAATCGGATTGACGATGATTTCTAGATGCAGCTCACCCAATGTCAATTTGGCGGTATAGGTTGATTTCAAACTACCCAACAGATGACGCTGATGCGCTGGGTTAACATGGAAAATATCGATGTTCTGACCAACTAATTTAGCCGTTGAGAAGTGAGGTAGTAATTTTTGAATATCTTTTTCCACCGTTTTCAAAGTCTTGACAATCGCGTCATTCATATAGGTGATATTCAAATCATTATCAGCCAACATCACATTTGACGAACTCTGATCAACAACCGTTTTAATATTGTTAATCTCATCCAGGTGATCACCGACCGAATCCAATAACCAATGTAAATCCTTGCCTAATAGCTGCACTTCACGCGCACCTTTTACCGGGTTTTCGCTGGTCCTTTTTATATCACCCGTCGATTCATCAATCGAGTTTTTGATGACCCGATGCAATTTCGTCATGGGTTTTATCAATGCACGGCGAATGAAAACCTCAAAGGCGATAAGATTTAAAAGGATCAATAACAGTAATACCGTACCCAAATTAATCGTTTGAGCCCTTTGATCCTGTTTTTG
Organism: Thiomicrorhabdus immobilis; assembly: GCF_021654855.1. NCBI lineage: Bacteria > Pseudomonadati > Pseudomonadota > Gammaproteobacteria > Thiotrichales > Piscirickettsiaceae > Thiomicrorhabdus > Thiomicrorhabdus immobilis. The sequence goes on from NZ_AP024202.1 coordinate 2,472,770, forward strand.
CAGTGCCAGCAATTGCCTTCTAGAGTCAGCCTCTAGATATTGATACCCTGCTTCCATCGCATCCATAGCGGGTCTGTCGTCAACGATAACTTGCTTATCAATCTCTTCGACACTCATGCCTTGCTGATGCATTTGTTGGATTTTTTTCGCTTGGATTAGGTAATTCCCAATGACTTTTCCCACCTCATCTAACGCTTTAACCTCTAGAGGATGCAAATCACCTAAGCCACGATAGGTTTCAATATCTTGCTGGATGGAGTCATGATTTTCCTGAATCTTCTGTAGATAACTTTGAGTACGGTAATCGGACTCTCCGCGGATAACAAAGTTTTTAAAATCATGAATAAAATGCCCATACCCCATCTTTCTTTGTAAATCATGAGTAATGCCACTTTTTTGATCTATCTTTAACTTTAATACTTGAAGTTGTGTGACACTACGCTCTTGTAGAGTTAAAAAGGAAGCAAAGCCAACAGCGTTGATAACTAAAAACAACACAAAATAAATCGCAACACTTTGTGAAGTACTTAGCCCTTTGACGGCTATTTGTTTAGTAGGATGATGACTCATTGGCAATGACCTCTCAAATTAATAATCCCAGTCCCTAAAAGAAACGATTTATAGCTATGATTTATAGCTATGATTTATAGCTATATTATATTCAAATAAGTAATCAATATAGCCACACTTGCTTAATTACTTAGTATATGCTGTTAAAATAAGCAACATTAAGGCCATAAAGCCGAGCTGCATATCAAGATAGTCAAGACAAAATCACGACCGATTTACAACGGCTCGCTTATACGAGCCAACTATTGATTTGTCACTCTTTAATCACTTTACCCTTTACAATAATTTACTGATTTTGCTGTTTTTTCTTAAAGCCCAAGAGTATTGATTAATCATGAACATATCTAGCACTCTCTTGCAAAGAGTGCTAAAAATAATGTATATTAAATTACATAAAGAACAAGTTAATGGAGTGTGTTTATGTCTATTACAACTTACCCACAAGGAACACAGGCTCAAGGCCTACCTTCAGTGCATGCGTTGTCTAGTCAGCTAGTTCCAGGCCAAAACCTGGAGTCTTACTTGCACACAATTCAAAGTGTGCAAAAACTGACCGCAGAAGAAGAGTTTGCTCTGGCTGAAAAACTATATTATCAAGACGATGTTGAAGCAGCACGTCAGTTGATTTTATCTTCGCTACGTTATGTTGTGCCAGTTGCCCGTTCATATAGCGGCTATGGTTTGCCACTAGGTGACATTATCCAAGAAGGTAATATCGGTTTGATGAAAGCGGTAAAACGTTTTGATCCTAAAGAAAACGTACGTTTAATGACGTTTGCGGTTCATTGGATTCGTGCTGAAATCAACGAGTATGTCATCAAAAACTGGCGTATCGTGAAAACGGCCACAACCAAAGCGCAACGTAAATTATTCTTCAAACTTCGCAGTACCAAGCAGTCTTTAGAGTGGTTTAGTGATAAAGATGCCGATAGCGTTGCCGCAGAGTTAGGTGTCACTCGTAAAGATGTTTTGGAGATGGAAACTCGTCTATACGGTAAAGATTTACCCGTGGATATGTCTGCCGATGACGATGAAAACGTGACATTTCCGGTTTTAATCAGCCAGGAAGCCGATCCGGAAACCGCGCTGGTACAGCAAAACCAAGCCGATTATGAAATGGCACGTATGCAACAAGCATTAGCGACCCTTGATGACCGTAGCCGTGATATCTTGCAACAACGCTGGTTATCAGAAGATAAAGCTGGCTTAAAAGCCTTATCAGAACAATATGGCGTGTCGATGGAGCGTATCCGTCAGATTGAAACCCAGGCTTTAAACAAGCTTAAAAATCAGCTGGTCGCTTAAAATCAATCAAAATATTATTTAATTGTTGAAGAACATTTAAATATCCATCAAATAACTCAAAAGGCCTGTTTACTCACAGGCCTTTTTGTTTTTTAATGATGGTATGCCATATCCCATCAAAGAAACGGAATTCCGTAAACTGCCTGTATTCATTATCGCCGCATTGATGGCGAGCATTGCCGGCTATGTTAACAGCGCCATGCTCATCGAATTTGCCATGCCGGTTAGCCAAATGACCGGGATTGCTTCTCGCCTCAGTGATGCCATGTTTCACTCCAATCTAGATTACCTATTGAACGCCTGCCTTGTGCTCTTCGGCTTTTTATTCGGAGCGATTATTTCCGGCTTAATGATTGGCCAACGCCAATATCGCCAAGATAATGCTTATGGATATGCACTGCTTTGCATCGGTACATTGTTGTCGGCTTCCGCTTTATTCTCTTACATTGAGTCCACCACTTCGGTACTTCTGGCCGCGATCGCTTGTGGTTTACAAAACGCACTGATTGCCAGTTACCGAGGTCTGCAAATTCGCACTACTCACATGACCGGAATCGTGACCGATATAGGGGTTTATATCGCCGGCTTCATCAAAAAACGTACTCCATGGAACTGGCAAGCATACTTATTGGTTGTGCTATTTCTGAGTTTTATTATTGGCGGCATTATCGGTATTTTGGCCTATCAACACTTTCCAAATCGAGCGATGATCCTCCCTGCGGTCATTATGTTCATTCTCGGTTTTGCTTACTTGAAAACCAACGAACATAAACCAGACATACCTATCTCACCGTAGCGCACAACAGAGATCACTCATGAAACCATTTTCAGCAAACACTGCCGCTCTTGTTAAATTGGAAGATACTCTAAAACCTGAGTCTTATAGTGAACTTGCTAAAGATTGGTACATTATCGTGACCGATGTTCAAAACTCAACCCAGGCGATTGAAGCGGGTCTATATCGGGAAATCAATGCCATTGGCGGCAGTACCATCGCTGCGGTGTTGAATGCGCTAAAACCGAATCAAGTGCCCTATGTTTTTGGTGGCGATGGCGCATCATTTTGTGTACCGGCTAACTCCCTTGAGAAGGTCAAACAGGCTTTAAAAGGCTGTCAGGAAATCGCTCAACAGATCCACAACTTGAACTTGCGTGTGGGTTTGATCGCTTATCAAGAACTGACATCCCCCATTCATTTATGCAAATATCAAGCCTCAGAAAACCTCCATCAATACTTTTTCATGGGTGGCGGGATGGAAGAAGCGGATTCTAAAATCAAAGCTTCAAGCCATTACCATCTTGATCCAAGCACGCTTGCCAATGCGGATTTTTCCGGCTTTGAGTGCCGCTGGAATAGTGTTCCAAGTGCTAAAGAAATCACCTTTAGCTTATTGGTCAAAGCCCGCACTTCATCAGAAATGGAAGCGCTTAAAACCTATGACGCTCTAATTGAAAAGATTCACCTGTTGTTTGGCGATGTCCAGGATTACCATCCTTTAAACACCAAAGGTTTAAGCCTCTCCTTATCTGCTGATAAGCTCAATGTTGAGCTTTTAACCAAAACCCAACACCAAAACCTTTGGCAACGATGGTTTACTTTACAAAAACTACGGATGCAAAACTTGATTGCCACCTACTTGATGAAATTTGGCAAAATCGCAATGGGTAGCAATTGGGGGGAATATAAACAAGATTTGGTGATCAATTCAGACTTTATCAAAATTGATGATACCTATCGCACGGTGATGTCCGCAGAGCAAAAAACCTTAAATGAGCTCATTGAATGGCTAGAAGGACAATACCAAGCAGGTCGGCTATTTTACGGCTACCATACCAGTCATTCGGCGATTATCACCTGTCTCATCAATAAAACGGGGATTGACCACATTCACTTTGTCGACTGCGCCGAGGGCGGCTACACCATGGCTGCCAAGCAACTTAAAACTCAAATTAAATCGACAGTTTAATTCGATTATTTAGTTGGACGCCATTCAATAGTGAACGGAAAAAAGTGTTCATAAAACCGTTAAAAACAGGCTCGTTTATTTAATATTCATACAATAATCTTTTGCACTCGAACTTGGAGTTTTCATGTTACATAAAGAGGATTTTATCGCCCAGCCTTTAATTATCAATCGCGGAGATATTGAGGAAAAACGCCGTGAGATAAAGGCTTACTTCAATCAAACCTACGATAGCTATGAGACCCTGTTTGAAACCTTAAAATCCGATTCCGCGTTTTATGAGCGGCCTTGCTCCCTACGACATCCATTAATCTTTTATTTTGGCCACACCGCGACCTTCTTCACCAATAAACTCGTCCTGGCAAAATTACTGCCCGCTCGCATCGACCCGAAAATTGAATCGATGTGTGCCATTGGTGTGGATGAGATGTCTTGGGACGATTTGGATGAAACCCATTATGACTGGCCCAGTGCGGATGCGGTTAGACACTACCGACACCAAGTTAGAGAAGCGGTCAATCAACTCATTGACCAGATTGAGTTTAGCTTACCCATTACCTGGCAAAGCCCGATGTGGCCAATTTTGATGGGTATTGAACATGAACGCATTCACTTAGAAACCTCTTCGGTGTTGATTCGCCAATTACCGATTAGTTCCGTAAAGCCTCATCCTTTGTTTCCGGTTTGCCCTAAGCACGGTTTAGCGCCAGAGAATCGTTTAGTGGAGGTGCCTGCGGGGGAAATCAATATCAACCATCAAGACCCAGCCGAATTTTATGGCTGGGACAACGAATACGGCCAACACCACGCCACCGTTTCGGCATTCAAAGCGGCGACCTTTTTGGTTTCCAACCAGGAGTATCTGGTTTTTGTGGAGGATGGCGGATATGACAAACCTGAATACTGGAATAACGAAGGCAATCAATGGCGTAAATACACGCCATTAAAACACCCAAGCTTTTGGGTAAAAAAGCAACAGGCCTGGTATCTTCGTTGCATGACCGATGAAATCCCTATGCCTTGGAATTGGCCTGTGGAAGTCAACCAGCTTGAAGCCCACGCCTTTTGCCAATGGAAAGCACAGCAAACCGGTAAACCAATTCGACTGCCAAGTGAAGATGAATATCTCCGCTTACGTGAGCATAGCCATGTTTTAGACTTTAAAGAACAAGCCAACTTAAACTTACAGCAATACGCCTCATCCACCCCGGTAGACGCCAACCAAATGGGGGATTTTTTTGATGTAATCGGTAATGTTTGGCAATGGACAGAAACCCCCATTTACCCTTATGAAGGCTTTAAAGTCCATCCGCTATATGATGACTTCACCATGCCGACCTTTGACAATAAACATAACATCTTCACCGGCGGAAGCTGGATATCCACCGGTAATGAAATCAATGGCCATTCCCGTTACGCGTTTCGCCGCCACTTCTTTCAACACGCGGGCTTTCGTTATATAGAATCCGCAGCGTCGGTACAAACCGAATACTTGACCTATGAAACCGACCGCTCTATTGCTGAATACTGCGAGTTTCATTACGGCGCTGAATATTTTGGGGTAACGAATTTTGCCCAACGTTACGCCGAAATTGCGATCAATGCCATTCGGCAAGATACCGATTTTAAAAATAGAGAGGATTTGTCGGTGCTTGAACTCGGTTGCTCGGTGGGACGAGGTTGTTTTGAATTAGCCAAGCATTTTAGCCAAGTGACCGGACTTGATTTCTCGGCACGCTTTATTCAAATTGCCAATCAGCTTCAGGAACAAGGATCCATTCGCTATAGCATTCCCATCGAAGGCGAAATCATGGACTTCAAATCGCAATCATTAAAACAGTTAGGCTTAATTGATTTTGCTGCACGCTGTCAGTTTTTGCAGCAAGATGCCGCCAACTTAAAACCGCATTTTAGCGGCTACGATATGGTGGTGGCGATCAACCTGATTGATCGCCTTTACGAACCCGCCAAATTCTTGGAAATGATTCATGAACGCATTAATGACAATGGCTTGTTGCTTATCGGCTCACCTTATACCTGGCTCGAAGAGTTTACCGATAAGTCACGTTGGATAGGGGGTTACAAAGATAGCTCCAGTGGGGAAAACATCACTACTTTAGAAGGCCTACACGCTATCTTGGATGAAAATTTTAGCCGGGTTGCAGCCCCATTTGATGTGCCTTTTGTCATCAGAGAAACGCAACGCAAATATCAACACACACTATCGCAATTCACAATATGGAAAAAAGTTACATAAATTCTGTTACAATTTCGCCCAACGAAAATACATCACCTAATTTGGTGACCCAAACTGAAGAAGCGAGCATGTTTAACTTTAACCAACCCATCTCTCGTATTGGCACACATGCCGAAAAGTATGAATTGCGTAAAACTGTTTTTGGAACGGAAGACGTCTTACCTATGTGGGTGGCCGATATGGACTTACCCACACCCCCGTTTGTGCTCAATGCAATCAAGTCACGTTTAAACCACTCTTTACTTGGCTACACCCATACACCTGACTCTTTGTATGAAGCGATCATCAATTGGCAAAAACAGCATGACTACCAGGTAGACCAATCACACATCGTCTTTACCCATAATGTTGCCAACGGCTTTTTTATGGCGGTTTCAGCTTTGACCAGGCCTGGTGCATCCATTGTCGTTCAACTGCCAATCTACCCTCCATTTCTAGCAGCGCCTAAATTACATGACCGAAAACTGATAGAAACCCCGCTGCAATTGATCGATAACCGCTATGAAATCGACTTTGAGGCATTTGAAAAAGCCATTGTGGATAACTCTGTAAAACTTTTTTTATTCTGCAATCCGCAAAACCCTTCAGGCCGCGTTTGGCGCTTGGAAGAGCTGCAAAAGCTGGCCAATATTTGCTTGAAACACAAGGTCATAATTGTGTCTGACGAAATCCATTCGGACATGGTATATGCACCGAACAAACACATTCCCATCGCCTCACTTTCTGAAGAGATTGCCAATATCACCGTAACCTTGAATTCACCGGGCAAGACCTTTAATTTGGGAGGTTTACAAATTGGCTATGCGATTATCGCCAACCCAAAACTAAAAGAACAATACCTAAAGGTTTGCCAACAGAACGCCATTGACAGCCTGAACCTTTTTGCACAAACCGCCCTAAGCGCCGCCTACACAACCCAAGGCCAACAATGGCGTGATGAGCTTTTGAATCATTTCACCCAAAACATCGACCTGTTGGAAACTTTTTTTGCCAAAGAGTTCCCTAAAGTCAAAGTGATGCGGCCGGAAGCCTCTTATCTGGTTTGGTTGGATTTCAGAGAGATGTTCAGTTCACACCAAGCCCTAAAGGATTGGTTGATCCACACAGCCAAACTGGGCTTAAATGATGGACAAACATTCGGTGGAGAAAGTCATGCAGGAACAGGCTTTATGCGCATCAATTTGGCCGTTGCCAAAATGGAACTGGAAAAAGCCTTAAGACAAATGAAGCAGGCAAAACACTTTTTACCCGCCTGAATGTGGTACAGCCACGAGGACTCGAACCCCGAACAGCCCCTTAGGAGGGGGCAGTTATATCCTGTTTAACTATGGCCGCATTGTAATAAAACTAAGGTTGGTCAAGCGCACCCAAGCGTGCTGTTTTGTACTGACCTGTTTGGGTGTCTAGTTTATAAATATTGAAGTTGGTGTCAATATCAAACCCATCTAAACGCGAAGCATAATTGGTTGACAAACTCCCTTCAGGCGAATGCACCCTATGAAAGACGTGTTGTGGCCAACCTAATATGGCCGCACCCTCAAAGATTTTTTGACTATTGTGATAAATCGCATCGGCTGTGACTTCAAAGTTTTCAACTTGACCATGCTTTTGTGAATAAAGCTGTACCAAACGGCGTCCTTGATGCACCAACAGTTTATCTTCTTGGTCGGTATGCATATACCAATACCAAGTGTCATCCCCTTCGATTAATGGGCTTTTGCCACCAGGTTCATGCATGACCAAATCAATACCAGAAAGATCATCAACCACCCCTTCAAGCGCAAAAAAGTCCACTTTTGGCGTGCTTCGCAAGGTTTTTAGAGGCAAAATAAAGCACAAATTTTCAATATAAATATTTTTACGGCCAGCGTCTAACGAAAGCATTCGTTACCTCATCATCCAATCAATAGAGTTTAAACAAATAGGCGAGCCATATCGCTCGCCAGTTAATGATACGCCGCCGTTGACGCATAGAGCTAAAACAGGTTATGCCAAAGGTTCAATCGAATATTGCACACTCAACATATGTTCGGCTTTACTTGGTAGGGTAATGAAGTTGTCCAACACATTGCCGCTTTCTACACAGGCAAATTCCAACCAGGCCTGGTCGTCTATATCGGCAAAACCTTTAACGATTTCCGGGCCAGGATTCCAAACCACACTGGATTGCGAGTTACGCTTTTCGATGATAATCTGACGATTATTATCGGCATCTATAATGGCTACGGTGCCAGTTTGATTTAAATAAACCGAATCTTTAGGGGGATTCAACACCACAATCTCGTTTTGAATTTCAGCAGGTGCATCACTGGCTAATTTATCCAGATGTGTACTCTTTTCAAGACCTTTAATCTGCATACCAACTGGATTCGCTACCGCAAAATAGGTGTGTAAAGCTTCTGTGATATCAATGCTTTCATCACTTAAGTTGGCGCTGATTAAGGTGAGGATCAAACTTTCACCGATTTCGATACAGAGCTTCAAGCTAAAAGGGTGCGGCCATTGCGCCATGGTGTTTTCATCGGATTCACAAGCCAATAAAACCCGTGTTGCCCCGGTATCCAGGTGCACGGCTTTTTCCACATTCCAAACCATGCTGCGCACAAAACCATGAGCTGGCAGGCCTGCTTGTTTTGCCGCACCAAACCACGGCCAGCAAACCGGAACGCCACCTCTAACCGGTTTAGAGCCGTCATAAACCGCAGTATCGCTTACCCACAAGAGGTCTTTTTGTCCCTTGGGCATAAAACTTAAAACCGAGCCACCTAATGTGGTGATGGTCGCCTTGGCAAAAGCATTGTCAATTTCAATTAACTCTACCTTTTCACGGTGTGTAAATTTAATCCCTTCAACAGAAAATTGTTCTTGATAACGACTCGTCATAATCTAAATCCTCTAAACATCAAATAAAACACACCATCTTGAAAACAGAGCACTTAACGCCAGTCGGTTAAGGTTTTCTCCAATAATTCTTGTGGATAGTCACCGGTCACATAAGCCTGGCCGATCGATTTCAATAAAACCAAACGAATCGTCCCGGCTTGAACCTTTTTATCCCCTGCCATCAGTCCCAAAAACTTATCATTGCTCATCTCGGCAACTGATGGCGGTAAAATCGGCAATTTTGCCCGCTCAAACAAAGCTTGAATCCGTGTCTCATCGGCTTGCGTTAGGTTTCCTAACAATTTAGACATGTAAACCGCTTGCATTGAACCGGCGCTAACGCCTTCACCATGCAACCATTTACCGTATCCCATACCCGCTTCAATCGCATGACCGAAAGTATGTCCTAAATTGAACAAGGCACGCAGGCCAGCCTCTTTTTCATCTTTGGCGACAATATCGGCTTTATCTTGGCATGAACGCTCAATCGCATAAGCCAAGGCTTCTGGTTCACGCGCTAAAAGTTTCTCAATATTCGCTTCCAACCATTCAAAAAACTCTGGGTCTTGGATTAAACCATACTTGATGACTTCTGCCAGGCCTGCTGACAATTGACGGTCTTCTAAAGTGTTCAGGGTTTCGGTATCAATCACCACACATTCGGGCTGATGGAACGCGCCAATCATGTTTTTGCCCAGCGGGTGGTTCACACCCGTCTTACCACCGACTGATGAGTCGACTTGTGACAGCAAAGTGGTTGGCATTTGAATGAAATTCACGCCACGCTGAAACGCTGCTGCGGCAAAACCGGTCATATCACCGATTACACCACCACCCAACGCAATCAAAGTACAACTGCGGTCAAAACGCTTTCCAATCAACTCGTCGAACACGAGGTTTAAGGTTTCCAAGTTTTTATACTCTTCACCATCAGGCAGAACCACCGACTGTACATTAAAATCTGCAAACGCCTGTTTGCATTTTTCTAAATACAATGGCGCCACGGTGGTATTGGTGACGATTAATACTTGTTGCCCCTTAACATAAGGTTTTACCAACTCGGCATCACCCATTAATCCTTGGCCAATAAAGATAGGATAACTTCTATCCCCTAATTCAACGGTTAATGTTTTCACTCGTATTTCTCTTAAATTTTAATGATGTGTTTTAGATTCAAGTTCCACTAAAAATCGCAACTAAACAATCTGCTCGGACTCTAAACGGTCGACTATCTGCTTAACCACTCGGTGAACCGGAACCTGTTGGGTTTCAATCACCAAATCAGCCATTTCCATGTACCAAGGCTCACGCTTTTGCATCAAATCTTTTAAGACTTGCGCAGGGTTATCGGTTTGCAGCAAAGGACGGTTTCGATCATGTTTAGTGCGCTGAATCAATGCTTCAACGGGTGATTTTAGATAAACCACAAATCCACGGGTTCGCAAATGTTGACGATTGATTTCGGTTTCCACTACACCGCCGCCGGTTGCCAACACAACTTGTGGCTTGAGTGATAACTCATCAATCATAGATGCTTCACGGCTACGAAAACCTTGCTCACCCTCAATGTCAAAAATCATTGGAATCGTTGCGCCAGTACGAGCTTCGATTTCATGATCACTATCGACAAATTGATAATTTAATTTTTCGGCTAATAACTTGCCTACGGTAGACTTTCCCGCCCCCATAGGACCTACTAAAAATATACTTTCTTTATGCATCCGTTCATTATAAATGGATTTTGTAATTTTGCTTTACCTTATGGGGACTTAAGTGAATAATTTTTTGATATTTTTAGGTTATCCAATCGAATTTGCGTAAAAACCACTCAACTTCGATTCAAAGGCAAACGGTTTTCACTTATTTGACTCACCAAAGCGGGCAAATTCTCTGTTAAAATAGCCAATCACTTAAAATTAAAGCCAAGGGAAACCTTTTATGAGCGGTTCACTTTATATTGTTTCGGCCCCTTCTGGTGCGGGCAAAACCTCTCTTGTCAGCAAGCTAATCTCACAAGACAGTCGCATCGTTGTTTCTGTATCGAGTACAACTCGTGATATGCGCCCAGGCGAAGAAAACGGGGTGAATTATCATTTTTTGAGCATTGAAGCCTTTAATGAAAAAATTGCCCAAGGTGACTTTTTAGAACACGCTCAAGTTTTTGATAATTTTTACGGCACCTCAAAAAGTTCGGTTGAAGCGCAATTGGTCTCAGGTAAAGATGTCATCTTAGAGATTGATTGGCAAGGCGCCCAACAGGTTAGAAAATTGATGCCTGAAGCGATTTCCATTTTCATCTTACCACCATCCAAAGATGAACTGCATAAACGGCTTACTGGGCGCGGTACCGATAGCGCCGAGATAATCGAACGTCGCATGAAAGATGCTGTAAGTGAAATGTCACATTACAACGAGTTTGACTACATTGTTATCAACAACAACTTTGAGATCGCTTTAAACGAACTGCACAGCATTTTTTATGCAACACGTTTAACAAAGAACAAGCAAATCGCCGCACATAAAAACATGATTGCTTCTCTGCTTGATTAAATACTATTGCTTTAACTTAACAACACAACTTTAACACCACACCTTACCTATTTTAGGAGCATGTAATGCCTGGTTTTGAGATTTTTGACGAATCCGAGAAACAACAAATCAATGAAGTGATGGAGAAAGGCTTTACCTTTCGCTATAACTTTGATGGTATGCGTAACGACGTATGGAAAGCCCGTGAATTAGAAAGCATGATTTGCGAAACCATTAATGTAAAACACGCACACCTAGTTTCAAGCGGCACAACCGCTTTGACAACCGCTTTAATGGCGGCAGGCATTGGTGCAGGTGATGAAGTGATTGTGCCGCCGTTTACCTTTGTGGCGAGTGTAGAAGCGATTGTTCTAGCGGGTGCGATTCCGGTATTTGCCGAAATTGACGAAACCCTAACCTTATCCGCGGAAGGCATTGAGGCGGTTATCACCCCTAAAACCAAAGCGGTAAACTTTGTGCACATGTGCGGTTATGGCGGCCACATGGACGACATCAAAGCGGTGTGTGACAAGCACGGTCTAATTTTATTAGAGGACGCGTGCCAAGCAACGGGAGCAAACTATAAAGGACAAGCTTTAGGCACAATTGGTCAGGTTGGAACCTTCTCATTCGACTCCGTCAAAACCATCTCTTGTGGTGAGGGTGGCGCGGTGTTAACTAATGATGAAACCATCTACAACAACGCCCATATGTTCTCGGACCATGGACACGACCATATCGGTATGGATCGTGGCGCGGAATCTCACCCGATTATGGGGAGCAACTTCCGAATCTCTGAAATGAACGCGGCCGTAGGTGTTGCGCAGTGGAAAAAACTCGACCGAATCCTTGAGATTCAACGTCGCAATAAAAAGGCTCTGAAAGACGCTTTAAAAGAGTACCCGGAAGTGTCATTCCGCGTGATTACCGATGAAGCTGGAGATAACGCTGGATTTTTAAGCATTATGCTGCCTACGGAGGCACGTACTAAAGAAGTCGTGGCTACGCTAGCAGAGCAAAAAGTACCTGCGGTGTTTTATTGGTATGCCAACAACTGGCACTATCTAAAAAATTGGAAACACATCCATGAGATGAAAAGCTCGGCTAAACTGCCGATTGACTTGATTGCCGACCGTCCTGATTACACCCAGGTTAAAACCCCTAAATCAGACGATATTATGAGTCGTACCATTTCGATGTTGATTCAATTGTCCTGGACAGAAGAAGACATTCAGTCCAGAATTGACGCATTCGCTAAAGTATTTAAAAAATAAACGTAAGGCCCTCGGACTTACTAGGAAAACTGCATTATGAAATTTCGTAACTTTAAAACTGTCCCTAAGATGATCTTTGGTCGCGGTTCGTTTGACCAACTAGACGACGTTTTGGCCGATGAACGCACCGAATTAGATGACTTTGTAGTCTTCTTGGTGGATGAAGTACATAAAGACAAGCCATTAGGACAGCGAATTCCTGCTACCGGTAAGGATATGGTCATCTGGCTGGATGTGACCGATGAACCAAAAACCACCTATGTAGATGCATTGACGGTTGAAGTTCAAGAGTACGCAGCCAAGCAGGTTAACGGTAAAAATCCGGTGAGTGTTGTCGGTATTGGTGGTGGTTCTGCCCTGGATTTGGGTAAGGCGGTAGCTTTGATGCTCACCAATGAAGGCGGTTCAGCCTCTTACCAAGGGTGGGATTTGATTAAAAACCCTGCGGTTCACCATGTGGGCATCCCGACCATTTCAGGTACAGGCGCAGAAGCGTCAAGAACTACGGTATTAACCGGGCCTGACAAAAAACTGGGAATGAACTCGGATTACACCGTTTATGACCAAATCATCATGGATCCAGATTTAATCCAAGGTGTGCCTAAAGACCAATGGTTCTATACAGGGATGGATTGTTATATCCACAATATCGAAGCCCTAAACGGTACTTATATCAATGAATTTGCCCGTGCCTTCGGTGAAAAGTCTTTAGACCTTTGTAATGAAGTGTTTTTACAAGACCACCCAGATTCGGATGAAAAACTGATGATGGCGTCTTATATGGGTGGGCAAAGCATCGCATACAGCCAGGTAGGCGCATGTCATGCACTTTCTTACGGCCTATCTTATGTCATGGGTTATCATCATGGTATTGGTAACTGCATCGCATTTGACGTATTGGATGATTTTTATCCGGAAGGGGTGAAAGTGTTCCGTGAGATGATGGCAAAACACAACATCACGCTACCAAAAGGCATCACCAAAGATCTTTCTGAAGAAGATATGGAGAAAATGATCCGTACCGCATCAGGTCTGGCGCCACTTTGGGAAAACGTCTACGGGCCAAGCTGGCAGGAGAAAGTGACGCCAGAGTTGTTACGCAACCTATACTCAAAAATGTAATTTTTGGTTCGCCACTTTTTGGTTTTGGCGTTGTTGTTGAATCGGTCATTGAGTAACACTCAACTCCCTCATCAACGCCTAGCCAAATATAAAAATTGACGTCCAAAACCCATTAAGCCTCGCAAATTTAACCTACCTAAAAAGCCTTTTATTATGAATACTTATGTTTTTATCCCTGCTCGTTATGGTTCTTCTCGTTTACCGGGTAAACCGTTAAAACTGATTGATGGCAAACCGATGATTCAGCATGTATATGAGCGTATCTCTAAAGCGCAGGGTTTGGCTGGGGTTTATATCGCTACCGATGATGATCGCATTAAAGAGGTGGCGGAAGCGTTTGGCGGTAAAGTGGTCATGACTCCGGTTGAAGCGGCATCTGGTACCGACCGAATTGCCGCCGCCGCCAATGCGTTAGGTTTGCAGGATGAGGATTTGATTGTCAATGTCCAGGGTGACCAACCGCTGGTGCATCACGAATCAATCGAAGACGTTATTGCACCGTTCTTGGCTCCAGATTACGACAAAAGCTTTGAAATGAGCACTTTATCGTTCAAAATCGTCAATGAATCGGAAATCACCAACCCAAAAGATGTCAAGTTGGTGACCGATGTAAACGGATTTGCGTTGTATTTTTCACGCGCCACCATTCCCCACGGTCGTGACTATTGGGATCATGACAGCTTCAAGCATTTGGGGGTTTACGCTTATACCAAACGTTTTGTTGATACCTTCAATGCCTTACCGATGGGAAGATTGGAAGACATTGAAAAACTCGAACAACTGCGCGCTTTAGAGTTCGGACACAAGATTAAGGTCGTGCAAAGCCAATACGACTCACCCGAAGTCGATTTACCGGGTGATATCGCGATTATGGAAGCGTTATTACAGGCCGGTCATTAAGCGACCAGGCCTGGTCGCTTTTTTAAAATACCTTTTTGGATGATTTGAAATGCTCGTTTATCAAGTTCTGATTCGTCTATTAAGCCCTTTAATCTGGCTTTTGATTGTGGTCGAAGCGGTTAAAAGCAAAGACGGCAAGCGTTTCTTTTTTGAGAAGTTTGGACTGCGCTTTCCCACAACAAAAAACGCATCTAAAAACCCAATTTGGATTCACTGCGCCTCGGTTGGCGAGGTTAAAGCCGCCGAACCTTTAATACGTGCGCTCATCCCAAAACACAATATTCTCATCACCACCAACACCACGACCAGCAAATCCCTGATTAGCGACTTGTATGGTGAGCAGGTCGAGCATTGCTACCTGCCTTTCGATTGGCCGTATGCGTTACGCCGTTTCATCAACCACTATTCACCAAGCCGGTTATGGGTGATGGAAACCGAAATTTGGCCGAATCTATTCCGGGTTGCCGAAAAACGCAAGATTCCAGTCAGTATATTGAACGGCCGTTTAACCGCAAAAACCTTTAAGACCCCAAACTGGCTGCAAGCCGCTTATCGCATCAGCTTACGCCGAGTCAACAAAGTGATTGCGCGCACCCAGAAAGATGCTGACATGTTCATTAAACTCGGGGCAAACACACAACAAATCGAGATTCTAGGCAACCTTAAATACTCCGCTCAACCGGAAGCACAAGCCCAAATCAGACCGATAGAAAGACCGTTTATTTTGGCTGCGTCCACCCATGAAGATGAAGAATTACAAATCACCCAGGCCTGGTTGGATTTAAAGCGACCGGAACTGTTGGTGATTGTGCCGCGCCACCCTAAACGCAGTGGCAGTATTCAGAAACAATTGGCTTTTCTGGGAACCACATTAAAAGTCGCTTCCAAAAACGAGCAGCCTAACTCAGAAACCCGCCTATTTTTGGATGACCGTATCGGCAAACTGCTACCACTGTACGCACATGCACAAATAGTGATTATGGGTGGTAGTTTTGTTGCCAAAGGAGGCCACAACATCTTGGAACCGGCCGCCTTCAAAAAGCCTATTTTAAGCGGAATGGATTGCCGTGATTTTGAAGATGAGATGCAGTTGTTACAGACTCACAACGGCATTCTCCAAGTCGCTGACTATTCCGAGTTTAAGGACAAATTACAGCAATTACTTCAAGATCCGGCACTCGCCAATCAAATGGGCGAAAGTGCTTATTTGGCGCTACAAAGCCAAAAAGATACTTTAAAAAACTACCTATCCGCACTCAAAATCACCGAATAGTTGGATTAAACCTGCAAAGCCTGACAATATTCATCTTCAAATCGTTAAAATTTAAGGTAAAATAACTCCTTACCTTTGAAATTTATGCGATAGGAACAAAATTATGGCACGTGTCACAGTAGAAGATTGTTTAACTCAAGTTGAGA
Source organism: Thiomicrorhabdus immobilis (assembly GCF_021654855.1). NCBI lineage: Bacteria > Pseudomonadati > Pseudomonadota > Gammaproteobacteria > Thiotrichales > Piscirickettsiaceae > Thiomicrorhabdus > Thiomicrorhabdus immobilis. The sequence goes on from NZ_AP024202.1 coordinate 2,488,993, forward strand.
ACCGTTTTGAACTTGTTATTTTAAGTGCTAAACGCGCTCGTCAACTCGCTAACGGCGCTGAAGCGACGTTGGATTGGGACAAAGATAAGCCAACCGTTATGGCTTTGCGTGAATTAGCTGAAAACACCATTGATGGTGATGTTGTTATGGCTGATCCAGATACTCCTCCATATTTCAGTTAATCGACTTTTTATTTAGAAATACAGTTTTTAACTAAAAGGTTCGTTCATCTATGCCAACACCAAGTTCATTAGACGGTTTAATTGCAAAAGCTTCTGCTTATCTAACTCCTGAACAAGTAGAGCTTATTCAATCCGCTTATGAATTTGGTGCACTTGCACACCAAGGTCAAACCCGTAAATCGGGTGGCGACTATATCTGGCATCCTGTTGCCGTAGCCGAAATCTTGGCTGAAATCCAACTCGATAAAGAGAGTCTAATTGCAGCGATTCTGCATGACGTTGTTGAAGATACCCCCTATACCAAACAAGACATAACCGAACGTTTTGGCGAAAGTGTGGCCGAAATCGTTGATGGTGTGACTAAACTGGGTAAATTAGAGTTTGATAACCCGCAAGAAGCCCAAGCAGAAAACTTCCGCAAGATGATTTTAGCCATGGCTCGAGATATTCGAGTCATCTTGATTAAGCTTGCCGACAGGCTCCACAATATGCGCACCCTGGGTGTCATGCGCCCTGACAAACAACGTCGTATTGCACATGAGACTTTAGATATATTCGCACCGATTGCCGGCCGTTTAGGGATCAATGCCGTTCGTATCGAGCTTGAAGACCTAGGCTTCAAGGCGATGCACCCTCTACGGTTTGCCGTCCTGGAACATGCCGTAAAAAAAGCACGTGGCAACCGCAAAGAGGTCATCGAGCAAATAAGCGAGACCTTCTACAATCGTTTGTCTCAAGATAAAATCCCTTGCCAAGTCATCGGACGCGAAAAGCACCTCTACAGTCTGTATAAAAAGATGAAGAACAAGCGCCAAAGCTTTAATGACATCTTAGACATCTTTGCCTTCAGGATTATCGTTAACTCAGCGGATGATTGCTATAGAACCTTAGGTACGGTGCATTCAATCTACAAACCGCTTCCAGGACGTTTTAAAGACTATATTGCCATACCCAAACCAAATGGGTACCAGTCCCTGCATACCGCTTTGTTCGGCCCTTATGGCGTACATTTAGAGGTGCAAATCCGTTCAGAAACCATGCATGAGGTTTCCGAACATGGGATTGCCGCCCATTGGCAGTATAAGCAGGAGAATAGTGAAGCCGATGGCACACCCTCTCATGTCGACCTACGTGCTCAAGAGTGGGTAAAAAACCTACTGGAGATACAGCAAAGCGCCGGTAACTCATTGGACTTTTTGGAAAACGTTAAAATCGACCTTTTCCCTGATGTTATCTACGTTTTCACCCCCAAAGGCGACATTATCACCTTGCCAACCGGCTCAACACCGGTTGACTTTGCTTATGCCGTGCATACCAATATCGGCCATAGCACCGTCGCTTGTCGTATTGATAAAAAACTGGTTCCGCTACGCACTCCGTTAGAAAGCGGTAAAACCATCCATATTATTAAAGGTACCGAAGCGCAGCCAAATCCATCTTGGTTGAACTTTGTCAAAACCGCGAAAGCGCGTTCGCAAATTCGCCATTACATGAAAAACCAGCAATCTGGTGAAGCCATCGCACTGGGTCAACGTATGCTGACCAAATCGTTGCGCAACTTCAATATGGCATATGACGGCTTAACCGATGAAATCCGCAATCATCTAATTGAAGAACTCAAATTCAGGGATTGGGAACAGCTATTAGAAGAACTTGGTACCGGCAATCGAATTGCGCCTTTAGTCGCCAAACAGATACATGATATTGTTTTAGGCACCGAAGATAAAATCGGCCCTAAAAATGCGGATATGGATGTCGCGCTACCGATTTCTGGAACAGAAGGTATGGTGGTGCATTTTGCCAACTGTTGCCACCCTATCCCAGGCGATGAAATCGTCGGTTTTGTCAGTACTGAAAAAGGCTTGGTCATCCATCGCGAAACTTGCCATAACATCAAAAACATCCGTAATCAGCCAGATAAATGCCTTGATGTTCAATGGGATAAAACGTCTACAGCCACGTTCTTGGCGGAAGTTCAAATTGAAGCGAAAAACCAACGTGGTACCTTAGCAACCATTGCGAATGCAATTGCAAAAACCAATACCGATATTGAACGAGTGCGCTCTGAAGATAAAGATGAGACTTACAGCTTAATGCAATTTGTTATCAATGTAAGAGACCGTGACCAATTGGCCATGGTACTCAAGCGTTTGAAAAACCTGTCCATTGTAGAGAAAGTTCAGCGCTTGTAATCCCGCAGAGTAACGATTGTTTGTTTCTGAACAAAAAAACCTTGTAAGTTTTATTCAGCCAACCAAAAACCTTCGACAGATGCGGTTTTTTTGTGTTGTTTCGCTTGATACATCATACCATCCGCACTTTTTAGCAAATCATCCAGTGAACTGAACCGTTCACTGCTGGCTATGCCACTGCTTACCCTAACCCTGACTCGGTTTTTATCCACTTTCATTGGCGACTCAACTTTCTGAACTATACGCGACGTGATGGTTTGCAACGAGTTTTCATTGAACTGTCCATCCAATAAAACCACAAACTCATCGCCCCCAAGACGGAACAAAGCATCTTTAGGACGCAACAGCTTTTTGATTCTTTTCACCACCACTTTCAAGACCATATCACCAGCATGATGTCCGTAGTTATCATTGATCGGTTTAAAGTCATCCAAATCGATATAAATCAAGCTAAATTGATGGTGAGCCTGCATTCTTTGTTCAGCAAGCTCTACCAGAGCGGCCCGATTATAAGCCCCAGTCAAATCGTCAAAATAAGCATTATGCAATAACTCGCCGTGACGTTGGCTTTGAACCACCAACAATCGATAACCGACAACAAGTAATAAAATCAGTAAAGCCAGCACCAAAAAACCTATAACGGAATAACGAACCTTTAATGAAAACAACGCTTCATCAATCGTCTCCGTTGAAAGATAGGAAACCACTTTCCAGCGGTTATGTTTGGCAACCACCTCACTCAAATTGATTTGGCCGGCTAAAGGGATATATTTACTATTGTAAACATCGAAATCCACCGTTATGAATTTAAACATACCTTGCTCAGCCGACAACTCGCCCTGATCTTGATGCGCCATCTTCTGCCAGATCTTAGGAAACTGCTTAGCGAAAGTTACATCTTGTTTTTCAGGGAACATAAACCCCCATTCTTTATCTTTATCATCGCTTTTCAACCAATAACCTTGCTCATTCAGCAACATTAAAACGGCGGATTTATTTTGGTATTGGGACAGGCTGTTCAGCAGAATGTTGGCATCATAGTTAATAACAACCAAGCCTAATTTAACACCGGCCTTATCAAAAACAGGGGCGATAAAGCGCATCATCGGAACATATGGCCGCTCAATCAGCCCATGTTCGATATTCAGGTCAATCGGACTAATGTACAAACCATCTTTATCGAGAAACAACGCTTCCTGTACATAATAACGACTGGATTTATCCTGCAATAAAGCGTCATCAATGACCTTAGGGCCGTCGACAGTTTGATCAACCCTGAGCTTTTCGACACCTTGAGCATCCAAAAACCTTATTTGCTTATACTGCGGGGCTAATCGCGCCATATTCAGCAACATGATCTGAAAATCCTTCGCATTAGCGGCATCTTGGTCTCGATTTAGATAATAGGCTTGCATACTCGTCAAATATTTAACACTTTGGATGACATTAAATATCCTTAGAGATAGGTCGTTTGAGATTGTCTGTAATTTATCTGGAGAGTTTGCTTCGATTGAATACAATACATTCTGCTTATCTTGTTGATAGAAGTATTGGCAAATGAAAATAGTAGAAAGGCTCATTATCGCAATAAGAAGCCACAGGAAAACACGTACATTGTAGAAAATACCTTCAGATTGACCCGACGCTAAACTTGTTTCGTTAAACTGAGTTCTTTCCATCAAATTAGCGCTCCATCTAAATACGTACTCACGTACTCTTTAAGTAACAATTAAAATGAGATTAACACAAAATTTATTACATTAACACCCAGTCTTTAAGCCTTTAGCGAGTTAATAAAGAGATTTATTCAAACGATTAAATTAGATATTTCCTCCCAGTAATCCGGCTTTTGCTAGAATATTTCAAAACCAACCTATTCACAGCAAACAAAATTAATAAGGAATTCTCATGCGCGAAACTATTGCTACAGAAAATGCACCACAGGCCATCGGCACTTACTCTCAGGCGGTTCGTATCGGTAATACGGTTTATCTTTCAGGTCAAATCGCTTTAATTCCTGAAACCATGGAGTTACGTGAGGGGGATATCTCTGAACGTATCCACCAAGTATTTAAAAATTTAAGTGCGGTTTGTGAAGCGGCTGGTGGTTCTTTACAGGATATCGCTAAACTAAATATCTTCTTAACCGATATGAGCCACTTTGCCACTGTAAATGAAATCATGGCGCAATATTTTCAACAACCTTATCCAGCTCGTGCCGCAGTGGCGGTTAAGCAATTACCGAAAGACACCGATGTGGAAATGGACGGGGTTATGGCTTTATCATCTTACTAGGATTGAATCGGTTAACATTTGCCAATATCACCGATAGAATCCCCCAGCAAAAAACAAAAAGCCCGCAAAATAACCGTTATTTTGCGGGCTTTTATTTTATTTAAAGAGCCTGGCTATAACTTGAAATAAGCCATGTCTTTATTTAACACATCGGCCTGAGCATCCAACTTTTCAGCTGAATTCAAGGTATCAGATACCAATTCTGCGTTTTCATGGGTGACTCGATCCAACTCTTTGATTGCCGAATGAACATCACTAATTCCTTGTGCCTGATATTTGGACGCCCCGGCAATCTGTGAAATCATTTGGGTCACCTCCCCAATGGACAAATGAATACTGCTTAACATATCGCCCGATTCACTCGCCATCGTAGAACCTTGATTCACACGGCTTACCGTTTCATCGATTAACTGTTTGATATCTTTAGCCGCTTCTGCCGATTTTTGCGCCAATGACCGGACCTCACCTGCCACAACCGCAAATCCACGACCTTGCTCACCGGCTCTCGCAGCCTCTACCGCAGCATTGAGCGCTAATAGGTTTGTCTGGAAAGCGATACCATCAATCAAAGCCACAATGTCGGATATTTTTTCGCTCGATTCTTGAATCTTTGTCATCGCGGTAATCGTTTGCTTCATGACTTCAACGCCCTTATTGGCTTTGAGCTCCACATCACTCGCCACATGATTGGCCTGCTGGACATGTGATGAAGTTTCTTGAATCGCTTTATTCATGTCTTCCATGGTTGAAGAGGTTCTTTTTAGCTCTTCGCTCTGTTGCTGAACCCTTGAATTAAGGCTTTCTGCACGTTGAGAGATTTCTGTAGCTGACTCTTTTGAATTATTGCTGGCATGAACCGCCTTGGTGATCACCTCTTTTAACTTTTCCGTCATCTCCTGAACAGAGCGGGTCAAGGAACGGATTTCATCGTCATACATCCCTTTTGAAGAGTCATCAACCAAACACACCATCTTTTGATTTAAATCACCATGAGCCAGCCCTAAAATGGTTTTGGTTGCCTGATCAACCACCTTATTCAGCAAGACAGCGTTGGAGTTTGAACTGATATCAGTGGCATATTTAATGACTTTCACAACCTTACCGTTCGTATCGAAAATGGGGTTATAGCTCGCCTCCAGCCAAACATCCTTGCCGCCCTTGCCTAAACGATGGTAAGTTCCGCTAAATGACTTACCCAATGCTAAATCTTTCCAAAACTGGGTATATTCCGCTGATTCAGCGGTTTCCTTGAGTGCGAACATCTTATGATGTTGATCTTTTATCTCTGCCAGTGAATAGCCCATCGCCTTAAGAAAATTATCATTCGCTCGGATAATTTTACCGGTGGGATCGAATTCAATAACCGCCATCACTTTATAAATAGCATCGATTTGAGCTTGCGCATCAAAGTCTTTATTCACTTGGTCGGTAATGTCGGTAGCGAATTTGACAATTTTATAGATATTACCTTTGGCGTCTAACAATGGGTTATAGCTCGCCTCAAGCCACACCACTTGACCATCACGGTTGATTCTTTTAAAGCGATTGCTGATAAACTCACCCTGGCGTAACTTCTGCCAAAATTGCTGATAATCGGAAGACTGTGCCATTGCCGGCTCGACAAACATGCGGTGATGTTGACCTTGAATATCAGCCAAACTGTAACCCATGGTTTTCAAAAAATTATCATTCGCTCTCAAGACAGTACCATCTAGGTTAAACTCAATAACGGCAGAAACTCTGTCCAAAGCCTTTAAAAGCGCATTATTTTCATTTAACTGTGACTCTAATCGGGCTATTTTTTGTTTTTGAAAATTACAAAACATCCTACTTCCTTCAATTATCTGCAACGGCTTCTGCTGGCCGCATGATTGGTAAACAAACTAAGCAAAATACATGCCGTAGAATGTTGGTTACTCAAGACAAATACCATAATTTGGCTTAAGCAAGCCTATTAAAAAATCCAAAAAACACGCCAATCATCAAGCCGCTTTCATTTCAACATATAACCGCTCATAAGTCTCAAACAATAGAGTAAGATACTTAGCTAAAAAATAACTTCTCTAGAGATAAAATTTTTGAATCATACGTGTTTTTTTTTATCCTATAATCCGAATTCGGTATTTAAAAAAACACTATATATATCCACATTTTAGCTATGGAATTCAACATTTTGGACAGTAAAAAATGAAACATCAACTTGCTGTTGCTGCAAACATTCTAAATAAGGTTAAATTACCCAAAATTTCAAATGAAGTTACTGAACTTCAAAATGAATCCCTTAAACCCGATCCAGATATCAATGTCATTACTCGCTGCATTAACCGTAACCCAAAACTATTTACCAAATTTCTTGCGGTTGCCAGCTTTATGTCAAAAAAAGAGATCCATACCGCTAGGCAGGCTGTCGATATATTAGGTACTAAAGGTATCTTTACCGTTTTCTTTTCGAGTGCCATTGAGTTTAGCTTTCAGTCAAAGGGCGATTCTGTAATCATCGTTAACCATGCCATTAAAATCGCTACTGCGATGGCCGAACTGTCTAGCAAATTGAAGGAAATCAAATCGAGTGATGCCTATCTTTATGGTTTGATATACAACGTGGGTTATATCGTATTAAGCCAATATGCTCCTGAGAAATATAAACCCTGTTATCTGGCAAGTTTGATGACACCGTCAGAGGCTCCTCAAAAAGAGTTGGATGCCTTTGGTACCACAAGTGCACATATCGGTATTTATGTCGCCAAAAAATGGCATGTAAAAAATTCGGTCTATTGCGGCATCCTGTTTCAGCAGGAAGAGGTTGAGAAATGCCCAGAAGGTAAAAACCAGGCTTATGAACTGATCAACCTGCTGAATATTGCCCGAATGATTGTGGCTGAATCTGAGGACTCGCGTTATGTTACCGATGAGGTTCGTAGCAGTGCCGCCAAATCAATGCAGAAACTCGGCATCGGCAATCTTCACTATATTCGCGCCCAGAAAAAAGTCAAAGAGTTGGGTAAAGAGCTGCGTTCGATTCCAGAAGAGGTCTTGGGGAATGAAGAAGTTAAATATGCCATGAGTTAAGGGACCTTACCTCATAACCTAGTTTATTTTGCCTATCGTTTCATAACATCATTCTCATAAACATCTCATAAACAATAATTCACTTATTGTCCTTATCCATTTCAACCAGGCCTGGTGGTTTTTGATAGAATTTAAAAAATTCGATTAAGGTCTGCTTGATGCTATCAGAACACTCTCTCGACAACCTTAAAGGCGTCGGCCCCAAACAATTAGAAAAGCTCCATAAATTGGGGCTTTTTGTTGTACAAGACCTCTTGTTCCATCTGCCTTTACGTTACCAAGACAAAACCAAACTCACCGCCATTGAAAATGCGGTAGTCGGCAGCGAGGTGTTAATCGAAGGCGAAATATTCTCTCAGTCACTCACTCGGGGTAGACGCAGTAGCTTATTGGTTAAGATTCAATCGACGCAAGGCCATTTTTTAACCTTACGTTTTTTCCATTTTCACTATCGCCAAGCTCAACAGTTCACTCGCGGTAAAATCTTGCGGGTGTTTGGGGAAGTCCGTTCAGGCCCAAACGGTTTGGAGATGGTTCACCCAAGCTATCAATTCATCAGTGTTGAAGACAATCCTGCGCTTGAAACGACATTGACTCCCATCTACCCAACCACAGAAGGGCTTGGCCAGGCTTCTTTACTCAAGCTTATGCAGCAAGCGATGAACCTTCTCAAACAGTACCCCCTTAAAGAGTTACTGCCAACGGCTCTGTTGGATGAGTTGCAACTGCCCGATTTGAACTCGGCACTTTTCACATTACATCAACCGCAACCGGAAGATGACTTGCGTAACATCAAGCAGTTTAGCCACCCCGCACAACAACGTTTGATTGTTGAAGAATTAATCAGCCAACAAGCCGGCCTACAATTGCTTCGCCAAACCGAACAGAAACGTTTAGCCCCTGCGTTGGCGCATAGCCAAACGGCAAATGCCTTATTGGCCAGCCTGCCTTTTGCATTAACGCATGCCCAGCAACGCGTGTTACAAGAGATTCAATATGACCTTGCATTACCTCATCCTATGCAGCGATTGGTTCAAGGAGATGTTGGTTCAGGAAAAACCGTTATTGCCGCTTTAGCGGCCATACAAGCTGCTGAGGCTGGGTTCCAGGTTGCGGTCATGGCACCAACCGAGATATTGGCCGAACAGCATCTCAATGCCTTTTTAGAGTGGCTAGAACCGCTCCAAATCCCTGTGGCTTGGTTAAATGGACGCTTAAAAGCGGCCGAAAAACGCTTTCAACTTGCACAAATAGCCTCAGGTGAGGCTAAAGTCATTATTGGCACTCACGCCTTGTTCCAAGATGCGGTTGTTTTTAACCGCTTAGGTCTGGTGGTGATTGATGAACAACACCGTTTTGGGGTGCATCAACGATTGGCGTTGCATGAAAAAGGTCAAAATCAAGATACCCACCCCCATCAACTGGTCATGACCGCAACACCGATTCCCAGAACGCTGGCAATGACCGCTTATGGCGATTTAGATATCTCCATTATTGATGAGCTACCGCCTGGACGAAAGCCGATTGACACCGCGGTATTGAGCAATGAAAAACGTTCGGAAGTGATGGAACACCTCTACCTCAAATGCAAACAAGGCATTCAAGCCTATTGGGTGTGCCCATTGATTGAAGAATCTGAGCTATTGCATGCCCAAGCCGCTGAAGTCACCGCAACCCAATTTAGTGATAATTGGCCTGATTTAAGAGTCGGCTTAGTGCATGGACGCTTGAAAGGTGAGCAAAAAGCCTTGGTCATGAATGCCTTTAAAAATCACGAATTGGATTTGTTGGTCGCGACCACGGTGATTGAGGTTGGGGTCAATGTACCCAATTCAAGTTTGATGATTATCGAAAATGCCGAACGCTTGGGCTTGGCACAACTCCACCAGTTGCGGGGCCGAGTTGGACGAGGTGATTTACAGAGCCACTGTGTATTGCTTTATCAACCGCCGTTGTCGGAGACTGGAAAAGCCCGTTTGAATATCATGCGTGATACCAATGACGGCTTTAGAATCGCCGAGGAGGATCTTAAGATTCGTGGGCCGGGTGAAATTCTTGGAACCAAGCAGACAGGTGGTTTACAATTTAGAATCGCCGATTTGAAACGTGATAGCCAATGGATTCCGACCGCGCAGTATTGGGCAAAAAATCTGGTTGCACAAGATGCAAAGATTGTTGAACTGTTACAGGCTCGCTGGGTTGGCCATAAAATCGACTATCAACATGCTTGAGTTCTGTTAAATCGGCTTGCAGTGAACTCTAAACCCACTCTTTTAGGTTAACTATGACACCCTTAGAAAGACTTTCTAAAATTAAAGCGCTTATCCAAGAAAAACAAAACGCCAATAGCACGATGCAACCGCAGTTTTGGAAACCTTCAGGGTTATTACGCCGGATTTCACCCTCTAGAAAGATTCAATCTTGGTTGACCACCCCCACCTCTTTGACGGCTAAATTGCGTGTGTTATGCCCGGATTTACAGGTGGTTATCTTATCTGAAGAATTTGAAATCCCGCTGTTAAATGAATCGCAGAAACTCGGTTTGAATCGTAATGAAGAGGCCTGGATACGCTGTGTCTTGCTTAAATGTCATGGAAAAAGTTGGGTCTATGCACGAACCGTTATCCCCAAGCTGGATGAACACAACCCCTGGCATCATTTGCAAAAATTAGGCAATAAACCCTTGGGGGAAGTGCTATTTGACTTACCGAGTATTCAGCGTTCGCCTTTTGAGTTTTCTAAAAACGCTTTAAGTTTTTGGCCGTATTTGATTGAAAACCTCGATGTTAACGAGGCCGCGAATTTACCTGGATTTGCAAGACGCTCTGTCTTTAAACAACAAAATGCGCCTTTACTGCTTACCGAGGTTTTTCTACCAGGCCTGGTAGATTAAAAATTAACAGCCACAAAAAAGGCCGCTTAAAGCGGCCTTTATCATGGATTAAGCAACAATTAAGTGATTAAAACTCACCTTCAACCATTGGAAAACCTAAAGCAGCCCAGTCTAACATCCCACCACGGTAGTAGTAGAAGTTCTCTGCAGGGAAACCTTCACGAACAGAAGCTTTGATTGCAATCGGGCTTTGGGGGCAAACTGGTCCATTACAAAATGCCACCACTTTTTTAGCGTTAGCACAGTTCCACTTGCCATCCGCTTTCTCACAACCCATTTCATTCAAACGCATCGCAACTTCAGTGTAAGGAATGTTTTTAGCGCCAGGAATCGTTCCCGCCACAAAGTGGTCTTGGACACGCATATCCAACAGAATGAACTCCGGATCATTCATGCTTTTCAATAATTCGATTTCAGTAATTGGATGAACCCCTTCGACAGGAACTAGAGGCTGTAACCAACCTTTATTCTTAGCACATGCTGTCATTTGACGGGTAATGACCATCTCTTTGCCATTTACCTTAACCGTATAGGAAGAATCCCCTTTAGCATCGCTCATAATGCGAAGATTTTCTTTATCTGCCGCTTGAGCATTAAACATAACTAGAGCAAATGTAGCCGCCAACACACCAATTATTTTTTTTAGATTCATTTTATTAATTTCCCATTATTTTTTCATTGTGGACATGGAACTATTCATGAATAAAACCGTTAACAATGAATTTCGTCCGTGATCTTTAAATTGATTACTGATTTTTACTTAACTACGTAAAAATCCTAGACATTATATTGTTATTTGATGCCTTGATAATATATTTTAATAATGGGTAAGGATAAGTAAAATTAATAACTATTTATTTATAGAAATGCATTTCAAGCATAAGACGTAGGCTGTAGATGGGCTCGTTAAAATTATCCGTTTCAGTCCAAGTGACTCTTGGCTCTAACTCGCCATATAGCCAGTCCTGATAGAGTTTTTCACGCCAATTCATTCCCAGCGCAACCGAATTGAATATCGCATTTTGATTATCAATCGTCCAATTCCCATCGACAAAATAGGCTCGTGCCGTAATCGATGAAACACTTTCAAACAAAACCGCTTTTTGGTTGAGCAGAACTTCAGCATCATCTCGCCACCAAGTTGTTGATGTCTGGCTTCTTGCTAACCATTTGGGTTGGTATTGATAATCGAACACTTGCTGGCCTTCCCAAGCAAATCCTCGGTCACGTTCTAGATATAGGTTTTGGGTGGTTCGGGCTTCAATGCTTTCTGTCAGGTCTTTTTTGTAGCGGATTTTATATTTAACATAGGGATTGGGTTCGATATAGTTGATGAACTTTAATCCCAAATCGACATGGCCAATCGCATTTTTAGAAACTTGAAAAAGATAACGGCCAGCCAAGGTATTCTGGCTATCCGAATCGACGGTTTGCTGGGTATTCGACGGTGAGATTTCGGTTTTATTGAGGCTATTGACGTTTTGCTCTTCATCACCTTCAAACGAGGAAACCAATAGCTTCCAACGATGATTGGTTCTAGGTAAATCGATTTGTGCTTTAAAGTTGATACTGCTGTATGAATCGCCATTGTCATAAAGGGTAAATGGGGTATAGACAATCAACCGGCTCCCTTTATGGGTAACATCGAGTACATCACTGCCAAAAAACCGGTCTAGGCGTTCACCGGTACTTTGCACGTAGTCGCCAACATAAGCTTGCGCGGAAGACAGACTGGAAAGGTAGCTTTTGATTTTGGGATTGGCAACACGTTCCAGCAAGGGTTTTTCTTCTGATTCGGATTTTGGCTTGCTATCATCGGCAAAGCCGGTCGATGAAAAACCGATAGCTGAGAATAGTCCACTGCTAATCAGTAAAGCTTTTATAATAGCGTTTTGCATATTAAGAAACCAACTGCCTTTAATGACCATAATTGAACCCGATATGAGCGATAAAATAAATCAAATCCAAGCGTCTTACCACCCTGCTGAAGACAGAATACTCTTAAATATAAAAACTCTCAATGAACAAGTCTATCTTGCTTGGATTACTCGTCGCTTTATGAAAATTTTCATTCCGGTTTTACATGGTCAACATCCAACCAGTGGGCAGTCGTTATTTGATGAAAAAAAGGCTCAATTAGCGCAAATTGAAAAACAACAAACACAACTACTGGGTGATTTTGAGAGTGAGTATCAAAAACCTGAAAATCCCAATTATCCATTAGGGGAGTCACCAATTCTGCTGGCTAAAATCACCTTTAAAGACATTTATAGCGATCAAGCACAATTGATTTTGGAGCCTGAAAAAGGTCAAGGCATTATTCTGCCTTATCATGCCGATCTACTGGGGCCTTTGATTAAGATTTTTGCACAAGCGTTAGATAGTGCTGAATGGGCGCTAGAGTTAGACCCTATTCTAGAAGTACCGCAAGAAACCACCCGCTTGCAATAATTTTCATAACCGACCAGGCCTGGTGACCTTTATAAAATAGTGTTTAGTTATCGATTAATGGCTAAGTCTATAGCGGTTGCCAGCAAAACAATCAAACCTATCCAGTGATTTTGAATGAATACCTTAAAGGCTATAACATCGTCTTTCTTGTTCAATCTGAACAGGTCATAGCCAAACCATAAGCCGACGATAACCAGGCCTGCATAATAAACCGCACCTAAGCCAAACAAAATCCCTATCCAAACCAGCAATAACAGCATCAGAAACTGAAAAAGAGCGATAATCGGTACTAAATTATCCGCAAATAAAATCGCGGTTGACTTAACCCCTATCTTCAAATCATCTTGCATATCCCCTACCGCATAAGCGGTATCGTAGATAAGAGACCAAATCATTGTCGCGGCAAAGATAGGCCATACCTGCCAAGGGACATCGTTTTGCACCGCTGCAAACGCCATGGGAATTGCCCAGGCGAACGCCGCACCTAAAAAGGCTTGCGGCCAATAGGTATGACGTTTCATAAAAGGGTATAAGGCGGCCAGAAACAACGCGCCAAATGAGAGGTAAATTGTCAGGCTGTTGAGCGTTAAAACCAATCCAAAGGCGATTAAACACAGTAAGCCAAAAAAAGTTAACGCTTGCTTTGCACTGATTTCACCGTTGGCCAATGGTCGATTACAGGTACGCTCGACATGACCATCGAAATTTCGATCGGCGTAATCGTTGATCACACAACCTGCCGAACGCATCAAAATGGCGCCAAAGGTGAAGACGAAGATGAGATAGAGTGAAGGCATGCCATCAGAAGCTAACCATAAAGCCCAAAGAGCCGGCCAAAGCACCAAATAAATACCTACAGGACGATCCAACCGAGTCAAAGAGATGTATGAACGCAATTTACCCACAACAGCCTACAACGTACTAATGATGGTTTTAATTTCTTGCTCTACTTGAGGAGAGGTTTCAATATTCGCTTGAGCGATGCCTTGACGGTCCGAATAATGTAAAACGACCTTATGGCTCTCTTTTTCCCAGATAATCACATAACCATAAGCCAATAATTCGGTTTGCCCGACATCTTGGTGGGTTATGTGCCAACCCGCTTGAGCCATCGCCTTTTTAAACAGCTCGCATAAGCTGGCTTTAATTTCTAAATGCTTCATTGGTGTCTTGTCTACTTTTTAGAAGGCTTCTGCCAGCTTGGGATTGTCAGCTGTTTTGAACGTGAAAGGGTTAATTGGGATTCCGGCGCGTCCTTGGTAACGGTAGAACCTGCACCAATCGTTGCGTCATCGCCGATTGTGACCGGCGCCACCAGTTGGCTATCAGAACCTACGAATACACGGTCGCCAATCATCGTCTTATGTTTATTTACCCCATCGTAATTACAGGTGATTGTGCCCGCACCAATATTCACATCACGACCCATCTGGGTGTCGCCGATATAACTGAGATGATTCACTTTGGAACCCTCGCCGATAATCGCTTTTTTGGTTTCGACAAAATTACCAATCTTAGCCGCATTACCTAATTGGGTACCTGGACGCAGTCGAGCGTAAGGCCCAATGATACAGTCACAACCTATAATACAATCTTCAAGATGACTAAACGGGTGGATTACGCTGTTATCGGCAACCTTAACGTCTTTAAGGAAACAGTTTGCACCGATTTTTACGTTTTCACCTAATTCGACATGACCTTCAAAAATCACATTCACATCAATTTCAACATCGGCATTTGCCTTGACTATGCCACGAACATCAATACGGGCGGCATCAATCAAAGTAACCCCTGCTTGCATCAGTTTAATCGCCTGTTCTTTTTGATAACGACGCTCTAAATCTTGTAGCTGAACCTTATCGTTCACACCCAAAACCTCGATTTCGGAGATAGGTTGTGTGGTTTGAACGGTAAAACCATCATCAACCGCCATAGCGATAATATCGGTTAGATAAAATTCACCTTGCGCATTATCACTACTCAATTGCGACAACCACTGGTTAAGCTGTTGACCTTTAACCGCCATAATACCGGTATTGACTTCCGAAATGATTAATTGCTCTGCAGAAGCGTCTTTTTGCTCGACAATAGCTTGTACCACGTTATGTTGGTCACGCACTATGCGACCATACCCCATTGGGTTAGCAAGATTAATGGTCAACAGGGCAAGAGGGTGTATTTCAGAAACTAAAGACAATAAATCTTGCAATGTCTGCAGAGAAGTGAGCGGTACATCACCATATAAAATCAGTACCGTATCGTCTGGATTAACGAGATGGCTGGCCATCTGCACGGCATGCCCTGTACCCAATTGTTGTTCCTGCATAACAAAGCTTAGGTTATCTCCTGCAACTCGCAGCTCAACCAGTTCTGCACCATGACCAATCACTGTTATCACCGAATCAGAATTAAGCGATTCAGCAGTATCGATTACATGCTGTAGGAGTGACTTCTGAGCCAACGGCTGCAACACCTTAGGCAGTTTGGAACGCATACGAGTCCCTTTACCCGCAGCAAGAATAACAACTTTTAAAGCCATAACTTTGTTCCTTAAAAAACAAAAATGATTATGTAAATTACTATTTTACATAATCATTCTTTAAAACAAGAATAAGTGGATTTGTTGGATTAGTTTTAGTTGAATGTGGAACAAGGTCAAGGAAACGTAAGTGAGTGTAGTTTACTACACGACTCGTCGTTGACGAAGAGATTGCCCACAGGCGACAAAAATAATCAACAAAGAAAAAAAAAGCGGCTTATTAGCCGCTTTTTTATAAGGGTAAGAATTAAGCCAACCCAGTCTTATGCAAACGATCACGAAGTTTCGAAATCGCTTGAATTTGAGCAACAGCTTCAGCTAATTCAACTTGAGCACGAGCAATGTCGGTCTCAGATTTAGCATTAGTCATCGCTTCTTCAGCACGCTGTTTTGCTGCAGTTGCTTCAGCTTCATCCAAATCAGCAGCACGGACAGCTGAATCAGCTAATACCGTAACCACATGAGGTTGGATTTCGATGATACCACCGCTGATGTAGAAATGATCTTCTTCATCACCGCTAACAACACGTACTGTTCCAGGCTTCAAAGAGCTCAGAAACTGGGTATGGTGAGGCATAATACCAACCTCACCATCGGCAGCCTGTGCAAAAAGCATCTCAGCTTTACCTGAGAAAATTTCACCTTCTGCACTTACAATATCTACTTGCATTGAGACTGCCATAACTAATTACCCTTGATATTTTTTCGCTTTTTCAAGAACTTCGTCAATGTCACCAGCGTACATAAATGCTTGCTCAGGAACATCATCTAGTTCACCACTAGCGATCATTTTGAAACCACGAATAGTTTCTTTTAATGGAACATAACGTCCATCTTCACCAGTGAATACTTTAGCTACGAAGTATGGCTGTGAGAAGAAACGCTGCATTTTACGTGCACGAGCAACCAATGAACGGTCTTCTTCTGAAAGTTCATCCATACCTAGGATAGCGATGATATCTTTCAACTCTTTATAACGTTGTAGCGTTTGCTGAACGTTACGAGCTACATCATAGTGCTCTTGACCAACAACTAGTGGATCAAGCTGACGTGAAGTTGAATCTAGTGGATCGATTGCAGGATAAATACCTGTTTCAGCGATAGCACGGTTCAATACAACAGTCGCGTCTAAGTGAGCAAATGTAGTAGCAGGAGCAGGGTCAGTCAAGTCATCCGCAGGAACGTAAACGGCCTGGATAGACGTGATAGAACCAGTCTTAGTTGAAGTGATACGTTCTTGTACTTGACCCATCTCTTGTGCAAGAGTTGGCTGGTAACCTACCGCAGATGGTAGACGACCTAAAAGTGCAGAAACTTCTGTACCCGCTAGAGTATAACGGTAGATGTTATCTACGAAGAATAGGATATCACGACCTTCGTCACGGAAGTATTCAGCCATTGTCAAACCTGTTAGGGCAACACGTAAACGGTTTCCTGGAGGCTCATTCATCTGACCATAAACAAGAGCAACCTTATCAAGTACTCCTGACTCTTCCATTTCATAATAGAAATCGTTACCTTCACGAGTACGCTCACCTACACCAGCAAATACTGAGTAACCAGAGTGTTCAATCGCGATGTTACGAATAAGTTCCATCATGTTTACAGTTTTACCAACACCGGCACCACCGAATAGACCAACTTTACCACCCTTAGCGAATGGGCAAATTAGATCGATAACTTTAACACCAGTTTCTAGAAGCTCTTGAGAAGCCGCTAGTTCGTCAAATGCAGGAGCTGCACGGTGAATGGTGTTTTTTTGTTCTGCTTCGACAGGACCTGCATTATCAATTGCATTACCTAGTACGTCGAAGATACGACCTAGCGTTGCTTTACCTACTGGTACAGAAATCGCTTCACCAGTATTTTTAACAGCCATGCCACGTTTTAAACCGTCAGATGAACCCATCGCAATTGCGCGAACAACGTCATCACCGATTTGCTGTTGTACTTCTAGAGTTAAACCTAGCTCTTCAACCATTAACGCGTCATAGATCTTTGGTAAATCAGCACCTTTAAACTCGACGTCGATTACCGCGCCGATGATTTGTACTATTTTTCCGTTCATAATCTTTAACCTTTTATTGAAACTATCAAACTTATACGGCTGCAGTACCAGCAACAATTTCTGAAATTTCAGCAGTGATCGCAGCTTGTCGTGCCTTGTTATAAGACAGTTTCAATTCATTGATCATTTCACCTGCATTGTCGGTTGCATTCTTCATTGCCATCATACGAGCACCTTGCTCACATGCCGCATTTTCTACAACAGAACCAAACACAGTTGCTTCAACATAACGACGCATTAATAAATCCAATGCAGATTTAGCATCAGGTTCATATAAATAATCCCAATGTCCAGCGTCCGTTTTTTCTTCAGCCTCAAGAGGTACTAATTTGTTGATAGTAGGGTTTTGTGCCATTGTGTTCACAAATTCGTTAGAAGCTAAATAAACTTCATCGATTTCACCCGCATCAAACTTGTCTAAAACAACCTTGATAGTACCAACTAAGTCCTCAATATGAGGTGTGTCGCCCAAGTCAGAAACAGTTGCGACAACATTACCACCGTAACTACGGAAGAATGTCTGTGCTTTGTTACCGACTAATGCAAGTTCAACCTCAATTCCTTGTTCATTCCACTGCTTAAGCAATGGTAGAGCCTTACGGAATAAGTTTGAGTTTAAACCACCACAAAGACCTCGATCAGAAGAGATCATAATTAAACCGACACGTTTAACTTGTGCACGTACCTGAGTATAAGGATGCTTATATTCAGGATGCGCACCAGCAACGTGGCCGATTACTCTCTTCACTTTTTCGACGTATGGTTTTGTCGCTTCCATGCGAGCTTGCGCTTTACGCATTTTAGACGCCGCAACCATTTCCATGGCTTTAGTGATTTTTTTGGTATTTGTTACGGAGCCAATCTTGGCTCGTATTTCTTTACTACCGCCTGCCATGGCCTACCCCTTATCTTAGTAAACGCCGTTAGCTTTGAATGACTCGATACAAGCTTTTACACCTGCAACGATTTCATCATCCCAGCCACCTTTTGCATTGATTGCATCAGCAACTGCAGCGTGTTCTGAGTTAAGGTGTGCATGTAGAGCTGCTTCGAAATCTAGTACCTTGTTGACTTCGATGTCATCTAGGTAACCTTCGTTAGCTGCATACAATGACACTGCCATTTCTGCAATAGAAAGTGGGAAGAACTGCTTCTGCTTCATTAGCTCAGTTACACGTTTACCGCGCTCTAACTGTGCTTTAGTCGCTGCATCTAAATCAGATGCAAACTGAGCAAATGCCGCTAATTCACGGTATTGTGCCAAGTCTAAACGAATACCACCACCTAACTTCTTGATCGCTTTAGTTTGAGCCGCACCACCAACACGTGATACAGATAAACCAGCGTTAACCGCAGGACGGATACCTTGAGAGAATAAACCTGTTTCAAGGAAGATCTGACCATCAGTGATCGAGATAACGTTAGTTGGAACGAAAGCAGATACGTCACCCGCTTGAGTTTCAATAATAGGAAGAGCAGTCAATGAACCAGTCTTACCTTTTACTTCACCGTTAGTGAATCTTTCTACGTAGTCAGCGTTAACACGAGCAGCACGCTCAAGTAAACGTGAATGTAGATAGAATACATCACCAGGGAATGCTTCACGTCCAGGAGGACGACGAAGTAATAAAGATACCTGACGGTAAGCTTGTGCTTGTTTAGTTAAATCATCATAAATGATCAAAGCATCTTCACCACGGTCACGGTAGTACTCACCCATCGCACAACCAGCATAAGCTGCCATGTACTGAAGAGCCGCAGGATCAGAAGCGTTTGCCGCAACGATAACAGTGTTATCCATTGCACCGTATTCTTCTAATTTACGCGCTACGTTGTTTACTGTAGAAGCTTTTTGACCCATCGCAACGTAGATACATTTCACACCAGTGTTCTTTTGTGAAATGATTGCATCGATAGCGATTGCAGTCTTACCAGTCTGACGGTCACCGATGATCAACTCACGCTGACCACGACCAACTGGGATCATAGAATCGATTGATTTAATACCAGTCATCATTGGCTGATCAACTGATTGACGATCGATTACACCTGGAGCGATACGCTCGATAGGTGAAGTGATTTTAGTATCAATTGGACCTTTACCATCGATTGGACGACCTAAAGCGTCAACAACACGACCGTTCATTTCTGGGCCAACTGGTACTTCTAAAATACGACCAGTACAAGTTACCTTGTCACCTTCAGAAATATGGCTATATTCTCCAAGTACAACTACACCTACAGAATCACGCTCTAAGTTAAGCGCCATACCGAAAGTTTCTTCGTCGAACTGAACCATCTCACCATACATCACGTCTGATACACCGTGAACAAGTACAATACCGTCAGCGATGCTAACAACAGTACCTTCACTGCCAGACTCAGCTGCACCATCAAAACCTTTAATACGGTCTTTGATTAGGTTGCTGATTTCAGAGGCATTCAATTGCATGTTTGTTCCTCTCCATTATTGGGCGATTGCTGCGCCAAGTTTGTTAAGTTGTGAAAGTGCTGAACCATCAATAGCCCAGTCACCGACTTTAATCTTAATACCGCCGATCAATGAAGAATCTTCTTCATAATTGATTTCTACTTCGGCATCAAACTTAGCATTTAGTGCAGCACTTAATTTTTTCTTCTGCTCAACCGTAGTTTTGCGAGCTGAAATAACAGTCGCTCTTACACGCTTTTCAGCTTCAGCTTTTAAAGTTTCAAAAACTTCAGCAACATCAGCTAATGCGATAAGGCGTTTATTTTCAGCCATAGCATTTAAAAGGCTTTTACCTTCAGTTGTCAGATTATCACCCATCACATCCGTGAATACAGAGACGATTTGATCGGCTGTGTATGCTGGGTTTTTAATCATAGCAATCATTGCTGGATCTTTAGAGATCGTAGCAAGATTCGCTAATTCATCTGACCAACCTGCTAGGTTATTCGCATCTTCTGCAAGTGCGAATACCGCTTCTGCGTATGGTCTTGCAATTGTCATTAATTGTGCCATAGAGTTTCCTTAGATTGATTTAACCAAGGTTTCAAGCATGTCGTTATGTGTTGCAGCGTCAACTTCTTTCATAAGAATCTTTTCTGCACCAGATATAGCGATTGAAGCAACTTCTTTACGAAGACCTTCACGCGCACGACTAACTTCTTGCTCTATTTCTGCTTGGGCTGAAGCTTTAATACGGTCTGCTTCTTCCGCGGCTTTTACTTTCGCATCTTCTACGATTTCAGAACCACGTTTTTCAGCTTGACTCAGTATATTTTGAGCATTTGTTTTAGCTTCTTTAAGCACTTCTTTGGCTTTTTGTTCAGCTAATTCAAGCTCATGCTTTCCTTTCTCAGCTGCAGAAAGTCCATCAGCGATTTTCTTCTGACGGTCTTCCATTAGCTTTGACAATGGTGCCCACAGCACTTTGTTCACAAACCAGATTAATAGCATAAATGCGATCATCTGGATGAGAAGCGTTGCGTTAATACTCACAGTGGTTACCTCGCCATTCGTTATTTAAATTAATACTTAGATACAGACTGGTGGGATTAAGCACCTAGAGCTGCAGTCATCGCACCAACGAATGGGTTAGCAAATAAGAACCACATTGCGAAAGCTAGGATGATGAATGGGAAAGATTCCATCAGACCAGCGAAGATGAACATGTTAGTCATTAATGCTGGACGCATTTCTGGCTGACGTGCAATACCTTCAAGAGTTTTAGAACAGATAAGACCCCAACCAATAGCTGAACCTAGACCGGCAGCAGCCAAAATTACACCTACACCAATAGCAGTTGCAGCATAGATATCAGCAATCATAGTAGCAGTTACTTCCATCGATTTTCTCCAAAGTTTAAAGTTAAAAAAAGAAAAGTTAATAAAAAAAGCTTTTTACCTAAGTAATGAAACATAAGTAGGTGCGCTTAAACCCTTTTGGTGACTAGATACAAATCTAGCCACCTATTCCGTTAATTGTTCGTTAGGCGGATTAGTGACCTTCGTCGTGAGCCATACCTAAGTAAACAATCGTGAGCACCATAAAGATGAAGGCTTGAAGAGTGATTACCAACAAGTGGAAAATCAACCAACCTAAATCAAGTAGTACTTGTAATGGCGCCCAGAATAGAGCAGCGGCACCCACTGCTAATGTTCCACCGATCAAAGCGATCAATAGGAATACTAGTTCACCTGCAAACATGTTACCGAATAGACGCAAAGCAAGAGATAGCGGTTTTGAAATCTCTTCGATGAAAGTCATCACGATGTTTACAGGAATAAAGAATTTACCAAACGGGTGGAATAGGAACATTTTAGTGAATCCCCAAACACCTTTGATCTTAACGTTATAGAAAAGAATCAATACAAATACAGTCAAAGACATTGCCAATGTTGTATTCAAATCCGTTGTAGGTACAACCTTAAGATGAGCATGTTCGTCACCAGTAATCACCTGGAACAACAAAGGTAATAAATCAACCGGAATTAAATCCATGAAGTTCATTAACCATACCCATAGGAAAATTGTCAAAGCTAACGGGGCAATCAAAGGGTTATGCCCTGGGAATGCATCCCTAACGTTAGTCGCAACAAAGTCCAAAATAGACTCTACGAAGTTTTGAAACCCGCCTGGCTTACCAGTTTCCAACTGCTTACCTAAGCGTGCAGCGGTAAAGACAATCACTAATCCAATCATAATACTGATGGCAATGGTGTCTAAGTTAAATGTCCAAAAGCCTTCGCCAATGTGATTGTTTGTCAAGTGATGTTGAATATACTCGACAGTTCCCATTTTTTCAGCACTCAATGGTCTACTCCTTAATCAGTCAAACGTCTTTTACCCTTCAGATTGAAAAGCTGTCCCAACTGCATTAACACAAAGGTTAATACTACTGGAAAGGCTTGACTATCATCAAGAAAAGACAGACCCAAAACAAATAACACAGCTAATAGAACAAATCTAATCACTGCACTCATATATAAAATTAGTATGCCGGCTTTTGCATCATCTTCGGCTCGTTTATTGGCCTTACTAAAAGTAAAACTCAACATCAGCACGTTCATGATTCCCACAAAAAAACCGTAACCAGCGGCTAGCGCTTGGCCCTGTGTAGCAAATATAGCTACAACAAGTAATCCAATTATTCCTTGGATTTTAAAAGTTTTATCCAGACCTT
This sequence comes from Thiomicrorhabdus immobilis, assembly GCF_021654855.1. Taxonomy (NCBI): domain Bacteria; kingdom Pseudomonadati; phylum Pseudomonadota; class Gammaproteobacteria; order Thiotrichales; family Piscirickettsiaceae; genus Thiomicrorhabdus; species Thiomicrorhabdus immobilis. The sequence goes on from NZ_AP024202.1 coordinate 2,511,850, forward strand.
TAATCATTATTGGTCTCTTCATCTTTCTTTGGCGGCACCTGATCCAGACGTTTGGTTAACGCATGGACTTTTTGAATACCGCCAATAAAACCTAATACAGCACAACTTAAAAAGAAAATCGGTGTTGTATCAAAAATTTGGTCAAGCATATAACCGACTATAAAACCGGCAATTAACATCGACGTAAATATCGATCCTGCGCTTATCAATAAGAAGTTCGCAGCAGGACCAGGTGCCTCTGTTGTATTTTTTACAACTTTCTTATGTTGGTAATCATCACTCATAATCTAAGGCAAACTCTGTTAATGATACTTTTTAGTTGAATCAAGTTCAAGCTAAACGGCCGCACATGATAATGTTTTATAAGGCTAAAATCTACTGTAGAAAGCCCTTTTCTTTGCTTTTTTAATAGTTACTTTTTCATTCTCACAAGATAGTGTGATTTATAATCATAAAAACACACTATCTGCCTATACAACTTTGTAATACAGTAACTTATATTTTGTTGATTAATTTTTTTCTAAACCTTACAGAAGTACATAAAACTTATAACAGATTCAGTAAACGCTCTAACTCTTCCATATTGGCATAACTAATTTCAATCTTACCTCTACCTGTTTCATGGTGATTGATTTTAACTTTGGCTGCCAGTTTTTCGCCTAATGCATTTTGATGGTCGATTACTTTATCAATACCTGGAATCGCCTTTTTCTTAGCGTTTTGAATTAGCTTCTTAGGCACTAATACTTGTTGTGCCGCTTCCTCCATTTCACGAACAGACCAGCCCTTTTCAATGGATTTGTCCGCCAACTCTTTTTGAACCGGTTCAGGCAGACTGATGATCGCTCTAGCATGCCCCATACTTAAACGACCTTTGTGTAAGGCGTCTTGAATGTTTTGTGGCAATTTCAATAAACGTAGCAGGTTCGACACTGCGGCTCGCGAACGCCCAACCGCATCGGCAACGGCTTGCTGAGTTAGGTCAAACTCTTTTAGCAAACGCTTTAAACCAATGGCCGTTTCAATTGGATTCAAATCCTCACGTTGAATATTCTCAATCAACGCCATCGCTAATGTGGCTTGACTATCTGCTTGACGAATCACCACTGGAACTTTATCCAGGCCTGCTAATTTGGAAGCTCTCCAACGTCGTTCGCCGGCGATGATCTCATATTTATCGGTACCAATCGGGCGCACAATAATTGGCTGAACCACTCCCTGTACCTTAATCGAGTCTGCTAACTCTTGAAGCGCCACATCTTCAAACTGTTGTCTTGGTTGATACTGGCCTGGCTGTAACTGGTCAACAAGTAACTTTTCGATACGTAAATCGGCGCTGCTATTATCTGATTTCTGCTTTGCTCCTAGCATTGCATGAATGCCACGACTACCCATACCTGAACGTTTTTTAACCACGAAAATTCCTACCTTTTGATCAATAAGTTATAACTGTGTTTTACGAATAAGTTCGTTAGCGAGAGCAAGATAAGCAATCGCACCATTTGATGTTGCATCGTAATCTAGAATGGATTCACCATAACTCGGTGCTTCTGCCAGGCGTACATTACGCGGAATAATGGTCTGTAAGACTTTCATCCCAAAATGCGCGACCAGTTCATTAGAAACATCATTGGCGAGATTATTACGTCTATCATGCATGGTTCTCAAAAGGCCATCGATATGCAAGGTTGCGTTCAACTGGCTTTGCACGGTATCAATCGTATCCATCAGAGCGGATAACCCTTCAAGCGCAAAAAACTCACACTGCACTGGCACTAAAATACCATCTGCCGAAGCAAGGGCATTCAGCGTCAGCATATTCAATGTTGGCGGGCAATCTATGATGATGACATCATAGTTTTCGCGAATTTTTCGCAACGCTTTACGAAGTCTTTTAGGCCCCATATCCTCTTCTAAAAGCGCGACCTCTGCAGCCGTTAAATCGCCATTGGCGGGCATTAAATCAAGATTAGCCTGCTCCACATGCACAATAGCCGCCTTAGCTTTCATTTCACCAACCAACACTTCAAATACCGAGGCATTAAGCTGATCCTTATCGACACCAATTGCAACGGTTGCATTACCTTGTGGGTCTAAATCAATCAACAATACTTTTTTGTTTAAACGCCCAAGTGCAGCGGCCAAGTTCACACTCGTGGTGGTTTTACCCACGCCGCCCTTTTGGTTTGCAACTGCAATAACTCTTCCCACGTCGAATATGCCTCTAAAGTGGTTTTAAAATGATTAACTTTTGACCTAACTGGCTTGCTTGGAACCTTTTACTAACATGCGCTCTGCATTTAGTTTTGGAACATGAAGCTCAATCACGTCTTCTACTTTAACCAGGCCTGGTAACTTGGTTAAATCTTCAAAATCTTTCTGTGCTTTCATCGCCCACCAAATCCCACCTTGTGGAATCAAATGGTGTGTCCAGTCCAACATGTCTTGAATGGAAGCAAAAGCCCTTGAAATAACGGCCTCATACAATGGTTCTGGCTGGTATTCTTCAACTCGACTATGAATTACCTGGGTATTCACAAGTCCCAGTTCAGCTTTAGCTTGGATTAAAAATCGGGTTTTCTTGCTATTACTGTCTAACAAATCGATCTGTTTTTCAGGAAAACAAATCGCCAACGGAATCCCAGGCAACCCTCCACCAGTTCCCACATCAATAATTCGATTTTGCTTAATATAAGGAACAACTGCCAAACTATCCAGTAAATGTTTAATTAACATCTCTTGTGGATCTCGAATGGCGGTTAAATTGTATACCTTATTCCACTTTTGAAGTAAGGCTAAATAGGCCATTAGCTTGTCTATTTGCTCGGCTGATAATTCAATTTGAAGATTATCCAAACCTTCAATAAGCACTGCTCTTAACTGTTCCATTTATATCAAGCCGAGTGTTGTTGTGAACGAAATTTTTTAATCTCAATCAGTAAGATTGAGATCGCGGCAGGAGTAATGCCTTGAATACGCCCCGCCATGCCTAAATTCTCCGGCTTATGGTCACGTAACTTCTGCTTAACCTCGTTTGATAAACCAGAAATTTTATCCAAATCCAAATCCTCAGGGATTTTAACCGACTCGGAACGTTTCATTTTATCAATCTGTTGAATTTGACGATCAATATAACCGGAATACTTGGCTTCAATCTCAATCTGATCAACAACAGCCGAGTCTTCAACCCCTTCGCCAAAGGCTTCCAGGGTGGCTAACGCATTGTATTGCACATTAGGGCGTTTAAGCAGGTCAAACAAGGTTTGCTCTTTACTCAAAGGTAGCTCCATCAGCGCTTCAGCCTGCTTGGCTTCTGGATGCGATGGATAAATCCAAGTATCTTTTAAGCGAGCGACTTCTTGCTCCAAGCTTTCTAATTTGTTTTGATAAGCCGCCCAACGAACATCATCCACCAAGCCCATTTCACGTGCAATTGGTGTAAGGCGCTGGTCGGCATTATCTTCACGCAACATCAAGCGGTATTCGGCTCGAGAGGTGAACATCCGATACGGTTCTGTTGTCCCCATGGTTATCAGGTCATCGACCAATACACCCAAGTAAGCTTCATCTCTACGAGGGAACCATTGTTCTTTAAGCTGAGCCCTACGAGCGGCATTGATTCCGGCTAACAAGCCTTGGGCGGCCGCCTCTTCATAACCTGTGGTACCGTTGATTTGTCCGGCAAAATACAGGCCTTTAATCGCTTGAGTTTCCAAGGTTGCTTTCAAACCGCGCGGATCAAAATAATCGTACTCAATCGCATAACCAGGTCGCATAATCTTGGCATTTTCCAAACCTTGCATGGAGTGCACAATCTGTAGCTGGGTAGCAAAAGGTAAGCTGGTGGAAATCCCGTTAGGGTAAAGCTCGGTTGTCGTTAACCCCTCAGGCTCGATAAACACCTGATGTTTATCTTTATCCGCAAAACGCATCACCTTATCTTCAATGGAAGGGCAGTATCTCGGGCCAACGCTGTCAATCTCACCCTGTTCAGAATACATAGGCGACTGATCCAAAGAAGCCATAATCGCATCATGTGTTTTTGAGTTGGTATAGGTGATATAACAAGGAATCTGTTTAGGATGCATTGAAGCTTTACCCATGTAAGAGAATACGGGAACAGGATCATCACCATGCTGAACTTGCATTGCTTCAAAGTTGACCGTACGCGCATCAATACGTGGTGGAGTTCCCGTTTTTAAACGACCAACCGGTAGATTCATCTCTCTTAAACGATCAGCCAATCGATTGGCTGGCTCATCACCTGCACGCCCACCTTCATAATTTTGTAGGCCAATATGAATACGGCCAGCTAGAAAAGTCCCTACGGTTAAAACCACTTGATTCGCGTAAAAACTCAATCCCATTTTAGTGACCACACCGCGAATGGAATCGCCTTCTAAAATCACATCTTCAACAGGCTGTTGAAACAGAGTTAGGTTTTCTTGATTTTCTAGGCGCATACGAATCGCTTGGCGATAAAGTACTCGGTCAGCCTGGGCACGAGTCGCTCTCACCGCAGGGCCTTTAGAGGCATTCAAAATACGGAACTGAATCCCAGCTTCATCAATTGCCATGGCCATAGCACCACCCATAGCATCGATCTCTTTAACTAAATGACCTTTACCAATCCCACCAATGGCCGGGTTGCAAGACATCTGCCCAAGGGTATCGATATTATGCGTAAGCAACAAGGTTTGCAAACCCATGCGTGCAGAAGCTAACGCGGCTTCTGTACCAGCATGACCACCGCCAACAACTATGACGTCATATTTTGAACTTTCGGAATGCATAACCCACCTTTAAATAAAGCCACTCAAAAACCGTTTCACCCGTTAAACACCCTAAAAACAGCGAGATTTAACCCACTTGAGCGTATCGATACTACGATTCTTTTTACTGCAAATAGCTAAATATTTTACCATAAGAATCATCCATTTGCGTAACCTAGAAAACTCTAGTCTTGTAGACTTTATTTAGACCTAAATTTGTATTTATAACCATAATCACACAACAAGAATAAACAGGCGAAACGATGCTTCTTGCTATCTCTGAATATTAAGAGTAAATTTTAGTTTGATGATTCATCTACCAAGCTAGTTCATATTTACCAAATAATCTTAAGGACATTAAAATGCAGATAACGTTATTTAATAAGCGCCTCCTTAGCTATAAAGCATACATTTTCCCACTAATTATGATTTCCTTAGCCGGTTGCTCGTCAATGCCCTATTCAACCAATAATATGGAAATCCAGCCTAATGACTCTTTCATTCTCAAACAAGCGATAGAGATCGCTCCGAATAGTGCGCGTGCTTATATCCAACATGGCTCGGCAAACACGGGAGGCTTTGATCATTCCGAACAACACTGTCGTGTTGAGGTCACCAACTTAAGTGAGCACAAGCAGGTGGTTTTGCCAGAAACATTTCAGATCACATCTGTAAATGTTGACGAGGAAGCGATAGCACAAGCTGATCTATCCGGGACTCAGCTTGCGTTTAATTCTACAAACAATAGCCAAACCGACTCTATGACTTTTATCGGATTTCTTGGCTTAGGGATGGAACAGCGTCCGGAAACCATGGACTTGATCCATATCTATCTAAAATCTAAACAACAACCGAATGTTTATCGTTTGACCTGTGCCGGAGCTTTAAGCAATGGAAACCCAGCAGATGCACCGAGGAGTTACCGTCCAGATTTGAAAGCCATCAATAGAATACTCGGCAAGATTGGGGAAATTAAACTGAATCATTAGTGGTAAATGAAAACATTAGGAAGGGTTTAAATTGGACGTTTTCCATTGGGGTTAGGACGCATGGTCAGAAGCTCTTCCACTTCATGCTGAGAATAACCCCGACTAAATGCAAACTGAGCCAATTGGTTAGCTCGTTTACTTAACTCTTGTGGGTTCACCCCATTCTCAATCGCTTCCTCAAGCCATTCAGACAATAAATCTATAGTATAGGCTTCCACTTCATTTTCATCAGCGCCATGAGTCATCAATCGAGCTAGGTTCTGATCAAAACTCTCAATCAACTGTTTTGCCTTAAGGGCATTTTTAATATCAATTACATCATGTTCAGACATTGTCATTCCCCCTTGAAAAGCGTGGCCTATTTACAGTAGGTAATAATGAATTTAAATCATAAATAAACAAAAAATAAACTGGCCAGGCCTGGTGAGTTCAACGGCTAGATATCAATAGAAAGACTTCTTCCTCAACTTATAATGGGGAACATTTTGATCTAAATCGTCCCAGCCTTCATCGGCGACACTCTCATCTGCTAAATTTTTATTAGGATTATCTACCTTTACCCACTCATAGCCAAACAAACCGACAAAGAAATTCATAAACCTCAACAACATCTATTGTCTCAATGTTCTAGAAATATCAAATTCATCCTCAAAGTTTGAACGGTATGGATTGATATCCAGTCCACCGCGTCTTACATAACGCGCATATACCGTTAACTTTTGTGGAGAGCAAATCTTCATAATATCAGTGAATATACGCTCAACACATTGTTCATGAAACTCATTGTGCTCCCTAAAAGAGATTAAATACTTCAACAAGGAATCATGGTTGATTTTCATTCCATGATAACGAATAACGACGGAACCCCAATCTGGCTGTCCAGTCACAAGGCAATTGGATTTTAACAGATGACTATTCACCGTCTCTTCTACCAACTCATTGGATCGTTCTAGTTCAAGTAAATCAGGCGCAACTGAATAGCTATCAACTTCAATATCCAAATCGTCTAAATTGACCCCAGGTAATTTACCGAGTAACGATTCATCAGAATCCAGACTTCTAAGGTCTACCGCAACCTCTTCACCACAAGCTTTCGACAAATCCTTGATCCAAAGGTCAACAACCTCTTGCTGCGAAGCGAAACGTGTTCCATTAAATGAATTGAGATACAGCTTAAACGACTTAGATTCAATCAGGAACTCAGAATCCGCAGGAAATGCAAATTCGGCAATAGCAACAATAGGTTTACCTTTGGAATTCAACCAAGATACTTCAAAAGCGGTCCAAATATCCAACCCTTGAAAAGGTAAGTCATCAGGGGTGATATCCAATTCATCGCGCTTTTCCTGACGTGGGATAGGAAACAGTAATTTAGCATCATACTGGCTACAATATGGTGTGGATTTCCCTAATAAACTCTTATTGGCAGTTGTTTGATTTGAAGCAGTCATTAGTTAGGTACATCTAGATTACGTAACGCCGTACGGAAAGAGTTAAACGGATTGATCAGGGCATCGGCCAAGATGATTGCAAAACCGATCCAGTGAAAGAACGTAGGCTCTTTACCTGTGACAAACCATAAATAGGTTAATAATCCACTTGCAAGGATAACTGTAATAACCGCCCAAAATTGGTCTAATAGGAAAGATAAAGGGCTAACATCACCCGATTTAAACATCTCGATAAAAAGCACTATCACAGCCAATGTAATGAAGGTATAACCAACGGTACCTTCCAATGCTAGATTGAAATATTCCGCTACCAATAGAAAACCAATAATAAACAACATCCACGGTACCTTACTTACCATAGACATCACTCCACTTGCTTTAACGGTTACTTGTCCACCCATGAGGCCTCCTATCAATTAATACCTCTATTCTACTGAATCGCAGGATTATCTTCTATAAGGTGATAAATAGAATACAAAATAAAACCTAAAAAAAAACCCGCCGAGTGCTGAGCACAGGGCGGGTTTTTAGAATATAAGCTTGGCAATGACCTACTCTCGCATGGGACCTCCCACACTACCATCGGCGCTAAGACGTTTCACTTCTGAGTTCGGAATGGGATCAGGTGGTTCCATCTTGCTATTGTCACCAAGCAATTTGGTGTTACGGGCTGACGGTAGTCAACCTCGTAAAATTCTTTGGAATAGATCTAACTATCAGTATTCGGTATCTATTTGAGTATACTCAAGGTATATCACAACATCGCTTGTCGTTGATTTTCATCATCTTACAAGTCACTTTTGAGTTGTATAGTTAAGCCTCACGGGTAATTAGTACAAGTTAGCTTCATACATTACTGCACTTCCACACCTTGCCTATCAACGTCATAGTCTCTAACGGCCCTTCAGAAGACTTAAAGTCTAGGGAAAACTTATCTTGAGGCAGGTTTCCCGCTTAGATGCTTTCAGCGGTTATCCTTTCCGAACATAGCTACCGGGCAATGCCATTGGCATGACAACCCGAACACCAGCGGTTCGTCCACTCCGGTCCTCTCGTACTAGGAGCAGCCCCTCTCAATTTTCCAACGCCCACGGCAGATAGGGACCGAACTGTCTCACGACGTTCTAAACCCAGCTCGCGTACCACTTTAAATGGCGAACAGCCATACCCTTGGGACCGACTTCAGCCCCAGGATGTGATGAGCCGACATCGAGGTGCCAAACACCGCCGTCGATATGAACTCTTGGGCGGTATCAGCCTGTTATCCCCGGAGTACCTTTTATCCGTTGAGCGATGGCCCTTCCACACAGAACCACCGGATCACTAGAACCTGCTTTCGCACCTGCTCGACGTGTCAGTCTCGCAGTCAAGCACCCTTTTACTCTTGCGCTCATTGCACGATGTCCGACCGTGCTGAGGGTACCTTCGCGCTCCTCCGTTACTCTTTAGGAGGAGACCGCCCCAGTCAAACTACCCACCATACACTGTCCCTGACCAGGATTCACTGGCCTAGGTTAGAACCTCAATAATATCAGGGTGGTATTTCAAGATTGGCTCCACATCAACTGGCGTTGTTGCTTCAAAGCCTCCCACCTATCCTACACAGATAGTATCAAAGTCCAGTGCAAAGCTGTAGTAAAGGTTCACGGGGTCTTTCCGTCTAGCCGCGGGTACGCAGCATCTTAACTGCGATTTCAATTTCGCTGAGTCTCGGGTGGAGACAGTGTGGCCATCATTACGCCATTCGTGCAGGTCGGAACTTACCCGACAAGGAATTTCGCTACCTTAGGACCGTTATAGTTACGGCCGCCGTTTACCGGGGCTTCGATCAAGAGCTTCGCTTACGCTAACCCCATCAATTAACCTTCCGGCACCGGGCAGGCGTCACACCGTATACGTCATCTTTCGATTTTGCACAGTGCTATGTTTTTAGTAAACAGTTGCAGCCACCATTTTATTGCAACCCCCAGAAGCTTACGGAGCAAGTCCTTCACCTTAGGGGGCGTACCTTCTCCCGAAGTTACGGTACCATTTTGCCTAGTTCCTTCACCCGAGTTCTCTCAAGCGCCTTAGAATTCTCATCCTGACCACCTGTGTTGGTTTGGGGTACGATTTTTTATTACCTGAAGCTTAGAAGCTTTTCTTGGAAGCATGGCATCAATCACTTCGTCCAAAAGAGGACTCGTCATCAGGTCTCAGCATAAAGTATCCCGGATTTGCCTAAGATACATGCCTACATCCTTAAACTTGGACAACCATCGCCAAGCTGATCTAGCCTACTCCGTCCCTCCATCGCAGTAATAAAAAGTGCAGGAATATTAACCTGCTTCCCATCGACTACGCCTCTCGGCCTCGTCTTAGGGGTCGACTAACCCTACGTCGATTAACGTTGCGTAGGAAACCTTGGTCTTTCGGCGAGGGAGCTTTTCACTCCCTTTATCGCTACTCATGTCAGCATTCGCACTTCTGATACCTCCAGGACACTTTACAATGCCCCTTCGCAGGCTTACAGAACGCTCCTCTACCATGCATGTAAACATGCATCCGCATCTTCGGTATATTACTTAGCCCCGTTAAATCTTCGGCGCAGGCCGACTCGATCAGTGAGCTATTACGCTTTCTTTAAAGGGTGGCTGCTTCTAAGCCAACCTCCTGACTGTCTGAGCCTTCCCACATCCTTTCCCACTTAGTAATATTTAGGGACCTTAGATGGCGGTCTGGGTTGTTTCCCTCTTGACTACGGACGTTAGCACCCGCAGTCTGTCTCCCATGATTGTACTTGTTGGTATTCGGAGTTTGCAATGGGCTGCTAATCCTTGACGGACCGCTAGACCATAACAGTGCTCTACCCCCAACAGTAAGACATGAGGCACTACCTAAATAGTTTTCGAGGAGAACCAGCTATCTCCGGGCTTGATTAGCCTTTCACTCCGATCCACAGCTCATCCCCGCATTTTTCAACATACGTGGGTTCGGTCCTCCAGTACCTGTTACGGCACCTTCAACCTGGCCATGGATAGATCGCCCGGTTTCGGGTCTACACCATGCAACTAAACGCCCATTTAAGACTCGGTTTCCCTACGACTCCCCTATTCGGTTAATCTCGCTACATAATGTAAGTCGCTGACCCATTATACAAAAGGTACGCAGTCACAGAACAAGTCTGCTCCTACTGCTTGTACGTACACGGTTTCAGGTTCTATTTCACTCCCCTTCAGGGGTTCTTTTCGCCTTTCCCTCACGGTACTGGTTCACTATCGGTCAGAAGAGAGTATTTAGCCTTGGAGGGTGGTCCCCCCATGTTCAAACAGGATTTCTCGTGTCCCGTCTTACTCGATTTCACACTTAAAAGATTTTCGTATACAGGACTATCACCTTGTATCGTTAGACTTTCCAGACTATTCTACTAATCTTATAAATGCTTAAGGGCTGGTCCCCGTTCGCTCGCCGCTACTTAGGGAATCTCGGTTGATTTCTTTTCCTCCGGGTACTTAGATGTTTCAGTTCCCCGGGTTAGCCTCCTGCAAGCAGGATATCCATATTGGATGGGTTTTCCCATTCGGAAATCCACGGATCAAAGCATGTTTACTGGCTCCCCGTGGCTTATCGCAAGTTACTACGTCCTTCATCGCCTTCTTCTGCCTAGGCATCCACCGTGTACGCTTAGTCACTTAACTATACAACTCAAAAATAACCTTATGCCTTTTGTTAACTCCACTTAATTTGGTAGCTATACCATTTAATAACTAAGCTTCTGTTTATAAGGTCTGATGAGTGTACGCAACTAAAAGTTTTTCGCTGTCATGATATACGCTTGAGTATTCTCAATTATATATTTTACCTATACTTGATAACTCTTCCGATTCCTAAGAACCAGATTCGTTATCCAGTTTGCGTGGTAAGCACCTGGAAGGGATACTTACCACACCTATGTCACAAATGTCGGCTGTGACATAGGCTTCTCATTTGATTGAGTTCTTAGACCAACTACCTCTTAACTAAATAAGAAGCTTGTATCTAAAATCCTCAATCGAGAGATCTATTCCAAATTGTTAAAGAACTTTCAGTTTTGTCCGTTTCAATCAAATCGCTTTGACTAAAACAACCAATAGTACTGTTAATAAACTCTGCATTTAAATCTTTCAACTTAAACCAAAACTCATTAAGAGTAGTATTGGTGGAGCTATGCGGGATCGAACCGCAGACCTCCTGCGTGCAAGGCAGGCGCTCTCCCAGCTGAGCTATAGCCCCAATAGTATTTTGAGATGATTTGGATTTTTTTAGTTGCGAAGTTTGCTATCAGCAAATGAGCAAGTAAAAAGATTCAAAGCAGCCAAAATTGGTGGGTCTGGGTGGATTTGAACCACCGACCTCACCCTTATCAGGGGTGCGCTCTAACCAACTGAGCTACAGACCCGGGTCGTTCACTATACTTTCATGTAATTCAGAGACAATTTATGTGAAAACTCACTTAAGCTCGCAACCTTTTTTATCTTAAAGGAGGTGATCCAGCCCCAGCTTCCGCTAGGGCTACCTTGTTACGACTTCACCCCAGTCATGAACCACAAAGTGGTAAGCGCCCTCCCGAAGGTTAAGCTACCTACTTCTTTTGCAATCCACTCCCATGGTGTGACGGGCGGTGTGTACAAGGCCCGGGAACGTATTCACCGCGGCATTCTGATCCGCGATTACTAGCGATTCCGACTTCATGGAGTCGAGTTGCAGACTCCAATCCGGACTACGAAGGGTTTTTTGAGATTCGCGCACTGTTGCCAGTTGGCTGCTCTTTGTACCCCCCATTGTAGCACGTGTGTAGCCCATCCCATAAGGGCCATGATGACTTGACGTCGTCCCCGCCTTCCTCCGGTTTATCACCGGCAGTCTCTTTAGAGTTCTCAACTAAATGGTAGCAACTAAAGATAAGGGTTGCGCTCGTTGCGGGACTTAACCCAACATCTCACGACACGAGCTGACGACAGCCATGCAGCACCTGTCACTGCGTTCCCGAAGGCACCAATCTATCTCTAGAAAGTTCGCAGGATGTCAAGGGATGGTAAGGTTCTTCGCGTTGCATCGAATTAAACCACATGCTCCACCGCTTGTGCGGGCCCCCGTCAATTCCTTTGAGTTTTAATCTTGCGACCGTACTCCCCAGGCGGTCAACTTATCGCGTTAGCTTCGTTACTAATCTTTTTAATAAGACCAACAACTAGTTGACATCGTTTACGGCGTGGACTACCGGGGTATCTAATCCCGTTCGCTACCCACGCTTTCGCACCTCAGCGTCAGTTTTAAGCCAGGAAGTCGCCTTCGCCACTGATGTTCCTCCAGATATCTACGCATTTCACTGCTACACCTGGAATTCCACTTCCCTCTCTTAAACTCTAGACTACCAGTATCAGATGCAGTTCCCAGGTTGAGCCCAGGGCTTTCACAACTGACTTAATAGTCCGCCTACGCGCGCTTTACGCCCAGTAATTCCGAATAACGCTTGCACCCTCTGTATTACCGCGGCTGCTGGCACAGAGTTAGCCGGTGCTTCTTCTAAAGGTAACGTCAAATTAAGCAGGTATTAACTACTTAACCTTCCTCCCAATTGAAAGTGCTTTACAACCCTCGGGCCTTCTTCACACACGCGGTATGGCTGCATCAAGCTTTCGCTCATTGTGCAATATTCCCCACTGCTGCCTCCCGTAGGAGTCTGGGCCGTGTCTCAGTCCCAGTGTGGCTGATCATCCTCTCAAACCAGCTAGAGATCGTCGCCTTGGTGAGCCATTACCTCACCAACTAGCTAATCTCACGCGGGCTCATCCTATAGCGATACCTTCCAAGGAGAGGGCACCTTTACTCCGTAGAGCATATTCGGTATTAGCGTACGTTTCCATACGTTGTCCCCAACTATAGGGTAGATTCCCACGCGTTACTCACCCGTCCGCCACTCGACGCCTGAAAAAACAAGTTTTTTCATCGTTTCCGTCCGACTTGCATGTGTTAAGCCTACCGCCAGCGTTCATTCTGAGCCAGGATCAAACTCTTCAGTTTAATCTTGCTGATATATTTCAATTCCATCTCTGGAAATAAACACTCGGAATTGACAAAGTGAAACATGATAAATAAATAATAAATTATTCATTACCAATATACATATTTGTCAAAAATCGAGATTTTTTATTTGGTCACTCACTTAAGGAGTTTCCACATAAATTATCTCTGAATTACCTGATTTTTAAAGAACTTAGGTCTCTTCGAGAAGAAGAAGCAACTCAGTGCTTTTCCTTCTCGGTAAGCCGCTTATTATAAGTGGATAATCAATTCATTGTCAACAATTTATTTTAAATTATTTTCAACTTTTTTCTTACCCGCTTCGTTAAACTTCATTCATATGAACCCTAACGCTAAGCGCTGTTCCAACCACTTCTACTCGCCACTTAGTAGCTTGTTTTCCGTGTCTGCGTTGGAACAGGTGCGTATTCTAACCATATCCGCCCACAACGCAACCTCTTTTTTCACCTTTTTGACACTTTTTTTACATTTAACACCATCACACGACTTAACCCCATTTTACCCACCTTTTATCCACAGTTTTATCCACATTTTTATTATTTTCTCCTCTGCAAACCCTGTTTTTTATCGGTTTTTTATTTTAAATTAATACTATATTCATCCTACCAGGCCTGCTTATTCTTTTATGTCGTCTGTTTTATGGCTAAACTGAACTGAATAATTTCATTAGAAGAGGTTTTTTGTATGTCTAACCAGCACAAACTACAATTATCGAGACGTTTGTTTATACAACAGGCTTCAGCATTACTCACAATGGGCTCTTCTGCACCTTTATTAGCGAACCAGAACTCTCCTAACCGAACCAATCCAAAAGTAGGTGTGGTTTTGGATCAATTATTCTATAAACACAATCAAGTCGACCATCCTGAAAACGCTAAACGGTTGATTGCGATTGATGAGGCGCTCACTCAACAAGATATATGGCGTCAACTTACACCGGTAAAAGGTCGATTGGCATTTAATGAAGAGTTGTTATGGGCTCATAGCCAAGGTTATATAGACCAAATAGAAGTCATGAGTGATGAAGAACCTGGTTATTTTGATGAGTACCAACAAGACACCTATATTAATAAGTACACCTTTGATGCGGCACGCATGGCGGCGGGTAGTGCCATCAACCTCAATTTAGCGGTTTATGATCGTCTAGTCGATACCGGATTTGCTTTATTACGCCCGCCTGGACATCACGCACTTGAAGACAGGGCAATGGGATTTTGCATATTCAACAGTGACGTTATTGCTGCTAGAGCGCTACAACAAGAACGCGGGGTTAAAAGAGTTGCGATTATCGACTTTGATGTCCATCATGGAAATGGTACTCAAGACCTAACGGCAAACGACCCATCGATTATGGCGATATCAATCCATCAACACCCCTATTGGCCTCTGACCGGTGGTTTGGAATTCACAGGCCATGATGACGCCAAAGGCACCATTGTAAATTGCCCTTTTCAAAAGGGCGCTGGTGACAATACTTATTTAGGCGTGTATGACGAAGTGATACATAAAAAACTTGAATCCTTTCAACCAGAACATATTATTGTATTTGCCGGATATGACGCACATTGGCAAGATCCTTTAGCAGGACACCAAATGAGTGTGAAAGGTTTTAATCAACTTGTTGAGAGATGTGTAAACTCTGCACAGCAGATTTGCAATGGACGAATCAGTTTCTCACTGGGCGGTGGATACAATCTTAAGCCACTTGCAGAATGTGTGGCTGGCACTTTTCACACTTTATTAAACAATCCTCAAAAGGCTAATAACCCACTCGACTCTGCACCTACAGCAGAAACGGATTATTCAGCACAAATAGAAATCATCAAGCAACATCATTTAAGTTAACTGATACTGAGTTAGCTGATAACAACAAGTCTTAAGACCGTCATTATCAGCTAATATTGAATCAATTCTCTATGACAATTAATCTTTCATCATACGACCCATACCAGGTCTATCATTTTGATTGATGTGTCCACGATTCATTGGGGCTTCATCAGGCAAAGTCACACCTTTCTCCTGGGCACGTAAACGCATTTTTTCGTGGTTTTGCTGACGAATCTGTTCACGCTCTTCTGCTGTTTTTGCAGACTGCATGGCTTGTCGGTGCTCTTGACGCTCTTGCTGGGTCATTAGCTGGCTTCCATAAATAGGCTCAACTTCATCAGCAAAAGATGGCGTAGCTAAGGTCATCACCGCCGCTGTAAATAATGTTTGTATCAATAATTTAGACATTTCATTCTCCTTATTAATAAATAAGATTTAACTCATCTTATTAACTCAGAATAAACCCTTTGCATAATCAATACTAATCAATAATTTTTATTTTGTTGGCGCTATCAGAAAATAATTTGATTTATAATCAAGCAACCGTTCATCCTATTTTTCCAAAATACATTATCTATGCCACATATCATTATCGAATACTCAATAGCTAGCCTAGATGCAAAGAGTCAAGAAACGCTACTGCATGACTTGTTTAATGCCGTTACAAACACAAGGTTATTTGAAGCATCCAATATCAAGGTGCGACTTCATCCGATAAACACCTTTAAGCTTGCAACCAATTTCAATGGTTTCATACATGTTCAATGTCGAATACATGGCGGGCGTAGCAATCAAGAACAGCAGATCTTATCTGAATCACTGTTGTCCGTATTGAAAGGCTATGCCGCAATGAAGACGGTTATAACGGTAGAAGTGGTTGAAATGAATTCAGCAAGCTATGCCAAAGGTATTGCTTGAATGGGATCTCTTGGAATCGGATTTAATGGATTACATTGACAAGAGTTTAAATTCGCAACCATTGGCGGTTAACGATTGTTGAAAAGCTTCTAAGCTGGTAGAAGGAACCGAAACCATCATGGCTACATTTTGTGAATAACCAACATCATCCACCGTACCTTCGGCAAGCCCCACTAAATGACGGACTTGTTGCTCTTGTGCAAAACTGCAGTTCACTTGCAAGCCATCCATTTCAACCTGCTGCTCGGTTGGCAGAATTTCCATCACCGCTTGAGCCGCTTGGCCGTATGCACGGGTTAACCCGCCAGCACCTAATTTTATGCCACCGAAATAACGCACCACGATAATCATGACATCACCCACGCCTTTGTGATTTAGCACGTTTAAAATCGGTTTACCTGCTGTTCCGGATGGCTCACCATCATCGCCCATTCCGGCATTGGCGGCACATTTTGGGTTACCAATCAGGTAAGCCCAACAATGGTGGCGCGCATCAGGGTATTGTGCCTTAATCTCCTCCAGCCAAAGCATACCCTCTTCTCTGCTGGCAATGCCTTTAGCGTAAGCGATAAAACGGCTTTTCTTGATTTCAATTTCAGCCACAGTTTGTTGTGTAGGGATGGGATAAGACATTTGAATTAGAGTAACCAGGCCTGGTGAGATTAAATAGTTGAAAATTATTGAAGCTTTAAACGCGCGATAACATCGAACAAACCATCTCCCAACGGTTGTAACACCAGCATTTCGGCAGGTTCGACACGAATCAGCGCCAATTCACCGATATTAGGACGATGCGTCACCAGGATTAAATTGCCTTGACCTCGATATTCACCAATCATCAAACGCAATTTTTGTAGATTGTCATTCGCTTTTTCAACGGTTAAAGCTTTGGTTAAACGCAGTAAAGGTTCAACTTGGTACCGACCAAAAGCCAACTCTGCGGTTTCTTTGGTTCGACAGTGCGGGCTGGCCAATACTTTATCGATTTTAATACCATGCATTTTAAACGCTTGATTGACCGATTTAGCCTGATTACGCCCGATTTCATTTAGATTCTTTTCGCTGAAACAGCTCTCATCCAATAGAAAAGAATCCCCAAAAGAACGGTCGATTTCAGCATGACGCATTAACAGCACTTTGCCGCCAGTCTGCAGTGCTTGCCAAAATTCTGCCTCCTGAGCACCGTCCGCCTTTACCGCCGATTGAAAAACCAATAGACCGAAAGCCAATATCCAAAAACGTAACATCACCACTCCTTAATGAGCTAACTTGACTCTAAACCAAAGCGAATACAATGCTGGTAAAAACAACAGGGTTAGAATGGTTCCTATGCCTATGCCGCCAATCAACACATACGCCATCGGCCCCCAAAAGGTTGAGGTGGTTAACGGAATAAACGCCAACATCGCGGCAACGGCGGTTAACACAACCGGACGTGCACGGCGAATTGTCGCGTCAATCACCGCATCTCCCAATACCATTCCTTGACGCACATTGTCATCAATCTGTCCGGTTAGAATCAAAGTATTTCGCATTAAAATCCCAGCCAGGCCGATTAAGCCCAAATTAGCCACAAAACCAAACGGCTGGTTAAACAGCAACATGGCGGAAACCGCACCAATCAAGCCTAACGGTGCGGTAATCATCACCATAAACAAGGTGCTGAACGACTTGACCAACAACATAATCAGCAAGGTCATCGCCAATAACATCAACGGCATCATCGCTTGAATAGACGCTTCGGCTTTACTGGACTCTTCAACAGAGCCACCGACATCGATGCGATAGCCCAACGGTAACGCATCAATGATAGGCTGCATCTTGGCTTGTATAATCTTAGTCGCAACGGGAGGCTGCATTCCCGTCACCACTTCACTATTCACCGACAAATAAAGTTCTCGGTTTCTGCGTTCAAGAATCGGGTCTTCATAACCCACTTCAATTTTACCCAACTGCTCTAACGGTAAAGCCACACCCTGAGGGGTTTTAATCAAGATACTGCCTAACTCACCCACTTTGGCTCGTGTTTCCTGATTGGCTCTTAACACCACATTCACGGTACGAATTTGCTCAAGAACCTGGGCGACCGGACGATTTTGTAGTTGGGTTTGCAACTGCTCGGCCACATCCTGGCTGGTTAACCCAAGCTGGGCTAATCGAGCTTTATCCATATTGATATTTAATATGGGTGCACGCTGCCCCCATTGTAAATGCGGATCAATCGCAAAATCTTGTTGACCGATGAGTACCCTTAAATCGTTGGCAATGCGGCGCAGTTCATTCGGATCTGGCCCGACCACTCTAAAGGTAACCGGCCATACCACTGGCGGTCCAAAGAGGAGAGGGTGAACTCTTACGCGCGCCTCAGGGAACAGACCTTGATTGATTTTGGCAATTAACTTTTGTTGCAATGCATCACGTGCGTCTTTATCGTGAGTGACCACAATAATTTTGGCAAAAGCCGGATTGGTCAACTCCGGATTTAACGCCAAGAAGAAACGCGGTGCGCCACGCCCCACATAAGCCGATAAAGATTTGACCTCATCATATTGATTAATCAGCTCTTCAACTCGCATACTCACGGCATTGGTGACATTAATTCCCGTTCCCTCGGGCAGATAAATATCCACCATCAACTCCGGGCGGTCTGAACTCGGGAAAAACTGTTTGACCACGGTGGTTTTCATGGCGATGGCCGCCAATACAAATACCGCTACGGTGAACACCACCACCCAAAGCTTATGGCGCACACAGGCGGTAATAAGGCGCCTTAAAGCTCGATAAGTCTTGGTGTCGTAAATATCTTTTTTAGCCGCATGATTTGATTCCGAAGCATGGCCTTTAACAGCAAGGATTCGTACGCCAAGATACGGGGTGAAATACACCGCTACAATCCAAGAGGCAATCAATGTGATGCCCAGCACCCAAAAGATGTTACCGGCATACTCTCCCACTCTGGAGTTAGCTAAACCAATCGGTAAAAAGCCAACTACCGTCACCAAAGTACCGACCAACATCGGTGCTGCCGTGACCGTCCAGGAATAAGCCGCCGCCTTAACCTTGTCCATGCCCTCTTCCATCTTCACCAACATCATTTCAATGGCGATAATGGCGTCATCTACCAATAATCCTAAAGAGATAATCAAGGCGCCTAAGGTGATGCGGTCAAAGTTCAAGCCGTCTATGAACATAAACATAAAAGTCATGGCTAAGGTCAAGGGAACCGCTAAAGAGACGATCAATCCGGCTCTTAAGCCCAACGTAATCAAGCTGACGATCAATACCACAAACAAGGCGGTTAAAAACTTGAGTTCAAAAGTCGATACAGCGCTATGGATGGCATCCGCCTGATTGGTGACCTTATCTAATTGAATGCCTAAAGGTAAAAAATCTTGATACTGTTTTTCAAACTGCTGCAAATGCTTTTCGAGTTCAAGGCCGTTAACCCCCGGCTTCATGACCACACCAAGCAATAACGCTTGTTCACCTTTGCTACGAACCAAATAGCTAGGCGGGTTTTCATAACCTCGGTAAACTTGGGCGATGTCTTGCAATAGAACCTGTTGATGACCGATAGTGATTGGTAGCTGTTTGATTTGCTCAACCGTATCGGTACGATTGCTTGCTAGTTGGCCACTACGTAAATACAGACGCGGCCCCGAAGTTTCGATAAACCCGGAGGCGGTGACCGCCAATTGGCCGTTGATTGCTTGTTGCACGGTTTGAATGGCCAAACCCATTTGCGCAAGTTGCTGTTTGTCCAGGTCAATGTAAATACGTTGCGCTTGCTCACCAATCAGACTGACTTTTTTTACACCCTGTACCTGACGCAACGCAATTTGCATTTTATCCGCCTCTTTCACCAATTTGGCTTGTGGCCAATCCGGCGCCGTTAGGCTATATAAAGTGAAATAGACATCTTCAAAATCATCATTAAAAAACGGTCCTTGCACGCCATTTGGAAGGTTTATCGCTTCATCGCCTAGGCGTTTTCGTACTTGGTAATAAAGCTGTTGCGTCAACTCCATCGGCGTATCTTCTGCCAAGGTAATCAGCATATCCACTCGCCCGGCTCGCGCTTTTGTTTCTACACGGTCAAAATACTCAATCTCTTCGAGCTTTTTCTCTAAAGGGTCGGCCACCTGGTTTTGCATCTCAAGAGCAGTGGCTCCGGGCCAGCTAGCGGAAACCACCATGGTGTTGACATTAAAAGTCGGGTCTTCGGCGCGCCCCATATGTAGAAAGGCATATACACCGGCAATGGCAACAACCAAGATAAAATAGAGGGTTAATGAACGCTCTTTAACCGCGTAGGCGGAGACATTAAAGCGATTCATTCAAGCGACTCCTTAACCGCTTGACCTTCATTCAATTGGTGCACACCCAAAGAAACGATATGGCTGACATCACTAAAGTCGCCTTCAATCCAAGCCGACTCCTCTGAAATACTCTTGATTTTGACCGGCAGCCGTTTGACATGATTGTCTTTCACCTGCCAAATAGAAACAAAATCACCTTGCTCATATAAGGCGCTATTCGGCACCTTAATAAGATTGCCGACCGATTCAAAAAACAAAGTGGCCGTTTGTCCTAAATTCAACGATTCCAGATAGTGCTGAACTTGTGCGCTGCCTTCTTCAAATCGATAACGCGCTGTCCAGGTTCTGCTTAAGGCATCCGCACTCGCTTCACGCTCTCGTAGCTTAACGTTCAACAAACGTTCTGAACCATAGATTTTAACTTGGGCGTTCATCGGCAGAGTTTGAATACGGCTTTCCGGTACTTGCACCACGACTTCTCGCTCACCTGCCAAGGCGATGGAAGCCACAGGATAACCGGTCGCCACGACTTCTCCCTCTTCGGCTTGCACTTTTAAAATTTTACCCAGGCCTGGTGATTCTAATGAAGTGTATTCCAGCTGGTTTCTCGCCTGCTTTTCCTGAAGGGTTAGCGACTTTAAACGCTCTTCTAAAACAGTGAGATTGCTTTGCGCCTGATCCACATTTTGTTGGGCGGTTAAACTGCGTTGCAATAATTTTTTGAAACGTTCCAACTCTAGTTTGGCGTTGTGTATTTGTGCTTCAGTCGCACGAATGTCGGCCAAGATGACATCAAGTGCAAGTTGGTAATCGGTAGGGTCTAATTTAAATAAGGCTTGTCCAGGTTTGACACTATCACCACTGTTAACCAGTCTTTGAGTGATTTTCCCGCCAACACGAAATGCCAGATTGGAGGTATAACGTGCGCTAATGGTACCGGTTAAACTCCATTGCGGTTGCACACTTAAGTTGGAAAGAGCGATGGTTTTAACCACCGGAATGGTAACCGGAGTTCCCTCAGTAGACGCTTGCTCTTGACAGCCCGCCAACAATAGCGCGCTGGTTAACGTCACAAACAGCCCTTTCTTAATACTCATGGTTTTTCCTTATCATCAATTGACATGATTCCCCAGCCCTGACACTTAGCCTGTGAACCAATAAAACGCATCCCATCAATTCTAATCAATTTTCTCGTGTTTGTAGAAACAATCAGCGCATCAATATGGGCAGAATCTATTTACCAATACAAAAAGAGGTAAAGATTCGCCCAAGCAAATCATCAGAAGTGAATCGGCCGGTAATCTCGGCCAAAGCTTCCTGAGCTAAACGCAAATCTTCGGCTAAAAGCTCACCCGCTGCAAACTGTTCAAGTTGCTGCTGACCGTTTACAGTCCAATCCAATGCGGTTTGTAAAGCATCCAAATGACGTTTACGTGCCATAAAGACCCCTTCGGCGGTTTGTGCATAGCCCATCTCGGTTTTCAAATGCTCTTGTAAAGCTTCTAACCCCAATTTGTGCTTTGCCGACAACCAAATCACGGTACGTCCGGTGTCCGCTTCAACTTCCACCATAGGTGCATGGTCGATTAAGTCGATTTTATTGCGCACCAGGGTGACCGGAATATGTGGAGGTAACTTATCCAAGATAATTTGATCTTCTTCATGAATCGCTTCACCGGCTTGCAACATCACCAAAACCCGGTCGGCGCTGTCTAACGCCTGCCAAGCGCGCTCAATTCCGATTTGTTCAACCTGGTCGGTGGCTTCACGCACCCCTGCTGTATCTAAAATGTGTAATGGCATACCGTCGATATTGATTTCTTCTTTGACAATATCACGTGTGGTGCCGGCGATATCGGTCACAATCGCACTCTCTTTACCCGATAATGCATTCAACAGACTCGATTTACCGGCATTCGGACGACCTAAAATCACCACCGACATGCCTTCACGCAATAAAGCACCCTGCTTGGCCGATTCAAACACGATATGCAGTCGGTCTAAGATATGTTGTAACTGTCCGGCGACTTTTCCATCCGATAAGAAATCAATCTCCTCTTCAGGAAAATCAATCGCCGCTTCCACATAAATCCGTAACTGGGTCAACTCTTCTACCAAGGTATTCACTTCTCGTGAGAAATCGCCCTGCAGAGAACGCATCGCCGACTTAGCCGCTTGGTCTGAAGACGCTTCGATTAAATCCGCAATCGCTTCTGCTTGAGCCAAATCCAACTTGTCGTTCATAAACGCTTGTTTAGAGAATTCACCAGGTTCAGCCAAGCGTGCACCCAGTTCAACCACACGACTCAATAGCCATTGCAATACCACCGGACCACCATGGCCTTGCAATTCAAGAACGTCTTCACCAGTAAAGGAATTGGGATTTGGAAAATACAACGCAATACCTTGGTCTAAAACCGATCCATCTTCTGCATAAAAGTTGCCATAATGCGCATACCTTGGCTGTGGCAACTTACCTAAAACGGCTTGGGCGATTTGCGCTGACTTCTTACCGGAAACACGCACAATACCAACCCCTCCTCGTCCTGGTGCAGTGGCAATGGCGGCAATCGTATCAATATTGTCAAATTCCATAAAAGTTCCAAATAAAATTAACAGGCCTGGTTAAAAACAAAAAACGCCCTTAAAAGGGCGCTTTAAAACTTATCTTCTGGTAGTAAAACCAGCGACTACGCCACAATATTGTGGGTAGTCGTTTTTAAGTCACTGATAAATTCTTTTTCACTGAACAAAGCGATGGTTTTATCCAACTTTTTCTTTGACGTGAATGTCATCTCTTCAGCTTCATCATTCACTTTGAACGATAAAACATAAAGTGGCTTAGTGTTCACTTCAGTCGCTTCAGAAGAGGCCACCACCGGAGCCGCGCCTTCTTCTAAAGGGATGTAACCATCTTTGGTTTTGTAACAGATGGGCTTGGTGCCATCTGCCACCAACGCTTCCACTTTGCCATACATCGGGTGATCTGTACCCAGCTTTTGATAAGTTAAATGCATCTTCTGTTCCTCTATTTCTCTTCGCCAGCTTCAATTTTACGCGTGATATACCACTGCTGTGTTACCGAAAGAATGTTATTCACAACCCAGTATAGAACCAAACCTGCAGGGAACCATAGGAAGAAGATGGTGAAGATAAATGGCAACATCTTCATGACTTTCTGTTGCATCTCGTCCATCATCGCAGATGGGTTAAGCTTCTGCTGGATGTACATGGTAATCCCCATAATCACCGGTAAGATGAAGTAAGGATCTTGTGCAGACAGGTCTTCAATCCATAGCATAAACGGTGCTTGGCGCATCTCTACCGAATACAACAGTACCCAGTAAAGCGCGATGAATACCGGCATCTGAATAAAGATAGGTAAACAACCACCCAATGGGTTAATTTTCTCTTCTTTATAGAGTTTCATCATCTTCTGCTGGAAGATAACCTTATCATCGCCATAGTTCTCTTTTAGCTGTTGCAGCTTAGGCTGGAACTTCTTCATGCGCGCCATAGAACGGTAACTGGTTTCTGATAACTTGTAGAACACTAACTTGATCAGCAGCGTTAATAAGATGATTGCCACACCCCAGTTACCCACCACGTTATGGATTTTCTCCAGCAACCAGAAAATCGGTTCTGCCAAGAACGTTAAAATACCATAGTCGATGGTTAATTCTAAACCAGGAGCAATCGCCGCTAACTTATCTTGCGATTCTGGACCGATATAAAGAGCGGAATTCAAGACAGAACTCTGTCCAGCCGCAACTTCAACCAAAGGCTCAACCACACCGACCGCATAACGATCATCCCCTAAAGGCTTGGCGTAGTAGCTATTTTGTTCTGTTTGACTAGGAATCAACGCAGTTAAGAAATACTGCTGGATCATCGCCGCCCAGCCACCGGTAACGGTACGGCCAGAAATCGCTTCTTTGGTTAGATCATCAAACGAATGTTTAACGTATTTATCTTCAGCGTTACCATCATAAAGAACTGGGCCCGTGTAGGTATACATCATGAAGTTTTCATCAGGGTTATGGCGGTTACGCACTAACTGAGAATACAAACTACCCGTCCAAGACTCTTGTGTTGCATTGTCTACCTTATAGGCCACATCCACCAAATACTTTCCTTTAGTGAAAGTATAAGTTTTGGTAA
This sequence comes from Thiomicrorhabdus immobilis, assembly GCF_021654855.1. NCBI lineage: Bacteria > Pseudomonadati > Pseudomonadota > Gammaproteobacteria > Thiotrichales > Piscirickettsiaceae > Thiomicrorhabdus > Thiomicrorhabdus immobilis. The sequence continues at coordinate 2,536,350 of NZ_AP024202.1, forward strand.
CGGTTATACCGTCTTGCGACCAGGTTAAAGGAACAACCAAAGTATCGCCAGTCATCTCATAACGGGTCTGTGAGGCTTGATACACACTCTTATGCGTTGGCGCAGGTAATTTAGCGTCTTTTTGCGTGGCCAAACCGTTTTGCGCCATATAGACCAATGGGCCAGAGTCTGACATCAAATGATATGGCTGAGAGTGATCGTGACTTGCTCCGTATTTCAGCAACTTAGCATCACGAATATCACCACCATTGGTATCGATGATTAAATCAAGAGTATCTGTCGTAACATGAATACGTTGACCCTGGGTAATACCGTTTTGCAATACCGGTACAGCACCATTTTGCACACCACCGACATGCGCACCGGGAACATCAGATGCCGCAGGGTTAGCCGCTGAAACGACAGCATTTTGGCTTGCCATCGGCACTTCTTGCGCCGTACTCGTTTCTAAAGTTTGCTGCGTTTTATGAGCAGTAAACTGGGTCCATTCTAGCCATATCCAAGTTAACGTAAAGGCCAACGCTAACCACCAAATTGATCTCATATTCATGTGTGATACTCTTTGTAAATCTTATTTTTAGGGACGATTTTTTAATTTACTTTTGTGGATTTTGCGAATCAGGTGTAAAAAGCTATCATGCAACGTCTTGTTATCAATCTCTTGCATGCCTTTACGACCCAAAACCACAATATCATACCCACTTAATGCTTTCTTATGTGAGCGAAATGCTTCTCTTGCAATTCTTTTTACTCTATTTCGCCAAACGGCACGTTGTAATTGCTTTTTCGCGATAGCCAGTCCAAGACGAGGGAATTCTTCATTATTCGGACGCACAATTAAGGTCCAATTACGATTACCGAATCGTTCGGCTTGAGCAAATACGTGAGAGTAAGACTTTGGAGATAACAATCGATTAGACTTAGGAAAGTCATTTTTCGCTTGTTGAGAAGAAGAGAGGGTCTCCGGGCGAGCTGATAACTCTTGTTTAGAATTCATGAACTCCCCCAGAAGATTTACTGTGCTTGTAGACCAAGCACAGTACGTTTAATCGATTATGGAATTAAACGCTTACGTCCTTTAGCACGACGAGCCGCTAATACTTTACGCCCGTTTTTAGTCGCCATACGAGCACGGAAACCGTGAGTACGTGCACGCTTGATTACGCTTGGTTGAAATGTACGTTTCATGTCACTGTCCTTAAAATTTCTATTCCGGATTCGGAAAAACGGGAATTATATAGAGTTATCAACAAGAAAACAACAATTCAACCAATAAATATTAGACTTATTTTATATTCAAATCACAAAAGCATAAGCCCTAGTGGTATAAATGAAAATGACTACAACAGGTTGTATATAAATTGTTTTAAATTAACTTATTAAAGCGACCAGGCCTGGTCATTATAATTAATCACGATATATTGAGTGTCGTATAAGCCACTACAATATAACGTGCCAGCTTACCTACGGTGACCAACAACAAAAACAACCAGATATTGACTCTTAACACTCCGGCGATCACTGTAAGCGGATCGCCTATTATAGGAACCCACGCCAAAAGCAAACTCACGGTACCCCACTTTTGAAAACGCTGTTGGGTTTGGTTGAATTTTTCATCGGAAATCTTGAACACTCGATGGATTAAAAAAGCGCTGCCAAAAAAACCGATAACATAATTCACCACCGAACCTAACACATTGCCTAGAGTGGCAACCGCAACGACCTCTAAAGGGTTAAAGTCACTCAACAATAAAGCAACCAAAACCACTTCCGAACCAATCGGCAAAATCGTAGCGGCGAAAAAAGCGGCTAAAAACAGACCGCTCAAACCTATCTCAATAAAGTATTCCATTTCATTGAGTATGACTTAATTTATACTAATGGTCTATATTCATTGGCTGATATCAGCCTTTTAACAACCTCTTACCGATAACAGACACACTATGCTAGAACCGATTTTTTTACTTGAAATGCTGACCTATATAATCACCGGTGCCATTGTGGGTGTTGCGGCAGGCCTGCTAGGTATTGGCGGTGGCTTGTTGATTGTGCCGGTATTGAGTACCGCTTTTTTGTATTTTTTGAATGTATCGGAAGTGGTTCACTTGGCGATTGGTACCTCTTTGGCCACCATTGTCATCACCTCATTTTCCTCTGCTCGAGCCCACCATAATCACGGTGCGGTACGCTGGGATGCCGTTAAACTCTTGACCGCAGGAGTGTTACTTGGGGCTTTTATTGGTGGTTGGAGTTCGCAATTCATTGCCTCAAATCGACTCGGACAAATTTTTGGTGTTCTGGAACTGCTTATCGCAATCAATATGCTATTAGCCTTGAAACCCAGTCCAAATAGACAATTACCCGGCCTGGTAGGGAATACTTTTTCGGGCACAATCATCGGGAGTCTATCCTCCTTAGTCGGAATTGGTGGAGGCACCCTGACCACACCTTATTTGGTATGGAACAATATCTCCATGCATCAAGCCATCGCCACTTCCACTGCGGTCAGTATTCCTGTCGCCATTGCCGGGACAATCGGATATTTGATTGCCGGCTTAGATGCCACCAATCTTCCTCCATTGGCCAGCGGCTATGTTTATTGGCCAGCTTTTTTTGGGATTGTCATCGCCAGTTATTTTACTGCGCCAATCGGAGCGAAATGGGCACACCAACTTCCGGTAAAAACCCTTAAACGCGGCTTTGGGATTTTCCTCATTATTTTGGCCATTAAAATGCTCTTTTTTAGCGGCCACTGAATAACCGCAGGATATTCAATATTATCAATATGTTAACCAGTGCAAAACCTGAGTTATCCACATGCTTTGTTCACAGAGTTATCCACAGAAAAAAACCTTGTTTTAAAGTTATTCACAGGTATACTATTTTCAGTGCTCAAAAAACCAAGAATAATCGCTGTTTAAAATGCAAATTTAAGATGTAAATCCGCATTTAAAGTCAACCTAATTTTATTGGCAAAATTATAAAAAACGCTCTGTTTCGCCGTGAAAATTAAGTGTTAAGACAGTTCTAAAAAAGCACTCAGAACACTTAAAAATTACATAATAAAATAACCCAAAACCGTATTTTCTATCAGT